>CAWBTF010000014.1:0-793180 GCA_963791595.1 uncultured beta proteobacterium | reverse complement strand
ACGTCGCAGATCGTCGCGCTCTCAGACGCGGAGACGAGTTCCACGCTCGACGCCTTGGCGCGAAGCCGGTCGACGATTCGCCCTGACCGCGCGGCGGCGTGCGCGGGCTGAGGCAGATCTTCACGCATCGGCCGACCGCGAATCCGGCGCGGGCGACGGCTCTGGCATTGGAGCCACCACCCGGTGTCACCCCCGCGGAGAGCGGCTGGCTTGATCACGATGGCGGACGGTGAATCTTCGGCGATCCGCCGCGCGCTGGACCAAACTACTTGGACGAGCTGCTTATCAAGTCACCACACCGCGATCAATGCTTGAACTGGCGGGCTGAAGTCCAGACCCGCGTCCGGGACGGAAACCGGCCGCGCGCTCCCGCACGCAGCATGTGCCTCGAATCAAGACTGAAGACGATCTTCACTGCTAAGGTGCGCACGGTGAGCGGCGGTTCTGACAGCACCAGGCGCCAGCGCGGCGCCTCCTGGGCCAGCACGGTGACCTTCGCCACGCTCACCCGTCGCACAAGGTGCTGCGCTGGCCGGCGGTGCAGTCTTCTGGGCGCTGATGCTGGCGCGCCGGTCCTCCCCGCCTGACCTCGAGCGCTTCAACCAGCTCACGTCGACCGCCGACAAGCTGGCGTCGACCATGCGCCTGCGTGGGTCGGCTCGGCAGGCGCCGGCAACTGGCGCGATGCCGCATCGCCCTGTAGATGTGCCTGCTCCAGTCTTGCGATGCACTTGTGGCACTGTCTCGGCCTGCGTCGCCACGGCTACGAGTATGTACCAGTGGTAGAAGGTCAGCGATGAGCGCGACGCCGGCTCGGCCCTCCGCGCCGGCCGCCTACCGGCAGCGCACCGGCGGCTGGGCCTTGGCGCGCGTCGGCGCAGACGGCACCGACCTGCGGGCTCGGCGAGACCTGCGCAACAGACGCCGTGGTGCATGGCGCGGGCAGCGGCGCCGATCCGCCACGTCGACTTCTGCTTCGCCGACCACTACGAGCCCTACGGCGGCACCCAGGACCGCGAGCGGGCGCACCGGCGGGTCGCGGGTGGGTCCAGAAATACCCGGCGTGCTGGCACCGCGACAACGAGGGCCGGCCGCCTGAGCACTCCTTCTTCTACCCACGAGGAATATGACGCGGAACTGCTCGACCAGTGCAGCCTGTGCGCGCCGGGACTCGGGGACGTCGAGGTCCACCTCCACCACGATGGGGACACGGCTGACAACCTTCGCGCCATCGCTACGCCGTTCGTTCACCTGCTGCACGACGCCACGGCCTGTTGCGGAAGGACGAAACGGGACAGATCGTCTACGCCTTCATCCACGGCAACTGGGCGCTCGACAACTCGCGGCCGGACGGCCGCTGGTGCGGTGTGGACGACGAGCTGGACGTGCTGGTGGAAACCGGTTGCCGCGTGGACATGACGATGCCTTCCGCGCCGAGCGATACGCAAACCGCAAGATCAACTCGATCTACTTCGCGCGCGGGCAGGCGGGCTGCCGCAAGTCGCACGACACCGGCCGCGACGCCGCGGTCGGGCAGTGGGGCGAGCCGGGCGAGCTGCTGATGGTCCAGGGTCCGCTGACGCTCAACTGGAAGGAGGGCAAGTTCGGCCTCCTGCCGCGCATCGAAAGCGCCGAGCTCTCGGACGACGCCCCGCCCAGCGCGCATCGCGTGGCGCTGTGGGGCCGCTGGCACGTCGCGGTCAGGGCGCCGAGGAGCATGTCTTCATCAAGGTGCACACCCACGGCGCCACCGAGCGCTCGATCGAGATGCTGTTCGGGGCGCAGGGTTCCAGCGCTGTGGACCGAGCTCGAACGCCAGTACCGAGACCGCGAGGCTGCGAGCTGCACTATGTCACGGCGTGGGAGATGGTGCGCAAGGTCCGCGAACTCGCAACACAGTCCACGCCGGCGGGGGCGACCTGAGGCCGTGCGCATCCTGCATGTGATCGATACGCTCGACTTCGGCGGCGCGGAGAAAGTCCTGGTTCGCTGGCGAACGGTTTGGTCGCGCGACACGAAGTGTCGGTCTGCTGCCGACGCGAATCGGCGACCTCGCGCGCGATCTCGATTCGCGTGTCAAGACGTTTTGCATGCAACGCGGCGATGGCAACGACTATTTCCTGCCTTGGCGCCTTGCGCGCCATTCGCGGCAACGGCTACGACGTTGTGCACACCCACAACTGGAGCGTGTTTCTCGAAGGCGGCATCGCGGCATGCTGGCCCGGGTGCCGGTGTCGGTGCACACGGTCCACGGCCCCTACCAGGCCTCGACGCGGGTGCGCTGCCGCGCTCAAGCGCCGCTGCGCCATTGGCTGGAGCGCCGCATGGCGCGCCGCTTTTGCCGCGTTGTCGCCGTCTCGGACTCCATCCGGGAACATTCCGACGTCGTCGGCATCGAGCCGGCCGGTCGACGACCGTGCACAACGGATTGTCGTGCGGGGCCGCGAAGCACGCCGGACGGCGAGGGGCCCACGTTCCTCACCGTCGGCCGCTTGGACGCGATCAAGAACCAGGCCATCATGATCCGGGCGTTCGCCCGCGTCGTGGCCCACTGCCCGGACTCGACGCTGCTGCTGGTGGGCGATGGCCCGGAGCGTCCCGCCATGGAATCGCTCATCGCCGGCCTGAACTGGGGGCGAACGTCGAACTTACAGGCTTCCGGTCGGATGTGGCCGAGCTGCTGGGGCGCGCCGACGTTTTCCTGATGTCCTCGCGTTACGAGGGCATCTCGATCGCCTTGCTCGAAGCGATGCGCGCCGGCCTGCCCATGGTCGCGACCCAGGTCGGCGGTTTCCGGAGACCGTGCTGGAGCATCGCACCGGCCTGCTGGTCCCTTCGGAAGACATCGACGGTTTCGCCGCGGCCATGAATTCACTTGCCGCTTCACCCGGATTGCGCCGCCAGTACGGCGACGCGGCGCGGGAGTTCCAGGCCCGCGAGTTCTCGTCGAGCGCCATGCTCGAGCGCTATGCCGCGCTCTATGCACCGATCCACTGCAATGCCTGAGGCGTGCCCATGTCACTGAACATCCTCTACCACCATCGCACCCAGGGGCGCGGCGCGGAGGGCGTGCACATCACCAGCATCGTGCACGCGCTGCAGGCCATGGGCCATCGCGTCACCGTGGTGTCGCCCCCTGGCATCGACCCCATGAACCCGGCCCACAGCACGCCGGTGGACAAGGCCCAGGTCAAGACCGGCGGCATCCAGTCGATCTGGAAGTGGATCAGCCGGCACCTGCCCAACAGCCTGTTCGAGATCGCCGAGTTGGCCTACAACGTTCCCGCCTGGTGGCGGCTGAGAGCCGTGATGTCAAGCCAGAAGTTCGACTTGGTGTACGAACGCTATGCCTTCTATCTGCTCGCCGGCGCGTTGCTCGCACGCCAGAAGCGCATCCCGTTCGTGCTCGAGGCGAATGAGGTGAGCGGGATCGAACACCGCGCTCGCAAGCAATCCTTGCCCGCGTTCTGCGCATTTTTCGAGCGATTGCTGTTCGCCCGCTGCACGTCCATTCTCACGGTCTCGTCGCACTTGAAAGCTCGCATCCTGCTTCAGGAGCTACCGCACGATCGGGTGCGCGTGGTGCCCAATGCCTTCAATCTGGACAAGGTCAAGGGGATTGCACGCAAGCCGGCACTGCAACACAGCTCGGCTTGGCGGAAAAGACCGTGCTCGGGTTCGCGGGCTGGTTCGATCAATGGGACCGGCTCGACATGCTGATCGACGTCTACGCCGAACTGCTGCCGGCACACCCGGAGTCAAGGCTGCTGCTGATCGGAGATGGCCCGGTGACCCGGGGCTGCGAGACCAGGCCCGGCGCCTGGGCCTGCAAGACAAGGTCGTGCTCACGGGCGCCGTGCCACGCGCCCAGGTGCTCGACTACATCTCGCTGCTCGATATTGCCGTGCTGCCGCACTCGAACAACTTCGGTTCGCCGTCGTGATGTTCGAGTTCATGGGGCTGCGCATCCCCGTGGTGGCGCCGCGCCTGGAGCCGATTCTTGACGTGCAGCGCGACGGCGAAACCGCGTTGCTGTTCGACCCGCTCGATCGAGCGCAGTGCGGTGCGGCGATCGAGCGATTGTTGGCTTCGCCCGGACTGCGCCAGGAGATGGCGGCACGCGCCTACGCCAAGCTCGTCGCCGAGCACACCTGGCATCAGAATGCCGCGCAAATCATCGAAGCCGCCGGCTTGCCGGTGGCTGCGCGGGCGGCATGGGCCGAAACGCCCCTGTCGGCGCAGCCGATCCGCCCCGCAGCATGAGCTGCCGCGTCGTGCCAGAGGCGCATGCCGCGGCGCCGCGGCCCAAAGCCACTCCATGAGCGAGCACGCGGCCCTCGACATGGCGAATCCCGCCGAGGCTCGGGCGGGCTTCGGCCGCCTGACGATCTGCCTGGTCGCCGAGCTGCCGCCCCCCACCGGCGGAATGGCCGTGCAGGCGCAGCGCCTTGGCGAGAACTTGCGCGGCGAGGGATATGGCGTGATCCACGTGCCGACAAATGCCCTTGCGCAGGCGTCGGCGTGGCGGCGTGTCAAGGGCCTGCGCGGCGCCATCAATTGGCTGCTGTTTCTCGGCAGACTGCTGCACGCAGTGGCGCGCTCGCAGGTGGTGCACCTGTTCAGCAATTCGTTCCTGAGCTTCTTCCTGTTCAGTGCGCCCACGGTGCTCTGGTCGCGCCTGCTCGGGCGCCGGGTCGTGATTCACTATCACGGCGGTGGTGCCGATCAGTTTCTGGAGCGCTGGGCCAGGTTCGCATTGCCTGTGCTGCGCGCCGGACACGCGCTGATCGTGCCCTCGGGGTTTCTGGTTGACGTGTTCGCCAGGCACGGCCTTGCGTCACGCGTGGTCGCCAACACCTTGGTGCTGGACGACTTCCACTATCGCTTGCGCGAGCCCTGTCGGCCTCGCGTCTTGATGGCGCGACACCTGCAGCCCATCTACAACGTGGCGTGCGGGATTCGTGCCTTCGCAAGGGTCGCCCGGCAGTTTGACGACGCCCAGCTCACCGTCGCGGGCGCCGGCCCGGAGCGCGATGCACTGGAGCCCCTGTGCCAGCAACTCGGCGTGGCGCAGCGCGTCACGTTTGTCGGCAACATCGACAACGCGCGCATGCGCCGCTTGTTCGAAGAGTCGCACATCCTGCTGAACACTTCTCGCGTCGACAACCAGCCAGTCTCGATTCTCGAAGCCTTTGCGAGCGGTGTGGCCGTGGTCAGCACCGCCGTGGGCGGCATTCCCTACATGGTGACGCATGGCCATGACGGGCTGCTCGCCCCGGATGACGATGACGAAGCCTTGGCCGCGCACATGCTCGAGTTGCTACGCAATCCGGCCCTGGCGCGCGGACTGGTCGAGCAGGGGCAGCGGCGGGTCCAGGAATACAGCTGGGCGAGCGTCTATCCCACCTTGGCGGCGATCTATTCGGGAGGCACGCGCCGATGAACCTTTACCAGGACGTCTTCTTTCGCTCGCTCGATCTACTGCGCGGCCGGCGCACGATCGAGCGGCTGCATTTCCTGCGCAAGTCGCAACACTGGGATCGAACCGCGCTGCGAACCTGGCAGCTCGACCGGCTGAACGAGTTGCTGGCCCAGGCGCGGGCGAATTCCCCCTACTACGCGAAGGCGCTGGCCGAGTGTTCGCTGCCGCTGCGCTCGCTGGAGGAGGTGGCTCACCTGCCGGTGCTCACCAAACGCAACATCCGGGAAAACTTCGACGCGCTGCAATGCACGAATCTGCCGCGCTCGCGCTTCGTGAAGAGCCGCACCGGTGGCTCGACCGGCGAGCCCACCTACTACTGCTGGGACAAGCGCGGCATGGACTGGAACCGCGCCAGCGTCTACCGCAGCGCCGAGTGGGCTGGCGTCGCGCTGGGCGAGCGCACCGTGCACATGTCGGGTTCGCACTTCGACTACACGCAGGCGCAGGCCTTGCACAGCCGGATCGTGTACTTCCTGCAGCGCTATCGGGACTATTCGGTCGCCTTCCTGACGCAGGAGCTGCTCGAACAATACTTCGTTCAGCTCAATCAGTTTCAGCCGAGCAGCATCTGGGGTTATGCGAGCGGGCTGAACGTGTTTGCCCAGTTCATCGAAAAACAGCACCCGGGCGCGCGCTTCGACTACCTGAAGGCCATCATCACGAGCTCGGAGACCTTGCTGCCCGAGCAGCGGCAACGCATCAACAAAGTGTTCGGTGCCGGCAAGGTGCACGACAACTACGGCAGCCGCGAGATGTACATCGGCGCCGAGTGCAGCGCACACAACGGCTACCACCTGCACGCCGACGTGCTGTATGTCGAAGTCGTCGACAAGTTGAATCGGCCGTGCGCGCCCGGTGAAGTGGGCCGGATCCTGTTGACCGACATAGCCAATCACGCGTTCCCCTTCATTCGTTATGAAATCGGCGACCTCGGCGCGATGGCCGACGCCACGCCCTGCCCATGCGGCGTGACTTTGCCGCAACTGCAAAGCGTTCAAGGGCGTGTTGCCGACCTGATCGTCCTGCCCGACCGCGTGCTCACGCCACCGAACTTCGCGACCTTGTTCAGCGACTTTCCCGGAATCCGCGCCTATCAGATTCGGCAGGACAAGATCGACCGGATCGACGTTTACCTGGTCCCAGGGGACGGCTACGAGCCGCGCATCGCCGACTACGTGACCGGCGCCATTCGCCAGATGGCCGGAGCGCAAGCCAGCGTCGAGCTGCACGAGGTGGCCGACATTGCCGTGCCCGAGTCCGGAAAGCGGCGCTATGTGGTGTCCGCGATCGCTCAACAGCAGGCCTGACCCGGCGCCGCCCGATCTGGCCCACGCGAGCCGATTTCCGAGATCCAGCTGCATGAGCATGGGAAGCCTTCTCAAACGGTCGGCTGCCGCGCTGTGGCCGCAGCGGGTCGTGTTGCGTGGTCGGCCTGAGGGGTCGCGCGTTGCGCTCACTTTCGATGACGGTCCACACCCCGAGCACACGATGCCGCTGCTCGATGTGCTGGCCGAGGCCCAGGCGCACGCGACTTTTTTTCTGCAGGGCTCGCACGCCGAGCAGTGGCCGCAGCTGGTCCGGGAGATCCACGCCCGGGGTCACCAGGTCGCGAACCACGCCTACTCGCATCGCAGTGCCCGGCAGACTTCTTGCGACGCTTTTGCGCAGGAAGTCGAGCGCACCCAGGCCTTGCTCGAGCAGATCGTGGGCGGCGCGTTGACGCGAGACTTTCGGCCCCCCTTCGGCGACACGACGCCGCGCAGCTTCCTTAGGCTCGCTCGGCGCGGTTATCGATGGGTGTTCTGGTCGCTTGACAGCGACGACTCGGTGGTGCGCGATCCACGCGAGCTCGCGCTGCGGATCGAGCGTTTGAACGCCGGCCCGGGCGACATCGTGCTGTTCCACGAAGACTACGCCCACTCGGTGGCCGCGATGCCGCAGATCCTGGCTTCATGGCGCGCGCGCGGGCTGTCCGCAGTGCGGGTCGACGCTCTGACTGGCGCCGACCACCCGGGCGCCGCTGCGATCGCTGCGACGCAACAGGTGCAGCGACCATGAAGCTCGGTCAGTTGCTGCGCCGCGTTTGCTTGCCGGTGTTGGTCTTGGCATGGCATGGCATCGCATGGTGCGGGCAGACCTATTACCTCGGCCCCGCCGGAGACGACGCCGCAGACGGTCGCTCGGCCGCCACCGCATGGCGCAGTTTTTCCCATGCGTTCGCACGCATGCGTGGCGCTGACGAGTTGCTGCTCTTGGACGGCGAGTATTCGAGCGCGCTGGGAACCGGTGCGCTGCACTACGAAGGCCGCTCTTCGGCGCAACCCCCGTCGGGCGTCTCGCCCGCGGAGCCGACGATCGTGCGCGCCCAAAACGCGGGCAAGGTGCGCATTTCGGGCGGGCTCTTCATCGGGCGCAAGACCCGCAAGGACAGCCACATCCGCATCGAAGGCATCTCGTTCGACGGCGCAGGCCAGCTCTACAACAGCAGGCACGTGACGCTGAAGAACTGCGGCTTTCATGGCGGCCTGTACGTCGGAACGAACGACCACCACGACGGCAACACCGACAACCTCATCGAAGACGTGTGGGCCTGGGCATCGGGCGAACGCATCATCGCGATCAACTATCGGGCACATCGCAACGTGTGGCGCCGCGTCATCGTGCGCGGCGACGGTTGCGGCACGCCCAAATGCTCGGGCAGCGGAAACCCGAACGTCGGCTTCACGGTCTACGACTCGCATGACGTGTCGGTGCAGAACATGCTGATCGTCGACCGCATCCTGGCCCCGACGGATTCGCCCTATTCCGATTTCGCCGTGGCGCAGCACACCGCCGATCCGCGCTACTACTTCGGCCGCAACGAGTGGCTCGGCACGCTCTCGCTGAACAGCCCGGACATCGGCTACTACATGGAGCCCGACGCCGGGCAGACGCTGGACCCGACGATCAAGATCTCGAACGCCGTGGCCTGGAACGCGGCGCATGGCGGCTTTAACCTCGCGCGCTACTCGACCAACAACCTGCTCGAGAACCTGCTGGCGCACAGCCGCAGCGGCGATGCGATCCGGGTTGCACCCGAACTCGCCTCGCTCGGCGGGACGCTGCGCAACACGATTGCGCTGGGCGCCGGTCGTTACGCGATCAATTCCGCCTACGTTCCATCGCATGTGAGTGCCGGCGGGCCGGGTCGTGCGTACAACCAGACCGAGTGCCGGGTCGGTTGCTTTCGAAACGACGTGCTCGCCGATGGGAGCTTGAAGTACGTCACGCGCGTCGAGGCGGGATCGCGCCTCAAGGGCGGCGGTGGCGGCGGCGCGGACGTCGGTCCCAGCATCCTGCTTCGCTACGGAGTCGACGGGGCTCGATTCGGGGAGGCCGGATTCAACGCCTTGTCGAACGTGCCGCTGTGGCCGTGGCCGAACGAAGAGCGCATCAGGCGCGAGATGTGCGACGGGATCGACAGAGGCTTTTGCCGCGCGGCGAAGCGACTCGACGGCGTCCTGCCCGTCACGCTCACCTCCTATGTCTGGGAGGCGCTCGGCCATCCGATGCCCAAGACGATCTATCGATGAACATTCCGGGAGCGAGCATGCGCAATGCCCTGACTGTCGATGTCGAAGACTACTTTCAAGTCTCCGCGCTAGCTCCACACATTCCGCGCGGCAACTGGGACTCGATCCCCTGCCGTGTCGAAGCCAACGTCGACAAGCTGCTGAGCTTGTTTGCAGATCACAAGACCCACGCGACCTTCTTCACCCTCGGTTGGATCGCCAAGCGCCACCCTCAAGTAGTGCGGCGCATCGTCGAAGCAGGGCATGAATTGGCCAGCCACGGCCACGCCCATCTGCGCGCCACGGAACAGTCTCAGGCCGCATTTCTGAGCGACGTCGACAAAGCCAAGAAGCTGCTCGAAGACATCGCCGGGACCGAGGTGCGCGGGTATCGCGCGCCGAGTTTTTCGATCACCGCGGTCAATCCCTGGGCGTTTGACTGCCTCGAATCCGCAGGGTATTGCTACAGCTCAAGCGTCTACCCCATCGTGCACGATCACTACGGCATGCCCGACGCGCCGCGGTTCCCGTATCAGGCGCGCCCTGGCCTGCTCGAGATTCCGATCTCGACCCTTCGCGCCTTTGGACGCAATTTCCCAGCGGGCGGTGGCGGCTATTTCCGACTCTTGCCATACGGCGTTTCGCGCTGGGCGATTCGTCGATTCAATGCGCGCGAGCAACGCCCTGCGATCTTCTACATGCATCCCTGGGAGATCGATCCGGGCCAACCAAGGGTATCGGGCACCGGGCTCAAGACCCGCTTTCGGCACTACGTCAATCTGCAGAAGACCGAGGCACGCCTGGGTCGTTTGCTGGGCGATTTCCAGTGGGGGCGGGTGGACGAGGTGTTCGATCTACGGTCGTCGCTGGGCGCTGAGGCGCAGCTGCGTCGCACCGGGTCGTCGGCAAACTGACTAACGGCTGCTGGCCGGGTCGCGCCGCGGCAGCGCTGGCGGCGGTAGCCGTAGCGTCTGTGGCACCGAAGCTGGCGGCTGAACGATGCCCGCCGGATTCGCCGTCATAGCAGGCAGCAAGTCTGGCGCCACCGGGCTCGGCGGCGGCGCCGGCACGGCAACGCCGGCCAGCCTTCCGGTTGTGGCGGGCGGCAGCGGCGGTATCTCCAGACTCACCGAAGCGCCACCCTCCGCCGGGCCGATCGCCGCACCACGCAAGCTGACAGACTGCAGCACCAGGCCCGTGTCGAGGCGGGCGCCCACTTCGTAGGCGCGGGGCGGTTTGCCGTCCATCGAGATCAGCGCCACGCCTTGCCCGCTGGCTTTGGCCGCGGGCTGGGCCTTGGGCGCCATCACTCCGTGCAAGCGAAATCGCGAAGCCTGCGGTGGCGCCGCCACGGCGGCCACGGTCGCGACCGGCGACGCCCCAAGCAACCGAGTCAAATCGCCGCGCACCGCGGCCGTGCCCGTGACCGCCACCGAATGCGCGGGCGCGGTCGGCGCGCGCACCAGCAGTTTCAGCGACCAATACACGACACCAGCCGCAACCAGCGCCCAGACGACGAATCCCGAGAGTCGCGCCAACATGGTTTGATTATGATTGAATGGCCCATGTCTCTTGAGGAGATGCGGCTTGGACCGGCTACTTCTGTGTCCCTCGTGGGTAGGCGTTCGCGCCGCCTCGGGTGTTCCTGAGTCTGATTCGGCCTTGCCGGGCAGACCCTCTTTCTGTGTATCAGGGCGGTCCCGCGACCGAGAAACCTCCATGTCCGAACTCAAATCCGACTCACGCGATCACCGCGGCTTCACCCTGATCGAACTGATGGTCGTGCTGGTGATCATCGGCGTGCTCGCGGCGTTGATCGTGCCCAACGTGCTCGACCGCGCCGACGACGCGCGCGTGACCGCCGCGCGCACCGACGTGAACAACCTGATGCAGGCGCTCAAGCTCTACAAGCTCGACAACCAGCGTTACCCCAGCGCCGAGCAGGGCCTGCAGGCGCTCGTCGTCAAGCCCTCCGTGGGAACGATCCCGCCGCGCTGGAAAAACTATGTCGACAAGCTGCCCAACGACCCCTGGGGCCGGCCCTACCAATACGCGAATCCGGGTCTGAAAGGCGAGATCGATGTGTACAGCCTGGGCGCCGATGGCGCCATCGGCGGCGAGGGCAAGGACGCCGAAATCGGCTCGTGGCAATGAGCAGGAGCCCGTCGGACTTCGGGTCGGGCGCTCGTTGGGCCCGTGGAAACCGGCGCGCGGCGTGAGGCAAGGCCGGCGCGGCTTCACGCTGATCGAGCTGCTGGTCGTGGTGGTGCTGATCGCCATCGCCAGCGCCGTGGCCAGCCTGGCATTGCGCGACCCGGCGGCAACGCAGCTCGAACACGAAGCGGCGCGCTTGGTGGCGTTGTTCGAGGCGGCGCGTTCCGAAGCGCGGGCCTCGGGGATCGCCGTGCTCTGGGAGCCGCGCGGCGACCCGGAACAGAACACCGAGTTCCGTTTCGTCGGCTTGCCGGCTTCGCTCGAGCTGCCGGCGCGTTGGCTCGGCAGTGGCGTTTCGGCGCAGGTGATTGGCGCGCCTGCGGTGGTGCTCGGGCCCGAGCCCCTGATCGGCGCGCAGCGCGTCGTGTTGCGCCTGGAGGCACGCAGCCTGGCCTTGGCCACCGACGGCCTCGGGCCTTTCGTCGTGACCGACGAGTCGAGCGCGACACCGTGACGCACGAACCCGGCTTCGCGCGGGGGCACGAACGCGGCTTCACGCTGATCGAGGTGCTGGTCGCGCTGACGATCATCGCGATCACGCTCGGTGCGGGCATCAAGGCGGCGGGAGCGCTCACCAACAACGCGCAGCGCTTGGCCGAGGTCAGTGCGGCGCAATGGTGTGCCGACAATCAGTTGACCGCGCTCAAACTGGGCAAGCAGTTCCCCGGCATCGGCGACAGCGATTTCAGCTGCGAGCAGCTCGGCCGCACCTACCGCGGCAAGCTCGCGGTTCGGGCCACGCCGAACCCGAACTTCCGCCGCGTCGACGCGAACATGTTCGACGCCGCCGAACAGCCGATCCTGACCGTGTCCACGATCCTTGGTCGCTATTGATGCCCACAATGACGCCGCGCCGCGTTGGTGCCAACGGATTCACGCTGGTCGAAGTGCTGGTCGCGCTGGCCGTGATGGCCTTGATGGCAGCCATGGCTTGGCAGGGTGTGGACGCGATCGTTCGCGCGCGCGACGCGAGCCAGCAAAGCGTCGAGGCGACGTTGCGCCTGAACACCGTGATCGGCCAATGGGAACAGGACCTGGCTTCGGTGCAAGAGACGGCGAGCGTGCCGCCGCTCAGCTTCGATGGCGCGACGCTGCGCCTGACGCGCCGCGCCGCCGGCGGCATTCAGCTCGTCGCCTGGGCCTTGCGCGGCGATGTGAACGGCTCGGTCCTGCAGCGCTGGGCCAGCCCGGCGGTCACGACTCGCGCCGAGCTGCAAGACACCTGGCTGCGCAGCCAGCAGTTCCAAGGTCAGGAGCCCGGGCAATTGCGAACGCTCGAAGGGCTGGCGTCGTGGCAGGTTTACTTCTACCGCGGCAACGCCTGGACGAACGCGCAGTCGAGCGGCGACTTGGCGCAACCCGCGACACCCGCGTCGCCCCCGGTGGCCGCGAGCGCACCCGCCGGCGCGGCGAGCGGGCCGGCTGCCGCGCCGCGCCAGCTTCTGCCCTCCGGGGTTCGCCTGGTGCTGGAGTTCGCCGACGCAGGCGCAGGCGTTGGCAACTTGACCCGCGACACGATGCTCGGGCCATGATCGTGACGCCGATTGCGTTGCACCCTGTTTTGGCCGGACGCGGGCCCGTGCGCCGCCAAAGGCCCCTGCGCCACGGCGCAGCGCGCACGCAGCGCGGCGCCGCTCTGTTGATGGCGATGATCATCGTCACCCTCGTGATCACGCTCGCCGCCGGCATGGTCTGGCAACAATGGCGCGCGGTGCAGGTCGAGGCAGCGGAACGCGCGCGCGTGCAAGCGGCGTGGATCCTCACCGGCGCTCTCGACTGGGCGCGCCTGATCCTGCGCGAAGACGCGCGCACCGGCGGCGCCGACCACCTGGGCGAACCCTGGGCCGTGCCGTTGGCGGAAGCGCGCCTGTCGACGTTTCTCGCCGCCGACAAGGACAACACCGACGACGCGCCCGACGCCTTCTTGTCGGGACGCATCGTCGATGAACACGCGCGCTTCAACCTGAGCAACCTCGTCGACGCGGGCAAGATCTTGCCGGACGAGCTGGCCGCGCTGGAGCGCCTTTGCCAGGCCCTGGGGGTGGCGACCGATGTCGCGACGCGCATCGCGCAGGGCCTGCGCGACGCGTCAGAGCCGCCTGGGGCTGCCGGCGCGAGCACCGGCACGAGCGCGACGGCGGCTTTGCTGCCACGCGACGTCGGCCAACTCGCCTGGTTCGGGGTGAGCGGCGAAGCGCTGGGCCGGCTCGAACCCTATGTCACCTTGCTGCCCACGCGCACGCTGATCAACGCCAATACCGCGAGCCGCGAGGTCCTGGTCGCCACCGTCAAAGGGCTGGACCTGGCGAGCGCGGAGAACTTGCTCCGGTTGCGCCAGCGCAGCCATTTCAAGACCCCGGCGGACGTTCTGGCGCAGATCCCTGGCCTCGCTCAGGGCACGAACCCGCCGATCGGCGTCGTGTCGAACTTCTTTGAAGTGCGCGGCCGCTTGCGCCTGGGCGACCGGGTGCTCGAACAGCGCTCGCTGGTGGAACGGCGCGGCCTGGACGTCGTGCTGTTGCAGCGCGAACAAGTGGCGAGCCGCGAGGCGGCTGGACCCTGAGCGCGCCTGAGCGCCGTCGCAGCGTCGAGTCTCGAACACCCGGCCACCCTCTTCCCACCGTGAGGCCGCGCCGGTTGCGACCGCGGGTGTGCCCGAACTGCCTGTGCCGACCCCTTGTCTACAATCGACCCATCCTGCCATGGCCGCCGCCCGCTGAATGTCGCTCCTCGTCGTCCAGATACCGCAGCGCGCGCGTTTCCATCCGCTTGACAGCGCAGGCGCGAATCGGGCCGAGTCCGGCACCGGCCAGGAATACGAATACGTGACAAGCCCCGACGGGCTGGCATTGCAACGGCAGGGGCGCAGCGCAGCGTCGTTGTTGCCCGGCGCGACCCAAGTGGTTGCGGTGCTTGCGGACGCAGATGTCAGCTGGCATCGCATCGCCCTGCCCAAAGCCCCGGCGGCGCGGCTGCGCGAGGCGCTCGACGGTGTGCTCGAAGACCAGCTGCTCGACGACGTGGATGCGGTTCACCTGGCGGTGGCGCCGAACGCGGTCGCCGGCCAGCCGACCTGGGTTGCCGCGGTTGACCGGCGCTGGCTGCGCGGCGAACTCGCGGCGCTCGAAAAGGCCAACGTCTTCGTCGACCGCATCGTCCCGACCTCCTGGCCCGACGACCCGCCAATCGGACATTTCAGCGAAGCGCCTGGCGAAGCCGCGGCTGCAACCCAGGGCGTCGTGCTGACGTGGGCCCATTCCGACGGTGTGGTCACGCTGCGGCTGGAAGGAGGCCTGGCGCGCGCGATGCTGCCCGCCCAACTGCCCGAGGCGACGCGCTGGACCGCCAGCCCGGCGGCCGCGAGCGTTGCCGAGCATTGGCTGGGCGCGCGCGTGAAAGTGCTGCCGGCCAGCCACCGCGCCCTGCAGGCGGCGCGCAGTTTGTGGAACCTGCGCCAGTTCGACCTGGTGCGCCGCACCCGCGGCGCGCGCGCACTGCGCGACGCATTGCGCCAGTGGTTCAGCCCAGCCTGGCGGCCGGTTCGCGCCGGCGTCTATGCGCTGCTCGTCGTACAGCTCGTCGGTCTGAATTTCTGGGCCTGGCAGCAAAGGACCCAGTTGGAACGCAAGCGCGCCTCGATCGCCAGTCTGGTCAAGGCCACGTTTCCAGGCGTCAGCGAATTCGATATCGCGCGCGACGCAAATGCCGTCGTGCAGCGCGAAACCAGCGCCTTGCGGGCGCTGGCCGGCAAGCCTGGAGACTCCGACTTGGAGCCCTTGCTTCAGGCCGCCGCGTCAGCCTGGCCCGCCGACCGGCCACCCGCCGAAAACCTGCGCTTCGAGGCGGGCAAGTTGACGCTGGGCGCCAGCGGTTGGAGCGCTGCGCAGGTCGAGCAATTCCGCAGCCTGCTGCGCCCCGGCGGCTGGAGCGTCGAATCGGCGCAGGGGCGCCTGGTCGTGGGCCGAGCCAAAGGGCCGGCCGCGTGATGAGCCACTGCGCCGCCCACTTTCGCGAGCCACTGGCGCTGCCTGCATCGGGCGTGCTCAGGCATTTCGCGTGGTCGCGATGAGCACCGGCGCCGCCGCACTGTCCCCGGCGCGCGAACAATTGGCGCGGCGCTGGGCCGGATTGGCGCCGCGCGAGCGTCGGGCTGTGACGCTGGTGACGCTGGTGGTGGGCCTGTTCATTGTCTGGGTCGCCCTGGTGCAACCGGCCTGGCGCACCGTGCGCGATGCACCGGCCGCGCTCGATCGGCTCGACGCTCAGCAGCAGGAACTGCAACGCCTGGCCGCCGAGGTGCGCGAGCTGCGCGGCGCCGCGCCCGTCTCCGCGCCCCAAGCCGGCGAGGCGCTGAAGGCGGCCACGTCGCGTCTGGGTGACACCGGAAAGCTCGGATTGCGCGGCGACAGTGCCGTGCTCACCTTGAATGGCGCCAACGCCGAAGGGCTGCAGGCCTGGCTCAATGAAGCGCGCAGCGCGGCGCGCGCGCGGCCGGTCGAGTTGCAAATTCAACGCGCGGCGCAGGGCTACAGCGGCACATTGACCGTCACGCTGCCGGGAGCCCCGTGATGCGCCGCAAGCGCAGGTTGTTTTCGTCGACGCTGGCGGGTACCGGCTGGGGCGAGTCGACGTTCGCGGAAGAAGCCTGGGGCCGCTCGCGCAGCGCGACCTTTCGCGGCGCCGCTGTCGGTGCGGTGTTCGGCGCCGTGATCGCTTTCCTGGCCAACCTGCCCGCCGCCTGGGTGGCGCAGGCCGTGGCCGGCGCGACCAGCCAGCGCCTGTTGTTGGCCGATGCGCGCGGCACACTGTGGTCCGGCAGCGCCGTCGCGGTGCTGACCGGCGGGCCGCAAAGCCGTGACGCGAGCGCGTTGCCCGGGCGGCTCGAGTGGACGCTCGGCCTGCGCGGCTACGGCTTCGAGCTGCGCGCACAGCATGCGTGCTGCCTGAACGGCAGCCTCGCGGTGCAGGTGCGCCCCGGTTTCGGCCGGATCGCATTCACGGTGCTGCCCAGTCCCGGCTGGCTGGGTCAATGGCCGAGCAGCTGGCTGGGTGGACTGGGCACGCCCTGGAACACGCTGCAGCTCGGCGGCGCGGTGCGGCTCGTCTCGCCAGGGGTGCGCATCGAGTCGGTGCAGGGCCGCTGGCGCGTCGATGGCCGGGCCGACATCGAACTGCTGGGCGTATCGTCGCGCATGACGACGCTGAGCACCTTGGGCAATTACCGCATGAGCGTGTCGGGCGATGCGCAAGGCAGCACGTCGCGCTTGCAGTTGTCCACCCAGGATGGTGCGCTGCGCCTCAGCGGCGAGGGCAGTCTCGGACCCAATGGATTGACGTTTCGCGGCGAGGCGCGAGCCGAAGCCGCCGACGAGCCGGCGTTGAACAATTTGTTGAACATCATCGGGCGGCGCGAAGGCGCGCGCTCCGTCATTTCGATCGGATGAGCATGAAGCTGACTGCGAGTGGCTTGTCGCGCGGGGCGTCGTCCGCCCGGTGTCGGCAGCGGGGTCGGGCCGCCGCGCGGCTGGTCGTGGCGCTCGCTTGCCTCGGGCTGCTCGCGCCGTCGCTGCTGCCGGCGCAGCCGTCGGGCGCGCGCTTTCGCGGCGAACCGGTGACGCTGAACTTCGTCAACGCCGAAATCGAAGGCGTGGCGCGCGCGATGGCGGTGATCCTGAAGCAACAGTTCGTCGTCGACCCGCGCGTCAAGGGAACGATTACGCTCTACACCGAACAACCCCTGTCGCCGCGCGACGCCTACCTCAATTTCCTCGCGGCTTTGCGCGGCCTGGGTTTCACTGTCGTCGAAGTCGCGGGCCTGTACAAGGTCGTGCCCGAGGCCGACGCGAAGCTGCAGACCGGCACCGTGTCGGTGGGCGAGGTGTCGCGCCGCGGCGACCAGGTGATTTCACAGATCTTCAAACTGAACCACGAAAACGCGAACAACCTGGTACCGGTGCTGCGCCCGCTGATCAGCCCGAACAACACGATCAACGCGAACCCGGGCAACAACTCGCTGATCATCACCGACTACGCCGACAACCTGCAACGCATCGCCAAGATCATTGCGGCGATGGACACGCCCGCCGCCGGCGACGTGGAAGTGCTGCCGCTGCAGCACGCGCTGGCCGCCGACCTGGCGCCGATGGTGCAGCGCCTCACCGACGCCGGCGGTGCCGGCGTTCCAGGCGTCCCCGGGGCAGCGGGTGGTGTGGGCGGTGCGTCGATCATGGTCGATTCGCGCAGCAACTCGCTGCTGGTTCGGGCGCCGAACCCGGCGCGCATGGCGAGCATTCGATCACTCGTCGCCAAGCTCGACCAGCCGACTTCCGGCGCGAATGCGGCGGGCAACATCTGGGTGGTGCCACTTGAAGAACGCCGACGCGGTGAAACTCGCGACGGTGCTGCGCTCGGCGTTCAGCAGCGGCGGTGGTGGGTCCGGGTCGGCCGCTGCGTCGCCGACGTTGGCGGCGGCACCGCAAGCGCCGGGCGGTGCGTCGATCCAGGCCACCGCGCCGGTCAGCGCGTCGGCCAGCCCGTCGACCGGCGGCTTCATCCAGGCCGACCCTGCAACGAACTCGCTGATCATCACCGCCGCCGAGCCGCTGTACCGCCAATTGCGCAGCGTGATCGACCAGCTCGACTCGCGCCGCGCGCAGGTCTACATCGAGTCGATGATCGTCAAGGTGGACGCCGCGAAGGCGGCAGAAATCGGCTTCCAGTGGCAGGGCTTGCATGGGCGCAAGGGCGACTCGACCATCATCGGCGCCGGGACGAACTTCGGCGGCGCCGGGTCAGGCAACATCATCGCGCTGTCCGCGGCCACGGCGCAGGGCGCGAACGCCACCGGGTTCGCTGCAGCCCAACAAGCCGGCATTCCGGGCGGGTTCAATTTCGGCGTGCTGACCAAGGTCGGCTCGGTCTACACGTTGGGGGCGCTGGCGAAGTTCCTCGAGACCAACGCCGACGCCAATGTGCTGTCGACGCCGAATCTGGTGGCGCTGGACAACGAGGAAGCGAAGATCGTGATCGGGCAGAACGTGCCCTTCATCACCGGCAGCTTCACGAACACCGGCTCGACAGGCGGCGCAACCAATCCGTTCCAGACGATCGAACGCAAGGACGTCGGCCTGACGCTGCGCGTGAAGCCGCAGATCGGCGAAGGCGGCACGGTGCGCATGACGATCTTCCAGGAAAATTCCAATGTGGTCGGCGGCGCGTCGAGTTCGGCCGGCCCGACCACCGACAAGAGCTCGATCGAAACCACCGTGGTCGTCGACGACGGCCAGATCATGGTGCTCGGCGGCCTGCTGAAAGACGAGTATTCAGGCGACGCCGGCAAAGTGCCTCTGCTCGGCGACCTGCCCTTCATCGGCGCCCTGTTTCGCAGCGACAACCGCACCCGCGTGAAGAGCAACCTGATGGTGTTTCTGCGCCCCGTCGTGCTGCGCGACCAGCAGGCGGCAAACGACTTGACACTGGACCGTTACGATTCGATTCGCGCGCTGCAGCGAAGTGCGCAGCCTGAGCCCAGCCGCGTGATGCAGATCAACGAGGCGCCACTGATTCCTCCATTGCGGCCCGACGGCGCTGCCTCGGCGCCGGCTCCCGCTTCAGGCAAGTAGGAAAGCTCGAATGGGCGCGCGCCACCCCCTGCCCTACGCCTTCGCCAAGGCGAACACCGTCCTGCTGGAAGACGACGGCGAACGGCTCGTGCTGCGCGCCGCTGAAACCTCGGGGGCTAGCGCGCTCAGCGAAATCCTGCGCCTGTACGACGTCGACTCGCTGGAGCGCGAGCCCGCGGCGACGCTCGCCAACCGCATCGCTGCGGCCTACGCCGGGGGCGAGTCGAGCGCGGCGGTCGTGATCGGCGAGGTCGAGAGCGCGGTGGACTTGAGCCGCATGATGCAGGAACTGCCGGCGATCGAAGACCTGCTGGAAGCGTCGAACGACGCGCCGATCATCCGCATGCTCAATGCCTTGTTGACCCAGGCCGCGAAAGACGGCGCGAGCGACATCCACATCGAGCCGTATGAGCGCAGCAGCGCGGTGCGATTTCGTGTCGACGGCACGCTGCGCGAAGTGGTGCAGCCGAACAAGGCGCTGCACGCGGCGCTGATTTCGCGCCTGAAGATCATGGCCGAGCTCGACATCGCCGAAAAGCGCCTGCCGCAGGACGGCCGGATTTCGCTGCGCATCGGCGGGCGCGCCGTCGATGTGCGCGTGTCCACCCTGCCCTCGGCGCACGGCGAGCGCGCCGTGCTGCGCTTGCTCGACAAGGCTGAGTCGAAGTTCACGCTCGAAGGCCTGGGAATGAGCGGCGATACGCTTTCCGGCTTCGACAAGCTGATCCACCAGCCGCACGGCATCGTGCTCGTCACCGGCCCCACCGGCTCGGGCAAGACGACGACGCTCTACGCGTCGCTCGGCCGCGTCGACACCACCGGCACGAATGTGCTGACGGTGGAAGACCCGGTCGAATATGAGCTCGCCGGAATCGGCCAGACCCAGGTGAACCCGAAGATCGACCTGACGTTCGCGAAGGCGCTGCGCGCGATTCTGCGCCAGGACCCGGATGTCATCATGATCGGCGAAATCCGCGATTTCGAGACGGCGCAGATCGCGATCCAGGCCTCGCTCACCGGCCACCTCGTGCTCGCAACGCTGCACACCAACGATTCCGTGTCGGCCGTGACGCGCCTGATCGACATGGGCGTCGAGCCGTTTCTGTTGAGCTCGAGCCTGCTCGGCGTGCTCGCGCAGCGCCTGGTGCGCAAGCTGTGCGTGCGCTGCCGCAAGCCTGACGCTTCCGGCCGCTACCACCCCGTGGGCTGCGCCGAGTGCGGCCACACCGGCTACAAGGGGCGCACGGGGGTCTATGAGCTGATGGTCGCCGATACCGCCGTACGCGCGCTCGTGCACAACCGCGCCGCGGAACCCGAGCTGCTCGCCGCCGCCGTGGCCGGTGGCTTGAAGTCGATGCGCGACGACGGCGCCCGGCTTGTCGCGCAAGGCATCACGTCACCCGAAGAAGTGCTGCGCGTGACGCGCGAGTAGCGCGTCGCCCCACCGCGACTTCGGCGAACCCGCTTCTCCCGCCGCCCCAGCATGCCCGCCTACCGCTTCGAAGCGCTCGACGCCTCCGGCAAGACCTCGACCGGCCTGCTCGAAGCCGACAACGCCAAGGCGGCGCGCGCCCAGCTGCGCGCCCAAACGCTGGTGCCACTGGCGGTGTCGCAAGTGGCGTCGGCCGGCACCGAAGCCCCGGGCGTACGCTTCAAGCGCAACGTCTTCAGCAGCACCGGCCTGGCGGTGTGGACGCGCCAGCTCGCGGGGCTGGTCGGCGCCGGCTTGCCGCTGGAGCGGGCACTGACCGCCGTGGGCGACGAAGCCGAAGAGCCGCGCCAGCGCGAACTGGTGGCGCACCTGAAGAGCGAAGTCAACGCAGGCTCGCCGTTCGCACGCGCGCTGGCGAGCGCGCCGCGCGAGTTCGACGACGTGTACCGCGGCGTCGTCGCCGCGGGCGAACAAAGCGGCGCGCTCGGCCCGGTGCTGGAGCGCTTGGCAGACGATCTGGAAGAGCGCCAGGAGCTGCGCGCCAAACTGATCGGCGCGACGCTCTATCCGGCGATCGTCTCGGTGATCGCCATCGTGATCGTGGTGTTTCTCGTCACCTATGTCGTGCCGCAGGTCGCCTCGGTGTTCACGAGTTCGAAGCGCGCCCTGCCGGCGCTTACGATCGGCATGCTCGCGCTCAGCGCGTTCATTCGCCAGTTCGGCTGGTTGATCCTGCTCGGCGCCATCGGTGGCGCGATGACCTTGGCGCTGATGCTGCGCAACGAGGCGTTTCGCGAGCGTTTCGACGCGGCCTGGCTGGGGCTGCCACTGGTGGGTAGGCTCGCGCGCGGCTACAACGCCGCGCGCTTTGCCGGCACGCTGGCGATGCTGGCCGGCGCCGGCGTGCCGATCCTGAAAGCCCTGCAAGCGGCGGCCGAAACGCTGGGCAATCGCGCGATGCGCGCCGACGCGCTGGACGCGCTGGTCCAGGTGCGAGAAGGGGCGCCGCTGGCCCTGGCGCTGGGCGCCAAGAAGCGCTTTCCGCCGATCCTGGCGATGTTTTCGCGCCAAGGCGAGCAGACCGGCCAGTTGCCGAAGATGCTCGACCGCGCCGCGCGCCAGCTCGGCAACGATGTGCAGCGCCGCGCGCTGCAGATGGCGACGATCCTCGAGCCCTTGCTGATCGTCGTGATGGGCGCGGTGGTGCTGCTGATCGTGCTCGCCGTGTTGCTGCCGATCATCCAGCTCAACACCTGGGTCAGGTGATACCCCTGGTTCCTCGAGGAGCCAGGGCCTGAGGGACTTCTGGGCGCGGTGCCGGTCCGGAAATTGCACTGGCAACCGTGATTTCGTGCGGCGCTGACCCCCGGTTCAGGGTTTTGTCGTACGGTCTCGGGGCTGTCAGGCTAGTACAACCGGGTTTGCGGAGGAAGTTCATGGGCGCATCTACCGACTTGGTCACGATCACGGGCAGCGGCATCCCGATCGCGCGCATGCGCAGCGTCTATCGCCTGGACGACGTCGGCCGCAAGCTCGACAAGCTGCCGCAACAGGAACACGAGAACCTGCGCTCCACCTACCAGCGCATGTTGGAAAAAGGCCCGGAGCGCTTCCAGGTCAAGCCTTCCGGCCTGCCGGCGATGGACCAGCTCTACGACGACCTGCCCAATTTCGCCGAGGTGCTGGACGACGTGAAGCGCCAATTGGCGCTGTGCGAAGACAGCCGCGATGCGCTCGAGATCACGCCGCTGTTGCTGCTCGGGCCGCCGGGCGTGGGCAAGACGCACTTCGCGCGCGCGATTTCGCAGTTGCTCGGCACCGGCATGGGCTTCGTGTCAATGAGTTCGATGACCGCCGGCTGGGTGCTCTCGGGAGCCTCCAGCCAATGGAAAGGCGCGCGCGCCGGCAAGGTGTTTGAAACGCTCGTCGACGGCCAATACGCGAACCCGGTGATGGTGGTCGACGAGATCGACAAGGCCGGCGGCGAACACGCCTACGACCCGCTGGGCGCCCTCTACAGCCTGCTCGAACACGACACGGCGGCGACCTTCATCGACGAGTTTGCCGAAGTGGCGATCGACGCGAGCCAAGTGATCTGGGTCGCCACGGCGAACGATGCGCGCTCGATTCCCGACCCGATCCTGAACCGGATGAACGTCTACGAGATTGCCGCGCCCGATCGCGAAGCGGCGCAGCGCATCGCCGCCAAGCTGTACCGCAATATCCGCAACGACCATGACTGGGGCTCGCGTTTCGAGCCCGAGCCGCGCGCCGAGGTGCTGGAGCGCATGAGTGAGCTGGCGCCGCGCGAAATGCGCCGTGCCTGGATGACGGCGTTCGGCAACGCCAAGCTCGCCCACCGCGACAACGTGATGCTGGCCGACCTGCCCGAGGCATCCGGGAAAAAGTCGAGCATCGGCTTCGTACAGTAAGGTCCCGGCGATAGTCCCCGCGTCATTGCGGCGCAGGCGGCGCGCCGGGCCGGCGACCGGTCGAGGCGCGTTGCCCACGGCAACGCGTGGCTATCATGCGCCGCATGCCCGCATCATTGGCTGGTCAACTCGTCGTCGCGATTTCGTCGCGCGCTTTGTTCGATTTCGAAGAAGAAAATCGCGTCTTCGAGGCCACCGATGACCGGGCCTACATGCAGCTGCAATTGCAGCGCCTGGAACAAGCCGCCAAACCCGGCGTGGCGTTCTCGCTGGTCAACAAGCTGCTGGCGTTCAATTCGCAGGAAGCGCCGCGCGTCGAGGTCGTGATCCTGTCGCGCAACGACCCGGTGTCGGGGATGCGCGTGTTTCGCTCGGCCCAGCACTACGGCCTGCCGGTGCAGCGCGGCGTGTTCACGCGCGGCGAGTCGCCCTGGCGCTATCTGAAGCCGCTGAGCGCGAACCTGTTCCTGTCGACCAATGAGGCCGACGTGCGCTCGGCCCTCGGTGCCGGCGTTCCCGCGGCGCGCGTCTACCCGAACTCGGCGCGCGCCTCGGGCGCGCACCCGTTCGAGGTGCGCATCGCATTCGACGGCGACGCCGTGTTGTTCGGCGACGAGGCGGAGCGTGTTTATCAAGACGCCGGCCTGGCCGCATTCCAGGCGCACGAGCAATCGCGCGCCGCCAAGCCCCTGCCGCCCGGACCGTTCAAACCCTTGCTCGAAGCGCTTCAGCGTTTGCAGCATGAGCCAGCCCGGGCAATGCGCATCCGCACCGCGCTCGTGACGGCGCGCAGCGCACCGGCCCACGAGCGCGCGATCCGCACGCTGATGGACTGGAACATCCAGGTCGACGAGGCGATGTTCCTCGGCGGCTTGCCCAAGGGCGAATTCCTGCGCGAGTTCGAACCCGACTTCTTCTTCGACGACCAGACGGGCCACATCGAAAACGCCGCCGAACATGTGCCGGCCGGCCATGTGGCCGCGGGCGTTTCCAACCCGTGACGGGCCCGGCACGGGGCTGAACCGCACCGCGGTCAGCCGCGGTAGTACCGCAACGCGTCGAGGTCGAGCACCCGCACGCCGCCGTATTCGATGCGGATCAAGTGCCGCTCCTGCAGCGCGCGCAAAGCCTTGTTGACGCGCTGTCGCGACAGCCCGACGAGGTAGCCCAACTCGAGCTGCGTGATGCGCAGCCACGAGCCGACGCCGGGGTAGAGCGACGGATGGAACAGTGCCGCGAGGTTGCGCGCGACACGCAGGTCGGGGTCGGTCAGGCGATCGATTTCGCGCGCGGCGATGAACTGGCCGAGCCGGTCGTTGAGCTGGTTCAGCACGAAGCGGTTGAAGGCGATGCTCGTTTGCAGCAGCTCGTGGAACGTGTCGACCGGCAGGCCGGCGACGACGCTCGCGCGCAGCGCCTGGATGTTGTAGCGGTAGGCCTCGCGCTTGAGCAAGGTGCCTTCGCCGAACCAGCCGCCCGGCGGAACGCCGGTGAACGTGATGGGCACGCCGTCGGCGGTGTCGTTGCTCATTTTCAGCAGGCCGTCGACCACGCCGAACCAGTAGGTGGCCGGCCGGCCGATCTTGCAGACGAGTTCACCGGCATCTGCGTTCACCACCAGGATTCGCTGCGCCATGCGCGCCGCGTCGGGCGCATCCAGGCAGCGCAGCCAGTGGATCGCCGCGAGTTCGTCATGGGTCGCCGAACGTGCTCGCGAACGCAGTGGAGCATCACTTGGTGTCATCGGGAACCCACCTCCGTGTCTGGCCCACCGGGAAAGCGCGCCCCGGGTGAACCCTAGGAATGTCGCCGCAAAGACATCGTGGCGTCAAACTCAGGCCTACGATTGTGTCTTCGCTTTTCGCGTTGCCGTCGGGCGCGCGCGAAGCAAGGCGACCAAGTTGCGGAGCCCCTGTGCAGACCACGTTTCCCCGATTGATGCTGGAACACGCCGCTTCGCGCGCAGGCGCGCCGGCGCTGCGCGTCAAGGAATTCGGCATCTGGCAGACCACGACCTGGTCAGCTCTGGCGCAGCTCGTGCGCGAGCTGAGCTGCGGCTTGGCGGCGGCGGGCTTGACGCGCGGCCAGCACATTGTGGTGATCGGCGAGAACCGGCCGCGGCTGTACGCGTCGATGATCGCGGCGCAGGCGCTCGGCGCGATTCCGGTGCCGCTGTACCAGGACGCGGCGGCGACGGAATTCGAGTTTCCGATCAACAACGCCGACGTGGCGTTTGCCGTCGCCGAAGACCAGGAACAGGTCGACAAGCTGCTCGAGCTGCGCGCGAACTGCCCGCAGCTCGGCCGCATCTGGTACGACGAGCCTCGAGGCCTGCGCAACTACAGCGAACCCGGCTTGGCTTCGATCGACGCCTTGATCGAAGCCGGCCGCGCCTACGATCAGGCGCACCCGGGATTCTTCGACACCGAGGTCGCGAAAGCATCGCCGCACGATGTGGCAGCGATGTTTTTCACGTCGGGAACGACGGGCAAAGCGAAAGGCGTCGTGCACAGCCACTTCACGCTGCTCGACCGGGCCAAGGCCGGCGCCAACTTCGACAAGCTGAGCGCCACCGAAGAAGTGCTCGCCTACATGCCGCCGGCGTGGATCGGTCAGAACATCTTTTCCTACGCGCAGTGGCTGGTGTGCGGCTACGTCGTGAACTGCCCGGAGTCGGCAGCGACGGTGACGATCGATCTGAAGGAGATCGGCCCGACGTATTACTTCGCCCCGCCGCGCATCTTCGAGGGCCTGCTGACCAATGTGATGATCCGCATGGAAGATGCGAGCGCGGTCAAGCGGCGCCTGTTCCATCACTTCATGGCAGTGGCACGACGGGTCGGCCCGGCGCGCATGGACGGCAAGCCGATGAGCGTGGCTGACCGGCTGAGTTATGCGCTGGGTGATTGGCTGATCTTTGGCCCCCTGCGCAACTCGCTCGGCTTTTCGCGCGTGCGCGTCGCCTATACGGCGGGCGAGGCGATCGGCCCGGACCTGTTCACGTTCTACCGCTCGATCGGCATCAACCTCAAGCAGCTCTACGGCTCGACCGAAACCGCGGTGTTCGTCTGCCTGCAACCGGACCACGAAGTGAAGGCCGACACGGTGGGCGTGCCGATCGACGGCGTGCAGATCCGCGTCGAGCCGAACGGCGAAATCATGGTCAAGTCGCCGGGGCTGCTGAAAGAGTATTACAAGAACCCGGCCGCCACCGCCGAGGTGCTGACGAACGACGGCTGGTACCACACCGGCGACGCAGGCTTCCTCGACGCGAGCGGGCACCTGAAGATCATCGACCGCGCCAAGGACGTTGGGCGCCTGCGCGGCGGGCCGAACGACGGAGCGATCTTCGCCCCGAAGTACGTCGAGAACAAACTCAAGTTCTTCCCCTACATCAAGGAAGCCGTCGCGTTCGGCGATGGCCGGGCCACCGCCTGCGCCTTCATCAACATCGACATGGAAGCGGTAGGCAACTGGGCCGAACGGCGTGGCCTGCCCTACGGCGGCTACACCGACCTGGCCGGCAAACCCGAGGTGCTGGAGCTGGTGCGCGACTGCGTGGCCAAGGTCAACGCCGACCTCGCCGCGGATGAAAAGCTGGCCGGCAGCCAGATTCAGCGTTTCTTGATCCTGCACAAGGAGCTCGACGCCGACGATGGTGAACTCACGCGCACGCGCAAGGTGCGGCGCGGCTACATCGGCGACAAGTATCAAGTTCTGGTGGACGCTTTGTACGGCGGCAAGACCGAGCAATTCATCGAGACCGCGGTGAAGTTCGAAGATGGGCGCAGTGGCGCAGTGTCCTCCACGTTGAAGATCGTCGACGCGCAGACCTTCGCGCCGACCGGTGCTCCGGCGAGCGCAACCATGAAGCGGGCCGCATGATGGCGCAGCGGGAGATCGGCGCCGTCATCCTCGACGTGAAGAACATTTCGCTGAGCTTCGGCGGCGTGAAGGCGCTCAGCGACATCAGCTTCGACGTGCGCGAGCACGAAATCCGCGCCATCATCGGCCCGAACGGCGCGGGGAAAAGCTCGATGCTGAACTGCATCAACGGCGTCTACACGCCGCAGCAGGGGCGAATCACGTTTCGCGGCAAGACCTTTTCGCACATGAATTCGCGCGAGGTGGCCGAGATGGGCGTCGCGCGCACGTTTCAGAGCCTGGCGCTGTTCAAGGGCATGAACGTGATCGACAACATCATGTCCGGGCGCAACTTGAAGATGAAGACGAACCTGTTCCAGCAGGCGTTTCGCACGCCCTGGGGCGCCGCGCAGCGCGAGGAAAACGAACACCGCGAGTTCGTCGAACGCATCATCGACTTCCTCGAAATCCAGCCCTACCGCAAGACCCAGGTCGGGCGCTTGCCCTACGGCTTGCAAAAGCGCGTCGACCTCGGCCGCGCGCTGGCGATGGAGCCCGCGGTGCTGTTGCTCGACGAGCCGATGGCCGGGATGAACGTCGAAGAGAAGCAGGACATGTGCCGCTTCGTGCTCGACGTGAACGACGAGTTCGGTACGACGATCGTGCTGATCGAACACGACATGGGCGTCGTGATGGACATCAGCGACCGCGTCGTCGTGCTCGATTACGGCCGAAAGATCGGCGACGGTTCGCCCGAGGCGGTGCGCGCGAATCCGGAAGTGATCAGCGCCTACCTCGGTACGACGCATTGAGTTAGGCCATGGGACCCTTCCTCGAAACCCTGATCGGCGGCCTGATGACGGGCATGCTGTATTCGCTCGTGGCGCTCGGCTTCGTGCTGATCTTCAAGGCCTCGGGCGTGTTCAATTTCGCGCAAGGAGCCATGGTGCTGTTCGCGGCGCTGGCGATGGCGCGCTTCGCTGCCTGGATTCCACAGTGGACCGGCCTGGAAAGTAAGGTGCTGGCCAACGTATTGGCGTTCATCGTTGCGATGCTCATCATGATCGCGGTCGCGTTGGTGGTCGAGCGGCTGGTGCTGGGCAAACTCGTCAACCAGGAAGGCATCACGTTGCTGATGGCAACGCTGGGCATTTCCTACTTCATGGACGGCTTCGGCCAGACCGTGTTCGGCTCCGACATTTACAAGCTCGACATCGGCATGCCCAAGGAGCCGATGTTCCTGCTGGACAAGGTGTTCCAGGGCGGCATCCTGGTGAACCAGGAAGACCTTGTCGCTGCGGTGATCGCCGCCGCGCTGGTGGCGTTGCTCGCGGCATTTTTCCAGTACACCGGCACCGGGCGCGCGCTGCGCGCAGTCGCCGACGATCACCAGGCGGCGCAGTCGATCGGCATTCCGCTGAAACGCATCTGGGTGATCGTGTGGAGCGTCGCCGGTTTCGTGGCACTGGTGGCCGGCATCATCTGGGGCAGCAAGCTCGGTGTGCAGTTTTCGCTGTCGCTGGTCGCGCTGAAGGCCTTGCCGGTCGTGATTCTCGGCGGCCTGACCTCCGTGCCCGGCGCGATCATCGGCGGGCTGATCATCGGTGTGGGCGAGAAGCTGTCCGAGGTTTACATCGGCCCGCATTTCGGTGGTGGCATCGAAATCTGGTTCGCGTATGTGTTGGCGTTGATCTTTCTGCTGGTGCGGCCTCAGGGGCTGTTCGGCGAAAAAATCATCGATCGCGTGTAATTCGAGATCCCCATGCTCTATCGCGAAAACGGCCAGTTCAAGACGAGCTACAGCGCCGACCAGCAGATCTTTCCGATCGCGCAAGACAAGAGTGGTGATCCTGGCGCTGCTCGTCTTTGCCTTCGTGGTCATGCCCTTCATCGGCAGCGAATACCTGTTCCGGGCGATCCTGATTCCGTTCCTGATACTTTCGCTCGCCGCCCTGGGCTTGAACATCCTGGTCGGCTACTGCGGCCAGATTTCGCTCGGGACCGGCGGCTTCATGGCGGTCGGGGCCTACGCGGCGTACAACATCCTGGTGCGGGTCGACGGCATGCCGCTGATCGTGGCGATCCTGTTCGGCGGCGTGTGCGCCACCGTGTTCGGCGTGCTGTTCGGCATTCCGTCGCTGCGCATCAAGGGCCTGTACCTGGCGGTCGCGACCTTGGCGGCACAGTTCTTCGCCGACTGGGCATTCCTGCGGATCAAGTGGCTGACGAACAATTCGTCGTCGGGCTCGGTCGGCGTGGGCGAGTTGTCGGTATTCGGCTGGGCGGTCAATACGCCGGCGGAAAAGTACCTGTTCTGCCTGGGCTTCCTCGCGATCTTCGCCTTGCTCGCGAAGAACCTCGTGCGCAGCCACGTCGGCCGCGAGTGGATGGCAATCCGCGACATGGACGTCGCTGCGGCGGTGATCGGCATTCGCCCGGTCTACGCAAAGTTGACCGCGTTCGCGGTGAGCTCGTTCTTTGTCGGCGTCGCCGGCGCGCTGTGGGGCTTCGTCTACCTCGGTTCGTGGGAGCCCGCGGCGTTCAACATCGATCGCTCGTTCCAGCTGCTGTTCATGGTGATCATCGGTGGACTGGGCTCGATCATGGGAAGCTTCTTCGGCGCCGCCTTCATCGTGATCATTCCGATCCTGCTCGACAACGCGCCGATCTTGTTCGGCATTCCGATCGACACCGCCTTGGCGTCGCACCTGACGTTCATGATTTTCGGCTCGCTGATCGTGTTCTTCCTGATCGCCGAACCGCATGGGCTGGCGCGGCTGTGGTCGATCGGCAAGGAAAAGCTTCGGCTTTGGCCGTTTCCGCACTGACGCCATGCGCGATCCGTGCAAACCCCAAATGCCCGAACGCCGCGCCAGACGTTCTCTCCAATACGTTTTCAACTGTTTCCCCCGCGCACTGACGAGTGCCTTTCCACCACCTCAGGAGGTCTTCCGATGAAACTGCAGTCCCTTGCTCTGGCCGCCGCAGTCGCGGCAACCGGCATGAGCACCTTGCTCAGCGCTCCCGCCGCGTACGCGCAGGCCAAGGAGCAGTTCTTTCCGGTCCTGGTGTACCGCACGGGGGCCTACGCCCCCAACGGCGTGCCGTTCGCGAACGGCTATGTCGACTACCTCAAGCTCGTCAACGCCAACGGCGGCATCAACGGCGTGAAAGCGGTCTGGGAAGAGTGCGAGACCGGCTACGCCACCGACAAGGGCGTGGAGTGCTATGAACGCCTGAAGGGCAAGAACGGCGGCGCCACGGTGGTGCACCCGCTGTCCACGGGTATTACCTTCGCGCTGACCGAAAAGGCACCCGGCGACAAGATCCCCATCATCACGTCGGGGTACGGCCGCAGTGAATCCGCCGATGGCGGCGTGTTCAAGTGGAATTTCCCGCTGGTGGGTACGTATTGGGTTGCAGCCGACATCCTGACCCAATACGTGGGCAAGAAGGAAGGCGGTCTCGACAACCTCAAAGGCAAGAAGATCGCGCTCGTCTACCACGACAGCCCGTATGGCAAGGAGCCGATCGCGCTGCTGCAAGAGCGCGCCAAGATGCACGGCTTCGACTTGAGCCTGTTGCCTGTGGCGCACCCTGGTGTCGAACAGAAGTCGACCTGGCTGCAGATTCGCCAGAACCGCCCGGACTACGTGTTCCTGTGGGGTTGGGGCGTGATGAATTCGACGGCGGTGAAAGAAGCCGTCGCCACGGGTTACCCGCGCGAGAAGATGTACGGCGTGTGGTGGTCGGGTGCCGAGCCCGATGTGAAAGACGTTGGCGACGGTGCCAAGGGCTACCAGGCGCTGGCGCTGCAGCACGGTGCCGAGCCGAACGCGAAGATCGTCAAGGACGTGCTCGACAAGGTTCACGCCAAAGGCCAGGGCACGGGGCCGAAAGAAGAGGTCGGCCAGGTGCTCTATATGCGCGGTCTGACCGCCGCGATGCTGTCGATCGAAGGCGTGCGCCGCGCCCAAGAGCGTTTCGGCAAGGGCAAATGGGTTTCCGGTGAGCAGGCGCGTTGGGGCTACGAAAACCTGGCGCTGGACCAGAAGAAGCTCGACGCACTGGGCTTTGCCGGCGTGATGCGCCCGGTGTCGACCTCGTGCGTCGACCACATGGGGGCGTCGTGGGCGCGCGTCCATACGTGGGACGGTGCGAAGTGGAATTTCACATCGGACTGGCTGCAGGCGGACGAGTCGATCCTCAAGCCGATGGTGCGGGCCGCCGCGGACAAGTACGCGGGCGAGAAGAAGCTGACTCGCCGTACGCCTGAGGACTGCCAGTCCTGAGCCGCGTTGCGGCTCAGGGCTGGCAGTCGATGACTGCCGCACTGGGCTGCTCCCACCCCTTCCTCTCCCTCCAGAAGGGAGGGTGGAAAGGCACCCCAGCCCCGCCGAGCGGGGCGGCCCCTGACGGGGCCTTCTTCAAAGCGCCGCGGGCGGCGCTTTGAAGAGTTTTCCGGATTCGCGCATGAGCAATGTTCTTCTCAAGGTCAACGGCATCGAGGTCATCTACAACCACGTGATCCTCGTGCTGAAGGGCGTGTCGTTGCAGGTTGCCGAGGGCAAGATCGTCGCGCTGCTGGGCGGCAACGGAGCGGGTAAGACGACGACGCTGCGTGCCGTGAGCAACCTGCTCGCGGGCGAGCGGGGTGAGGTCACGAAGGGTTCGATCGAACTGCGTGGCGAACGCATCGAAAAGCTCAGCACCTCGGCGATGGTCGACCGCGGCGTGATCCAGGTGATGGAAGGGCGCCACTGTTTTGCGCACCTCACGATCGAGGAAAACCTGCTCACCGGCGCCTACACGCGCCAGGACGGCAAGGCGGCGATCGCACAGACGCTGGACAAGGTCTACGCCTACTTTCCGCGCCTGAAGACGCGCCGCGCGGCGCAAGCCGCTTACACCTCGGGCGGCGAGCAGCAGATGTGCGCGATCGGCCGGGCCTTGATGGCGAATCCGAAAGTGGTGCTGCTCGACGAGCCATCGATGGGTCTGGCGCCACAAATCGTGGAAGAGGTGTTCGAGATCGTTCGCGATCTGAATACGAAAGAGCGAACCACTTTTCTGCTCGCCGAGCAGAACACGAACATGGCGCTGCGCTATGCCGACTATGGCTACATCCTTGAAAACGGCCGCGTCGTGCTGGAGGGCGTGGCCCAATCCTTGCGCGAGAACGAAGACGTGAAGGAGTTCTACCTCGGCGTGGGCGGCGGCGACCGCAAGAGTTTCCGTGACGTGAAGAGCTACCGGCGGCGCAAGCGCTGGTTGGCCTGAGGCCGGAGGTCTAGCATGGTCCATGCCGATCCGAAGGCGCTCGAACCCTACCTTCCCCTGTTGCGCCAGCTGCGCGAGATCAAGGGGTTGAAGGAGGTTCGAACCGGAATCTTTCACATGCGCGGCAACGCCTTTCTGCACTTTCACAGCGACCCGGGCTCGGTTTACGCCGATCTGAAGAAAACCGGCGGTTCGGGTTTCGATCGCTACCCGCTGGCCACACCGGCCGATCAACGCAAACTGGTGGATGACGCGAAACGGCGCGCCAGTCGTGCCGACGAAGACTGAACAGCATGCACTACGACGCTCTCGAAATCCGCGACCCGTCCGCGCGCGAAGCGGCGCTGCTCGGTGCCCTGCCGATCCAGGTGGCGCATGCGAAGACCCGCACCGCGGTGTACGCGGAGTTGCTGGCCGATGTCGACCCGGCGGCAATCACCAGCCGCGAAGCGCTGGCGCGTTTGCCGGTGGTGCGCAAGAGTGAGTTGATGGAACGCCAGAAGGCGCTGCGAGAGCAAGACGTGTTCGGCGGCTTTTCGACCATCGGCTGGGGTGCGCGGCGCGGCGCGGCGCGGGTGTACAGCTCGCCGGGCCCGATTTATGAGCCCGAGGGCAAGGCAGCGGACTACTGGCGCATGGCACGAGCCATCTTCGCGGCGGGCTTTCGCGAAGGCGATCTGGTGCACAACAGCTTCAGTTACCACTTCACGCCTGCGGGTTTGATGATGGAAACCGGTGCGCACGCGATCGGCTGCACGGTGTTCGCCGCCGGCGTGGGCCAGACCGAAATGCAGGTCCAGGCGATCGCGGAGCTCAAACCGGCCGGCTACATCGGCACGCCGAGTTTCTTGAAAATCATCATCGAGAAGGCGGGCGAGCTCGGCGTGGGCGTGGCGTCGTTGAAGAAGGCCCTGGTCGGCGGCGAGGCGTGTCCGCCGAGCTTGCGCGACTGGATGGGCGAGCGCGGGATTGCCGCCTACCAGAGCTACGCGACTGCCGACCTCGGTTTGATCGCGTACGAAACGACGGCTCGTGAGGGTCTGGTGCTCGATGAAGCTGTGATCGTCGAGATCGTTCGGCCCGGAACCGGCGAGCCATTGCCCGACGGTGAGGTCGGCGAAATCGTCGTGACCTCGCTCAACCCGGACTACCCGCTGATTCGCTTTGGCACGGGCGATCTGTCGGCCGTCCTGCCGGGTCAGTGCCCGACCGGGCGAACCAATCGGCGCATTCGCGGTTGGCTGGGCCGCGCCGACCAAACGGCCAAGGTTCGCGGCATGTTCGTGCACCCGAGTCAGGTGGCCGAGGTGATGCGCCGTTATCCGGAGCTCGGCCGGGCGCGCCTGGTGATCGAGGGCGAGATGGCGAACGACCGCATGACCCTGCACTGCGAGACGGCCAAGGCGACCGAGGGCTTGCGCGAGCGCATCGCCGAGTCGATCCGCGATGTGACCAAGTTGCGCGGCGAAGTGGTGTTGTGCGCCGCCGGCAGCTTGCCCAATGACGGCAAGGTCATCGAGGACGCACGCCGCTATCAGTAGTGAAAGTTGCGCGCGTCAGCGCGAACCCGCTGCGTCGTCAAAATGCGCCTCGGCGTCCATCGGCAACAGCTGGATCGATGCGCGAAGCCCCGGAATCTCGCCGACCAAGGTCTGTTCGACGGTCTTGCGCAGCGCGGCCGCGCGCCCGAGCGACCAGCTCGACGGCATGTGCATATGCAGGTCGACGAACAGGCGCTGCCCCGCGCGGCGCGTGCTGATGTGGTCGAAGCGAATCGTGGTGTGGGCGAACTGCGCGAGCGTGGCGTCGATCTTGGCGCGCTCCGCGGGCTCGACCGCGCTGTCCATCAGGCCGTCGACGGAGCGCCAGGCGAGCTTCGCGCCTTCGCGCAGGATGTTGAGCGCGACGCCGATGGCCAGCAGCGGATCGAGCCACAGCCAGCCGGTCGCAGACACAAGTGCCAGGCCGGCCACCACGCCGGCCGAGGTCCACACATCGGTGTAAAGGTGGCGCGCGTCGGCTTCGAGCGCGATCGAGCGGTGTTCGATCGATGCCACCATCATGCGCCGCGCCAACAGCGCGTTGAGAATCGAACTCAGGATCGACAGCGCCAACCCCCAGCCCAGCGCCTGAAGTTCCTGCGGCTGGAACAAGCGCTGCACTGCGGCCCAGATGATGCCCGCAGCGGCAGCGGCGATCAGCAGGCCTTCGAATCCGCTTGAAAAGTACTCGGCCTTGCTGTGGCCGTAGGGGTGGTCATCGTCAGCGGGGCGTTGCGCGATCGTGACCATCAGGATCGCGAACAACGCGGAGGCGAGGTTGACGAACGACTCCATCGCGTCGGACAGCAGCCCGACGGAACCGGTGATCCACCAGGCCGCCGTCTTCATCGCGATCGTCGTGATCGCTGCGGCGACCGACAGCTTGAGCAGGGTCTGAACTTGCATGAGCGGCCGCGGGTTCATCCCGGGCGAGGGCTGGTCAGTTCTTGCCGTCCATCCGCTTGAGCTCCTCGCCGAGGAACTGCGCCGACGGCATGGTCTTGCCGTCGGCGAAGCGGATCATGTAGGGTTGCCCGGTCGTGCTCGATTTGGTGGCAATCTGCTCGATGAACTGCTGCGCCGTCGTCACATGCTCGCCCATCGACTTCATCTTTCCGCGCATGAACTTCGCGGCGTCCTCGCAGGAGTACTCACTGCCGTTGCGAACGAACTTGACGTCCTTGCGCGAGTGCACGAAATCGATCAGGCGATCGATGCGCGCCTGCTCGGCGGGCGAGACTCCCGCGAGCGTTGGCCCGGCGAGCAGTGCGATCGCCCAGCCAATGACAAGGCGCCGGGATCTCATGCCTCGAGCGTGACCCGGGCGAACTTGCGTTTGCCCACCTGCACGACGTAAATGCCACGGCCGAGCTTGAGGCCCTTGTCGCTGACCACCGCGCCGTCGATCCGCACCCCAGCCTGCTCGACGAGGCGCAATGCCTCGCTGCCCGAAGGTGCGAGGTTGGACTGCTTGAGCAGCGCACCGATTGCCAGCGGCGCGCCGCGCAGGGTGATTTCGGCAATTTGATCGGGCACACCGCCGCGCGCTCGGGTGTGGAAGTCCAACTCCGCTGCGTCGGCCGCGGCCGCGCTGTGGAAGCGTGTCGTGATTTCCTTGGCCAGCAGCACCTTGGCTTCCTTGGGGTTTCTTCCGGCGCGAACTTCGGCCTGCAGTTTCGCAATTTCCGCCTCGCTGCGAAAGCTGAGCAGCGTGAAATAGCGCCACATCATCTCGTCGCTGATCGACAAGAGCTTGGCGAACATTTGATCGGCGGCCTCGGTGATGCCGATGCAGTTGCCCTTGCTCTTGGACATTTTCTCGACGCCGTCCAGCCCCTCGAGCAACGGCATGGTCAGGATGCACTGCGGCTCCTGCCCGTACTCGGCCTGCAGGGCGCGGCCGACGAGCAGGTTGAACTTCTGGTCGGTCCCGCCGAGTTCGAGGTCGCTCTTCAGCGCCACCGAGTCGTAACCTTGCATCAGCGGGTAGAGAAGCTCGTGCACGCTGATCGGCGTGCCGGCCTTTATTCGATTCGTGAAGTCGTCCCGCTCGAGCATTCGCGCCACGGTGTACTTGGCGGCAAGCTCGATCATGCCGCGCGCGCCCAGCGGGTCGCTCCACTCCGAGTTGTAGCGGACCTCGGTCCTTGCCGGGTCGAGCACCAGGCTGGCTTGCTTGTAGTAGGTCTGCGCGTTGGCCTCGATCTGCTCCCGGGTCAGCGGCGGGCGCGTGACATTGCGCCCGGAGGGGTCGCCAATCATCGACGTGAAGTCGCCGATGAGAAATATCACCGTGTGCCCGAGATCCTGCAGCTGGCGCATCTTGTTCAACACGACCGTGTGGCCGATGTGAATGTCGGGCGCCGTCGGGTCCAGGCCGAGCTTGATGCGCAGTGGCACGCCCTTTGCGTCGGAACGTGCGAGCTTGGTTTGCCAGTCGGTTTGCGGCAGCAGTTCACTGCAACCACGCAGCGACACCGCCATCGCGTGACGCACCCTGTCAGTTACTGGATATTCGAATGTCAAAGTGTGGCTCTATGCAAAGCGATAACGACACCGGCCTGGTGCGCGACTCGGACTGCCCTGATGGGTATACTGATTTCGGCTCGAATTCACGACTGAGCTTCGCGCAAACGGCGCCTTGGACCGGGAACGATTCTAGTGGCGCCCCGCGAAAAACCCTCCCCGATGGCGGCGTCGTAGCGGCCGTCGCACGGCGTTGCGTTGGTCGCGACGGAGCGGCGAGTTCTTTCACTTCATCGACCCACGAGGTTCGCGTCGTGCAGCAATCGACACCCTCTACGCGAGTCAACGCCACGCGCTCGCCGAGCAGTCGCTACAGTCTGATGGCCGCACTGCTGATCGCATTGACCGGCTTCGGGGCCACGGCGTTCGGCGTGGCGGTCAACATGCCGCCTCCCGCGACCGGGTCTTGGCGCATCGTCAGCGAGCCGATTTCGGCCTTGGATACCGACCTGCAGCTCGAGGCCCTGGCCGCGCATCGTCTCGACTTCTACCGCGCCGATGTAACCCGCGCCGGCGACAACGTCGCTTCGCTGCTGGGTCGCTTGAACATCCACGACCCAGCCGCCGCTGGGTTCCTGCGCACCGACGCCGCGTCGCGCGCGCTGTTCGACGCATCGCCGGGCAAGTCGGTCCGGGCTCGGGTGGATTCTGCGGGTCGCTTGATCGAGTTGATCGCCCGATTCGGCCCGTCGGACCGTTCGCGAAGTGCGACGCACTTCAGCAGGCTGCGCGTGGAATTGATCGGTGGCCGGTTGATCTCGATGGTCGAAACAGCTGCGCTGGCCGCGGAGATCAAGGTCGGCAGCGGCCACGTGACCACATCGATGTTTGCCGCGACGGATGCGGCCGGAATTCCCGAATCCGTGGCAAGCCAGATGGCCGATGCGCTTTCCGGGGACATCGATTTCCACCGCAACTTGCGCAGGGGCGACACCTTCGCCGTCGTGTACGAGGTCATGACTGCGGATGCGCAACCCGTGACATGGCGCCACATTCCCGAACGCCTGCTGGCGGCGGAGTTCACCGCACAAGGACGGCAGCACTCGGCCGTATGGTTCCAAGACCCGAACGGCGGCAAAGGCGCGTATTTCAGCTTCGACGGCCAGAGCAAGCGGCGCGCGTTCTTGGCGAGCCCGCTCGAATTTTCGCGAGTCAGCTCGGGTTTTTCCGGACGGATTCACCCCTTGCTCAAGCAGTGGCAACAGCATCAAGGCGTGGACTACGCGGCGCCGTCGGGGACGCCGGTGCGGTGCGTGGGCGACGGGGTGGTGGAGTTCGCGGGCGCGAAAAACGGTTATGGCAATGTCGTCGAGGTGCGGCACAGCGGCGGCAGAGCCACGCTATACGCCCACCTGAAGCGGATCGACGTTCGGGTCGGGCAGCGCGTCGAACAGGGGGACCGCCTGGGCTCCGTGGGGGCGACGGGCTGGGCCACCGGCCCGCACCTGCATTTCGAGTTCAAGGTTGGCGGTGTCCCCCGCAATCCGGCCCGGCTTGCCCAGTGGTCGGATACCGCGCAGCTGGCCTCAAGTGGGCAAGCTGTTTTCGCCGCATGGGCCAAAGGGTTTCAGGGCCGCATCGACTTGGCCCAATCGACGCTTCGCACCGGCGCCTACGCAGAATAGCCCGGGTTCGAACGCTTGGCTTTGCTGCCGCGCAGCGGCGAGAATCCGCCATGGCCCGTTACTGCATCGGTTTGATGTCCGGAACGTCGATGGATGGCGTCGACGGCGTACTGGTCGATTTTGTGTCGGTGGGCAGGGTGCCGCTGAGCGTGCTTGCGCACTCCCACTTGACGTTCGACAACGCGCTGAGTGCAACGATGCTCGAGCTCAATCTCGAGGGCCCGAACGAGCTGCACCGCGCCGCCCTCGCCGCGAATTCGCTTGCTCGGCGATACGCGCAATGCGTCGAGTCGCTGGTGCAGAGTGCCGGGGTGGACCGCAGCGACGTGATGGCGATCGGCGCGCATGGACAAACCGTGCGCCACCGGCCGGGCGAGTTCGACGGAACAGGGTATTCGATTCAGCTCAACGCGCCGGCGTTGTTGGCAGAGCTGACCGGGATCGACGTGATCTGCGACTTTCGCAGCCGCGACATCGCCGCCGGGGGCCAAGGCGCACCGCTCGTCCCTGCGTTTCACCGCGCCATGTTCGGCCGATGCGGGCCTGCCCTGGTGGTGCTCAACATCGGTGGCATCAGCAATGTCAGCGTGTTGAGTGCGGACAAAGTGGAACTCGGCTTCGACTGCGGGCCGGGAAACGCGCTGATGGATCACTGGTGCCAACGGCACATCGGGTCGCCATTCGATGACGAGGGTGCATGGGCAAGGACAGGTAAGGCGAACGCGAAACTTGTTGAGGTCATGCTGCGAGAGCCCTACTTTTCCAGTTCTGCGCCGAAGAGCACGGGCCGCGACCTTTTCAATCCCATGTGGCTGGATCGAGCGCTGCGAAGTCTTGGGACACGCATCGCACCTGAAGACGTGCAAGCCAGCCTGCTCGAATTGACGGCCTTGAGCTGTGCCCGCGACGTTCAGCGTTACGCCTCCGCGGCGCGCTTGTTGCTGGTGTGCGGCGGTGGCGCGCTCAACACCTATTTGATGGAGCGCCTGGCCTTGCACTTGCCGGGTGTGGATGTGGGCAATACCGACGCCTATGGATTGCCGGCAACTCAGGTCGAGGCCTGCGCCTTTGCTTGGTTGGCACGGGCTTTCGTGCAACGCGAAGCCGCGGGCCTGCCGGCCGTCACGGGGGCGCGGACTGCGCACCTGCTCGGCGCCTTGTATCCGGCGCGCTGAGCACAAACACAAAGGCCGCCGAAGAGGCGGCCCTGCATTGGCCCGCTGCGGGTGTCAGGCCGAGAAACTCGATCCGCAGCCGCAGGTTGTGGTGGCGTTCGGGTTCTTGATCACGAACTGCGCACCCTGCAAGTCGTCCTTGTAGTCGATCTCCGCGCCGGCCAGGTACTGCAGGCTCATCGCATCGATGAGCAGGGTCACGCCGTTCTTGTTCATCTGCGTGTCGTCGTCGTTCACGACCTCGTCGAACGTAAATCCGTATTGGAAGCCTGAGCAGCCGCCGCCCTGCACGAACACGCGCAGCTTGAGATCGGGGTTGCCTTCTTCGTCGACGAGTTCTTTGACTTTCGAGGCGGCGCTGTCCGTGAAGATCAACGGGACTGGAGGAGCCTCGCCTTGCGAAGGATTCGAAATACCTGCGTCTGCCACTGCGTTCACTGTGTCTGCTCCTTCGGCGCGATGCCGATTCAACCGTTATCCGTGGCTCGGAGTGGCCAGCTTCAGTGCCGGACGATCCTCCGACTTGAGCGGCTTCAACTCGCCATCGATTTTCGCACCCTGATGCATTTCAAGAACTTCGTAGCGCACATCGCCGACGATCGATGCCTTCGGCTGCAATTCCAGTAGCTCGTCAGAGTGTACCGGCCCCATGATCGACCCGTTGATGATCACATGCCCAGCCTTGACCTTGCCGGTAACCCGGGCTTTCTCGCTGATCACGAGGATGCTCGGCTGGTCGCCTGCGGCCATCACATCTCCGATGACTTCGCCGTCGATGCGAAGTCCCTCGGAGAACCTCAGTTCGCCACGGATCACGGTGCCTTCACCAATCAAGGTGCCAATTGGTGGCTGGGTCTTCTTTCCAAACATGTGCGTTCTCCGGTACACCCTGGTTAGAGCTGGGTCTAGAGCTTGACGGTTTCGCTGGCCTTTGTCGAACCAGCCTTGTCGATGACCTTCACCGACACGGTCTGAACCACGGCCGCCGCTGGGCAGTCGAGCGTTCCCTCGACCCTCAAGTATTGCTTCATTTGCAGCGGATGGATGCCCGAAGGCTGAGCCCAGTTCCACGGTTTGCCGTCGAGCGTTCCGGTCAGTGTGATTTCATACCGGCCCGAAAACTCGGGCGCGGATTTGCCCGACTGCATCAAAAGCATCTGATACTTGATGTTTCCGGCGGATTTCATCTCCGCTTGCAGGCCTCGAATAACCAGGCCGCCCGCCGGATTCGCGTTGGCTGGCAAGAGCTTTTCAAAAAAGCCCAAGTTGCTCTTCAGCCCGACGTTTTCTGCCTCGAGGCGGCGCAGATTTTGCACGAGCATTTCCTGGGCGGCCTTTTCGGTCTTCAACAGGCTTTCGGCGATATTCGCGGTGGACAGGGCCTTTTCACGCTCTTCGCGCAGCCGAGCCACCTCGATGCGCAGGTCCGCCAGTTCTGAATTCGCGGATCGGTCCAGACCGGCGATGTCGCGTCCTGTCTCGAAGGCCCACAAGGCCAAGGCCGCAGAAAATCCGAACATCAAAGCGATGACGGCCCAGCGCAGCGGCCACGGCAGGTGGCTGCGCACGATCATCCGTGGGGCACTGATCGAAAGCCTGCGACGAAGCAGTTTCCAGCGCATCAGAAGGCCTGTCCGGATCGAACCTGCCGGCCGCTGCTTGGAGGCGCCACGCTGGCCTGAAGGCCTGCCCAGCGCAGGCCCTGCTCCGGGCCAGACTGGCTCCCAGCAACCCGCACCGCGTTTCGATCAGCGCTTGCTGAACTGCTTGCGCCGGCGAGCGCCGTGAAGACCGACTTTCTTGCGCTCGACTTCGCGTGCATCGCGAGTCACGAATCCGGCCCGGCTCAGGTCTGGCTTGAGGGCGGCGTCGTAGTCGATCAGGGCGCGCGTGATGCCATGGCGAACGGCGCCGGCTTGGCCGGATTCGCCACCGCCTTGCACGTTGACCTTGATGTCGAACGCCGCGTCATTCGCGGTCAGCACCAGCGGCTGCTTCACCACCATGATCGAGGTCTGGCGGCCAAAGTACATTTCCACGGATTTGCCGTTGACCAGGATTTTCCCGGTGCCCTTCTTCATGAAGACGCGCGCCACCGAAGATTTGCGGCGCCCCGTCCCATAGTTCCACATTCCAATCATCGCCGTTCCCTTCAGATTTCCAGAACTTTGGGTTGCTGTGCGGTATGCGGGTGATCGGCGCCGGCATACACCTTCAGCTTCTTCACCATCGCGTAGCCCAGCGGGCCCTTCGGGAGCATGCCCTTGACGGCTTTCTCCAGCGCACGGCCGGGGTGGCGCTGCTGCATGTCCTTGAACTTGGTCGCGTGAATTCCGCCCGGGAATCCCGAATGGCGGTAATAGACCTTGTCGTTGGCTTTGTTTCCGGTCACCCGAATCTTGGCGGCGTTGACGATGACGATGAAATCGCCGGTGTCGACGTGAGGCGTGTAAATGGCCTTGTGCTTGCCGCGCAGACGGAGGGCGACTTCGCTGGCCACCCTTCCGAGAACCTTGTCGGTCGCGTCAAGCACAAACCACTCATGCTTCACTTCGGCCGGCTTGGCGCTGAAAGTGGTCATGTGAGTTGCTCTGGTTTGTCTGGCCCTGATCGGCAGTCTGCTCGGATCCGCTTCTCGTGTTGGCGGACGCTCGCTTACCGCTTCAAGTGGCTGTCGCGCCGCTTGCTTCCCATTGGGCACAATTTGGGAAGGGCGCGAGTATACCAAGGCAATCGTCGACCTCGCCATGACTTGGAAGAACCGGGCCGAGGGCGATGCTCAGGTGCGGGGTCAAATGAACGGTGGCATCGCTATCGACAGCTCTGAAAAGGCGTGGCAGCCTCGCTTGATCCGCTACATTTGACTCTCGCAATTGCCCGAACCGCGCCTCGCGTTGACCCCTGGACGGCCTGTTTCAAGAAATGCAGACACTGGTATGGATCGCCGCGCTCGCGGCGCTGGGCTTGCTGGCGGTGGCGCTCGTGCTGTGGGCAATGCAGGTTCGCAAGCAGAAAGCGGCGGCGGCCTTGCCGACCGAGTGGCCATTGGTTCCCCGGCCGGTGTTCTCAGTCGAAGAGCGGCGCGTGTACCGCTTGTTGCGTGAGGCCCTGCCGCACCATATCGTGCTGTCGAAGCTTCCGCTGGTGCGGTTCTGCCAACCCGGTGACCCCGCAGAAACGAGATTCTGGTTTGAGCTGCTGGGAGCGATCCATGTCACGTTCGCCATTTGCAGTGCGAATGGCAGGGTCTTGGCCGCTGTCGACTTGGATACCGAGCGCGGCGTTTCTCGGCGCGCGCAACTCATCAAACATTCGGTGCTGACGGCTTGTCGCGTGCGCTACATGCGATGCCCGTTGGAGCACCTTCCTTCCGTGGCCGAATTGCAGCTCCTGGTTCCGCAGGGTGGTTCGGCACTGCGAGGCCCGCTGTCCAATGGACAAGGCACGCATCGCTTCAGCAATGCGAGCGCGAGCCTGTCGAACACGGTGGCGCACCGGCGTGCTGAACGAACGGCCTTGTGGCAAGACTCGTCGCTGTTCCAGGACTCATTCTTCGCTCCCGATATTCGCGTCGACGCTTTCGGCCAGAGCGATTTCGGCGGGCACGGCGGCAATGACATCGCGCCGGGGCAGTATTCGAAGCCCGGCGGACTGGGCGAAGACGAAGACATTGCCGGCGTCGTCGTGGACTCCCCAGCAGCCACCCGGCCGACGCACCACTGACTGAGTCCCGATTGCTTTTCGGGCGCGATTTGGCGATTGCACCCCCGTTGCAGAAACAAGCCACGTACCATCCGGTGAATGCCGAGCGGCGACCTTCCTCCAAGCCAGACGGCGCCGTTTTCCGGTCTCGGGCCGGATTGCGTCTTGGACGCCTTGGCAAGCGTTGGATTGCAAGGTGACGGCCGGCTGATTCAGCTCAACTCGTACGAGAACAGGGTCTACCAGGTTTTCCTCGACGATGGCCGGGTTGTCGTCGCGAAGTTCTACCGTCCGGGGCGATGGACTGACGATCAGATCCTCGAAGAGCATGGCTTTGTCGACGAACTGGCACAGGTCGAACTGCCGGTGGCTGCGGCCGTGCCGATGTTGGTCGATCGTGATGAAAGTCCCGGCGGCCGATGCCGGTTGATCGCCCCCACATTGGCCGAGTTCCGCACGCCGAACGGCAGCTACCGCTTCAGTGTCGCCAAGCGCCTGTCCGGCCGCGCCCCGGAGCTCGGCGACAGCGAGACCTTGCAGCGCATGGGCAGCGCCATCGGCCGAATTCACGCGGTGGGCAGACAAGGGAAGTTCAGGTTCCGGCAGCCTTTGGACTTCGCAACGCTCGGGCTGGCGAGCCGCGATGGTTTGCTCAGTTCACAAGCCATTCCGGTTGAAGCGCTCGAGTCGTGGCGCGATGCCGCGAACGTTGCTCTCGCCGCGGTCGAGGCGTCCTACGCGCGACTGGAGGCATTGCGGCTTCTGCGCCTGCACGGTGACTGTCACCTGGGCAACGTCTTGTGGGCGCAAAACGGTCCCCAGTTTGTCGATTTCGACGACGCCGGCACCGGACCGGCGGTCCAAGACATCTGGATGCTGCTGTCCGGCGACCACTCATCGATGAGCTCACAGGTCGCTGACGTGTTAGCAGGTTACCGCCGCTTCATGGAATTCGACGTGCGTGAGCTGCGCTTGATCGAACCATTGCGAACGTTGCGCATGCTGCGCCACAGCGCCTGGATTGCGCAGCGCTGGGCCGACCCGGCATTTCCGTTGGCGTTCCCTTGGTTCTGTGAGCCGTCCTACTGGCAGGAACAGGCGTCGGGCTTGCGCGAGCAGGTGCGCCTGATGGCCGAGCCGCCCATCACGCTGCTTTAGACCGGCACCTCAGGTCGGCCGACGAGCACGGCAGGTCAAGCCAGCAACAGGGAATTGACGCGCCGCACGTAACCGGCCGGATCTTCCAGCTGCCCGCCCTCGGCGAGCAATGCTTGATCGAACAAGACATGTGCGAGGTCGTCGAAGCGCTCGCTCACTTCCAAGCGCTTGACCAGGGCGTGTGCGGCGTTGATTTCGAGAATCGGCTGTGCTTTCGGCGCGTCCTGCCCTGCTTGCTTGAGCATCCGCGCCAGATGCGAGCTCATGTCACCCTCTTCAACGACCAGGCACGCCGGCGAATCGACCAGCCGCGTCGTGACGCGCACGTCCTTGGCTCGCTCCTTCAGCGTGACCTTGAGCCGCTCAATCACCGGCTTGATCGCCGTGCTTGCCTCTTCGGTTTGCTTCTTCTCGGCCTCGTCCTGCAGCTTGCCGAGGTCCACCGCCCCCTTCGCCACGCTTTGCAGCGGGTGTCCATCGAATTCAAAGAGATGGCTGAGCAGCCATTCATCGACACGATCGGTTAACAAGAGAACCTCGATGCCCTTTTTCTTGAAGATTTCCAGCTGCGGGCTGCCTTTCGCGGCGGCCAGGCTGTCGGCAGCGATGACGTAGATCGCCTCCTGCCCCTCCTTCATCCGGCTCACGTAGTCCTTGAGCGAAACGCCCTCGTCGGCGTGAGTGGATGAAAATCGGTACAGCTTCGCGAGGCGCTCGCGGTTGGCATGGTCTTCGCCGATGCCTTCTTTCAACACGGCGCCAAAGTCTTTCCAGAAGGCTGCGTACTTGGCTGTCTCCGCTGGGTCCTCGCTGTCGGCCAAGGCCTCGAGCATGCCAAGCACGCGTTTCGTCGAGCCTTCGCGGATCGCCTTCACGTCACGGCTTTCCTGCAATAGCTCGCGGGACACGTTGAGCGGCAAGTCGGAGCTGTCGATCACCCCTTTGACGAAACGCAGATACACCGGCATCAATGCTTCCGCGTCGTCCATGATGAAGACACGCTTCACATAGAGCTTCACGCCACCGCGCTTGTCGCGGTTCCACAGATCGAATGGCGGTTTCGAAGGCACGTACAGCAGTTGCGTGTACTCGCTGCGGCCTTCGACCCGGTTGTGCGTGTAAGCCAGCGGTGGCTGGGTGTCGTAACTGATCTGCTTGTAGAACTCCTGGTACTGCTCGGGCGTGATGTCGTTCTTGCTGCGCGTCCACAGTGCCGCGGCCTTGTTGACCGGCGCCCATTCGTCGCGCAGGACCTGCTTGCTCGCCTTCTCGTCCCATTCTTCCTTTTGCATCAGGATCGGCAATGAGATGTGGTCCGAATATTTGCCGATGATCGACTTGAGCTTCCAGCCGCTCAGAAACTCATCTTCGTCCGCACGCAGGTGCAGCGTGACGCTGGTGCCGCGCTGGGCGCGATCGATGGCCTCGACTTCGAAGTCACCGTCGCCTTTCGAACTCCAGCGCACGCCCTCGTCGGCCTTGAGCCCGGCCCGGCGCGATTCGACGACGATGCTGTCGGCGACGATGAACCCGCTGTAAAAGCCCACGCCGAACTGCCCGATCAGCTGCGCGTCCTTTTTCTGCTCGCCCTCGAGTGCCGCCATGAACTCGCGTGTTCCGCTCTTGGCGATCGTCCCGAGATTCGCGATTGCCTCGTCTTTCGACAGGCCGATTCCGTTGTCGGCGATCATGATCGTGCGCGCTGGCGCGTCAAAGCTCACCCGCACCTCGAGCGTGGGCGTATCTTCATACAACGCCGCGTTATTCAGCGCCTCGAAGCGCAGCTTGTCGCACGCGTCGGAAGCGTTGGAGATCAGTTCACGCAGGAAGATTTCCTTGTTCGAGTACAGGGAATGCGTGACGAGGTGAAGGATCTGTTTGACTTCGGCCTGGAAAGAGAGGGTTTGTTTGTTCATGGTGCCTTGGACGATGAAACTCTGCGACGGTCGCTCGCAGCGACGCCGTCATTTGGGGCCCAGCGTGGCAGATTCAAGGGTCGGACGCCCGGCCGGGCACCGGCTGCTTCTAAAGAGAAAAGATCTTGCCGGGATTCATGATGTTCTTGGGGTCGAGGGCGCGCTTGATGGTCCGCATCATCTCGACGGCCATCTCCCCCGCTTCGTCAACCAGGAATCCTTGCTTGTGCAAGCCCACGCCATGTTCGCCGGTGCAGGTTCCTTCAAGGCGCAGAGCACGGTGCACGAGCGTGTGATTCAGGGCCTCGGCGGTTTCGCGTTCGCCAGGAATCGCCGGGTCGATCAGATACGCCACATGGAAATTGCCGTCCCCGACATGACCCACCGTGTAGTGCGTCACCCCCGCTTGTTTCGCTTCGTCCAGCGCCGTGGTCACGCACTCCGCGAGGCGCGAGATCGGCACGCAGGTGTCGGTGGTCACGGTACGGCAACCGGGGCGCATTTGCATTCCGGCGAAATAGGCGTGGTGTCGCGCGGTCCACAGGCGCGTGCGCTCCTCGGGCGTGGTCGCCCACTGGAACTGCTGGCCGCCGAAGCTGCGTGCGATCTCTTGAACCGTGTCGGACTGCTCCTTCACGCCTGCGGGGCTGCCGTGAAATTCCATCAGCAGCATGGGCTGTTCGAGCAGGGTCAAGTTGTCATGCGCGTTGACGGCACGCACCGCATTTGCGTCGAGCAATTCGCAGCGCGCGATCGGAACACCGAGCTGGATCAACTGGATCGTCGTGTTGACCGCAGCCCCCACGTCGGGAAATTGGCAGATGGCTGCCAGCACCGCTTCGGGCAGCGGATACAGGCGGACGGTGATTTCGGTCATCACGCCCAGCGTGCCTTCACTGCCGACGAACAGGCGCGTCAAGTCGTAGCCGGCACTGGACTTCCTGGCTCGGGTGCCGGTGCGAATGATGTCGCCGTTGGCCGTGACGACAGTCAGCGCGAGCACGTTCTCGCGCATCGTTCCGTAGCGTACGGCGTTCGTGCCGCTGGCCCGCGTCGCGGCCATGCCGCCGAGCGTGGCATCGGCTCCTGGATCGATCGGGAAGAACAATCCCGTGTCCTTGATTTCCCGGTTGAGCTGGGTGCGCGTCACTCCGGCCTGGACCGTCGCGGTGAGATCTTCGGAATGCACGGCGACGAGTCTGTTCATCCGACTCAGGTCGATGCTGACGCCGCCGTGTACCGCCAGGAGGTGGCCTTCCAAGGATGAACCTACGCCGAACGGAATCACCGGCACTGAATGTTCACTGGCGAGCTTGACGACAAACGCGACGTCTTCGGTGCTTTCGGCAAACACCACCGCGTCCGGCGGCGTAACTTCGTACGGCGACTCGTCGCGCCCGTGCTGTTCACGCACCGCGCGGGCGGTCGAGCAGCGCTCGGCGAAGCGGGCGGTCAACGAATCGAGCATGGCCTTCGGCATCGGTCGGTGCTCGAACAAAGGCAGCGCGTGGCTGGGAAGGGGCGCGTTCATGTCGGAACCTCCAGCGCGCCGACATGGCGCACAACTGAGGGATTCTATTCAGCCGAGGGCAGCCGACTCGTCCTGCGCTTGGGGCCAGGCTATCAGCGCCGCGGTCTCACGCAGGGTTCGCCACCAAGATGACAGTCGAGTCCCGAGGCCTTAGCATCCCAGGCATGGCCAATCGCCTGACACAGATTGCGACCCGGACAGGGGACGACGGAACCACCGGCTTGGGCGACGGCTCGAGAGTAGCGAAAGACCACCTTCGGGTTTGCGCGATGGGCGAGATCGATGAACTGAATTCGTACCTGGGCGTTTTGCTGGCCGAGCCTCTGCCCGCCGATGTGCGCGAACTGCTGGTGCGGGTGCAGCATGAGCTGTTCAACCTTGGCGGAGAACTGTCGATTCCCGGCTATGAACTGCTCAAGGGGTCGGCGCTGACTCAGCTCGACGACGCCTTGGCGCACTACAACGCCGCGTTGCCGCGGCTCAAGGAGTTCATTCTTCCGGCGGGGTCTCGCAGCGCGGCGCTTGCCCATGTGGCGCGCAGCGTCGCTCGGCGCGCCGAGCGCTCCGTCGTGGCCCTAGGGAACGCCGACACACTGCGCACGCAGCCGCGGCAGTATCTGAATCGTCTCAGCGACTTGCTGTTCGTGCTGGCCCGCGTCCTGAACCGAGCGAACCTGGACGGATTGGGCGGCGACGATGTCTATTGGAGCAGCGAGCGCTTGGCGCGCGATTCGACTTGAGGGCACCGCAGGCCTGTCGAACCGCCGGGCACGGCCGCGGCGCTTCGGAGCGAGCGCCGTTACGGCCTCAATGCATCAGTGAGCGGTCGCGAACCCGACCGCAAACTCTTCCAGATCAAGAGTTCCGTCGCCGTCGGTGTCCAGAGCATCGAATCGATCGGTGAATGCGGCAAGCCGGGTCGTCTCGAGGCGTGTCAGGAGCCCATCTTCATCCGCGTCGGCTTTGGTGAACGTGGCCTCCATGACCACCCGGTCCCACGCGGAAAGCCCTTCCGCCGTACTGGCACGCGTCTGGGCAGTCTGTGCGTTCAGCGGTGCGCTGGCGAACCCAGCCGAGGCGGCGGTGGCGGCCAGCATTGCATTTCTGATGACGTTCGATAGTCGGCTCATGGGATCTCTCCAGCTGACGTGGTGATCCCATTGAACCCGATTCGCGACCCATCTGCGCGCCTGGCTTGCGACGCATCACGCGCCTTACAAGCGATGACGCGCGATTACACGTTGTTGCCGGGTTCTCAACGCCTTCGTAGCTTCACGGCGTCGTGGAGCAGCTCGAGGACTTCGAGCGACTGATCCCAGCCGAGACAGGCGTCGGTGATGCTCTGCCCGTACGCGAGCGAGGTGGGGTCGTCTTTTCCTGCGTTGAACTTCTGCGCGCCCCCGACCAAGTGGCTTTCGATCATCAGGCCGAAAATGCAGTCGGCGCCCGACTTCAACTGGGACGCGACATCGCGTGCCACGTCAACTTGTCGTTCATGCTGCTTGCTGCTGTTGGCATGACTGCAGTCAATCATCAAGGCACAGTCGAGCTTGGCGGCTTCGATTTCCTTGCAGGCCGCCGCGACATGCGCCGCATCGTAGTTCGGCGTCTTGCCGCCGCGCAGAATGACGTGGCAATCCTTGTTGCCCTTGGTCTCGACGATCGCAACCTGGCCACTCTTGTGCACGGACAAGAAGTGGTGCGGTCGAGCCGCAGCCTGGATCGCGTCGATGGCGATGCGGATGTTCCCGTCGGTGCCGTTCTTGAAGCCGATCGGTGCTGACAGCCCGGAGGCGAGCTCGCGATGGACCTGGCTCTCCGTGGTGCGCGCGCCAATCGCTCCCCAGGCGATCAGGTCGCCCAGATACTGCGGCGAAATGACGTCGAGGAACTCGCTGCCCGCTGGCAGTCCGAGGCGATTGATTTCGAGCAGCAATTGCCTGGCAATGCGCAGGCCCTCGTCGATTCGATAGCTTTCGTCGAGGTACGGGTCGTTGATCAATCCCTTCCAGCCCACTGTCGTGCGCGGCTTTTCGAAGTACACCCGCATCACGATTTCCAGCGTATCCGCGTAGCGTGCGCGTTGCACGACCAGCCGGCGTGCGTAGTCGAGCGCGGCGGCCGGGTCGTGAATCGAGCAGGGGCCGATGATCACGAGCAGTCGATCGTCCTTGCGTTGCATGATCTGGCGCACCGCGGCTCTGGTCTCGCCGATCAACCGCTCCACCGCGGATCCCGCGATCGGGAAAAAGCGAATCAGGTGCTCGGGCGGTGGAAGGGGGGTCACGTCTTCGATACGCTGGTCGTCGGTCTGACTGGTTCGCTCGGTGCTGGCGCGCCAGCCGTCACGGGTGTTCGGAGCCTTGTTTGGCATGGCAGTCATCTCCTGATTCGCGTTGACGGACCTGCAGAAAGAAAAACCGCCGGGGGAGGCCCGGCGGTTTGAGGATTTGCTTTGCGCTACTTCGTTGCTTGTGCGCTTGCCTCTCCAACCGCGGGGCGGTGCGAGAACCAAAAATACGCAAAGAAAAACAAGCCGAATCGCATAACTTTCAATGTACCACGTCAGTCCGGCATCGGCGAGGCTGGGAAGTACCCAGGTGTCGCTGCGCTTCAGGCAGTGCCGCCCACGGTGAGCTTGTCAATGCGCAACGTCGGTTGGCCAACACCGACAGGAACACTTTGTCCGTCCTTGCCGCACACGCCCACGCCGGTGTCAAGCTTCATGTCGTTGCCGATCATGCTCACTCGCGTCAATGCATCAGGCCCGTTGCCGATGATGGTTGCGCCCTTGACGGGGTACTGGATCTTTCCATCTTCGACCCAGAACGCCTCGCTCGCCGAAAACACGAACTTGCCGCTCGTGATATCCACCTGGCCGCCACCGAAGTTGGTGGCGTACAAGCCACGCTTCAGGCTACGGACGATTTCTTCCGCCGGCGCCTTGCCGCCCAACATGTAGGTATTGGTCATGCGCGGCATCGGCACCGCGGCATAACTCTCCCGTCGGCCGTTGCCGGTGGACTGAACCTTCATCAGCCGCGCATTGAGCGAGTCCTGCAGATAGCCCTTGAGGATGCCGTCTTCGATCAAGACGTTGCGCTGGGAGACGTTGCCCTCGTCGTCGACATTCAGTGACCCCCTCCGATCGGGCAAGGTTCCATCGTCAAGCACTGTCACGCCCTTGGCGGCGACGCGCTCGCCGATACGCCCGCTGAAGGCGCTGCTGCCTTTGCGGTTGAAGTCGCCCTCCAGGCCATGGCCAATGGCTTCGTGCAGAAGTACCCCTGGCCAGCCGGGACCGAGCACGACATTCATTTCACCGGCTTTTGCCGGGCGGGACTCCAGATTTGTCAGCGCCGCCTTGGTCGCGTCGCGCACATAGCTTTCAATCACGCTGTCGTGAAAATAGCCGAAGCCGAATCGCCCGCCGCCACCGGCGGTACCGACTTCCCGGCGCACCTCGCCGGCGATCGTCTGCTCGGCAATCACCGTGACGGACAGGCGCACAAGCGGCCGAACATCGGCGGCCAGCGTGCCGTCAGCACGTGCAATCAACACAACATCGTATTCGCCCGCCAGCCCCGCCATGACCTGTTTGATGCGCGGATCGACGGCGCGCGCCATGCGCTCCACCTTCTCGAGCAGTGCGACTTTCTGGGCACTGTCGAGCGTTGAGATGGGGTCCATCGGCGCATAAAGAACTCGGCTCGGCGCGACCTTGGTCGCACCTTGAATCTTCACCTTGCGGCTCTGTCCGGCATCGGCAATCGTGCGAACCGTTTGCGCCGCGTCGATCAACGACGCCTCGGAGATATCGTCGGAGTAGGCGAACGCCGTCTTCTCGCCGGCCACCGCGCGAACGCCCACGCCCTGGTCAATGCCGAAACTGCCGCTCTTGACGATGCCTTCTTCCAGACTCCAGCCCTCGCTGCGGGTGTACTGAAAGTACAGGTCGGCGTCGTCGATGCGATGCGTGGCAATCGTGGCCAACGCCTTGCTGAGCGTCGCCTCGGTCAGGCCAAAAGGTTCGAGCAAGAGCGCGCGCGCAACGGCGAGGCGTTCAATCGTCGGTTCGCGAGAAATCATGGAGTCGCTCCCTAGTGCATCAATTTCATTGTAGGAGGCACGCCGAAGATTCATCGCGGCATGCGGATCAGATTCGCCCTTCCTCGGCGGCGTGGCAGGCGATTTGCACCGCTTTGATCCGCAGCGAGGCCGGGCGCTCCACCTTGCACCGGGCGTTGGCGTGAGGGCAACGCGGATGAAACGAACAGCCCGACGGGGGGTTCAATGGATTGGGCACTTCGCCTTGCACCGGCGTGCGCGATCTCCCGCTCATGCCGATGTCGGGAATGGCATCGAGCAGCATTCGCGTGTAGGGGTGGCGCGGCCGGGCGAAAAGATCCGCCTTCGGCGCCAATTCGACGAGGCGCCCCAGGTACATCACGCCGACCTCGTCACTGACATGGCGAACCACGGCGAGGTTGTGCGAGATGAACAGGTAGGTCAACTGGCGCGCGCGTTGCAGGTCCTTCATGATGTTGAGGACTTGGGCCTGCACCGAGACATCCAGCGCCGAGGTCGGCTCGTCGCACACCAGAAACTCAGGCTGCGTCGCCAAAGCCCGCGCAATCGAAATCCGCTGGCGCTGCCCGCCGGAGAACTGGTGCGGAAATTTCTCCATGTCGGCGCCCGCCAGCCCAACCGACGCCAACAGTTCCGACACCGCTTGGCGCACGCCCCCTCGATCGGCGCGCTGGCCTGTAGACCCCACCAAGCCATGTTCGCGCAGGGGTTCGGCAACGATGTCTTCGATCTTCCAGCGTGGGTTCAAGCTCGCGTACGGATCCTGAAAGATCATCTGCATGCGCCGGCGCAACGCACGCGCGGTACTGCCGCGCAGCGTGGCGGCGATGTCGGCGCCGTCGAAAAGCACCTGTCCTGCCGTCGCGGCGTAAAGCCCCACGAGCAGGCGCGCGACCGTGCTCTTGCCGCAACCCGATTCACCCACCAAGGCCAGCGTGCGGCCCCGCGGAATGGCAAAACTGAGGCCATCCACCGCGTGCACGAACTGGCGCGGCTTGCGCTCCACGACCCGGTTGAGCCACGGCGCGGACACGTCGAACGTTTTCGCGAGGTCGCGCACTTCCACCAAGGGAGTTCCGCTCGCATCTCGCATGTCGGTCATGCATGCTCCTGGCCGTTGCTCGCATGCAGCCAGCACGCAGCCCGCGTGGTGCCGGCACCCAACAGGTTCGGCCGCTCCTGCCGACACCGCGCGAACGACTTCGGGCAGCGTGGGTGGAATGCGCAGCCGCTGGGAATGGCGTTCAAGCGCGGCATCACCCCGTCGATTTGCAGCAGCCGCTCGCGGTCTTCCCCCATGGCTGGAATCGAACCCATCAGACCGTGCGAATAGGGGTGGGCCGGCGCGTGGATCACGTCGTGCACCGGGCCGATTTCGACGATGCGCCCCGCGTACATCACAGCCACCCGGTCGCAGGTTTCAGCGATCACGCCCATGTCGTGCGTGACCAGCATCACTGCGGCCCCATGGTCTTTGCACAGGCGCTTGAGCAAGGCGATGATCTGCGCCTGGATCGATACATCCAGCGCCGTGGTCGGCTCATCCGCGACGATCAAACGCGGTTCGGCGGCGAGCGCGAGCGCGATCACGACCCGTTGGCGCATTCCGCCGGAAAACTGGTGGGGGTACTGGTCGATACGCTGGGCAGCGGCCGGGATCCCGGTTTCTTCGAGCAGGCGAATGGCGCGTTGCCGTGCCTGCGCCGCATCGAGCGGCAAGTGCGTTCGGATCGTCTCAACCAGTTGCTGCCCCACGGTGTACAGAGGATTCAGCGACGTCAGCGGGTCCTGAAAGATCGCGCCGATGTGGCGCCCACGCACCCTGCGCATCTCATCTTGGGTGAGGTTGTCGATGCGGCGCCCATCAAAGCGGATTTCGCCACCGACGATGCGCCCGGGCGGATCGAGCAGGCCGATGATGGCGGAGCCCGTCAGCGACTTGCCAGCGCCTGACTCGCCCACGACGCCAAGGATTTCCCCCGCCTGGATGTCGAACGAAATGCCATCGAGCGCGACCAGCGTCGCGTGCCGAGTCGCGAATTCGACCTTCAAGTCCCGCACCTCAAGCAGGGGCGTGTTCATTCGTTGTGTCGAGCGCTTCGGATGGCCGACTCAACGCAAGCGCGGGTTGAGGGCGTCACGCAGCCAGTCGCCGAACAAGTTGATGCTCAGCGCAATCACGACGAGCATGCCACCGGGAAAGATCACCAGCCACCAGGCCCCGCTGAACAACTGCTTGTTGCCTTCGTTGATGAAGGTGCCCAGCGACGGCGAAGTCGGCGACACGCCGACGCCCAGGAACGACAGCGTCGCCTCGGTGATGATGGCGGTGGCGACCTGAATCGTCGCGAGTACCAGCACCGGCCCGAGCACATTGGGCAAGACATGCTTGACCATGATGCGCATCGGCGCCACGCCGATGATGCGTGCCGCCTGCACGTACTCCTTGTGGCGCTCCACCAGCGTCGAGCCGCGCACGGTGCGCGCGTACTGCACCCAGCCGGTCAGCGCGATCGCGATGATCAGGACGCTGAACGCGAGCGTGTCGTCGGCGTTCGGGAACAGCGCCCGGCCCACGCCCGAAATCAACAAAGCGATCAGAATCGACGGGAACGAGAGCATCACGTCGCAGACCCGCATGATGAACGCGTCAATGCGTCCGCCTGCGTAGCCTGACAACAAGCCCAGGCTCACACCGATCAGCAGCGAGAGCACGACGGAAGCAAAGCCCACGAACAGCGATATCCGCGCCCCATACATCAGCGCCGACAGCACATCGCGCCCTTGCTCGTCGGTGCCCAACAGGTACTTGGTGCCGCCGCCTTCCATCCACGCCGGCGGCAACATCGAATCGGCCAGATCCAGGGTCTTCAGGTCGAAGGGGTTGTGCGGCGCCACCACTTCCGCGCCAGCGGCACAGACGATGCACAGAAACGCGACGAGCGCCGAAAACATCGCCACTTTCGACGACTTGAAGCTGTGCCAGACGTCGCCGTCGAAGAACCGACGCAAGCCTCCGGGGAGATGCAGCACTTGTTGAAGTCATGCCAGGGCGCGAGCCTCTTCGCAGCCGGGCCCGGCGCTGACACGCGGTCTGCGGCACAGCGGCGTCAGCTCGGGATGCATCGGACTCGATCGCTCGAAAACCCGGTTCATCCTTGACACGTGCAACATCAATGCGCTCCCGCCGGCTGCTCAATCCGCAAGCGCGGATCGACGGCAAAGTACAGGAGATCGACCACGAGGTTGATGATCACGTAGATCAGCGAGATCAGGCAGAGGTAGGCCGCCATCACCGGGATGTCGGCAAAGCTCACCGCCTGAATGAACAGCAGGCCCATGCCGGGCCACTGGAACACCGACTCCGTGATGATGGCAAATGCAATCAGGCCCCCCAGTTGCAGGCCCGTGATCGTCATCACCGGCACGAGTGTGTTCTTCAGTGCGTGGCCGAAGTAGACCGCGCGGTTCGAAAGGCCTCGCGCGCGCGCGAATCGGATGTAGTCGGTGCGCAGAACTTCGAGCATTTCGGCGCGCACCAGCCGCATGATCAGCGTGAGTTGAAAGATCGCCAGCGTCAGTGCCGGCAGGACGAGGTGCTTCCACCCGTCGACGGTCAGGAAACCGGTCGTCCATTGGCCGAGCTGGACCACTTCGCCGCGCCCGAAACTGGGCAGCCATTGCAGGATGACGGCAAAGAACAGGATCAGCAAGATGCCGATGAGGAAGCTGGGCAGCGAGACGCCGAGCAGCGAAATCGTCATCATGACCTGGGAGACAAAAGTGCCTCGGCGCAAAGCGGAATAGACGCCCATCGGGATACCGACGAGCAAGGCCGTCAAGGCGGCCGACAGCGCGAGCTCGAGCGTCGCCGGGAAGCGCTCGGAAATCAGCGTCGAGACCTTGCGGCCCTGGCGCAGGCTCAAGCCGAACTCTCCGCGCACGGCATTGCCGACGAAGCGCGCGAATTGAATCGGAAAGGGCTGGTCCAGGCCAAGGTCGGCGCGCAATTGCTCGCGTTGTTCAACGGTCGCGTCTTGCCCGAGCAAATTGGTCACCGGGTCGCCGACGTACTGGAACAGCATGAACGCGATGAAGGCGACGACCAGCATCACGATCGCGGCCTGGACCAAGCGGCGCAGGATGAAAGCGAGCATCGCAGGGTCGGCGCCGAAGCTTTCGAAAGCGCGAATCCGTCAAGAAGTCGGCTTGTTCAGTGCAAGTGGCCGTCGGGCCCGATCAGGCGCACTTCGCCATACCAAGCGCTGGCGCGAGATTGGGTGTTGTCAGAATCTGTCATCAGCCCAACGGCAATCAGTGCGCCCGGGTCTTCACCGAACGATCGGCGATAGTCCGCGACGACATCACGCTCGTAATGGCGCCACACCCCCAGGTTGCTCGCTCCCGACTCGAGAACGATCTTGCGAATCCGGTCGGTTCGGCCGCTGTGGATCACCGACTCTGTGGGCGCCTTGTTGTCCCAGACGTACATCAAGGTGGCATATGGCGGCGCCTCACCCGTCACCGCGTGAGCCAAGTCGAACAGCATTCGATTGCGCAGCGACAAGCGGCCGTGATCCCCGTCGAAAGCAAGGATCAGCCGAACCGGGGAATCCTCGGCGTGACGATCGGCGAGGTCTGCCGCTTCGATCAGCTCCGGCACGCGCCAGGAGAACTTAACGGCACCGAGACTCGACGGGCCGATCTTCAGGGTTCGGCGCAGCATGCTTGCCGAGGAGTTGGACTCCGCGTGCACCACCGGTCGGCCTTGCTCGGACAGATGGGTGTAGCGCGTGGCTTGTTTGCCCGGAAACGGCATTTCGCGCCAAGCGGAGACGGGGCTGTCCGGGACGGGTCTTGAATCGCCGGTCACCGGCACAGGAGTGCTGGCACAACCCGTAACCAACAGGCAGATCGTGAGGATCAAGGAACGTTGCATCGGTAGAATTGTCGCCGCGCGGTCGCCAGGGACGGCGCGGGGTTATCACCGAGAGAGTCTCGCATGAATGAGAAAGGGCCGCCCGCAGGCGGCCCTTTCGGCAACTAGAATCCCTGAATCGATCAGAACGAGTGACGCAGACCGGCTTCGTAACCCGTGGACTTGCTGGTTCCAGTCACGGGCCCCGGCAGGCCAGAGATCGAGCCTGCTGCGTAGTTCACCGAGAAGTTCGAGCCCACCTTGTTGGAGATGCTCGCGTAGGTCGCATAGAGAGCAGTGCGCGGCGACAGGTTGTAGATGTAGCCGATGGCGAGTTGGCTCGCGTCTCCAGCGTTGTTCGGCATCACCAGTCGCCTTGAAATCGGTCTTGACCCAAGAGCCGCGAATCTCGCCCTGACCCATGACAACGTTGGCACCGAGAAGAAGTCGCTTCTCCTTGCCGTCATCGCCTGGCGTCGCACTGTCTTCAAGCTTGTCGTTGTTGCATTGCGCCATGATCGTGGCCGGACCAATCTTGTACGAACCCGCGATGTTGAAGATCTTGCCTTCGTGCGTTCCGCTTGCATTCAAGTCAGTGTTGCCGACTGCAGCGGCGACGTTGAAGGGGCCCGCGCCGAATCCGATCCGACCGCCTGTGGTACTTGCCTGGCCGCGCCTTCACCCGGGGCAACCATCACTTGGCCATACAAACCGCCGAGAGCGGGCAGGAAATAGCCAACACTGTTGTTCGAGCGAACATAGGTCGCCACAGGGACTGCCCCATTAACGCTGGCATTCGCTGCGCGCGAGATATTCAGCGAAGAACCCACACCATTGGTTCCAAACGGATCGAAGACGGTCGTGTTCCAGAACGACGGCGTGTAGTCACGGCCGAGGCGAACCTCACCGAAACCACCCATCAGGCTGACCGTCGAGCGACGCTGCCAAGTTTGACCTGCGGGGTTTCCGGTGTCGTTGGCCATGCCGCCTTCCAAGTGGAAGCCGGCGCGCAAGCCACCGCCGAGGTCTTCAACGCCGCGGAAGCCCAGCCGGTTGCTGTTCAGCGCATTGCTGTTCATCGACTTGCGAGTACCGTTACCCGGGCCATCGTTCTTGACGCTCGACAAGCTCAAGTCAACGACACCAAAAATCGTCACCGACGACTGTGCCGATGCGACACCAGCGAACGCACCCAGCACAGCCAGGGCGAGTAGGGATTTTTTCATTGCAACTATCTCCTAGGTTGAATAAGAGGTCCTGATCGCGGAAGGCTTGCCCGGTGGGCTGATCAGGCCGAACCCCCTCAGCGGAAGTTGGGGGCTATTGCACCAGACGGCCGGACGGATTGCCAAGAAGTCACGGCGAAAAGTCTGGCCTTTGTTGTCTGAGCACAACGACAGCCCAGGACCTTGATTCAGGATCAAACGCTCCGCTCGGGGTATGTACCGATGCGATTTTGAGTCCGCGCAATGCGTTATCGTTCTCCGCGCGCCGCAGGGATGGGCGTCGGCGGTAGCGGAGGCCATGGACTCTTTTCTTGTTGCTCTCGACAACGCCCTGCGCACGCTGTCCGGTGCGAGCCACGCATCTCGCCCGTGCCCGGCGCCCACGGCATCGGGCGCGGCTCTCGACGACTCACAACGCCGGCTCAGCGGCGCGTTGATGAGAGTGAACCAGGTCGGCGAAGTTTGTGCTCAGGCCTTGTACAACGCTCAAGCCCTGGCCACCCAGAACGCCTCTCTCAGGCAGCAATTCGAAGCGGCAGCGCGAGAAGAATCGGATCACTTGGCATGGACCGAGCAACGTCTGGGCGAACTCGGTGCGCATACGAGCCTGCTCAATCCGCTTTGGTACGCCGGTGCTTTCGGCATTGGCCTGTTGGCGGGGCGGGCAGGCGATGCAGTCAGTCTGGGCTTCGTTGTCGAAACCGAGCGTCAAGTCGAGCAGCATCTGCAACGGCATCTCGACCGCTTGCCTGCGGGCGATACCGCGTCGCGCGCGATCGTGCGCCAGATGCAAGCCGATGAAGCTCGGCATGCAGCGCAAGCGCAATCAGCCGGCGGCGCGGAGTTGCCGGGTGCCGTGCGGGCGGCGATGCGGATGGCGGCGAGCGTGATGACGCGCACCGCACACTACCTTTGATTCAGCCGGGGACGAGTTCGAAGCTCGTCGTGATTTCAGCGGTCTTGCCGAGCATGATGCTCGCCGAGCAGTATTTTTCGTGCGAGAGCTTGATGGCGCGCTCCACTGCGGTCTCCGTCAAGCCTTGCCCACTCACGGTGAAATGCATCTTGATCTGGGTAAAGACCTTGGGGTCCGTCGCAGCGCGCTGCGACGAAACCGCGACGCGGCATGACCTGACGTCGTGGCGCCCACGCTGCAGGATCAAGACGACGTCGTAAGCCGTGCACCCGGCTGCACCGGCAAGCACGGTTTCCATCGGCCGAGGTGCGAGATCGCGTCCACCGCCGTCCGGCGCGCCGTCCATCGTCAGAACGTGGCCACTACCGGTCTCGGCAACGAAACTCATGCCCATCGCCGGCACCCAGTTGACCGTGCATTCCATTCGCGCCTCCGTGCTGGCCTCTGTCAACGGCTATTGTGCAACTCGTCACAATGAATTCCTGACACGGCGCGCACCCGGAGCCTTAGTTATTGCGGCGCAGCATGGGTGAGGCTAAACTCGGCAACGTTGGGGCGCTGATTTCAGCGTTGACGTGAAGCCCCGCAGATTGTCTCCTCCACCTCCTCCATTGGTGGATTCAGCCCAAGACAGCAATGCCTTGGGCTGTTTTTATTGCGCCATGGTGGCGCATTGCCGCAGCGACGTATGATCCGCGCCCACCCGAACGGCGGGTCTTCGGAGGCAGCAAATTTGGTTCAGTCTCGCAGGCCGCGCAAGCAGCCGGTCAAGCTCGGTGCCGGCCTTTCGCTCGCCGACTACCTGCAAAAAATCCTCACCGCCAAGGTTTACGACGTTGCTATCGAGTCTGCGCTCGAGCCGGCGAAGAATCTGTCGCGGCGCCTGGGCCACCATGTCCTGCTAAAGCGCGAGGACCAGCAGCCGGTTTTCAGTTTCAAACTGCGCGGGGCCTACAACCGCATGGCTCACCTCGACGAGGTGCAGTTGCGCAGCGGAGTGGTCTGCGCATCCGCAGGCAACCATGCCCAGGGGGTGGCCCTCGCGGCAAGGCGGCTGGGCTGCCGCGCGGTCGTCGTGATGCCGGTCACGACGCCGAAAGTCAAGATCGATGCTGTGCGTGCACTCGGCGCTGAGGTTTCGCTGCACGGAGACAGCTACTCCGATGCCTTCGTCCACGCCAAGGAAGTCGAAGCTCAAGAGGGCCTGACGTTCGTGCATCCGTTCGACGACCCCGATGTAATCGCAGGGCAAGGGACGATCGGAATGGAAATCCTGCGTCAGCACCAGGGGCCGATCGACGCCGCATTCGTTCCCATCGGCGGTGGTGGCTTGATTTCCGGCGTAGCGGCCTACTTCAAGTCCGTTCGCCCGGAGATTCGAATCGTGGGCGTCCAGATGATCGACTCCGATGCCATGGTGCGCTCCGTCAGGGACGGCAAGCGCGTGACCTTGAGCGATGTCGGTTTGTTTTCCGACGGCACGGCGGTCAAGTTGGTGGGCGAAGAGACCTTTCGCCTGACCCGTGCCCTCGTCGACGAGTTTGTGACCGTTGACACCGACGCTGTGTGCGCGGCGATCAAAGACGTGTTTCAAGATACGCGCAGCATTCTCGAACCCGCTGGCGCGATGGCGGTTGCCGCGATCAAGCAGTACGCGCATTCGCAAGCGCGCAAGGGTCAGACGCTGGTGGCGATCACCACAGGCGCCAACATGAATTTCGACAGCCTGCGTTTCGTCGCCGAGCGCGCCGAGGTCGGCGAAGAGCGCGAATCATTGTTCGCGGTGACGATTCCCGAGGAACGTGGCAGCTTCAAGCGGTTTTGCGAGTTGATCGGGCCGCGCTCCGTCACCGAATTCAACTATCGGATCTCCGATGCAAGGCACGCCCATGTATTCGTCGGCATTGCCACCACGAGGCGCGATGAGTCCGACAAGTTGGAACGCAACTTCACGCGCCACGGCTTCCCGACACTCAACCTGACGAATGACGAGCTCGCGAAACAGCATCTCAGGCACATGGTGGGAGGGCGAAGCGTTCTCGCGCAGGACGAGCGCTTGTATCGCTTCATCTTTCCCGAACGTCCCGGCGCGCTGATGCGCTTCTTGTCGAGCATGCACATCGGCTGGAACATCAGTCTTTTCCACTACCGCAACCAAGGTGCGGATCGCGGCCAAATCCTCGTGGGCATCCAGGTTCCGCGCGCCGACAAGTCTGCTTTCCGTGACTTCCTGCGAAGCGTCGCATATCCCTGCACCGACGAGACGGAGAACCCGGTCTACCATCTGTTCCTTCGCTGATTCGCCCCAGTGCGTCAGGCATTCAATCCGTTGCGTTGAATCACCCCCATGTCGGTCAACCGCTCCATCATTTCGCCCACCAACAATGTGCTGTTGGAACAGGCCTTGCGCGACAAGCTCAGGCGCCGCGCCGATGCCGCAGGCAGCCTCGGTGAACTTGAGCCATTGGCGGTACGAATCGGGCTGATCCAAAATTCACTGAAACCACGTTTTCGCGCACCGCAGATCGCGGTATTCGCAGCAGACCATGGCTTGGCGGTGGACGGTATCGGCGACCCGGCCAAGACGTCGACCGCAAAGGTTGTCGGGAATCTGGTGGGGTCGAAACTGCCTCTATCGGTGTTTGCCCAGATTCAGGGGCTCGAGCTCTCCGTGGTCGATTGCGGTGTGTCCGAGTCAGTGGCTCCGCACCCGCGCCTGCTTGCCCGAAAAATCGCTCATGGCACGCGCAATTGCCGCGTTACCGCCGCGATGTCGCTGGCCCATGCCCACGCTGCCATCCGCGCCGGCATGGAGATTGCCGATTCGCTGCCGGGCAACGCAATTGCCTGCGCCGGAATCGGGGTGGGCTCGCACGAAAGTGCCGCACTCGTGCTGTCGCGCTTGTCTGATGTCAAGTTGCGCGACCTGCTGATTTCCGGAGGCCCGATGCGACAGGACGAGTTGGCGCACCAACTCGTTGTGTTGCAAGGCGCGCAGGGTCGTCACAAGGACGCCGTTGATCCGGTGGAGGTTTTGGCGGCGTTCGGCGGATTTGAGATCGCCGTGATGGTCGGCGTGATGCTGGTCGCCGGCAGCAAGCGACACCTATTGGTGGTTGACGGGGTTCCGGCCTGCGCGGCGCTGATGGTTGCCTCTCGCATCGCCCCGGCCGTCACTGACTACAGCGTCTTTACGCGCAGCCACACACACGAAGGGCTGGACCATGTGCTGGACGCGCTGGGCGGCACGGCGCTGATGGAAATCGGCATGCAGAGTACCGACGGAACCGGGGCGACATTGGCATGGCCACTGGTGCGAAGCGCCGCAGCCCTGCTGAGCGAGGTGGCTGAAGGGGAGGACGCCGGTCCGACGTTGCCGGCGCCGCTGACGGCAAGCAGCGTGCAACTCAGCCAACGTTGACGGTCAAACTGGCGCGTTGGCAGGTCCGCCGGACCAGATCGTGATGTGCGCCGGCCACTACAGCGAAAATTCGTAGTCGATGACGAGCGGCGCGTGGTCGCTGAATGACTGCCCAAGGTAGATGTGCTCGCGCCGTGCAGTGGCCGCCACGCTCGGCGTGGCGAGTTGGTAGTCCCGACTTCGGCGGTTTTGGCCCACCCCGAGCCCGTTCTTCATAGGTGAGGAATCGAGTTTTGGAGTTGTAGTGCCTAGCTAGTTATTAATACCGCTTGCGTCGCGGTCCATCGTGGCGTAACGTGGCGGCGTGTTCGTTCGCATCAAGTCCTCGCCCAACTCCCCGCGCCGCAGCGTGCAGGTTGTCGAGTCCGCGCGAAAGGGCGATCGCGTCACGCAACGCATCGTGCGCCACATCGGCATCGCGCTGGATGCCGACGAAGAGATCAAGCTGCGCGCGATGGCCGAGGAGTTCATCTCGCGCAGCCTCGCCGAGCGGCTCAATGCCGGGGCGCTGTTCGAGTCTGCCCCGTGCGCCGCGGCGGCGCCCGCCGCGCCAGACGCTGGCCTCGGTGGCCGCGCCCGACCAGGTGCGCTTGGCCGAGGTCGCCGAGGTGGCGCGCCGCGTGGAAGGGCCCCATGAGGTGCTGGGCCACCTGTTCGACTACCTGCACTTCGACCGGATCCTGGGCGTGCACGGCACGGCCATGCTGCGCGACTTGGTTATCGCCCGCGTCATGGCCCCGGCGTCCAAGCGCGGCAGCGCCGCCGAGCTCGATGCGCACTACGGTCGCGCCTACCCGCTGACCGCTTGTACCGGCTGATGGATGCGCTGCACAAGCGGCTCGATCGCTTGAAGGCAATCGTGCACGAGGCCACCGCGTCGCTGATTGGCGGCGCGGCGCAGGTGATGCTGTTCGATGTGAGCACGCTGTACTTCGAGAGCGTGGATGCCGACACGCTGCGCGCCTTCGGCTACTCCAAGGACCAGAAGTACCACTGCACGCAGGTGGTGCTGGCCTTGGCCACCGACGCCGACGGCTGCCCATCGGCTACGAGCTGTTCCCCGGGAACACGGCCGAGGTGAGTACGCTGCTGGCGTGCATGCGGAGTTGCAGCAGAGTTTGAAGATCGAGCGCGTCAGCTTCGTCGCCGACCGCGCTGTGCAGCAAGGCCAACCTGACCGCGCTGGAGGCCGCACCCTGGAGCTACGTGGTGGCCATGCCGCTGCGCAGGAGCCTGAAGGCGGCCGAGCAGGCACAGGTGCTGCAAACGGCGCTGGCCGCGCCGTGCGAGGTCGAGGGCGATCTGGTTTGGGTGCGCGAGTTCGACTGGCAGGGCCGACGCTTGATCGTCACCTACAGCTCCAAGCGCGCGCACAAGATCGGGCCGACCGCCAAGCGCTGCTTGAGCGCCTGAGCGCCAAGCTGGGCCCCAGCCAGCGCGTGGACAAGAAGACCGGCGAGATCAAGCCCGCCAAGCCTAACGCGCAAAAGCTGATCACCAACTCGGGCTACCTGCGCTATGTGGAGCAGGCCGACACGGGCGGCGCGTTCGTGCTGGACGAGGACAGAATCGCCAACGACGCGGCCTGGACGGGCTGCACGCCATCGTCACCAACGACCGCACGAGCCGGCTCGCGAACTGCTGGCGCGCTACCGTCGGCTGTGGGTGATCGAGGAGTCGTTTCGCACGCTCAAGCACGGCTTGGCCGTGCGCCCGATCTACCACTTCAAGCCCGAGCGAATCCAAGCCCACATCGGTCTGTGCTACCTGGCCTTCGCGCTGACTCGCCACGCCCAGCAGCGCATCGGGCTGGCGCAAGGCTCGATGAGCGTGCAGCGCATCCGCGCCGTCCTGCACGACGTGCAGGCCAGCATCGTGCAGCACAAGACCACGAAGGCCAAGTACCGCCTGCCCAGCGTCTTCGGGCACGACGCGGCGCGCATCTACAAGGCGTTCGGCCTCAAACGCAATCTCGATGTCGAGGTGGATCGCAGCTGATCGAAGACTCCCATCGCCAACCCCACCTGCGGGCACTACATCGGCCACACCCCCGAGACCGAAAAACGTAGTGCCCGGCGAACATAAGTCATTGATTCACAACGACTGAGCGGGTAAAGCGCGCGGAAAAGCGCGGAAGTCGGCATGCAGAGTACCGACGGAACCGGGGCGACATTGGCATGGCCACTGGTGCGAAGCGCCGCAGCCCTGCTGAGCGAGGTGGCTGAAGGGGAGGACGCCGGTCCGACGTTGCCGGCGCCGCTGACGGCAAGCAGCGTGCAACTCAGCCAACGTTGACGGTCAAACTGGCGCGTTGGCAGGTCCGCCGGACCAGATCGTGATGTGCGCCGGCCACTACAGCGAAAATTCGTAGTCGATGACGAGCGGCGCGTGGTCGCTGAATGACTGCCCAAGGTAGATGTGCTCGCGCCGTGCAGTGGCCGCCACGCTCGGCGTGGCGAGTTGGTAGTCGAGCCGCCAGCCGACGTTGTTCGCTCTGGCTTGCCCTCGGTTGCTCCACCATGTGTACTGCTCGGCTTTGCCGTTCAGGGTGCGGAAGACGTCGACCAGTCCGACTTGGTCCAGCGTATGCGTCATCCAGGCACGCTCTTCAGGTGTGAACCCGCTGTTCTTTTGATTGCTCTTCCAATTCTTCAAGTCGATTTCCTTGTGCGCGATGTTCACATCGCCGACCAGGATGAACTCTCGCTCGGTGCGCAGTCTTCTCAGGTGCCCGGTCATCTTCTTCAAGAATCTGAACTTCGCCTGCTGGCGCTCCTCTCCGCTCGAACCGCTGGGAAAATAGCAGCTGATCACGCTGAGCCTGGGCCACAGTGAGCGTTTGGGGTCGTCGAAGCGCAGTTCGACGCAGCGACCTTCGGCGTCGAATTCGCGCGAGCCAATGCCCTTGATCACCGCGCTGGGCTTGCGCCTTGAGAACATGCCGACGCCGGAATAGCCCTTCTTCTGCGCAAAGTGGTAATGCCCGTGCATGTTGGCGATCGACGTGAAACGCCCGGCAACGTCGGGTTCCTGGGCCTTGACCTCTTGCACGCCCATACAATCGGCTCCGACACCCTCCACCCAGCCGATCAGGCCTTTCGCTGCGGCGGATCGGATTCCGTTCAAGTTCAACGTAAGCAGACGAAACACTGGATTCCTCGACGTGATGCAGGCCGGCGCAGCGCTGGACGGATTGGCGCAGGAGTTCGTGAAGTTCGCCGTTGACGCGGCCGCACTCAAATTCGGCGAATTCAGAACCAAGGCGGGGCGGCTGTCGCCCTATTTTTTCAACGCCGGCCATTTCGACGACGGCGCCAAATTGGGTCGGCTCGCGCAATTTTATGCGCGGCGAATTTTCGCCAGTGGTCTGGAATTCGACATGCTGTTCGGGCCTGCCTACAAGGGCATCGTGCTGGCGGCAGCGGTGGCGGTGGAGTTCGCCAGATCAGGGCGCAACGTCCCCTTCGCGTACAACCGTAAAGAAGCGAAGGATCATGGCGAAGGTGGCGCGCTGGTCGGCGCGCCTTTGGCAGGGCGGGTCTTGGTGCTCGACGACGTGATCTCCGCCGGGACGTCGCTGCGCGAATCGGCCGCCATCATTGCGTCTGCCGGCGCAAGAGCCGTTGGGGTCGCGGTGGCGCTGGACCGTCAGGAGCGCTCTGGCGAAGTTGGCTCGGACGGCGCGCAGTCGGCAGTGCAGTTCGTCACAAGCCAGTTGCAAATGCAGGTGACAGCGATTGCGACACTCACCGACTTGCTGCAATACTTGGACTCGAATTCCGATGCGGCCCTGCGCGAGCATTTGCCTCGGGTCGCTGCATACAGGGAACTCTACGGGGTGTGATGAGATGAGCATACTGAGGGCTGCTGGTGCGATCGCTTGCGGCCTTGGCATGCTCGCGAGTCTTCCCGCTTCGGCAGCGTCGATTTATCAGTGCGTCGATTCGAGCGGCAAGCGACTCACCTCCGACCGACCGATCGCGGCGTGTACCGATCGCGAGCAACGCCAACTCAACCCAGATGGCTCGGTCAAGCGAATCATTCCGCCGTCGATGACGAGCGAGGAACGCGCTGCGATGGAGGCCACGGAGCGCGCCGAGCACGCCAAGCGTGTCACCAAGAAGGATGAAATCAGGCGAGACCGCATGCTCGCGCTTCGATTCCCGAATCTTGCTGCTCACAACGCGGCGCGCGAAGCCGCACTCAACGATGTGCGCCGCGCCGTGAGGACCTCCGAATCCCGAATCACCGGATTGGCTGTCGAACGCCAGCCGCTGATGGATGAGGCAGAGTTCTATGTGGGCAAGCCACTGCCCGCCAAGCTCAAGCAGCTGCTCGACGCCAATGACGCCGCGACGGACGCGCAGCGTTCGTTGTTGCAAAACCAGCAGGAAGAAATCGTGCGCATCAACGCGAATTTCGATGCCGAACTCGAGCGCTTGAAGCGCATCTGGGCTGGCTCGGCCCCCGCCTCGGCGGCCGTGGTTCCGGTTTCAGCCGCGGCGGCAGTCACCGCTGGGGCGTCAGCGCCGCGCAAGACCGCGTCAAACTGACCTCCCGCTCAGCGGCTCAAGTTAGCCGCGAGCGCAGCAGCGCGCCGATCCGTGTCGGATCGGCCCTGCCGGCGCTGGCTTTCATCACCTGCCCCACCAGCGCGTTGAGCGCCTTCTCTTTGCCGGCACGGAATTCGGCCACCGATTTGTGGTTGCCGGCCAGCACCGCGTCGATGATTTTCCCCAGCGCTTGGGCATCGTCGATCTGCCGCACGCCCAGCGAGTCGATCAGCGCGTCGACTTCCCCGTCCGGCTCGGCCCACAGGGCGTCGAACAGCTGCCGCGCCGCGCTGTTGGACAGGCTGCCGTTGCCGATTTGCGCGAGCATCGAGGCGAGCTTTTGCGGCGCGAGCGTACATGACTCGATGTTCATGCCTTGCTGGTTCAGGCGGCGAGATACCTCGCCCATGAGCCAGTTGGCAGCGAGCTTAGGCTGTCCGCTGGCTTCCGCCGTGGCTTCAAAGTACGCGGCGAAGGCTCGGGTCTGCGTTAGCGACGCCGCCACATCCGCAGACAGTGCGTAGTTCGAGCGCATGCGCTGCGCCATCGCCTGCGGTAATTCGGGCATGTTCGCGCGGATCTGGTCGATCCAGTCGGCCGTGATCGCCAGCGGCGGCAGGTCAGGATCGGGAAAGTAGCGGTAGTCGTGGGCGTCTTCCTTGCTTCGCATCGCCCGCGTTTCCCCTGTGTCGGCGTTGAACAGCACGGTTGCCTGATGCACGCTTCCACCGTCTTCGAGCAGATCGATCTGCCATTGAACCTCGAAGTCGATCGCCTGCTGGAGGAACTTGAAACTGTTCAGGTTCTTGATTTCGCGCCGGGTCCCATAGGGGGCCCCCGGTCGGCGCACCGACACGTTGGCGTCACACCGAAAGCTGCCCTCTTGCATGTTGCCGTCGCAAATGCCCAGCCAGACGACGAGGCCGTGCAGCGCGCGCGCATAGGCCGCAGCCTCGGCGCTCGATCGCATATCGGGCTCGGTGACGATTTCCAGCAACGGCGTACCGGCTCGATTCAGGTCAATCCCGGATTGGCCGTCGAAAGCGTCATGAAGCGACTTGCCGGCGTCTTCTTCGAGGTGGGCCCGTGTCAGTTGCACCGTGCGCACGCCCTCTTCACCCGTGAATTCGAGCGCCCCGCCTTGCACCACCGGAGTCTCGTACTGGCTGATCTGGTAGCCCTTGGGCAGGTCGGGGTAGAAGTAGTTCTTGCGCGCAAAGATCGACAACGGCGCAATCCTCGCGTTCACCGCGAGGCCGAAGCGGATGGCGCACTCGACGGCGGCTCGGTTCATCACCGGCAACGTTCCCGGAAGCGCGAGATCCACCGCGCAAGCCTGGCGATTGGGCTCGGCCCCGAACGCCGTGGAGGCGCCGCTGAAAATCTTCGAGCGCGTCGCCAACTGGACGTGCGTTTCGATGCCGATGACGACCTCGTAACCGCGAATCAAGCAAGCGCGACCCATTGCATCAAGACCCCGGTGGAGTTCGGGCGTGCCAGTCGGTGGCCTGCTGAAAGGCATGTGCCGCGTGCAGCAACCTGCCCTCCTGAAAATAGTCCGCAATCAATTGCAGACCCACCGGCATGCCGCCTTCTCCGAATCCGGCCGGAATGCTCATTCCGGGCAGACCCGCGAGGCTTGCCGGCAAAGTGAAAACGTCGGCGAGATAGCTGGCGACGGGGTCGTCGCCTTTGGCCCCCAGCTTCCACGCCACGGTAGGGGCCACCGGACCGGCAATCACGTCACACGCGCGGAAACATGCGGTGAAGTCGTCGGCAATCATGCGTCGCAGTTTTTGCGCTTGCAGATAGTAGGCGTCGTAGTAGCCATGGCTCAAGACATAGGTTCCGATCATGATGCGGCGCTTGACTTCGGCACCGAAGCCCTGGCTGCGGCTCTTGCGGTACATGTCGAGCAAGTCGTCGTACTCAGCTGCGCGATGCCCGTAGCGCACGCCGTCGTAGCGGCTCAGATTCGAGCTGGCCTCGGCCGGAGCGATGATGTAGTAAACCGGGATCGACAGCTCGGTGCGCGGCAATGACACGTCGTGAAGGGTCGCGCCGAGACGCTCGAACTCGCGCAGCGAGGCGCGCACGGCGTCAGCGACATCGGACGCAAGCGCGGCCGGAAAGAATTCGCGCGGCAGGCCGACCCTCAAACCCCGCAAAGGTTGGGCCGCACTCGCGCCTTCGCGGGCAGCCAGGGTTGCCGCGGCCAAGTGCTGGGGCGGACGTTGCGCGCTGGTCGAGTCGCGATCATCAAAGCCGATCATCACATCGAGCAGGAGCGCGCAGTCGTGCGCGCTGCGCGCGAACGGCCCAGCCTGATCCAGGCTGGATGCGAACGCGACCATTCCATAGCGCGAGCACAAGCCATAGGTCGGCTTGATGCCGGTGACACCGGCAAAGCTGGCAGGCTGGCGAATCGAGCCTCCGGTATCCGTGCCCGTTGCCGCGGGCATCAAGCGCGCCGCGACCGCCGCGGCCGAGCCACCAGAGGATCCACCCGGCACGCGGCTGCGATCCCACGGATTCCTCGCCGGGCCGAAAGCCGAGTTTTCGTTGCTCGAGCCCATCGCGAACTCATCGCAGTTCAGCTTGCCAAGCATCACCGCGCCGGCTTTGGCCAGATTGGCGACGATGGTGGCATCAAATGGGCTGGCGTAGCCTTCGAGCATCTTCGAGCCCGCTGTCGTCGGCAGTTCGCGCGTGACGAAGATGTCCTTGTGGCCGAGCGGAATGCCCAGCAGCGCGCCGCATTCGCCGCGCGCTCGGCGTTCGTCCGCCGCACGCGCTTGCGCCAGGGAAACTTCGCTGTCGCTGCTCAGCAGAACCCCCAGCGACGCTTGCGTCTGCAAGCGATCCAACAGATGCTCGGTGAGCTCGACGCTGCTGGTTTGGCGGGCGGCAAGTGCACGGCCAAGTTCGCTCACCTCCAACTCATGCAATGCTTTCACTCGATGACCTTGGGCACGACGTACAGGCCATTGGCCACGGCCGGAGCGCTGCGCTGGTTCGCTTCGCGCTCGTCGGATTCGGTCACGACATCGGCGCGCAGCCGCAGGCTTGTGTCCTGGACCGCGGAGAGCGGGGTGTACAGCGGCTCAATGCCACTCGTGTCGACCGCGCTCATCTGCGCGACGATGCCAAAGAAGCCGTTGAGCTGCGTCAGCAGCGCGGCCTTCTCAGCGGAGCTGAGTTCCAGGCGCGCCAGTTGCGCGATGCGCGCAACGTCTTGCGGGGTCAATGCCATGAAATGGGTCGATTCGGCGAGGTTGCACAGGCGATCGTGGCCGCCGGGCTGGGGTATTATCCCTGGTTATCCACAGTCCCCTGCGCCTGCGACAAGTCGCTGATTTGCGAGGCCGGCGCTGGGACCACTTCATAACCACGGTGCGCGCCCGCCCGGTCCCGGGCGGTCTCGACCAGTCGCCTCACTGCCCGCACCATGTTTGCATCTTTTCGGCGCCACTTCTCGACAGACCTTGCCATTGACCTCGGGACCGCGAACACGTTGATCTACGTTCGCGGCAAGGGCATTGTGCTGGACGAGCCATCGGTCGTGGCGATCCGCCATGAGGGTGGGCCGCATGGCAAGAAGACGATCCAGGCCGTAGGCGCCGAGGCCAAGGCGATGCTCGGCAAGGTGCCGGGCAACATCGAAGCGATTCGCCCGATGAAAGACGGCGTGATTGCCGACTTCACTGTCACCGAGCAGATGCTCAAGCAGTTCATCAAGATGGTGCACCCGCGCTCGATCTTCCGGCCGAGCCCGCGCATCATCATCTGCGTTCCCTGCGGCTCGACGCAGGTCGAGCGCCGCGCGATTCGCGAATCAGCTCTCGGCGCGGGGGCCTCCGAGGTCTACCTGATCGAAGAGCCGATGGCGGCTGCCATTGGAGCGGGACTGCCGGTCAGCGAAGCCAACGGCTCGATGGTGGTCGACATCGGCGGGGGCACCACCGAGGTCGGCGTCATCAGCCTGGGCGGCATGGTTTACAAAGGCAGCGTGCGCGTGGGTGGAGACAAGTTCGACGAGGCCATCATCAACTACATCCGGCGCAACTACGGCATGTTGATCGGCGAACCGACCGCCGAGGCGATCAAGAAAAGCATCGGCAGCGCATTCCCTGGCTCCGAGGTCAAGGAGATGGAAGTCAAGGGCCGCAACCTCAGCGAGGGCGTGCCGCGCAGCTTCACGATCAGCAGCAATGAAGTGCTGGAGGCGCTCACCGACCCGCTGAACCAGGTCGTCTCGAGCGTCAAGAACGCGCTGGAACAGACGCCGCCGGAGCTGGGTGCCGATATCGCCGAGCGCGGCATGATGCTCACCGGCGGCGGCGCGCTGTTGCGCGACCTCGATCGTTTGCTGGCCGAAGAAACCGGCTTGCCCGTGCTGGTGGCGGAGGACCCGCTGACCTGTGTGGTGCGAGGCTGCGGCATGGCGCTCGAGAGAATGGAGCGGCTCGGCGGCATCTTCACCTCGGAGTGAGTTCGGCACCGGGCTTTTGCTCGCGCGCCCAACGTCCCTGCCGGACTGATCCGCAACGAAACCGCACCCAGTTGCCCGCACGCAGGGCTTGCCCGAATGTCACAGGGAACGCTCGACAACACGCCGCCACCCTTTTTCCGGCAGGGGCCCTCGGCGTTTTCCAAGCTGAGTTTCTTTGCGGCGTTGGCGGTGTTCTTGATGATCGCCGACACGCGACTGCAGATCACGCAACCGTTGCGCGCGGCCGTGGCGGTCGTCTTGCACCCGGTACAAAGGGTGCTGCTTGCGCCGGTGCAGGTGTGGCGCGACGGCAGCGAGTATTTCATCGGCCTGGAGCGCGCCTTGGAGCGCGACGCGGCGGCGCGCCGGGAATTGGCGGCCCAGGCGGAACGCTCGCTGCGCGTCGAACAGCTCGAAGTCGAGAACACGCGCCTGCGCAGTCTGGTCGAAATGCGCCCGGCGTTGAGCGTGCGCTCCCAACCCGCGCAGATTCTCTACGAAGCAAGAGACCCCTATACCCGCAAAGTGATCATCGACCAGGGATCGACGCAGGGGGTCGTCCTGGCTTCGCCGGTCATCAACGAGCTCGGTGTGCTGGGCCAGGTGACGCGCGTGTATCCGTTGTCGAGCGAAGTGACGCTGTTGATCGACAAGGACGCGGCAATCCCAGTGATCAACGCGCGCAGTCAGGCAAGAAGCGCCGCTTTCGGTGGCCTGGCAGGTTTGGAGCTGCGCTTCGTCGCGGGAAACGCCGATGTGCAGGTGGGTGACAAGCTGTTGACGAGCGGCGTCGACGGCGTTTACCCGCCGGGGTTGCCGGTGGCCACGGTGGCGCTGGTGGATCGCAAGTTGGACTCTGGCTTTGCGAGGATCGCCCTGACCCCGGCGGTGGCGTCTGATGGCGTGCGACATGTGCTCGTGCTCGAACCCGTTGGCGTGCAAATGCCGCCGCGCCCCGACCCGTCGCCCACCGACGCGGCGGCTAAGGGCCGAAAGGGCGCGCGAAAATGAGTGGTTCATTGCCGCCGGGAGAAGCGCTGTGATCATGCCCCGCAGCGAAGATCAACTGCTGCTGCCGGTGAACCCCTGGTTCATCTGGCTGTCGCTGCTGGTCGCATTGGCGCTCAATCTGGTTCCGCTGGGCCGAATCGATGCGATGCCGGATTTCCTTGCGCTGGTGCTCGTGTTCTGGAACGTGCACCAGCCGCGTCGCGTCGGTGTCGGCGCGGCCTTTGTTTTCGGGCTGGCGATGGATGTGCACGCGGCCGCCTTGCTGGGCCAGCATGCGCTAGCGTACAGTCTGTTGAGCTACTTCGCGGTGTCGATTCACCGGCGCTTGAGCGGGTTTTCGCCGGCTGCGCAGGCGGTTCAGATTCTTCCGCTCTGGTATGCGGCGCACGCCGTCTCGGTGCTGGTTCGCATGGCCGCCGGCCATGCGTTCCCAGGCTGGCAAATCTTGCTCGCGCCGGTGTTTGCGTCGCTGTTGTGGCCCCTCGCTTGCGCGCTGCTGCTCGCGCCGCAGCGGCGCGCGCCGGACCCTGACATGAATCGCCCGCTATGACGCGCAGCGGTCAAACACCCAAGCTTGCTGGCGGCGCGCGACTCCGCGCGCCTCGTCGTCAGGAGGGGGCATGCCGATGGAGCTGAAAAACGTCGAACTCGATCTGTGGCACTTTCGGATGCGCGTCGGCGCCGCGGCGGCTTTTGTACTGCTCGCCTTCGGCTTGCTCGGCGCGCGTTTGTTCTACCTTCAGGTGTTCAAGTACGAGGAGCTTGCCGCGCAGGCCGAGAGCAACCGGATCGCGGTGGCGCCGATCGTCCCCAATCGCGGCATGATCGTCGATCGAAACGGCGTGGTCCTGTCCAACAACTACTCCGCCTACACGCTCGAGATCACGCCTTCGCGGGTCGACAACGTCGACGCCTTGATCGACGAACTGGCCCAGGTGATAGACATTCAAAGCCGCGATCGAAAGCGTTTTCGGCGCTTGATGGAAGAAAGCAAGAACTTCGACTCGCTGCCGATCCGCACCAAGCTGAGTGACGAAGAAGTTGCGCGCTTCATGGCGCAGCGCTTTCGCTTCCCCGGGGCCGACGTCAAGGCGCGGCTGTTCCGCAACTATCCGTTTGGCGAGGTCGGCAGCCATCTGCTGGGCTACATCGGCCGAATCAACCCCGCGGAGAAGGACGTCTTGGACGAGTCCGACAACGCAGCCAACTACCGAGGCACCGAGTACATCGGCAAGCTCGGCATCGAGCAAAGCTATGAAGGCGAACTGCACGGGCTGACCGGCTTCGAGGAAGTCGAAACCAGCGCCGGCGGGCGCGCTGTGCGCCGCCTCAAGAGCCGCGCCGCGACGCCGGGCAACATGCTGATGATGTCGGTGGACATCCGGCTTCAGGCACTGGTGGAAGACATGTTCGGCGAGCGGCGCGGGGCATTGGTCGCGCTCGATCCGCGCAATGGCGAGGTGCTGGCCCTGGTGAGCAAACCGACGTTCGACCCGAATCTGTTTGTCGACGGCATCGACTCCGAGTCCTGGCGCGAGCTGAACGAATCGCTCGACAAACCACTCCTGAACCGCGCTCTGCGCGGAACCTACCCGCCGGGCTCGACGTTCAAGCCGTTCATGGCGATGGCGGCGCTCAACACCGGCAAACGCGGGCCTAACCATGTGATCCACGATGGCGGCACGTTCCAGTTCGGCAACCACACGTTCCGCAGCCATGACGACAAGGGCCTCGGGCCGGTGGACATGGTGCGCAGCATCGTCAAGTCGAGCAACGTCTACTACTACTCCCTGGCCAACGAGCTCGGCGTCGATGTGATGTACGAGCAGCTCGAGCCGTTCTCCTTCGGCCGCAAGACCGGCATCGACATTGAGGGCGAGGTCACCGGCGTGTTGCCGTCGACCGAGTGGAAGCGCCGCTATTTCAAGACGCCCGAGCAACAACGATGGTACGCCGGCGAGACCATTTCACTGGGCATCGGCCAGGGCTACAACAACTTCACGATGCTGCAGCTGGCCAGCGCCACCGCCACATTGGCCACCGGCGGCTTGCGCTACAAGCCGCGTCTGGTGCGCGAGATCGAAGATGTGATCACCCGCGAGCGCAAGCGCGTCGCGAGCGACGCTTTGCCGGCGCTGCCCTTCAAGCCCGAGCACGCTGAACTGATTCAACGTGCCATGTACGGCGTGACCCAGGAGGGCACATCGGTTCGATCCTTCAGCGGCGCGCAATACAAGAGCGGCGGCAAGACCGGCACGGCGCAGGCGATCGGCATCAAGCAAAACGAAAAGTACAACGCCTCGAAACTCGACGAATACAAGCGCGACCATTCGCTGTACATCGCGTTCGCGCCGATCGAGGCACCGACGATTGCGCTGGCGGTGGTCGTCGAGAACTCGGGCTTTGGCTCGGAAGCGGCCGCACCGATCGCGCGCCGTGTGTTCGACTACGCATTGCTCGGCCTCGTGCCCAGCGCCGAAGACCTGGCCGCCACACGAATCGGCAAGTCCGGCGCGCCGATCGGCAAGCCGCGCAGCGCCGCGGAATACGCCCTGCCCGGCGTCACGTCGGTGCTCGGCAACGGGGCCAACGCCGCGCCATGAACGTCATCTACGAAGAACCCTCGGCGTGGCAGCGGGTGCGGCCGGTGTTCACCGGCTTCGACGGCCCACTGCTGGTCGCGATTTCGTTGCTTGCCATGGCCGGATTGGTCACGATGTATTCCGCCGGATTCGACCATGGATCCCGGTTTTCCGGGCACGCCAGGAACATGCTGTTGGGCCTCGTAGTGCTGTTTCTCGTGGCGCAGATTTCGCCGCAGCGGCTGATGGCCCTCGCCGTGCCGCTCTACGTGTTAGGCGTTGGCCTGCTGATCGCAACGGCGGTGATGGGAGTCACCAAGAAGGGCGCTACCCGCTGGCTCAACGTGGGCGTGATCGTTCAGCCGAGCGAAGTTCTGAAGATCGCCATGCCGTTGCTGCTGGCATGGTGGTTCCAGCGCCGCGAGGGGCAGATCCGGGTGATGGACTACCTGGTCGCACTCGCCCTGCTCGCGCTGCCGGTGGGATTGATCGTGAAACAGCCCGATCTCGGCACCGCGATTCTGGTGCTGTCCGCAGGCCTGTACGTGATCTTCTTTGCCGGCTTGTCATGGCGGCTGGTGATCCCCGTGCTCGTCATCGGCGTATTCGCCGCGGCGGCCCTGGTTTTGACCGAGGGACAGATCTGCCAGCCCGAGGTGAAGTGGCCGCTGCTGCGCGACTACCAGAAGAACCGGGTGTGCACGCTGCTCGACCCGACCACCGATCCACTGGGCAAGGGTTTCCACATCATTCAGGGAATGATCGCGATCGGCTCCGGAGGGCTGTCGGGAAAGGGCTTCATGAAGGGCACTCAGACACACTTGGAGTTCATCCCTGAGCGCACCACCGATTTCATCTTTGCCGCGTTCGCCGAGGAGTTTGGATTGCTGGGATGCGCGGCGTTGCTGCTGGGCTTCACCTTCCTCATCATTCGCGGCCTGATGATCGCCGCCGAAGCGCCGACGCTGTTCACCCGGCTGCTGGCGGGCGGCGTCACGCTGAGCTTTTTCACCTACGCGTTCGTCAACATGGGAATGGTCAGCGGCGTGCTGCCGGTGGTGGGCGTCCCCCTGCCGTTCATCAGCTACGGCGGCACGGCGATGGTGTCGCTGGGCCTGGGACTGGGCATCCTGATGTCGATCGCCAAGAGCCGGCGGTTGATTCAAAGCTGATGCGCGGTTGATATCGATCGTGACCATGGTCCCTGCCATGACGATTGTGGGAATCATCGGCGTGGGCAACATGGGCTTGGCGATGGCGAGCCGTTTGCTCGAATCGGGCTGGCAGGTCGTGGTGCGCGACATCGATCCGGCCCGCGAACGCATGGCGCGCTCGCTCGGTGCGAAGGTCTGCTCATCTCCAGCGGCCGTGGCCGAAGTGGCGCAGTGCGTGATTGTCTGCGTCGTCGATTCACGCCAAGCCGAGAGCGTGCTGTTCGCTGCGAAGGACGGGGTCGTTTCGCAAGCCAACCGGCCCTGCGTCCTGCTGTGTCCGACTATTTCTCCAGCCGACACGGACGCATTTGCTCAGCGCCTCGCCACCACGGGGTTGGCCTGCATCGACGCACCGATGTCGGGAGGCCCGGTTCGGGCCCGCGCCGGCCAGATGAGCCTGATGGTGGCGTGCGATGACGCCTTGTTTGATCGCCATGCCAAGCTGCTCAACGCACTCGCGAACCCCGTGTTCAGGGTCGGCAGCAGGCTCGGCGACGGGGCGCGCACCAAGCTCGTGAACAATCTGCTCGCCGCGATCAACCTCGCGGGCGCCGCGCAGGCATTGGCACTCGCGGAGCGGGTCGGCCTGGACCCGACGCGAACGCTGCGCGTGATCGAGCAGTCCAGCGGTCAGAGCTGGATCGCCAGCGACCGTCTGCACCGCGCGATCGCGGGCGATCTGGCACCTCGCGCGCATGCGTCGCTGCTCAACAAGGACGTGCGGCTGGCGCTGGCCATGGCCGGCGCGGCGGACTTCGATGCCAGCGTGGGTGCGGCGGCGGCAGCGCTGTTCGCACGGGCTTGCGACAACCAGCTAGCCGAGTTGGACGATGCCTGCCTGTTCGACATGTTGCGCGAGAAGGGTCCCGGCTGAATCACCCCACAGCCCGCTCAACTACTGTACATATACCCAGTTTCTGTCGATACTTGCGTCCACCTTCAGGAGACTCCCATGGACGCAAACGTCAAAACACTGAACACGGAGAAAGCCAAGGCCCTGCAAGCCGCCCTGGCGCAGATCGAAAAGCAGTTCGGCAAGGGCTCGATCATGCGCCTGGGCGTGGGCGAGGTGATCGACGACATTGAAGTTGTCTCCACCGGCTCGCTGGGACTGGACATCGCACTGGGCGTGGGCGGCCTGCCGCGCGGGCGCGTCGTCGAGATTTATGGGCCTGAATCGTCCGGCAAGACCACGCTGACGCTTCAAGTCATCTCCGAGATGCAAAAGCTCGGCGGGACCTGCGCCTTCATCGACGCCGAACACGCGCTGGACGCGCAATACGCGCAAAAGCTCGGCGTCAACCTGCAAGAGCTCCTGATCAGCCAGCCCGATACCGGCGAGCAAGCGCTGGAAATCGTTGACGCACTGGTGCGCTCCGGTTCGGTTGACCTGGTGGTCATCGACTCGGTGGCTGCGCTCACGCCGAAGGCGGAAATCGAAGGCGAAATGGGCGATTCGTTGCCCGGTTTGCAGGCGCGCCTGATGAGCCAGGCGCTGCGCAAGCTCACCGGCACGATCAAGAAGACCAACACGATGGTCATCTTCATCAACCAGATTCGCATGAAGATCGGTGTGATGTTCGGCTCGCCCGAAACCACCACCGGCGGCAATGCGCTCAAGTTCTATGCCTCGGTGCGCCTGGACATCCGACGCATCGGCTCGATCAAGAAAGGCGAAGAGGTGATCGGCAACGAGACCAAAGTCAAGGTCGTGAAGAACAAGATCGCGCCACCGTTCAAGACCGCCGAGTTCGACATCCTCTACGGCCAAGGCATCAGCCGCGAAGGCGAAATCATCGACATGGGTGTCAACGCACGCGTGCTGGAGAAGAGCGGCTCCTGGTACGCGTACAACGGCGAAAAGATCGGCCAGGGCAAGGACAACGCGCGAGACTTCCTCAAGGAGAACCAGGCGCTGTCGGTTGAGATCGAGAACAAGGTCCGCGAGGCGGTGGGGATTCCGCAGCTTCCCACGAGTGCGGCTGCCGATGGTCCGGCGGCCAAGGTCCGCGCCGCGTAGCAGGGCGCGCGCTGGGCGGCGCCGCTGGGGCCCAAGGCGGCCATCGCCTCATCACGTGGACGAACGAGCACTCAAGGCCCGCGCACTGGCGTGTTTGGCGCAGCGCGAACACAGCCGCGTCGAGCTGCGCCGCAAACTCCTGACGTCGGCCCGCACCCATGCCCGTCAATGCAGTGACTTGGACGCGAACAGCGCCGAACTCCTGGCGCGAGTCGATAGCGTACTCGACTGGCTGGAAGTCAACCGACATCTGTCGCAGCAGCGCTTTGTCGAGTCGCGGGTCCGGGTGCGAGGCGCGCGTTTCGGCACCCAGCGCATCCGCTTGGAACTGGCGCAGCACGGCTTGACCCTGCCCGCCGCAACCGAAACGGATTTGTTGTCGAGCGAGTTCGACCGCGCCTGGGCGATCTGGGCGCGCAAGTTCGGCCGCAGTGAGGCTGCCGCATTCCAGGCTGGACCACACGCCGATGCCGAGCATCAGGCGAAGCAGGCCCGCTTTCTGGCAAGCCGCGGGTTCTCCGGCGAGGTGATTCGCCGCGTCTTGCGCGCCGGCCTGACCGGCAATGATGGCGGGGGGCGAACTCGGGAGCCGATGCCGATGCCGCTGTAGCGCGCAACACGCGTGCTACATTGCCGCGCTGACCTCCGGCCCCGGTTTTTTCGCGGCTCGGGCGTCGGTCGACGCCTGACTGTGCGACGGGCGCGCCCATGCCGTTTGAAACCCGACACTGCCCCACCCAATGAAGATCCACGAATACCAAGGCAAGGAAATCCTGAGGCAGTTCGGGATTCCGGTCCCCCGAGGCTACCCGGCATTCAGCGTGCGAGAGGCGGTCGAGGCCGCGCAAAAACTCGGCGGCCCGGTGTGGGTGGTGAAAGCGCAGATCCATGCGGGCGGGCGCGGCAAGGGCGGCGGCGTGAAGCTGGCACGCAGCATGGAAGACGTCAAGTCGCTTGCCGGGCAGATTCTCGGCATGCAACTCAAGACGCACCAGACGGGGCCGGTGGGCCAGAAGGTGCGGCGCCTGCTGATCGAGGAAGGCGCCGACATCCGCCACGAGTACTACGTTGCCGTCGTTACCGACCGCGCGACGCAGAAGATCGCGATGATGGCCAGCTCGGAAGGCGGCATGGACATCGAAGAAGTCGCGCACAAGACGCCCGAGAAGATCATCAAGGTTTTCATCGACCCCCTGGTCGGCCTGACCGAGGCACAGGGCACCGAACTCGCGCGAGGCATCGGTATCCCGGCCGCGTCACAGCCCCAGGCCGTTGGATTGCTCAGCAAGCTCTATGCGTGCTACATGGCCACCGACGCGACCTTGGCCGAAATCAACCCGCTGATCCTCGAAGGTTCCGGCCATGTGAAGGCGCTCGACGCGAAGTTCAACTTCGACAGCAATGCCTTGTTCCGGCACCCGGAAATCACCGCCTACCGCGACCTCGATGAGGAGGACCCGGCGGAAATCGAAGCCAGCAAATTCGACCTGGCGTACATCCAGCTCGACGGCAACATCGGCTGCCTGGTCAACGGCGCCGGGCTGGCTATGGCGACGATGGACACGATCAAGCTGTTCGGCGGCGAGCCGGCCAACTTTCTCGACGTCGGTGGCGGTGCCAACGCCGAGAAGGTGACCGAGGCGTTCAAGATCATGCTCGGCAACCCGAAGGTCAAGGCGATCCTGGTCAACATCTTCGGCGGCATCATGCGCTGCGACACGATTGCCGAAGGCGTGATCGCCGCCTGCCGCGCCGTGAACCTGAGCGTGCCGCTGGTGGTGCGAATGAAAGGCACGAACGAAGAGCTGGGCAAACAGCTGTTGAAAAGCTCCGGCCTGCCCATCATCAGCGCCGACTCGATGGCCGAGGCCGCCGAGAAGGTGATGGCCGCGCTGAAGAAGTAAGGCCGCTGCCGGACCACGCCGCCCTGCCCCAAGGAACACCCATGTCCATCCTCATCGACAAGAACACCAAAGTCATCACGCAAGGCATCACCGGCAAGACGGGCCAGTTCCATACGCGCATGTGCCGCGACTACGCGAACGGCAAGAACTGTTTTGTCGCTGGCGTGAACCCGAAGAAGGCGGGCGAGGATTTCGAAGGCATTCCGATCTTCGCGAGCGTGAAAGACGCTGCGAGCAAAACCGGCGCCACCGTCAGCGTCATCTATGTGCCTCCGGCAGGCGCTGCGGCAGCGATCCTGGAAGCGGTGGAGGCTGAGCTGGACCTGGTGATCTGCATCACGGAGGGCATCCCGGTACGCGACATGCTCGAGGCGCGCAGCAAAATGCGCCGGCGCGAAGCGGCCGGCGCCAAGAAGACGCTTCTGCTCGGGCCCAATTGCCCAGGGTTGATCACGCCGGAGCAGATCAAGATCGGCATCATGCCCGGCCACATCCATAAGGCCGGGAGGATCGGCGTGGTGTCGCGATCCGGCACGCTGACCTATGAAGCGGTGGCGCAGCTCACCGAAATCGGCTTGGGTCAGTCAAGCGCCGTGGGCATTGGCGGCGACCCGATCAACGGCCTGAAGCACATCGACGTGATGAGGTTGTTCAACGACGACCCCGGAACCGACGCGGTGATCATGATCGGCGAGATCGGCGGCCCCGACGAAGCGGAAGCCGCACGCTGGTGCAAGGCCCACATGAAAAAGCCAATCGTCGGCTTCATCGCTGGTGTCACCGCACCGCCCGGGAAACGCATGGGTCATGCCGGCGCCTTGATCTCCGGCGGCGCAGACACGGCCGACGCCAAGCTGGCCATCATGGAGGAGTGCGGCTTCACGGTCACGCGCAACCCTTCGGAGATGGGCAAGCTGCTGAAGCGACTGTTGTAGATCTCGGGAGGCCGCTCGCGCCGCGGCCTGCCTGGGAGGCGGCGCGAACCACGCGGCTCACCTCGGTGGGCGAAACCGCTCGGCCGAGCCAGCATTCGTCTCGCGGCGCCGTGGATTCAGGCCTCGTTCCAAGGCACAATTCGCGCTTTGGATTGCCCTTCCAGTCTCAACGACAGTGCCGCCGAACCCTGCAAACATGACACTCGAGTTCTTCAGCGCCACCGACACGGGCCGGGCGCGCAACAACAACGAAGACTCGGTGGCCCTGGACGAAAGCAACGCGCTGATGGTGCTCGCCGACGGCATGGGCGGCTACAACGCGGGCGAGGTCGCGAGCGGCATGGCCACCTCGTTCATCAAGAGCGAACTCGGGCGCTGGCTCACTGAAGCCGCAAACGACGCGTCCGACACCGACGTGCGCCGCGCGATGGACATCTGCGTGGACAACGCGAACCGCGCGATCTTTAACGCCGCCAATTCGAACCCGCAATATGCCGGCATGGGCACCACGCTCGTGTTGGGCGTGTTTCGCGAAGGGCGCTTGTTGATCGGCCACGTCGGCGACTCGCGCGGCTACCGCCTGCGCGGCGGGCGTCTGACGCAGATCACCCACGACCACTCGCTGCTGCAGGAGCAAATCGACGCGGGCCTGATCACGATGGAGCAGGCGGCGTTTTCGTCGAACAAGAATCTGGTGACACGCGCTGTCGGCGTTGAAGACACGGTGCTTCTCGAGACCCACCTGCACGACGTGCTGCCTGGCGATACCTACCTGCTTTGCTCCGACGGCCTGTCCGACATGCTCGACGACGAGAGCATCCTGCAAGTGTTGTTGGGCAGCGAATCGCTGCCCGAAGCGGTGGCTGCCCTCGTCGACGCGGCCAATGACGCAGGCGGAAAGGATAATATCTCGGTCGTCCTTGCCCGGGTACGCGGCCCGGCGGGGTCTGCGCGGTCATGGTGGCCATTCCGGCGATGACCGGGTCGGTGGGGCAGCCACACGCAGTTGAGTCCACCCCAAAAAGATAAAGACAGAAAGGTCGCAAGCAATGGGCAAGCTGGTCGTATCGCTCGACGGTGTGGTGATCAAGGAGGTACAGATCACCAAGGACAAGACCACTCTGGGCCGGCGGCCCTACAACGACATCGTGATCGACAACCTCGCGGTCAGCGGCGAGCACGCGGTGCTGCAGATGGTGGGCTCCGACGTCTTCATCGAAGACCTGAACAGCACCAACGGCACCTACATCAACGGCAAAGCAATCAAGAAGCAGCTGCTCACGCACAACGACACCGTCGAGATCGGCAAGTACAAGATCAAGTATTTGGTTGAAGACGGCACCGACTACGAGAAGACGATGATCCTCAAGCCCGGTACGTTGCCGGCGCCGGCGCATTCGGGCTTCGGCGCGTCCGGCTTCGGGCCGATGGGGGGGTCCACGGCGCCCGCTTCGATCAAGGTGCTCAATGGTGCGGCTGCGGGGCGTGAAGTGGCCTTGAGCAAGGTAGTGACCACGGTGGGCAAACCCGGAGTTCAGGTGGCCTCGATCACGAAGAGGCCTGGCGGCTATGTGCTTGCGCACGTGGAAGGAGCGCTTCGCCCGACTGTGAACGGCAGCCCGGTGGTCGGCGAAACTGTGCATTTGAAGAACGGTGATGTGATCGAGCTCGCCGGTACGCAGATGCAGTTTGTGCAGCCCTAAGCGCGCAGCTTTATGGCTGGCCACTGCCAGACTTCCCGGCATCGGCATCGATGCCGGCAGTCAAGCGGATGCTCACCTCGACCCGGCTGTCTGTGACGAAATTCGGCGCAATGAGCCAGGACAGACACCTGCCGCCCCATACAGTGACCTTTTGCGTCAACATTCTGGGAAGAAACCACGGATTCAGTCGTCATACCGGCTGGCACGAGGTCTGCAACCGTAGAGCGTGTCCCCCTCAACCCTTATGGAGCTATCAAACATGAAACGTCGCGTCCAAGCAGGTTTTACCTTGATCGAACTGATGATCGTGATCGCGATCATCGGCATCCTGGCAGCGATTGCGCTACTTGCTGGCACGCAGATGCAGTTCGTGCAGCCGTAGTGCCAAGAAGCGCAACGTGGCAGGCTGAGGGCCCGCTCCACCTTTCCACCGCGAGGATTACCGCAGTTTCACGAAGTCGCTGCGACCAGTTTTCGTCCAAGCCTCGAACATGAGCCGAAAGGCCTGTTCGACCCTGCGCGCGAATCCCTCTTCATCCATCAGGGGGCTGGCTCGTATCTGTTGGCGCAGTCCGGCTCGCAGCTTTGCGAGCCTGGGCAAGTCACTGGCCAGTTCGACGACTTTGTCGACGTAGTCCTCTTCCGTCTGCGTAATCCACTCCGGGTGCCCCACGCTTTGCAGGATCGAGCTGCCCAGCCGCCCCACGCTGGGTCGGCCCGCCAGCGTGACGCAGGGCACGCCCATGTACAAGGTCTCGAACAGCGTCGTCCCCGAGTTGTGCGGGAAGCAATCCAGCCCAATGTCCAGCCCGCGCAACACGTCCCATGGCGGGCTGTGGAATCCCAACTCCAAGCGCTCGCGCCCAATGCCGTGTGCAGCGAACTTGGCTGCAAGCGCATCGCACATCATCGGGTCCAGATAGTTCTTGCTGTCCACCACGAGCCGTGCATCGGGCACGCGCTGCAGGATCTGCGACCACGCCCGGATCGTGCGGTGGTTGATGCGCACTGCACGCGTGAGTGTGCCCAAAGTAACATGGCCGCGTCGCAGCGCCGGTAACTCGCTCACCTCCCCCATACCTTCGGCATTACGGTAAACCCAGCCCAGTGTTTCCAACCGCCAAGGTCGCTCGGAGAACAGCCCTTCGCAACCAAGCGGAGCGCTGGCCTCGTCGGTCAGGTAGTAGTCGATCGCACTCAGACCGGTCGTGTACCCGTACCCCAGCCACGACACCGACACAGGTGCGGGCTTCATCGCAAATACGCCGAGGCGGTTTTTCGCCGTATGCCCAGCCAAGTCCACCAGAATGTCGATCCCATCGTTGCGAATGCGTTCGGCCAGCGCAGCATCGGACAGCCCCGCAGTGCCCACCCAATGGTCTGCGTAGCCGCGAAAGCGCGCCGTCACGGCGTCTTCCTGCTCGAGCTCGGCGTAGGCAAAGACCTCCACCGCCCTCTTGTCGTGCCGCGCCATCAAGGGCTCCAGGAAAAAACGCACCGCGTGGTTGCGCATATCGGGCGAGACATAGCCCACCCGCAAGCGCCGATCCGAGTTGCGATCGTTGCCATGGGCGCGCCAGGTCCCGCGCAGCGGCAAACCAACGCATACGTCGTAGTGTCGGTAGGCCTTGAAAATCTCTTCCGCAGTCTTGTCGGGATGATAGTTCAGCGTGAACAAAAGGTTGGTGCTCGCGTCGGGGAAAACCGGCTGCAGTTCGATCGCGCGTTCGAAGCTGGCGATTGCAGCGTTAAATTCACCTTGTTCCTGCAACGCAGCGCCGAGATTGCTGTGCGCGGCCGGATAGTTCGGTTTGATTTCCAGCGCCCGCTCATGACATCGGGCCGCAGCAAACGGACTTCCCAAGGCATGCATCACAGTTCCCAGATTGCTGTGCGCTTCCGCGAAGTCCGATTGCAACCTGATCGCCGCTTCAAAACTCGCCACTGCGGCCTCCAGCTGACCCGTCGCTTGAAGCGCAACGCCCAAACCGCTGTGCAGCGTCGCCAAGCGCGGATTGAGCACAAGCGCCCGTTGGTAGGTTTGGATCGCATCGGTCGGCAACCCGAGTTTTTGCTGGACGTTACCCAGATTGCCTAGTGCCTCGGCGAAGTCGGGCTGGGCAGCAAGTGCCCTCTCATAGCAACGCAAAGCACCTTCCAGATCTCGCTTTACATCCAGCGCGATACCTAGGTTGTTGTGCGCTTCGGCGTAGTCGGGGCGCAGCGAGATTGCCGCCTCGTAGCATTTCATCGCCGAATCGATCTTTCCTTGCGCTTGGTACGCCATGCCCAAGTTTACGTGGGCCTCGGCAAAGTCTGGGCTGAGCGCAAGGGCGCTTTCAAAGCTGGCCACGGCGTCATCCAAGCGTTCTTCTTGACGACTCACGATGCCCAAGTAATGATGAAAGCTCGGGGACTCAGGATGAAGCGAGATTCCTTCAACGATTGACGCCTTGGCCGCCTCGTTGTGTCCCGCCTCGAGCAGGCTGACGCATAGGTCTCGGCGACATTGGGCAAAGTCTCGCCGCAACCCGATGGCCTGCGTGAAGTGGTCAATGGCCAGACCCAGTTCTCCGCGGCGACGGAAAGTGGCTCCCATCAAGTACGGCGCATCCGGATTCAACGGATCAAGCAGGATTGCCCTTTGAAGCATGACCTGCGCGTGCCCATCCTGACCCAGTTCGTAGAGGGCGAATCCCAGGTTGACAAACGCCGCGGAATCATCAGGGTCGAGCCGTGTCGCCTCGCGATAGCACTCCGCCGCCCCTGCCAAGTCGCCTTGGGCCAACAAGGCATTGCCCCGTATTCGGGCGACACTTGCCGGCGCCGCATCGTCACCTAGCCGTGGGTCTGCGTCGGTCTGCGCCCGCTGCTTCGTCTTCAGGCTCATCCTCAAGTTCTTGAATACACGCAGCATGCGTTCGGCGCTAACTCATGGTACCAATTCGACCATGCGTCTTGGTTCAGCTGAGTCAGCCATCCAAGCCTCGAACATGAGCCGAAAGGCCTGTTCGACCCTGCGCGCGAATCCCTCTTCATCCATCAGGGGGCTGGCTCGTATCTGTTGGCGCAGTCCGGCTCGCAGCTTTGCGAGCCTGGGCAAGTCACTGGCCAGTTCGACGACTTTGTCGACGTAGTCCTCTTCCGTCTGCGTAATCCACTCCGGGTGCCCCACGCTTTGCAGGATCGAGCTGCCCAGCCGCCCCACGCTGGGTCGGCCCGCCAGCGTGACGCAGGGCACGCCCATGTACAAGGTCTCGAACAGCGTCGTCCCCGAGTTGTGCGGGAAGCAATCCAGCCCAATGTCCAGCCCGCGCAACACGTCCCATGGCGGGCTGTGGAATCCCAACTCCAAGCGCTCGCGCCCAATGCCGTGTGCAGCGAACTTGGCTGCAAGCGCATCGCACATCATCGGGTCCAGATAGTTCTTGCTGTCCACCACGAGCCGTGCATCGGGCACGCGCTGCAGGATCTGCGACCACGCCCGGATCGTGCGGTGGTTGATGCGCACTGCACGCGTGAGTGTGCCCAAAGTAACATGGCCGCGTCGCAGCGCCGGTAACTCGCTCACCTCCCCCATACCTTCGGCATTACGGTAAACCCAGCCCAGTGTTTCCAACCGCCAAGGTCGCTCGGAGAACAGCCCTTCGCAACCAAGCGGAGCGCTGGCCTCGTCGGTCAGGTAGTAGTCGATCGCACTCAGACCGGTCGTGTACCCGTACCCCAGCCACGACACCGACACAGGTGCGGGCTTCATCGCAAATACGCCGAGGCGGTTTTTCGCCGTATGCCCAGCCAAGTCCACCAGAATGTCGATCCCATCGTTGCGAATGCGTTCGGCCAGCGCAGCATCGGACAGCCCCGCAGTGCCCACCCAATGGTCTGCGTAGCCGCGAAAGCGCGCCGTCACGGCGTCTTCCTGCTCGAGCTCGGCGTAGGCAAAGACCTCCACCGCCCTCTTGTCGTGCCGCGCCATCAAGGGCTCCAGGAAAAAACGCACCGCGTGGTTGCGCATATCGGGCGAGACATAGCCCACCCGCAAGCGCCGATCCGAGTTGCGATCGTTGCCATGGGCGCGCCAGGTCCCGCGCAGCGGCAAACCAACGCATACGTCGTAGTGTCGGTAGGCCTTGAAAATCTCTTCCGCAGTCTTGTCGGGGTGATAGTTCAGCGTGAACAAAAGGTTGCTGTGCGCATCAACGTAGTTATTTCGCAGCGCGATTGCTTTTTGAAGACACTCGACCGCCCTGTCCAGATCGCCCAACTCGAGCCACGAGGTACCCAGGTTGTTGAGCACATCCGGATAGTCAGGAAACAGCGCCAAGGCCTTGGTGAAGTTGGTGATCGCTGCATTGAACTCTCGGGTCTCGTTTTGCGTCGTCCCCAGGTAGTAGAAGAAATCGGCGGAGCCAGGATAAGCAACGACTCCCTTTTCGGCAACAGCCCTTGCCTGGCCTATTCGCCTGGAATTGAGAAGCGTGAGACACAGGTCGTGCGCGGCCGCCTCGAAATCAGGCTTGACGCTTAGGGCTTCGGTAAAGTGCTCGATCGCCTGTTCAGGGCAGCCCATTTCGATCTGTGCCCGACCCAAGAAGTAGTAAGCATCGAACGCAACAGGATTCAGTGTCCGAGCACGATTGAGGTACGGTATCGCCTCCATCGGGCGCTTGCGCTCAATCAGAACGAAACCAATGTTGATCAGCGATGCTGTGTCTGTGGGATCGGTCGCGATCGCCCGCGCATAGCACGCCTCGGCTTCGGCCCATTTTTCCGCCGCGACAAAGGCGTTGCCCAAGTCCCGGCTCTGAGCGGCTTCAATTGACGATGCGGGCTCCCCTGCCAGGTGGCGGACAGGCGCGCGTCGGATTGCGCGAGCCGAGGACCACTTTGCTCTGAACCAGTTGATCATGGCCCTATGCGGCTGGCGTGCTCAGCACCTGGCCAACAACCACTCAGTCAGTTCCTCGACATAGGCCGGCCTGTATCCTGCGTCCAACAATTTCCACTTGAAGGCATTTCCAAGTTTTGCCTTCTTGTACAGATTCAGCGGGTGAGTCCGCTTGAAGTTGGCGATTTGTCCGTCCATGGTCGTTAGCAGTTCGCTTGCCTTCCTGGAAAACTTCTTCTCGTCGGCCGAGGTGTCCAACGGAATCTTGGCAGTGACCGCCTGCGCCAATGTGACCCCGAATTGCGCCGCCGCGCGCGCGTCAAACCAATTGATCAACGTATACCCCCGATCGGATCTTCCATCGTGTCTCAACAGAATGTGCTCTGCCCACAGCGAGGTACGCTATGCGACTCGCACTAGGACAGCGACTGTATCGATGGTGACGCTTTATGTCACTGGCACCAAGACACAATGACGCTTCACGTCGGTTTTGCCGAAAGAATTCACGGGCGTCTCCTGCCAAGTGGCTGGCACAGGTTGTGCACCCATTGACGATGTCTACCTTCTTCTCAACTCTCTGGAGCAATCTATGAAACGTCGTATTCAACAGGGTTTCACCTTGATCGAACTGATGATCGTCATCGCGATCATCGGCATTCTCGCGGCAGTCGCGCTGCCGGCGTACCAGGACTACACCGTCCGCGCAAAAGTATCGGAACTCATTTTGGCTGCCTCCTCCGCCAAGTTGAACGTGGCCGAATACGTCAATATCTACAGCTCGCTTCCGAGTGCGGCATCGATCACGGTTGAGAGCCAAGTGTCAAAGTATGTTGCCTCAGTCGGCTGGGACGGTACCGCCATCACAGCGACGGCCAGCGCCGTTGAACCCAAGATTGCCGGCTCCACCGTCGTGCTGACCCCAAGCCTGAACGCTACCTCCAACCAAGTCAACTGGGCTTGCGGCGGTTCCGTCCTCGCGAAGTATCTTCCTTCCAGCTGCAAGTAAGTATTCCGTCCCACAAAGCACTGTCGCAAGCGAAGGCCCCACGCGGGGCCTTCGCGCTTTTTGAATTCAACATCGCATGACCTTCGCTCCAACGGCTGCATTGCTACCTGCGGCACCGATCAATCAACCCACCGGGATTGGCTGGGCGCTGATGTCCGTCGCGTTGGCGCTGCCATGGCTGGTGCCAACGCACGACGAACTCTGGTGGATGTTCCACACCGATGTAGCGATGGCCCTGGCTGCGTTGATGCTGGCAATGTGGGCGCTGGTTCGGCCGGGCCGCTGGCAGCTAACTTGGCCCCCGCTCATTTTGATGCTGGTGGCCTTGGTACCGCTGGCGCAGGCATTGGGCGGAATGCAAACCTATCGCGCCGATGCGCTCCTGGCGAGCCTGTATCTCGCAGGCTCTGCCCTTGCCGTTGCGATTGGCGCACGAGCGGAAACCATCGGTCCGCATCGCGTGCCCGATGCACTCGCTGCGGGTTTCGCCATCGCCGCGATCACCTCGACAGGTTTGCTCTTGTATCAATGGCTGCGCGTCGATGGACTGGGAGTCCTTGTGCTGATGTTGCCACGTGGTGGCCGTCCCATCGCCAATCTTGGCCAGCCCAACATGTTGGCAACGCTTCTCGTCTGGGGCCTGCTGGCGTTGTGGTGGGGCCGTGGCCGTGGCCGGATCGGTGGCGGCGTCGCCGTGGCCGCAGCCGCTTTCCTGCTTTTCGGCACTGCGTTAACTCAGTCGCGCGCGGGCGCCTTGGAGGTGGCGCTTGTAGCAGTTGCCGCAATGTTCGGGTCAGGCGGGTCGCGGCCGGGCTCGCGGTGGGTGATGCTGGCTTTACTTGGTTGGTTCATGGCCTTAGTCCTGGTCTTACCGGGGCTCACGAACACGCTTCAACTCGAGCCCGTACAGACCTTGGAGCAGCAAGTTCAACCCGGCCGACGGCTGCAAATCTGGGCGATGGCATTGCAACAGATCGCACATCGGCCGTTCTTCGGGTGGGGCTGGACTGAGGGCATGGGGGCCCAACTGGCGTTGGGGGACAGTGGCCCCTTACTACACCTGCTTGTGACCTATGCGCACAACTTGTTGCTAGACCTTCTCGTCTGGAATGGGATTCCGCTCGGATTGACTATCTTTTTGGCCATTGCCGGCTGGTTCGTGATTCGATGGCGTAACCATGCACCAGCTGATCGCCCGATGCTGCTGGCGTTGACGTGCCTGCTCATTCATGCGTTGGTCGAGTTGCCGCACGCGTATGCATTTTTTCTGCTGCCGGCTGGCTTGATGGTCGGCGTTATCGAAGCCCACGTCGCGAAACGGCCAGTGCTAGCGGCGCCGCGATTCTTGATCGTTGGCTTGACGGTGCTGCTGGCTCTTGTCCTCGCAGTCGTTAGCGTCGAATACGTCCGCATTGAAGCGGCATTGCTCGAAACCAGGATGCGAATTGCCCGTGTTGGTACACACGCACCTCCTTCGCCGCCACAAGTCTGGCTCCTCAGACCTTTCGTCGAGTTGCTGGAGGTTCTCGTCATCACCCCAGACATCACCCTCGACAACGCCGAGCTGGACAAAGTGCGCCGGGTCGCTGAGCGATTCCCGTCCGGCCCAAACTTGTTCCGATACGCCCAGTCCGCAGCTCTCACGGGGCGGCCCGATGAAGCGCGGCGGGCGCTGGCACTGATCTGTCAGGTAACGCCCCCGGGTCACTGCCAAGCGTCGAGCCAAGCCTGGCGCCTGCTCGCCGACACGAAGTACCCGGCGATGGCCACGATACTGCCACCTTCAAAGTGCGCCGCAGAAATTCGCCTGCCGCCCAGGCAGCAATCGCCGGACCCGGCGGGAGCAGACAAGTTCGGGCGCATGCCCTTGAACCCACTGTGCGACCACGACCCAAGCCCCTGAAAGGCTCAGCCGGGCAGAGTCGCCCCCAGCCCACTAAGGCTGTCGTTTGATGCAGCAACCGCCTGCGTGGTCGCGAGACCCAGAACTTGCCGGCGGGCTGCCAGCGATTACCGCATTCCTCGCCATCGCGCTACCCTGCGTTGTCGCCTTCAATTTGCCGCCATCGGCAACGTTCTTCAACCAAGCTGCCGCCCTTCTTGGATGGGGCAGCTGGGTGGCGCTGCGGGCCCGTGCAAGCCCGGCGGGCACCGCTAAAGGCACTGCCGGGCTCGGCACGGCTACTGCTGGACTGACGATTCTCTTGCTGATCTCGATAACCGCACCGCTCTGGACTTATGCACCCCGGGCGCTTGGGTGGTCAAGTGCCGGCGTAATCGCGGGCGCAATCCTGATCGCGCGATTCGCTGAGGGACAGGCTGACGCAGATCGTGCGAACCCAATATTCAAAGCGTTTTGTGCTGCGCTGCTTTTCGCTTCGGCATCTGGGCCAATACGCTTGAACTCATCAAGACGCACCCCTGGACTGGCGTCGGCTTCGGCGAGTTCAATTTCGCGTGGACGCTCACGGAGTTTCCGAACCGGCCGGCGGCATTCTTCGACCATACCCACAACCTGCCGCTTCAGTTCGCCGTCGAACTCGGCTTGCCGCTGGCGGGCGTAGTTTTGGGACTGCTGGGTTGGGCCGTCGTGCGCGCTGCCCGCAATTGCCTGCTTCCTGCGAACAGCAGCGACCCCGCCGCACCGCAACGAGCCGCATTCGTGATGGTGCTGCTGATTCTCATGCACAGCATGCTCGAATATCCGCTCTGGTACGCCTACTTCTTGCTGCCTACTGCATTTGCTCTTGGAGTGTGCCTGGGCAATCCGACCGAACGCTCGGGCCCGGTCGCCGCAGCGCCAAGTCCGAATCGCCCAACCTTGGCTCTGCGTACCGGCGCGCTCCTGCTCCTGCTTGGGTCGGCCTACTCGATCTACGACTACTTGTCGGTCGTGGTCATTTTTGCCCCACCCGAGAACGCAGCGCCACTCACGCGGCGCATTGCCGCAGGGCAACGCAGCGTGTTCTTCTCGCACCATGCCGACTACGCCGCGGCAACGACCTCCGAAGAACCGAAGATCGCGTTGGCGGCTGCGCAACGCGCGGCCCATTACCTTCTCGATACGCGACTGATGATGGCCTGGGCAAACGCGCTTCACGCCACTGGGGACACCGAACGAGCCAAGTACGTTGCAGAGCGCCTGAAGGAATTTCGCAATCCGCAGTCCGAGGGCTACTTCGCGCCTTGCAGCGACACAGCCGTCGCGGCCCCGGACAAGCCCTACCAGTGCTTCCCGCCGCAGCGCAAGTTCACCTTCAAGGATTTCCGCTGAGGTCCGGCGCGACCCAGTCGCCCGACTTGCCGCCGTGCTTCTCGAGCACGCGAATCTCTCCGATCACCATGCCGCGGTCAACCGCCTTGCACATGTCGTAGACGGTCAGCAAGCCGATCTGCACCGCCGTCAGCGCTTCCATCTCGACACCTGTTCGCCCCAGCGTTTCGACTTGGGCCGTGCAGCGCACCGCTGAGCCGGCACTATCGATCTCGAACTCCACCGCGACACGCGTGATCGGCAAGGGGTGGCACAGCGGAATCAGCTCCGACGTTCGCTTCGCCGCCTGAATCGCCGCGATGCGAGCCACTCCGATCACGTCGCCCTTCTTCGCGTGGCCCGCCTCGATCAATTCGAGCGTCGCCGGAAGCATGCGGATCATGCCGCTGGCGCGCGCGGTTCGGTGCGTCTCGGCTTTGGTCGAAACGTCGACCATGTGCGCCTGCCCCTGGGTGTCGAAATGCGTGAGCGGCGAATCAGGGGCTTGCGACATGGCTGGAAACATGCGGGAAACGAATGTGCGGCATGATAGCCACGCTGCTGCCTCGCAACGCCCGGTGGTCACACGATGGGCCGCCCCGGTTCGTAGCTCGCAACACCGTACCACATTCGCCAGTCTCAATCTTCGTGTCCGCCACGCCTCGTCTTCGGTCTCGCTGGCTCGCCGCAATTTGCGCCGGGCTGATGACGGCCACGGCCGCCGCACCGGCCATCGCCCAAATCAACCTGCCCGCATTGGGCGACACGGAATCGGAAGACTTCGGCATCGGCACCGAACGCAAGCTCGGCGACCAGGTGATGCGCGAGATCCGGCGCGACCCCGACTACCTCGACGATCCCGTGCTGCTCGAATACATCGAATCGCTGTGGCAGCCGCTGCTCGCGCAGGCCCGGGCGAACGGCAACATCCCGGCCGACCTCGACCAGCGTTTCGCCTGGGAGCCGTTCCTGGTGCGCGACCGGGCGATCAATGCATTCGCGCTGCCCGGCGGCTACGTGGGCGTCTACCTCGGCTTGATCGCGCTGACCGCAACCCGCGACGAGCTCGGATCGGTGTTGGCCCACGAACTGTCGCACGTCACGCAGCGCCACATCGCGCGCAGCATCGCCGTGGGCAAGCGCCAGTCGCTGATCGGCGCAGCGGCGCTCATCCTCGGCGTGCTGGCCGCGGCGCGCAGCAATTCCGCCGATGCCGCAAACGCGTTGATCGTCGGCGGCCAGGCGGCGGCGATCCAGGGCCAGCTGAACTTCTCGCGCGACATGGAGCGCGAGGCGGACCGCATCGGCTTCGCACTGCTCACCGGCGCCGGCTTCGCGCCGGCCGGCATGGCGGCGATGTTCGAGAAGCTCGACCAGTCGTCACGCCTGAACGACAGCGGCGCCTATCCCTACTTGCGCAGTCACCCGCTGAGTTCCGAACGCATCGGCGAGGCGCGGGCCCGGCTGGGCGCCGGCCCAGTGGCGCAGCCGGACAATGCCCTGGAACATGGCTTGGCCCAGGCACGTGCACGCGTGCTGATGGACAGCCGCGTTGACGCGCTGCGGCGCTGGCAGGCGATGGACGCCGACAGGACCGGCAGCACGCCGAGCGAGCGCCTCGCCGCCGCCTATAGCAGTGCATTGGCATCGACGCTGCTTCGCGACTGGGCTCGCGCCGACGCCGCCTTGAACCGAGCGCTTGGCTTGGCGGCGGCGCAGCCCAATGAGCCGCGCGCCGCGCGCACGGTCGGTTTGCTCGTCGCGCAATCCTTGTTTGCTCGTGGCGACACGGCTCGCACGGCTGCCGCGCTCAAACCGCTTTCCGAAACCCCGTCGCGCCCCGTGATGCTGCTCGAGGCCCAGGTGGCGCTGGCGAACGTCGCCACTTCCAGCGCCCCCGGCGAAGCGACGGCAGCACTGAAGCGAAACGTCGACCCACTGCAAACCTGGCTCGCGCTGCACCCGCGCGATGCCGCCGCGTGGACCCTGCTGGGCCAAGCCTGGGGGCGGCTCGGTCAGCCGCTGCGGGCGATGCGCGCCGAGGCCGAGGTGCGCTTGGCGCTGGGGGACCTGAACGGCGCGGCCGACCGCCTGCGTGCTGCACAGCGCAGCGTTCGGGCAGGCGGCAACATCGATTTCATCGAAGCGTCGGTGATCGATGCTCGTCTGCGCGACGTCGAAGGCCAGCGGCGGCAGATCGCCGCCGACGAGCGCGCCACAGCGGAACCCCGCTGAACCGGACGCGCCGCGCGGCGAGCCGGTCCACGCAACTGGGCGCCGATCGCGACGCCTCAGGGGCGTGCAGCGAAAAGCCGTTCGATGGCGGTGTCGATGACCATGCCGCACAGGCTGTAAATCAGCGAGCCGAGCAGCGCCGCCGGGAAGCCGGTCACCTGCAGGCCATCGAGCAGGTGCGCGGCGAAGTAGAACATCAGCGCGTTGATGACAAACAGGAACAGACCGAGCGTCAGCAACGTGACCGGCAAGGTCAGCAACACAAGGATCGGCCGCAGCAGCGAATTGAGCAGGCCGAGCACGAGGGCGGCGAGCATCGCGGCGCCGAAACTCTTGACGACGACCCCTGGGTAAAGGTGCGCCACGAGCAGCAACGCACAAGCGAGCAGCAGCCAGCGGAGAGCGATTTTCAACATGCCGCAAAGCATAGCGCGATCGCGATTCAAGGCCAACGTTGACGCGTGTGCGCGACAAAAGCGCCGCTCTCCTCGGAGAATTGCGTGCTTTCAGAGTGAAAACCGCTTTGCAACAGCGCATTCACGCAGTACCATTCGCCCCGCACGGTGCTATGGAGAAATGAGAACCCATGCGGTTCTCGCCCAACCCGAGCACATCAACAACCTACTTGATGGAGTGAATTGACATGGCAACTGCGAAGAAGGCTGCGAAGAAAGTAGCAGCGAAGAAGGCCCCGGCCAAGAAGGCGGCGGCAAAGAAGGCCCCGGCGAAAAAGGCGGCAGCGAAGAAGGCTCCTGCCAAGAAGGCTCCCGCGAAGAAAGCGGCAGCGAAGAAGGCCAAGGCCCCTGCCAAGAAGCGCACCCCAAATGCGGCTTTCATGAAGCCCATGACGCCCAGCGCGTCGCTGGCTGCGGTGATCGGTGGGAATCCGATGCCCCGCACCGAGGTGACGAAGAAGGTCTGGGATTACATCAAGAAGAACGGGCTGCAAGATTCGGCCAAACGCACGATGATCAACGCCGATGCCAAGTTGAAGGAAATCTTCAAGAAGGCGCAGGTCTCGATGTTCGAGATGACCAAGCTGATCAACGCGCACCTCAAGTAAGCCGCAAGGCTCACAAGGTGAAAGCCGGCGCGCGACGCCGGCTTTTTTTTGCCTGACATTTCGCAACCGGCAGCGCCAAGGCTGACGGGTCAGCGAGGTACCGGCAGTCCGAAAAGCGTTGCGCCGTTGTCCCAGGCGATGCGTTTGGCGATCGCGGGGTCGAGGTCGCCGAGCCATTCGCGCGCCTCTTGCATCAAGGCTTCGTAGCCCTGCCATCGCTGGTTGACCCAGGTGTCCGAGCCAACCATGAAGCGCGTCGGAAATTCGCTGAACAGCGCTTTCCACTCGGCGCTGAGCCGGCCGCTGCCTTCCGTCAACCCCGGCCGGTACGACAACTCGCCCATCAACGGCGGATAGCGGCGCAGCAACTCGCGCAGCCGGGACACCGGCGCACCGCCGATGCTGCTGTGCGCCCAGATCAGCCGCGCGTTCGGTGCGTGCGCCATCAGCAGGTCGATCGCCACGTCGTCCACATGGGCCAGCACCGCCAGGCCCTTGTCCTGCGCGAGCTGCATCAGCTTGCGCGCCACCGCGCCGTTCGCGTTGGTGCTGTCGTAGAGGTGAAACTCGCCCAGACCCCGATAGGGTCCGGCCGGGGTGCCGGCACTGAGCTCGCTCAGCACCATCTGGTAGATGCTGTCGTCCTGGAACCAGGTGTTGTAGTCGGCGCGGTTGCGGTATAGACGAATGAACGGCACCACCGTCACGCCGGCAGCCTGGGTTTGCGCGCGCGCCGCGGCCAGCGTTTTCGTGCCATCGTTGGGCCGGCTGTTCGCGACGATCGCGCGCACCCCGCTGCGCTGCATGCGTGCCAGCGCGTCGGCCACGGGATGCGCGGACTGCCACGCCTCATCGTTGTAGTGCAGGTGGGCGTCGAACAGCGGGCCGCGGTAGGGCTCGGCGACGGCGGTCATGGCCGACGCGGCCAGCCACGCCGCGCCCAGAACTCGAATCGTGGCCTTCATGCGCGGACCAAGCTCAGCCGACATGCTCGCGGAAAAACGCCAACGTGCGTTGGCGCGCCAGGGTGGCGCTGGCCGCATCGAACGAGCCACGCTGGTCGCAATTGAAGCCGTGGCCGGCCGCGTACAGCTGGACCGTGATGCCAGGGTGCAGGCGGCGCAATTCCTCGACACCGGCCATCGGGATCAGCGCGTCGCGCTCACCAAAATGCGCCAGCACCGGGCAGCGCGGCGCCCGCGCCGCGTGATCGGGAATGCCGCCGCCGTAGTAAGGCACGCTGGCGGCGAGCGTGTCGAATTCGCAAGCGGCAAGCCAGCTCAGCAGCCCGCCCCAGCAGTAACCGACCATGCCCACGCGCCCGTTCGGCCCGAGCCGCGAACGCGCCGTGGCCACCGCTGCCTGGAGATCGAGCAACGCCTTGTCGATGGGGCTTGCTTCCTTGAGCGCCCGGCCGCGCTGAATATCCGCCGCGTCGTAGCCGAGTTCGACACTGCGCTCCACCCGGTCGAACAAGGCGGGCGCGATGACCAGATAGCCATCGGCCGCGAAGCCGTCGGCGACGGCGCGGATGTGCGAATTGACGCCGAAGATTTCTTGCACCACGACCAGCGCACCGCGCGCTTTGGTTTTGGGCAGCGCCAGGTTAGCGGCCAGCCGATGGCCGTCGGCCGCGATCAGCTCCAATCGTTCTTGCATGGTTCAGCCCCGCGCCAGCCGGCGCTGCACAAAGTCGAGCCGGTCCTGGCCCCAGAAGATCTCGCCGTCGATCACGTAGCTCGGCGCGCCGAACACTCCGGTCTCGATCGCGCGCTGCGTGTACGCGTCGTAGAGTTCCTGCACGCTCGCCGCGTGCGAGTCGTCGAGGCGCCGTTCGGGCAGCTTCTGTTCCGACAGAATTTTCGCGAGGTCGTTCGCGTCGGCGATGTTGCGCTCTTGCGCCCACACGCCGCGCAGAATCGCGCCGGTGAGCGCGAGTGCCGCGCCGGTGCCGTCTTGACGATCGACGGCGATGATGAGTTTGGCCGCCTCGTCGCCCGGCACTGGAAAGAATTTCGGATGCAGGTTCAGCGGCTGGTTCAGATGCTCGCTGAAACGCTTGAGCTCGACCAGCCGATAGGCCTGGCGCTGCGGCGCGCGTTTGGCCAGCGGCAACCCGCCGGAGATGGGAAAGATCTTGCCGCCAAGATCGATCGGCAGCACATTGACTTGCGCACCCGCAGCGCGAATCAGCTCGGTGAAGCGCTGGTGGCCGAGGTAGGCATAGGGCGATTGCGGGGCGAAGTAGTAGTCGACGGTCAAGGGCATGGCGAACTCCGGCGCGAAATGCGACACGCACAGTCTAGAGCGTTCACGGCCCTGCCCCGCTCGGCTCCGCGAATCAGCCTTGAAGCAGCGGCGCCAGATAGCGCCCGGTGTAGCTCGTGGGGTGCTGCGCCACGGCTTGCGGCGTACCGCAGACGACCACTTCTCCACCTCCCGCGCCGCCCTCGGGCCCCATGTCGACGATCCAATCCGCCGTCTTGATCACGTCCAGGTTGTGTTCGATCACGACCACGGTATTGCCGGCGTCCACCAGCTGGTGCAGCACGCGCAGCAGCAGTGCGATGTCGGCGAAGTGCAGGCCGGTGGTCGGCTCGTCCAGGATGTACAGCGTGCGGCCGGTGTCGCGCTTGGAGAGTTCAAGCGCGAGCTTGACACGCTGCGCTTCGCCGCCGGAGAGCGTGGTCGCACTCTGGCCGAGCTGGATGTAGCCCAGCCCCACGTCAAGCAGGGTCTGCAACTTGCGCGCGATGCTCGGCACTGCGTTGAACAGTGCGTGTGCCTCTTCCACCGTCAGCGCCAGCACTTCGGTGATGTTTTTGCCCTTGTAGAGCACGTCCAGCGTCTCGCGGTTGTAGCGCCGGCCCTGGCAGGTGTCGCAAGGCACGTAGACGTCGGGCAGGAAGTGCATCTCGACCTTCAGCACGCCGTCGCCCTGGCAGGCCTCGCAGCGCCCGCCGGCGATGTTGAAGCTGAAGCGTCCGGCACCATAGCCGCGTTCGCGCGCCGTGTTCATTTCGGCGAACAGCTCGCGGATCGGCGTGAACAAGCCTGTGTAAGTGGCCGGATTGCTGCGCGGCGTGCGGCCGATTGGGCTCTGGTCGACGTTGATCACCTTGTCGAAGGCGTCCAGCCCTTCGATCGCATCGCAGGGTTGGGTCTCGACGTGGCTGGCGTAGAGCCTGCGCGCGACGCTGGCGTAAAGCGTGTCGTTGACGAGTGTGCTCTTGCCAGAGCCCGACACGCCGGTGACGCATGTCAAGAGGCCGACCGGGATCTGCGCCGTGACCCCCTTGAGGTTGTTGCCGCGCGCATTGACGATGCGAATGAAAGGCTCAACCGCGACCGGGTTGGGCACGCGCGGGCGCTTCGGCACTTCGATGCGCAGCGCCCGCGACAGGTAACGCCCGGTCAGCGACTCGGGGTGCTCGATCACCGCGCGCGGTGTGCCCTGCGCGACGACGCGCCCGCCGTGCACGCCGGCGCCCAGGCCCATGTCGACCACATGGTCGGCCTGCAGGATCGCGTCTTCGTCATGCTCGACGACGATCACCGTGTTGCCGATGTCGCGCAAGTGGCGCAGCGTGCCGATCAAGCGCTGGTTGTCGCGCTGGTGCAGGCCGATGCTCGGCTCATCGAGCACGTAGAGCACACCCGTCAAGCCCGAGCCGATCTGCGAAGCGAGCCGGATGCGCTGCGCCTCGCCGCCCGACAGGCTGTCGGCGCTGCGGTCCAGGCTCAGGTAATTCAGCCCCACGTCGTTCAGGAATTTCAGGCGCGCGCAAATTTCGCGCAGCACCGGCGCGGCGATTTCCGCCTTGGCGCCATGCAACGTGAGCGCATTGAAGTACTCCAGGCATTGGCGCAAGGTGAAGTGCTCCACCTGGAAGATCGCCTGAGGTTGGCCACCCAGCGAGCCGGGCAGGAACACGTGGCGAGCTTCGCGTTTCAGGCGCGCGCCAGCGCACTCCGGGCACGGCCGCGCAGCCTGGTAGCGCGCCAGTTCTTCGCGCACCGCCGCCGAGTCGGTTTCGCGATAGCGCCGCTCCAGGTTCGGCAAAATGCCCTCGAACGGGTGCGATCGCTTGACGCTGCGTTTGCGGCCGCTCGAGCCTTCCGCTTCGTAGACGAACTCGATGGCCTCATCCCCCGAGCCGTACAACAGCATCTGGCGCGCGGGCTCGGGCAGCGCCTCGAACGCAGTATCGATGTCGAACGCGAAGTGCCTGGCCACGCTCTCCAGCATCGAAAACGTGTAGCTGTTGCGCCGGTCCCAGCCCTTGATCGCGCCGCTGGCCAGGCTCAGCGCCGGGAAGGCGACCACGCGCGCGGGGTCGAACACCGTCGTCTGGCCAAGGCCCGCGCAGGTGGGGCAAGCGCCCACCGGCGAGTTGAACGAAAACAGGCGCGGTTCCAGCTCAGCCAACGAGTAGTTGCACAGCGGGCAGGCGAACTTGCTCGAGAACAGGTGCTCGGGCGGTGCCTCGCCGGCGTCCGATGCGCTGATTTCCGCGGCCAGCGCGCGCCCATCGGCAATGCGCAACGCCGCCTCGAAACTCTCCGCCAAGCGTTGCTGCAAGCCGGGTTGCACCTTGATCCGGTCGATCACAACGTCGATGTCGTGCTTTTCCGTCTTTTTCAACTTCGGCAGCTCGGTGACCTCGACGGTTCGACCATCGACGCGGAATCGGACGAAGCCCTGAGCCTGCATTTGCGCAAACAGCTCGGCGAACTCGCCCTTGCGGTCGCGCACCACGGGTGCGAGCACCATCAGCCTTGTGCCCTGCGGCAGCGCCAGCACAGCATCGACCATCTGGCTGACGTTTTGCGCTTGCAGCGCCAGCTGGTGGTCCGGGCAATAGGGCGTCGCGGCGCGCGCGTACAGCAGGCGCAAGTAGTCGTGGATTTCGGTGACGGTTCCCACCGTCGAGCGCGGGTTGTGCGAAGTCGCCTTCTGTTCGATGGCAATGGCTGGGCTCAAGCCGTCAATGCTGTCGACATCGGGCTTGTCCATCAGTTGCAGGAACTGGCGGGCGTAAGCGCTCAGGCTCTCGACGTAGCGGCGCTGGCCTTCCGCGTAGAGCGTATCGAACGCGAGCGAACTCTTGCCCGAGCCCGACAGCCCCGTGATCACGGTCAGCTTGTTGCGCGGAATGTCGACGTCGATGTTCTTCAGGTTGTGGGTGCGCGCCCCGCGCACCCGGATGAACGCTGCGTCACCGGTGGCGGGTGGTGGTGTTTCGGCCTGCGCGTCGGGCTCGGGCATTCAGATCTTGTCCGTCCGGCCTGCCCTGGCGTACTTCGGATTCGCCTTCTTCACGAAGTCAAAATGGCGGCGCTGCATGCTCGATTCCCTGCGAAGGGGCCGACTGTAGCAAGCCGGGCGCCGAACCGCGGCGCGGCGCGAGCCTAGCTGGCGCCGGCCGTCAGCAGCGCGATCGGCACAGCAAAGCTGCGCTCCACGCTGCCGTCCTTGCCTTCGTCGATGTCGATCGTCGCCGTGGCGTTGTCGACACCGATCGTGACGATCTGCCGAGGCAGCGTCAGCACCCAGATGCCCTCGGTCGGAGTGCCCATCGCGTTGAACGCGGCGCCAGCTTGGGTCGCGACACCGAAGTCGAAGGCTTGTCCACCGATCGTTCCCGACAGCGCATGCGTGCCGCTGTAGTTGGCGGACAGCAGCGCGCCAGCGGCGAGATTTGCCTGTCGTGTCAGGTCGACGTCGCTCAACGTGAAGTTGGCGGTGTGGCCGTTGAAGTCGGTGCCGATGCTCAGACCGGACGCCGTGACCCGGGTTGTCACGCTGCTGCCGGTACCGTCGACGGCCACACTGCGCTGCACTCCGGCACTTCCGATGAGCGACAGGGTGCCGCGGGGCACCACAGCCATCAGCGTGGTCGTCGACAAGTTCACTGCGGTCACACCGTCGGCAACGCTGACGACGGTCATCGTGACGCCACCGTTCAAGACCACCGCACCGGCGCCGGAACGGCAATCGACGAAGGCGACCTGGTAGACCTCACCGGTGTCGAGTCGGCTGTTCAGTTCTTGTGTCGAATCGGCACCGCTGATCGACATCTTCGCCTGGCCACCTCCACCACAGTGCAAGCCCTGCTTGCTCGCTGCCAAGGCCTGCCTGCGACCCACCTTCGATGCGCTGGACGCCGCCGTCACGAGTTGCATCGCGGTCGCCAGCGTCGCATCGAGCGCACTACTCGCGTCGGCAGCGATCACGCTGGCGTTGGCCGAGTATTGCGTCGCGGTTTTGTTGCTCAAGGGCGTCGCTTCGTTTTCAGTGGTGCCTGCGCAGGCGATCATCATCGCGGCGCAGATTGCGCTGAGGGTCATCAAGGGGCCGGGCGTGACGCGTATCGACATGGGAGTTCCGGGAGCCGAGCGGCTGGTAGGCCGCACAGTTCGATCTTCGGCCGACGCCCTTTGCTTTTGCACATCGCAGTCGCTACGGACGTGACGAGGCATTTCCCTGGCGCCGCGCGCACCGAGTGAACGTGACTTGCTGCACGACGCCCCTGCCGTAACGGGCCGTTTGTGCAACCGTAAAATCCGGCTCGATGAAACTCCCCCGCTGGGCCGCGCTGCTGCTCACCTCCCTGTGCGTGACAGCGGCTTCGGCGCAGACGCCGGCCACTGCCGATCCGGCGGGGTCGTCCCCCGCCGCCGCACCCGGCGTTTCAATGTCGGCGCGCAAAGTCTACGAGCAGGCGCGCTCGCAACTCGTGCAGATCCGCACCGTGTTGAAGGGCCGCGCGAGCCAGACTTCCGTCGGCTCGGGCTTTTTCGTCAGCAACGACGGGTTGATCATCTCCAATTTCCACGTGATCAGCGAGGCGGCGCTCAAGCCCGACCGGCATGACCTGGTCTACGTCACCGCGGACGGGCGCGAGGCACCGGTGCGCATCCTGCAAATCGATGTGCTGCACGACTTGGCACTGCTCAAGGCGGGCGACGCCCAGTCGCGCTCGTTCGACGCGCTCGGCTTTCGCGATGAAACTCGCGCACTGGCGCAGGGCGAACGCATCTACTCGCTGGGCAACCCGCTCGATGTGGGTTTTGCCGTGACCGAGGGCAACTACAACGGCCTGGTGAAGCGCAGCTTCTACCCGCAGATCTTCTTCGGCGGTGCATTGAGCGGCGGCATGAGCGGCGGGCCGGCGCTCGACCAGGAAGGGCGTGTCGTCGGCGTGAACGTCGCGCGCCGTGTCGACGGCGAGCAGGTCAGCTTTCTGGTGCCGGCCACCTTTGCCTCAGCCCTGTTGCAGCGCGGGCGCGGCGCGCGCCCACTCGAAGTCCCGGCCCACGCCGCCGTGCGCGACCAGTTGTTGGCGCACCAGGAGGTGCTGACCGATCGATTCATCGAGCAGGGCTTCAAGCCCGCGACGCATGTGCGCTACCGCGTGCCGGTCCCGGCCGACGGCTTCATGCGCTGCTGGGGCAGCAGCGAACCGTCGCGCACCGGCGGCATGGACCTGGAGCGCTCCGACTGCGTGATGGACACGCGCATCTTCGTCGGCGAATTCAACACCGGCTCGCTGTCGGTGCGTCACGAAAGCTACGACGCGCGCAAGCTCGGCGCGCTGCGCTTCGCGGCGCGCCATTCGACAAGTTTTCGCAACGAGTCGTTCGGCCGGCTGGGTGCGCAGCACCAGACCAAGCCGATCTGCCATGAGGACTACGTCGACCGCGCCGGTCTCACGCTGCGCGCCGTCACCTGCCTGCGCGCCTATCGCAAGCTGGCCACGCTGTACGACGTTTCCGTTCTCGTCGCCACGCTCGACCAAACCGACGCCGGCGTGCAAGGCCGTTTCGACGCGCAAGGCGTGAGCTTCCCCAACGCCTTGAAGCTGGCGCGCCACTACCTCGAGTCGTACGCATGGGTGCCGTAGCGATTCTTGAAGTGGTTGACCGCGACGGTCAGGCGCGCCACAGCGTGACCGTGCGCCGCTGGCCGCTGCGCGTGGGACGCGCCCTCGACAACCACATGGTGCTGTCCGACCCCTTCGTCGCACCGCACCACTTTCACGTCGAGGCGGGCGAGGAAGGCCTGCAGCTCAGCGTCGACGCCACCAGCAACGGCGTGCAGGTCGGCCGCAAGCGCCTGCACACCGGCGAGCAGCACCGCTGGCCGGCGGACAGCGCGCCGCTCGAGCTGGTCGCGGGGCGCACGCGACTTCGACTGCGCAGCGCCGCCGAGGCCGTTCCGGCCGAATTGCCGCTGGCTGGATTGGCCACGCGCGGCCGACGCTGGGTACCGAGCCTGGTGGCGGCGTGCGTGCTGCTCGCGATGTTGCTGTTCATCACCTACCTCGACACCGACCCCGACTCTCTCGGCCGCGCCAGCGCCGGGTTGCTGCTCGCCGCGGTGTCGGTGACCGCAGTGTGGTGCGGCTTGTGGGCCTTGCTCAGCAAGACGTTTACGCGCCAAGCCCGCTTCGGCTGGCATCTGCGCATCTTCCTGTTCGCCGGCATCGCGCTGCTCGCGGTCGACCACTTGCCGGGGCTGCTGGCGTTTGCGCTGTCGTGGTCGTGGGTCAGCAGTTTCGACTTCATCGCGCTTTACGCCGTGGCGGCGGCGATGCTGTACTACCACTTGCTCGCGGTCGAATTGTCCCGGCCCAGGCTGTTGCGCGCCGCTGCGGTCGTGGGCTGCGCCGTCGCGGTGGCGTTGACGCTGTGGTTCAACGTGCAGCGCAATGAACGCTTCGGCGAAGAGCTGTACATGAGCCATCTGTACACGCCGGCGCTGCGGCTGGCCCGCCCGGCCAGCGTCGACCAGTATCTGGAGGGAGTCGCGGCGCTGCAGGGCGCGCTCGACGACAAGGCGAAGCTGCCGACGCGCGGCGACGTGGCCGAGGGCAGGGATGGCGAGGAAGACTGAAGGCCAGGCTGCCGCGCGCACGGTGCTCGTCACCGGTGCGAGCCGGGGCATCGGCGCCGCGACGGCGCGGCTGTGCGCCCGCAACGGCTGGGCCGTCGCGGTGAACTACGCCAGCGACAGCGTCGCCGCGCAGAGCGTGGTCGATTCGATCGTCGCGCAAGGCGGCACCGCATTGGCGCTGCAAGCCGACGTGGCCGATTCCGCGCAGGTGCAGGCACTGTTCGCCCGCATCGACGCCGAGCTGCCGCCTCTGGGCGCGCTCGTCAACAACGCCGGCGTGATCGACGTCCCCGACCGCGTCGACGCGATGAGCCCGCAGCGTCTGCAACGCATGTTCTCGATCAACGTGTTCGGCAGTTTCTACTGCGCCCGCGCAGCGGTGCAGCGCCTGTCCACCGCGAAGGGCGGGCCGGGCGGAGCGATCGTCAATCTGTCTTCCGCTGCGGCACGCCTGGGCGCGGCCGGTCAGTATGTCGACTACGCCGCGGCCAAGGCCGCGATCGACACATTCACGCTCGGCCTGGCCAGGGAGGTCGCCACTGAGGGCATTCGCGTCAACGCGGTACGCCCGGGCATCATCGACACCGAGATCCACGCCTCGGGCGGGCTGCCCGACCGCGCCTGGCAAGCGGCACCGCAGGTGCCGATGCAGCGCCCCGGCAGCGCCGAAGAGGTGGCGCAGGCGATCGTCTGGCTGCTCAGCGACGCGGCGAGTTACACGACGGCATCGATTCTCGACGTGACCGGAGGCCGGTAGCTCCGACCGAGCTTCGCGAGACGCTGGGGCATTCGGGTCTACGATAGCGGCGGGAACTCGCCGACCGGAACCGCCGATGAACCTCAGCGCGATACAGCAATTGTTGCAGCCACTGCTGCCCGGCCTGATGGGCGTGCAGCTCACCGTGGTGGAGGCGGACAGAGTCGTCGCCACGATGAAGGTCCGGCCCGACCTGTGCACCACCGGTGACGCGCTGCACGGCGGCGGATTCATGGCATTCGCCGATACGCTCGGCGCCGTGGGCACTTTCATGAACCTGGCTCCGGGAAAGCGCACGACGACGCTGAATTCGAGCACTCAGTTCATCGCTGGGGCCAAGGTCGGCAGCACCGTCACAGGCGAGTCAACGCCGCTGCACCGCGGCAAGACAACCTCGGTCTGGCAAACGCGAATCACCTCGGAGGAAGGGCGCCTTTGCGCCGTGGTGACGCAGACGCAACTCGTACTCGACCCTTGAGATCGGCGCCGAGACCCGTCAAACCGACGCGCGGGCGGACGGTCTCCACCCCAAAATCGAGCCGACTGCGAGCCTTCAGGCCGACTTCGCCACCAGCTCGAAGTGCTCCACCGACGGCGGCGTGGCAAAGAACGGGCCGACGATGGCGCGCCATTGCGGGAACAGCGGGCCGCTGCGAAAGTCCACCGTGTGGTTCTCCAGCGTGTCCCAGTAGATCATTAGGATGTAGCGCTCGGGCGACTCGATGCCGCGATTGACTTTGTAGCCGCGAAATCCCTTTGCCTTGGATGCGACGGTTTCGACGCCCAGCTTGATCGCCGCGTCGAACTCCTTGCCCTTGCCCGGGGCGATGCGAATGTCGGCGATTTCCAGAATCATGGGGGTCTTTCGGTGTTGGAGTCGGGCCGGCAAGTTTAGCGACGCACTGGCTCGGCGAGCGCCTCGCGAACGAAGTCCAGCCTATCCTGGCCGAAGAACATTTGTTCGCCGATGAAGAAGCTCGGCGCTCCGAACACACCGCGCGCCACCGCTTCTTCCGTGGTCGCAATCAACCGCGCTTTCACATCGGCCTGTGCCGCCAGCGCGAGCGTCGCATCCGCATCGAAGCCGGCCTGGGCCAGCACCTGTGCCAGTTCGGCGGGCTCGCCCAGGTTGCGCGGTTCGCGCCACATCGCGCCGAAGAGTGCCTCGCAGCAACGCGCGAAGTCTTGCGGCTGCCGCATCTGAACCCCAGTGGCGACGCGCATCAGCGTCAGCGTGTTCACCGGGAAATGCGGGTTGTGCGCGAACGCCACGCCGTACCGCTGCGCCCAGCGGTTCAGGTCGCCGAACATCCAGCGCCCTTTGGCCGGCACGCTGGCGGGGCTCGAGTTGCCGACGGCCTTGAACACGCCGCCCAGCAGCATCGGCCGCCAGACGATCGATGCGCCGCATTGCTCGGCAAGTTGAGGCAGCTGCGTGTAGGCGAGGTAGCTCGCCGGACTGCCGAAATCGAAGAAGAACTCGACGCTGCGGGTCATGGCGCTTTCCTCTCAGAATTTTTCCAACCAGGGCCGCAAGTCGAGCTCGTGCGTCCACGCGCTGCGGTGCTGCAAGTGCAACTGCCAGTAGTTCTCGGCGATCGCGTCGGGGTTCAGGATGCCGTCCTGGTCTTTCAGCGCGTAGCGCTGCGGAAAGTTCTCGGCGATGAACTGCGTGTCGATCGCGCCATCGACGATTACATGCGCGACGTGGATGCCTTGCGAACCGAGTTCGCGTGCCATGCTTTGGGCGAGCGAGCGCAACGCGTGCTTCGCGCCGGAGAAGGCGCAGAACCCGGCCGCGCCGCGCAGGCTGGCGGTGGCGCCGGTGAAGAGAATCGTGCCACGGCCGCGCGGCAGCATCTTCCGTGCCGCTTCGCGCCCGACCAGGAAGCCGGCCAACGCGCCCATCTCCCAGACCTTGCGGTAGACGCGTTCCGTCGTCTCGGTGATGCCGAAGCGCACGTTGCCGCCGATGTTGAACACCACCACGTCGAGCGGCGCGATGTCGCATTCGATGCGTTCGAACAGTGAGCTGACCTCGCCCTCGACGCGTGCGTCGGAGGCGAAACCATGAGCGATGCCGCCCGCGGCGCAAATCGACTCGGCCAGCGCCGCCACTTTGTCCGCAGTGCGGCGCGTCACGCACACGGCGTAGCCTTCGCGGGCGAAACGCCGCGCCACGGCGGCGCCGGTGGCGTCTCCCGCACCGACGACCAGAACGGCCTTTCCAGCGCCGGCCTGGCCGGGCAGCAGCGCGCTCACGCGTCGCCTCTTGCCGGTGCCGGCTTGAGCAGGCCTTCGCAGGTGCCGCGCTGCGCGTCCCCCGCCGGCAATGCGGCGCACAGGGTGTTGACTCGCGCCTGCAAGCGCTTGAGCACCGCGGCGTGCGCACCGTCCTTGTTCCAGCCCACCAGCCGCGTTCCCACGCGTTGCAGTGAGCGAGCGCTGCGCTCGTAAAACACGTCGGGCTGCGCGGCGGCTTCGTCAAAGACCTTCAGCGCGGCCTTTTCGATGCGCTGTTCGTCCTGCGGCGCCAGCTCGACCAGCGCCCCGATGTAGCTCGCGCCCCATTGCAGCCGTGTCGCCGGGCCGACGCTGGCGTTGAATGCCCCCTCAGACCAGCGCAGTGCGCCGCTTTTGTCGCCGCGCTTCTTGGCGTTGCTCGACAACTCCGACATCAGGTAGTAGGGAGAGTGGCTCTTCGCCAAGTTCGCCTGCAACAAGGCATCTGATTCGTCGAGCAGGCCGGCTTGCTGCATCACGTAGCCCGCGAACGGGATCACCGCCTGGCGTTCATAGCCGTCGGTGATTTCAACGTCGGCGCGTGCGATGTGCTGGCGCAGCTCGTTCAAGAAGGCAGCGGGCAGCGCCACCGCGCTGTCCTTGGGCGCGTCGATGCGTGCCAGTTCCACCTGGGCGTACAGCGCCGTCAGCCGGTCGGCGCGCGACAGCGTAGTGTCGGCCTGCAGCGCACGCAGTGCGCCATCGAAGGCGGCGAGCAGCTTGGCGCGCTCGGGCGTTGCGGCCGCGCTCAGTGCGCGCACCAACTCGGCGCCGTTGTTGCCCAGCACGTCCATCTGCGCACGGGCTTGGCTGGCATCGCCGAGCAAGCGCAAGATGCGGTCGAGCGCGGCGGGGTAGACCTTTCCGCCCTTCGGTGTCGCGGCGACCGCCTTGAGCAGCAATCGCGTTGAAGCTTCCACTTGATCCGCCGGGCAGGCCGCGGCGATCTGCGCCAGCACGGCGGGCAATTCGGCCGTGGGAATCACTTGCTGCTCGTCGGTGTCCCAGGAATAGAAGGCGAGCAAGCGCCAGTCGTTGCCGCTCAAGCCGTGGCCGCCAGCGCGAGCATCTGCCAGCACCGCCTTCACCGGGCGCTGTGCGTTCATCGACAGCGTCAGCACCTGCGTGTACTGTGCCGCGTCCACTTCGCCGGGCAGGCGCGTCAGCTCGGCGCCCTGCGCGTTGAACATCACCATCGTCGGGTAGCCGCGTACCTTGAAGCGGCTGCCGAGCTTTTGCGCGCCGGGGCTGTCGCCGTCGATGTAGACCGGCGCGAAGGCGCGCGAACGTTCGATGAAGTCCTGGCGGTTGAACAGGGTGGCGTTGAGCTGGTTGCACGGCGGGCACCATTTCGCGCCCCAGTAAAGAAACAACGGCTTGCCGTCCTTGCGGGCCTGGGCGAAAGCGGCGTCGACCTGCGCGTCGTTCGCGGCGTACTGCCAAGCGATTCCTGTGGCCATGGCCGTGCCGGCCTGGGCCGCGGCAGTGCCGGTCTCGGGGGGTTTGGAGCATGCGCCCAGCAGCGCGAGCAGCAGCACCGGGGCAAGCAGGGGGTGGGTCGCAGTCATGATCGATTCGGCGCGAAGCCACGGGTGGTCCAGCGTACACCGTTTTGCTCAGCGGGGCGTCAGCACCGGGCTCAATCCACCGGCGCAGGTGCCTCGCGCACCACCTCGAGCACCGTGTCGAGCGCCGGTTCGCGCGGCGCGCGCGACGTGAGCTGGGCCAATGCCACACCCGCCAGCGTGATCGCCGCCCCGCCGATCTTCACCGCGCTGAAGCGCTCGCCGGTGAGGGCCCAGGCGACGACGCCCGCCACCGGTGGCGTCAGGTACATCAGCGGCGCGCTGCGCGCCACGCCGCGCACCGCGTTGACCCAGCCCCAGACCATCCAGCCGAGAAACGCCGCGATCAGGATGATCCAGAGCAGACCGGCCCAGATGGCCGGGCTGACCTGCGCCCAGTCCAGCGCCAGGCCGGCGGGCAGGTTGACCAGTACGACCGGCGCGCTGCCGAGCAGCACCGCGTACGTCATCACCGTCACGCCGCCGAGGCGTTCGATCAAGGGCTTGGCCGACACGGTGTAGTACGAAAAGAACCAGGCGGAGGCGATCACGGTCAGATCGCCGAGACTCGCCTGCCAGCCGACGCCGGCGCTGAGCTTGTCCGACAGGAACAGCAGCAGTCCGCAGGCCGCCACCGCCACGCCTGCGATCTGGCCGCGCCCGAGACGCTCGATGCCGTGCCAGCGCAGGATCAGCAGCGTGAACACCGGGCCGCAGGTCAGCAACAGCGCGCTTGAGAACGCTGTCGACCAGTGGATGCCATGGGTCACGAGGCTGACGTGAATGAGGTGGCCGGCCAGGCCGAGTTTAAGCAGGGTGCGCAAGTCGGCGCGGCTCACGCGCGGCCACTGCCAGCGGTAACGAAAGTACAGCAGCGCGGTGGCCGCGAGCGGCATGATGAGGTAGCGCGCGAACAGAAAGCCGCCGGGCGTGATCGCGTTGAACACCACCTTTTGCACACTGAAGGTCGTGCCCCAGAGCGTGACCAGCGCGAGCCCGACCCACAGTGCTCGGCGCGTGCGCCGGCGTTGCTGGGGAGTGGCGGATTCGGGGGAAGAAGATGCGGAAGTGGCGGCGGTCATGCGGGAGCTTTCGCTTTGGGGCAGCGGCATCGAATGGATCCAGTGTCGCCCAAGCGGTGGGACGGGCAGCGGCTGAACGCGGTGCGCCGGCTACCATCATGACTCCTCGCGTGCCGGAGTGTCGTTTGTCACCGCACACCGATCTGCCGTATCCCCACTTGCTGGCACCGCTCGATCTGGGCTTCACGACGCTCGCGAATCGCGTGCTGATGGGCAGCATGCACACCGGGCTGGAAGACGGCCGCAAACACTTCCCGGCGATGGCCGCGTTTTTTGCCGAACGTGCGCGCGGCGGCGTGGGCCTGATCGTCACCGGTGGCTTTGCACCCAACATCGAAGGCTGGGCCAAGCCGTTTGCCGGAACGCTCTCGACCAGCGGTGCGGCGCGGCGCCACCAGCTCGTGACCGGCGCGGTGCACGCCGAGGGCGGCAAGATCGCACTGCAAATCCTGCACACCGGGCGCTACGGCTACCAGCCGTTCTGCGTGGCGCCGTCGCGCATCCAGTCGCCGATCTCGCCGTTCACGCCGCGCGAACTGAGCGCGCGCGGTATCGAGCGTCAGATTCGTGCCTTCGTGCGCTGCGCCAAGCTCGCGCGCGACGCCGGCTACGACGGCGTGGAAGTGATGGGCAGCGAGGGCTACTTCATCAACCAGTTTCTCATCACGCACACAAACCATCGCAGCGACGAGTGGGGCGGCGCTTACGAGAACCGCATGCGCCTGGCGGTTGAGATCGTGACACGGGTGCGCGAAGCGGTGGGCTCGGACTTCATCATCATCTACCGCCTGTCGATGATCGACTTGATTCCGGACGGCGGTTCATGGCCGGAAGCGGTGCAGCTCGCGAAGGCGATGGCGGCCGCCGGCGCGACGCTCATCAACACCGGCATCGGTTGGCACGAAGCGCGCATTCCGACGATCGCCACCAGCGTGCCGCGCGCCGCGTTCGCCTGGGTCACGAAGAAGATGCGTACCGAGCTGCGCGCGGCGGGCCTGACCATCCCGCTGATCACGAGCAACCGAATCAACATGCCGGAGGTCGCCGAGCAGGTGCTCGCCGACGGCAGCGCCGACATGGTGAGTCTGGCGCGGCCGCTGCTCGCCGACGCCGAGTTCGTGAACAAGGCGCGCGGCGGGCGCCGCGACGAGATCAACACCTGCATCGCCTGCAACCAGGCGTGCCTTGACCACACGTTTCGCGCCGAGCTCGCCACCTGCCTCGTCAACCCGCGCGCCGGGCGCGAGACCGAGATCACCTTTCAGGCGAGACCCGCGTCGCGCACAAAGCGCGTCGCGGTGGTGGGTGCCGGGCCGGCGGGTCTGGCCGCGGCGACGACTCTTGCCGAACGCGGCCATGAAGTGCACCTGTTCGAGTCTGCGGCGCAGATCGGCGGCCAGTTCAACATGGCCAAACTGATTCCCGGCAAGGAGGAGTTCAGCGAGACGCTGCGCTACTTCGCCAAGCGCATCGAGCTGACCGGCGTCAACCTGCACCTGGGTGTGCGCGCGACGGCGCAAGAGCTGCTGGCGCAGCGCTTCGACGACGTCGTGCTGGCCACCGGCGTCGTGCCGCGCCAGCCGCGCATCCCCGGCGCCGACGACCCGGCACTGGGCGAGCGGGTGCTGAGCTATGTGGACGTGCTGCTGCACCGCAAACCGGTGGGCGAGCGCGTGGCCATCGTCGGTGCGGGCGGCATCGGCTTCGACGTCGCCGAGTTCCTGGTCACCCGCCCCGGCCATTCGCCGACGCTCGACTTGCAGGAGTGGCTCGCCGAGTGGGGCGTGGCTGATCCGGCGCAGCAGCGCGGCGGCGTGGTGCGCGCCCGACCCGCGCCGCCGGCGCGCCAGGTCACGCTGTTGCAGCGCAAGAGCGGCAAGCTCGGCAAGGGCTTGGGCAAGACCACCGGCTGGATCCACCGCGCAGCGTTGCAGATGAAGCAGGTCGAGATGCTCGGCGGCGTGAACTACGAACGCATCACGCCCCAGGGTTTGTTCGTCACCTACGGCGAGAAGCGCGGCGACGGGCAACTGATCGAGTGCGACAGCATCGTCCTCTGCGCCGGCCAGGAGCCGCTGCGCGAGTTGCTCGACCCATTGCGGGCTGCGGGTGTGGCGACGCACCTGATCGGTGGCGCCGATGTGGCCACCGAACTCGACGCGAAACGCGCCATCGACCAGGGCACGCGACTTGCATTGCGGCTGTAGGCCCCGCTCGAGGGAGCATCGATGCAGGAGTGCGCCCAATGGAAACCCCGCTTGCGAGACTTTACCCAAGCGCACCAGAATCGTCCCTCGACGTTCACTTCTCTGGAGAACCGCATGACCCAGCCTCAGGACCGTGACCGCCGCCGGTTGCTTTCAGCGTCCCTCGCCGCCGGGGGCCTGATGGCCGGCGGCAGCCTGCTGTCGATCGAGGCCGGCGCGGCCGCCAAGCACAAGATCAACATGCAGCTCGGCTGGTTGATCGGTGGCAATCAGCTCGGCGAGATCGCCGCGAAGAAGCTCGGCTTCTTCGAGCAGGAAGACATCGACTTTCAAATCCAGCCCGGTGGGCCGAGCATCGACGGCGTGGCCATCGTCGCTTCGGGCCGGTTCGAGCTGGGGCAGGTCTCGTCCAGCCCATCGCTGATGCTGGCGGTGAGCCAAGGCCTGCCGATCAAGTGTTTCGCGGTGGGCATCCAGAAGCATCCGTACTGCTTCTTCTCGCTGAAGAAGAACCCGATCCGCAAGGCGCAAGACATGGTGGGCAAGAAGATCGGCATCCAGTCCACCGGCATCATCCTGCTGCGCGCGCTGCTCGCGAAGAACAAGATTCCCGAGAAGGAAGTCAACATCATCCCGATCGGCGCCGACATGACGCCACTGATGACGGGCCAGGTCGACGCCGTCACCGGTTGGCTCACCAACACTTCGGCGCTCAAGGTGCTGGGTGCGGAGCGCGTCGACATGGCGCTGTGGGACACCGGCGTGAAGCTCTACGCGCTGCCGTACTACGCAACGACGCAGACCCTGCAGTCCAAGGCCGACGTGCTCGCCGGGTTCATCCGCGCCTCCGCCAAGGGCTGGCAGTGGGCCGACAAGAACCGCGATCAGGCGGTGGACATCCTGGTGAAGGAGTATCCGAATCTGGTGCGCGACGACGAACGCGTCGCCGCCGACGTGATGCTCAACTACAGCTTCGGCGAAGGTTCGCGCGCACTCGGTTGGGGCGGCATGGACCCGGCGAACTGGCAGGAGCAAATTGCGCTGTACAGCGAACTTGGCCAGTTCACCGCGCGCACGCCCAAGGTCGAGGACGTGATCACGCTCGACATCCTGAAGGCGACGCAGGCCGCGCGCGTGAAGGCGTAATTCGTGGACGCAGGCCACGCTGGCCTGGCGGGCCTGGAATCGCCAAGCGACGATTCGAGCGCATTCCAGGCCACGCAGCCGGGCGCGGACCCCGCGCGCACGCTCGCCGTGAGCTGCCGCAATCTGCAGGTGCGCTTCTTCACCGAGCACCGCACGATCACGGCCTTGCAGGGCTTGAGCGTCGATGTCGCCACGGGCGAGTTCCTCACCCTGCTCGGGCCTTCGGGATGCGGCAAGTCGACGCTGTTGCGCGTCGTCGCCGATCTGGTGCAACCAAACAGCGGCGAAGTCCGCGTGTTCGGCGCCGCGCCGCAAGTGGCGCGGCTGAACCGCGACATCGGCTTCGTGTTTCAGGATCCGGCGCTGCTGCCGTGGCGCAACGCGCTGCAAAACGTCGAGCTGCCGCTGCAAGTGGCGGTGAGTCGGGCGCGCCGCGGCAAGGCGACACCACGCGAGCTGCTCGAACTCGTGGGCCTGAAGGGCAACGAGCGCGCCTATCCGCATGAGCTGTCGGGCGGCATGCGCCAGCGTGTCTCGATTGCGCGCGCGTCTTGCGAGCGACCCGAAGATCCTGTTGATGGACGAGCCTTTCGGCGCTCTCGACGAGATCACGCGCGAGCGGCTGAACGAAGAGTTGCGGCGCGTCTGGCGCGAACTGGGCATCACGGTGCTGTTCGTCACGCACAGCATCGTTGAGGCGGCGTACCTCGGTCAGCGCGTGATGATGATGGCGGCGAATCCGGGCCGGGTGCACGCGATCGTGCCGGTGGATCTGCCGGCGCAGCGTTCCCCGGCGCTGCGCGAGACCCGCGAGTTCGTCGCGCTGACGAGCGAACTGCGGCGTCTGTTGGAGGCCTGCTGATGCGCGTGAGCAGCTCTTGTTCTTGCCCGGCGAAACGCCCCCGTCGCAGCGGAGCGCCACGATGAGCGTTCCGATGGCCGATCTGCGCACCCCGCCGGCGGTGCCGGACGACGAACAGGCCCGTTTCGACGCGATGCAACGCCGCGAGCGACGGCGCCGCCGCTGGATGCCGGCGATCGGCATCGCGCTGTTGATCGCGCTGTGGTGGGCCATCGTCGTCGCATTCGACGTCAAGCCTTTCATCGCCCCGTCGCCCTGGGCCGTCGCGCAAACCCTGTTCGCCAAGCGCGGCGTGCTGCTCGCCAATTTGCTGCCGACCGCTGCTGAAGCGCTCGGCGGCTTCTTGATCGGCAATCTGACGGCCATCGCGGTGGCCACCCTGTTCGTGCACAACCGGCGAGCGCAGGAGATCTTCTTTCCGGTCGTCGTGATGTTCAATTCGATTCCGGTAGTCGCAAAAGCGCCGATCCTGGTGCTGATGATGGGCAATGGCGTCGAGCCGAAGATCGCGATCGCCGCGCTCGTGTGCTTTTTCCCGACGCTGGTGAACAGCGTGCGCGGCCTGGAAGCGGTGAACCCGCAGGCGATGGAGTTGATGCGCGTGTTGTCCGCGAGCCGCAGCGAAATCTTCTTCAAGCTGCGCGTCTTCAGCGCGCTGCCTTACCTGTTCTCTGCGCTGCGCATCGCGGCGTCGATGGCGGTGATCGGCGCCGTCGTCGGCGAATGGATCGGCGCGACGCAAGGCATCGGCGCGATGATCATCCAGGCCACCTACAACTTCGATTCGGCGCTGCTCTACGCAGCGATCATCATGAGCGCGTGCCTGTCGGGCTGTTTTTTCATGGCGGTCGTGCTTATTGAGAAGGCCATCATCCGCTGGCAGCCCGAGTCGGGTGCCCACTGAACCAGGAGCAAGCATGAATCCCCCGATTGCAGCGATCCGCGAACCCGCACGCGACCTGAAAGTGGCCCGCCGCGCCGACGTGCTGGTGGTCGGCGGTGGCCCGGCCGGCATGGCCGCGGCGTTCGCCGCCGCGCGCAACGGTGCCTCGACGCTGCTGGTGGAGCGCTACAACCACCTGGGCGGCCTGGCCTCGGGCGGCATGGTGCTCGTGCTCGACGACATGTGGGACGCACACCTGCACGAGATTTCAGTGCGCGGGGTGTGCCTGGAGATGATCGAGCGCCTGGCGGCGCTCGGCCTGGCGAGCTATCCGCGCGAAGACGAATGGGGCCGAAGCAGCGCCGCGGTGAGCCGCTGGACACGCTGGGGCACGTTCGACTTTCACAGCCACGACAAGCCGCACCCGATCTGCTTCGCCGTCGCGTTCGACCCCGACGGCTGGAAGCGCGTCGCACTCGAAGGCGTGGCGCGCTATGGCGTTGATCTGCGCTTGCACTCGTGGTTCTCGCACGCGCTGGTGGAAGACGGCAGGATCTTGGGCGTGGTCTGCGACACGAAGGAGGGCCGGCAGGCGCTGCTCGGCGACGTGGTGATCGACACCACCGGCGACCTCGACGTCGCGGCGAGCGCCGGCGCGCCGTTCACCGCAGGCGCCTACATGCTGACCACGGTGTTTCGCCTCGGCTCGGTGGACACCGACGCCGCCGAGCGCTTCGAGCACGAGCAGCCTGAAGCCTTTGCCGCACTCGACAAGGAGATCAAGCGGCTCATCGGCGGTTCCTGGGCGCATTGGTGGTTGAAGACCCCGCTGCCCGGCGTGGTGTGGTGCAACTGCCCGCACATGACGGGGCTGGACGGGCTGAGCGTTCAAGACCTGACGCAGGCGGAAATACGGGGCCGCCAGCACATCCACCAGACCGTTGACTTCGTTCGCGCCCATCTGCCGGGCTTCGAGCGCTGCGTCATCATCGATGTCGCGCCGCAAACCGGGGTGCGCCAGACGCGTTTGCTGGAGGGTGAGTACATCGTCACCAAGGAAGACCTGATACAGCGGGTTCGCTTCCCGGACGCCATTGCGCGCGGACGCGACTACACGACGCCGTATCGATCGCTGCTGCCGCGCGGCGTCGACAACCTGCTGGTGGCCGGGCGCCACTATTCGGCCACTTCGTCGGCGCAGAAGATGTCACGCGAAATTCCGCCCTGCATGGCGATGGGTGAAGCTGCGGGCATCGCCGCCACGATGGCTCTGGACGCGGGTGTGACGGTTCGCAACATCGACGTGAAGACCCTGCAGGCCAAGCTGCGCGCGCAGGGGGCGGACCCGGGCGACCAGACCGGCCGCAACGCCGACGTTCCGGCGCTCGCCGCCGCCGCGAGCCGCATGCATCGGGAGGCGGCATGAATTCGAAGGCGAACAGCACAGCGACCGACCTGCCCTTATCGGGCATCCGCGTCATCGACTTCACCCAGGTCATGATGGGCCCGGTGTGCACGCAGATGCTCGGCGACTACGGCGCGGACGTGGTGAAGATCGAGCGCGCCGGCGCGGGCGACTTGAGTCGCTCCACCTTCCCGCCCCAAGGCGGCATCGACAACCCGATCTTCTGCAGCCTGAACCGCAACAAGCGCAGCGTCGCGCTCGACCTGCGCGATGCGGCGTCGATGGCCAGCGTGAAGGCGCTGATCGCGGGCGCCGACGTGGTGGTCAACAACTTCCGCGCCGGCGTGATGGACCGCATGGGCCTGGGCTACGACGACTGCGCGAAGCTGAATCCGCGCATCGTCTACGCCGTGGGCACCGGCTTCGGCGAGACCGGCCCCTACGCCTACAAGGGTGGGCAAGACGTGCTGGCGCAAGCAATGAGTGGTGCGATGGCGCGCCGTGCCGACCCGTCGCTGCCGCTGTCCACCTACCCCACGGCGCTGGCCGACTACTCCGCGGGCATGCACCTGGTGCAAGGCATCCTGCTGGCACTCCTGCAGCGCGAACGCAGCGGCGTCGGGCAGAAGATCAGCGTGTCGCTCTACAACTCGATGCTTGCGATGCAGATGCAGGAAGCGGCGATGATCCTGATGCGCGACCAGGAAGTGAACTGGGCGGCGTTCCCGCTGTCGGGCGTGTTCGAGACTTCGGACCATCCACTGGTGCTCGTGGGTGCGTTCAAGGCCCATCCATTGCGTGACATCTGCGCCGCACTCGAGCTTCCCGATCTGTCGCTCGATCCACGCTTCGCGAACCACGACGTGCAGGCCGCGAACAAGGTTGAGCTGCAAAGCCAGTTTCGCGAACGCTTCAAGACGAACACGCGCGAGCACTGGCTGCAGCGCCTGGAACAGCAAGATCTGTTGTGCGCGCCGGTGCGCGACATGCGCGAAGTGCTGGTCGATCCGCAGACCCTGCACAACCGGATGATCCTCGAGTCGAAGGCCGATGGCGCCGCAGCGTATCGGTTCATCGCCAGCCCGATCACGATGTCGAGCGCGCCGGTGTCGCTGCGCCGGGTGCCGCCGCGCCTGGGCGAGCACACTGAAGAATTGCTGGCCGAACTCGGTGCCGCGGCAAGAGCGCACACGCAATGAGCGTCGATTTCGCTGTCAACGACCATGTCGCGACGGTGACGCTGGCGCGGCCCGAGGTGCTGAACGCGATCGACCTGGCGACCGAGGCTGAACTTCAGCGGATCTGGAGTGAGCTGGAGGCGCGCAGCGACGTGCGTGTGATCGTGCTGACCGGTTCCGGCGAACGCGCGTTTTGCGTCGGTGCGGACATGAAGAACGCGCCATCCACGAGCGGGCTGGAGTACTGGGCCGCGCCGCGCCCCGGCGGCTTCGGCGGGATTGCGCTGCGCGAGACGCTCAACATCCCGGTGATCGCGCGTGTCAACGGGTTTGCCTTGGGCGGCGGATTCGAGATGGTGCTGGGCTGCGACATCGTCGTCGCGTGCGATGAAGCCAGCTTCGGCTTGCCCGAGCCGCTGGTGGGCCGCTTGCCGCTGGACGGCGGCATGACGCTGCTGCAACGCCAAATTCCGCACCGGCTGGCAATGGGCATGTTGCTGACCGGCCAGCGCATCAGCGCGCAGCGTGCGCTCGACATCGGCCTGGTGAACGAAGTCGTCGCGCGCGCGGAACTCGACGCGGCGGTCGCGCGCTGGGTCAGCCAGATACTGGCGTGTGCGCCGCTGTCGGTGCAGGCCATCAAGGCCGTCGTGCGTGAAACCGCGGCGTTGCCGCCGGCGCAGGCGCAAGCCTTGCGCCTGCCCGCCTTGGTGGCGGCGCTGCGCTCCGAGGATTCGCTCGAAGGCGTTCGCGCGTTTCAGGAAAAGCGCAAGCCTGTGTGGCGCGGCCGTTGAGCGGAACTTGAGAGCACCTCCAGGCGGCGCAAACGCCGCCGTCGAGCTCATGACTGCCGGCGCGGCCCCCGGGCCAACTCCTCGAGCAGCCAGCGCACGAACAACACCACTTCCGGAGCCTCGTTGCGCTGCGGATTGACGAGCAGGTAGTAGTTGAAGCCGGTTGCGAGGCGCAGCTGCGGAAATGGCGTCGCGAGTTGACCGGCAGCGACCAGGTCGTCGACCAACAGCGTCCTTCCCAGCACGACACCTTGGCCGCGTACCGCGGCCTGGACCGCCTGGTCGATGAAGCTGAAGCGCATCCTGCCGGCGCTGGGCTGTGAGCTGACACCGGAGTGCTCGAACCAGCGATCCCAACTGGTGGCGAACGGGTCTCGCCAGGGGTCACCGACGTCAAGAAGCGGCAGGCTCAGCAGATCCGCGGGCGCGCTGATCGGCGCCGGGCTGCGCTCCAGCAGGTGCGGGCTCAGCACCGGCGTTGCGGCCTCTTCGCACAGCAGCCGGGCACGGTCGGACGCTTGAATTCGCGACGGCAGGCTGCGCCGAATCGCAATGTCCAATCCGTCGGCAACCAGATCGGCCGCGCGGTCGCTGGCGTCGATGCGAAATTCAATGCGCGGGTGCACTTGCTGAAACGCCGCGAGCCGGGGTACCAGCCAGAGGGATGCAAAAGACGCATACGTGGTCAGGCTGATGCGCGGCGTTTGACCGACGCCGCGGATCGCATCGACGCAGGCATCGATTCCCGCGAGCGCGTGCGCGACGGCCATCTGCAACTGGCTTCCGTGCGGCGTCAAGACCAAGGCCCGGGTCTTGCGCACGAACAATGCCTTGCCGACCTGCCGCTCCAGCGCCGCGACCTGGCGGCTGATGGCGGATTGGGTGAGGGCCATTTCTTCCGCGGCAAGGGTGAACGAAAGATGTCGGGCGGCGGCGGCAAAGCCGCGCAGCCCGGCGAGTTGGATCGGGCGGCGTGGTGCCTTGCGAAGCGATGGCATGCCCGCACCATACATTCAGAATCGGCATGCATCAAGGATGCCGACTCCACCAGCGTGCTCACCCTCTACGCGGCGCTGCGCCAGCACCAGTGGTCCCAGACATGGCGCGGCGCGAACACAACATGTCACGTTTGGATTCACTTGTCGATCCGTGTCACAAACGCGCGCTCGGACTCAATGAGGCCCGCTGGGAGATGGGGTGCCGAGCGGCGCGGACCCACGCTCGGGCGGCGAATCTTCGAGAGCCAACGGCGCTGCATCGATCGGCGCGGCGGGCGCGTCGAACGCGGCTCGAATCGCTCGAGATGGCATGGCTTCCCCCTCTGTGAGACGCATCGCGTGCCTGGGTTCGCCGCGGCGATTTGCCAACCGCCCATGCCAAGCTGCGCGGGCGCGTCCGTGTCGAACCACCCATCCGGGTGGACTGCCGGTTCGTCCCGTGACATAAGGCCGCGCTGGCGGCTCGAAACCGGGATATCCCCGTCTGTTCCCGGGGGTAACCGCCTCACGCAACGACGACTGATGGTGCTTTAATTCTCACAAGGGCCCGGGAAACGATTGCCCACCGGGTACAGCGCGAATGTCAAGGGCGATCGTCGAGCGCGGTACGCGCAAATCCGGAAAACCCATGCCCGTCATCGCAGTCGTGAATCGCAAAGGAGGCAGCGGCAAGAGTACGCTTGCGACGCACCTTGCGGTGTACTGCGCAAGGAACAACATCTCCGTGATGCTTGGCGATGTCGACCGCCAACAATCGACCCAGCCCTGGCTCAAGCTGCGCGAGGCGCAACCGGTCGCTGCCAAGCACCCCTCGATTCTTGGCTGGGCCATCGACCCGAAGAACGTGATGCGTGCGCCGCCGGGTGTCTCGCACGTGATACTCGACACCCCCGGCGGCCTGCGCGGCTTGGACTTGGCGCGAGTGGTCGGTTATACCGATGTGATCTTGATGCCCGTGTGTAACTCGGTGTTCGACCGTGAATCCGCTGCCGATTGTTATACCGAGCTGATGACGCTGCCGCGCGTTGCTTCCGGCAAGTGCAAGGTCGCGGCGATCGGCATGCGCGTCGACGCCCGGACCAAAGCCGCTCAAACCCTTGCCGCATGGGCCAAGCAGCAGCGCATTCCGTTCCTCGGCGCGCTGCGCGACACCCAGGCCTATGTGCGCTGTGTCGAACGCGGCCTGACGCTGTTCGACCTGCCTGCCGACCATTTGCAGACCGACCTTGCGCAGTGGCAGCCAATTCTGGAGTGGCTCGAGCCGGTGCTGCGCCCGGTGGCGCAGACCCCCGAGTTGGCAAAACAGCGCCCGGTGCGACCCTGCTATGTGGCGCCGCAATCAAGCTTCAACGGCCTGACGCCGGCTGTACGGGCACCCGCGAATGACGCGCCGCCGGTGCTCACGCATTCGATCGGCCGCGTGGCCGCCGTGCCGCCTCGCCCCGACGCGGCCGCACGCCCAACGCTGGCCAGCCGCTTCGGCCGCTTGCTGGACTTCCTGCCCACCAGCCGCCCTCTTCAGCGCAGCGCCTGAAGCGGTCAGGCCGGGCGCAGCGCGGCGGCGCCATCGCGGCGCCACCGCCGGCCGGCAAATTGCCTCTGCACCCGCGCAGCGCTGCGCAAAAACGGCTATTGTTCGCAGTCCAGTTCAACACTGGTCGGCACCCGCCGTTCACGCCCATCAACCACCGAGGAGACCTTCATGAGCCATCTGCCCGGCAAGTTCGTCTGGTTCGAGCACCATTCCACCGACAGCGCGCGTGCTGCCAGGTTCTACGAGGCGCTGTTCGGCTGGCGCACCGAGGTCATGCCGATGGGGCCTCAGAACTACTCGATGATCATGAACGGCAGCACCGGCATTGGTGGCTATGGCAAAAGCGCGGCGGGCACGCCGAGTCGCTGGATGCCCTACCTGTCCGTGAACAGCGTCGACGACTCGTTCGCTCAGGCCCTTCGCGCCGGCGCCAAGGCGCTGATGCCGCCCACCGACTTCGGCCCGGTCGGCCGTGGCGCCGCGATCGCCGACCCGACCGGCGCGGTGTTCTCCCTTTGGAAGAGTGCCGAAGGCGATCGCCCGGATCCGGCCAAGACGCCCGCCGGCGAATGGGTCTGGAATGAACTCTGGAGCAGCGACCCCGCCAAGGCCCTGGCGTTTTACGAAGGCGCGTTTGGCTTCACCCACGACACGATGGACATGGGGCCCGGAGGCACGTACACGATGCTGATGAAAGACGGTGTGCACCGCGGTGGCCTGGCGCGCTCGGTGAATCCCAAAGCGCCGTCGATGTGGCTGCCCTATGTGGAAGTGGCCGATTGCGACGCCACGGCGGCCAAGGCCGGCCCGCTCGGCGGCAAATTGCTCAGCGCGCCGGCCGACATCCCTGGCGTCGGCCGCTTCGCCATCGTGTCAGACCCCTTGAGCGTGCCGATTGCGATGCTGCGCGGCATCGACCGCGCAGCCTAAGCTGGAGCGGTGCACAACGAGTTGGCGCGTGCAGCGCAGCGCCAGCGGCAGGCCCGATGTGCACCAACTACCGCCCGACGTCGCGCGACTGGCTCGCACAGCGCTTGGGCGCCGAACCGGCATTCGACTATGAGGTCGAGGCTTACCCAGGCTACGCCGCACCCTTGCTTCGGCGCTTGGCCAAGGGCGACCCGGCCGCCGATGCACAAGCAGGCATCGAATGCGTGAAGGCCTGCTTCGGCCTGATCCCGTTCTGGTCGCAAGACACGAAGATCGCGCGCATGACCTACAACGCACGCAGCGAAACGGCGCGCGAAAAGCCGAGCTTTCGCCAGGCGTGGTCGCGCCGCCAGTGGTGCCTGGTCCCCATGGAGAGCTTCTACGAACCGAGCTACGAGTCGGGACGCTCGGTGCGCTGGCGCATCGAGCGGCGCGACACCTCGCCATTCATGGTGGCGGGCTTGTGGGACCGTTGGGTCGCACCGCACAACGGCGAGACCGTGTTGTCGTTTTCAATGCTCACGATCAACGCCGACGAACACCCGCTGATGCGCCGCTTCCATCGCCCCGGAGAGGAAAAGCGCAGCCTCGTCGTCATCGACGAAGCGCAAGCCGATGCCTGGCTTGCGGCAACTCCCGAAGGCGCACTCGGGTTGCTGCGCCCGATGCCCGCCGATCAGTTCACGGCGCATGAAGCCCCAGCGCCGCCCCGGCGCAAAGGTAGCCCGCCGGTCGCGACATAAGCACGTACGAGATCGGCGCGGCGCTTTGCCGCGTCCATGTTCAGCGCGCGCGCCACGCGAACTTTCGCACGTGCATCGGCGCGGCATATCAAACAGGCGCTTCGATGCCGGCTAATTCCATGAATGGGTGCATCGCGCGGCCGATAGTCTTGCCATCACATCGAAGCTCCGCCCCACCACCATGCGCCAGTCAAATCCACATCATTACCCACCCTCTGTGAACCGCATCGTTGCGTACAGCGGCAGCATCGAGTGGGAAGAACTGCCCTCGCTGGCCGACACGCTGGCCCAGCGCCTCGTGAACGACGCAGCGCGGCGCCGCAATACACCGCGCTACACCTCGGCGTGGGACAACACCCTGCCGGCCAACCTGGATTCGTTGCTGCCGGCCCAACCGTTCGAAGAAACCCTGAGCGGCCTGGTGCAGCGCGAGGTGCACGAGCCCGACGTGTTTCGCCACTTCTTCGGCGAGCTCGCTCCGGCTTGAGGCCTCGAGTGCCGAGCTAAGCCCAGCCCCCGAATTGGGACTGAGTAGCCCGGCAAAGCCGGATCGGCTCAATAGCATCCGACATCGCGCCGCGCGAGCAGCGCGCCGCCCCTGAGGTCAATCCGACCCGGCCGCGCGGCACTGGTTATGCTGCGGGCTGCGCCGCACCCGGCGCGTGTCTTGCCCGCTGGGCCCCTGCCTCCTTGATCCCCCCGCCCCCACCTCCCCCCAAGAACGACCGCCGCGACAGCAAAGACTTTCCTGTCGGCAACGACCCAGACCTCGGCGCGGCACCACCCCAACGCGCCGCGCCAAGCCGGCCCAGCCATGCTGCACCTCGATAGCGCGCGCGGCCGGCGTATCGGCATCGGCCTGGTGACGCTGACGACGATTTGCTTCGCGACGCTGGACGCATCCGCGAAGTGGCTGCTGCAATCGTTGCCGGTGCTCGAAGTCGTGTGGCTGCGCTTCTGCGCGCATACGCTGATCACCTCCGCGCTGCTGGGCCCGGTGTATGGCCGCGAGATGCTGCGCGCGCAACGGCCGCGTCTGCAACTGGTTCGAGCGCTGATGCTCGCGTCGATGACGGCACTGAATTTCTGGGCGCTGCAGTACCTGCAACTGGCCGAGACCGCCGCGATCCAGTTTTCCGTGCCGCTGATGATCGCCCTGTTCAGCGCCTGGTTCCTGGGCGAGCACTTGGACTGGCGGCGCTGGGCGGCGATCGTCGCCGGCTTCGCCGGCGTGTTGCTCGTGATCCGCCCCGGCACCCACGCCTTTCACCCGGCGATCCTGCTGTCGGTGCTGAACGCCATTCTCTATGCTTTGTTCAACCTGCTGACGCGGCGCATGGCGGCGAGCGAATCGCCCGCCGCGACGCAGTTGATGTCCGCCCTGGGCGCCAGCATCGTGCTCGCGCCGTTTGCGTTGGCGCACTGGAAGACCCCCGAAGACGCACTGTCGTGGGGCCTGGTCGCGGTGTGCGGGCTGTTCGGCGGTCTGGGTCACTACTGGGTGGCCAAGGCGCACCGCTACGCTTCGGCGGCGACGCTCAGCCCGTTCCTGTACCAGCAAATCATCTACATGGCGCTGTGGGGTTGGCTGCTGTTCGGCCAGTGGCCCGACGCATTTGTCGCCGCAGGCGCGGCGATCGTCGTCGCGAGCGGCCTGTCGCTGCTGTGGATCGAGATGAAGCGCACTTGACGTCGCGCGTACCCAGGCTTCACCGCCCGCGCCGACTCGTTTGTCAGACCATGGGCTGACACGTCAGGAACACAGGGCCTTGATATCCTCGGGCACGGCGATCGCACGCAACCGGTCGGGGTCATTCGCATCGCGCTCGACGAAGGCGCGCACCTCGCGCCCTTCGCAGATCAGGTCCACCGTGTCGCCCTTCGCACGCGTGACGCGGTGCATCTGAATGAACACCTTGGCGCGCCACTCCTCGACCCAGGTGCTGATCGCGATCGTTTCGCCGTAGGTCGCGGCCTTGTGGAACTTGGTGTTGATCTCGAGCAGCGGCGTGCCGACGATGCCTCGTGTCTTCACCAGTTCGCGCCATGGCGGCACGCCGCATTCCATGAAGAACGCCAGCGACGCCGCGTCCATCCAGCGCGAGAAGTTCGGGAAGAAGACGATCCCCGCCGGGTCGCAGTCGCCGAAGTGGATGTCGACGCTGTGAAGCGTGGTGCGCGCCATGGTCTTCAGCGCTTGGCCAACAACATGCCGGGCGCGCTGTCGGCATAGAGCTGCTGCACGAAGGCGTCGCGCTGTTTCAGCACGGCACGCTGGTTGATCGAACCCTTGTCCGTCACCTCGCCGCGGTCGATGCTCGGCGGATCGGCCAGCACCAGCGCGCGCGCGACCCGCGTCGCACTGCCCGTGCCGCCAGCCCACAGCGAATCGATCAGGCGCTGGAAAAAATCGCGCACTTCGCTCGCTTCCAACACCTGGTCCAGCGGCGCGCCATCGGCCAAGCCGGCCAGCGCTCGGCAGGCATCAAGGCGCGGAAAGATCAGCAAACCGATCTCGTTGCGGTCGATTCCAGTGATCACCACGTCTTGCACGCAGGGGTCGCCGGCCGCGACGACCCTCGCGCGCAGCGGCCCCACCGACACAAAGGTGCCGGTGGCGAGCTTGAAGTCTTCGGCGATGCGCCCATCGAACATGAAACCCCGGCCAGGGTCGGCGGGCGAGATCAGCTTCACCGCGTCGCCGCTGCAGTAAAAGCCCTCGGCGTCGAAGGCCGTCGCGGTCTGCTCGGGCGCGCGCCAATAGCCGGGTGTGACGTTCGGGCCACGGTAGCGCACCTCCACTTTGTCGCCGCTCGGCACGAGCTTGAGCTCCATGCCCGGCGCGGGCAAGCCGATGTGGCCCGACTTCACCTCATGCGCGTTCGCGCAAATCGCAAACGGCGCGGTTTCCGTCATGCCCAGGCCGGTGAGCACGCGGATGCGTTCACCGCAGGTGCCTTCGCCGATCGCGTCGAGCTTGTCCCACACCGGCTGCGCCAGGCCAGCGCCGGCGAAGAAGAACATCTTCACCCGCGCGAACAGCGTCTCGCGCAGTTGCCGGTCGTGCTCCATCGCGTTGGCGATTTCCTCGAAGCCCTTGGGCACGTTGAAGTAGACCGTCGGCGAAATCTCGCGCAGATTGCGCAGCGTCTGGCCAATCAGCTGCGGCGTGGGCTTGCCCTCGTCGATGTACAAAGTGCCACCGTTGTAGATCGTCAAACCGACGTTGTGGTTGCCGCCGAAGGTGTGGTTCCACGGCAGCCAGTCCACCAGCACCGGCCGGGTGCGGCCCAGTTCCGGAAAACACTGCACGATCTGCTGCTGGTTCGCGCACCACATGCGCTGCGTATTGATGACAGCTTTGGGCGCTTTGGTCGAACCCGACGTGAACAGGAACTTGGCGATCGTGTCCGGGCCCACCGCCTCGTGCGCGGCGTCCACTGCCGAAGTGGCCGGGGTTGCGGCGAGATCGGCAAAGCTGAGCGTGGCGCGGCCGTCGAGCGTGCCGTTCGTCAATACGACGGGCGTCGCCGCGGGAACCGCCGCGCTGATCGCCCGGCCGTAGGCCGACGCGTTGGATGCGAACACCAAGCCCGGCGTCAACAGGGCCAGGATGTCGCGCAACTTGCCATGGTCTTGCGACAGCGTCGAATAGGCCGGCGAGATCGGCGCGAATGGCACGCCCGCGAGCATCGCGCCGAGCGACAACAACAGGTGCTCGAGGTCGTTGTCGGACAGGATCGCCACCGGCTGCTGCGCCGACAGGCCCAGATCGAGCAACGCCTGCGCGATGCCGCGCGCGCCGTGCAGCGCCGGCGCGTAGCTGAGGCGCCGCCATTGGCCGTCGGAAACGCGCTGCGCCGCCAGGGTGTGATCGGGGTCAGCCTGCGCCCAGTGCAGCAGCCGGTCGGTCAACCGGCGCGGGTAGGGTTGCAGCGGCTCGGTGGACGTGACCAGTGTCGTGCCATCCGCACGCGCCACGAAGTTCGCCTCGAGCGAGCCGCCGAGCGCCAGCTCGCGGTAGCGCGCGCCTGTTGTCATGTCGTCATGTCGATTTGCCGACCTTGCGGCGCGCTTTTCGAGAAAGTCGCGCATGCGCTCCTTGGCCGCGTCGTCACCCTGGACGATCGCCGCCATCAGCGATTCGACGAACAGGCCGTCGCTTTGCGACAGGTCGGCGATGCGCGGCAGCGCTTGCAGCACCGCGAACGTGGCCAACGGCGCGTTGCCGGCGATGCGCGCGGCGAGTTCTGTTGCCTTCGCGAAACCCGCGCCGTCGGCCACCGCGTACTGCGCCAGGCCTCGCTGCAAGCCCTCTTGCGAGTCGAGCACGCGGCCGGTGAGCATCATGTCGGTCATCGTCGCCACGCCGCACAGGCGCGGCAACCGGACTGAGCCGCCGCCGCCGACGAAGATGCCGCGCTGGCCTTCCGGCAGGCCATAGAACGTGCTCGCCTCGGCCACCCGGATGTGGCAACTGCTCGCCACTTCCAAGCCGCCGCCCACCACCGCGCCATGCAACACCGCCACCACCGGCACCCGACCGAATTGGATCGCGTCCATCGTTGCATGCCAGGTTCGCGAGTGCAGCATGCCTTCGCTGACGCTTCGATCGCTGAGCTCGGACAGGTCGAGTCCGGCGCAGAAGTGATCGCCCGCGCCGCTCAGCACCACCGCATTCACGGAGTCTGGCAGGTTGATGAAGCAGGTGTGCAGCTGCGCGATCAGCGCGTCGTTGAGCGCGTTGCGTTTGGCGGGGCGGTTAAGGCGCACATGGGCGATGCCGCCGGCGACGCCGATGCTGAGCAAGTCCAGCTCGGCGAGCAGGCCAGTGACAGGGGTGAACTCCAGGGTCATGGGGGCACGTGAAGTGAAGCCTGGAGTATTCATCAACTTGCACCGCCCGGGTCGCACCCCGGCCTGCCCCGGGCGGCGCCGGCTTACTCGACCAGGCGGACCTGCACCGGACCGTAGGTCGCCAGCCGGTAGCCGAGGGCGAAAACGCCTTCCGAACGAATCAACGGCCCCGAGCCGGCGACTCCCGTCTGGGCGGGTGGGCCGAGCGCGGCGCTGGCCTCGGTCAAGCCCGTGGCCCGCGGGTTCGACGTGACGACGAGGTAGCTCGCCGACGGCGGAACCGGGACCGTCTGGAACAGTGCAGCGACGCCAGCGGCATCGGCGCGCTGGGCACGCTCGATGGTTTGCGCCGGCAGCGAGTTGCCGTTGGCGTCGAAGAACACGGCAATCGCATTGGCGTAATGCGCCTTGCCGTCGCCGCCATGGGTCCAACCGCGCAAACGCATCGGCGAGCGCAGCTCGACCTGGGCCGTGGGCGCCGGGCCGTTGAGCCGGAACACGGTGAATGGCGCCAGGCCGTTGCCGAAGTCGAAGTGCGGCGTGCTCGCGGCGAACCACAACAGCGCCGGTCGGCTCGCCGCCACCTCGGCCGGTTGGCGCCGCAGCAACTCGGTGGGGCTGTTGCAGCAACTGCGCACGTTCGCCGCGAGCCGCGCGTCTTCGGTGAGCAAATGGCCTTCGCCGCTGATCGCGGTACACCCACCGAGCAGGCCCAGCGAGAGTCCACCAATCGAGAGACGGGCCGCGAACGAACGATGCGCCATTCGGAATTCCTTGCACGGGGTTCAGTTGCCAGGATTTTCGGCCCTGCGCCCGTGTCAGTGGGCTCGCCCCGGCGTGCACAACGCACAATCGGCAGCGCCATATCGCAGGCGCTTATCGATCGTTTGGGAGCCCGGCGCATTGGTTATGCTCTGCCCCCATTCGCAGCCGCCCGCGCGCCGCCCGGCCCGCCCCCCGATGCCGCAAGTCCTGATCGTCGAAGACGATGAAAGCATTGCCGAGCTGCTCGAATTCATGATGCAGCGCGAAGGGCACACGGTGCAGATCTGCCGCGACGGCCATGCGGCGCAGGCGCGCATCGTCGACGGCCCAGCGCCGGGGCTGGTGATCATGGACGTGATGCTGCCCTACAAAGACGGCTTCGAGTTGATCGCCTTGCTGCGCGCTCAGCCCGCCTGGGCGCAGGTGCCGGTGCTGATGCTCAGCGCCAAATCGCAAGAGCCCGACATCGTGCGTGCGCTCGATTCCGGCAGCAACGGTTACGTCGTCAAGCCGTTTCAGCCGCAGGAACTGATGGCCCGCGTGCGCCAGTTGCTGGCGGCCTCGGCATGACGTGCTTGCAGCGCACCGGTACCGCGCTCCGCATCGGCATTTGCATCGCGATCGCGAGCGGCGCCATCGCCGGCAACGTGCTCGCGGGGCCGGCGGCGTTCGAGGCGGCGCACACGGTCGAGCAGCTCAGCGCCGGCCTCGGCGATTGGCGCAGCAGCGAACTCGCCGCGCTGTGGCGCGACCCCGCTGGCGGGTCGATCAACGGCATGCTGCGCCGCACCGAGCGTTTCGACTTGACCGACTGGCAAACCGAGGTGGGCGCCGCGCTGCCGTTCGCGCCGCAGTGGCGCGCCGAGGCCGAGATCGCCGTGAGCGAGACGCACCGTGTGCTGCCGGCGTGGCAGTGGCGCGGTCGCGTCTGGCGCGAGGGTGTCTCGGGCTGGAACGTCGCGCTCGGCGCGGGCCGCACGCTGCACAGCAACCCGGGCCTGACGCAGGGCAGCACACTTGCGCAGGCTCAGGCCGAGCGCTATCTCGGCGCCTGGCGCTTCGCCTGGACCGGTGCGGCGACCCGCCTGGACGGCGCCGGTGTCAGCTCGGCCCACTCGTGGCGCCTGGACTGGTATCCGAACGATGCGCTGAGCATCGGCACCCTGCTCGCCTTTGGGCGCGAGCTGGAAAACATCCCCGGGCGCGGCGTGGTGTCGAGTTCGGTGCGCGGCGCCGCGCTCAAGGCGAACTACGCCTGGACTGCGAACTGGTCGCTCAGTGCCGAGGCGTCGGCGCACCGGCAAGGCGACCTCTACGAACGCAACGGGTTGCGCATTGGCGTCCGCTACCAGCATTGACGTCGCGCAGCGGCTCGCCTTCCTGCTGGGCCTGGGCTCGCTCGCGCTGACCATCGCATTGATCGTGCTCGTCGCACTGATGCGCCTGGCCTTGCGCTGGCGCGAACGCGCGGCCGCCGCGACGATCGCGCGCTGGCGCCCGGCGCTGTTGCGCCACGCGATGGGCGAAGACCCGCCGTTCCCGCCGCTGCGCCGCCGCGAACGGCCGGTGCTGCTGTTGCTGTGGAACCAGATCGCGGAAAGCCTGCGCGGCCCGTCGCACGACCGGCTGCGCGTGGTCTTGAACCTGCTCGGCCTGGACTCGCTGGCGCGGCGCTGGCTCGGCCGCCGCAACCGCGAACGGCAGTGGCTGGGTCTGGTCACGCTCGGCCATCTGGCACAGGCCAGCGACTGGGACGCGGTGCTCGCGCTGCTCGGCGACGCGAGGCCTTACCTCAGCCTGTCGGCCGCACGTGCGCTGCTGCAAATCGACCCGGCGCGAGCCGCGCGCCCGGTGCTCGCGGAAATCGCGCGGCGCCCGGAATGGCCGATGGCACGCCTGGCATTGCTGCTGCGCGAGGCGGGCGCGCAGCACCTGTTCGAGCCGCTGCGCGAACGCCTGGTGGATGCCGACGCCAAGCAGCAAGTGCGCCTGGTGCGGCTGCTCGCCGCCGTCGATTCGGTGCGCGCGTCACCCACGTTGCTGGGCCTGCTGGAGCGCACCGACCACACCGAACTGCTGTCGATGTGCTTGCAGCATGTGCAGACACCCGCCGCGCTGCCGCGCGTGCGCCAGCTCGCGCGGCACCCGGTGTGGTGGGTACGCTCGCAGGCCGCCGCCGTGTTGGCGCGCTTTGGCACGCCGGCCGACAAGCCGCTGCTGCTGACCTTGCTCTCCGACACGCAGTGGTGGGTACGCTACCGCGCCGCCCAGGCCTTGCTGTGCACGCCGGGCTTGACGCGCCCGGCAGCGCTCGAATTGCGCGAAGCGCTCACCGACCGCTACGCGCGCGACGTGCTCGGCCAGGCGATGGTCGAGCGCGAAATGGCCTGAGAGCCTGAGCCCGCTGCTGATGACAACGCTGGCGACATTGAGCGCGCTCACCTGGCACGACGCCTTTGTCGTGTTCCAGTGGCTGTTCCTGGCTTACTTCGTCGCGCTGAACGGCACCTACTTCATGCTCAATCTGGTCGCGTTGCTCGCGATCCGTCGCGACAGCCCGGCGCGGCTGGCCGCGCGCCTGCCGCAATACGCATCGGGCCTGGAGCCGCCGATCAGCGTGCTCGCGCCCGCCTACAACGAAGCCGCGACGATCGCGACCTCGGTGCGCTCGATGCTCAGCCTGGACTACCCGGCGTTCGAAGTGATCGTCATCAACGACGGCTCGAAAGACGCCACGCTGCAAGTGCTGAAAGACGAGTTCGGCCTGGTTGAGTTCCCCGAGGCGTACCGGATCGCACTGCCGGTGGCGACGGTGCACACGATCTACCGCTCGCCCACGCACCCCAACCTGCGCGTCGTCGACAAGGCCAACGGCGGCAAGGCCGACGCGCTGAACGCAGGCATCAACGCCTCGCGCCATCCGCTGTTCTGCGCGGTCGACGCCGACTCGATCCTGCAATCGGACAGCCTGCGCCGCGTGGTGCGGCCGTTCCTCGAAGACGCGAGCGTGATCGCCAGCGGCGGCACGGTGCGCATTGCCAACGGTTGCCGCGTCACGAGCGGGTTTCTCGAAAGCGTGGGCATGCCGCGCAGCTGGCTGGCGCGGGTGCAGATCGTCGAGTACCTGCGCGCGTTCCTGTTCGGCCGGGTCGGCTGGTCGCCGCTCAACGCGCTGCTCATCGTCTCCGGCGCGTTCGGGGTGTTCAAGCGCAGCGCCGTGGTCGAGGCCGGCGGCTACCGCGTCGCGACGATCGGCGAGGACATGGAGCTGATCGTGCGGCTGCACCTGTACCACCGCACGGCGCGGCGGCCTTATCGCATCGTGTTCCTGGCCGACCCGGTGTGCTGGACCGAAGCGCCGGAGAGCCTGAAGGTGCTGAAGAACCAGCGCAAGCGCTGGCAGCGCGGCCTGCTCGAAAGCCTGTGGGCCAACCGCGCGCTGCTGTTTCACCGCCGCGGCGGCGCGGTGGGCTGGCTCGCGTTTCCGGCGATGCTGCTGTTCGAGGCGCTCGGGCCTGTGGTCGAAGTGGTCGGCATCGTGCTGCTGCTGTCCGGCGCGGCGGCAGGCGTCGTGCCGTGGGCGGCGTGCCTGACGTTCCTGCTGCTCGCGGTGGGTCTGGCGCTGACCTTGTCGGCGATGGCTCTTCTGCTCGAAGAAATCTCGTTCCACATCTACCCGCGCCTGGGCCACTTGGCGTCGCTGTGCGGCGCGATGCTCGTGGAAAACCTGGGCTACCGCCAGCTCACGCTGTGCTGGCGCATCGTCGGCACGTTCGAATGGCTGCGCGGGCGGCCGGGCCAGTGGGGCGAGATGACGCGCACCGCGAGTTGGCAAACGCCCAAGAGCAAGCCATGAGTCCGCCGGGCCGCCCCAAGGACGAATACCGGAGTGCGAAGCACGAAGCTACTTCAGTGACCGAGCCCACGACGCAAGACCCGATCGACCAACGCCTGACCGGCCGCGTGCGCTGGCCGTTTCAGTGGCCGGCAAAGCGACCCCGCTGGCGGCTCGAGAACCGACTGCTGTTCGCCACCTCCATCCTTGCGCTGTGCGTCTTGCTGATGTTCGCGATCAGCGCGCGCAACGTCGGCACCTTGCTCGACACGCAGCGCTGGCGCGTGCACACGCTGGAAGTGCTGGAACAGATCGCGCGCGTTGAACATGCGTTTGCCAATGATGCGCGGGTGCCGCTGTGTGCGTTGGGCGTTCGCGGCGGGGCGCCGCAGGCCGCCGCTGCGCCGGCTCGGGGGGGCGCGAGTGCCGCCGCGGCCATGACTGCGGCGCCCAGCACCTTGGCGCTGAGCCGGCTCTCCGAGTTGACTCAGCTCGCCGACCCGGAACAAAGCGTCGCACCGCAAGTGCAGCGCGTGGCGCAGCTCGCGCGCTTGCAGCGCGAATTGCAGGCCGAAGTCACGCGGCCGGTTGCGGCGGCGTGCGCCGGCACGGTGCGGCTGGACGAGACCCAGGCCGCCGCGCTCGCGGCACGCGCGATGGCCCTGCACGGCGCGGCGCAGACGCTGCTGCACGAGCTCGGCCAGGCGCAGCGCGCCACGCTCGAGCGGCATGTGACAGACGACAACGCGACGCGCACGCGCACGTCGGCACTGCTCCTCGGGACCGCGTTGGCGACGCTCGCGATCGGCCTGTTCGGGCTGCTCAACTTGCGCGGCGCGACGCGGCGCCTGTCGAACTCGAACGAGCAATTGCAGCGCGAAGTGCAACAGCGCAGCCGCACCGAACAGGCGCTGCGCGATTCGCAGTCGCGCATCAGCGCCGTGCTCGAAGCGATTCCCGACGGAGTGGTCACGTTCGACCGGCTCGGCGTGATCCTCACCTTCAACCCCGCGGCAGAGGCGATCTTCCGCTGCATCGCCGACAAGACGCTGGGCCGGCCGGTGGTCGACCTGGTGCCCGAGCTCGGCGGCCTGCTGCGCGACAACGGCACCGAGCCCGGCGCGGTGCAGCGCTTCACGATCGACGCCTACCGGCTCGACGGCGAGGCTTTTCCGCTCGAAGCCACCTGCCGCGTCCTGCAAGACGCGCGGCGCCGCCTGCACATCTGCGTGCTGCGCGACCTGGGCGAAGCGCGCCGCGTCGAGCGCATGAAGCAGAACTTCGTCTCCGTCGTCAGCCACGAATTGCGCACGCCGCTCACCAGCATTCGCGGCGCGCTCGCGCTGCTGGCCGACGGCAGCAGCGGCGCGCTGCCTGAGCCGGCCCAGCGCCTGGTGGTGATGGCGTCGCGCAATTGCGAGCGCCTGGTGGAGTTGGTGAACGACATCCTCGACCTCGACAAGATGCAGACCGGGCAGCTCGTGATGCAGCCCGAAACGCTGGACCTGGTCAAGCTGCTGCGCGACCACTTGCGCAGCACACTCGGTTTCGCCCGCCTGTACCAGGTGCAGTTGACGATGCCGCGCCAGAGCGCCGCGGTCTGGGTCAACGTCGACCCGCGCCGCATGGCCCAGGTGATGGGCAACCTGGTGTCCAACGCGATCAAGTTCTCGCCGCCGGGCAGCGCGGTGGAGGTGCACTTAAGCCGCGCCGACACCACCTGCACGGTCTCGGTGATCGACAAGGGCCCGGGAATTCCGGTCGACTTCCGGCCCCGGGTGTTCGAAAAATTCGCGCAAGCCGACGCGAGCGACAAACGTTCGCATGGCGGCAGCGGCCTGGGGCTGCCGATCACGCGCGAACTGGTGGAGCGCATGCACGGCCGCATCGCCTTCGAATGCCCGCCGCAGGGCGGTACCGTGTTCAGCGTCACGCTGCCGCTGGCACCCGCGCCGCCGGGTGGCGGCGCCAACTTCGCGCCGACGGGCTTGGATGACTTGATCGTCTAGTTGGCGCTCGGCTCGCTGTGCCGAGGTTCGTCTCTTTCTACGGCAGCAACTCCGCGCCGCAAGCGCGGTGGCGCCCAGCCGCCTTGGCCGCGTAGAGCTGCGCATCGGCCTGGCGCAGCAGTTCAGCGGCGCTGCCGGTTGCGTCAACGCCCTTGCTGCACACGCCCAGGCTGACGCTGAGCACCGGTGCGACCGCCGAGTCGGCATGGGGGATCTGCTGCGCAAACACCTGCTGCCCGAGTTGGCGGGCGACCTGCAGCGCGCCGGCCAGCCCGGTGTCGGGCAGCAGGCACGCGAACTCCTCGCCGCCGTAGCGTGCCAGCAGATCGCCGGGCCGCCTCAGACCGGCTTTGAGCGTGGCCGCGACACGCCGCAGGCACTCGTCGCCCGCTTGGTGGCCGTAGCGGTCGTTGTAGCGCTTGAAGAAGTCGACGTCGAGCAAGACCACGCTCAGCGCGGTCCGGTTGCGCAGCGCGCGGCCCCACTCGGAGGCCAGGCGCTCGTCGAGACTGCGCCGGTTGTGCACGCCGGTCAGGCCGTCGATGTAGGCCCAGCGGCGCAGCAGGTCGCCTTGCGCCTTCAGCGTGACATGCGTCCTGACCCGGGCGCGCACGATTTGCGCATTGAACGGCTTGGTGATGAAGTCCACCGCGCCCGCGTCCAGGCAGCGTGTTTCCGCGGCTTCCTCGCGATGCGCGGTGACGAAGATCACGGCGATGTCGCGCGTCAACGGGTCGGCCTTCAGCCGCGCGCAGACTTCGTAGCCATCGAGCCCAGGCATTTCCACGTCGAGCAGCACCAGGTCGGGTTGCGCTTCAGCGCACAGCCGCAGCGCGTCTTCGCCTCGTGTCGCCATATACACCCGGTAGTCGGCGGCGAAGACCTCGTGCAGCGCCTGGATGTTCAATGGCTGGTCGTCGACGATCAGCAGTTTCGCGCGGCGCGGGCCACTCGCATCCAATGCGTCGGCCAGCAGGCCCATGGTGCTGCTCGGCGAGCCCAAGTCAAACGCCAAATCGGCCATCGCTTCATTCATGCGGCCTGACCTTCCAGCGTTGCCTGCTCGAGTTCGCGGCACAGCTGCCGCGCGCGAACGAAGGCCAGCGCCTGGGTAGCCTGGTCCAAGGGGTTCAGCGCGTCGCCGAAAACCGTGCCGAAGTCGCGCCGCAATGCATCCATCGCACGCAGCGCTTCCATGTCGGATTCGCCGAGCAGCCGGGCCAGCCGGCGCAGCGATTCGTGGGCTGCCGCCCGCACCCGGGGGTCGCCCTCGGCCGTCGCCGGCGTGGCGGCAGGGCTGGAGGGACCGCCCGAGTCGGGCTCGGACTGCAGCGCGAGCCACAGCTCGCCCATTCCAGGTCGCGCTGCCGCGATCGCTTCACAGGCATGCTCAACGGCACGCTGGGCCGCGTCCGCGGCCTGACTGGTCACGAGCTGGGTTTCGCTTTGCGCGGCCGCGGCCGACAGGCGCATCGCGCCCAAGGTCGCGGCCAGCCCCTTGAGCGAATGCAACGCTCGGGCAGCGTCGCCCGTGTCGCGCTGCGCGAGCAAGGCACGCAGACGCTCGGGCAGCGCTTCGAGCTCGCTTCGGAATCCGCGCAGCAGGCGCCGATAGACCGAGGTCCCGCTGCCGAGCCGCTTCAGCGCGGCGCGAATGTCGACGTCGGCGCGCGCTGCGACATCGCACAGCGCCTCGCTGAGCACCTCCGGCGCGGCCGGAGCGTCGGGCGCCGCCTCGACGCGCCGGCCGGTGTGCCGCAGCAGCACCCGAACCAGGTCGTTCAAGTCGAAGGGTTTTCCGACATGGTCGTTCATCCCGGCGGCCAGACAGGCGTGGCGATCCGACGCCATCGCGTTCGCGCTGACGGCAATGATGGGCAGGTGCGTCAGGCCGAGCCGGCCGCGAATGTGCCCTGCAGCGGTCAAGCCGTCCATCACCGGCATCTGCAGGTCCATCAGCACCGCGTCGAACCGTGCATCCGCGGCAAGCCGATCGAGCGCATCTTGTCCGTGATTCGCCAAGTGCGTCAGCGCGCCCTCATGCGACAGCAGTTCGCTCGCGATGAGCTGGATGTCGGCGTTGTCCTCCACGATCAGAATGCGCAGGCCCGCGAGCCGTTGCGGCTGCCGCGTGTTGGCGGCGGGCAATGAAGGTGCCGGCGCAGCGGATGCGATCGCGGCGAGCGCCGGTGGCGCGATGCCCTCGCTTTCCGACACCGCCAGCGCGATCCGAAAGTGGAACCGGCTTCCCTGGCCCAGAACGCTTTCGACGCCAAGTTCGCCACCCATCAAGCGAACCAGCTGCTGGCTGATGGCCAAGCCCAGCCCGGTGCCGCCGAATCGCCGCGTGGTCGACGCTTCGGCCTGCGTGAACGCATTGAAGATGCGCTGCAAGTCACCCTCGGCGATGCCGATTCCGGAGTCAATCACCGCGAATTCGAGCGTGACCCCCGTCGCGACGCGCTCGCACACGCGGATCCTGACGTTCACCGTGCCGCGTTCGGTGAACTTGACGGCGTTGCCGACAAGGTTGACGAGCACCTGCTTCAAGCGCATCGCATCGCCGACCAGTCCGCGCGGCAGCGCCGGGTCGACGTCGAATTCCACCGCGAGCCACTTGCTCTCGACCAACCCCGCGGCGAGGGCCTGCACCTCCCCGAGCAGCGTGTCGATGTGAAACGGCTGCTCGTCGAGTTTCATCTTGCCCTGTTCCGTCTTGGAGAAGTCCAGGATTTGATTGAGCAGCCCGAGCAGCGAGTGCGCCGCGCCCTGCGCTTTGGTGGCGTAGTCGGTTTGGGCAGGCGCCAGTGGGGTGCGTTGCAGCAGGGTGAGCATGCCCAGGATCGCGCTCATCGGCGTGCGAATCTCGTGGCTGACGTTTGCCAGAAACTGGGTCTTGGCGCGAGACGCGGCTTCGGCGGCTTCGGTGGCGCGCACGAGTTCGGTGATGTCGATGCGAAATACGACGGTGTGCCCGTCTTGGGTGCGCCGCTCGACGATGCGCAGCACGCGCCCGTCGCCCTGCCGTTGGATCATCTCCGACGCCGGTTGGCGATGTAACGCGAGCCGCTCGGCCAGCCACGCGTCGACGCGCCCCGCAGCCTCCGCGTACTGGCCACGCTCGGCGCCGGCGCGCAGGATCTGCTCGAAAGGGGTGCCCGGAAGCATCAGGTCGGCGCTCAGTGGGTAGAGGTCAAGCGAGCGTTTGTTGCACAACACCAGCCGGTCGTCGGCGTCGAACAACGAGAAGGCGTCGTCGAGCGCGTCGATCGAGCCGCGCAGCAAGGCGCTCGCCCGCAGCGCCTGCGCTTCGGCGTTGCGTCGGCCGCTCACGTCGATGTAGGTCGTGACGAAGCCGCCGCCCGGCATCGGCGCGCCGCGCACCTCGATCGGCGTGCCGTCGGGGCGAACCCGCTCGTAGCTGTGGGGCACGAGCGGTGCCCGCACCTGATCGACCTTCGCCTTGACGACAGCCTCGATGTCGCACGCCCCGTATTCGCCGCGCGCGGCGTTGAAGCGGATGACGTCCTCGAAGCGCAACGGAGTCCTCTCGAACAGCGTGTCGGGCAGTTCGAGCAGGCGGCGCAGCTCGGCGTTCGATGCCACCAGGTTCAAGTCGGCATCGAACACCGACAGGCCGCAGGGCAGGTTCTCGATCACGCTGTGCAGGACTTCGTTGTTGCGGCGCAGTTCGGCTTCGAGCGCGCGGTGCGCCGTGATGTCCTGGACGGCGCCGGTCAGGCGGGCTGGTTTGCCCTCCACGAATTCGAGCTCGCAGACGGCGCGCACCCAGATCGATCGGCCCTTGGCGGTGATCAACGGAAGGACGAGGTCGACACCTTCACCGGTGGCGATGCAACGCTTGAAGGCCGCGTCCAGCGCGACGCGGGCTTCGGGTAGGTAGCGGGTGCGTACCTCCTCGAAGCTCGGCTGATGTCCGGGCTCGCAGTCATGGATTCGACACGTTTGATCGGTCCACTCGACGGCGTGCGAGGCAAGATCGTAGCTCCAGCCGCCGACGCCCGCGATGCGCCCGGTCTTGTCGAGAATGGCCTGGCTGGCACGCAACGCGGATTCGGCGTATTTGCGAGCGCTGACGTCGCTGCCGATTTCCATGAAACCGGTGAGCCGACCGCCAGCGTCGCGCTGCGGTTGGAGTTCCGTGTCGGCCCAGTACTCCCGGCCGTCCTTGGCTCGATTCAGGATCTCGACTCGGCAGAAACTGCCGCTTGCGGCGCACTCGGCCAGGCGTTGCAGCACCGCAGGGTCGGCCTTGCCGCTGCCGAGCAGCTCGCCGGGGGTCTTGCCCTGGGCCTCGGCCAGCGTGTAGCCGCTGATGCGCGTGAAGCCCTCGTTGACCCAGACGATGCGCTGGTCGGCGTCGCTGATGGTCACGGCGTTCGAGGTGTGCTTCACGACCTGGGCCAGCCGCTCCAACTCGGCGGTCATGTGCCGCGCCAACGACTCGGCGCGCTGGCGTCGCGAGGCCTGCTGCCACACCAACAGTGCCAGCAAGACGCTGATCAACGCTCCACCACCAAACACCAGCCAGGGCGTGGCGTGTGCGTAAGCCGCCTCGAATCTGGCCGTGCTGGCGACCCGCAGCTCGAACTCTCGTCCCGGCAGGCTCACTTTGCGCGTCGTGTGGAACCGCGACTCCCTCGCCCCTTGTCCCTCGCCCACCATGCTGCCGAGGGCCGGAGAATAGAGTTTGCTGGCGTCGGCGCTGTCGAACAAGCCGATCTCGAGCTGCTCGCTCACGACGTCGTGGACACCGTCGAGCAGCTCGGCGAGCACGATGGGCGCGTACAGCAGGCCGCGCAATGCGGCGCGGCGCTGCTGGGGCGTCGCACTCGGCGCGTCGGCGGCATAGACCGGCAGGTACAGCAACACCCCGGGTGTACGGCGCTTGTCCTGCACCAGCGTGATGGCGCGTGTGATCGCCGCCTCGCCGGTGTCGACGGCGCGCTGCGCGGCGGCGCGGCGCCGTGACTCCGAGCCGACGTCCAGGCCTTGTGCTCCGGCATTGGTCGAAGCCGGCTCGATGAGCTTGATGACGTACAAGTCATCGTGGCCTTTGTCTTCGAGCTGGCGGATCGCGAACTCGGGCGCCGCGTCGGCGCGCTCCGCGGCGACGAAGCGGTCCTTGTCTTCCTGCGCCACGCGCTGGATGAAGCCGAAACCGCGCACGCCGGGGTATTCGCGTGCCAGATCGAGCGCGGCCACGTAGGCGCTGAACTCGTTTCTGCTGACGTGACGGTGTGCAGCGTACAGGCCTTTGGCGCCCGTCAGACCCCCTCGGGGGGCGTGAAAACGCTGCTCGATTTCGTTGTGCACCCGGGTCACGCCACGGTCAAACGCTCTTTGGGCCTGCGCGTCGATCTCGCGCTGAAGGCTGAACCCGCTCGCCGCAGCGATGCCCAGGCCCAGCACCAGCACGAAGGTCGGGATGGCGGCACCGCGGCGCCACGATGGGTTTGACATGGTCTGAAATTTCCGCCGCGGCTGTGCGGCGCGTCCGCGACGCGCGGTGCACCTGCGCGATTGGAGGCGATTCTTGGCCAACGCCGCCATGACCGGTGGGCCGAGTTGGCGGGTGGACGCCCGGCTTTTCGCGCGGCTGCGCGCGTCGCCTCAGGCCAAACCGGCCGCGCTGTTCACCTGCTGCGGGTCCACCCCGAGCTGGCGCGCAGCGTCAAGGATTTCCCGCCACGTTGTGGCGTCGACAGGTATGCCCTCGCGGCTGCGCTGGGCTCGCGACGCGCGTTCGGGCTCACCCGCGACCAAAACGGCGCCGAAGCCCTCGCGCGCCGGCGAGGCCTTACACCATTCGATGAAGGCCAGCGCTTCCTGCTCGAACCCACCGCGATCGGTCAAGGCAGCGGGGTCGACGAGCACACTGAACATGCCGTTCAGGACACGCTTCTTGTCGCCACCGGTCTCACGTTGCGTCGCGCCGGCCGCAAGCGCGCCGCCGAGCAGTTCGCACATGAACGCCAGGCCCGAGCCCTTGTGGCCGCCGAACGGCAGCAGTGCGCCGTAGGGCGGGATCACGGTGAAACGTGGCTCGCGCGTCGGGCGGCCGTGGGCGTCGAGCAGGCAATCGGGTGCAACAAGTTCACCCTTGTTCAACGCGACGCGCGTCTTGCCCTGCGCGATCATGCTGGTGGCGAAGTCGAGAATCACCGGCGGCCGGCCGGTGAGCGGCACGCCCGCGCAAAACGGGTTCGTGCCGAAGCGCGCGTCCGCGCCGCCGTGCGGCGCGACGATCGCGCGCGAAATCACGTTGACGAAGTGCAGCGACACCAGTCCCGCCGCCGCGGCCTGTTCGGCCCACGCGCCGATGCGCCCGAGGTGGTGCGCGTTGCCCAGCGCAACGATGCAGGTGCCGGTCTCGCGGGCGCGGGCGATGCCGAGTTCCATCGCCTCGCGGCCGATCACCTGGCCGAAGCCCGCGTCTCCGTCCAGGCGCAGCATCGCGCCGGCGTCGAGCAGCGTGCGCACATGGGTATTGGGCTTCAAACCGCCCTCCAGAAACGCCGCCGCGTAACGCGGCAACATGCCGATGCCGTGCGAGTCGTGGCCGGAGAGGTTGGCCTCGATCAGGTTGGAGGCCACCGCTTCCACTTCGTCGGCGGCGCTGCCGAAACCGCGCACGAACCGGCGGATCGCGGTGTTGAGCTTGGGTAGCGGGATCAGGTGGGTGGCGATCATGGTTTGCGGTTGATGCGGCGAGAAGGGCCGCCATCGTAGCCCGCGCATTGGCAACGGGATGGTTGGGTCTTGCACCAGCGGACGGGAGGGTCTGCCGAAACAACTCGCGAGCTCTTTCCGATGGTGGTGAAACTACTCGCGGCGCATCGGCGCCACCGCCGTCACACGACGAGGAGGGTGGCGAGCCCTGCGCGCGTCGTCCAGAGCGCTCAAGTCCTCGAGCGCTTTCAGGCACGCGCCGCGCTGTGCCGTGGACAGGGGCCTGGGTGCGTAGGCCAGGCAATCGTCGAAGCGCGCGAGGTGCTGCGCGTCGCTGAGGTCGGCGCCGGGGAAACCCGGGGCGATGTCGAGCTGGCGCACATGCGTCTGGCCGTTGTACAAGGTGAGCGTCAGGTCCACGGCAGTGTGGCCGCGCGCATCGAGCGCGGGATCGGCGACCACGGTGATCCGCTCGATCAGCGCATGCAGCGCCGGGTCGTTCACCTGAACCGGCGCGAAGTGCTGCAACTTGGACGAGCGCCGCTGCAGCGCATTGGCGACGCAAAACTGGGCGCTGAATTGCGCATCGACACGCGGGTTCGCGCCGATGCGAAACGGGTGGCCGACGAGCCGGTGCGCGTAGGGTGGCAGGCGCACCTCGGCGCTTCGCATGTTTTCGCCGCGCTCCCCCAGTGCATCGCCGAGTTCGTCCACCAGGCCCAGCGCCAGCTCGGTCACGCCCTGCGTCACGCCGCAGCTCGGGTACTTCTTGAACACCACTTGGTGCAGCCGCCAGTCGGCGCCCAGGCCGCGCGCGACGGCGTTCACATCGAGCGTGCCGCGGCCATAGAGATGGGCGTAGCCGTAGTGGCCAGTCAGAAAATTCACCGGCCCGGTGATGCCGCGTTGCGCCATCTGCGCGCAGCTCACACCCGCTTCCGCGACCCAGCCTTGCACGATGCGCACGCCGAGCGACCCGTCGACATGGCTCTGGAAACTACCGCCGCAGCGGTTGAACGCGAGCGCCAGCGCGTGCAGCGTCTGGGTGGGCGTGAGGCGCAGGATTCGCGCGGCTGCGGCGGTGGGGGCGAAGACGACGGCCACACCGGTCGGATCCAGCCCGTTGTACTGCGCTTCGCTCAGGTTCAGCCGCGAACTCAGCTCGGCCCCGGCAGCGAGCGCGGCCATGAATTCGGCGCCGCTGCAGCCGCCGGCCAGCTCGGCCGCAGCCAACGCCGCGGGGAACAGCGATGATCCGATGTGCGGGCCCGGCGCCATGGCATCGCAATAGTCAAGCGCGCGACACATCGTGGCGTTGAATTGCGCTGCGGCGCTCGCCGGGAGGCGGTCGCCGAAGACGAGCGTGCTTGCCTGCGCCGCGCCGCCGCGCTCGAGCAGCAACTCGCGCAGCGCCGCGATGCCGTCTTCGCCCGCGCCGGCGATGCCGGTGCCGATGACGCCCTGCACCATCAGGCGCACGATGCGTTGGGCGGACGCGGGAACGTCGCCAATTTTCAAATGGCAGACAAAATCGGCAAGTTGTTGTTCGATCGACATGGGATCAGGAGGAGTGATGAGGAAACTGCGCGTCGGCCAACCGATCACGCCCGAAGAGCTGGAAGAACTGTCCGACGCGCAACTGGCGCGCCTGGTGCCCAAGGCGTATCGCGAGTTCTTTCCAGGGAAAGAGAACTGCGCCGACGGGCATTTCTATTTGCACGACGGCACGGCCTGGTGTTTTTTCAAAGGCGACTTGCTCGACGGTTGAGCACGCCCAGGCGCTCAACGCCCTTTCGCGAGCCGCCACGCGGCGAAGTCGGCACGGCTGCGCTCTTCGGTGGGTGGATAGAGGCCCAGGATCGAGCGTCCTTCCAGCACCTTCTCGGTCACGAAGTCCTCGAACGCTGTCATCTCCACCGCCTCCGCGGCCACTTCATCGGCCAGGTGCGCCGGGATCACGACCACGCCTTCGGCGTCACCGACGACGATGTCGCCCGGCCACACCGGCGCGTCGCCGCAGCCGATGGGCACGTTGATGTCCAGGGCCTGGTGCACCGTCAGATTGGTCGGCGCGGCGGGCCGCTGGTGGTAGGCGGGAATCGCCAGCCGCGCGATTTCCGGGCTGTCGCGAAACCCGCCGTCGGTCACGACGCCGGCGACGCCGCGCTTCATCAGCCGCGTGATCAGAATTCCGCCGGCCGACGCGGCGCGTGCGTCTTTTCGGCTGTCGATCACGAACACGGCGCCGGTTGGGCATTCCTCGACCGCCTTGCGCTGCGGGTGCTCGCGGTTCTGGAACACGTCGATGCGGTTCAGGTCTTCGCGCGCCGGGATGTAGCGCAGCGTGTACGCCGGCCCCACCATGTTCGGCAGGTTCGGGTTGAGCGGGCGCACGTCTTGAATGAACTGGCTTCGGAATCCGCGCTTGAACAGCGCCGTGCACAGCGTGGCGGTGCTGACCGCCATCAGCTGTTGGCGAGTCGCAGGATTCATCGTTGCTTGCTCAGAGTTCAGAAGATGTCGGGCTCGGCCACCGGCGCGCCGAACTCCGTTCGAGGAAATCGAAGTCGCAGCCTTGATCGGCCTGCAAGATGTGGCGTGAGAACATCCAGCCGTAGCCGCGTTCATAGCGCTTGCGTGGCGGCGCCCACGCCGCGCGGCGTGTGGCGAGTTCGGCGTCGCTCACTTCGAGATGGATGCTTCTCGCGGGCACGTCGACGCTGATGCGGTCTCCCGTCTTGACGAGCGCGAGCGGCCCGCCGACATACGCCTCCGGCGCGCAATGCAGCATGCACGCGCCATAGCTCGTGCCGCTCATGCGCGCATCGGACAGGCGCAGCATGTCTTTTACTCCCGCCTTCACGAGCTTCAGCGGAATCGGCAGCATTCCCCACTCCGGCATGCCCGGGCCACCCTGGGGGCCGGCGTTGCGCAAGACCAGAATGTGATCGGCCGTCACGTCGAGGTTCGGGTCGTCCACCGCCTGCTTCATCGACGGGTAGTCGTCGAATACCAGGGCTGGCCCGGTGTGGCGCAGCAGGTGCGGCGCGCACGCGCTGGGTTTGATCACGCAGCCGTCGGGTGCGAGGTTGCCGCGCAGCACGGCCAGGGCCCCTTCGGCGTAGATCGGGTTGTCAAGCGGGCGGATCACGTCGTCGTTGTAGACCTCGGCTCCAGCCAGGTTCTCGCCGAGCGTGCGGCCGTTGACGCAACGCGCATTCAGGTCCAGGTGCGCGTGCAGCCGGCTCATCAGGCCCGGCAATCCACCCGCGTAGTAGAAGTCCTCCATCAGGTAGGTGTCGCCGCTCGGCCGGATGTTGGCGAGCACCGGCACCTTGCGGCTCGCCACGTCGAAGTCTCCCAGATCGACTGCACAGCCGGCACGGCGCGACATCGCCACCAGGTGAATGATCGCGTTCGTCGAGCAGCCCATCGCCATCGCCACGGCGATGCCGTTCTGAAAATTCGCGCGCATCAGCATCGACGCGGGCGTCAGGTCGTCCCAGACCATCTGCACGATGCGCTGGCCGCACATCGCGCTCATGCGGATGTGGTTCGCATCGGCCGCGGGGATGGCCGATGCGCCCGGCAACGTCATGCCGATCGCCTCGGCAATACCCATCATCGTCGCCGCGGTGCCCATCGTCATGCAGGTGCCATGGCTGCGCGCGATGCCGGCCTCCACCTCGGCCCACTGTGCTTCGCTGATGCGGCCGGCGCGGCGCTCGTCCCAGAACTTCCACGCATCCGACCCCGAGCCGAGTACCTTGCCCTTCCAGTTGCCGCGCAGCATCGGCCCAGCTGGCAGGTAGATGCAGGGCAGGCCGGCGCTGAACGCGCCCATCAGCAGGCCCGGCGTCGTCTTGTCGCAGCCGCCCATCAGCACCGCGCCGTCGATGGGGTGGCTGCGCAGCAGCTCTTCGGCTTCCATCGCGAGCAAGTTGCGGTACAGCATCGTCGTCGGCTTGACGATTGGTTCGGACAGCGAGATCGCCGGCAGCTCGAGCGGAAAGCCACCCGCCTGCAACACGCCGCGCTTCACATCCTCCACGCGCTGCTTGAAGTGCGAATGGCACTGGTTCACGTCGGACCAGGTGTTGAGGATTGCGATCACGGGCTTGCCTGCCCAGTCGGACGCGGCGTAGCCCATCTGCATGAAGCGCGAGCGGTGGCCTGAGGAGCGCAGATCGTTCGGTGCGAACCAGCGCGCGCTGCGCAGCGAGGCGGGGGGTTTTTGGGCCATGGCAGGGCGGATGGTAGCGGGCGGCGGCTGGCCGTACGTCATGCACTGCTGCAACATGGAGCATGAAGACCGCGCGATCATGGCGCGCTTCGACGTGATCTGACTTGCTGCGAGGCGCCGCGCGACGCTGCGCGGCTTGCGGGGCCTGCTGCCTGCCTGGCCTCGGTTCTGGGACTCAGTCGGGCCTTGGCTCGTCGGCCGATTGCTCGTCGGACGCCTCGGCGGGCGCAGCTGGCGGCGTCTTGACGATCGTCACCGGCACCGGTGCGGCGTGCAGCATTTCGTGCGACACCGAGCCGAGCATCGCGCGGCGCAGCCGCCCCATGCCGCGTGCGCCCATGATCACAGCGTCGCAGCCATAGCGTTCGACGATGTCGACCAGCGTGTGCGCCGGGTCGCCCGAGGCGATTTCGCGCTCATAGTCGACGCCGGCTGCTTTAAGCAGGGCCTCACCGGCTTCGAGCGAATGCGCGCCGGCCGCGCCGCTGACGCGCTCCAGCACGTCGGCATCCGGGGCCAGAACCATTTCGTAGAGGTAGGTCGGCTCTTGCACGTTGGCAAGCACGAACTGGGCGCGCAAGCCCTCTTGCACCAGACGCAGTGCATAGCGCACGGCCTCAAGGGCGGGCTCGGAGCCGTCGAGCGGCAGCAGGATCTTCATGACGCACACCTCCTGGCTGAATCAGGTTGAGCCTAGTTCCCGCGCCGCCCGTACCGCTTGACTTCGCTCAATGCGTGCCGCACGCTCGGCGCCAGCGGGTAAACCCGGCCGCGACTCATGGCGGCGGCCCCGGTGGCCGCAATACCCGCACCATGCGCCGCGCGGCAAATCGACTTTCGTAGTAGCCGGGCACGAGGATCGTTTCGCTGAACCCCTGGGCGCGGTAGAACATCAGCGCGGCTTCGTTGTCGGCGCGCAATTCGAGGTGGACCGATCCGATGCCGGCAACACGGGCCGATTCGAGCAGCCACTCCAGCAAGCGCCTCGCGATCCCGCGTCGCTGCTGAGCCTGCTGCACGCACAGCAGGCTGAGGTGGGCGCGCTCGTCGCCGAACTGCATCACCGCGAAGCCGAGCAGTTGTGCGCCGTCGCAGGCGACGAGCGCGGTGGTTTCGCTGTCGGCGATGAGTGCCGCCACGCGCGGCGCGGAGTAACGCCACGCCAGGCCGGCTTCGATGAGGTCGCGCGACATGTTGGCCATCGCCGGCGCGTCCTGTGCGTTGGCCAGGCGGAGGATCACGGCACGGGCAACCATGACGCGATTCTGCGCTCAGCGCTCGGTGGCCGGGGACGAGGTTGCGGGTGTGGGCGTGCCTGCGGGTGTGGGTGCGGATTTGGACGTACCCGGCGCAACCTTGAACTGCGTTGTCGGCCGCGCGTTCGACGCTCCCGTCGCCTTCGGCCGGGCCTCGGACTGAATTTCGTAGCGCACGTTCTTGTCGGGGTCGGTGAAGCGCAAGGCCATGCCTTCCCATTCGTGGACCGCGGTGAAACCGTCGATCTGCATCGCGCCTTGTTTGAGCACCACGTCAATCTGGCTGGTGCGCAGGCGCAGTGCGTAGACGACGTCGCTGATGCGCACCCGCGCCCGGTGGCGGTCGATCCACTCGATCTGCGCCGGCCCACATGTCGGCTCGGCACCCGCGACGCTGACGCACATCCGAGCTGCGTAGCGGCCCGCGGCGGGCGGTGGCGCCGCCGCGGCCACCGAACAACTCAGACAGGCGGCCACCCAGGCGCCGCGCCTGGCACGCCGCGATTGCGCGTGGGCCAAGGGCCTCTTATTGAATCAGCCCTTCGGCCTTCAGTGCCGCTTGCACCGCGGGGCGGGCTTCCATGCGTTTCATGAATTCGCCGAGGTGGCGCAGACCCGAGATGTCGATGTTCAGCGGCTTGGTCCAGCGCGTCACGGTGTACAGGTAGGCGTCGGCAACACAGAACTCGGCGCCCGTCAGGTACTGGCGGCCTTCCAGTTGCGAGTCCACCCAGCGATATCGGTCCAGCAGCTTGGTACGGAAGATCGCCTTGGCTTCCTCGGGCATCGCCGGGTTGAAGAGCGGGCTGAAGGTTTTGTGCAGTTCGGTGCCGATGAAGGTGAGCCATTCCTGCACGCGCGAACGCGCCATCGTGCCGTTGGGCGGTGCGAGTCTCTTTGCCGGAACCTGGTCGGCGATGTACTGCACGATCGCCGGCCCTTCGGCGAGGCGCTCGCCGTTGTCGAGCTCGAGCAGCGGCACATAGCCCTTGGGGTTGATCGTGTAGTAGTCGGTTCCGTCGCTCAGCTTGTGGGTCTTGGTGCTGGCCAGGACGGGCTCGAACGGCAGGCCCGATTCGCGCAAGACGATGTGCGGCGACAAGGAACAGGCGCCGGTGCTGTAGTAGAGCTTCATGGGTTTCCTTCGCGGGAAGTTCGGGGAGGCCGCATTAAAGCGCTAAATCGTATTCCGTGCCCGGCCAACGGGGTTTGCAGTTTCGTGGCAGCATGCGGCCGCCCGGGCCCCTCGGCGGGGCCGTTTCCGTCACAGCCTTTGGACCCGATCATGCCTCTTATCACCCCCACCCGCATCGAACGCTCGCGCGGCGTCGAGCGCATCGTGCAAGGCCAGCCCACGTCCGATGGCGACGGCGTCAAGCTCACGCGCGTGCTGACCCAGCCGCTGCAGAGGCGCCTCGATCCCTTCCTGATGCTCGACGCGTTTGGCAGCGAATCGGCTGCCGACTACATCGGCGGCTTCCCGGACCATCCGCACCGCGGCTTCGAGACCGTGACGATCATGCTCGCCGGGCGCATGCGGCACCGCGACAGCGTGGGCAACGTCGGCCTGCTCGAACCCGGAAGCGTGCAGTGGATGACCGCCGGGCGCGGCATCATCCACTCGGAGATGCCCGAGCAGGAGCGAGGCCGCATGGCGGGGTTTCAGCTGTGGGTCAACCTCGCCGCGAAAGACAAGCTGCAACCCCCGGCCTACCGCGACGTGGCGCCGGGTGACGTGCCCGCATTCGAACTGGAGGGCGGCGTGCGCGTGCGGGTCATCGCCGGCGCCAGCCACGGCGTGGCCGGTGCGGTGACCCGCCCGACGACGGAGCCGCTGTGCCTGGACATCACCCTGCCGCCAGGCACCCGTTTCGACGCGCCCATCCCCGCCGGCCACAACGCTTTCCTCTATTGCCACGGCGGCGCCACAGTTCGGGTGGGCGATTCTCCCGGGTCGATTGTCGAGAGCGAACGTTTGGCGATCCTGGCCAACGAACCCGGCGCCGACGGCGTGCGCCTGAGCTCAGCCACGGAATCGACGCTGATGGCCCATGTGCTGCTGATCGCCGGCCGGCCGCTGAACGAGCCGATCGCGCAGTACGGGCCTTTTGTCATGAACAGCCAGCGCGAATTGCAGCAGGCGGTGGCGGACTACCAAAGCGGCGTGCTCGCGGCCTGAGCGACACTGTGTCATGAGTTCCCTGAACGAGAGACTGCGCACGCTTGCGGCGGAGCGCCTGATGGCGATCCGGCGCGGCATCGAAAAAGAAAGCCTGCGCGTTCAGCCCAGCGGTGAGCTCGCATCCACGCCACACCCGGCGGCGCTCGGCTCGCCGCTGACGCACCCGCACGTCACCACCGACTTCAGCGAGTCGCAGCTCGAGCTCATCACCGGAGTTCACACCGGCGTCGAGTCGTGTCTGGAAGAGCTGACACGCATCCATCAGTTCGTCGTGCAGGTTCTGGCGCAGGCCGGTGATGAAATGATGTGGGTCGCCAGCATGCCGGGCGGCCTGCCCGCCGACGCTTCGATACCGATCGGCCACTATGGCACATCGAACGTCGGCCTGGCGAAGAGCGTCTATCGCACGGGCCTGGGCCACCGCTACGGTCGGCGCATGCAGACGATTTCGGGGATTCACTACAACTGGTCGATACCCGAGGTCACGAGCGACGAGTACTTCGGCCTGATCCGCAATTTCCGGCGCCATTCGTTCCTGCTGCTGTACCTGTTCGGCGCGTCGCCGGCGGTCACGTCGAGCTTTGTGGCCGGGCGCGCGCACGAGTTGCAGCCGCTGCGCCACGAGACCATGGTCTTGCCGTACGCAACCTCGCTGCGCATGGGGCGCCTGGGCTACCAGAGTGACGCGCAGTCGGAGTTGGCGGTCAGCTACAACAGCCTGGCGAGTTACGGCGCGTCGCTGCAGGACGCGCTGACCCGGCCATACCCGGCGTACGAGGCAGTCGGCATTCGCGATTCGCTCGGCGAGTACAAACAGCTTTCGACGAGCCTGTTGCAGATCGAGAACGAGTTCTACGGGACGATCCGCCCAAAACGCGTGATCCACCGCGGCGAGCGTCCGCTGCACGCGCTGCGCGAGCGCGGCGTCGAATACGTCGAAGTGCGCTGCATGGACCTGGATCCGTTCGAGCGCATCGGGATCGCCGCGCCGACGCTGCGTTTCCTCGACGTGTTTCTGCTGCATTGCCTGCTGAGCGACAGCCCGCCGGACACCCGGGAGGAGATTTCCGAACTGGCGCGCAACCAGCACCGCGCCGCGGCTCGCGGCCGCGAGCCCGGTCTGTTGCTGGAACGCGGCCGCGACCTGATCTCGCTGGCCGAATGGGGCGCCCAGGTCGTGGCCCGCTGCGAGCCGATCGCCGCAGCGCTTGACGCGGCGCATGGCGGGAGCCTCTACCGCGATGGAGTCGCGGCGGCGGCCACCGCGCTGCGCGAACCCAAGGCACTGCCATCGGCGAGGGTGCTGGCGACATTGACGAAGGACTTCGACGGCTCCTACCTGCGCTTCGTGCGTGCCCAGTCGCTGCAAACGCACCAGTGGCTGCTGGGCTTGCCGCTGACGGCAGCGCAGCGTGAGCGCTTCGTCGAGTTGGCGCGCCAGTCGCTCGCCGACCAGGCCGCCACCGAGGCCGCCGACTCCTTGCCGTTCGAGCAGTATCGGCGCCAGTACCTCGCGCCCGAGCGGCTGGGGTTGCCGCGCGCCTAAAGAAAGGAAAGCGCGGCCCGCGGTTGCGCGCTCTGCCCAGGTCCACCCCCCTGTTCGCGGGGTGGTGCATCGAGGTACGACCGACTAACGTCGCGCCCGCAGCGAGCCGCCTGCGCAGCCACCCTTGGAAAGGCCGCACCATGACGAACCTGATCGCCCGCCTTGGCCTGTCGACGCTGGTGGCCGTGGGCGAAGCGCTGGGGCGACTGGTCTGGCCTTCGGGCAGGCTGTGCGTGAAGCACAGCCATGGCCTGTACGGGACCCGCCATTGGGCGCACCTCAACGCCTACCGCGCCGCGCCGGGCTGGATGTTCATCGAACTGGGTTCGTGGACGGTCGAGGCTTCTTGGGCCACGCGGTCGGGAATGTCGCGCCTGAAGATCACGGCTTGAGATTCGCGGGCTGACGGCTCGCGCGCTGGCGCGGGCAGGTTTGTGGTGCGGCGGCGACTCGCGGCAATCACATTTGGGAAATCCCGGGTCGGCTACGCTTCGCACTTTCGCGCAGCTGGAACCCGACCATGACCCGCCCCATCCTCGAAGAAGCTCGCCTGCACCCGGCGATCCGCCACAAGGTCGCGCACCTGCACGCCGACATCGTGCACAACGTGCAGTCGGCCGCCGCCTCCCACGCTGTCTTGGTGGTGGGCATGAAACTGAACCCGATGTGCAAGCGCGCGCGCCGCGCACTCAGTGACGCTGGCGTGGCGCACCACTACTTGGAGTACGGCAGCTACTTCAGCCAGTGGCGCAAACGCAATGCGCTGAAGATGTGGACCGGCTGGCCGACGTTCCCGATGGTGTTTGTGCGTGGCACGCTGGTGGGCGGTGCGGACGACATTCGCACCTTGATCGACAGCGGCGAACTGCGTCGGATGCTGAGCGCGTGATTGGCGCCGGGCTGCGTGCCTTGTTGCGCGGGCCGGTTCGGGCTCGCCGCGAGGCAGCGCACGTCCTGCAAGCTCCGCCCCCGCTGATGCTGGTGCTTTTCGGGCTGCTGCTAGGGCTCTGGTTCGGGTGCCAGCTTCCCAGCGTCGCGGCCGCAGCGTCTGCGCAACCGCTGCGCGACTGCCGCATTGCCGGGCTGAAGAACAGTGTGCGCTGCGGCAGCGTTCAACGCGCGCTCGACCCCAGCCGTCCCGAGGGCCCGCGCATCGCCGTGCATTACGTCGTGATTCCGGCGCTGGCACGGCGCCGCCTGGGCGACCCGGTGTTCCTGCTCGCCGGTGGGCCTGGCCAGAGCGCGATCGCGCTGTCCGGCCCGGCGATGGGCCTGCTGCAGCGCCTGGGCAACCGGCGCGACCTGGTGTTTGTCGATCAACGTGGCACCGGCGAGTCAGCGCCGCTCTACTGCGACGAGACGCGCCACCTGCCGCTGGCCGAGCAGGCCGACCCCGAGCGCCAAGTACAACGCCTCGAAGCTTGCCGGCGGCAACTCCAGTCCCTGCCGCACGGCGACTTGCGCTTCTACACGACGCCACTGGCGATGCAGGACCTGGATGCCGTGCGCGAAGCGCTGGGCGCGGAGCAGATCAATCTGATCGGCGCGTCGTACGGCACGCGCGCCGCGCTCGACTACCAGCGCCAGTTTCCAGCCCGTGTTCGGCGCATTGTGCTCGACGGCGTGGCGCCGGCCGACATGGCGCTGCCGGCCAGCAGCGGCCTGGACTCGCAAGCGGCATTCGATGCGCTGCTCAACGACTGCGAAGCGCGACCGGCCTGCGCCGGCGCCCACCCGAAGCTGCGCCAGGTCTGGGCCGAGCTGCTTTCCACCCTGCCCCGACGAACTGAAGTTCCGAACCCGGTGACAGGTGACATCGAGGCACTGACCGTGACGCGCGACATGCTGCTGGCCGGCGTGCGCGCACCGCTTTACAGCCCCGCCCTGGCGGCTGCCTTGCCGCAGGCGATCGCGCACGCGGCGCAAGGCCGGTTCGCGCCGCTGCTGGGCTTGAACTCCCTGCAAGGCGTGCGCAAGGCGACGCGCATCGCCGAGGGCATGCACTTCTCGGTGCTCTGTGCTGAGGACTTTCCACGCCTGGGTTCGACCCCAGTCTTGGCGCGCGATTTCGGCGACAGCACGCAGCGCCGCGTGAAGCGGATCTGCGCGGACTGGCCCCGCGGCGAAGTCGCGGCGGCGTACTACGAAGTCGTGCCCAGCGCCGCCCCTGCGCTGCTGTTGAGCGGCGGCCTGGACCCCGCCACGCCGCCGCGCCACGGTGAAAGGGTCGCCGCTGCATTGGGTGCGAGCGCGCGCCACGTGGTTGTGCCCAACGCCGGGCACGGCGTGCTGGGAATCGGCTGCATGCGCGACGTGCTGTACCGCTTCATCGACGCCACGAGCGCCGCCGACGCGTTGGCGGTCGATGCGAAATGCGTGGTCTCGATTCCGCGCCCCTTGCCGTTTCAGCCAATCTCGCCAGCCAGCGGGGCGCGACCTGGATGATTGCGATCGCGCATCTCGCCAAGCAGTTCCCCGCGGCGCGGCGCGGCGCCGCGCCGGTGCACGCGGTGCGCGACGTGAGCGTGCTGGCGCAGTCGGGAAACATCACCGGTTTGCTGGGCCCGAACGGCGCGGGCAAGACGACGACGCTGCGCATGCTCGCCGGCCTGATCCGGCCCGACGCAGGCCGCCTCGAGGTCGACGGCATCGACGTGCAGGCCGCCCCGCATGCCGCGCTCGCTCGCATGGGTGTGTTGTCCGATGCGCGTGGCCTCTATCCCCGGCTGAGCGCGCGCGAGAACATCGTCTACTACGGCGTGTTGCGCGGCATGGAGCGCGGCGCGGCCGACGCACGCAGCGTCGAACTCGCGCGCGCGCTCGACATGAGCGCCCTGCTCGATCGCCGCACCGAGGGCTTCAGCCAAGGCGAACGCTTGAAGACGGCGCTGGCGCGCGCGCTGGTGCACGACCCCCCCAACGTTGTCCTGGACGAGCCGACGAATGGGCTGGACGTGCTCGCGACGCGTGCGCTGCGCGAAACGCTGCGCTGGCTGCGCTCGCCGCAAGGCGGCGCCAAGACAGTCGTGTTCTCGACCCACATCATGCAGGAGGTGGAGCGCCTGTGCGACAGCGTCGTCGTGGTCGCGCACGGACGCAGCGTCGCAACGGGTTCGGTGGCCGAGCTGCTGGAGCGCGCCGGCGAATCCGATTTCGAGGCGGCATTCGTGCGCTTGGCCTACGCCGAGGAGTGCGCCACGTGAACGCCCCCGCAGTGAACTTTTTCGGCGCGGCACGAACCGTCTACGCGAAGGAGATCGTCGACGCCCTGCGCGACCGGCGCACGCTGCTGGTGGTGCTGCTGTCCAGTGTGCTGCTCGGACCGCTGGTGTTGATCGCGCTATCCGGTCTGGTAGCGAGCCTGGAAGCACGTGCCGAGAGACGTGAAGTGCTGGTGATCGGCATCGAGCATGCCCCGGGTCTGCGCAATTTTCTGGAGCGCCAGACCACGGCCGTGCGCGACGCGCCGGCGGACTTTGAAGCGAGGCTACGCGATGCGAGCTTGGCGGACCCGGTGCTCGTCGTGCCGGCAGACTTCGAAGCGGCGCTGTTGCGCGGCGACACGCCGGCGCTCGAACTGGTCAGCGACAGCGCCAACCGACAAGCCGAGTCGGGCGTGGGCCGCCTGCAACGTCTGCTGCAGGGCTACAGCCGCGAGCGCGCGATGCTGAGTTTGGCGCTGCGCGGTGTGTCGGGCGAATTGCTCGAGCCGTTTGAAATCCAGGAGCGAGACCTCGCGAGCACCCAGACGCGCGCGACCCAGCTCACCGGCATGCTGCCGTTCTTCGTGCTGATGGCGGTGCTGTACGGCGCGCTGAGCGCGGCGCTGGACACCACGGCCGGCGAGCGCGAGCGCGGCTCGCTCGAACCCTTGTTGATGAACCCGGCCGCGCCGTTGGCGCTGGTGCTCGGCAAGTGGGGCGCGGTGGCGAGCGTGGCGATGCTGATCGCGGTGCTGAGTTGTTTCAGTTTCCTGCCGGCGCAGTGGTTGCTGCGCAGCGATACCTTGCAGGCGCTGTTTCAGTTCGGCCTGCGCGAGGCGTTGCTGTTCCTCGTGGTGCTGCTGCCGTTTGCCGCGGCGCTGTCGGCGCTGTTGATGGCGGTGGCGATCCGCTGCAAGAGCGTCAAGGAGGCGCAGGTCAACGCGAGCCTGGTCGTGCTGCTTGTCTCATTGCTACCGCTGGTGAGCGTTTTCAACCTGGGCGGCGAGGCGCCTTGGCACCTTTGGCTGCCCGCGCTGGGGCAGAACACGTTGATGACACGCGTGTTGAAGGGCGAGGACCTGAGCGCGGTGCAGTGGCTCGTGCCGCTCGGCGTGAGCGTGTTGCTGGGTGGTGCGTCGCTGGGGTTCGTGGCGCGGCGCCTGCGCGGCGCCGCGTTGCGCTGATTTGTCGAAGCTCACCCGCCGGGCGATGGCACGGCGCGGCTTCACGGGAACTTGCGCGCCCGGTAGGAAAAGTAGCCGTTCGAATAGGCGCTCGGCAGCAGCGTCAGCCGCATCGACTGCGCGCCGCTGGCCAGGTCGAACTCGGAGACATCGTTCAGCGCGCCGGGGAACTCGCCCCAGCCGACCAGCACCTTGCCGCTCGCAAACAGCTGGGCGCTGCCGAGGTTGAAGCTTTGGTGCATGTCGCCGCTGAATTCGGCGAAGCCGGGCAGCGCCGGGTTGCTGGTGACCAGGGTCTTTGTCGCTTCGTCCAGATTGAACGCGAGCACGCGCGACGCGGCGTTGCCATTGCGGTTGTCGAACAAGCTCAGGCGCCCGTCGGGGGCACGCCTGGCGTCGTGCTGATGCACGAATTTTTGTGTGGCACTCAGGCCGAACTGGTCGCACGGCCCGCCCAGGATCCAGCGGATCGCTCCGGTGATTCGGTCGATTTTCAGCACGGCGTCGAGGTGGCGAAACGACGCGAGCCAATGGCCGTCGGCGTCAATCTGCAGTGAGTCCCAGTGCGCATAGTCGGCACCGTTGTTCTGCGCGAAGCCGTTGCCGTCGGTCGAGCAGGCGTAGAGCTCGGGGTGGTCGGTCGACAGCCAGCTGAAGACGGCCACGCCGTTCTGGATTTCCTGCAACCCGCTGCCGCGGACGAACAGGTTCTGTCCGGGCAGGGCGGGAATGTTGCTCACCGTCTTGGCCGCGTAGACGCCCAGGATGTAGTGACCGTCGTTGACGATGGCGTGGTCGTGCAGGTTCACCGCGTAGGTGTTACCGTCAGGGAACGCGAGCGCGGTGACGTTTTCGAGCAGATTGAACGAACCGTCCATCACCCGAATCGCGGCTTGCGCCGAATCGTAGAAGCTGTAGCGCACGGCGCCGCCGGGCAGCACGGTCTTCCTGAAGTCGTGCAGGTCGCGGCCGCGCGGATTGCGGTAGTAGTACTTCAGGCTGCCGTCGGCCTCGACGATGTAGGCGTAGGGCGCGCCGAAGCCCTGGGGGTCGAACGGCGTAACGTACAGGTCTCCAGGTTCCGGCGCGTTCGCGCCGAAGCTGTAGCGCACGTGATCCAACGGTTTGGCATGCAAGGTGTATTGCGCCGTCGCGCCGCTCACCTTGTCGGTCACGACCACGCTCACGTTGGCCGAGGCGTCGAGTGTCGCGAAAGGGATCGTGATGTATTGATTGGCGCCGACCGTGCTTCCAGCCGCCGCGACCCTGATGTTGCAGGCCGTGCAGGAAAAGCGCAGCTGAACGCTCGCGCCCTTCAGATTCGATTGCAGCGCCAGGTCGGCGCGGGTCGGGTTGTTGGAGATCAGGTCGCTGCCGCCGACGCCGATGGCATCAACCGACGTCAGCAGCGACGAGACTGCCGGGTTGACGCGGTTTACGCTGGAGCGCACAACAACGTTGTCGTCACCCCCGCCGCAGGCCGCCAGCACAAGAGCGGCAAATGCAGCGGCGCTCCATGCAGCGCGCCGCGAGAAAATTCGATGGGGTGTGGCCATGGTGGGTCCTCCGCACGGTGCCCGGGCCGAATGGCCGCTGGCGACCGCAGCCGGATTCTGCCCATTTCCACTCCCATGTTCGCGCGCGCGCGTTTCAAGGTGTCAAGTCCCGCAACAGGTCCCGCTGGGCCGGCTGGGCACGGGTCCAAGCTTGCTTCATGGGCTCGGCGCGTCGATGGCGCCGCAAGGACACTCGTTCCACCGCGCCCGCGCCATCGAAGCGACCACGCTGCGCAAGCCCCCAACCGTCGACCGCGGCGCGATCGTCCAGTGCATGCAGGAAGCCTTGGCCTAGACGTTTTGCGTGAGCGCGAACGACCAGTGCTTCGCATTGCGCGGCGCTGAGCTGGTGCGCGAACGCCACCCATCGCTGCTGCACGAGCGCACAGCGCCAAGCGTCTTCGATGGCCCATCGCAACTCATGGGCAGCGGGGTTTCGGCCCGCTTCGAGAACGCGTGGCAGCAGCGCATGGAAGAAGGTCTGGAACGACCGTTGTGCGGTTCTGGCGGGCAACAGCGCCTCGATGCGGCTCATGCGCAGGCTCCATCCAGGGGCGAGCAGCTGGCGGCTGATGAACGTCTGCAATGCTTGAGCCGGATTCAACAGACGCAGGCGATTCGGCGGCAACACGAGCAGGGGCAGGGCACAGGCCTGTTCGTGCGTCAACGGTTCGACGAAGCTGCCCAGCACGGCGGCTCGCACCCACTGCGCCGCGCTGAGACCGCCCACGCCACCGGTCGCGGCAGTGGGACCATTGCTCATCTCGAGCGCGTCCGCCCAGCCGATTCCTTGCCTGGCGCGCTGCGCTTTGGCGCTCAGGACCGCCAGGTTGCCCGCGGCATATGCGGCGTCTTGGCGTACCGGCGTGAACACGGCCTCGTCGTTGAGCAGGCTGCTCGGCGCCAACGGCGCGCGTGTGACGGGGCAATGACTCGCTTCGAGCTGCACGAGGTAGCGCGGCGTGACCTGGATCGGCTCGACGCAGCAGCCCAGCGCCCAGGCCTGCAGGCGAAGCCGCAACCAGAGTTGAACCGGCCTTGTGGCGGTAAGGGCGCGCGCCCCGCGCATCGCCCGGCCAGCCGCCAGGCCGCTGAGCAGGGACGACGATTCGCAGGCGAACGGCAACCAGGGCGTAACGCCGTAGCGTGCATGGTCCCAGCCGAGTTCGAAGCCAAGCGTATCGCGCGCGTTCAGCGGCGGGTTGAGACTGACAGGGGTGGCGCATTGCGAGGCATCCGCTCGCGCGTGAGGGGCAAGACAAGTCATGCACATCTCCTTCGGGTGGCGCCACCGGGCAGCGGCGATTCGAAGCAGTGTGGCACCGTGGTAGCTCATGGCGTGAGCCACCCGGGAATCGATCGGCGCGTTTCGGCGTATGCTGCGCGCCGCCGCTCGGGCCCCGCCTGGGCAGCCTTGTCGGGATGGAGCGCCGTGGACCGAACCGAACGTTTCTACAAGATCGAGATGCTGCTGCGCAGCCGTGGCTGCGTGAGTTTTGCGGCTCTCGGCAACGAGCTGGAGGTGTCCCCAGCCACGCTGAAACGCGACCTGCAGTACCTGCGCGATCGGCTCGGTGCGCCCATCGTCTATGACAGCGATGCCAATGGCTATCGCTTCGACGCCGCAATGCCGGGAGCGGGCGCTGTGCATGAATTGCCGGGCCTGTGGTTCAGCGAAAACGAGATTCACGCGCTGCTGACGATGCAACAACTGCTGGCCGGGCTGGACGACGACGGCGTTCTGGCGCGCCATCTGCAACCGCTGGCAGACAAGCTGCAGGGCATGCTGGGCGCCGACGCACAAGCCTCGCGCGCGCTGCTGCGGCGCGTGAAAGTGATCGGCACGGCACGCCGGCGCGCCCCAAGCCGCCATTTCGAATTGCTGGGCAGTGCCTTGGTCCGCCAGCGCCGGGTCTGGTTGCGCTATTTCAAGCGCAGCGACCAGAGTGTGAGCGAGCGGGAGGTGTCGCCGCAGCGCTTGGTGAACTATCGCAACACTTGGTATCTCGACGCCTGGTGCCACGCCAGCGACGGCCTGCGGCGCTTCGCGCTCGACGCGGTGCGCGAAGCACGACCGCTCGACCTGAAGGCGAAGCGGGTGAGCGTGCGCGACCTGGAGGCGCAGCTCGACGCGGCGTACGGCATTTACGGAGGCGGTGGTAGCAAGGTGCGCTGGGCAACGCTCCTCTTCAACGCCGATGCGGCGCTGTGGGTGGCCAACGAGGAGTGGCATGCGCAACAGAAGGCGCGCTGGCTGCCAGACGGGCGCTATGAGCTTCAGGTTCCCTACGCGGAACCAACCGAACTGGCGATGGACATCCTGCGCCATGGCGACTCGGTCACCGTGGCGGGAGACAAGGCCCTGGTCGCGGCGATCGCGCAGCGCCTGTCGCGCGCCGCCGCGCTGTATCGGTCAGAATGACTCGCGGCGTCGTACTGGGCGGCGCTCGAATCGACAGGAGGCGGTGCGATGAAGGCGATTTGGAACGGTGTGGTTGTCGCGCAGAGCGACGACACGGTCGTCGTGGAGGGCAACCACTACTTTCCGCAAGCCAGCTTGAAACAGGAGTACGTCAGCTTCAGCAATCACCGCAGCACCTGCCACTGGAAGGGCGAGGCGCACTACTACAGCCTGTTCGTGAACGGGGAAATGAACCCCGATGCCGTTTGGTACTACCCGCAGCCTCTGGAAGCCGCGGAGCAGATCAAGGGGCGCGTCGCGTTCTGGAAGGGCGTGAAGGTCGAAGAATGAGGCGGGCCCGCGCATGAATCCGGTTCTCGTCGAAGTGCTGCGGGGCGAGACGCTCGAATCGATCCATCGCGGCGCACTGGCTGTGCTCGACGCGGACGGCGCGATTCTGGCCAGTCTGGGCGACATCGACCGCCCCATCTTCCCGCGCTCGGCCGTCAAGCTGTTGCAGGCATTGCCGCTCGTGGAAAGCGGTGCGGCCGAGCGGCTGGGCCTGACGGATGAGCAATTGGCGCTGGCGTGCGCTTCGCACAACGGAGAAGCCGCGCATGTAAACGCTGCGGCGGCGATGCTCGAGAAGGCGGGGCTGAGCGTCGCCGCGCTGGAGTGCGGTGCGCATTGGCCGTCGCTGGAAACCGCGGCACGCGCGTTGGCCGCGGCCGGCGAAGCGCCCTCGGCGTTGCACAACAACTGCTCCGGAAAGCACAGCGGTTTCCTGTGCCTGGCCTGCACGATGAGTGGCGGCCTCGACTTGCGGCAATACGTGAAGGGTTATGTGCATCCGGAACATCCGGTGATGCGCGAAGTGACGGGCGCGTTGCAGGCCGTGACGGGCTTCGATCCAAACTCAGCCCCCCGGGGCACCGATGGCTGTTCCATCCCGACGTTCGGGATCGCGTTGAGGCGCCTCGCGCTCGGGTTTGCGCGCGTCGGCACTGGCGTGGGCTTGCGCGACGGCCACCGGCTCGCGGCCCAGCGCTTGCGCCGCGCCATTGCAAGCGCGCCCTTCATGGTGGCCGGCACGGGCCGCTTCGACACCCGCGTGATGCGACAACTGGGTGAGCGCGTTTGCTGCAAGGTGGGCGCGGAAGGGGTGTTCTGCGCCGCGCTGCCTGGGCTTGGACTGGGCGTGGCGATCAAGATCGACGACGGCAACAACTCGCGCGCCGCCGAGGTCGTGATGGCCGGCGTCATCGAGGCCGCCCTTTGCCTCAGTGGCGCCGATGCAGAACTGCTGCATTCACTGAGCCGCCCGACGTTGCGTAATTGGAACGGGATTGACGTCGGCCAATTGCGGCCGGCGGTGGCATTGACAGGCTTGCGCTTGCGCTGATGCTTGCGGATTCTGGTCCATGGCGGATTGCCGTGCCTGCGCTGCGCGTCATCTTCCCTCACCGGGCAATGGGCCGTCTGGTAGCAATCAGCCTCTCTTGTGCGCTTGCGTAACCGATTTTGACTTGCGCGCTTGGCGTGCGATGCGCCACTGACGTGCTACCTTGTGTTGGATAGATTGGCGTCATGCGTTGCGAACTGGGAGCCTTTCATGCGATTGATCGCCCGGCTGATCGCGTGCCGTTCTGCTAGGCGGTTCGCCGTCGCCGGGGCAGCCGCCGTGCTGTTGGGCGGGTGCCAGGCCATCGCCATCACCGCAGCCGGCATCGGGGCGTCGACCGGCCTGTCGCACACAGCCAGCAGCATCGGCTCGCGCACCTTTACAGCGAATGAGCAGCAGGTCAAGCAAGCGACTTTGACCGCGCTGACCAGGATGGGCATGAAGCTTGACTCGGCCAGCAAGGGTGATAGCACAGAGACCCTGCGCGCAAGCCTGGCCGACCGCAGCGTCGAAGTCGAAGTCGAGATACTCAGCGAATCCACCACCCGGATCACAGCCACGGCACAGCGCGGTTTGTTCGTTTACGACGGAGCAACCGCGCGCGAAATCATCGCGCAGACCGAGTTGGCCATGCAGGATATGGCCCCGCCACGCCGCGCCCGCGCACCGACCAAATTGGCGCCGGCGCTGGCAGACTCGACGATGAGCGTGGCGCCGATTCGGCGCTGAGTGGCCGTCGCACGACCGACGGTGAGCGGCCCGGCGTTGCCGGGCTGCGGACCGGTCTCTCTACAATCCGCCGACAAATTTCGCAGGCGTGATTGTTCATGTGGTTTCCCCAGGTGTTCGAAGTCATCGTGGTCGGCGGCGGCCATGCTGGGACTGAAGCGGCGCTGGCGAGTGCACGCATGGGCGTGACGACGTTGCTGCTGACCCACAACATCGAGACACTGGGGCAGATGAGCTGCAACCCGTCGATCGGCGGCATTGGCAAGGGCCATCTGGTCAAGGAAATCGACGCGCTGGGTGGCGCGATGGCCCTGGCCACCGACGAAGCGGGAATTCAATTCCGCATTCTCAACAGCTCGAAAGGCCCGGCCGTGCGTGCCACCCGGGCGCAGGCCGACCGCGTGCTGTATCGGGCGGCGATTCGACGGCGCCTGGAGAACCAGCGCAATCTCTGGCTGTTTCAAGGCGCCTGTGACGACTTGCTGCTCGAGGGTGAGCGGGTGGTTGGTGCAGCGACGCAGGGAGGCGTGCGCTTTCGCGGCCGCTGCGTGGTGCTGACCGCCGGAACCTTTCTGGATGGGCGAATTCATGTGGGAATGCAGAGCCATGCGGCCGGCCGCGCGGGGGATCCACCAGCCATTGCGTTGTCGGCACGCCTCAAGGAGCTGAAGCTGCCTCAAGGGCGCCTGAAAACCGGCACGCCGCCACGCATCGACGGACGCTCGATCGACTTCACCCGATTGCAGCTGCAGCCGGGCGACGGCATGCCCGCACAGGACGGCTCGCCCTCCACCACGCCGCTGCCAGTGTTCAGCTTTCTGGGGGATGCGGCGATGCACCCGCGACAGGTGCCCTGCTGGATCACGCACACCAACCCGAGGACGCACGACATCATTCGCAGCGGCTTTGACCGGAGTCCGATGTTTCAAGGCGCGATTGCGGGAGTCGGCCCGCGCTACTGCCCGAGTATCGAAGACAAGGTCAATCGCTTTGCCAACAAGGCGTCGCATCAGATTTTTCTCGAGCCGGAAGGTTTGACGACACACGAGGTCTATCCGAACGGGATTTCGACCTCATTGCCGTTCGACATTCAAATCGCGGCCGTGCGGTCGATGGTCGGGCTCGAGAATGCGCACCTGCTGCGCCCCGGGTATGCGATCGAGTACGACTATTTCGATCCGCGCGCGCTCACCGCCAGCTTCGAGACACACGCCATTCGAGGCCTGTTTTTCGCCGGCCAGATCAACGGAACCACCGGCTACGAGGAGGCAGCGGCGCAGGGTTTGTTCGCCGGCGTGAATGCGGCGTTGCAGGTGCGTGGCCGCGACCCCTGGTTGCCGCGCCGGGACCAAGCCTACCTGGGGGTACTGGTCGACGACTTGATCACAAAAGGCGTGACCGAACCGTATCGCATGTTCACGAGCCGTGCCGAGTACCGGCTTCAGCTTCGTGAAGACAACGCGGATCTGCGGCTGACGCCGATCGGCCGTGAGCTGGGGCTGGTCGACGACGCTCGCTGGGACTTGTTCTGCCGCAAGCGCGACGCTGTTTCACGTGAAACCGAGCGCCTGACGTCGACCTGGGTGAACCCGAGTTTGTTGAATGCCTCGCAGGCTCAGCTGCTCCTGGGCAAACCCATCGACCACGAATACAGCCTGGCTGAGCTGCTGCGCCGCCCCAACATTGGAAGTGACGAGATTGCCGCGATTTGCGCCATTGCGGCCCCAGACGTGGTGCCCGCTCGGACGCAATTGGCCGAGCAGCTCGGGCCTGCCTTGGCCGAGGCGGTGCTCGAGCAGGTTCAGATTGGAATCAAGTACGCCGGCTACATCGACAAGCAGCGCGAAGAGGTGGCGCGCGCGGCGGGCCTCGAAGACTTGCCCTTGCCGATCGACTTTGACTACACCACCGTGCCCGCGCTGTCATTCGAGGTGCGCCAGAAACTCAGCACCCAGCGCCCGAGCACGCTGGGGCAGGCATCGCGTGTTTCCGGCGTCACTCCGGCGGCCATCGCATTGCTTCTGGTGCACCTCAAGAGGCATCGCGCTGGCGCAAGGACCTTGGCTGCGCCAACGAGCCGCGATGTCGTCGCCTGATGCTGCCAGCGCGCCGGTCCAGGCGCCGCGCGGGCGGTTCTCGGTGAGCGCCGCGCTTCGCGAACGGCTGGCGCAGGCGGCGGCCGAACTCCGCTTGGACCTGTCGAGCACCCAGCTCGATGCACTGCTGAACTATCTCCATCTGCTGGAGCGCTGGAATTCGACTTACAACCTCACGTCGGTGCGCAACTTGTCGGACATGCTCACCCAGCACCTGGCCGACTGCCTCGCTGTTGTGGCACCGCTGCGGCGGGTCTTGGGTGAACCCATCACCGCACGCATGCTCGACGTCGGCAGCGGGGCTGGTTTGCCCGGCGTGGTCTTGTCGATCGTGGAGCCGAGCGCCGCAGTACTTTGTATCGACAAGGTCGGCAAGAAGGTGGCCTTCATCCGGCAGGTTGCGGCGGAGTTGGGCCTCGGCAATCTGCAGGCCGAACACGTTCGTGTCCAGTCCTTGAACTCGGGCCGATTCGACGTGGTGATGTCACGCGCATATGACTCATTGGCCGATTTCACAAGCGCGACACTCTCGAATTTGTCGGAGCATGGGGTCTGGCTGGCGATGAAAGGCAAACGCCCGGAAACCGAACTGTCCGGTCTGCCGGCGACGGTCGACGTGTTTCACGTGGAACCACTGCGGGTTCCCGGCATGGACGCGCAACGCTGTCTGGTCTGGATGCGCCGGCGACAATAGTCGAAACAACGAATCCAACGGCATTTCCGCCCACCCACTGCACAGCCACTCGGGTGGCCTTCGACACCTGAGGCGTTGCCCCGAGAGGTCGGCGCAGCCTGAGAACCGGCGATCTTCTATGGCTCGAATTTTCTGTGTCGCCAATCAAAAGGGCGGTGTTGGCAAGACCACCACGACGGTCAACCTGGCCGCGGGCCTCGCGAAAATCGGCCAGCGAACCTTGGTCGTCGACCTCGACCCGCAGGGCAACGCGACCATGGGTTCGGGCATCGACAAGCGTTCGCTCGAACTCAGCGTCTACGACGTTCTGCTCGAAAACGCCTCGATTGCCGAGGCTCGCCAGCACAACGCCAAGGTCGGCTATGACGTGGTGGGTGCGAACCGCGAACTTGCCGGCGCCGAAGTCGAACTGGTCGCACTCGAACGCCGGGACAAGCGGCTCAAGCAGGCGTTGGCCGCGGTCGACGCCGAATACGACTTCGTTCTTGTCGACTGCCCGCCGTCGCTGAATCTGTTGACTCTGAATGGTTTGTGCAGCGCCCACGGCGTGCTCGTGCCCATGCAGTGCGAGTATTTCGCGCTCGAAGGCCTGTCAGACCTGGTGAACACGATCAAGCAGGTGCATGCAAATCTCAACCCGCAGCTCGAACTGATCGGATTGCTGCGCGTCATGTTCGACCCGAGAATCACGTTGCAGCAGCAAGTCAGCGAGCAGCTCAAGAAACACTTCGGGGAAAAGGTCTTCGACACCGTGATTCCGCGCAACATCCGGCTCGCGGAGGCGCCGAGCTACGGCCTGCCCGGCGTGGTCTTCGACCCCGCATCGAAGGGCGCTCAGTCGTTCGTCGAATTTGCGCACGAAGTGGTGGCTCGCCTCGCTGCGCGTTGAGGCCACACGCCGTCTTCGCTTAGTGCACGGCGCGATCAATCCTTCAGAGCGTCTCGCCCTGCCATCGACTGGCCGACGCGTTCGCCGTCGAATCCCCTACAAGCCCAGCGTCTCGTCCACGCCGAGATGCACGTTCATCGCCTGAACCGCGGCACCGCTCGCACCCTTGCCCAGGTTGTCGAGCCTCGCGATCAGCAGCGCCTGCGTCGCATTCGCGAAAACGAAGATATCGACTCGGTTCGTGTCATTGCACGCTTGCACGTCGAAGTACTCTGGCGCCGGATGCGCGTCATCGGCGAACGGCTGAACCTGAATGAACGGCTCGTCGCGGTAGCGTTTCATCAAGACCTCATGCATCGCTTCACCGGTCGCCCCTGCGCGGCACTGGGCCAGGTGGAGCGGAACACTGAGCGCCAGCCCCTTGTAGTAATTCGCGACGATGGGCATGAAGATCGGCGCGCGGCGCAAGCCGGTGTGCGCCATCATTTCGGGCAGGTGCTTATGCGCGAACTTCAGAGAGTAGGGTCGCGGCGAGTCCAGTCTCGGCATAGTCTTGCCTTCGTACTGCTCGATCATCTTCCTGCCACCCCCTGAATAGCCGGTGATCGACGTTGCCGAGACGGCTTGATCCACGCCGATCAGCCCGGCATCCACCAACGGACGCAGTAGCACGATGAAACTCAGCGCATGACAGCCTGGGTTGGCGATGCGCTTGGACGCCCGGATCTTGTCGCGCTGCCCGGCCGCAAGCTCGGGCAAACCGAACACCCACGCGGAATCGGTGCGGTGCGCGGTGCTTGCATCGATCAAGCAGGTCTTGGGATTGCGCACCAGCGCCGCCGCCTCACGAGCGGCAATGTCCGGCAGACACAAGAACGCCACATCGGCCGCATTGAGCAGTTCGGCACGCACCGCCGAGTCCTTGCGCTTGTCCACATCAATTCGAAGCAGATCGATGTCGTCGCGGCGCGCCAGGTACTCGTGAATCCGCAGGCCGGTCGTTCCTTCCTGCCCGTCGACAAACACCCTGTGCTTCATGGCCGTTCCCCTCGCTTCCTCGTTGCCGAAAGCGATTGTCGAGGATGCCGAGCATTTTCAGAGAACCGCGTTGTTTTCCCCGTTGTTCGCGCAACCACGGCGCGTCGCTCATGGCAGGTCAATTCATCGCCGACAATTCCCGGATGGTCAGCAAGAAACCAAAAGGCCTCGGCCTAGGCCTGGAAGCGCTTCTGGGCCCGCGCGCGAGCAACGCCGACGCGGCGCAGGGCGACGAGCGGTCCGGCACACTGCGACAGCTGCAACTCACGCAGCTTCAGCCCGGCAAGTACCAGCCGCGGACGCGAATGGATGACGCCTCGCTTCAGGAGCTTGCGCGCAGCATCGAGGCACAGGGCGTCATTCAGCCCGTGCTGGTGCGGTTGGTTGCGCAAGACCGCTACGAAATCATCGCCGGTGAGCGTCGAGTGCGAGCCGCCCGGATTGCCGGGCTGGCAGAGGTGCCGGTTGTCATCAAACAGGTTCCCGACGAAGCCGCCGCGGCCATGTCGCTGATCGAAAACATTCAGCGAGAGGACTTGAATCCTTTGGAGGAAGCGCAAGGATTGAAGCGACTGACCTCGGAATTTGGCCTGACGCACGAGCAGGCGGCGCAGGCGGTGGGTCGGTCACGAAGCGCGGCGAGCAACTTGCTTCGATTGTTGAATCTCGCGGAACCCGTCCAACAATTGCTCTTGAACGGCGAACTCGAGATGGGCCATGCACGGGCCCTGTTGCCTCTGGACAATGCGCAGCAGATCCTGAGCGCGCGCCAGGTGATCGCCAAGCGGCTGAGCGTGCGCGAAGCGGAGCGGCTTGTGGCCCGCACCGGCACCGGCAAAGGGCGCCAGGCAACGCTGTTGCGTGTCAAGCACGAGAAACCGCGGGACCTTCAGCGCATTGAGCAATCGCTCTCCGACGCACTCTTGGCGAGCGTCGAGATCCGGGTGAAGAAGCGCACTCGCAAGGGCGAGCAGGGGGAGGTGGTCATTCAGTTCGGCTCACTCGACGAACTCAATGGTTTGCTTGACAAGCTGGGCTTGCAAGTCGCTTGACCGGCGTGCTTTCTGGACCTGCCCGAGAACCCCCCTTCGCACGCCGTTTAGCGGTATCGCAATTGGCCGGCAAGGCCCCGGTTTTTGCGGAACTTTGCACAACAATGTGCGCTCCACCATCGTTCTTGATTCAACCAATTGACCGCTGCGCACGTTGTGTCCTGACAATTTGTGCAGCTATCTTGCACGCGCCATGGAACTGCCGGGTTTTTGCCGCACAACTCGGCCCTTTCACCGCCCAGAAAAGGGGCCAGAGCTGATACCGTTGCATGGCTGATCCTCCAAAAGGAAAGCTCTGATGGCGCCCACTGGACGTCATCAGAACTTCCCTCCCAATGTCTGCCGATCGGGCAGCGTTGAGATTCCGATATCTAGGAGATCAGCATGAATGTGATCAGCAACTTCACGGCCAGATTCGAGCGCACCCGAGAAGAGGAGCTGACGCTCGAAGACTACCTGGCGGAGTGCAAGCGCAACCCCATTGCCTATGCCACTGCGGCCGAGCGCATGCTCAGAGCGATCGGCGAACCGCAACAAGTGGATACCCGCTCCGACCCGCGGATGTCACGTCTGTTCGCCAACAAGATCATCAAGATCTATCCAGCGTTCGCCGAGTTCTACGGCATGGAAGACGCGATCGAGCAGGTCGTCAGCTACTTCCGGCACGCGGCCCAGGGCCTGGAGGAGAAGAAGCAGATCCTCTACCTGCTGGGCCCGGTGGGCGGCGGCAAGTCTTCGATAGCCGAGCGGCTGAAGGCGCTCATGCAGGAGGTACCCTTCTACGCAATCAAGGGTTCACCGGTGAACGAGTCGCCGCTGGGCCTGTTCGATCCTGCGGAGGATGGACAGATTCTGGAAAAAGAGTACGGCATCCCCCGTCGCTACTTGCACCGCATTCTGTCGCCATGGGCGGTGAAGCGCCTCGAAGAGTTCGGCGGCGACATCCGCAAGTTCAAGGTTGTCCGGCGCTATCCGTCAGTGCTCAAGCAAATCGGGATCGCCAAGACCGAACCGGGCGACGAGAACAATCAAGACATCTCGTCCCTGGTCGGTAAGGTCGACATCCGCAAGCTGGAGACCTTTGCGCAAGACGACCCCGATGCCTACAGTTTTTCCGGGGGCCTTTGCCTGGCCAACCAAGGGTTGCTCGAGTTCGTCGAAATGTTCAAGGCGCCGATCAAGGTGCTGCATCCCTTGCTAACCGCAACGCAGGAAGGCAATTTCAAGGGCACGGAAGGCTTCGGTGCGATCCCGTTCGATGGCGTTGTGCTGGCGCACTCCAACGAAAGCGAGTGGAAGGCATTTCGCAACAACAAGAACAACGAAGCGTTCCTGGATCGCATCTACATCGTCAAGGTGCCGTATTGCTTGCGGGTCAGCGAAGAGATCAAGATTTATGAGAAGCTGCTGCGCGGCTCGTCGCTTTACAAGGCGACATGCGCGCCAGGCACGCTGAAGATGATGTCGCAGTTCGCTGTATTGACGCGACTCAAGGAGCCGGAAAATTCGAGCCTGTTCTCCAAGATGCTCGTCTACGACGGTGAGAACCTCAAGGACACCGACCCCCGTGCGAAGAGTTTTCAGGAGTACCGCGACTATGCCGGTGTGGACGAGGGGATGAGCGGTGTCTCAACCCGCTTCGCCTTCAAGATCTTGTCCAAGGTCTTCAATTTCGACAGTACCGAGATTGCCGCCAATCCCGTGCACCTGATGTACGTGCTCGAGCAGCAAATCGAACGCGAACAGTTCGCCCCCGAGACCGAACAGAAGTATCTGGCGTTCATCAAGGAGCATCTGTCGGTTCGTTACGCCGAGTTCATTGGCAAGGAAATTCAAACCGCCTACCTCGAGAGCTACAGCGAGTACGGCCAGAACATCTTCGATCGCTATGTGACCTATGCGGACTACTGGATCCAGGATCACGAATACCGCGACACTGACACGGGAGAAGTCTTCGACCGCTCGTCGCTGAACGCGGAACTCGAGAAGATCGAAAAGCCGGCTGGCATATCCAACCCGAAGGACTTCAGAAACGAAATCGTCAACTTCGTCCTGCGCGCGCGCGCCAGCAATGCCGGGCAGAACCCCACTTGGACGAGTTACGAAAAGCTCCGCACCGTCATCGAGAAGAAGATGTTCTCGAATACCGAGGAGTTGCTTCCTGTGGTCAGCTTCAACGCGAAAGCGAGCGCTGATGAAGCCAAGAAGCATGAAGACTTCGTGACCCGCATGGTGGCCAAGGGCTATACGCCCAAGCAGGTCCGACTGCTTTGCGAGTGGTACCTGCGCGTGCGCAAGAGTTCCTGACCTGGTCGCCGCTGACGCCGAGGGATAGCGCCTTGCAGCAAATCATCGATCGGCGCCTGGCCGGCAAGAACAAATCGATCGGCAATCGCGAACGGTTCCTGCGTCGCCACAAGGAACAGATTCGCGAGGCCGTGAAGCGCGCCGTCGATGGCCGTGGCATCCGTGACATGGCGCAGGGCGAAGACATTCACATCCCCAAGCGCGACATCAGCGAGCCCGTCTTCGGCCACGGCCAGGGCGGACGGCGCGACACCGTACATCCTGGCAATCAGGACTACGTTCGCGGCGATCGTATCGAGCGGCCCAAAGGCGGTGGAGGATCGGGTGGTGGCGGCAAAGCCAGCGACAGCGGAGAGGGAGACGACGACTTCGTCTTTCACCTCAGCAAAGAAGAGTTCATGCAGGTCTTTTTCGACGACCTGGCATTGCCGAATCTTGCGCGCACGACGCTTGCGGACACGCCTGAATTCAAGACACATCGAGCCGGATACAGCAGTGACGGGACACCGAACAATCTGCATGTCGTGCGCTCGATGCGCGGAGCCATCGGCAGACGCATTGCGATCGGCGCGGAATCGCGCCGCGCCTTGCGCGAGCTCGAAGAGCAATACGCCCTGCTCAAGCGACACCCCGAACCGACACCACATACCCGCGAGTTGCTCAGACTTGCGCGAGAAATAGAGGCGCTGCGCGCCCGCATTGCGCGCATTCCCTACTTGGACCCGATCGACTTGCGCTATCGCAGCCGAGTCCGGGTTCCCGTGCCCACCTCGAAGGCAGTCATGTTCTGCCTGATGGACGTGTCCGGCTCCATGGACGAATCGCGCAAGGAGTTGTCTAAACGATTCTTCATCCTCCTCTACTTGTTCCTGACCCGACACTACGAAAAGATCGAAATCGTCTTCATCCGCCACCATACCCAGGCGCAGGAGGTCGACGAGCAAAACTTCTTCCACGCCACTGAAACCGGTGGCACGGTGGTGTCAAGCGCCTTGGTTCTGATGGAAGAAATTGCGCGCGCACGCTACCCCACGACAGAATGGAACATCTACGGCGCCCAGGCCAGTGACGGCGACAACTGGCACCACGACAGCGGCCGGTGTCGCCAGTTGCTGGCCGAGCGAATTCTCCCGCTGTGCCGTTATTTCGCGTACGTGCAAGTCGCGGAAGAGGAGCAAAACCTCTGGGAGGAGTACGCGCAACTTACCGGTCAGTCGAAGGCTTTCGCGATGCGAAAGGTGACCGAGGCCTCGCAAATCTACCCGGTGTTTCGCGAACTCTTCAAGAAGGAGAGCACGTCGACATGATTCGCCCGACCCAAATGTCCGGGCCGATAGCCGAACTGACGGCGGCTGCAGGTTCAGGCCTGCCACGTCCCATAGCACGGGCTCGAGAAATTGTTCGGCCTCAACGCGCGTCGCAACCCCTGCCCGCGCCTAGCGATTGGACGTTTGAGCTCCTTGAGCAGTACCACCAGGTGATCCGGCAGACGGCCTCGCGCTTTGGACTCGACACCTATCCGAACCAGTTGGAAATCATCACCGCTGAGCAGATGATGGACGCCTATGCCTCCGTCGGCATGCCGGTGAACTACCGACATTGGAGTTTCGGCAAGGAATTCATCGCCACCGAAAAGAACTATCGGCGTGGCCACATGGGCTTGGCGTACGAAATCGTCATCAACTCCAATCCGTGCATCAGCTATTTGATGGAAGAGAACACCCTGGCGATGCAGGCCCTGGTGATCGCGCACGCGGCTTACGGACACAACAGTTTCTTCAAGGGCAACTATCTGTTTCGGATGTGGACCGATGCCTCGTCGATCATCGACTACCTCGTCTACGCCAGGAACTATGTGATCCAGTGCGAGGAGCGGCATGGCTTGGGCGCGGTTGAGACGCTGCTCGACAGTTGCCATGCGTTGATGAACTACGGTGTCGACCGCTATCGGCGCCCAAGCAAACTCAGCCTGGCCCAGGAACAAGCCAGAAGCAAAGACCGCGCCGAATACGCGCAGCAGCAAGTCAACGACTTGTGGCGGACCCTGCCTCGCCGCGCTGAAAAAGCCACTGAGGAGTCTCAATCGCGGCGCTTTCCCGAAGAGCCGCAAGAGAACTTGCTGTACTTCATCGAGAAGAACGCGCCCCTGCTTGAGCCATGGCAGCGCGAGATCGTGCGCATTGTGCGCAAGGTCGCTCAGTACTTCTATCCTCAGCGTCAAACCCAGGTCATGAACGAAGGTTGGGCGACGTTTTGGCACCACCACTTGCTCAACACGATGTATGACGATGGTCATCTTGCCGACGGGGTGATGATTGAATGGCTCACTTCACACACCAACGTCGTTTTTCAGCCCCCGGTGGGCCACCGCGCCTACAGCGGAATCAACCCTTACGCGCTCGGTTTCGCGATGTACACCGACATCAAGCGCATCTGCGAAGCGCCCACCGACGAAGACCACGCATGGTTCCCCGAAATGGCAGGCCGGGATTGGTTGGAGACCATCGATCACGCGATGCGCAACTTCAAGGACGAAAGTTTTGTTGGCCAGTACCTTTCGCCCAACTTGATGCGCGAGTTCCGGCTGTTCTCGGTCGTCGACGACGAATCGCAGAAAGATCTCGAGGTCGCTGCTATTCACGACGATGCCGGCTACCGGCAAGTGCGTGAGGGTCTGAGCCGCCAATACGACCTGGGTAGTCGCGAGCCGAACATCCAGGTCTGGAGCGTGAACTTGCGCGGTGACAGGTCACTTACGCTTCGCCATACCCAACACAATCAACGCCCCCTGCATGACAGCGCCCAAGAGGTCCTGAAACACGTCGCGCGCCTTTGGGGGTTTGGCATTCACCTCGAGAGCGTGGATATGTTGGGCGCAGTTGCCAAGCGATGGTCTGTCGCTGCGCCGAGCGATTGAACTGATTAAGTCTTTTTGTTCGACTTCCCGTCGCCGATCGGCGCGCGCGACACACTCCCTGTGGCAAACTTACAACAAGATCGGCTGCACTCGGAGCGCCCTTATGCGGTTCGCAATCGCCCTGGTATTGATTCACGTTCTCTCCGCGTCGCCGGCGCTAGCAGCCCTTGATGTCGGCGAGACGGCTCCAGACTTCACCGCCAATGCCGCGCTTGCGGGAAAGACATTCACCTTCTCACTCAAGGAGTCTCTCGCCAAGGGTCCGGTCGTCCTCTATTTCTTCCCCGCGGCGTTCACCGAGGGATGTTCGATAGAGGCTCAACAGTTCGCCCAGGCCGTGCCGCAATTTGAAGCACTCGGCGCTTCGATCATCGGTGTGTCTGGGGACGATATCTCCACGCTGAGCCGCTTCTCCGTGCAGGTATGTCATGGCAAGTTTCCAGTCGCCGCGGACTCGACAAAACTCATCATCAAATCATACGACGCCGCAATGAAAGCAATGCCGGACTTTGCGACGCGCGTTTCCTACGTCATCGCACCGAACGGCTCGATTCTCTACAGCTACCTCAGCTTGAATCCGACTCGACACGTCGAAAACACCCTCACCGCGATTCGCGACTGGGCCAGGACAAAAGCGGCACGCTGAACCTTCGCCGCGACGAGTGCCATGTCAACGCTGCGCATGAGCCGCCCGTTGAGGCTGGGTCCAACAAAAGTCTTAAACACCTCAACTTAGCTGGGCGCGGTCTGAAACCTGTGCCAAGCTAGGATATGCGGCTCTGGCCTTTTCAACGGACAGCGGCAAGGCTAAACTGTCGTTCGGCGCACAAAGGCGGTTTGAATTCCCAGGCGCCTTTTGCAATCTTTCGTATCAGCAATATCGCAGGAGACCCTCAATGAAGAAACTTGTATTGGCAGCCATCTTGGTTGCGTCCCAATCCCTCGCACTGTCGGCCTTCGCGCAAGACAAGTCCCGCGCCGAGGTTAAGGCCGATACCGCTTCGGCCGTCAAGGCCGGGGCAATTGCCAAGGGCGAAGCAAACGCTCCTCAAGCTGCCGCAAAGTCCACGAAGGCCCGCGCCGACGTGAAAGCTGACGCGGCTGCAGCCACCAAGACTGGCGCCTTGGCCAAGGGTGAAGCCACCCCTGATAAGGCGGCGGCGAAGAGCACGATGACGGCGGAGGAGAAGGCGGCTGCGCGTGCAAAGCGCAAGGCAGACGCCGCGGCAGCTGCCAAGGCCGGCATTCCAAAGGGCGAGGCGAGCAAGTAAGCACGACTTGACGCTGCCTTCGGGCGCACGGACAGGTTCTGACCGGCGGTAGGGCAAATGCCTTACCGCCGTTCTTGTTTGGCGTAACTGCCCGGCGTGTACCGATCAAACGTCAATGTTCGCCGCGCGCAGAGCGTTGCTCTCAATGAATTCGCGGCGCGGCTCCACTTCATCGCCCATGAGCATTGTGAACACGCGATCGGCTTCGATCGCGTCATCGATCTGCACTCGCAGTAGCCGTCGCACCGCTGGGTCCATGGTGGTCTCCCAAAGCTGTGCCGGATTCATTTCCCCCAAGCCCTTGTAACGCTGGCGCGCGACAGCCGACTCGGCCTGTTGAATCAGCCACGCCACCGCTTGCCTGAAATCGCTGACGCGCGCCTCTTTCTGGCGCTCACCGTCGCCACGCCGAACCACCGCATCAGCCCCCACCAATCCCTTGAACGTCTTGCCCGCGGTGGACAACGCCTCATAGTCCGCGCCGTGCAAGAAATCGGCGTTGATCACGCTGCTCTTGGCGTTGCCGTGCAGCATCCGCTGGATCTTCATCACGTACTTGTCGGTGCGAACATCGAATTCAGCGACCACTTCCGCTTCACGAAGCACTGCCTGTAAGGCCGCAGCCGAGGCCTGCGCCGATTCCAGCGTATCCAGATTCAGTTCCAGGCCATTGGCCATCGCGCGCAGCGCTTCCAAGTCCATCCAGCTCGACAAGCGCTGAGTGACGTTGTTGGCCAGCACATATTGCCGCGCCAGCGCTTCCAGCGCCTCGCCTTGAAGAGGCACCGCGCCGGCCACACCGGTCTCGAGCCGAGCATCTTTCAGCGCCACCTTCAGCAGATAGGCGTCAAGTTCGAGCCCGTCCTTCAAATAGGTCTCGTCCTTTCCATGTTTCACCCGGTACAGAGGGGGTTGGGCAATATAGATGTGGCCACGTTCGACCAACTCCGGCATTTGTCGAAACAGAAACGTCAACAACAAGGTTCGAATGTGTGCGCCGTCAACGTCGGCGTCGGTCATGATGATGATGCGGTGATAGCGCAGCTTGTCCGCGTTGAAATCGTCACCGCCCATTCCCGACCCAATGCCGGTGCCCAGCGCGGTGATGAGCGTCAGGATTTCATTGCTCGTCAGCAGCTTCTCGTAGCGCGCCTTTTCGACGTTCAGAATCTTGCCGCGAAGGGGAAGGATGGCTTGGAACTTGCGATCGCGCCCTTGCTTGGCCGACCCACCTGCCGAATCGCCCTCGACGATATAGATCTCGCACAGCGCCGGGTCCTTCTCTTGGCAATCGGCCAATTTCCCAGGCAAGCCCATTCCATCGAGAACGCCTTTGCGCCGCGTCATTTCGCGTGCCTTGCGCGCCGCCTCGCGCGCTCGGGCAGCGTCGACAATCTTTCCGCAAATGATCTTCGCATCCGTTGGATTCTCTTGCAGGTAGTCGCCAAGTGCCTTGCTCACGACGTCTTCAACCGGACCTCGAACCTCGCTGCTGACCAGCTTGTCTTTCGTCTGGCTCGAGAACTTCGGCTCCGGAACTTTCACCGACAAGACACAGCACAGCCCTTCGCGCAAGTCATCTCCGGCAACTTCGACCTTGGCCTTCTTGGCCAACTCGTTGTCTTCGATGTACTTGTTGATGACACGCGTCATCGCCGCGCGCAGACCGGTCAAATGGGTCCCCCCGTCGCGCTGCGGAATGTTGTTGGTGAAACACAGCACGTTCTCGGAATAGCCGTCGTTCCATTGCATCGCCACTTCGCACCCGATGGACGATCCCTGATCGGTGTTCTTCTCTGCGCTCGCGTAGAAGATCTTCGGGTGCAGGATCTTCTTGCCACCGTTGATGAACTCGACGAATCCCTTGACCCCGCCTGAGTAAGCGAAGTTGTCTTCCTTGTTCTGGCGCTCGTCGAGCAAGCGAATTCGCACTCCGTTGTTCAGGAAACTCAGTTCACGAAGCCGTTTAGACAGGATCTCATAGTGAAAATCGATGTTGGTAAAGATCTCGCCGTCAGGCAGAAAGTGCACCTCGGTTCCGCGTTTCTCGGTCGTTCCAATCACTTTCATCGGAGACACCGTGAACCCGTCGCGCTCTTCCAGTTGGCGATCTTGCGGGATGCCCTGTCGGAACTCGAGGAAATGCACCTTTCCTTCGCGTCGAATCGTCAACCTCAGCCACTTGCTCAGACCGTTGACGCAACTCACCCCGACTCCGTGCAAGCCACCCGACACCTTGTAGCTGTTTTGGTTGAATTTGCCACCTGCGTGCAGCTCGGTGAGCGCAATTTCCGCGGCTGAACGCTTCGGCTCGTGCTTGTCGTCCATCTTGACACCGGTAGGAATCCCCCGTCCGTTGTCGATGACACTCACTGAATTGTCGGAATGGATCGTGACAACGATATCGTCGCAGTACCCGGCCAACGCCTCGTCGATCGAGTTGTCGACCACCTCGAACACCAAATGGTGCAGGCCGGTCCCATCGGAGGTGTCCCCGATGTACATCCCCGGGCGTTTGCGGACCGCCTCGAGTCCCTCCAGAATCTGGATGCTGCCTTCGCCATAGGTGCCATCCGGCACGTTCACAGGGCGCTCGGTGCCCGACTCACCGTTTTCGCCATTGGTCACGTTCTCAGTCATTCAGTCTCGAAACCCACTGTTTGATTTCAGTTGCGTCCAAGTGAACCTTGTATTGATTGGGACGCGCTTTCCCACGTATCGCATGGGCTACCGGCGATTCCCCTAGATCCTCATCGGCATCACGACGTACTTGAATCCGGCTTGATCTGGCAGCGTCAACAACGCGCTCGAGTTCCCGTCCTGCAGTTCAACCTTGAAGACGGGACAGTCGCTCATGTTGGTCAGAACATCGATGATGTAGGTCACGTTGAAGCCGATTTCGATGCTGTCTCCAGCGTAGTCGATCTCCAGCTCTTCCGTTGCCTCTTCCTGCTCGGCATTGCTCGATGCGATCCGCAGCAGTCCAGGTTCAATGTTCACTCGCACGCCCTTGAACTTCTCGCTCGTCAAGATCGCGGTTCTCTGCAAACTCGCCAGCAGCGTCGTACGTTCGATACTGAAGTGGTTCTTGTGCTGGCGAGGAATCACCCGGTTGTAGTCCGGAAACTTTCCCTCCACGAGCTTGGTGACAAACTCCAACCCACTGAAACTGAACCTCGCCTGATTACTCGCGAATCGCATTTCAATGAGTCCCTCTGCGCCATTCCCTTTGTCCTCGCGCAGCAGGCGCTGCAACTCGAGCACGGTCTTGCGCGGCAAGATGACTTCTTGTTTCGGGATCTCTGCGTCAAGCGTCGCTTGAGCGTGGGCCAAACGGTGTCCATCGGTTGCTACCAGCACCAGATTGCGCCCTTCGGCGATAAGGAGAATGCCGTTCAGGTAGTAGCGAATATCGTGAACGGCCATCGCAAAGTGAACTTGACCGATCAGCCCCTTCAGCGTCGCCTGGGGCACGCTGAACGTCGGCCCAAAATCCGGCGCGGCCTGTACCAGCGGGAAATCGTCGCTCGGCAGGGTCTGCAAAGTGAACCTGCTCTTGCCACCTTGCACAATCAACTTGTTCTGCGAACTCGATACCGAGACCAACTGATCCAGCGGCATCGAACGAAGAATGTCGATCAGTTTGCGCGCACCGACTGTCGTCGAAAAATCGCCTTTGTCGCCATCGAATGAATCGCTCGTTTGGATCTGAACCTCCAGGTCACTGGCGATGAACTCGACTCGCTCGCCACTTCTCCGAATGAGCACATTGGCCAACACCGGCAGTGTGTGGCGTCGCTCCACGATTCCCGAGACGGCCTGCACGGCCCGCAGCAGTTTTTCCTGTGCGGTCTTTATAACAATCATGTCAACCTCTCAGGTTAGTAGTAGTCATAGAGTGCGCGCCAGACGGTGGACAACCCGCTATTGATCCCATCAATCAATCACTTGGAGCGAACACAAGGCTGTGGCCCAGGGCACTGTTGGCGCGCTGGCGACAATGAACAAGTTCGCTGATGCCACGATCCCAGCTGTTTTGTTCCCGTTTGTTCAACAGTTGTCCCCAGTCTTGGCGCCCAGCCTCAACCTTTGAGCGTTTGTTCAAGCACATGGATCTGCTGGTTCAGTTCCGCGTTCTTCTGCCTTTCAGTGGATATCTTGCGAACCGCGTGAAGCACCGTGGTGTGGTCGCGCCCGCCAAATGAATCACCGATCTCGGGAAGGCTCTTTTGCGTCATTTCCTTGGCCAGGTACATCGCGATTTGGCGAGGCCGAGCGATGCTCGCGGGGCGCTTCTTGCTGTACATGTCGGCGATTCTGATCTTGTAGAAGTCCGCGACAGTCTTTTGAATGTTCTCGAGGCTGATTTGGCGGTTCTGAATCGATAGCAAATCCTTAAGGGCCTCCCGAGCAAGTTGGATATTGATTTCTTTTTGACTGAATCGGGAATAAGCCAGTATCTTGCGCAGGGCACCTTCCAGTTCCCGGACGTTCGCGCGCACATTCTTGGCAACGAAGAACGCGACGTCTTCGGGCATCACGGTCGACTCAAGCTCAGCCTTTCGCATGAGAATCGCCACACGCATTTCCAGCTCAGGGGGCTCGATGGCAACGGTCAGGCCGGCGTCGAACCTCGAGGTCAGCCTCTCATCAATATCGACCAGTCCTTTCGGGTAGGTGTCGCTCGTCATGATGATGTGCGCGCGCTTCGCAAGCAACGCCTCGAAGGCGTTGAAGAACTCTTCTTGAGTGCGTTCCTTGCCGGCGAAGAACTGGACATCGTCAATCAATAACAGGTCCAACGAGTGGTACTTTGCCTTCAACTCGTCAAAAGTCTTTCGCTGATAGTTCTTCACGACATCGGTGATGAACTGCTCGGCGTGCAAATAGAGCACCCGCGCATCCGGGCGATTTGCAAGCAGTGCATTTCCAACGGCGTGCACGAGGTGCGTCTTGCCTAAACCGACACCACCATAGACAAACAGCGGGTTGTACATCACCCCTGGAGCACCGGCGACATGCAAGGCCGCGGTTCGGGCCATTTGGTTCGCTCGCCCCGGTACCAGATTTTCGAAGGTCAAGCCACTGTTGAGTCTGGTGCGACTGTAGGACGTCGACTCGACCGAAGCGTCGCCAGATGCCGGTGAGCCATTGCGCCGCGATGGCAGAGAGACCTCAGACGCACCGGCGTCGTCGCGCGCCGGCAGAGTCGGCACCAGACTCCCGTTCGACGTTGCAGAGCGAGGCACGACGACGTCGGCCAGCACGCGCTGGGCCAGCGTCATGTTCAAGCGCACCGGCCGACCCGCAATCTCACTCAGCACTGCTTCGATGCGCCCACCATACTGGTTGCGAATCCAGTCAAGCTTGAATCGATTGGCCACGCGCAGCGTAACGACCGCTCCCGCATCGGCGTGTTCAGTGAAATCCGCCATCGGCAAAGGGCGGATCCAAGTATTGAATTGTTGTTCAGGCAATTCGGCAGCGAGTCGCTCGCAGCCGCGCCGCCAAAGGTCAGCCACCATGTTGTGGAGAACGCATCCGCTGGGACGCGGATTGTACGTCGGCTCGGGCAAGGGAAAGGCATGTTATCCACAGTTCATTGCCCAACGCAGCCCCAGAAACTGACTGGTCTGCGCACCCGACGGTTTGACCAACCACATAGACTCTGCTGTAATCCTTGGCTTTTCCGAGCGCACCTCTCATTCAGGAGCGTTTCGGACTCCTGGGAGCGAACCCAGGGAAATGCCCAATCACATCAGGCAGCGTCGCCCCCCATCATGAAACGCACTTATCAAGCATCCAAAATCCGCCGCGCCCGTGTCCATGGGTTCCGCGCAAGAATGAAGACCCGGGGTGGCCGAGCGGTTATCAACGCAAGGCGCTCCAAGGGGCGCAAGCGGCTTTCTGTCTGAGCGCCGTCGTCGGCGCAACGCAGTCGGCTGCGGCGCGGGTCTCGGTCCATCGACTGAGACGGGCCATTGATTACCAGATGGTTCTTGCAAGGGCTCCGGCCGCAGTGAACCGTCACTTCGCCCTGCATGGCCCCACCGGTGCCCCTCGTCGGGGCCCAGACCGGGGCAGTGATATGGAGTTATCAACAGGTGACGCACAAACTTGTCCAAGCTCTGTGGATAAGATTCGATTGCAGGACCAATCCGACTCCGGCACCTGCGGGGCGGTTTGGCTTGGATTGGTAGTCCCTAAACGGTTCGCGCGCCATTCCGTGACGCGAAGCATGATGAAACGGCAAATTCGTGCTGGCATGCGCAGGCACGCGAAGCACATTCCCTGCGGCGTGTGGGTCGTTCGGCTGCGCGCCGAATTTGACCCGGCCCACTACATATCGGCGGCTTCAACAGGGTTGCGCGCTGCGGTGAGAAGCGAAGTCGAAACTCTACTGGCCTCGATTCACCGAACTCCAGACGCGATGGCGCGCAACGTCGAGTCCCCATCGTGATTTCGATGCCGACAGGGCTGAATTGGTGTCTCATCGCCGTCGTTAAGGCATATCGCCTCCTGCTGAGCCCTTGGGTGGGAAGTGCTTGCCGCTTCGCGCCAACGTGCTCTGAATACGCGATGCGTGCGCTTCAAACCCACGGCGCCGTGGGAGGTGTCTACTTGACCGCATCGCGAATTGCTCGCTGTCATCCTTGGTGCGCAGGGGGTGAAGACCCCGTGCCAACAATTCTCACCTGGCCCCGCGCCAGCTCCCTGCTCGCGCGTCTTCGCTCCAGGTGGGCGGGGCGCGTCCAACGGAACCGCTCGCCGTGAACGATACGCGCCGCACCATACTCTGGGTGGTGTTCTCGATGTCCCTGTTTCTGATTTGGGATGCGTGGAACAGGCACACAGGTCAGCCCTCCGTCTTCTCGCCGCCAGCCACCAAGACTGTGCCTGCGCACACAGGTGCCGCGCCGGCGGCAAGTGCATTGCCGCCCGTCACCACCAGCGGCGTCGCGGCAACGCCGCCGACGCAGCCTCCTGTCGCAATTGCGACCGCGGGCGAGCGCGTCGAAGTGACGACCGACGTTTTCAGGGCGACGCTCGATACTCGCGGAGGTTCACTGATCCGAATGGAGTTGCTTGGTCAGGTCGACCCCCTCGATCGCTCGAAAAACATGGTCTTGCTCGATCAATCCGAGCAGCGCTTGTACGCGGCGCAAACCGGCTTGGTGCCACCGACCGGTGGAGAGGGGCTGCCGAACCACCACGCGGCGATGAAACTGGTGCCGGGCGAACGCACATTGAAAGCCGCCAGCAAGGAGATTCAAGTCCGATTCGAATCAGACGAGATCGGCGGCGTGAAGCTCGTCAAGACCTACACCTTTGAGCGCTCGAACCACGTGATTCGGGTCACCCACGAAGTGATCAACAGTGCGGCGCGACCGATCGCGCCACGGCTCTACCTGCAGCTGGTTCGCGACGGTAACGCGCCGGCGGGAGAGTCGAGCTTCTACTTCACGTTCACCGGGCCGGCGATCTACACCGACGCTGCGAAGTTCAGCAAGATCGACTTCAAGGACATCGAAAAACGCAAGCCGGGCGAGAAGCCAGAACATCCCGTTGAAGCAGACAACGGCTGGGTGGCGATGGTCCAGCACTATTTTGCGAGCGCCTGGCTGGTCGACAAGGCGGGTCAGCCGAATCAACCCCGCGAGTTCTACACCGGCAAAGTGGCGGCCAATACCTATTCGGTCGGGATGATCCTGCCGGTGGGAGAGGTGGCGCCCGGCAGCAGCAAGACGATCGAAGCACGGCTCCTGGTCGGGCCCCAAGAAGAAGACAAACTCGCCGCGCTCGCTCCCGGCCTGGAACTCGTGAAGGACTATGGGTGGTTCACGATCCTCGCGAAGCCATTGTTCTGGCTTCTGACACAGCTGCACAAACTCATCGGCAACTGGGGATGGGCCATCGTTGGCTTGGTGGTCCTGCTGAAAATCGCGTTCTACTGGCTGAATGCGACGGCATATCGGTCGATGGCCAAGATGAAGGCCATCAACCCGAAAGTCATGGCGCTGCGCGAGCGGCTCAAGGACAAACCGCAAGAAATGCAGCAGGAAATGATGCGCATTTATCGCGAGGAAAAAGTCAATCCGCTCGGTGGCTGCTTGCCGATCGTCGTGCAGATGCCGTTCTTCATCGCCTTGTATTGGGTCTTGTTGTCGAGCGTGGAGATGCGCAATGCGCCGTGGATCGGCTGGATCGGCGACCTTTCGGCGGCAGACCCGTATTTCATCCTGCCGCTGCTGATGACCGGGACAACCATGTTTCAGACATGGTTGAACCCAACGCCGCCAGACCCTGTGCAAGCCAAGATGATGTGGATCATGCCGCTGGTGTTCTCCGCGATGTTCTTCGTGTTCCCGGCCGGTCTCGTGTTGTACTGGCTGACGAACAACATCCTGTCAATCGCCCAGCAGTACCTGATCAACAAGCAGCTCGGCGTTTTGGGCAAGTGACGTGCGCGGCGCGGGGCCGCGTCGCCACCGCGCAAGAGCAGCGACGAGAAAGTTGCCTCGATGTTGCCTCGCCTGCATGACGCGATCGTCGCGGTGGCCACCGCCTCCGGGCGTGGCGCGGTGGGCATCGTGCGGATTTCGGGGCCCGGCCTTAAGCCGCTGGTGACCGCCGTTTGCGGCTGCCAGCTTGAGGCGCGGCGCGCGAGCTTCCTGCCATTTCTTGACGGCGCCGGAGTGGCCATCGACAAGGGCCTCGCCATTTTCTTCCCCGCTCCCCACTCTTTCACGGGTGAGGACGTCTTGGAGTTGCAGGCCCACGGCGGTCCGGTGGTGCTTCAAATGCTGCTGGCACGTTGCCTGGAGGCGGGCGCCGGCCTCGGTGCGCGCGTCGCACAGCCGGGCGAGTTCACGCAGCGTGCCTTCCTGAACGGCAAGATCGACTTGGCACAGGCCGAAGCCGTGAGCGACCTGATTGACGCCAGCACCGAGGCTGCTGCGCGCAGCGCCATCCACTCGCTGAGCGGGGTCTTCTCCGCGCAAATCGACAAGATCTCCGCGCAGCTCATCGAGCTGCGCGCCTTGGTTGAATCGACACTCGATTTCCCGGATGAAGAGATCGACTTCCTCGAGGCCGCAGGCGCGAGCCACCGCCTGCAGCGCATTGCCGAGGATCTTGACGCCGTCTTGCTGCGAGCACGCCATGGAATGTTGTTGCGCGATGGAGTCCGAGTCGTCCTCGCAGGGCAGCCCAACGTAGGCAAGAGCTCGTTGCTCAACGCCTTGGCGGGCGCCGAACTCGCGATCGTCACGCCAGTACCGGGTACAACGCGCGACAAGGTAAGCGCAGCGATCCAGATTGAAGGCGTTCCCATCCATGTGATCGACACGGCTGGACTGCGCGACTCTAGCGATGAAGTCGAGCAGATCGGCATTGCCCGTTCATGGGCAGCGATTCGCGGCGCCGATCTGGTGCTGTTCCTGCACGACCTGACGCGCATCACGAACGCCGACTATGCCCACGGCGAAAGCGCGCTTGCCGAGCGGCTGACCCCCCTCGCGGCGGGCGGGGCGAAGCTGCTGCACGTCTACAACAAAGTGGATGCCCGGGCCGATGGCCTCGCAGTCCAAGGCCTTGCTGTCTCGGCGCTGACGGGCCAGGGGCTGGAGCCGTTGCGCCAGGCGGTGCTCGAATCTGCGGGTTGGCAGCGGCTGCCCGAAGGCGTCTTCACCGCGCGCATGCGCCATGTGCAGGCCTTGCGCCTCGCGGCAACGCACGTCGCGAGCGCCGAGGCCCACGCTGCTGGGGAACATGCGGCACTCGAGTTGCTGGCGGAAGAACTGCGTCTGGCGCACCGGGCGCTCGAAGAAATCACCGGGACCTTCTCATCGGAAGACCTGCTCGGGCAAATCTTCAGCCGCTTCTGTATCGGAAAGTGAGATATCCGCGCCGTTCGTGACAACAGACTACCCAGCGCCACCCCAGGCGGGATCGCTCCCGCGACAACGTTGCGACCGCACCCAGGTCGACCGATAATTCGGAGTTCGCGAGTCACCTTTCTGACCCTCGTCAACGAATGAATCCATGATGGACGTGAACGAACTGGTCAGGGCCGTGCAGTCGCTCAATGCCGAGGACGCATTCCGGCCCCGCCTGACGCCAGAACAATGGCGCGGCGTGACTCCGTTTCTGACGCCGCACGACATCCGTGCCGGCGATCTGCTGATCAAACAAGGCGACACCGAGCACACGATGTATCTCCTCGGCCAGGGTTCGCTGCAGGTGTTCGTCAGTGGCGCTGGCGCCGCGGGCAACAAGATTGCGATCCTTCGCCCGGGCGCCGTGGTCGGCGAGGCGGGCTTGTTCGGCGATTTTCCACGCATGGCCAGCGTCGAGGCGATGACGCCTTGCATCGTCTGGGCCTTGCGTGGGCCGCGCCTGGAAGAGCTGGCGCAGCGCGCACCTGCACTGGCGTTCGAGCTGGTGCGTGCCGCCGGCGCCGTCGCGTTGACGCGACTGCGCGCGAATCAGGCGCGAAAGATTTCGTTCGCCTGAGCCGGCGCAGCGTCGTCGCACGGTCGCCTCAGGTGCGGCCCAGCAGCTTGCGCTCCGCCAACGCCAGGGGCTCGGGCAGCCCCGAGAGCACCAAGGTATCGCCCGCCGAAAGCACGGTGGCGCCATCGGGTTTGGTCACCGCCCCAGCGGCGCGGCGCAACGATACCGCGCTGACACCCACCGCGTGCAAAGCCTGGTCGGCGAGCGTCTGACCGATGCAGCGCGCCGCCGCGGGCAGGGTCACCGACAGCAAGCGCGCGTGACGCAACTCGTCGACGGTGTCGTCGTCGGCACCGTGAAAGTAGCCACGCAGCAGGCCGTAGCGAGCGTCACGCTGGTCCTGCACGACCCGGATCACGCGTCGCATCGGCACCCCGACAAGTGCAAGCGCATGGCTGGCGAGCATCAGCGAACCCTCGATCGCCTCCGGAACCACTTCCGTCGCACCCGCTGCGCGCAGCCGTTCGATGTCGCTGTCGTCGAGCGTGCGCACCACCACCGGTACCTTGGGTGCATGCGACTGCACCAGGCTCAGGATCTTCAATGCGGAAGGCGTGTCGTGATAACTCACAACCACAGCGCTGGCACGGGCCAAGCCGGCGGCCATCAGGCTTTGCAAGCGCGCGGCGTCGCCGAACACGACGCTTTGGCCGGCGGCCGCCGCTTGCCGAACGCGGTCCGGGTCCAGGTCGAGCGCCATGTACGCGATTCCCTCTTCCTCGAGAAGGCGCGCCAAGTTCTGGCCACTGCGGCCGTAGCCGGCGATGATGACATGCGCTTCGGCGTTGATGGCGCGCTTGGCAATCGTCGTCATCGCCACCGACTGCATCAACCAGTCGCTCGCGCTCAGTCGCATCACGATGCGATTGCTGTACATGATGAGCAAGGGTGTCGCCAGCATGCTCAATACCATGCTCGCCAGCACGGGGCTCAACCAGATCGGCTCGATGAGCCGCTGCTCGGCGCCGAGGGTCAGCAGCACAAAGCCGAATTCCCCGGCCTGCGCCAAGTACAAACCAGTGCGCAGTGCCACACCCGGCGCCGCGCCGAAGAGTTTTGCCAACAGCGCGACCAGCAGGAATTTCGCCAGTACCGGCGCGAGCGTCAGCAGCAGAACCAGCCACCACTGGTTGAACACCGCGTGCCAGTCCAGTTTCATGCCGATCGTGATGAAGAACAGACCCAGCAACACGTCGTGAAACGGGCGAATGTCGGTTTCGACCTGGTGTTTGTATTCCGTCTCGGCGATCAGCATGCCCGCCAAAAACGCGCCGAGCGCGAGAGACAGCCCGGCCTGTTCGGTGAGCCAGGCCAGCCCCAAGGTCACCAGCAAGAGATTCAGGATGAACAGCTCTTCGCTCTTGCGTCGGGCCACCAGCGTGAGCCACCAGCGCATCACGCGCTGCCCGCCCACCAGCAGCAGCGTGAGCAGCGCGGCCGCTTTCAACGTGGCCCAGGTCAAGGCACCGGCCAGATCCGCCGCGCTCGAGTTCAGCGCGGGGATCAGCACCAGCAAGGGCACCACCGCCAAGTCCTGGAACAGCAAGGTACCCATGACGCGCCGGCCGTGCTCACTCTCGAGTTCGAGGCGCTCGGCCATCAACTTGCCGACGATCGCCGTGCTCGACATCGCCATCGCGCCGGCGAGCACGATCGCGCCTTGCCAGGAAAGCTGCCAAGGTCGATCGGTGAACGAAAACACCCAACCGAGCAGGAAATGCCCGACCACCGTGCCGATGACGGTGAACCCCACTTGCGCCAGGCCCAGGCCGAACACCAGGCTGCGCATGCTCTTCAACTTCGGCAGGTTGAATTCGAGCCCGATCACGAACATCAGCAGCACCACGCCGAACTCGGCAAGAGTGCGAACGCCGCCCGAGTCCTTGGCCAGAGCCAACGCATTCGGCCCGATCACGACGCCCACGACCAGATAGCCGAGCATCGGCGGCAAGCGCGCGAGCCGGCACACGACCACGCCCGCCACCGCGGCGACGAGGTACAACAGAATCAATTCGAGCGTGCTGGCCATCGACTTTCCGCGGACTGAGTCGCGCTGCTCTTCACCGAGGCGCAGCGCTGCGACCGCCTAGAATCGCCCCATCGTAATGGACGCTCGTGCGCGCGAGCGCACCCTGTGCAAGCCGAAGCCGAATCGAAACCCGCCTTCAGCGCGCAGCGCGCCTTGCAATTGGCGCGCGAGACGTTCGAGATCGAGGCCAAGGCCTTGCTCGGTCTGTCGGCGCGGCAGGGCGAGAGTTTCGCCCGCGCGGCCCAGGCCATGCTCGAATGCCGTGGCCGCGTGGTCGTGATGGGCATGGGCAAGAGCGGCCACGTCGGGCGCAAGATCGCGGCAACGCTCGCATCGACCGGCACCCCCGCGATGTTCGTGCACCCGGCCGAAGCGAGCCACGGCGACCTCGGCATGGTGACCCCAGGCGATGTCGTGCTCGCGATCTCGAACTCGGGAGAAAGCGACGAGCTTGCCGCGGTCATTCCCGCGCTCAAGCGGCTGGGTGTTGTGCTCGTGCTGATGACGGGGCGAATCGACAGTCAGCTCGCACAGCATGCCGACTGTGTGATATCGAGCGCGGTCGATCAGGAAGCCTGTCCGATGAACCTCGCGCCGACGGCCAGCACCACCGCGCAAATGGCACTCGGCGACGCGCTTGCCGTCGCCATTCTCGACGCGCGCGGCTTTCGCGAAGACGACTTCGCGCGCTCACATCCCGGCGGCGCCCTCGGGCGCAAGCTGCTGATCCACGTGCGCGACCTGATGCGCGGCGGCGACCAGGTGCCGCGCGTCGCACCCGACAGCACCTTCACCGCGATGTTGCGCGAGATGACCGGCAAGGGCCTCGGTTTCACCGCCATCGTCGATGCGCAGCAACAGGTGCGCGGCATCTTCACCGATGGTGACTTGCGCCGCTTGATCGAACGCGGCGTCGACCTGCGGCCCTTGCACGCGCACCAGGTGATGCACCCCGGCCCCAAACTCGTTCGTGCCGACGCGTTGGCGGTGGAAGCCGCCGCGATCATGGAGCAGCACCGCATCACCAGCGTGCTGGTGGTCGATTCGCAAGGTGCGTTGGTGGGCGCACTCAATTCGAACGACCTGATGCGCGCCAAGGTGATTTGATGCGTGTGCCTGCGCTCAATTTTGCGCCCGACTTGTTGTTGCGAGCGCAAGGGATGCGCGCCGCGATCTTCGACGTCGATGGCGTGCTGACCGACGGCCGCATCTACCTCAGCGAGCGCGGCGAAGAGTTCAAGGCGTTCTCGACGCTCGACGGACATGGCTTGAAATTGCTCGCGCGGGCCGGCATCGAGCCCATCATCATCAGCGGCCGCAACTCGGCGGCGCTGCGTGCACGCATCTCCGATCTGGGCATCGTGCACGCCCATTGCGGTGCGCAAGACAAGCTCAGCGCGGCGCAGCAACTACTCGCGGCCTTGAATCTGTCATGGTCCCAGGTGGCGGCGATGGGGGACGACTGGCCCGACCTCCCGCTGCTCACGCGGGCCGCGTTTTCGTGCGCACCACCGAGCGCGCATGCCGAAGTGCGTGCCGTGTGCACCCACATCACCCAGGCCAGCGCCGGCCATGGTGCGGCGCGCGAATGCTGTGATCTGCTGCTGATCGCCAGCGGTCGCTACGCGCGCTTGCTGGGCGAGCCACTGCACACGCTGGACGCCTCGGCAAAGGAGCGGCGGTGAGTCCGGCGCCTGCGGCACTCGAGGGCGTGGCGCCTGGCCGTGCCATGCTATTGCCTTGGCGGGTGCGGGTGCTGGACGCAGCGTCGACCTACCTGCCGCTGCTGCTGATGGCGCTGCTCGCCCTGGGAACCTGGTGGCTCGTGAAGAACACCCCGGTGCCCGATGTCGCGCGCGTCGGCGCGCCGCCGAGCGATGAACCCGACTACGAGATGGGCGATTTCGTCGTGCAACGCTTCGCACCCGACGGAACGCTCCGGGTGCGGATCGAGGGCCGGCGCTTGCACCATTACCCCAAGACCGACACCCTTGAAATCGACGACGTCCGGGTGCGCGCCATCGGCCGGGATGGGGAAGCGGTGACCGCCACTGCCAACCGGGCGTTGTCCAACGCCGACGCCAGCGAAATTCAGTTGCTCGGTCAAGCCGAGGTGGTCCGTTTGGGCGTCGGCGATCGCCCGCAAATCCAGTTCCGGTCCGAGTTCCTCCATTTTTTCCAGGCCACTGAGAGCGTTCGCTCGCACCTTCCAGTGACCGTCAAGCGTGGTGCCAGCGAATTCCGTGCCGACGCCGTGGTGTATGACCATCTGACCCGGGTGATCGAGCTCAAGGGCCGGGTTCGCGCCGTCTTCGACCAGACCGGCAGTACGGTGCCGACTGCAAATCCCTGAGGCCTGCTGCCCTCCCCCGCCTTTCGCACAGCGGTCCATCCGACGATTTGCCCCATGCCCTCACCCTTGGTTTTCATCACCGGCGCCTCAAGCGGAATCGGCCAGGCGCTGGCCGCCCGTTTTCTGCGCGCCGGCTATCGGCTGGCACTGGTTGCGCGCCGAGTCGAACCGATTGAACAGTGGTTGAAAACCCAACCCAACAGGACGGAATGCGTCGCGTACGCGGCCGACGTTCGAGATCTGCGGGCGCTGCAGGCGGTCGCGCATGCCTGCCTGAAGCGCCAGGGCGTACCTGACGTCGCGATCGGCAATGCCGGTATCAGCGTCGGCATGGACAGCTCGGTGTTCGAAGACCTGGAGGTCATGCGCACCACGTTCGAGACCAACCTGCTCGGGTTGGCGGCGACGTTTCAGCCGTTCATCGCACAGATGCGCGAGCGTGGCTCGGGCCGGCTGGTCGGGGTGGCCAGTGTGGCGGGCATCCGCGGGCTGCCCGGACACGGCGCGTATTGTTCGAGCAAGGCCGGAGCCATCGCCTACTGCGAAAGCCTGCGCGGCGAATTGCGCGGCAGCGGTGTCAAAGTCGTGACGCTCACACCTGGCTACATCGACACACCCTTGACCCGGGGCAACCGCTACAGCATGCCGTTCCTGATGCCGGCCGAGAAGTTCGCCGAGCAGGCTTTTGCCGCCATCGAAGCGGGCGTGAGCTACCGGGTGATTCCGTGGCAGATGGGGGTTGTGGCCAAACTGATGCGGGCCATGCCCAACTGGCTGTTCGACCGCCTGCTCGCCGGCCGGCCGCGCAAGCACCGCCAGGTCGAATGAAGCGCGCAGGTCCGCTGGGCCTGCAGTCGTGAGGCGACGGCTGTGGCCGGTGCGAACGCCGGCGCCCAAAATGCAAACGGGCTGCGTGGGCAGCCCGTTCGTCAATCTGGGGTTCGCGGGTCAGTAGCCGCCGCGGCCACCACTGCCGCCGCCACCACCGGAGCGGCCACCGCCACCCCCGCCGTAGCCGCCGCCACCACCGGAGCGGCCACCGCCACCTCCGCCGTAACCGCCGCCCCCACCGCCCCCACCATAACCTCCGCCGCCACCCCCGGTGCGGCCACCCCCGCCACCCCCGCCGTAGCCGCCACCGCCACCCCCGGAGCGGCCACCCCCGCCGCCGAAACCACCCGGGCGCTCTTCGCGCGGCCGAGCTTCGTTCACGACGATGGCCCGGCCCTCAAGGGCTTGACCGTTCATGCCGTTGATGCCGGCCTGCGCCTCGGCGTCGGTCGCCATTTCGACAAAGCCGAACCCTTTGGAACGGCCGGTATCGCGGTCCATCATGACTTTCGCGGAGGTCACGGTGCCGTACTGTGCAAACGCCTGTTGCAGGTCCTCGTCGCGAATGCTGTAGGCGAGGTTGCCGACGTAGAGTTTGTTGCCCATGGGAAGAGGCCCTTTCAAATACCAGATAGAGATTTGGAGCTTCTACCCATCGTGAACCATTCAAGCGAAGGCGCGGCGTCCATACACAGAGTCGCGAATATACGGGAATTGGGCCCCCGCCGCCGCCAGGAGTGCGCACAAAGTGTTGTTTTCGGGCAGTTCGCGGGCGCCCCGGAATGCGCTCAGGGCCGCCCGCAGCGGCCGTGCGCGGCGCGCGGCCACGCGCGCATCGTTACGCGGTGGCCCGGCGCGCCTACGTTGCGCATTGATGTCCTCAAGCCAGTCTATGAGAGCAAGTGCTTGCGTGCGCGATGCATGCGCACGAACAGGTTGTCTTCGCTGATCCCCAGCGACCGGCACACCGACGCTGTCGATTGCTCTTCGAGCACGCGAAGGCGAAAGGTCTCGCGCAAGCCGTCAGGCAATGCCTCGATGCGGGCCAGCGCGCGGGCCAACAGGATGCGCTGCTCGGCCACCTCATCGGGCTGCGGTTGCGGACAAGCGACGTCGAATGCCGCGTGCTCACCCTGCTCGTCATCGTCGAGCGATTCGAATCGCGCCTGGCGCCGCAGCCCGTCGACGATCTTGTGCTTCAAGATGGCCGTCAGCCAGGAACGCAACGCGCTGCGCCCCTCGAAAGTGGCGCGGCCCGACAAGACGGCCTCGAACACGTCCTGCACCGCGTCTTCGGCAAGCGATTGATCCCGCAGCTTGCGCTGTGCGAAGCGAACCAGGTAAGCGCGGTGGCCCACCATCTCGCTCAGTGAGACGTTGCCCATCGTTGCCGGCACTCGGCCTGGGCTGCGGGTACCTTGGCGGGCCGGGCAGTCGCCGGTGGGGGTGCTGGTGCTGAGGTTCATTCGGGGCTCCTGGTGCGTTGGGTCAGTGGCGCAACTCTCGCGGGCGCATATCGCGCCGGCCTCACCGAAGCTCACAGGAAGATCACATTTGCGTAAGAACGGCTTCGCACCACACGACAATGAACCATGCCCGCGACGATCCTCGTGGCCGAAGACCAGGCCGACATTCGCGACTTGCTGGTGCTGAACCTGCGCGGCGCAGGCTATGACGTGAGCGCCGTTGCCGACGGCTTGGCAGCGCTGCAGCAGCAGCTCGCCGCGCCGCGCGATCTGCTGATCCTCGACTTGATGATGCCGGGCATTGACGGCCTGGAAGTCTGCAAGGCGCTGCGCGCCCAAGGCGCCGCGGCGCCGATTCTGATGTTGACCGCCAAGTCGACCGAGCTCGACCGGGTGCTCGGCCTGGAACTCGGCGCCGACGACTACCTGACCAAACCGTTTTCATTGGCCGAGCTGCTGGCGCGCGTCAAGGCCTTGTTGCGGCGCGCCGACCTGCTGCGTGCGGCCCAAAGCGCCGGTCAGGCTGCAGCGAATGGCCCGGTGCACAGGCTGCGCAACGGCGAGTTCGAGATCCTGCCCGTCAAACGCCAGGTGAAGAAGGGCGATCGGACGCTGGAGTTCACAGCCCTCGAATTCGACTTGCTGCTGCACTTTGCGGCGCACCCGGGCCACGTGTTCTCGCGCGCCCAGTTGCTCGACGCCGTGTGGGGCTACACCCACGACGGCTACGAACACACCGTCACGACGCACATCAACCGGCTGCGCGCCAAGATCGAAACCGACCCGATGCGTCCGGAAGTGATCCTGACGGTGCGTGGTGCGGGCTACAAGATGCGCGAGGCACCGCCGTGAACGGCGAATGCCAGAGAGGCGCAACGCCGCCGCTTGCCGCGCCCATTGCTGCACCATTCGCCGCGGCATTCGCCGCGTTCGCGGCCCCGGTCCGACCTCGCATGACAAGGCGTCGATGACGGTTCGCCTCAAGCTGGCCCTGACGATCGTCGCCACCGGTCTGATCACGGCACTGCTCGTGGTCGTGACCGTGCTCTATGCGTTCCAGCGCTTCGAGCGCGAGACCACGTTCCGGCATGCCCACGCGTTCCTCGACCGCATCGCGGCGAATGTCGAGTTGCTCGAACTGCATGAACGCCAGCCCGACGAACTCAACGCGTGGATGCGCAGCGTCATGCTGTATGAACCGGACAGCCAGTTGTATTTGCTGGACGCCGTCGGGACGGTTCTGTCCAGCACCGGCCAGGCGATCCTGTCGCCGGGGTTCAAGGTGGCCATCGCGCCGGTCAGGGCCGCCGCGCACGACCCGCGCGGACCCGGTGCGATGCCCTATGTGATGGGCGATGACCCGGAGCGCATGGCGCTCGACACCGTGGTCGCCGCGCGGCCACTGCGGCGCGCCACGATCCGCGGCGGCGAGCCGATTTCGGGTTACCTCTACCTCGTGAGCCGTCCCCAAGGGTTGCCCGACTCGACTTGGGGCGTGTTGCGCAGCAGCTTCGCGTTCCCCGTGTTGTGGCTGATCCTGGGGATCGTCGCGGTGATGACGGGCTTGGCCGCCGCGATCATTGCCGCGGTGACACGGCCGCTGCAACGCCTGACTGCCGCGGTCGCCGACATTTCGCTGACCGGCCTGGCACGCGGCGACAACACCGGACTCGACGCGCTGACCGCATTGCCCCGCGACGGCACCGGCGCCAGCCGGCCCGACGAATTCGGACGCCTGGCAAGCGCTTTCGAGATGATGCTCGCAACCGTGCGCAATCAGTGGCAAGCACTGCAGCGCCTGGATCACTTTCGGCGTGAGGGCGTGAGCAACCTGTCGCACGACCTGCGTTCGCCATTGACCGCCACCGTAACCTGCCTTGAAACACTGGAAGCGCGCTGGGCTGCGGCGGCGTTGTCGCCGGCCACTGCCCCGCATGGCGACGACCGGCGGCTGGTCGAAGTGGCGCTGCGCAATACGCGCAGTGCCGCGAGCTTGGTGCGGGCGCTCGGCGACTTGGCCAAACTCGACGAGCCCGAATTCAAGCTCAACACCCAAGTGGTCGACCTCAGCGAGCTGCTCGACGACATCGCTGCGCGCTTCGCGCAGCGCGCGGCGCACAAGGGCATCGCCCTCTCGGCACATCATGGCTCGACCGAACCCGCCGGCGCAGGCGTGCCAGAAGCGCCGTTCGCCGCGGTTGACGTTGAACTGATCGAACGCGCCGTGGCGAACCTGATCGACAACGCGCTGAAGTTCTGCGAACTCGGCGCGCACATCGAACTGCGCGCGCGTTCGGCGCATGGGCGCGTGGAAATCAGCGTGCGCGACACCGGCCCCGGCATTCCCGCGGCCGATCAGCCCCGCCTGTTCGACCGTTTCTACCAAAGCCGTGCCACAGTCGTGCCCGCCACCGGCGAAGGCGGCAAAGGCCTGGGCCTGGCGATCGTGAAGCGCATCGTCGAACTCCATGGCGGCAGCGTCGCCCTGTCGAGCGCACCGGGCAGCGGCACCGAGGTCGTGATTTCGCTCGCTGCGGCATATGTGCCCGCGCATCCCTCGGTGCGCGATGCCGGCACGCCGGACCCCTCCAGGGTGTCCGATCCGCGCCACGCCGCGCCCTCCAACGGGGCCACAACGGGGTAAGCCCCAGTGCCAGGCGCAAACATCGGCCCCTAAAGTTCGGCCCACTCGCACGAAGCACTGTCAAGGTGCATCGCGTTGGCGGGGGCTGAGGAGACGTTCAGCAGTGCCGCGCGGCAGGTCGGTCGCGCCAGCGAAAAACAAAGTGAAAGCAACACCAGGGGCGCCGCGACGCCGGTGCCCTTGGCGTGTGCTCGACCGCGCCGCCTGGGTTCATGACCCCCGCGCCACCTCTGCGTCACGGTCTCGCCAATGGCGCGGGCCGCGCTGAAGAGCCTTGACGGCGCCCATTCGCATGCAGATCATTGCCTCTCCAACACTCGAGGAGAGACGATGCACACCCACCGCTTCACAGTCCGACTCGCCCTGCTCTTCGCGGGGTTCGCATGCGCCGCGCTGGCCATGGCGCAAGTGCCCAGTTATGGCACGCAGGTCAATCTCGACACCGCGAAGAAAATCGCCGCGGCCGCCGTGGTGGAAGCGAAGAAGAACAGCTGGCCGGTTGCGATCGCCATCGTCGACAACCACGGCACGCTGATCTACTACGAGATGCTCGACGACACGCAGACCGCGAGCGCGAACATCGCACTGGAAAAGGCACGCACGTCGGCGATGTTCCGGCGCCCGACCAAGGCGCTGGAAGATGCCATCGCGGGCGGGCGCGTCGCCGTGCTGGGATTGCCCGGCGCAACGCCGATCGAGGGCGGACTTCCCATCGTCGTCGGTGGCAAGATCGTCGGCGCCATCGGCGTCAGCGGCGTCACATCGCAACAGGACGGGCAAGTCGCCAAAGCTGGCGTCGATGCGCTGAAGTAGTCCGCTCGGGCGGCCAGCGTGGCCCCGACGGGGGCGGCGTTCGCCGTCGACATGCGCTCCAAGTTGCGGGAACCGGTGGCGGCGTGACGTTTGCCGCGCCGGCGAGTTGATCTGCGTCAGGCGAGTCCCCGAACTCGGGTGCGGCGCCGGCCTAAGATCGGCTTCACCGCGCGCGCCCCCGAGCCCCATGCCCATCGACCCTCAACTGCGCTCGCTGAAGATCGACATTCCGGCGCAGCCTGACGTCCTGGTCAAACTGTCGTTGATGATCAGCGACGAGAACGTGAACCTGCAGGCCGTGGGCGCGTTGATCGGCGGCGACATGGCACTCGCTTCCGCCGTGCTGAAGACGGTCAACTCCGCGCTCTATGGCCTGTCCGGGCGCGTGCAGAGCGTGCAGCAGGCCATCACCTACCTCGGCACGCGCGAGATCAGTTCGGTGACGTTTGCGATGGGGCTGCGCGCCGTGTTTCCGCACGCCCCGGAACTCGATCCGCTGTGGCAGCGCGCCAGCGTTCGAGCGATGCTGATGGGGCGCATCGGGCAGGTGCTCAAGCTCGACCATTGGGCCGCGCACTCGGCAGGCCTCTTCGAGGAATGCGGAAAGGCGGTCTTGTTTCGGCATTCGAGCGGCCGTTACCGGGCGCTGCTGAAGAACTCCCAAAGCGACGAAGAGCTGCTGCTGCTGGAACAGCAAGAGTTCGGTGTCGGGCACGACGCACTCGGCGCAGCTCTGTGCGAATCCTGGGGCTTGGCGCCGACGGCGGTGAATTGCGTGCGCTATCACGTGGTCGTGAACGCCACGCGCCAACTGCCGCAGCAAGTGGCCGGGCGCGACATCAGCGTGCTCTCGGCGCTGGCCAACGCCTTGATGACCGACCCGGACACCCTCGAGGAAGTGGCGCGCGCCGTCGCGCCGCAGGCTGACCTCGACCCCGAGTTCGTGTTGCGCAGCGTGGCGGGCGTCAAAGCCCACATCGAAGCTGTGATGTCGCGCCGCGAAGAGGTCTGAGCGCCCTCGGCGCCGCGGGCGCCGCTGTCACTGCGATCCGATGCTGCGATCGGATCGCCGCGCGCGACGGTTGACGCCGCGACGGGGTCGCTTCGCGCCGCGCCGCGCCGTTTCGTCGCAAGCCCCTGGCGCGCGGCAACCGCGCTTCGCACACTGCATGCACCTTTCAACCACGAGGTTCATCCATGAACCCACTTTCGAACGCCACGCCGCGCATTGAACGGCGCCTGCTCTGCATCGCGGTTCTCGGCTCGGCGCTGGCCGGTTCGCACCCGCTCCCTGCGCGGGCCGCCGACACGCCGTCATTCGAGTCCGCGTTCGCTGAATTCGATCGGGCGCTGTCGGGGTCCGAAGCGTCGATCGACATTGCCGCCGAGCGCTTCGCCACGCTGAGCGCCGCGAAGCCGGGCGACCCGGTGCTGCTCGTCTACAGCGGTGCCGCGACGGCGATGCGCGCTCGGACCACGTTTCTGCCCTGGAAGAAGATGAATTTCGCCGAGGACGGCCTGGCGCTGATCGACAAGGCCCTGGCGCTGCTCACAGCGGCGCACGACGCGCCGCTGCACCGCGGCACGCCCGCCAGTCTGGAAACGCGCTTCACCGCGGCAAGCACCTTCCTCGCGCTGCCCGGCATGTTCAATCGGCATGCACGCGGCATGAAGTTGCTCGAAGAAGTGCTCGCCAGTCCGCTGTTCGCCGGCGCACCGCTGGCGTTTCGCGGCGCCGTCTGGCTGCGCGCGGGCAGCGAAGCCCTTGCCGACAAGCGACCGGAAGACGCGCGCCGCCTGCTGCAGCAAGTGCTGAGCAGTGGCGCGCCGCAAGCCGCGGTCGCACAAGCCAAGTTGAAGGAGATCGCTTCGTGAACCCAGTGGCTTCGGTCAACCCCGCCGCCTTGGCACCCGCGGTGCTCGAGCTGCGCGGTGTGCACAAGACCTATCGCCTCGGCCAGCATCGGGTTCCCGCGCTGCAAGGCGTGGACCTGCTCGTGATGCCCGGCGAAATGCTCGCCCTCACCGGCCCGTCCGGCAGTGGCAAAAGCACGTTGCTGAACCTGGCCGGTTTGATCGACCGCCCGGACGCCGGAGAAGTGCGCTTTCGCGGCATCGGCGTCGCCGGACTCAACGAGACGCAGGCGACCCAGCTGCGGCGCGACGCGATCGGCTTCATTTTCCAAAGCTTCAACCTGGTGCCGGTGATGACGGTGGCTGACAACGTCGACTACCCGCTGTTCCTCGCCGGTGTGCCCGCCGCCGAGCGCAGCCGGCGCGTCGCAGACATGCTGCGCGCGGTGGGGCTGGCCGAGCACGCGAGGCATCGACCCGATGCGCTCTCGGGCGGGCAGCGCCAGCGGGTCGCGATCGCCCGTGCACTCGTGAAGAACCCCAGCCTGGTGATCGCCGACGAACCCACCGCGAGCCTGGACTCGCACACCGCCGATCAGGTGCTGGCGCTGATGCGCGAATGTGGCCGCGCCCAAGGCGCGGCGTTCCTGATCGCGAGCCATGACCCGAGGCTGGTGCGAAGCTGCGATCGCCATGTGGCGATGCTCGATGGCTGCATCGTCGGCGCACGTGAAAGGGTTGCCGCATGAGCACCCGTTGGCTCAAATTCGCCTGGTTGAACACGCTGCGCAACCGCAGGCGTTCCGTCGTCACCGCCGGCATTGCCGCGCTGGGCACGGCGGCGATCCTGCTCGCCGGCGGCTTTGCGCTGTTCACCTACGAGGGCCTGGCGCAGATCTCGGCGCGCACCACCGGCCACTTGATCGTCGCCAAGCCCGAGCACTTCCAGCGCGACGAAGACACGCCACTGCAAGACGGCCTGGACGACGTGGCGGCGCTGCGCACCCAGCTGCTGGCAGACCCGGCGGTACGCCACGTGCTGCCGCGCGTCGAGTTCACCGGCCTCATCAGCAACGGTGACAAGTCCACCGTGATGATGGCCGCGGGCATCGAACCCGACGCCGAGTTCGCGGTCAAGGGACCGTTCCTCACCGTCGAGGCGGGCGCCGTGCTCGCCTCGACCGAGCGCAACCAGGTGATGCTCGGCGCCGGCCTGGCGCGCAGCCTGAAGGCCACACCGGGCGCGAGCCTGACGCTGCTCGTCAGCACCACGGAAGGCGCGTTGAATGCGCTCGACGTCACCGTCAAGGGCGTGTTCTCGACCGGCATTGCCGACATCGACAAGCGCCTGCTCTACACCGACGTCAGCACCGCGCAAAAGCTGCTCGTCACGCAGCGCATCTCCAGCTTCGGCGTGTTCCTGAACCGCATGGAAGCCACGCAGCCGGCGCGCGCGCGCATCGGCGCGGCGCTGCCGCGGCTCGCGGTGCAGACCTGGCTCGACCAGGCGCTGTTCTACAAGAGCGTAAAGGAGCTGTACAACCGCATCTTCGGCGCGCTCGGCCTGATCATCGGCGCAATCGTGATCTTCGTCGTCGCCAATGCGATGGCGATGGCGATCGTCGAGCGCACCCGCGAAATCGGAACTCTGCGCGCGCTTGGCACCTTGCCGGCTCAGTTGATCCGCTCGTTCGCGCTGGAGGGTCTGATGCTCGGTGGCGTCGGCGCGGCGCTGGGTAGCGTGGCGGCGCTCGCGATTTCGGTCGCGCTGCTGGTCTTCCCGGTGCAGATGCCGCCGCCGCCCGGGCGCAGCACGGGCTACCCGCTGCAGATCTCGATCGACCTGCTGCTCTACGCGGCGACGCTCGGCGCGATTCTGCTGCTGACGATGTGCGCTGCCGTGCTGGTGGCGCGGCGCAGCGTCGCCAAGCCGATCGTCGATGCATTGGCGCATGTTTGAAGCCACGAGGAGCCTGGCCATGACGATTCGAATCTCAAGCACTCCACTGACCCTCTACGCCGTAACGATCGCCATTGCGCTGCTCGGCGCGACCGCGGCACCCGACGCATGCGCTGCGCTCGACGTCCCCGCCCTGCTCGCCGCCGCCGACCGCTACCGCAGCGGCGCCGGCAGCCTGCAGGTCGAAACCGAAGTCAAGGTGCTGAACCGCGACGGCTCCACCGACAAGGAGCGCCGCTACACCGTGTTCGCGCAGGCGCAGCGCAAGTCGCTGGTGCTGATGCGATCGCCGGCAGAGCAGGGCCAGAAGGTGTTGATGCTCGGTGACGACTTCTGGCTGCTGATGCCCGGCAGCCAACGGCCACTGCGCATCACGGCGTCGCAGAAGTTGTTGGGCGACGCGTCCACCGGCGACATCGCCACGCTGAGCTGGGCCGACGACTACACCGGCCAATTGATCGGCGAAGAACCCTGCGGCGCGCAAACCTGCCTGCACCTGAGCCTGCAGGCTGCGAGCAAGGGCGTGAGTTACCAGCGCATCGAACTCTGGATCGGCAAGGCGCGCAGCGAGCCGATCGCTGCCGACCTGTACGTGCATTCCGACAAACTCGCGAAGCAGGCGCGCTTCGAGTTCGACAAGGCGGACGCTCCGACCTCCGTGACCGAGATGGTTCTGCAAGACCGCTTGAGCCATCACAAGGAGACGCGGGTTCGTTATGTGTCGCGCCAGGCCAAGTCGGTGCCCGAGACCTGGCTCAACCCGATGTTCCTGGCGCGCAATCCGGCGTTGGAGTAGCGGGTGACTGCCTGGATCGGTGTGTCCGCCCGGGGTCGGGTACCGTTTCCACGACCGCGGATTCAGTGGTCGGCGCGAGCATGGCTTGAGCGCCCGCTGCGCGGCGCCTCGCTGATCCTCGTGGCTGCGTTCACAGCGCTGCCGGCCGGCGCGGGTGATGACGCCGCCCGCAGCGAACTGCGTTTTCGCCGCGACGAGCGGCGCAGCAATGCGCAAGGGCCGCTGGCGGCGGCGAATGCGCTGGCGCCTGGCATCGCGCCCGCAGCCCCTGGTTCCACGACGGCGGAGCTGGAACTGCAAGGCACGTGGCGCGCGCCGGTAGTTGAGGCGTCGCACGCGTCGGTCACCGGCAATGTCTTGCTCGGTGCCGATCGACCGGACGGCGACGGCGCCGCGGCGCGGCACACGACGCGTGCGCGCCTGAACGAAGGCTTCGCCGCGGGCGACTTCGGTGCCTGGCAGGCCAGCGCCGGCAAGAAAGTGATCGCTTGGGATGTCGGCTACGCGTTTCGGCCGAACGACGTGGTGCAGCAGGAGGTGCGGCGCACTCTGCTGTCGACCACGCATGAAGGCCGGCCGCTGGTCGAGGCCGAGCGCTTCGGCGCGGATGCGTCGGCCACGCTCGTCTGGGTCAATCCGCAGCGCACTGGCGCCTCGAACAGCAGCGACGGTACGCCACGCAACGGTGACGAACCCGCACTCGCTGCCCGGGCTTACTTTCGCCACGGCAGCGCCGACTGGCACGGCTTCGCGCGCTGGGGCGAGCACACGCGCGCCAGCGTCGGCGGCGCGCTCGCCTGGGTCGCGAGCGACGAGCTCGAACTGCATGCATCGGCGCGAGTCATGCAGCGCCACGACGCTTGGCAATTCGACCCTCTGGTCGGTCATGCGCCGGTGCAGGTCAACCCGTGGCGGCAAACGACGCGCGGTGGCGCGTCGCAAGTCTTGCTCGGTGCCAGCTGGACCGGCCAGCAACAGCAAAGCCTGCTCGTCGAATGGTGGTACGACGCCACACTGCCACGCAACCAAGACTGGGACCAGTGGCGCGCGCGAAATTTGGTGCTGACCACGTTCGGTGACCCGCCCGGTCTGCCGCCGGCCTTGATCAACGCAGCAGCCGGCAACCTCGCGTGGCAAGCCTCGCCCTTCGCGGCAAACAATCTGCGCCGCAACAACCTGTTCGCGCGCCTGGCGTGGCAGGAACAGCGCTGGTTGCTGTCGCTCGATGCGTTGGTCACGCCCAGTGACAGCGGCCGCATCGTCACCGCCGCCGTGCAATGGCAAGGCGAAGGGCTTCGGCTCAATGCTGCGTGGCGTAGCTACGGCGGCCCCGCCGACGCGCTGTTCTCGCAATTGCCCCAGCGCCAGGTCGGCTTGCTCGCGGCGAGTTGGCCGTTCTGACCCCGCGGCGCAAGCGTCATTGGCGCCACCGGTATCGCACAATGAAGGACCATCGCATCCAGTTGGCCGCTCCTTTGTCATCCGCAGCCACGCCCCCGCCCCTTTGCATAACGCCCAGCGAAACGCGGGCGATGCTCGGGCGCCACTTCTTGCAGGCCTTCGCCTTCAACTGCGCCCTGTGGGTGCTGCACGTGCTGGCGTCGCCCGGGGCGATGGACATCAAGTTCGTTTATTCGCAGGCGATCGGCCTGGGCATCTGGCTCATCATCGACTGCGGGCGGCTGTTGCTGCGTCCGAACGCACGCACCGGCTGGCCCAGCCTGCCGCGCACGGCTGCGCTCATCGTCGTCGGTGTGCTCGGCGGCTACACGCTCGGCACCTTGATCGGCGACGCGTATTGCGGCTGCTCGACCTGGGAGCAGTGGACCTTCGCGCCGCGCCGCGTGGCGGTCACCCTGTTCGGCACTCTCTTCGCCGCGAGCGTCGCGATCTATTTCTTTCACAGCCGCGGCCATGCCGAATTGCAGCGCACCCAGCTCGCCGCGAGCGAACGCGACGCCACGCTCGCCAAGCTGACGCTGCTTCAATCGCAGCTCGAGCCGCACATGCTGTTCAACACGCTGGCGAACCTGCGCGTGCTGATCGCGCTCGACCCGGCGCGCGCGCAGGCGATGCTCGATCGGCTCATCGCCTATCTGCGCGCGACGCTGAGCGCGTCGCGCGCCAGCGCGCATGCGCTCGCGGCCGAGTTCGAGCGTGTCGACGACTTTCTGGCGCTGATGTCGGTGCGCATGGGCGGGCGCCTGCGCAGCACGTTGACGTTGCCGGCCGAGCTGCGCGAAGTCGCGGTGCCGCCGCTGCTGCTGCAGCCGCTGATTGAGAACGCCATCAAGCATGGCCTGGAGCCGAAGGTCGAGGGCGGGCGCATCGAAGTTCGTGCCGAGCGCAGCGGCACGCAGTTGTGGCTCAGCGTGCGCGACACCGGTGTCGGGCTCGGCTCCGTGGGCAGCGCACTCGTGGCCGCGACAAACGACGCGGCAACGTCGACCGCAGGCACGTCGTTCGGCCTGCGACAGGTGCGTGAACGGCTGAATGTGTTGTACGGCGAGCGCGCGGCGCTGAGCTTGCAAGCGGCCCCTGACGCGGAAGGCGGCGTGCTGGCGCGCATTGTGCTGCCGCTCGAGCCATCGACGACGGCACTGCCATGACCACACCCACCGCGCTCATCGCCGAAGACGAACCCCTGCTCGCGCGCGCGTTGCAAGCCGATCTGGCGCAGCTCTGGCCCGAACTGCGCATCGTCGCGAGCGTGGGAGACGGCGCACAGGCATTGCAGCAAACGCTGGCGCAGCGACCGTCGATCTGTTTCTTCGACATTCGCATGCCCGGCATGAGCGGGCTCGAAGCCGCGATGGCACTGGCCGAGGACTGGCCTGACGAGTGCGCGGGCAGCGCGCCATTTCCGCTGCTGGTGTTCATCACCGCCTACGACCAGTACGCCGTGCAGGCGTTCGAAGCGCAGGCGGTCGACTACCTGCTCAAGCCGGTGCAGCGCGAGCGCCTCGCGCTGTGCTGCGAGCGGCTGCGTCAGCGCATGGTGCAATACAACGACCAGGGCACGCCGGCGTTGCTCAACCGAACCGTCGAGCAGTTGCGTGAACTGCTCGGTTCCGCGGGCCTGACATCGGGGGCTCCGGTGTCCTCCACGTCGCCCGTGCCGAAGCTCGACGTGCTGCAAGCCGGTGTCGGCGCGACGCTGCACATGGTGCCGATCGACGACGTGATCTACTTCGAAGCCGCCGACAAGTATCTGCGCGTCATCACCGCGCAGCGGGAGCACCTGGTTCGAACATCGTTGCGCGAACTGTTGCCGCAACTCGATGCACAGCGCTTCTGGCAAGTGCACCGCGGCCTCGTCGTGCAGGCGCGCTGCATCGAGAGCGCAACGCGCGAAGAGACGGGTCGGGTCACGCTTACGCTGCGCGGCCGCAGCGAAAAGCTCAGTGTGAGCCGGCTCTACGCGCACCTGTTCAAGGCGATGTAGCCAGGCGCAGGCCCGGGCGGCGCGCCGCGCCGCCCGGTGGCGTACATCAGCGCGAGGACGGGTTTGCCAACCAATGGCGCGTGAATTCGGCCAAGTCCTGGTGCACCGACTTGGCGAGGTGCATTTCATCGCCTGCGTTCGGGCTCCCATTGGGCGCGCGCAGCACCAGCGCGGTGTGAACATGGGCCGGAACGCCGCGCAGGTACGGCAGGTAGTCGTCGACGAAAGCCAGCGGTTGTAGCGCCTCGATCGCATCCGCCTTCGGGCTGCGCTCGCCATCCGCGTTGCCGGTGGCGAGCACGCGTTCGATCGGGAAGTCGAGCGCGCGCAAATTGCGCAAACGTGCCGGGCCGAACTCCGCGTCGAGCGCCGACACGCACACGAGCTCGAAGCCGGCGTCAACGAGGCGGTGGCAAGCTTGCACCGCACCAGGCAGCGCCGGGCAGGTGGCCCAGAACTGCTCGCCGAACTGTTCGCGAAAGCGGGCGCGCCGCTGCGCGTCCAGGCGCTCGACGTCCCAGCGGTCGATCGGCCAGTAGGCCTGCGGATCGCGCTCGCGTGGGTAGGCGCCGAAGGCGCGCTGCCAGGCGCTGGCGTAGGCGAGGTGAAAGTCGAGCAGCACGCCGTCGGCGTCCAGGGCGATCAGAGGTCGGGTCATGCGCGGTCGGGCTCGGGTCTCGGGTTCAATGCAGGTGTCAAGGCGGCAGCGGCGCGCGGCGCGCGCGCCGAACCCGCGATCAGGTCGAAGCGGAACAAGCGGCATTCGATCGGGCCGTTCCACAGCGGCACGCGGCGCGATTCTTTCAGTCGCATCGTGCTCGGCAACTTCATGTCGGGGCTCAGCACGTAAGCGGTCCATCCCGCCGAGTGCGCGGTGTAGGCGCGCTTCCAGTGGCTCGCCAGGCGCGCGAAAAAATCCGGCGCTGCACTGCGGTTGTCGTCGCCGGGCGACGCGGCTGGCGGTGCGAGCGCCGCACCATGTGCCGCGCCCCGCCCCGGCCCGCGTGCCGAGCTTGCCGCCTTGCCCAGCGCCTCGATGCGCTCGCCGTACGGCGGGTTCAGCATCAACGTGCCCGGCATGTCGGGCGGCAGCTCAGGTGCCGGGCGCTCCAGCGCGTCACCGCCGTTGAACGTGATCGCGTCCGCCACGCCGGCGCGCTGCGCGTTGCGCCGCGCGAAGTCGACCATGCGAAACGACACGTCGCTGGCGAAGATCGGGACCGCGCTGGCATGAATCGCCGCCTGTGCCGAGCTCAAGCGGCGCTGCCAGTCGGCGCGCTGCGCCGGCGTGCAGAACGGCAGCTGCTGCTGGAACGCGAAACGCCGCTTCAATCCCGGCGCGATGCCGCAGGCGATTTGCGCGGCCTCGATCGCAATCGTTCCCGAGCCGCAACAGGGGTCATGCAAACCGCCGCCGGCCTCCACAGTTCCACGCCAACCGGCGGCGGCGAGCATTGCCGCGGCGAGTGTTTCCTTCAGCGGCGCGTCGCCCGCGTCTTCGCGCCAGCCGCGCTTGAACAGGGCCTCGCCGGAGCTGTCGACATAAAGCGTGGCATCGCGCTCGTCCAGGTGCAGCAGCAGCGGCAGGTCGGGCCGCGAGGTGTCGACGTTCGGGCGCTCGCCGGTCTGCTCGCGCAACTGATCGCACACCGCGTCCTTGATGCGCAGCGCGGCGAAGTTCAGGCTCTTCAGCGGACAGCGGTGCGCGGTGGTGTCGATGCGCAGCGTGTGCTGCGGTGTGATCCAGTTTGCCCACTCGACTTCGATTGCCAGGCGGTACAGGTCGGCCTCGTCGGCATACGGACCGTGCGCCACCTGAACCAGCACGCGCTGGGCGAGCCGGCTGCCGAGATTGAGCGCCATCACTTCGCCCACACCGCCCGGCAGTGACACGCCGCCGCGCTGGCTGCGAACGATTGCGGTCGGCAGCAGGCGCTGCACTTCTTCGGCGAGCAGGCCTTCCACGCCTGCGGCGCAGGGCAGGAACAGGGGCAGTGTCGGTGCGGCGGGGCTCGCGGCGCCGCCATGAATGCGTGTGGCCACTACATCGCCCGCCGCAGATTCGCCGGCGCGATGCGCATCGCCTCGCGGTACTTGGCGACGGTGCGCCGTGCCACTTGGATCCCCTGCTCTTCGAGCATCTGCGCGATCTGGCTGTCCGACAGCGGCTTGCCCGAGTCTTCGGCGTCGATGAGTTGCCTGATCAGCGCGCGCACCGCGGTACTCGACGCGTTGCCGCCGGCTTCCGTGTTCAGCGACGAGCCGAAGAAGTACTTCAGCTCGAAGGTACCGAACGGCGTGGACATGTACTTGGCGGTTGTGACGCGCGAGATCGTCGACTCGTGCAGGCCGAGTTCGTCGGCGATCTCGCGCAGCACGAGTGGCTTCATCGCGATCGCGCCATGCGTCAGGAAGCCCTTCTGGCGCTCGACGATTGCCTGCGACACGCGCCGGATCGTGTCGAAGCGCTGCATGATGTTCTTCATGAACCAGCGCGCTTCCTGCAGCCTCGTGTTCAATCCGGCTCCGGCGCCGTTCAAGGCGGCAGCGCCGCCGGCGGTGCCACGTGCACCGCGCGGCTGGCGGATCGCGTTCGCGTACATGTCGTTGATGCGCAGCTTGGGCATCACGTCGGCGTTGAGCAACACTTTCCAGCCGCGCCCGGCGCGCTGCACGAAGACGTCGGGAATCACGATCTGGTTCTCGGCGTTCGCGAACTGGCGCCCGGGTTTGGGTTCGAGCGTCTTGATGAGCGCCTGTGCTTGTTTGAGCAACTCCTCGTCGGCGCCGGTCGCGGCGAGCAACTTCTTGGTGTCGCGCTTGGCCAGCAACTCCAGGTGCTGTTTGCAGATGATGATGGCGATCGCCTGCGCTTCGCTGCGCGGCATCTGGCGCAATTGCAGCGTCAGGCACTCCACCAGGTCGTGCGCGCCCACGCCGCAGGGTTCCATGCTTTGCACCCAGCGCAAGCCGCATTGCAGGCGCGCGGTCAGCTCCTCGATTTCATCCGCCGAGGCGTCGGCGCCCGCGAGTTGCGCTGCGATCGCCGCGACCGTGTCGGCCAGATAACCATCGTCGTCGAGCGACTCGATCAACACCAGCACGCAGGCCGCGTCCTGCGGGCTCAAGCGCATGCCGCGCAGTTGCTCGCGCAGGTGTTCTTGCAGGCTCACCGGGTTGGCGTCACGATCCTGGGGTTCGAAGTCGTCGTTGTCGGCGTTCGAGCTCGACTTGCCTGGCGTCTCGCGAATGCCATCGAAGTCTTCGCCCTCGGTGCCGTTTTCCCAGTCGTCGCGCTCGGTCGCGCCGGCCACCGCGGCGTCGAGTTCGCGCGGCTCGTCGCTGCCGCCGCCCTCGCCGTCCCCGCCGGCAGCGCTGCTGGAGCTGCCGGCGTCGGCGGCGATTTCCACTTCGCGCTCGCCGGCGCGCTCGGCCGGCGTGCTGCGCTCGCTCATGGGCTCGGGCAGGGTTCCGCCTTCGTCGTCGACTTCGAGAAACGGGTTCTGTTCGAGCATCTGCTCGACTTCCTGGTGCAGTTCCAGCGTCGACAGCTGCAACAGCCGGATCGACTGCTGCAACTGCGGCGTCAGCGCCAGGTGCTGCGACAGGCGGACCTGCAACGACTGCTTCATCGCACGGCTTCCGTCACATGCGGAAGTGTTCGCCGAGATAGACCTTGCGCACGTCCGGGTTCTCGACGATTTCGGACGGCGTTCCCTCGGCCAGCACGCGCCCCTCGCTGATGATGTAGGCGCGGTCGCAGATGCCCAGCGTCTCGCGCACGTTGTGGTCGGTGATCAGCACTCCGATGCCGCGGCGCTTCAAGAAACCGATGATGCGCTGGATCTCGATCACCGCGATCGGATCGACGCCGGCGAACGGCTCGTCGAGCAGGATGAAGCGCGGCTGTGTGGCCAGTGCCCGCGCGATCTCGACCCGGCGCCGCTCGCCGCCCGACAGCGCCGGCGCCGGCGAGTCGCGCAGCTTTTCGATGCTCAGGTCGCGCAGCAATCCGTCGAGCAAAGCCTCGATCGCCGTGGGCCGCAGCGCCTTGCCGTCGGGGCCGCGCTGCAGTTCGAGCACGGCGCGGATGTTCTCTTCGACATTGAGCTTGCGAAAGATGGACGCTTCCTGCGGCAGGTAGCTCAGGCCCAGGCGCGAGCGCTGGTGGATCGGCAGCCGTTCGATGCGCCGGCCCTCGATGCTGATGCTGCCGGCGTCGGCCCGCACCAAGCCGACGATCATGTAGAAGCTCGTCGTCTTGCCTGCGCCGTTGGGGCCCAGCAGTCCCACCACTTCACCGCTGTCCACGCCGAGGTGCACGTCTTTCACCACCTTGCGCGCGCCGTAGGATTTTTCCAGTCCGATGGCCTCGAGCCGATGCGGGGTGCTGGGGGCTGCCGCCGGGCTGGGGCTCAACGCTGGGCCCCGCTGGCGGGCGGGCTCGGGGCGAGCTGCGGGCTCAGCTTGAGTTGCGGTGCCGCGCCGGACGCTGCCGGGTTCGCCGGCGCCGCCGCTTCGAGCGCAGCGCGCGAACCCTCGCGCGGCGTGAGCACGGCGCGCACCCTCCCGCCCGGGCTGGTGGCCGTGGGCGGCGCGCCGCCCGAGACATTGAAGACCTCGTTGACGCTGTCGTAGCTGACGAGTTGCCCGGCGATTTCATCGGCCACCTGGGCACCGCGCAGGCGCCGCACCGACGCGTTGCCGACGAACTTGATGACATTGGCTTTGCCGTCGACTTCGAGGCGATCGGCCTCGCCTTCGATGGTCTCATCGACACCGTCGCGCTTTTGCCGGAACGTCGCCGGCCGCCCCGCGGCGCCGACGGCCTGCGCCAGGTGGTAGCCCTCGGGCGTCTCGCGCACTTCGATGCGCGCCGCCCGAATCAGCATCGTGCCCTTGGTCACGACGACGTTGCCGTTGAAGACGACAAACTGGTTCAGCAGGTCGATCTTGCCAGGCTGGTCAGACTCCACCTGGAGCGGCTTGAGGCGGTCCGCGCGTTCCGCTGCAACGTCGTAAGCGAAGACGGCCAAGCCAACCACGATGGCGGCGGGCGACGCGGTCTGCGCAATGGCGCGCCAGGACCTTGGCGGGCTCAAGCGCCGGATGAAGCGGGAGAGGAATGTGGAAGACATAGGGCACGAAACTTGCAGGCCATTCTAGCCCGCTGATTTCGTGCCAGCCGTTGTCGCGCGGGTCGTCCGGCCTGGGGGACGCTCAGGAGCCGCTACGCAAACGCTTGAGCAAGTGGTCGACGACGGCGAGCGACCGGTCGTTCGAGCCCGCCATGCTGCCGGAGGTGTAGAAACGCCCTTGCACGCCGAGAGCCGGCACACCGTCGATCTTGTACCCCTCCGACAGTTGATGCGCCTGGCGTGCCTTGGTCTGTACCGAGAAGGAATTGAACACGTCGAGAAACTTGGCGCCGTCAACACCGTTCTTCGTGACCCAGGCCGCGATGTCGGCCGGCTTGTCGAGCATCTGGCGCTCGTTGTGAATCGCGTAGAACACCTTGCGGTGCAACGTGGCCAGCAGGCCCATCGTCTCGATCGCAAAGTACAGGCGCTGGTGGGTGCCGTGCGGCTCGGGGCGAAACGCGACCGGCGCGCGGCGGAACACCACGTCGGCCGGCAGCGTCTTGGTCCAGGCCTCGAGCGCCGGCTCGAATTCGTTGCAGTGCGGGCAGCCGTACCAGAAGAACTCAACCACTTCGAGCTTGCCGTGCGATGGCGCGGGCAAGGGCTGGCTGAGCCGAACGTAGTGCGTGCCCTCGGTCGGGCCGCCCTGCGCGTCGCTCGAGGTGGGAGCCAGCAGACCCGCGCCGGTGAAAGAGGCTCCCAGCAGGCTGGCGGAAAAATCGCGGCGTTTCATGTGAGTGGATCCTTGTCGGTTCGATGCAAATCTGGCAAATGAGCTTGTTGTGGAACAACGTAAAAGACTCCGGCGGCGCGCACAAAGTTCGCGCGGATACCGGCCATCGGGCTATTTTTGCACCCGCACCAGGCTCGCCTCGACACCGGCGCCGGTGAGTTTTTCCTTCGCAGCTTCGGCCTCGTCTCGCTTTTCATACGGGCCGACTCGCACCCGAAACATCGTGCGCCCGCCTTGTTCGCGTTCGCTCAGGCGCGCCTCGTAGCCGAGCATCGCCAGTTTCGCGCGCTGCTGTTCGGCGTCTTCGCTCTGGCCGAAAGCACCGGCCTGGACGAAGTAGATGAACGGGTCGGGGCCGATGCGCGGCGCAGCGGCTGATGCTGGCTTGGCCACCGCAACCGCCGAAGCGGCGGCGTCGCCGAGGATCGCCGCCGGGTCGCGCGCCCCGGCCACCGGCCCACCGCGCACTGCCGGCGCGTCGGAGAGCGGGCGGTTCGTCGCTGTGGCCGTGGCTGGCGGCGCCGCGCCGGGCGAGGGCGGCGCGGTGCCGACGCCTGCCGGAGCTGGCCGGCCCCCCGCCGGCGACACGGCCCCGCCGGGCGCGCTCGCTTCGCTGCCCGGCGGCATGGCGGCCTTGCTGCGCAACGCGCTGTTCGGGTCCCAGTTCCGGTTCTTCTCGACCTCCGCCGCGTCTTGGTCGGCGGTGCGCTGCGGCACTTTGTTGACGAAGGGGATGGGCACCTTGTTCACGTAAATCGCCACCCCCAGCGCGAGCGACAGGCCGACGAGCAGCCCGACCACGAGGCCGAGCAAAAAACCGCTGCCTTGCAACTTCATGCGTTCTCCGTTCGTCGCACCGAGCTGGCCATGCGCTCGGGCGCCTGCACGCCCAGCAAGCCGAGCGCATTCGCGATCACTTGGCGCGTCGCCAGCAACAGCGCCAGGCGTGCCGCGCTCAACGCCTGATCGTCAATGACAAAGCGCTCGGCCGCGTAATAGCTGTGAAAGGCTCCCGCGAGACCGCGCAGGTAAAACGCCACGTCGTGCGGCGCCAGGCCCTCGGCGGCGTTGCTCAGCATGCCGGGGTACTCGGCAAGTTTGAGCATCAGTGCGGTCTCGCTGGGCGCGACCAGCAGCGAGTGGTCGGCGCTGTCGAGCAGCTCGCGCTTGCCGCCCCGTTCGACGTACTGCTGCAGCACCGAGCAGATGCGCGCGTGCGCGTACTGTACGTAGAACACCGGGTTCTCGTCGTTTTGCTTCAGCGCCAGGTCGACGTCGAACACGAATTCGGTGTCCGCCTTGCGGCTGATCATGAAAAAGCGCACCGCGTCCTTGCTGGTCCACTCGATCAGGTCGCGCAGCGTCACGTAGCCACCGGTGCGCTTGGAAATTTTCACTTCGGCGCCGCCACGCATCACGGTCACCATCTTGTGCAGCAGATAGTCGGGAAAATCGCGCGGCGCGCTCGGGTTCGCGGCGCGCACGCCGGCGCGCACCCGGGCGATCGTGCCATGGTGGTCGCTGCCTTGGATGTTGATCGCCTTGTCGAAGCCGCGCTCGAGCTTGCTCACGTGGTAGGCGACGTCGGGAACGAAGTAGGTGTACTGCGCCTGTGTCGCAACGTTGCCGCCAACCCCGCCCTGGGGGACCGACTTGCGCATCACACGGTCCTTGTCGTCGCCGAAATCGGTGCTGCGCAGCCAGAGCGCGCCGCCGTCCTCGAAGGTCTTGCCCGAGGCGACCAGGCGCTGCACGATCGCGTCGACCCGGCCCGACGTGTACAGGCTCGACTCGAGGTAGTAGTTGTCGAAGCGCACGCCGAACGCACGCAGATCCAGGTCTTGTTCGTGGCGCAGGTAGGCCACCGCGAACTGGCGGATCGAATCGATGTCGTCCGGGTCGCCCGAGGCGGTGTACTGCCGATCGTCGGCGTGCACCGACTCGCGAGCCATGAATGCGCTGGCGATGTCGCCGATGTAGGCGCCGTTGTAGGCGTCGGTGGGCCAGTTCGGGTCGCCGGGAGCCAGTCCACGCAGCCGGGCTTGCACCGAGCGCGCCAGGTTTTCGATCTGCACGCCCGCGTCGTTGTAATAAAACTCGCGCGTGACGCCCCAACCCTGGGTCTCGAACAGGTTGCAGATCGCATCGCCGAGTGCGGCCTGGCGGCCATGGCCCACATGCAGCGGCCCGGTGGGATTGGCGGAGACGAATTCCACGAGCACGGTCTTGCCGGCGCGCGGCTGGCGGCCGAATTGCGCGCTGGCTTTCAGCACTTCGGCTACCACCGCCTGGCGCGCCGCGGGCGTGAGGCGCAGGTTGATGAACCCGGGGCCGGCGATCTCCATCGCGGCAACAAGGCGCTGCACCGCCGGCTGCGTCTGAAGCACCGCGATCAGCGTCTTGGCCACCTCGCGGGGCGGCTTGCCGAGCGGCTTGGCCAGTTGCAGCGCCGCCGCGCACGCCAAGTCGCCATGCGCGGCGAGTTTCGGCGATTCGAATGCCGCGCCGACCCCGCTGCCGGGGCTGACTTCGCGAATCGCCGCATCCAGCGCCGCGAGCAGCTCCTGTTTCGCTTGGATCATGAGGCGATTCTACGTACGGTGTTACGCCCCAAGCCGCACTGAACGCGGACGGGCGGATTGTGTCGAATAGTTGGCACGGCGCGCCGCCGTCAGGGGATTTCGGCGTGCAATCATCAAATCCAACCACTTTGTTGCAGACTCGAAATCCCGATGCCCACCGAGCTTCACCACCGGCCCGCTGCGCGGCAGCAGGAGGGCGAGCCGAGCCAGATCGGCAAGTACCGGGTGCTGGGCAAGCTCGGCGAAGGCGCCACCAGCGAAGTGTTCCTGTGCCGCGACGACTTCGCGCGCCGCGATGTCGCGATCAAGCGGGTGCGCATCGCGGCCATCGGCGACGGTCTCGACAGCCGCTACATCGAGCGCTTCTTCGCCGCCGAGGCGGCGCTCGTCGGCCGGCTGCAGCACCCCAATGTGGTGCAGATCCTCGACGCCGTGGCCGACCCGCTCCAGCCCTACCTGGTGATGGAGTACGTGGCCGGCAGCACGCTGCGCCCTTACTGCCGCCCGGACCAGCTGCTGCCGCTGGAGCTGATCGTCGAAATCGGCTTCAAGTGCGCGATGGCGCTCGGCTACGTGTACCGGCAAGGCGTGTTGCACCGCGACGTCAAACCCGCCAACCTGTTGGTGCAGCTGACAGGCGGCTCGATCGTCGGTGTGAAGATCAGCGACTTCGGCAGCGCGCTCAACGTCGGCTCCGACCTGACGCAGGTGCACCGCGTCGGCTCGCTGGCCTATGTGTCGCCGGAGCAGTTGGAGGGCGAGCGCCTCGATTTCCGCTCAGACATGTATTCGCTCGGCGCGGTGCTGTACCACCTGGTCGCCGGCCGGCCACCGCTTGATGCACCGACGCCGGCGGCCATGATGCAGCAGGTGTTTCACCAGCGTCCCGCGCGCCTGTGCCCGCTGCGCGCGGGGGTCGACCCGGCGCTGGACGAAGTGATCCAGCGCGCGCTGGCCAAGAGAGCACGGGACCGCTTTGCGGATTGGGAAGAATTCGCGCAGGCGCTGGCTGGGCTGGTGTCGAACCAGTTGGTGCCGCGCGGCGAACGCCAGGCGGTGCTCGATTCGGAACGCTTCACGCTGCTGCGCCAGCTGGAGTTCTTTGCCGAATTCGGCGACGTTGATCTCTGGGAAGTGGTGCACCGGGCGCGATGGGAGCGCTTCGAGACGGGGCGCTCGCTCTACCTGAAGGGCGACGAAGGCAACAGCTTTCACATCATTGCGCAGGGTGAGGTCGAGGTGTTTCGCGATGGCGACCGGGTGGCGCAGCTCGGTGCCGGAACGTCGGTCGGAGAGATGGCCTACCTCGCGCCGAGTCCCGCCCTTCGCAAGCACAGCGCCGATGTGTTGGTCTCCCAGCCGACGGCGAGCGTGTCGTTCACGCCCGAGACCCTGGCGCAGCTCAGCCAAACCACGCGCCACGCGTTCGACCAGGCGTTCATCCGCGTGCTGGTGCGCCGACTGCACGCCGCGCACGAGGCGCTGGCGCATCCGCGCCGCGTGCTCTGAGCGCCTCTCGGCAGCGCGAAGGCGGCCCAGGCGGCCAAGCCGACCCCGCCACGGCGCGCAGCGCCAAGCGCCACGTATGTTCCAATCCTGCTCGGCGAAATTCTCGCCACCGACAAACCTTTCAGGAGATCCCATGAAGTATCTGATGAGCGCGTTGGCCTTGTCGCTGGCGGCAATGGCGGCCCCGACCTTTGCCGCGGACGCTCCCAAGGCGAGCTGCGACGCCCAGGCTACCGAGAAGAAGCTGGCCGGTGCGGCGAAGAACAGCTTCCTGAAGAAGTGCAATGCGGATGCGAAACCAGCGGCCGCTGCGGCCAGCCCGGAATGCGAGAAATCCGCGGCCGACAAGAAGCTCGCCGGTGCCGCCAAGACGAGCCACATCAAGAAGTGCATGGCCGACGCGAAGAAGTAGGTCGGCCGCACGGTGGGGTCATCGAAGGCGCCTACGAGGCGCCTTCGGCGTTTCTTGAAACTCAGCCGGCGCCGCCGTTCCAATACGCGGGGTCGGAATACGCCGCCTTGAGAAAGTCGATCCACAAGCGCACGCGCAGCGGCAAGTGTTTGGCGTGCGCGAACACGGCGAAGATGCCATTGGGTGGTGCGATGAAATCGTCGAGCACGGACTGAAGCGTCCCGTCGCGAATCTCCTGCTCCACTTCCCAGGTGGACCGCCACGCCAGGCCCAAGCCGGCGACGCACCAGTCGTGCAACACCTGGCCGTCCGAGCAGGTCAGGCGGCCGTTCGGGCGCAGGTAGGTCACGGCACCGTCGATGCTGAAGGCCCAGCCGCGGGTCTGGCTCGCGTCGCTGCTCAGCGTCAGGCACTCAAAGCGCGCCAGTTCATTCGGATGCCGCGGCACGCCGGCACGCGCCAGGTAGGCCGGCGCGGCGACGCACAGGCGCCGGTTGTCCGCCAGGCGCACGCTGATCAGATTGCTGTCGGGCAGGTCGCCCACACGCACCGCGCAGTCGACACCTTCATTGACGATGTCGACGATTCGGTCGCTCAGGTTCAGCGAAATCTCCAAATCCGGGTGCAGTTCGAGAAAGCGCGGCACCAGCGGCGCCACATGGCGCCGCCCGAAGCCCCCCGGCGCGGTCAGGCGCAAGTGGCCGCTGGCCTTGACGCTGCCCTGGCTGACGCGCGCCTCCGACGCGGCAATCTCCCCGAGCAGGCGCTGACAGTCTTCCAGGAACGCGCTGCCCTCTGGGGTGAGCGTGATGCGCCGCGTCGTGCGCAGCAGCAGCTTCACGCCCAGGCGCGCCTCGAGCGCGTCGATGTGGCGGCCGATCGCCGCCGGCGCGATCCCCTGCGCATGGCCAACCGCGGTGAGGCTGCCCTTGTTCGCCACCGCGACAAACGATTCGATCTGGGTCAATCTGTCCATTCGCGCGGATTATGGGCGGCCGCCCGTCGCGAGCCGATGCCGCCCCGATTAGCGCGCCGGCGTCAGAAGTGCCGGCGAAGCGTGCTCTGCAATCGCAGCGTGCAAATCGAATAAATTGCGGCCCATGCAATCCCGTCCAGAGCCAAGCCCACGAGCCGTGCTGTTCGACGCCTACGGCACGCTGTTCGACGTCTACAGCGTCGGCCACCTGGCCGAGCAACTGTTCCCGGGCTTTGGCGAGCGCCTGAGCCTGCTGTGGCGAGACAAGCAGATCGAATACAGCCGCGTGCGCTCGATGAGCGGGCGCTACCAGCCGTTTTGGGAGGTCACGCGCGACGCGCTGCGTTTCGCGGCGCTGCGCCTGGGCTTGATGCTCGACACCGCGCGCGAACAGCGCCTGATGGCGCAGTACCGGCAGCTCGACCCCTTTCCCGAGAACCGCGAGGTGCTGCAACAGCTGGCGCGGCAAGGCGTGCGCACCGGCATCCTGAGCAATGGCGACCCCGACATGCTCGAGGCGGTGGTGGCGTACGCCGGCTTCAGCGCCTGGCTCGACCCCGTGCTCAGCGTACAGAGCGTGGGCCGCTTCAAGACCGACCCCGCCACCTATGCATTGGGCACGGCCGCACTCGGCCTGCCGGCAGCGGATATCCTCTTCGTGTCGAGCAACGGCTGGGACGCGATCGGCGCCACCTGGTTCGGCTACACGGTGCTGTGGGTGAACCGCGCGGGTTTGCCGCTCGAACAACTCGGCACCGTGCCGGCGCGCAGCGGCGCCAGCCTGCGCGACGTGCTCGACTTCTTCCCCGGATGATCCTGAGGACCTGAATGACCGTGCGAATCAACCGCCAGCGATTGCAAGTCGCGGCATCGCTCCACCGCTTCGTCGAAGACGAGCTGTTGCCCGTGATCGGCATCGCCAGTGAGCGCTTCTGGCAGGGCCTGGATGCCATCGTGCACGACCTCGCGCCGAAGAACCAGGCGCTGCTCGCCGAACGCGACCGGCTGCAAGCCGAGCTCGACCGGTGGCACCGCGCGCACCCGGGGCCGATCGCCGACATGCCCGCCTACCGGCGCTTCCTCGAAAGCATCGGATATCTGCAGCCGGTGCCTGCGCGCGCCGTGGCAACGACGACGCAGGTCGACACCGAGCTCGCCATCCAGGCCGGGCCGCAGCTCGTCGTGCCCTTGCTCAATGCGCGCTACGCGCTGAACGCGGCGAATGCGCGATGGGGGTCGCTGTACGACGCGCTGTACGGCACCGACGCGATTTCCGAGGCCGACGGCGCCAGCCGCGCCGGCGCCTACAACCCGAAGCGCGGCGCCGCCGTCATCGCCTACGCACGCAACATCCTGGACAACTGCGCGCCCCTGGCCGGTGGCGCTTCGCACCGCGATGCGGTTCGTTATGCCTGCGTCTCGGGCCGGTTGTCGGTGCAGCTCGTGGGCGGCAAGTCGGTGGGATTGATCGAGCCCGCCAAGTTCGTCGGTTTCCAGGGCGATCCGGCCGCGCCGAGTTCGGTGCTGTTGCGCAACCACGGCATTCACATCGACATCCGGATCGACCGTGGCACGCCGATCGGTGCGAGTGACGCCGCGGGCGTCAGCGACGTGGTGCTCGAAGCCGCGCTGTCGACGATTCTCGACCTCGAGGATTCCGTGGTCGCGGTTGATGCCGACGACAAGGTGCTCGGCTATCGCAACTGGCTCGGCATCTTGCAGGGCTCTCTCACCGAGAAGCTGGTCAAGGGCGGCAAGACGATTGAGCGCCGCCTCAATGCAGACCGCGTCTACACCCAGCCGCGTGGCGGCGAGCTGCGCCTGCACGGCCGCTCGCTGCTGTTCGTGCGCAACGTCGGCCATTTGATGACGAACCCGGCGATCCTGTTCGACAGCGGCACGAAAGAAGTCCCCGAAGGCATTCTGGACGCGGTGGTGACGACGGCGATCGCGATGGTCGACCTCCAGCGCGGTGGGCGCGGGGAGTTTGTCAATTCACGCACCGGATCGGTCTACATCGTCAAGCCGAAGATGCACGGGCCCGCTGAAACGGCCTTCGCCGATGAACTGTTCGCGCGTGTCGAAGCGCTGCTGGGCCTGCCACCGAACACGGTGAAGCTGGGCATCATGGACGAGGAGCGCCGCACCAGCGTCAACCTGCAGGCCTGCATCGCCGCTGCGCCGGCGCGAGTGGCCTTCGTCAACACCGGTTTTCTTGACCGTACCGGCGACGAGATGCACAGTGCCATGCACGCCGGGCCGATGCTGCGCAAGGGCGACATGAAAACCAGCGCGTGGCTCACCGCCTACGAGCGCAGCAATGTGCAAGTCGGGCTGAGCAGCGGCTTGCGCGGCAAGGCGCAAATCGGCAAAGGCATGTGGGCGATGCCCGACCTGATGGCGGCGATGTTGCAGCAGAAAGTCGCGCACCCGCTGGCCGGCGCGAACACGGCGTGGGTGCCTTCGCCAACGGCCGCGACGCTGCACGCGCTGCACTACCACGCGATCGATGTCGCTGGCATCCAGAAGAAGCTTGAGAGCGACGCCGGCCAGCAGGGCGACGCGCTGCTGAACGGCATGCTGACGATTCCCGTGGTCGAGCAGGCGAGCTGGAGCGCCGCCGAGCGCCGGCAGGAACTCGACAACAACGTTCAAGGCATCCTCGGCTACGTGGTGCGCTGGGTGGACCAGGGCGTGGGCTGCTCGAAAGTACCCGACATCCACAACGTCGGCCTGATGGAAGACCGTGCCACCTTGCGCATCAGCAGCCAGCACATCGCGAACTGGCTGTTGCACGGCGTGGTGGACGAGGCCCAGGTGCGCGCCACGTTCGAGCGCATGGCTTCGGTGGTCGACGCGCAAAACGCCGGCGACCCGGCGTATCGGCCGATGGCGGGGCACTTCGACACATCGGCCGCGTACAAGGCAGCCTGCGAGCTAGTGTTCAAGGGACTCGAGCAACCCAACGGCTATACCGAACCGCTGCTGCACGCGTGGCGCTTGAAGGTCAAGGCCGCGCCTTGATGGCCAGCACTCCCGCGCCCTGCGACGTCCTCGTGGTCGGCGCCGGCCCGGCTGGCAGCGCCTGCGCGCTGTGGCTCGCGCGCGAAGGCTGGCGCGTTTCGCTGGTGGACGCGCAAAGTTTTCCGCGCGACAAGATCTGCGGCGACGGCCTGATCCCGGACGCGCACGCTGCGCTGCAGCGGCTGGGCGTGCTCGACGAGGTGATGGCCGCGGCGCACCGCGTCGGGCATGTGGCCTGCATTTCACCGCGCGGCGGCCGGGTCGACATTCCCGGCGCGCTGGCGGTGTTGCCGCGGCGCCAGCTCGATGAAATCCTGCGTCAGGCGGCGGTGCGCGCAGGCGCAGACTTCGCCGCGCCGTGGCGCTTCGACGCACCGCGCGTCGAAGGCGGGCGCGTCATCGGCGCGGTGTTGAAGTCGGGCGAGCAAACGATAGGCGTTGACGCGCGCTGGGTCGTTCTCGCCACCGGCGCGGTACCGCAAGCCTTGCTTGCCGCGCAGATGTGCACGCGGCGCGTGCCCACCGGCGTGGCCTTGCGTGGCTATGTGAAGAACAACGCGATGACGGGCAAGATCACCGAGTTGGAAGTCGTGTGGCACCGGAAACTGCGCCCCGGCTACGGCTGGATCTTCCCGTGCGGCGACGGCGTGTTCAACATCGGCGCGGGCGTGCTGCACAGCCACAGCGAAGTGCGCGACGACGGCAAGGTCGGCATGAAAGACGTGAACCTGCGCGAGCTGCTGAAGACATTTGCGCGAGTCTACGCGCCCGCGGGCGCGCTGCTGGCCGGCGGCACGCTGCAAGGCGAGCTAAAAGGTGCTCCGCTGCGTTGCACGCTCGAAGGCGCACGCTGGAGCCGCCCGGGCCTGCTGGTGACGGGCGAAGCCGCGGGCAGCACCTACGCCTTCACCGGCGAGGGCATCGGCAAGGCGATGGAAACCGGCATCCTCGCCGCCCAAACCTTGCTCACGGCGCGCGACCAAGGCCTGGATGACGCCACGGCATGCCAACGCTACGACGAGGCGCTCGCGGCGCTGAAACCGCGTTTCGACTTGTACGAACGCGCGAACCAGGTCAACGCCCACCCCTGGCTCGCCGACCTGGTGATCTGGCGCGCAAGGCGCAGCGCACGGCTGCGGCAGCGCATGTCGGGCGTGCTCGACGAAACCAGCAACCCCGGCCACCTGATCACGTGGAAGGGCATCACGCGGCTCTTCACCGAGTGACGCCGAAACCGATGACCACCGCCCCCGCCCCCCGCTTCGACATCTTCTATCGCTTCGACGACCTGACGCGCCTGCTGCAGGGCTATGCCCAGGCGTTCCCGACACTCGTCTCGCTGGCGTCGATCGGCAAGAGCTTCGAGGGCCGCGACATCTGGGTCGCGACGGTCACCAACATCCACACCGGCGCCGCCGTCGACAAGCCCGCGCTCTGGGTCGACGGCAACATCCACGCCGCCGAACTCACCGCCAGCACCGCCGTCTTGTACTACCTGAACTGGCTCGTCAAGGGCTACGGCAGCCCGAGCATTGAGGGCCGCGCGATCACGCAGCTGCTCGACACGCGCGTGCTCTACCTGTGCCCGCGCCTGAACCCCGACGGCGCCGAACTCGCGCTCGCCGACAAGCCGCGCCACGTTCGCTCCAGCACGCGCCGCTATCCGTTCGAGGAAGACAGCGTCGAAGGGCTGACGGTTGAGGACATCGACGGCGACGGCCGCATCCTCACGATGCGTATTGCCGATCCGCATGGCGCCTACAAGAAGAGCGATCTCGATGCGCGCCTGATGGTGGCGCGTGAGCCCGGCGAATTCGGCGGCGAGTACTACCGCGTGATCCCGGAAGGGACGCTGCAAAACTACGACGGCCTGACGGTCAAGGTGAACCCGGATCTCGAAGGCCTGGACCTGAACCGCAACTTCCCCGCAGTCTGGCGGCAAGAATTCGAACAGGTCGGCGCGGGCCCGTTCCCGACCAGCGAGCCCGAGGTGCGCGCGATGGTCGACTTCGTGGTCCAGCACCCCAACATCGGCGCCGCGATCAGCTACCACACGCACAGCGGCGTGATCCTGCGGCCGTTCGGCACGCAGAGCGACGACGAAATGATCCCGGAGGACCTGTGGTCCTACAAGCGCTTCAGCGAGCTTGGGGCCAAGCTCACGGGATATCCGGCGATCAGCATCTTTCACGACTTCAAGTACCACCCGAAGGAAGTGATCGGTGGCACCCAAGACTGGTTCTTCGAGCACCTGGGCGCGCTGTTCTGGGTGGTCGAACTCTGGTCGCCGAACCGCGAAGCCGGTATCGCCGACTACAAGTGGATCGACTGGTACCGCGAGCACCCGCCCGCCGACGACCTGAAGCTGCTGCAGTGGAGCGATGCGCAATGCGGCGGTCAGGCGCATGTCGACTGGAAGCCGTTCCAGCACGCGCAGCTCGGCGCGGTGGAGATCGGCGGCTGGGACAAGATGAACTACTGGCGCAACCCGCCGCCCGCCTTGCGCGAACGCGAGGCGGCGCGTTTTCCGGGGTGGATGACGCAACTTGCGCTGGCGCTGCCGAAGCTCGAACTGCTGCGCACCGAAGTGCGTGCGCTCGGGCCCGACACCTGGCGCATCAGGCTCGCGGTCGCGAACAGCGGCTGGCTGCCTGCCTACGTGACCAAGCGCGCACTCGCGCGCAAAGTCGTGCGCGGCGTGATGTTCGAGATTCACCTGCCCGAAGGCAACCCGGAGGTCTCGCTCATCGGCGGCAAGCCTCGCTTCGAAGGGCCCCAATTGGAAGGCCATGCGCCCAAACAGTCGCTGCACGCGTTCCTGCCGAACCGCGAAGTCACCGCCGATCGCGCGGTTGCCGAATGGGTGGTGCGTGCGCCGCAGGGCACGCGGCTGGCGCTGACCGCGCGCGCCGACCGCGCGGGCGCGGTGCGAACCGAAGTCAGTCTCGATTGACGCGGGAATCGTCCCCTTGCGAACCACTGCGTCGCCTGCCTGAACAGCGACGCCCCTCGCGCGCGATATGCGCGCCGCGCTGGTGTGGAATCAGCCCGGTTCGGTGGTGGCCGGGCGCGGCTTGGGCGGCCCGAAGCGCTGCGCCGGACGGTCTGCGCGCTCGTAGAGCGACGTCACCTTGTGCAGGTTGTCTTCGATGTCCTTGATGCGCGTCGGCCCGCTCGGGTGCGTGCTCATGAACTGCGGCGGCGCGCCCTTGTTCGCAGCGGCCATCTTCTGCCACAGCGTCACGCCTGCGGCAGGGTCGTAGCCGGCGCGCGCCGCGAGTTCCATGCCGATCAGGTCGGCTTCCGACTCGTCTTCGCGACCGAACTTCAGCGTCAGCAACTGCCCGCCCAGGTCGCCCACGCTGCGCCCGACGTTGCCAAGGCCCAGCAGCGCCGAGCCGATCTCCAGTGCGCCGCGCGTCGCCATGTTCTTGCCCATGCGCTCGCGCGCGTGTTCGCGCAGCGCGTGCGCCGCTTCATGGCCCATGATCATCGCGACTTCATCGTCGTTGAGCTGCAGCTTGTCGAGGATGCCGTAATAAAAGGCGATCTTGCCGCCGGGCATGCAGAACGCATTGATCTGCGTACTGCCGATCAAACTGACTTCCCACTTCCACTGGCGCGCGCGTTCGTTCCATTCGTAAGTGAACGGCCGGATGCGCAGTTCGATCGTGCGAAGCCGAATGAGCTGCGGATGGTTGTCGGGCGCGAGCGCCTTCTTTTCCGAGGCCTGCTGTTGCAGCTGCAGGTACTGCTGCGTCGCGGCGCGCTCCACCTGCTCCGCCGAGACGAGCTTGGTGAAGCTTGACTGCTTGCCCACATCCACGCCTTCGCGCGCCCAGGCCGGCAACGCCGCCGACGCAGCGCTTCCCAGCAGCGCCGCACCGAACAGGCGCCGCCGCGCCCAGGAAGTGCTCGCGCAGCAGGCGCAGCCTGACCACCCCATCGGCCCCTCCAACATCGATCCTGATTTCTGGTTCATCGCTTCACTCGTTTGCGCCGCGGCACAGCGGCCCGTGCACTAACGCGCCTCGCTCGCCTCCAGCATACGTCGCACCTGCGGCAGCAGAACATACGCCGGGAAGCTGAGCCAGAACGTCAGGAAAAAGTATGCCGCATAGCCCATTTCCTGGGCACCGATGCCGCCGGCCCAGCCCGCGACGGCGCGGCTGAACGCGAAGATGCTCGACAGAATCGCGTACTCGGTGGTCGCATTCGCACGGCTCGTGATCGCCATCAGGAACGCGAGAAACGCACCGGTTCCCAGGCCGCCGGTGAAGCTTTCCAGGCCGCTCGCGGCATAGACCAGCACCTGCTGCGCCAACGCGATGTCGCCACCCGTCGCGCCCGCCGCCGCGCTGGCCGCGGCACCTGCCGCCAGGCCCGGTACCCACCAGGCCGCCAATGCATAGCCGAGATTGGACAGCGCCTGCCAAAGCCCCAACACCCAAAGACCTTTGAAGATGCCGCGCGTATCGACATACCAGCCGCCGAGCAGCCCGCCGGCGATCGACAGCGCCAGGCCCAGATTCACGCTCACCAGTCCGATCTGCTGCGCCGTGAAACCGCTGTCGACCCAGAACGGCTTGACCATGAAGCCCATCGACGCGTCGCCGAGCTTGAACAGCAGGATGAACAGCAGGATCGCGATCATCCCCGGCCGCGACAACAGCTCGACCCAGGCGCCAAACACCGGCCCCTGGCGCAGCAGTTGGGCTCGCGGCTGGCGCGCCGCGTGCACCATGATGCCGGCGCCTAGGAACATCAGACCCACGGGAATCGCGCCCTTGAACCACCAGGTGTCGCTGACCAGCGCCACCGAGGACCAGCCGGCAAAGCGCGCCAGCGGCGCCAGGCCCGGCCAGAGCAAGCCGACGATCACGCATCCGAGGGCGAGCGCCCACTGCGGCTGATCGCGCAGCAGGCCGAACTCGGCCGCGGCTGTGCTGCGTTCGCTGAGCACCGCTTTTTCAGCAGGCGCGAGCAGCGCGCAACCGGCGTTGACGGCGAACATCGCGCCGCCCAGGAAGTAGGCGATGCTCCAGCCCAGCCAACCCGAGACCATCAGCAGCACACCCGCGAAGATCATGCCGACGCGGTAAAAGCCGATGCGAAAACCGTTCGCCAGGCCGTACTCGCGCCGGTCCAGCAGCTCGATCGTGTAGCCGTCGGTGGCGATGTCGTTCGTCGCCGAAAGCACCGTGAAGATGCCGATCGCCACCCAGACCCAGGGGCCGATCGCGCCGGCACCCGCAGCTGCCGCTGCGCCGAACCACCACATCACCCCCGCCATGCCCGCGTTCGCCGCGGCGATCCACCAGCGGTGGCGGCGCGCCCAATCCACCGCAGGCGCCCAGAGGAATTTCACCGTCCACGCCAGGCCGAGCAGGCTGAGCAGGCCGATGTCGGCGAGGTTCACGCCTTGCTGGCGGAAATAGACCGGGAAGATGTCGTAGAAGACGCCGAGCGGCAGCCCTTCGCTGAAATACAGCAGCGCGACCCAGAACAGCTTGCGGCGGTAGACGGGGGTGATGGCGGCTGGGGCCTGTGCATCCGCCTGCGGCTGGGTCATGCGGGGGATTCTATGCAGCGCCCCCGCAGCAGGAACTCAAGGCGGCGTGACGCCCTGCCGGTGGATCGCCTCGGCCAGCGCCAGCAATTTCTCGCGCGGCAGTTCGCCAGCGAGCGCGTAACCGGTCGCCGCACCATGCGTGCTGTCGCCCTCCACCCAATAGAACAGGCCGAGGTTGCCTTGCTGCTCGTAGCTGAAAGCGGCGGGCGTGGAGGCGTCGGGTTTGCGCAGGTACACCGTCACGCGTGCCGGCTTGGGTGCATCGGCACCTGCCGGTGCCGAGCCCGCTGCGGGCGGCGCGACGATCGCCTGGTACATGAGCTGGGCGCTCGGGCTGCCGGCAGCGTCGGGCAGCAGCCGCCCGCCGACGAGCTCGAAGCCCTGGTCGCGCAGGTCGAACAGCTTCACTGGAACGTTCAGGCGCCGCGTCAGCCAGCGGCTCAGGTGTTCTTCCTGCGCCTTCACTTCCACCGCGTGGCGCCCTTCGGGAACGTAGATCGTGTGCGCGAGCGCGGCGCGCATCACCCAGGCGTTCGGCATCGCGGGTGCGGCGGCCGATTGCGGCGCACCGCCTTGCGCACGCCACATCGCTGCTGCCCCGGCCCCACCCCCCAGCACGAACACCGCCAACACGGCGGCCCACGCCTGCCAACGGCGCCAGTCGATCGCCGAAGGGCCGTGCATCACCAGGCGCTTCAGGTGTGCCGGAACGGGCTCCGCGAGCACGCTGTCGAGCTGGCTGCGCAGCGCTTCGCGGTCTGCGGCCCACAGGCGCACGCGCGCGGCGTCGAGTGGGTGGTCGCGCAACCAGGCTTCGACTTCGGCGCGGCGCTCGGGCGTGAGCTCGCCGTCGAGCCAGGCATTCAGAACGGTGTCGTCGAACAGGGCGGTCATGGCGGTTCCAGATAACGCTTAGGTCACACAACGCGGCGCAAGCCGCCCGCTGAACGCGGCGGCTTGCCTTCCAGCAGCTCACGCAACGCGGCACGTCCGCGCGACACGCGCGACATCACGGTGCCGATGGGGATGCCCAGCGCCTCGGCGCAATCGGCGTATGAGAGTTGTTCCAGGCTCACCAGCAACAGCGGCTCGCGCTGCTCCAGCGGCAACTGGCGCAGCGCCGCGATCAGGTCGATGCGCAGGCCGATGTCCACTCCTGGCGCGGGCAATTGATCGGCGCGTTCGTCATACGACTCGTAGGAGTCGGACGCCGGCTGGCGCTTCTCGCGCCGCCGGTCGTCCATGAAGGCGTTGTGGGCAATCGAAACGGCCCAGAGCACGATGTCGCGCCGCTGGTCGAACTGGTGCCAGTGCGCGAGCGCGCGCTCGAGCGTGGTCTGCACCAGGTCGTCGGCGCCATGGCTGTCGAACACCAGGGAGCGCGCGTAGCGGCGCAGCCGCGGGATGGCGTCGAGCAGCTGGCGGCGAAAGGCGGGGGGAGCGTCCACGATCGGGCATACGCAATGGGGGACGCGATTATTCCCCCACCACCTGGGCGCGGCGGGGGTTTCTCACGCAAGCGCCGCTCAGATTGATCTAAGGCAACGCAGACGCCTGCCGTTTCGCCGCAAACGCCGTAAACCACGCCACGCTGTCGGCGTTGGCCATCGCGTCGAGCTTGAACACCTGGCCTGCGGGGGTACCGAGCAGCAGCTTCTTCACCGGCAGCTCCATCTTTTTGCCCGACAGCGTGCGCGGGATCGCGCCGACCTGAAACACGTCGTTCGGCACATGCCGCGCCGACAGCGCCAGCTTAATCGATTGTTTGATCGACGCCGTCAATGCCGCGTCGAGCGCAAGGCCGTCGCGCAGCACGACGAACAGCGGCATGTAACTCTCGCGCCCCAGGTATTCGAGGTCGACGACCAGGCTGTCCAGCACTTCGGGCAGCGCCTCGACGGCGCGGTACACCTCGGCCGTGCCCATGCGGATGCCGTGGCGGTTGATCGTCGCGTCGCTGCGGCCATAGATGATCGCGCCGCCGCGCGGCGTGATGCGGATCCAGTCGCCGTGGCGCCAGATTCCCGGGTACATGTCGAAGTAGCTGTCGTGGTAGCGATGGTTGTCCTTGTCGCCCCAAAAATACAAAGGCATCGACGGCATTGGCTTGGTGCAGACGAGTTCGCCCACTTCGTCGATCAGCGCGCGGCCGCGGCCCTTCGCATCCGGCTCGCTCCAGGCTTCGACGGCGGCACCGAGGCAGCGGCATTGCATCTCGCCCTCGACCACCGGCAGCGTCACCAGCCCGCCGACAAAGGCGCCGGCAAAGTCCGTGCCGCCGGAAATCGGCGCGAGCCAGATCGGCTTGCCGTCCGACTGCGGCAAGCGTTCGTAGATCCAGCGATAACACTCGATCGCGAGCGGCGAACCGGTCGAACCGATTCCGCGCAGCTTCGAGAGGTCGGCCGCTTCGGCAGGCCGGATGTCGGCCTTCAGGCAGTTCGCGTAGAACGCCGCGCCCGCGCCGAAGAACGTCGCACCCGCTTGTGCAGCAAAGCGCCACAGCAGGTTCCAATCGGCCTGGCCCAAACGGCCGGTGGGGTTGCCGTCGTACATGCACACCGAGGTGCCGTTCAGCAGCACGCCGGCCTGCAGGTTCCACATGATCCAGCCGGTCGAGCTGTACCAGTGGAAGCGCTCACCGGTGTCGGCACTCGACCCAAGGTTGTTGTGCAGGCACGCGCCCTTCAGCGTCTCGAGCATCACGCCGCCGTGGCCGTGCACGATCGCCTTGGGCAGGCCGGTGGTGCCGCTCGAGTACACGACCCACAGCGGGTGGTCGAAGGGCAGCCAGATCGGCGCGGCGCTTTCGCTGCCGGCCGCGAGCGTGTCGAAATCGTGGGCGCGGCGCTGTGGCCCGTTGAGGCGCGCGGGGTCGGACGTCGGATCGAGATTTCGCAGCAGCACGACGTCGCGAACACTCGGCAGCGCCGCGAGCAGTTCGCTCAGCAGCGGCTGCCGGTCGTGATCGACGCCGCCATAGACATAACCATCGCAGGCGATCAACACCTTGGGCTCGATCTGCACAAAGCGGTCGAGCACGGCCACCGGCCCCATGTCGGGTGAGCACACCGACCAGACCGCGCCGACGCTTGCGCAGGCGAGGAATGCCACGACGGTTTGCGGCACGTTGGGCAGGTAGGCGCAGACGCGGTCACCGGGCAGCACGCCCAAACGTTTCAGCGCCGCAGCGAAAGCGCCGACCTGGGTCTGCAATTGCGGCCAGGTCAGCACCTGCATCTCGCCACGCTCGCGCAAGCGTTCGTTCTGGAACACGATCGCCGGGTGGCCGGCGGCGTGCGCAGCTCCAGCGTGGCGCAGCACCTGCGCGGCGTAGTTCACTTGCGCGCCGGCAAACCACTTCGCGCCGGGCATCGCTGCATCGGCCAGCACCTGCGAGTAAGGCGTGGGCGACTGCACGTCGAAGTACTGCCAGATCGATTCCCAAAACGCCGGGAGATCGTCGACCGACCAGCGCCAGAGTTCGTCATAGCCGGCCGTGGTGGTGGGATCGAACGTCAGGCTGCGAGTGGATTGCAGCCAGCGCGTGTAGCGCAGGATTTGGGGTTCGGGCGGGGGCATTTCAGAGGCTCGGGCTGTCGCCGGACCCGCACTCTACGCGAGCGGCGGGTCGACGCCGACGTAGCGCCAGAGGTCGCGTGTGAACGGGTGGCGCCAGTGGCCACGCACCCAGGGATGCTGCAAATCGTTGACGATGCGGTGGTCGTGCACCTTATAGGGCATGTACGCGACCAGCAGGTTCTTCGCCTGGCGCATCGCAGCGTCGCGCTCGGGTCCGTCGGGAAGCACTTGCTGTTGCTCGAACAAGCGGTCGAACTCGGGCAGCGCGAAGTGCGCGTCGTTCGATTCGCTCGCGTTCGGCCCGTAGCCGATGCCCAGGAAAAAGCCGCCGTCCGGCGAGCCCGCGACCCAGCTATAGCCCCACATCATCAGGCTGCCGGCGCGGGATTTTTTCAGCAGGTCGGGCCAGGTGGCCACGTCGAACTCGATGCGCAGCCCCACGGCGGCCATGTGCTTGCGCCAGACTTCGTTCTCGCGCCGGCTTTGCTGATCCGGCAGCGAAGCCAGCCGCAGCATCAGGGGTGAACCGTCAGGGAGTTCACGCCAGCCGTCGCGATTCGCGTCCACGTAGCCGAACACGTCGAGCAGCGCCATCGCCTCGGCACGACTGTGCTTGCTCATCTCACTGCGGTACGACTCGACGTAGCCCGACGTGAACGGCGGAATCGTCGACTGCGCAGGCACCGCCTGGCCGTTGCGCACCAGGCGCCGGTGCTGTTCGCCGTCGAACGCCAGCGCGACGGCGCGGCGCAGCGCCACCTTGTCGGGCGCGTTGCCGCCCACCAGTGGGTCGTCCATGTTGAAGTAGGTCAGCGCCATGTCCGCCTGCAAGGCGCGCTGCAGGCGCACGCCGCGCTTGGCCAGGTGCGGCGCCAGCCGGTCGTTCGGCACGGCCAGCGGCGCGAACGTATTGGGCACCTCGAGCAAATCGATCGCGCCCTCTTGAAACGCGAGCCAGCGCGGCTGCGCTTCGGTGATCACGCTGATCTCGATGCGATCCAGCAGCGGCAATTGCTTGCCCGCGAGTTCCGTGGCGATGCGCTGCGCTTCATCATCGCCGGGCGCGGGTTCGCCGTCGAAGAGTTGCTTGCGAAACCCGGGGTTGCGCACCAGCACGATGCGCGATGCGCGGCGCCACGACTCCAGCTTGAACGGCCCGGTGCCCACCGGGTGCGCGGCAATGTCGTCGCCGTACCTTTGCACCACCTCTCGCGCCAACGCGCCGGTGTACGCCATCGCAAACACAAAGACAAAGCGCGGATTCGGGGTGCCGAGCCGCACCTCGAAGCTGTAGCGGTCGAGCGCCCGGATGCCGTCGACCTCGCGCTCATAGTCGAACGGCGCCTTGCGGCGGCGCGCTTCGTTGCGCAGCTCCGAGAGGCCGAGCACCTTGGCGTTCTCGAACAGGTAGATGGCTTCGGCGTTGAGCTTCGGGTCGTAAAAGCGCTTCACGCTGTAAACATAGTCCTGCGCCACCAGTTCGCGCTTCTTGCCGTTGAACGCCGGGTCGTCGGCGAAAAAGATGCCGGGGCGAATGCGAAACGTGAAGCGCGTGAAGTCGGCGGAAATTTCGGGCAGCGCCACCGCGGTCAACGGTTTCAGCTTCACCGGCCGGGCGAGATAGTCGTAGGTCAACGGCGGCTCGAAGATGCTCGCCGCCACGGACATCGAGTTGGTGTCGCCGATCTGCGGCGGGTCGAACCCGGTCTCGGCAGTGCTGAACGCGACGCGCAACGTATTGGGTTTGCGCGATTCGTTGGCGGCACGCGCGCGGTCGCCGGGCAGCGCCGACGCGGCCGCCAGTGCGGCGGACGAAGCCAGCCATTCGCGGCGCGCAATCATGGGGCTACTTCGGCGGACGTTTCGTTTCGTCGATGTCGACGTAGTGCCACCACTGCCGGCCGAACAAGGGCCGGCGGTAACCCAGCAACCAGGGATGGGTGAGGTCGAGCACGATGCGGTGCACGTTGTACTTGTGCGGCGCGAAGGCGCTGATCAGGTTCTGCGCCTCGCGCAGCAAGGCCAGGCGTTCGGGCCCGTCGGGCAGGCTCGCCATGCGGCGATAGATGTCGTCGAAGCGCGGATCCTTGAAGCGCGCCAGATTCTGACCGCCCGAGTCCGGGCCGTAGAGGATCTGCAGGCCTTGCTGCACGTCGGGGTCGGCCGCGGAGTAGCCCAGTTGCCAGATCATGATTTGCCCGGCGCGCGCCGCCTTGAGCTGCTCGGGCCAGCGGCCGGCTTTCACGACCAGGCGCAGGCCGACGGCGTCCATGTTCTTCTTCCAAAGCTCGTCCATCTGGCGCGAAATCGAATCGGGCTGGCTCGCGTACTCGAGCACAAGCGGGCGACCGTCGGGCTGTTCGCGCCAACCGTCGCCGTCGCGGTCGACATAGCCGTACAGGTCGAGCAAGGCCTTGGCGCGGGCCGGGTCGAAGTCACTGTTGATCGACTTGTACGCTGGGTCGTAGCCGAAGATCCAGGGAGCGACGAGCGATTGCGCGGGAATCGCTTGGCCGCGCCGCAGCAGATCAATCTCGCGCCGCGTGTCGCTTGCCAGGCTGATCGCCCGGCGCAGCGCCACCTTGGCTTCGTCCATGCCGCCGACGACCGGGTCTTCCATGTTGAAGTAGAACAAGGTGAAGTCGGGGTTCGAGATGCGATGCAGCTCGATGCCGCGGCGCGCCAGATTCGGAGCGATCTTGCCTTTGGGTGCCGCCAGCGTTGAAAACTCCAGCGGCACCGTCACGAAATCAAACTGTGCGTTCAGAAACGCCAGCCAGCGCGGCTGGCTCTCTTCGATGATCGCGACCTCGACCTTGTCGATCATCGGCAGGCGCCGGCCCTTGAAGCGCGCAGCGATCGCCTGGCCGATCGCATCGTTGGCGTTCGGCTCGGCGTCGAACAGCACTTCGCGGTAGGTGGGGTTGCGCTCCAGAGTGATCAGCGAGCTGCGCCGCCACGAAGCGAGGCGGAACGGCCCGGTACCGACCGGGTGCGCGCTGATCTTGTCGCCGTAGTGCTCCACCACCTCGCGGGCAACCGCGCCGAACAGGCTGTTGTCTGCCAACAGACCCTGAACAAAACGCGGGCGCGGCTTTTCGAGCTTGAATTGCAGCGTGTACCGATCCAGCGCACGAATGCCTTCGACCTCGCGGTCGTAGTCGAACGCGGTTTTGTTCTTCAGCGCCGCCTCGCGCAGCGCATTCAAGCCGATCACGCCTTCCTCGTTGAACGAGGAATAGACGGGGCTCTTGTTCGCCGGATCATAGAAGCGCTTCCAGGCATACACATAGTCTTGCGCCGCCATTTCGCGCCGCTTGCCGCCGAAGGCCGGGTCGTCGGCGAAGTAGACGCCGGGCCGCAGGCGAATCGTCCAGGTGCGGAAGTCGGCTGACGCTTCGGGCATCGCCGCCGCAGTATTGGGTTTGATCAGGAACGGCCGCGCCAGGTAGTCGTATTTGTACGGCGCCTCGAAGATGTGCGAGGTGACGATGCGCGAGTACAGGTCGTTGATCTGCGCCGGGTCGAAGCCGGTTTCGCCGGCGTTGAAGGCGTAGCGCAGCACCTTGGACGCTGTGGCCTGTGCCGTGCCGATGCCGAACAGCAGCAGTGCAGTGGCCGCGAGCAGCGGCCGCAATCCCGCTTGCCAACGACCGATGTTCATGCCCGCCCCACCTTCGACGTCAATCGCCGCCGCTCAAGGTGCAGCCTTGCGCTGCACATCCAGATCGACATCCACGAATTTCCAGAATTCGCGAATGAACGGATTGCGCTTGTAGCCGATGACCCACGGGTGCATCAGGTCGGTGGCGATGCGGTGGCCGCTGATCTTGTACGGCACGTAGGCAACCATCAGCTTGGCGGCGTCTTGCATCACCTTCTGGCGCTCGGGGCCGTCGGGCATCTTGTTCTGCCTGATGTAGAGATCGTTGAACGCCGGCAGGTCGAAGCGCGAGTGGTTTGCCTGGCCCTTGTTCGGGCCGTAGCCGAGCGCGAGGAACGTGTCGCCGTCAGGGCTGGAAGCGAGCCAGCCCACGCCCCACATCATCAGCTTGCCCGAGCGCGAGGCTTTCAAGTTCTCGGGCCACTTCGCGCTTTTGAACTCGATGCGCAGCCCCACCGCCTTCATGCTCTTTTGCCACAGCTCGGCGATCTGCCGGCTCAGTTGATCGGGCTGCGTCGCGTATTCGAGCGTGAGCGGCGAACCGTCGGGTTGTTCACGCAAGCCGTCGCCGTCGCGGTCGAGATAGCCATGCAGGTCGAGCAGAGCCTTGGCGCGGGCCAAGTCATGGTCGCTCATCTCGGTCTTGAAGGTCGCGTCGTAGCCGAAGGCAAGTGGTGCGATCGGCCCCTGTGCGCGCACCGCCTGGTTCTTGCGCACGAGGCGAATCTCTTCATCGCTGTTGTACGCCAGCGCGATTGCGCGGCGCAGCGCCACCTTGACCGGCTGGCTGCCGCCGACGAGCGGGTTCTCCTGGTTGAACAGCACCAGCGTCGAATCGACCAGCGGCGCCTGGTCCATCTTGATGCCCTGTTTGGCCAGGTTCGGCGCGAGCTTGTTGTTCGGGGTCGCGACGTTCGCGAACTCGTTGGGCAGGCGCTCCAGAAAATCGCTCTGCCCGTTCAAGAACGACAACCAGCGCGGCTGCGTCTCCTCGATGATCGCGATCTCGACCCGGTCGAGCATCGGCATGCGCTTGCCTTGCATCTGCTTGGCGATCGCGACGGCCTGCGCGTCGTCCGGGCTCGGGCGCTCGTCGTAGAACACCTCGCGGTAGCGCGGGTTGCGCTCCAGCACGATGCGCGAACTGCGGCGCCATTCGCCCAGGCGGAACGGCCCGGTGCCGACAGGGTGCTCCATGATCTTGTCGCCGTAGAACTCCACCACTTCGCGCGCCATCGCGCCGAACGCCGAGCTGTCGGTGAGCACCTGCTGAGGAAAACGCGGCGACGGTTCGGCCAGGCGAAACTGCAGCGTGTAGCGGTCGAGCGCACGCACGCCTTCCACTTCCACGTCGTAAGGAAACGGCGTTTTCGATTCGATGGCCTTCTTGCGCAACTCGGTCAGCCCCAGCAGCCGCGCGTTTTCCAGCAGGTACAGGTTCGGGCTCTTCCAGCGCGGGTCGTAGTGGCGCTTGATCGCGTACACGTAATCGGCGGCCGTCAATTCGCGCTGCGCGCCCTTGAACGCCGGGTCGTCGGCAAAGTAGATGCCGCGCTTAATGCGAAACGTGAAGCTCGTGAAGTCGGGCGATATCTCCGGCATCGCCTCGGCGGTAAGAGGCTTCATGACGAAGGGCCGCGCCAGATAGTCGAACGCCAGCAGGGTCTCGAAGATGCCGGCGGTCACGGTGCGCGAATACAAGTCGCTGATCTGCGCCGGGTCGAAGCCGGTCTCGGCCACGGGGAAGGCGTAGCGCAACACCTTCTGGCCTGTTGCGTGGCTCGTGGCGGGGGCCTGCGCCTGCGCCGCGCAGAGCAATGCCGGCAGCCCGGCCGCGAAAGCGATCGCCCCGCCCCCGATCCATGCGCGCAATCGGCGCGGCACGGTGGTCATCGCTGGCGTCAACGCTGTGCTCACTTTCGCTCCTTGGTTCCGCGCCCATCCCGCGCGGGCCACAAGTCTAGGTCTTTGCCCGGCCTCGCGGCCTTCGGGCCTGCCCGGCCCTAGGGCAAGGGCAAATTCGGGTGAGCGCGCCGCACCACGTCGCTTAGACTGCGCTGCGCCTGACCCGGCACAGTGCCACTGCCCTCCACCGCGACCGAACTTCCCGCACCTCACCCACCCATGGCCGCCTACCTGATCCGGCGCCTCTGGCAAATGATCCCGACGCTGATCGGCGTCGTGTTGCTGGTGTTCTTCCTGTTCAAGTATTTCGGCGGCGACCCGGCGGAAATCCTCGGTGGCCTGAACGCGTCGCCCGAGCAGATTCAAGCGATTCGCGACCAGCTTGGGCTGAACCAGCCGGTGTGGGAGCAGCTGGCGATCTTCTTCAAGCAGATCGTCACGTTCGAGTGGGGCAAGAGCTGGGCGACGAACGAATCGGTCGCGAACCTGTTCATGACGCGCCTGCCGGCTACGCTCACCGTGATGATTCCCATCCTGCTGCTCGACGTGCTGCTCGCGATTCCGTTCGCGATGGCGGTGGCCGCCGTGCGCGGCTCGCTCACCGACCGTTCGCTGATGGTGGTCACGACCGTCGCGCTGTCGATCTCGTTCCTTGTCTATGTGATCGTCGGCCAGTACCTGTTCGCGTTCCAGCTCGGTTGGTTCCCGGTGCAGGGCTGGAGCGACAGCACGTGGACCAACCTGCTCGTCTACACGCCGCTGCCGGTGCTGCTGGCGGTGCTGGTCGGCCTGGCACCGCAGATGCGGCTGTACCGCACCTTCTTTCTCGACGAAATCGGCCAGGACTATGTTCGCACCGCACGCGCCAAGGGGCTGACCGAGCGCACGATTCTGATGAAGCACGTGCTGCGCAACGCGCTGATCCCGATCCTGACCAACGTGTCGGTCGCGCTGCCGGGGATCTTCGTCGGCTCGTTCCTGATCGAAACTTTCTTCTCAATCCCGGGCTTGGGCCGCGAAGTGCTGCTCGCGGTGAACCGCAGCGACTACCCGGTGATTCAAGCGGTCACGATCTACATCGCCGTGATCACGATGTTCGTGAACCTGGTGACCGACGTGCTCTACAAGATTGCCGACCCGCGGGTGGTGTTGAAGTGACGTTCCTGTGAGTGCCGTCTTGACTGCCAACGCCGCTGCCGCCGCTTCTTCCGGCGGCGTGTGGAGTGCCGCGTGGAAGCGTTTCCGCGCCGACCGCGTCGGCCTCGTGTCGTTGGCCATTGTCGTAGCGTTCTTCGTGCTGATCATTTCATCTGCGCTGGGCCTGGTCGCGCGCGGCTGGCAGCAGGAGTTGGGCGTTCCGAACGCCCCGCCGCACTTCATGGGGCCGGCACCGCCCACCGAAACCGGCGCGATCGCCCAACCCAAGGGGCCGAATGTCGACATCTCCGATGTGGACCCGCTCGCGCCGCGCTACAAGGAATGGGCCGAACGCGCCGCGCAGCTGAAAACCGTGGAAACGGTGAAGAGCGAAACGCTGCCCTTCGGCGGGGACCGCCTCGGTCGTGACGTGCTCGCCAAGGCCGTGAAGGGCGCCGAGATCTCGATCATGGTCGGCGTGCTCTCCGCCGTGGTCGCCACGCTGATCGGAACCTTGCTCGGCGCGCTCGGCGGCTTCTTCGGCGGCAAGTTGGGCGATCTGCTCGAGTGGGTCTACAACGTGTTCACGTCCATTCCGGGCATCTTGCTGATCTTCACGTTTGCCGCGGTGCTGAATCGCGCCGACGCGATCATCCCCAAGGGCGTGTGGAGCATCGTCATCATCCTCGGCCTGACCGGCTGGACCGGCATTTACCGGCTGGTGCGCGCCGAGTTCATCAAGCACGCGGTGCGTGAGTACGTGCGCGCGGCCGAGGCGATCGGCGCGAGTACGTTCTCGCGCATCTTTCGCCACATCCTGCCCAACGTCAGCCATGTGGCGCTGGTGCAGTTGTCGATCTATGCGGTCGGTTTCATCAAGGCGGAAGTGATCCTGTCGTACTTGGGCCTGGGTGTCGCGGTCGACCAGGTGAGCTGGGGAACGATGCTCGCCGAGGCGCAGAGCGAACTGATCCTCGGCCACTGGTGGCAGCTCGCCGCCGCGACCGCGTTCATGGCGGTGTTCGTGACCGCGTTTTCGCTGTTCACCGACGCGTTGCGCGACGCGCTCGACCCCAAGTTGCGCGGGCTCGAATAGCCGCGCTGACGCACCACGATGCTGCTCACGATCAAAGACCTGCGTGTGGCGTTTCGCCTGGGCAAGGTGGCTGGCGTCACGCAACGGGTACAGGCGGTGGGGCGCGACGTGGGTGGCCAGCAGGTCGGCGTGAGTTTCGACCTGCCCGAGAACCGCACGCTCGCGCTGGTCGGCGAATCGGGCTCCGGCAAGAGCGTCACCGCAATGTCGATCCTGAACCTGCTGCCCGACAACGCCGAACGCCAGGGCGCGATCATGTTCCAGGGCCGCGACATGATGGCCACCGACCTGCAAGACCTGCAGCGCGTGCGCGGCAAGGACATCGCCTGCGTGTTCCAGGACCCGCTCACGTCGCTGAACCCGGTGTTCAGCGTCGGCGCGCAGATCTGCGAGCCGCTGATCAAGCATCTGGGGCTCACCCGTCGCGCCGCCATGGAGCGCGCGGAAGCGCTGCTCAACGAAGTCGGCCTGCCCGAGCCGAAACGGCGCCTCGCGTCCTACCCGCATGAACTGTCGGGCGGCCAGCAGCAGCGCGTGATGATCGCAATCGCCATCTCGTGCGAGCCGAAACTGCTGATCGCCGATGAGCCGACGACGGCGCTCGACGTGACGATCCAGCGCCAGATCATGGAGTTGCTCGGCACGCTCAAGCAAAAGCACCGCATGAGCATGCTGTTCATCAGCCACGACCTCGGCGTGGTGGGCGAGATTGCCGACCACGTGGTCGTGATGCGCGAAGGCACGGTGCGCGAGCAGGGTGCCGTGGCGCAGATCTTCAGCGCGCCAAAGGACGCCTACACCCAGGCGCTGCTCGCGTGCCGGCCGACGCTGGAGCAGCGCAGCGCGCGGTTGATGGTGATCGACGACCACATCGGCGGCGCGACGGCCGGTGCCGCCGCAGCGGCGAAAGACGCCAAAGCGCCGGTCGTGATCGAGGCGACGAATCTCTCCAAGAGCTTCTGGCTGCGCCAAGGCGTGTTCGGCCGCAAGGAGTTCAAGGCGGTGGTCGACGCGAGCTTCACGCTGCGGCGCGGCCATACGCTGGGCATCGTCGGCGAATCGGGCTCGGGCAAGACGACGCTCGGCCTGACGTTGCTGCGCTTGCACGAGGTGAGCGGCGGGCCGCAACAGGGCCGTGCGATGTTCGACGGCCAGGATCTGCTGGCCATGAGCAAGGCCGAGATGCTGGCGATGCGGCGTCGTCTGCAGGTCGTGTTCCAGAACCCCTACGCGTCGCTGAACCCGCGCTTCACTGTCGCGCAGACGCTCACCGAGCCGATGCTGATCCACGGCATCGGCAGCAGCGCAACCGATCGCGAAGCGCGCGCGAAGGCGCTGCTCGCCAAAGTGGGCCTGCCCGAGGGCGCGTTGCACAAGTACCCGCACGAATTCTCCGGCGGCCAGCGCCAGCGCATCGCGATCGCGCGCTGCCTGACGCTCAACCCCGAGGTGCTGGTGCTCGACGAAGCCGTCAGCGCGCTCGACGTCTCGGTGCAGGCGCAGGTGCTGAACCTGCTCAAGGACCTGCAGGACGAACTCGGCCTGTCCTACATCTTCATCAGCCACGACCTCGCCGTGGTGCGCTTCATGGCCGACGAAGTGATGGTGATGAAGGACGGCGCGGTGGTCGAGCAGGCGAGCGTCGAGCAGATCCTCGACGCGCCGCGTGAGGAATACACGAAGCGCTTGCTGGGGGCCATACCGCGCGGGTACCGCGCGGCCGCATAGACCTCCCAGGGACTACCGGACAGCTGCGTAGCGGCTCACCGGCTTTCCGCGCGACAGCCCAGCCTTTGCCCGATCGACCGACGGTTTAGGTCGCACGCATGACGCTCTGGCTGCGCGGCGTGCCGCGATTTGTTGGCCCGACACGCTAGGCTCGGTGATATTGCGCGAAGCGCACGCAACGCCAACCCGTTTCGATCGCGGCACGAAGCTTGCACGCGCCAATCACGAGGGCGACACCGGCGCATCTCCACGGCCCGGCCACCGCGCCCCGAACCAGGGAGCCATCGCCATGACGCCGAAACCCCTTGTGAACCGGATCGACCCACCGGCCAGGCGCAGCAACGCGCCGAGTTGTCGCGGTGGCGCGTCATCGCTGTTGCGTCTGTCGCGGCCGATGCAGTCGCCAAACGCACCGCGCCAATCAGGTTGGCTGCAACGTGCGTTGGCGCATTTCGGTGCCGAGGACAAGCGCTTGCAGACGGCGTTCGGAGTCAGCCAGTTCGGCGTCGGTTCCACCGGCTGAAGCGGACAAGCACGGTCAGGCGCGCAGCGGTGCGCGGACCGTCAGGCACAAGGCGGGCAGACTGCGGTCGTCGGCGTCAGTGACGAGTGTCAACTCCAGCGTCTCGCCATCGGCCAGCAGAGTTGCCGCGATGCCTTCCACCTTCCACTCCCCTTCCAGGCGCCGCAGCGAACTCAGGCTGCCGTCCGCGCCAACGATGCCGATCGCGGAACCGACGCACTCGCCGTCGAGATAGCTGTCCTTCGTGGCCTCGGCGGCCGCGCTGAACACCCAGCCACCATCCGGCAGCGGCGCGGCGTCGGTGAAGCCCAGAGGCACGCCGTCAAACATGCCAAGCTCGTAGTCCACCAGGGACCGCGCTCGCGGCGCGGCACCGCCCCGGCCGAGCAGCCACGGGCCGACATCGCCCCAAGCGAAATGCATCACCACGTTGCGCGCCGCGCCACGGTTCGCGCGTTGCAGCAGCACCAACTCATCCGCGAGGTGCAGGCCGCCTTCGATGTTCAGATCGCCCAGCTCGCGCCGCAGCGGCTCGTACAGCGCCGCCAGATCGATCAGGCGTGGCGCCTCCTTCAGCTCGCCTTGCGCGTTGAACGGCAAGATCACGCCTGTCTGCCGATTCGGGCGCGAGCCCGAGCCGAGCGCGAGCAAAGCGCCGAAGGGCAGATCGCCCGAGGCCGGCAACTCGATCAGTGTTTCCAGATCGGGCTTCGCTGCCTTGCGGCGCTTGGGCTTGTCGGGCAGCTCACCTTCGAACAGGCGCAGCCAACGGCCCTCGCTCGCACCTGCGGCATCGAACACCGCAAGGTGATGCTCGTCGTCGGCGATCACATAGAGCCGGCCCTCGCGCTGCACCAGGCCGCTGGCGGCGCTCAAGCGAATGCCCGGCGTTGCGTGCGCGCCGGCGACGCGCAGTTCGACGCGAGACTGGACCTTCAGCACGGTTGTCATCGCATCGTGCCGAGGTTCGCGCGTTGCCTCGCCGCAAGGGTCAGGCCGAGAGCCGCGCGAGGCCCTGCACCGTGGCCAGGCAGGCGCGCGCCGCTTCACGGCCCTTCACGACGAAGTGCTCGCTGAAGTAACGCCGGTGCTCGTCGTGCTCATGAAAGTTCTTCGGCGTCAGCACCGCCGAAATCACCGGCACCCCGGTGTCGAGCTGCACCCGCATCAGCCCCGAGATCACCGCGTCGGCGACGAACTCGTGGCGGTAGATGCCGCCGTCGACGACGAGCGCGCAGCCGACGACCGCCGCGTAGCGGCCGCTGCGAGCCAGCGTCAACGCGTGCAGCGGGATCTCGAACGCGCCGGGCACGTCGAACACATCCACGCGGGGCGGCGGGTCGGCGTTGCGCGCGATCTCGGAGAGAAAACTGTCGCAGGCGCGCTGCACGATGTCGGCGTGCCACTGCGCGCGGATCAGCGCAAAGCGCCAAGGCGGCGCGGCGCCACGCGGCTCGGCGAGCGCGCGCGTGGAAGAACGATCGGAAGACGTTGGAAGCTGATTCATGGTGTTCCTTTGAACAGACGATTGCCAGAATCAGGGCGCACGCAGCGCAGCACCTTGCCCTTTGCAGGGGCAAAGCGATGCACCAACGCGCTCTCTTTCATCCGGACTGTGACCGTCGGCTTCGGATTGACACCGAATCTGCTGACCCCGATTCGCAGTGACACGAACCGGGCGCTCGCGGGCTTGTGCACCGGCCTCTCGGCCGCCGCCATCACCGCCGGTGGGGAATTTCGCCCCGCCCTGAGAACGCTGCCACAGGCTTTGGGCCCGAGGCGCCACGATGATAGTGCGCGATCGGACCCGCTCAGGCGGGGTAGTAGCCCATCGAGAGGTCGCGCGCGACCGCATCGCCCAAGCGCCTAGCAGGCTCGCCGAACCCCCCACCCCCCGGCGTCGACACACAAATCACGTCGCCCGCGGCGATGGCAATGTCCTGATCCTTTGACAGATGCTCAGGCACGTAGGTCGTACCGCCGCGAATGATCTTGACCTTGTTCACGCCGCCGCTGCCACCGCCCTGCACACCCGGCGGGCCGCTGCGCCCGTGGTCCATCACCATCGACACGCGCGCCTCGCCGCGGCGCAACTTGATTCGATAGTTCACGCCGAAGCCGCCGCGGAACTCGCCCGCGCCGCCCGAGCCTTCGTGCAGCGAATACTCCTCGAACAGCACCGGGTAGAGCTGCTCCATGATCTCGATCGGCGTGGTTTTCGAGATGCCGATCGTCGAGCAGCCGTTGCTGATGCCATCGCCCGCCGGGCTGCCGCCGTAGCCGCCGCCGGAGATCACGTACATCACGTAGGCACGGTTCTTCAGCGGGTCGAAGCCGCCGATGCCGAGATTGCCGCTCGTGCCCGCCGGCGCGCCGAACAGTTGATCGGGAATGGCCTGGCCGAGTGCCGCGAACACCGCCTCGGCGATGCGCTGGCTCACCTCCGCCGCGCAGCCCGACACCGGGCGCGGGTAGCGCGCATACAGAAACGTGCCCTCGGGCTCGACGATTTGCAGCGGCTCGAACGTTCCGGCGTTGATCGGAACTTCCGGGAACACATGCTTCACGGCGAGGTAGATCGATGACTTGGTCGTCGCGATCACGCTGTTCATCGGGCCCTTGCACGGAGGCGACGATTCCGCCATGTCGAAGACCAGGCGCGCCGCATCGCCTGAACCGGACTTGGTGATGCGCATTGCGATGCGCAACGGCTGATTCACCACGCCGTCGGAATCGACGAAGGCAACGCCCTCGTAGATGCCGTCGGGAATCGTCGCGATCATCGCGCGCATCTGCTGCGCGGCGCGTGCCTTCAGCTCGACGATGGCCTCGCGCACCGTGTCCGATCCATACCGATCGAGCAGCGCCGTCAGGCGCTTGTCGCCGGTGGCGAGCGCCGCGGCCTGCGCCTTGATATCCCCAATGCGCTGGTCGGCGATGCGGATGTTCGACAGGATGATCGACAAGATCTCGTCGTCCAGTACGCCGCGCTTGTAGAGCTTCACCGGCGGCAGGCGCAGCCCCTCTTGCTCGACCTCGGTCGCGCTGGCCGAGAAGCCGCCCGGCACCATGCCGCCGGTGTCGGGCCAGTGGCCGGTGTTGGCGAGCCAGCACCAGAGTTCGCCGTGGTGGAAGAACGGCTGCACGAACTTCACGTCCATCAGGTGCGTGCCGCCGAGGTAGGGGTCGTTGACGATGAACACGTCCCCCGGATGCAGCTCGACCTTGCGGCGCCGCACATGCTCGATCACGGCCTGTACCGTGAACTGCATCGTGCCCACAAACACCGGCAGCCCGAGCTCGCCCTGCGCGATCAGCTCGCCCGTATCGCGGTGGTAGATGCCGTCGCTGCGGTCCAGCGCCTCGGCGATCACCGGGCTGAACGCGCTGCGCACGAACGCCAGGTCCATCTCGTTGCAGACCTGCTGCAAGCCGTTTTGCAGCACCGACAGCGTGATCGGGTCGATGTTCATCGTGTGCTCGATTCCGTCGACTCAGCCGCCGCGCGCCAGGCTTGCCGTGGCCGCCGCGACACCGCTCACGAACGGAATCCCTTGCGCTTGCAACGCAGCCTCGATGCCGCCGAGCGCGCCGAGGATCATGGCGGGATTCATGTCGCCGAGATGCCCGATGCGAAACGCGCGCCCCGTCAACGGGCCCAGGCCGCCGGCCATCGCCACCTGGAAACGCTCGCGCGCGATGGTTCGTAGCGCATCGACATCGATGCCGTCGCGCACCGCGATCGTCGTCACCGAGGTCGACCGCACCGCGGGCGACTTGGCGAAAAGCCGCAATGCACCCGGCTGCGCCCAGCACTCCACCGCAGCGTGCACCGCTCGGGCGATGTGCGAATGGCGCGCCAGCACCGCGTCCAGACTCTCATGCTCGATCAGTCCGAGCGCGGCCTCGAGCCCCATCAGCAGATTGAGCGGAGGTGTGCCGCAGAACTTGACGTATGACGGCTCGCCAATGCGGCGTGCCCAGTCCCAGTAGAAGCGCGGGGCCGGGTTGGCTTGGGCCACCGCCAGCGCGCGAGCATCCACCGCGACGATGCCCAGCCCCGGCGGCGCCATCAGGCCCTTCTGCGACGCGCCGATCGCGACGTTCGCGCCCAGCTCGTCCATCGCAAACGGGGCGGCGCCGAGCGATGCGACGACGTCGACGACAAACAGCGCCGGATGCCGGGCGCGATCGATCGCGCCGCGCAACGCCTGCAAATCGCTGGTGACGCCGCTGGCAGTGTCGGTGTGAACGGTAAACACTGCCTTGATGCGGTGTTCAGGGTCGTCGCGCAACGCCTGTTCCACCGCGGCCGGGTCGATCGGCTCGCCTTCGACCCACGGCGTGCGAATCACATCCGCGCCAAAGGCCTGCGCCATCTGCGCCCAGCCATCGGAAAAGTGCCCGGTGCCTGGGATCAGCACCGCGTCGCCCGGGCCCAGCAGGTTCACGATCACGGCCTCCCACACGCCGTGGCCGTTCGACGAAAACATCAGCACGTTCGCATCGCGCGTGCGCAGCAGCCGTTTCAGCCCGGCCTCGCAGGCGCCGATGGTCTGCGCCACGCGCGGGTCCGCCAGATCCATCGGTTGCCGGCTCATCGCGTGCAGCACTTCGTCGGGCACGCGCGTCGGCCCGGGCGAATGCAGGAAGCGGTGGCCGGGGATGCGGGGCAGGATCGGCATGGCGGTGTGTCGCGAACGGCGCGCCATGTTAACGGCGCCCCCGCGACTGGCCTCGACCGGCTTCGCGGTGACCCCGCGCGAAACTTCAGGCCTGGATCAGGCGGCCGTCACTCGAAGCAGCTTCGGTATTGGCCGGCGCCGGCGCCGACGCGTTGCGCAGCGATTGCCGCAGGCGCTTTGCGCCGTCGACCAATCGCAAGGCCGCAGCGCCAGCTACGTTGGTGGGCGCCGTCAGGGTCGTCAACACTCTGCGCTCGGACCACAGGTCATTGATGTACGAATCTGGGCCCGAGCCACTGTCGAACAACTCGATATCCGGAAACGCCGCGTGCGCCTGACGCATCAATTCGATCTCGTTGAGTTTGGCCGGCGCAGCGCTGCGAAATTCCGGGTTCCAGCCGATCTTGAATCCGAAACCGGTGCGCCCGGAGATGAAGTTGCAGCACGAAGCGATAGGCTTGCCGTCCAGGCACAGTTCGATGAACAGGGCGCGCCGCTGTGATGCGAAGCCGGTCACCACCTCGCGAAAGAACGCTTCATGACTGGCTTGGGAGCGCAGCGAGGTACCGGCCTGTCCTTTCCAGTCCATGTGTTCGAGCGCCAGAAAGGCCTCGACCGACGCGCCCGGAATCTCGTCGTCGCGTTGCCAGCGCCACTCAACCTGCCCCTGTTCCTCGAGGCGCCGCTTTCTGCGGTTCAGGTCGCGCAGGCGCGATGCGAACGCCTTGTCCTGAAGCATGCCCGGGCCGTTGGCGGGAGACAGCACGGCGCGCGCGCTCGCGCCTTCGCGGCGTGCCTTGAAATAGTGCCTGCGCGCGGGGTTGTCGGCACACTTCGCAAGCGCGCCGTCGGCCCAGGCTTGGCCGAATTCCAGCGCCATCAACCATGGCATCTGGCGCCGTATGCCACTGACCAGGGCATCCAGCGCCTGGGCGCGGTAATCGCGATCGAGCAGCAATCCGTCCAGAAACGAATGCACGCTTCGGTAAGCGATCAAGTGCGGCAGCGGGAATTGACGACTCCCCGGCACTTTGTCGAAGATGCCCACACCCACCAGATCGCGCTGACCCACACGCGACCGCTCGACGAAGCAGACGATGGTGTCGGACTGCGGCGTGAGGTGGCGAGTCGCGGGCAGCACGAAAAACGGCGACAGGTAGGCGTTGGGTTCGATCGCGCGGGCTTCCAGCGCCGCCCACGCCTGCGCGTCCGCGGCGTTCACGTCCCGGGCCGCGACGACCCGCATCACAAAAGTCGGGTCTCGGTTCATGGCAAATGGGCTAGCTGCTGTCATGGGCAAGATCGTAGGCAGGCACAGGCTTTCTGGCTGTGAACAAGTGCGCGCCGGGCGACTCGCGGCGTTGCGTGACCCCCGGCTTCGGGGAGCGGCGCGCACGGTGTTTGCCCCATGGCGGGGCCCCGAGTCCGCCACCACAATCGGGAACAGTCCCTGCTTTATTAGGTAGTTTTCACGAAAGGTCGTCATGAAATTCATCGCACGCAGAACCTGGATCGCACTGGCCCTGACGCTGGGCTCCGTGCTCTCGCAATCGGCCGCGCACGCGCAGGAGAAAGTGCTGCGCATCGTTCCGCACTCGAACCTGGCGATCCTGGACCCGATCTGGACCACCGCCTACATGAGCCGCAACCACGGCTACATGATCTATGACACGCTGTTCGGCACCGACGAGCACGCGAAGATCAAGCCGCAGATGGTGGAGAGCTGGACGGAAAGCGGCGACCACCGCCTGTGGACCTTCAAGCTGCGCAAAGGCCTCGCGTTCCACGACGGCGCGCCGGTCACCGGCGAAGACGTGATCGCGTCGTTGCAACGCTGGGGCAAGCGCGACGCGATGGGCAGCGCGCTGATGACTTTCGTGCTGCGCATGGATACACCGTCGCCCGACACCTTCCGCATCTTCCTGGGCGAAGCCTGTGGTTTCGTGCTCGAAGCCTTGGGCAAGCCGTCGTCGAACGTGCCTTTCATCATGCCCAAGCGCATCGCCGAAACCGACGCGTTCAAGCAGATCGAGGAGCACATCGGCTCGGGCCCGTTCACGTTCAAGCGCGACGAATTCAAACCCGGCGACAAGGCGGTGTACCTGAAGAACACGAAGTATGTGCCGCGCAGCGAGCCACCGTCGGGCACCGCCGGCGGGAAGCAGGTCTACGTCGACCGCGTCGAGTGGAACCTCGCGCTGCGCGACGCGCAGGCGCAGGTGAACGCGCTGAAGAACGGCGAGGTCGACATCATCGAGGCGCTCGGCTTCGATCATTACGAAACGGTGAAAGCCGACTCGACGCTGCAGCTCGCCAAGTACGCGAACCTCGGGCTGCAGTACATGGCGCGCTTCAACCACCTGAACAAACCGTTCGACGACGCCAAAGTGCGCCAGGCGGCGATCGCCGCGTTCGCGCAAGAGCCGTTTCTGCGCGCGCAGGTCGGCGTGAAAGAGCTGTACCGCACCTGCCCGAGCATGTTCGTCTGCAACACACCGTACGGCAGCCTGGCGGGCAGCGACATCCAGGCGAAAAGCAACATGAAAAAGGCGCAAGACCTGCTCAAGGCCTCGGGCTACGACGGCACGCCGATCGTCATCATGAAGCCGACCGACCTGGCGTCGATCCAGAAGCTGCCCGATGTCGCCGCGCAACTGCTGCGCCAGGCCGGCTTCAAGGTCGACCTGCAGGCGATGGACTGGCAGACGCTGGTCGGCCGGCGCGCCAAGAAAGACCCGATCGACAAGGGCGGCTGGCACATGTTCCTCACCGCGTGGAATGTGTTCGACGTGTGGAGCCCGATCGCCAATCCGACGATGGACACGCGCGGCGAAAAGTCGGGCTGGTTCGGCTGGGCCAGCGACGAGAAGATGATCGACATCCGCGCCCAGTTCATGCGCGCGACCGACGAGGCGACGAAGAAGAAACTCGCCGACCAGCTGCACGCACGCGCCTTTGAAGTGGGCACGCATGCGCCTCTGGGCGAATACGACCAGCCGATGGCGGCGCGCAAGAACATCACCGGGTTCTTCATCACCAACGGCAATATCTACTGGAACATTCGCAAGAATTGAGAGCGGGGTCGGGCTGCGCCCGACCCCTTCTTGGCTGAGCCTTCGGCCCTGATTCACCCACAGCGGTAGCCCGCCAACGATGCTCGCCTTCCTCGCCCGCCGGCTGCTCGCAACGATCCCCGTCCTGCTGATCGTCTCGCTGCTGGTGTTCCTGATGCTGCGCCTCACGCCAGGCGACCCGGCGGCGGTGATGGCGGGCGACGCGGCGAGCACCGAGCAGATCGCGCAAATCCGCACCGGCCTGGGGCTGGACCGCTCCATTCCCGAGCAGTACGCCATCTGGTTCGGCAACGTGCTGCGCGGCGACCTCGGCCAGTCGTTCTACTACAAGACCGGCGTGGCCACGCTGATCGGCCAGCGCCTGGAGCCGACGCTGTCGCTCGCGCTGATCACGATCACGATCGCGGTCATGATCGCCGTGCCGCTCGGTGTACTCGCCGCGTGGCGCTTCGGCGGCTGGCTGGACCGCGCGCTGATGGGCTTTTCGGTGCTCGGCTTCTCGATCCCGATCTTTGTGCTCGCCTATGTGCTGATCTGGCTCGTCTCGCTGAAACTCGGCTGGTTGCCGGTGCAGGGCTACAAGCGCCTGGCCGACGGGCCCGGGCTTTGGCTCTACCACCTCACCTTGCCCGCGATCACGCTGTCGGTGATCTACATCGCGCTGATCGCGCGCGTCACGCGTGCGTCGGTGCTCGAAACGCTGGGCGAGGACTACATCCGCACCGCGCGCGCCAAGGGCCTGCCCGAATCGACGGTGCTGCTGCGGCACGCGCTCGCGAACGCCGCGGTGCCGATCGTCACCGTGATCGGCATCGGCATCGCGCTGCTGATCGGCGGCGTGGTCGTCACCGAGTCGGTCTACGCGATCCCGGGCTTGGGGCGCCTCACGGTGGACGCCGTGCTGGCGCGCGATTTCCCGACGATCCAGGGCGTGATCCTGCTGTTCTCGTTCGCCTACGTGATGATCAACCTGCTCGTCGATCTGTCGTACCTGTTTTTCGACCCGCGGATTCGCTACTGAATGTCCGACGCCATCGCACCCTCCGCCTTCGAAACACTGTCGGTCGAAGCCGCGACGGTGCGCATCCAGCCCAGCGCCTGGATGCGCGTGCGGCGCAACCTGTCGGTGCGCATCGGCGGCATCGTGCTGCTGGTGCTCGTCGCCATCGCCCTGCTCGCGCCGTGGCTCGGCACCGTCGACCCGTCGCTGTTCGACCCGGCGAGCCGCGACCTGCTGCCGGGCAAGACCGGCGAGATCACGACGCTCGAGGGCGAAACGCTGAAGCACCGCTTCCTGATGGGTTCGGACAGCTTCGGCCGCGACATCTACAGCCGCGTCATCTACGGCACCCAGGTGTCGCTGATCGTCGGCCTGTTCACGGCGTGCGTCGCGCTTGCGTTCGGCATCGTGTTCGGCTTAGCTCGCGGGTTACCTGCGCTGGGTCGACGGCGTGCTGATGCGCGTGATGGACGGCGTGATGGCGATTCCGGCGATCCTGATCGCGATCGCGCTGGTGGCGATGTGGAAGGGCAGCCTGCTCACCGTCGTGATCGCGATCGCGGTCCCCGAAATCCCGCGCGTCACGCGCCTCGTGCGCTCGCTCGTACTGACGATCCGCGAGGAGCCTTACGTCGAGGCCGCGGTGTCGCTCGGCACGCCAACCTGGAAGATCATGTTGCGCCACATCCTGCCCAACACGGTGGCGCCGCTCGTCGTGCAGGGAACGTTCATTTGCGCGTCGGGGATTCTGGTCGAGGCGATCCTGTCGTTCCTCGGCGTCGGCCTGCCGCCCGACATCCCGACCTGGGGCAACGTGATGGCCGAAGGCCGCGCCCAGTTCAACGAGTACCCGCACAACATCTTTTTCCCCGGCATCTTTCTCGCCGTGACGGTGCTCGCGGTGAACATTCTGGGCGATGGGTTGCGCGATACGTTGGACCCGAAGATGGCAAAGCGGGTATGAGCGCGAAACAGCCGATCCTCGAAGTCACCGGCCTCACGATCGACCTGCCCCCCGGCAGCGACCGCACGACCGCCGTGCGCAACGTGTCGTTCAGCGTGCAGCCGGGCGAAATCGTCTGCCTGGTCGGCGAATCGGGCTCGGGCAAATCGGTGATCGCGCAGGGCGTGATGGGCCTGCTGCCCAAGGCGCTGCCGGTGAGTGCCGGGCGCATCGTGCTGCAAGGCGAAGACATCACGCACGCGCCGCTTTCGCGGCTGCGCGAACTGCGCGCGACGCGCATGGCGATGATCTTCCAGGAGCCGATGACGGCGTTGAACCCGGTGATGACCTGCGGCGACCAGATCGACGAAGTGCTGCGCCAGCACACCCAGCTCAGCCCCGCCGAGCGCCGCGCCAAGGTGCTCGCGATCGTGCAGGAAGTGCTGCTGCCCGACCCCGAACGCATGCTCGCGAGCTACCCGCACCAGCTCTCGGGCGGGCAGCGCCAGCGCATCATGATCGCGATGGCGCTGGTGCTCGAACCGGTGCTGCTGATCGCCGACGAACCCACGACGGCACTCGACGTGACGACGCAGGCACAGATCCTCAAGCTCGTGCTCGACTTGCAGGCCCGGCACGGCACCGGGGTGCTGTTCATCACGCACGACTTCGGCGTCGTTGCGGAAGTGGCGCAGCGCGTCGCCGTGCTGCGCCTGGGCGATCTGGTCGAGCTCGGCGCGAAGCACGACGTGCTGCAGCGCCCGCAACACGACTACACGCGCATGCTGATGGCGGCGGTGCCGACGCTGCAGCTCAACGAGCGCCCGAGCGACCCGAACGCGCCGGTCGTGTTGCGCGTCAAAGGCCTGGCCAAGACGTATCACGACAGCAGCTGGTTCGGCAAGCGCCGCACGGTGCACGCCGCGCAGGATGTGGACTTCGAAATCCGGCGCGGCCAGACGCTGGGCATCGTCGGCGAATCGGGCTCGGGCAAGTCGACCGTGGCGCGCTGCATCGTGCGCCTGATCGACCCGAGCGGCGGCTCGGTGCTGCTGGGCGGTGAGGGCGCGGCCGGCACCGACATCGCGATGATGAACGCCGCCACCTTGCGCCCGCTGCGCAAACGCGTGCAGATCGTGTTCCAGGACCCGTACCGCTCGCTGAACCCGCGCCGCACCGTCGGCGAGGCGCTGATCGAAGGGCCGATGAACTACGGCCTGGCGCGCGAGGCAGCGTTGACCAAGGCGCACGCGCTGCTCGAGCTGGTGCGAATGGACGTGAGCGCGATGCAGCGCTACCCGCACCAGTTCTCGGGCGGCCAGCGCCAGCGCATCTGCATCGCGCGCGCGCTGATGATGGAGCCGGAGCTGCTGATCGCCGACGAAGCCGTCTCCGCGCTCGACGTTTCAGTCCAGGCCCAGGTGCTGCAACTGTTCGAAGAAATCCGCTCGCGCCTGAACCTGGCGATGCTGTTCATCACGCATGACTTGCGCGTCGCCTCCCAGGTGTGCGACCAGCTCGCGGTGATGTCGCAAGGCCGAATCGTCGAATACGGCCCGGCACACCGCGTCTTCGGCGCGCCGCAGCATGAGTACACGAAGGCGCTGTTTGCCGCCGCGCCGGGGCGGGGCTTTGCGTTCGGCCACCAGCCCTCACCCCAGCCCTCTCCCTGAGGGGAGGGCGAGCGAGGCAGTCCAGTCTTTCAATCCGCGAACTTGCCGGCGGCCCGGATCAGCGGGCCAAGGCGGTCGATCTCGCTCTTCAGCCAGGTTTGAAGCCCGGCCGGCGTCTGCTTGGCCTCCGGCACGATCTCGGCGCCGAGTTCGGCGAAGCGCGCCATCACGTCGGGGTCTTTCAGCGCAGCGCGCAGCGCGGTGTTCATCTTCGTCATGATGTCGGCCGGCGTTCCCTTGGGCGCGTAGATGCCGTGCCAGACGACCATCTCGAAGTCCTTCAGCCCTTGCTCGCGCAAGCGTCGGCGCGTCGGGCAGCGCCTTGATGCGCTGCTTGGTCGTGACGCCGTAGAACTTCACCGAGCCGGCCTTGATGTGCGGAATCGTCTGCGTCGTCTGGTCGCACATCACGTCGACCTGGCCGCCGAGCAAGCGCGTTCAGCGCCGGCGCCGTGCCCTGGAACGGAATCGTCTGCAGGTCCACGCCGATCGCTTGCTGGAACAGCATGCCGCACAGGTGCGACACGGCACCCAGGCCGGCGTTGGCGAGGTTGATCTTCGCCGCGTTCGCCTTGATGTAGGTGACCATCTCGGGGAAGGTGGCCGCCGGGAAATCCTTGCGCGCGAGCATCGTCATCGGCACATCGGCCACCTGGCTCACGTATTCGAAATCGGTGAGCGGGTTGAAGGCGAGCTTGCGGTACAGCGCGGTCGAACTCGCCATGCCGTTGTGGTGCAGGAAGAAGGTGTAGCCGTCGGGCGCGGACTTGGCCACATGGCCTGCGGCGATGGTGCCGCCGGCGCCGACCTTGTTCTCGACGACGACGCTTTGGCCCAGCGCTTTGGTGAGCGCCACCGACAGCGTGCGCCCCATCACATCGGTCGGCCCGCCCGCGGCGAACGGGATCACGAGCGTGATCGTCTTGCTGGGCCAGGCCTGCGCTTGCGACGGCGCCGGCAGAGCCAGCGCCAAGCCGACGGCCAAGGCCGACACGGCGGCGGACAGCTAAATGTGGTTCTTCTCGCTTGCTCTGGGACTCCATTCTTGTCGTATGCGAACCTGCGCGCGCGCGCCGCGGCGTCGTGCGCCTGCGTACACTGGGCGACCTTGTTGCGCGTGTCCGGCCCGGGCTGCACCGCAGTGTATGCAATCCCCGACTGACTGAACATGGCGCAAATCCTGATCGCCGGCTACCAACACGAAACCAATACCTTCGCGCCGAGTCTGGCCGATTGGGCCGCGTTCTCGCGCGGAGATTCGTTTCCCGCCTTTGTGCGCGGCGCGGCGATGGTCGAGCAGTTGAGCGGCATCAACATTCCGGTGGCGGGTTTCATCGACGCCGCCAGGCGCTTCGGCTGGATGCTGTTGCCCTCGTGCTGGGCCGGCGCGATCCCGTCTTCGTATGTGACGCGCGATGCGTTCGAGCGCATCGCCGGGGCCATCTGCGAAGACGCGCGCGCCGCACTCGCCGACGCCAAGGGCCTGGACGCGATCTACCTCGACCTGCACGGCGCCGCGGTGGCCGAACATCATGATGACAGCGAAGGCGAGCTGCTGGCGCGGCTGCGCGCGCTCGTCGGCCCGAAACTGCCGATCGTCGCGAGCCTCGACCTGCACGCCAACGTCACGCAGCGCATGCTGATGGAGGCGGACGCGCTGGTCGCCTACCGCACCTATCCGCATGTCGACATGGCCGCCACCGGCGAGCGCGCGGCTGAGCTGCTGGCACGGCGCTTCAAGGCCGGCGGCCGCGAGCCGATGCACTCCAGGCGCCTGCCGTTCCTGATTCCGCTGAACGCGCAAAGCACGTGGACCGAGCCAGCCAAAGCGCTGTACGACGAGCTGGGCGCGATCGACCGCGAACACGGCACCGTGTCGAGCTTCTGCATGGGCTTTCCGGCGGCCGACTTCGCCGAGTGCGCGCCGATGGTCTGGGGCCATGGCGCCATGGCGCAGCGCGCGGTGGGGCAGTTGTATGCGCGCGTCGCCGAACCCAGCCAGTGGAAGCTCGAATTCCTGGAAGCGCGCGACGCGGTGACGCAGGCGCTGCGCCTGGCCGACGGCGCGGCCAAGCCGGTCGTGATTGCCGACACCCAAGACAACCCCGGCGCCGGCGGCGACAGCAACACCACCGGCATGCTGCACGCGCTGCTCGCGCAAGGTGCGGGCAAGCGCTTCCCCGGCGAGGTGGCGTTGGGTCTGATGTTCGATGCACCCGCCGCGCGCACCGCGCATGAAGCGGGTATCGGTGCTGAAATCGAGCTTGCGCTCGGCACGGCGGTGCCCACCTTCACCGGGCAGAGCAGCGACCCACCCTTGCGAGGCCGATTCAAAGTTACCGCGCTGAGCGACGGCAAATGCACCCTGACCGGCCCGATGATGACCGGCCTGACGGTACGCCTGGGCCCAAGCGCGTGTCTGGAAATCGACGGCGTGCGCGTCGCGGTCGTCAGCGGCAAGAAGCAGTTGCTGGATCGCGAGCTGCTGCGCATGGTGGGCATCCACGCCGAGCACATGCGCATCGTGGTCGTGAAGAGCTCGAACCACTTCCGCGCCGACTTCCAGCCGCACGCGAGTCACGTGCTCGTCGCGAAGGCGGCGGGCCCGATGGCGGCGGACCCGGCCGACCTGCCGTGGCGCAAGCTGGCCACGACCACACGGCGCCGGCCGTGAGCGCGTTGCTGCGCCCGGTCCTGATCGCCCCGCTGCTCGCGCTGTCATGGGGCCTGAACTGGCCGGCGATCAAGATCATCCTCGCCGCGGTACCGCCGTTCACGCTGCGCGGCATCGGCCTCACCGGTGGCGCGTTGCTGCTCGCGGCGATCGCGCTGGTCCAAGGCAAAAGGCTGCGCCCGCCGCCCGGCGCCTGGCCGGGCATCGTGGTGGGCGGATTGCTCACGATCGCCGCGTTCAATTTCTGCACCGCGTTCGCGCAGCTGCACACCAGCACGTCGCGCGCCGCGGTGCTGACGTACACGATGCCGATGATGTCGGCCCTGCTCGCGTGGCTCTGGCTCGGCGAGCGGCCGGGCCGGCGCGGCACGCTCGCGCTCGGCCTGGGCAGCGCCGGCATCGCGGTGCTGGCGTGGCCGGTGCTGCGCGGCTGGTTCGCGCCCTCGGGCACGGGCCCGCAGGTGGCGCTGCTCGGCCTGCTGTTCCCGCTGCTCGCGGCGCTGGGCTGGGCCGCGGGAACGGTGGCGACGAAACGCTGGCCGCCGGTGGGAGACCGCATCGTCATCACCGCCTGGCAACTTGTGTTCGGCGGCGTGATGGGCGTCGTCGCCGCCGGCCTCGCGGGCGAGAGGCTTCCGCTGCAATGGCCGCCGCGGATCGCCTGGGCGATGGCCTACCACATCGCCATCGCGATGGCGCTCGGCTACGTGCTCTGGGCGCGGCTGCTCGAGGTGTTGAGCGCCACCGCGTCGTCGCTGACCGTGCTCGCCGCGCCCGTGGTCGGTGTGATCGGCGCGATGCTGCTCGTCGGTGACCGGCCGAGCGCCGCCGATTGGCTGGGCTTCGTGCTCGTTCTCAGCGCCGCAGCGCTGATGTTGCTGCCGGTGGGCGCGAAACCACCCGCCGAGGCGGCGGCGTGAGCACGCCGGCCGCGCCGCCGCACGCCCACGACGCGCGCACCCACGCGCTGCTCGAAGCGCCGATCACGCGCACGCTGCTGCGCATGGCCGTTCCCAACGTGCTGCTGATGTTCGCGCAGGCCGCGGCCGGGCTGATCGAGACCTACTTCATCGGCAAGTTGGGCACCGACGCGCTCGCCGGCATGGCGCTCGTTTTCCCCGCGGTGATGCTGACGCAGATGCTGTCGGCCGGCGCGATCGGCGGCGGCATTTCGTCGGCAATCGCGCGCGCTCTCGGCGGTCGACGCCGCGACGATGCGAACGCCCTCGTGCTGCACGCCGTCGCCATCGCGCTCGGCTTCGGCGTCGCATTCACGCTCGCCGCGTGGCTCGGCGGGCCGTGGCTCTATGCGCACATGGGCGGCAGCGGCGCGTCGCTGGCCGCCGCGCTGCTCTACTCGAATTGGGTGTTTGGCGGCGCCGCGCTGATCTGGCTCTTCAACGCGCTCGCGTCTGCCCTGCGCGGCACCGGCAACATGGCGCTGCCGGCGCAGGTGAGCGGTATCGGCACGCTGCTGCTTGTGCCACTGTCGGCGCTGCTGATCTTCGGCTGGGGGCCGGTGCCGGCCCTGGGCATTGCCGGCGGCGCGATCGCGCTGCTTCTCTACTACGCGCTGGGCACGCTGGTTCTCATTGGATACCTGATGTCGCGGCACAGCCTGCTGCGGCCGTTCAGCGCCATCGTCGCAGCGCAGGCCGACGCCGCATCGACAACGCGCTTTCGCGCCAAATTGTTCGCCGACATCCTGCGCGTCGGCTTGGCCGGTGCGATCTCAGCCATCGCGACGAACGTGACGATCGCCGTGGGCACAGGACTGGTGGGCAACTTCGGCCCGGCGGCGATTGCCGGCTACGGCACCGCCGCGCGGATTGAGTACCTGCTCGTGCCGCTCGTGTTCGGCTTCGGCGCGCCGCTCGTCGCGATGGTCGGCACCTGCATCGGCGCGGGGTTGCGCGAGCGCGCGCTGCGCGCGGCGTGGACGGGCGCGGCCATCGCCGCGGCGATGACGGAGGCGATCGGCTTGGCTGCAGCGTTCTTCCCGCGCGCGTGGCTCGGCCTGTTCGACACCGACCCGGCGATGCTCGAAGCCGGCGAGCAGTACCTGCGCTGGGTCGGGCCGACCTACGGCTTCTTCGGCCTGGCGCTGTTGCTCTATTTCGCTTCGCAAGGCGCAGGGCGCTTGTTCTGGCCCATCGTCGGCAACCTGGTGCGGCTGACTGTGGCCGCGTGCGGCGGCTGGCTGGCGTTGCGCCTGGGTGGCGGCTTGGCTGCAGTGTTTGCGGTGCAGGCGCTGGCACTCGTGGCCTACGGGCTTATCAATGCGACGGCGGTTGCGCGTGGCGCGTGGTTTGCCGCGCCGCGCCGGTGAATGCAGACAAGCGCAGGTTGACACGGTCGCCGCCCGCGCCATGTTTGACGATTCAGCCGTGTTGCGGCTCAGGCGCGGGTTCGACCGGCTTGGCGCCGATGCGGCCGCCGTGCGACGATCGAAACGACTCCAATGCACCTGGTCAAGCAAGCAGCTGCTGCCCGATGCGCCTCGCGCAGCCCCAAGGAAGGAGGTATCGAATGACGAAGGACGGAGTCGGTTCAATGCTGAAGCGCCGCGCCTTGCTCGGCGCCGGAGGGCTGTGGGCGGCTTCTAAAGCCGGGTTCGCCCAGCCCACACGCACGGTTTATCGGATCGGCATCTTCGGTACGGGTCCGACCTCCGACTATGTCGGGCCCCGGCCGGAGAGCCTTGCCGCACGGGCCCTTCTTCGCGGGCTGGGCGAGTTGGGCTACGTGTATGGACAACACTTTGTAACCGAGCCGCGCGGCGCAGATGGCACGCCCGAACGCTATCCCCTCGTGGCTAACGAGCTGGCACGGCTCCAGGTAGATGTGATTGTCGCCGCTGGGCCAGCGCTGCTCGCGCTCAAGCACGCGACCGCGACGATCCCGGTGGTCATGGCGGCCGGCCACGACCCGGTTGCCGACGGGCTCGTCCAGAGCCTCGGCCATCCGGGCAGCAACTTCACCGGATTGAGCCGCCAAGTCCCAGAGACGACGGGCAAGCGCCTCGAATTGCTCAAGGAACTCGTCCCGGGCGCGGCGCCCGTCGCGGTGCTCTGGGATCAAGGCGCGCGCGCGTCTTGGCAGGCGGCCCAGGCGGCGGCCCAGTCGCGCGGCTGGAAGCTGCTTTCGCTCGAAATCAAGGACGCGGGCGCGATCGCGGCGGCTTTCAAAGCGGCAACAGATGCGCGCGCCGGCGCGCTGCTCGTGCTTCAGGGCGAGATCGCCTTCGCGCACCGGCAGCGAATCGTCGAGCTGGCGGCCAGGAGCCGACTGCCCGCCATGTACGATCTGCGGCCGTTTGTTGAGGCCGGTGGGCTGATCTCCTATAGCGCGGACCTGATCGAGAATTGGCGCCAGGCGGCGCGCTTCGTCGACAAGATATTGAAGGGCGCCAAGCCTGCCGACCTGCCGGTGGAGCAGCCCACCCGCTTCGAGCTGATCATCAACCTGAAGGCCGCGAAGGCGCTCGGCTTGACGATTCCGTATGCCGTGCGGCTGCGCGCCGATGAGGTGATCGAATGAAGAGACGAGCATCGATCGCGTGGCTGGGCGGCGCGGCCGCGTGGCCCCTTGCGGCTCGCGCGCAGGCAGCCAATTTGCCCCGCATCGGCGTGCTCGTGCCTGCGAATCCGGAGCCTTTCTTCAGCGTGTTCCGCGAGGGCCTGGCCGCGCAAGGTTACGTCGCGGGAAAGAACATCCAGTTCGAGTTCCGCTCGGCCGACGGCAAGCCCGAGTTGCTGGCGGGGCTGGCGCAGGAACTGGTTCGCCTGAACGTCGACATCATCGTCGTGTGGACGGGCATTGCCGCACTCGCTGCGCAGCAGGCGAGCAAATCGATTCCGATCGTCATGTCCTCAGCTGCCGACCCGGTGGGCATGGGCCTCGTCGCGAGCCTGGCGCGCCCGGGCGGCAACCTCACCGGGTTATCGTCGACGTCCGACCAGCTCGCACCCAAACTGCTGGAATTCATTCGCGCGCTGTTACCGGATGCGCGGCGTGTCGCGGTGTTGGCCAGCGCCGCCGACCCGTTCGGCAAGACCCTCATCCGCGAGGTCGAGCGCGGCGGCCAAGCGCTGGGCATCGCGATCCAGGCGCTCGAAGTTCGCACCGTCGCCGACTACGAAGCGGCGTTTGCGGCGATGAAGAAGCAGCGCGCGCAAGCCGTCATCGTACAAGGCAGCCTGCCACGCAAGGATGCTGCCGAACTGGCGCGCAAGCAGCGGCTGCCCGCGGTATCGTTCAACGGCCTGTTTCCCAAGGAGGGTGGATTGCTTTCGTACTCGCCGAACCAGAACGAGCTGCACCAGCGCGCAGCGCACTACATCGATCGCATCCTGAAAGGCGCCAAGCCGGCCGATCTGCCGGTGGAGCAACCGACCCGCTTCGAGCTCGTGATCAACCTGCAGACCGCCAAGGTGATCGGCGTCACGGTGCCGCGCGAGTTGCGCATTCGCGCTGACGAGGTGATCGAATGAGAAGGCGGGCGTCGGTCGCATTGCTGGGCGGAGCGCTCGCGTGGCCTCTCGCTGCCCGCGCGCAGCAAACCAAAGTGCCGCGCATCGGCGTGCTCGTCACCGCCAATCCGGAACCGTTCTGGACCGTGTTCCGCCAACTGTTGCGCGAACAGGGCCACGTCGAGGGGCAGACCGTCCAGTTCGAGTTCCGCTCGGCAGACGGCAAGCCGGGTCTCCTGCCCGGTCTGGCCGAGGAACTGGTGCGCGTCAAGGTCGACATCATCGTCGTCGTGCAGACTCCGGCCGCCTCCGCCGCGCGCCAGGCGACCAGTGAAATTCCGATCGTGATGGCGGGCGTGGCCGATCCGGTGGCCACGGGTCTCGTCGCTAGCCTGGCGCGGCCGGGCGGCAACGTCACGGGCATCTCGGGGACGACGACAGAACTCGGCGCGAAGATGCTCGAACTCGTGCGCGACATGTTGCCTAAGGTGCGCCGCGTCGCGGTGCTGGGCAATGCGCCGGATCCCTTCACGAAGGCATTCGTCGCGCAGATCGAGCTCGGTGGGCGCACGCTGGGCATCGCGATTCAAACGCTGATCGTGCGCGCTGTCGACGAATTTGAGGCCGCCTTCGCGGCGATGAAAAAGGAGCGAGCCGACGCGGTGATCGTGCAGCCGAGCCTGTCGCGCCGGGCAGCGATCGATCTGGCGCTGAAGCATCGCTTGCCGGCGGTGTCGCCGACCCGGCTGTTCCCGGGCGACGGCGGCCTGATGTCGTACTCGGCGAACCTGGATGAACAGTACCGCCTTGTCGGGTCTTACATTCACCGCATCCTGAAAGGCGCCAAGCCGGCCGACCTTCCGGTGGAGCAGCCCACGCGCTTTGAGCTGATCATCAATCGCAAGACCGCGAACGCGCTCGGAATCAAGATTCCGAATCCGCTGCTGGTGCGTGCGGACGAGGTGATTGATTGATGCCCCGCTACGCTCAGCCACTTCGCGCCGGTGCCGGGCAGCGCAACGATGAACCGGTCTGAAAGGGCCCCGATGAACAGACGCAACGTCATGTTGGCGGCGCTCGGTGCTGCACCGCTGCTCGCCCTTTCCCAGGTTTCCCAGCCGGCTCGGAAACTCCCGGTGGTCGGATTCCTGAATCCCGGGTCGCCGAGACCTCCACCGTCATCTCGGCCCTGCTTGCCGGTCTGCGCGAGCTCGGCTACATCGACGGGGAGAGCGTGAAAATCGAAGCTCGCTGGGCGCACGGCAAACCCGATATGCTGCCGGGCCTTGCGCAGGAATTGGTGGCGCTCAAGGTCGATGTTCTGGTCGCGCTGGCACCCGCCGCAGTGCGAGCGGCGAAGCAGGCGAGCGCCACGCTGCCGATCGTCGCGCTTGACCTCGAAGGCGACCCGATCGCGAGCGGCTTTGCCGCCAGTCTGAACCGTCCGGGCGGCAACCTGACGGGCCTGTTTTTGGATCATCCGCAGATCGCGGGCAAGTGGCTGCAACTGCTGAGCGAGGTCGTGCCGGGAGCGCTGCGGATCGCCGTCTTGTGGGACATGAGCACGGGCGATTCGCAGATGCATGCGATCACGGCCGCGGCGAAGACGCTGTCCGTCGAGCTGACGCTGCTCGGATTTCGCGATGGGGGCGAAATGCCGAGCGTTCTCGAGTCGAGCCTGAAGGCGCGGCCCCAGGCGCTGGTTCTGCTGGGCTCGCCGCTGGTCTTCCAGCGTGCCCAATCGCTCGCCGTGTTTTGCGCGAGGAATCGGCTGCCGGCTATTTCACCGTTTCGCAACTTTGCGCAAAGCGGCGGCTTGATGTCCTACGGAGTCAACTTCCCGCTGCTGAATCGCCAGCTGGCACCCTATGTGGTGAAGATTTTCAAAGGTGCCAGGCCCGGCGACCTGGCGATCGAACAGCCCAGCCATTTCGAGTTCGTCATCAACCAGAAGGCCGCCAAGGCGCTCGGACTCTCGATCGCACAGGCGGTGCTGATGCGCGCCGACGAGGTGATCCGTTGAGGCAGGCGCACGGGGTGAAATTGACGAGGCGGACGGTATCAACCGAGGCGAATCAAGTGATGCAACGCAGACCCTTTCGGCGCGCCGCGACCTACATCGATCGCATCCTGAAGGGCGCCAAGCCTGCCGACCTGCCGGTCGAGCAGCCGACGCGTTACGAGCTGAGCATCAGTCTGCAAACCGCCAAGGCACTCGGCATCACGGTGCCGCGCGAGCTGCGCGTCCGGGCGGATGAGGTGATCGAGTGATCGCGCAGCGCCCATTGGCCCGATAAACTGCGCAACAGCATCGCGCATCGCGCCATCCCGAGGAGACACCATGTTCGGACAAATGATGCAGCAGCCGCTGCTGATCTCGTCGCTGCTCGTTCATGCCGAGCGCCACCACGGCGAGCAGGTGGTGGTGTCGCGCCGCGTCGAGGGCGACATCCACCGCATCGGCTACCGCGAGCTCGCGGCGCGTTCGCGGCGCATGGCCAAGGCGCTCGCGGCCATGGGCGTGAAGCCCGGCGCGCGTGTGGCCACGCTGGCCTGGAACGGGCACCGCCACATGGAGCTGTATTACGCGGTGTCGGGCAGCGGCGCGGTGCTGCACACGCTGAACCCGCGCCTGCACCCGGACCAGGTGGTCTACATCGCCGACCATGCCGAAGACCAGGTGCTGTTCTTCGACCTGACCTTTCTGCCGATCATCGAAGCTGTTGCCTCGCGCGTGAAGACGATCAAGACCTTCGTCGCGATGACGGATCGCGCGCACATGCCGGCTGCACCCAAGGTGAGCGGGCTGCTGTGCTACGAAGACCTGCTCGAAGCGCAGAGCGACCAATTCGTATGGCCGCAGTTCGACGAGAACACGGCGTCATCGCTGTGCTACACGTCGGGAACGACGGGCAACCCGAAGGGCGTGCTCTACAGCCACCGCTCCACCGTGCTGCACACCTACGCAGCAGCGCTGCCCGACGCCTTGAACCTGAGCGCGCGCGACGTCGTGCTGCCGGTCGTGCCGATGTTCCACGTCAACGCCTGGGGCTTGCCCTACGCGGCGTGCATGACGGGCGCGAAACTCGTCTTCCCCGGCCCGGGGCTGGACGGCAAGTCGCTGCATGAACTGTTCGAGAGCGAACGCGTCACGCTGTCGGCCGGTGTGCCCACCGTCTGGCAGGGGTTGCTCTCCTACGTGGAAGCAAACAAGCTCAAGTTCAGCACGATGAAACGCACCATCATCGGCGGCTCGGCGTGCCCGCCGGCCATGATGCGCAAGTTCCAGGAGGAGTACGGCGTCAACGTGCTGCACGCCTGGGGCATGACGGAGATGAGCCCGCTGGGCACCGTGTGCACGCTCAAGCCCAAGCACGAAGCGGTCGGACGCGCAAGGGCGCTACGCCGTGCAGGCCAAGCAGGGCCGTGCGATCTACGGCGTCGACATGAAGATCGCCGACCCCGACGGCAATGAACTGCCCTGGGACGGCAAGGCCACCGGCGAGCTGATGGTGCGCGGGCCGTGGATCGTCAACGAGTACCTGAAGGGCGAAGGCGGCAGCCCCTTGATCGACGGCTGGTTCCCCACCGGCGACGTGGCGAGCATCGACGCCGACGGCTACATGCAGATCACCGACCGCAGCAAAGACGTGATCAAGAGCGGCGGCGAGTGGATCGGCTCGATCGACCTGGAGAACATCGCGATGGCGCACCCGAAGGTCGCGATGGCGGCGTGCATCGCCGCGTTCCACCCGAAGTGGGACGAGCGGCCGCTGCTCGTCGTCATGAAGAAGCCGAACGTGGAGCTGACGCGCGACGAGCTGATCGCCTTCTTCGACGGCAAGATCGCCAAGTGGTGGACGCCCGACGACGTGGTGTTCGTCGACGCGATCCCGCTGGGCGCCACGGGCAAGATGCTGAAGAACCGGCTGCGCGAGCAGTTCAAGAACCACAAGTTGCCGACGGCTTGAGTTGACCTCACCCGACGTCGCGCGCCGCGGCACGCGGGGAGTGTCGCCAACGGTTTTAAGCGCATACCACGCCGCACATCGGCGAACGGGGCGGCGCACGCTGAAGCAGGCGGCTTGAGGTCAGCCGCTCAGTTCGGTCATGAAGCGCTCGATCCGCTGGCGCGCCAAAGGCGTCAGTGAAACGAACTCGTAGCCGGCCCGGGTGACCCCGTGCTTGGCTTCGCGATTCATCCAGCGCTGGTGGGCTTCCACGGCAATCGGAGCCCGTTTCACACCGTCGACGCAGATTTCAATGCGCAGCGCGCGCGGGCCAGGGTCGCCCAGGTCTTGCGAGTAGCCAGCCTCCAGGCGAAAGCCGCCCAGGCTGATGTCGTCAATGTCGCCTAGCGCCTGGCCGCTCTCGCGGTCGAAAACGCGCAGGAACGATTGCGCCGAGAGACGTTCGTGGGCCCTGCGTTCTTCGACCGATCGGCGTTTGACGCGCACGGCGTCCAGGGACAAAGCGGGGGCAGGAGCAGGTGTGGGGTCTTGCATGGCGGTTGTTTCGGCCTGGTTGAATGAAACTTGAGCGCCGAGCCTCGCACCCTGCCAAGTCCTTCAGGCTCCAGTTGCTGCGCAGTGCTTCCAGCACCTTGTCGCGCCTGAAGCCTGAGCCGCGGCCGCCGCCGAAAGGCGGCTCGACGTGAACGAGCCAACCCGACCTGCCTCGATGGCGCGCAACATTCGGCAGGTGCCCATCAAAGGCAGGTTCGATGCCGCTCGACGCAGGTCTCCAGCACCTCACCACCCTCGCGCAACCACCAGTGGTTCGCCGAGAAGATTTCCACTTCGCTGTAGCCGGCGAAGCCCTGCGCCTCGACGAGCCCACGAATCTTGCGCAGTTCGATCACGCCGTCGCCCATCATGCCGCGGTCGTTGAGCAGGTCGGTCGTCGGCGTGAGCCAGTCGCAGACGTGAAAGGCGAGCAGGCGTTCGCGCCCGGCACGTTCGATCTGCGGGGCGAGCTTCGGGTCCCACCAGACGTGGTACACATCCACCGCCACGCCCTAATCGCGCCGCTGCGTGAGGGGTCGAGCGCGTCGCAGACGTCGAGCGCTTGTTCCAGCGTGTTGATGCACGCGCGGTCGGCCGCGTACATCGGGTGCAACGGTTCGATCGCGAGCGGCATCCGGCGCTCGCGTGCGTCCTCGAGCAGCGTGGCGATGCCTTCGCTCACCTGTTCGCGCGCGCCCGCGATGTCGCGGTGCGCGGCTTTGCCCGCCAGCGCACCCGGCAAGCCGCCGACGACGAGCACGAGGCACGGCGCGCCGAGCGTGCAGGCTTCGTCGAGCGCGCGCCGGTTGTCGTCGCGCACCACCTGGCGGCTCGCGGCGTCGGTGTAGGTGAACATGCCGCCGCGGCAGTAGCCGGACAGCTCGATGCCATGGGTGCGCAGCGCCTGCGCCGTGGGCTGCAAGCCGGCCGCGGCGACCTGGTCGCGCCACGGCGAAATGGCGCGGATGCCGCGCTTGGGCGCAGGCGTCGATGATCTCCAGCAGCGGCCAGTCCACGCCGCGCTGGCGCCGCACCGTCGCGGTGTTGATCGACAGCCAGCGATGGTCCTGCGAGAAGTCGCGCATGACTGCGTGCAATCAGGAATCGTCGAGCCGGCCAGAGCCGGCCGTGAGACGGTTCACGAGGCAGCGGCGCGGCCCGGCTCAAGCGTCGACCCCATGCAGCGCCAGCAGCGTGCGCATGCGCCGCACCGCGAGCTCGGGCTGTTCGATCAACCCGGCCGCATCTGCCAGGCGAAACAGTTCCGCGAAGTGCGGCAGCGAGCGAGTGCTTTGCTGGCCGCCGACCATCACGAAGTGGTCTTGCTGGCCGTTCAGCCACGCCATGAACACGATGCCGGTCTTGTAGAAACGCGTCGGCGCCTGGAAGATGTGGCGCGACAGCGGCACGGTGGGCGCGAGGATCGCGTGGAACGTCGCCGCGTCGCCGGCGCTGAGCGCGGCGAGCGCCGCGCTCGCGGCGGGCGCGATGGCGTCGAAGATGCCCAGCAGCGCGTCGCTCTGGCGCTGGTTCGGTGCCGTGCCCACGCCGTCTCCGGCAATCAGCTCGGCGTAGTTGAAGTCGTCGCCGGTGTACATGCGCACGCCTTGCGGTAGGCGCCGCCGCATCGCGATTTCCTTGTCCTTGTCGAGCAGGGAGATCTTGATACCGTCAACCTTGTCGCGGTGTGCCTCGATGACCCCCAGCGCCGTGTCCATCGCCTTCGATGCATCGCCGCTGCCCCAGTAGCCGCGCAGCGCGGGGTCGAACATGTCGCCCAGCCAATGCAGGATCACCGGCGCGCGCGCTTGAGACAGCACCCGGCTGTAGACGCGCTCGTAGTCGGCCGGGCTGCGTGCGACGCGTGCGAGTGCGCGGCTCGCCATCACGATCAACCTGCCGCCGAGTTTTTCGATCGCCGCCATCTGCTCTTCATAGGCACGGATCACGGCGTCAACGGACTTTGCATCCTCGGGCGCGAGGTGATCGGTGCCGCAGCCGCTGGCGAGCAGGGCGCCGGGTGTGTCGCGCGCCGCGTCGATCGAGCGGCGGATGAGTTCCAGCGACGTCGGCCAATCGAGCCCCATGCCGCGCTGCGCCGTGTCCATCGCTTCGGCGACACCCAGGCCCATGCGCCACAGGCGCAGCCGCACCGCGAGCGTCGCGTCCCAGTCGATGGCGCTCTGCAGCCAGGGGTCGATCGCGGCGCGTGCGTCGGCGACCACGTGCACGGCGGAATACGCGATCCGGTTCAGGCGGGTTCCCGGTGCGGCTGGTGTGAACCCGCCGGCGCCGCGGACGGTGTAGCGTGCGAGCGTGCCGTTCGCTGCGGGCAAGTCGATGCTCAATGTCATGTCAATTGCTCCAGCGCGTTTGGCGCGACTCGTGACGCATGAAACGACGATGCGTCGTGAGGGGCTGCTTTCGGCCCTTTGCTGCCGTTCGCCGCTGAGCGCATACCAGCGTTCGCCGCTGCGCGCATGCCTGCTCCGGCCCGAGGGCAGGTGATTGGGCGCTTGGTAGGGAAACCGGCCGTCCGTGCAAACTCAGCCCACATCCGACTGCGCCCCAGGGCGGTGGCGGCGCCCCCGTTCTCCGGCCCACGCTCGCGGGGCACCACCGAGGCCCACAACAGACAGAAGCGTCATCACCATCCACGCGCGCAAAGAGCCAGGACACCGCGAATGGGGCCTGCGCCCGGGGGCACCACCACCGCCCTGCTACCAGCCGTGGTGGCGGGCGCTGCGCAGGGGTGCCACGTGGTGGCCAGGGCAGGTGGCTCGGGGTACGGGCGCAGGACCCATTCGCGGTGTCCTGGCTCTGCGTGTGCTTGGCTGGCGTTGATGGAGTTGCGCGCCGTGGGCCACCTCCGGTACCCCGCGAGCGTGGGCCGGAGAACGTACCCCGGGCCACCTGCCCTCGCAGCGGAGCAGGCGGGCGCGCAGCGATCAACGCTGGCATGCGCGCAGCGGCGAACGCTGGCATGCACACAGCGCCGAACGGCAGCAAAGGGCCGAAACCGGTCAGCCCCCCGCTGAATGCATGACGCAAGTCGACGTAGAAGAGTTTCACTTCAAATCTCCAGCGCCGGAACGTCGACCCAACGCCGCTCTTTCCAGCTTTGAAGCGCGGCTTCAACGAGCTGCACGCCCTTCGCGCCCTCGGGCAGCGTCCAGCGGTACGGCGCGTCTTCCGCCACGTGGCGGATGAACGCTTCCCATTGGATCTTGAAGCCGTTGTCGTAGGCCATTGCGTCGGGCACTTCCTGCCATTGATCGAAGAAGTTCATCGTCTGCTTCACATCGGGGTTCCACACCGGGCGCGGCGTGGTCACGCGTGATTGCGCGCGGCATTCCTGCAGGCCGGCCACGGCCGAGCCGTGCGTGCCGTCTACATGAAACGTCACCAGGTCGTCGCGCCGCACGCGCGTCACCCACGAGCTGTTGACCTGCGCGATCACCGGCTCGCCCTGCGAGCCCTTCAATTGGAAGGTCGCGTAGCACGCATCGTCGGCAGTGGCGGCGTAGGGCTTGCCCGCTTCGTCCCAGCGCTGCGGAATGTGCGTCGCGCCGAGGCAGCTCACCGCTTGCACCTCGCCGAACAGGCTGTCCAGCACATAGCGCCAGTGGCACACCATGTCGAGGATGATGCCGCCGCCGTTCTCCTTGCGGTAGTTCCAGCTCGGGCGCTGGATCGGTTGAAGGTCGCCTTCGAACACCCAGTAGCCGAACTCGATGCGCACCGAGAGCAGCTTGCCGAAGAAGCCGGCGCGCTTCAGCAGTTCGAGTTTGCGCAGGCCCGGCAGGAACAGTTTGTCTTGCACTGCGCCGTGCTTCAGGCCGCTGGCCTTGGCCAGGCGGCACACCTGCACCGCTTCATTCAGGTTCGTCGCGATCGGCTTTTCGCAATACACGTGCTTGCCGGCGCGCAGCGCCTGCGCCAGCAGCGCCGGGCGCATCTGCGTCGTGCCGGCGTCGAAGAACACGCTGTCATCCGGATTTGCGAGCGCGGCGTCGAGGTTCGTGCCGAAGCGTGCGATGCCATGCGCCTGGGCCAGCGCCTCGATGCGTTCGGCGCTGCGGCCGATCAGCACCGGATCCGGCATCACGCGCTTGCCGTTGGTGAGCAGCACGCCGCCCTGGTTGCGGATCGCGACGATGGAGCGGATCAGGTGCTGGTTCGTACCCATGCGGCCGGTCACGCCGTGCATGATGATTCCGAGGCGTTGAGTGCTCATGGTGTGGGTATGGATGTCATTCCGTGTTTCAGCTGATGCGCAGGCGCAGCGTCTCGTCGTACGGCAGCGCCGGGCGCTCGAAGCGCGTGCGCGCGTTGACGTAGTGCAGCGCACAGGCGCGGCGCCAGCGCGTCGAGAAATTCGGCCCGGACTGGTGGAAGGTATTGCCGTGGTGGAACGACACGCCGCCGCGCATCACCGGCGCGGGTTGCATCGGCTGGTGCGCGAGGATGCTCGCAGGCAACTGAAGATTGAAAGGCTCGTCGGCCGGCGCTTCATGCGCATACACCGGGCCGCGGTTCGTGCCCTCGCCGAAGTAGAGACAGCCGTTTTCCAGCGTTGCGTCGTCGAGCGCAATCCACGCCGTCACCAGGCCGTCCGGGTCGCTCGGGCCGAAATAGAAGTTGTCCTGGTGCGCAGGCTTCGCGCCGCCGCCTTCGGGCGGTTTGAAGAAGATCTGGCTGAACACGACCGACACGCCGCGACCGATGATGGCCTCCACCATCGAAACGAGCGCCGGATCGAACGCGAGGCGCCGCACCGATTCGCGGTGGTGGTGCGGGTTGTCGAGCTTGCGCAGCACCTCGCGCGCTTTCACTCCCGTGTCGACGTACCAGGCGCGCTGCGCGGCGGGCAGCTCCGCGAGGAAGGTTTCGCCCCAGGCGTGAATGTCGGCGATGACGGCGTCGACCTCAGCCGCATCGAACACGCGCGGCATGGTCACGTGGCCGCAGTGCCGATAGTGGGACAGGTCGGATTCCTCCAGCGTCATCGACGCGCTCCTGACGAGCAACGGTGCGAATGGGCGGACATCTCGACGCTAATCTCCGTTTGGTGAATTACTGTACGGTCGCATGGGGCCACGCGTCAAGCCGCACGCCGCCTCGCTGCTCGCGAGCGAACCCGCTTTGACTCAGGCGCACGCCCTGGCTGCAACCGCTTCTCACCATCCGGTGAATATGCGAGCCAGCGCACCTGCCCATCCGACGCCGCCGCCGATCATGCCCGAGCAAAGGGCGCCAGCCGCGGTGGGGTAGATCCCGGCCCTTGCGGGCGTGCTGGCGAAGATGTAGTCTGCTCCGCCCGGCGCCGATGCCCAATTTGGCTGCCGCGAGCCCGCAATCTCCCATCCCGAAGCACAACCGGAGTCACACGATGAGCACACCATGGATCAAGACCTGCGCCGCGGCCGTTGCGCTGGCGCCGCTGTTGGCCGCGGCCGACGAGACCTGCAACTCGCCCTACATGGCCAATCTCATCAAGGGCCAGGAAGATTTCGTTCATGTCTGGACGCTCGGCGTCAAGGGCCTGGGCGACGGCAACGACAAGCTGGTGACGGTCGACGCCAACCCCGCGTCCAAGCGCTACGGCAAGGTCGTGCACAAGCTTTCCGTGCCGGGGCGCGGCGAGGCGCATCACATGGGCTTCACCGACGACCGCCGCTACCTCTGGGCGGGGCGGCTCGACGACAGCAAGATCTTCGTCTTCGACCTGGCCAACCCGCGCTCGCCCAAGCTGGTGCGCACCTTGTCGAACTTCGCCGCGAAGACCGGCTTCGTCGGGCCGCACACCTTTTATGCGATGCCCGGCCGCATGCTGGTGGCGGGGCTGTCCAACACCAAGGACCATGGCGGCACGACCGGCATGGTGCTCTACAACAACAAGGGCGAAATCGTCGACAAGATCGCGATGCCCGTGGGTGAGATCGGCGGCACCAAAGGTGACGGCTACGGCTACGACATCGCGATCAACCCGGGCAAGAACGTGATGCTGACTTCCAGCTTCGCCGGCTGGAACAACTACATGATGGATCTGGGCAAGCTGGTCAAGGACGGCGAGGCGATGAAACGCTTCGGCAACACGATGGTCGCGTGGGACGTGAAGGCGATGAAGCCGCAGCAGATCTTCAGCGTGCCCGGCGCGCCGCTGGAGATCCGCTGGTCGCTGAAGGAGGGCGACAACTGGGCCATCACCGCCACGGCGCTGACCTCCAAGCTGTGGCTGGTCAAGCCCGATGCGCAGGGCCAGTGGCAGGCGAAGGAGGTCGGCACGATCGGCGACCCGAGCAAGATCCCGCTGCCGGTGGACATCAGCATCAGCGCCGACGGCAAGGGCTTGTGGGTCAACACCTTCATGGACGGCACGACCCGCTACTTCGACCTCAGCAACCCCGAGGCACCGAAGCAGACCTACGCGCTGCAGACCGGCAAGCAGGTGAACATGGTGTCGCAAAGCTGGGACGGCAAGCGCGTGTACATCACCTCGTCGCTGCTCGCCAACTGGGACAAGAAGGGCCAGGACAACGAGCAGATGCTGCGCGCCTTCCACTGGGACGGCCAGGCGCTGAAGCTCGCGTTTGAGGTCGACTTCAACCAGCAGAAGCTGGGTCGCGCGCACCACATGAAGTTCACGGCCCGCCCGTCGGGCAAGGCCTTGTCGGCGCTCGAACCGGCCACGCGCGTCGCGGCGATCCGGTGAACCCGTCGGCGCGCCGCTGGCGCCTTGGCGCGCCGCTGGCGGCGCTGAGCTGGGCCGGCGCCGTGGCGCGCCGCCACCGAAGCCGCGCCGCCTGCGCTGCGGCGCGAACCCGACGTGTCGCGCCTGCCTCCGCCCGGCAGCTACCGCCTGCCGCGCCTGTTCGCCGCGCCCGACGGCGACGTGCTGAACCACGACGGCCGCCGCTTGCGCCTGGCGCAGGTGCTGGCGGGCCGGCTGTCGGTGGTGTCGTTCATCTACAGCTATTGCCGCGATCCGATCGGCTGCCCGCTGGCGTGGCGCATGCTCGACGAGGTGCACGCGGCGCTGCTGGCCGACCCGGTGTTGGCACGCGCCGCGCAGCTGGTCACGATCAGCTTCGATCCGAGCCACGACACACCGGCGCAGATGCGGCTGCTAGGCGCCGAGCGCATCGCCGATGCGCGCGTGCGCTGGTGGTTTCTGACCACGGCGTCAGTGGCCCGGTTGCTGCCCTTGCTCGAAGGCTTCGGCCAGGACGTCAGCGTCGAGACCGACTCGCGCGGCCGCCCGACCCGCACCCTGAACCACTTGCTGAAGGTCTTCTGCGTCGATGCGAAACGCCAGGTGCGCGAGGTCTACAGCGTGGCGACGCTCGCGCCGCAGGCCATCGTCAACGACTTGCGCACCCTGGCCGCGCAGGTGGCTCCGGCGTGAAGATCGCGCTGGTCGCGTGCATCGCCATCGCGGCGCATCTGCCTGGCCTGGCCGCGCCGCTTGGCCTGCCGGCGCTGGCACCGCCGCCGGCCGCGCAGGTGGCGCTGGGTGAAGCCCTGTTCTTCGAGCGCCGCCTGTCGGTCAACGGCACGTTGTCGTGCGCGATGTGCCACCTGCCCGAACAGGGTTTCACGGCCAACGAACTGCGCACCTCGGTGGGCATGGAAGGCGTGAGCCTGAGGCGCAACGCGCCGACCCTGCTCAACGTGGGCTACCAGCGCACCCTGTTCCACGACGGCCGTGCCGCCGAGCCTCGAAGCGCAGGCCCTGCTGCCGCTGCTGCACCCGGACGAGATGGCCAACCCGAGCGTCGCGGCACTGGTGGCGCGCGTGAGCTCTCTGCGCACCTATGGCCGCTTGTTCGCGCGGGCCTTCGGCGACCCCAAGCCGACAGGGCCGCGCATCGCGCGCGCGCTCGCCGCGTACCAGCGCACGCTGGTGGCCGGCGACTCGCCGTTCGATCGCTGGCGCTACGGCGGCGACGTGAATGCACTGCCGGCGCAGGCGCGCCGTGGCTTCGAGCTGTTCGCAAGCCAGGGTTGCAGCCGGTGCCACTTGATCGGCGAGCGCGACGCGTTGTTCACCGATCACCGGTTTCACAACGTCGGCGTCGGCTGGCGCAGCGAGCGATTGCAATTGCAGTCGGTTCACGTGCAATTGGTGCCGGGCGTGCACGCGCGGCTCTCGGCCGACGAGGTCGCCCGCGTCGGCGTGCCGCATGTGCCTGACCTGGGTCGTTTCGAGGTCACGCGGGCCGCGGCCGATCTGCGCGCGATCCGCACGCCGACGCTGCGCAACGTCGCCCTGACGGCGCCCTACATGCACGACGGCTCGTTCGACACGCTGGAGCAGGTGATCGACCACTATGTCGCGGGCGGCTCGCCGGATGACCCCGCGCAGGACCCGTCGATCCGGCCGCTGGTGCTGTCGAGCGACGACCGGCGCGCGCTGGTTGCGTTCCTGCAGGCGCTGACCTCGCCGAACCTGCCATCCTTGACGCGCCCCCAGCCCCGCGAATAGCATTGTTCATCACCAACCGGTTAATTCGACCCGATTCCCCCATGGCCCGCATCAAGACCACCGTCGTCGGCTCCTACCCGGTTCCCGACTGGCTGATCGCCAACCCTTCCGAACAAGCCCTGCTCGACGCGACTCGGGTCGTCATCGGCACGCAGGAACAAGCGGGTGTGGACGTGGTGTGCGACGGCGAGCTGTACCGTTTCGACGTGAACCACCCCGAAACGAACGGCATGATCGAGTACTTCGTGCGGCCGATGGACGGTATCACGCAGCGTTTTTCGTTCGACGATCTGATCGCGTACCGAAGCAAGAGCGGCATGAAGTTCCGCACCCGGCCGCCCGGCACCGTGGTCGGGCCCATCGGCCACGGCAGCCTGGACCTGCCGCTCGCCTGCTCGCGCGCGAAGGCGCTCGCGACGCACACCTTCAAGTTCACGCTGACCGGGCCGCACATGCTGGCCAAGACGCTGATCGACAAGCACTATGGCGACACCGCCGCGCTCGCGCACGCGATCGCCGACGCGCTGGCCGCGCAAGTGAAGCACCTCGACGCCGACATCGTGCAGATCGACGAAGCGAACCTGCCCGGCCACCCGCACGAGTGGGAATGGGCGGCTGCCGCGATGAACCGCGTGCTCGACGCCGTGCCCGGCACACCCGCGGTGCACCTGTGCTTCGGCAACTACGGCGGGCAGACGGTGCAGAAGGGAACCTGGGGTGGATTGATGAACTACCTGAACGCGCTGCACGCCGACCATGTGGTGCTCGAATGCGCGCACCGCCCGGCCGACGAGTTGCACGTGTTCAAGGACTTGAAGCCCGAGATCGGTTTCGGCCTGGGCGTCGTCGACATCAAGGCCACCGACGTCGAGAGCGCCGACCAGGTGGCGCGCGCGATCGAGCGCGCGGAGTCCGTCCTCGGCGCCGGGCGCGTGCGCTATATCCACCCCGACTGCGGCTTTTGGATGCTCAAGCGCGGAATCGCCGATGCGAAGATGCGCGCGCTGCGCCTCGGGCGCGACCGCTTCGAAGGCATCGCTGCCTGAGGACCCGGTTTCGAGCAACCGCGAAACACGGGCCATCGCATGTCCACCTTGCCGAAATCGTTCGAGAACGTCGAAGCGTTAGAGGCCTTCATGAGCGAGCCCACGCCGGGGCTGATCGCCGACCTGGAACGCATCGACGGCGACATCATGGTGCTCGGTGTCGGCGGCAAGATGGGCCCGACGCTGGCGCGAATGGCGCGCCGCGCGGCGCCGCGCAAGCGCGTCATCGGCGTCGCGCGTTTCAGCGCACCGGGGCTCAAAGGCTCGCTCGAACGGCACGGCGTCGAATGCATCGAATGCGACCTGCTCGACCGCAGCGCGCTCGAGCGGCTGCCCAACGTCGCGCAAGGCGTGCGCAACCTGGTGTTCATGGCCGGGCACAAGTTCGGTGCCGCCGACAACGCGTCGCTCACCTGGATGATGAACGTGGGCGTGCCGATGATGGTGGCCGAGGTGTTTCGCGAGGCGCGCATCGTCGCTTTCTCCACCGCCTGCGTCTACCCCTTCGTTCCCGTGGACGGGCCCGGCGCGAACGAACAGACGCCGAGCACGCCGCCTTCGGGCGACTATGCCAATTCCTGCGTCGGCCGCGAGCGCATGTTCGAGTACGCGTCGCGCCAGTACGGTACGCCGGGGCGCGCGGTGCGGCTGTCGTATGCGATCGACATGCGCTACGGCGTGCTCTACGACGTGGCGAGCGCCGTGTTTGCCGGCGTGCCGCTCGACCTGACGATGGGTTACGCCGACGTGATCTGGCAGGGCGACGCGAACGAGCAGGCGCTGCGCCTGCTCGCGCATTGCACGACGCCTACCACGCCGATCAACGTGACCGGCCCGCGCCACACCAGCGTGCGCTGGCTCGCCGCGGAGTTCGGCCGCCGCTTCGGGCGCTCGCCGGTGCTCACCGGCCAGGAAGCGCCCACCGCGTGGCTGGAAGACACGACGCAGGCGCAGATGCTCTTCGGCCCACCTCGTGTGCCGATCGAGACGATGATCGACTGGGTCGCCGACTGGGTGCAGCGCGGCGGGCCGAGCCTGGGCAAGCCGACGCATTTTTCAACGCGGGATGGCAAGTACTGAGAGCGGCGAGCCGGCGACCATCGTCCCGCTGACCACGGCCGACCTCGCCGGTGCATTGCGCCTGTCGGCGTCTGCCCACTGGAATCAGAATGAAGCCGATTGGCTTGGCATGTTGGCGATGGGGCGGGCCTGGGCCATCCACGCTCGCGGCGCTGGCGGCCAGCGAGAACTCGCGGCATCCACCGTCGCTCTGCCCTATGGCGAACGCATTCGCCTGGGTCAGCATGGTGCTCGTGTTGCCCGAGTTCCGGCGCCGCGGATACGCCTCTCAGCTGCTGCGCCATGCGCTCGCGCAACTGAAGTCGCGCGGCATAGCGGCGGTGCTCGACGCCACGCCCGCCGGCCACGCGGTGTACCAACAGGAGGGTTTTCGCGACACGTGGGGCTTTGCGCGTTATCGGCGCGAAGCCCGCGCTGCTCCCGAAGCTCCTGAGACGCGCGAAGGGCCGGCCACGCGCCCGCTGCTCGACAGCGACTGGCCGGCCATCGCCGGGCTCGACGCGCCCGCTTTCGGCGCCGACCGCACGCCGTTGCTGCGCAGCCTTGCCGCGCGTCTGCCCGTTGCGGCGCGGATCGTCGAGCAAAACGGCCGCCTGCGTGGTTTTATTTTCGGCCGCAACGGGCGCGAGGCGTTTCAGATCGGGCCCTTGCTGGCGCAGGACGATGCAACCGCGCAAAGCCTCATCGGCGCCGCGTTCGCCGCGCTGTCGGGGCCTGTGTACGCGGATCTGCTGGACCGCCGCAAGACCTTGCTGCCGTGGCTCAAGCAGCAGGGCTTCGAGTTTCAGCGCCCGTTCACGCGCATGGTGCATGGCGCGCCTGATGCGCCTGGTGACAACGCGGACATCGTGCTGGTTGCCGGCCCCGAACTGGGTTGACGCTGCGCTGCGCGTCGGTGCGCCCGCAAGCCAAACGTGGCCCGTCTTGGGCTGTCAACGCCGGGCCGAAGGGCGGTGCCGCTGCCGGCTACTTCGTCATCTTCACCGAACGATCCAGAAACTCGTTCGTGTACGTTGTCTTCACGTCGAACGGCTTGTCGATGCCGATGTATTCGCGCACCAGTTCGTAGTCGGCCGCCATGCGCGAGTCGTCGTGGATTCCCAGCGCCACTTCGCGTGCGAACTTGTCGCTCATCAGCTTTTCCACCAGAGCCCAGTTCTGCAGCTCGTTGTCGAGCTTGAGCGCGCCGTTCGCGTCGATCAGCGCCTGCACGCAGGGGTTGGGCTCCTTCACGCACGCGGCAAAGGCACGCTGCGTGACCTTGACGAATTTGTCCACCAGCGGCCGATTCGCTTTCAGGTACTCGGCGTTCACGATCACCGAGTTGCCGTACGGGTTCAGGCCCGCGTCGCGCCACGCCAGAAAGCCCATGTCGGCGCCGAGTTCGCGCTCGAAGATGTGGTGGATGTTGTAGAACGAGGTCGTCACGTCGATCGACTTGCTCTTCAGCGCGGCGAGTTTCGCGTTCGCGTCGATGTTGACCCAAGTCACCGACTTCGGGTCGAGCTTGTTCGCCTTCGCCAGCGCCGGCCACATCACGCGCGCGCCGTCGGCGGCAGGGTTGCCGATCTTCTTGCCGGAGAAGTCTTTGACCCCGGTGATTCCCGAGCTCTTCAACCAGTACATGCCTTGCGGCGAATTGGCGTAGACGTTGAACACCGCCACGGTGTCGGCGCCCTTGCCCTTGGCCACCAGCACGCCGCCCATGTCGGCCAGGCCGAAGGGCGAGGCGCCCGCGCCGACGCGCTGGGTGGAGAGTGCCGAGCCCTTGCCGGGCTCGAGGTTCAGGTCGATGCCCTCTTTCGCGTACCAGCCGAGCTTCTTCGCGTAGTAGTAGGGCGCGTGGTCGCCGCCGGGCACCCAGTTCAGGATGAAGTCGACCTTCTGCTGCGCGAACGCCGGTGCGGCTGCGAACGCGGCCGCTGCGGCGGCGCCGAGGACGAGGTGTTTGAACATGGAGGCTCCCAGGTGATTCACCGGATGGTGACTTGGCGCGAAAAGTATAGGCCAGCCGCTCGCAATCACCGATGCCGCACGGGCCCGCGCCGGTTAGAGTTTCCCCTATGCAGCGCCACCGCTCCGAGTTGCCGAACGACGTGCTCGCCCTGTTCCGCGCGGGCACGGTGATCCCGGCGCATCCGCTTGCGCTCGATCGCTCGCGCCAGCTCGATCCGCGGCGCCAGCGTGCGCTCACGCGCTATTACCTCGACGCCGGCGCCGGCGGCCTGGCGGTGGGCGTGCACAGCACGCAGTTCGCGATCCGCGAGGTGGGCCTCTACGAGCCGGTGCTCGAACTCGCGGCGCGCACCGCGCGCGATTGGGCCAAAACGCCGGTGTGCCTGATCGCCGGGCTGGCGGGCCGCACGGCGCAGGCCTGCGCCGAGGCGCAGGTGGCGCTGGCGCATGGCTATCACGCGGGCATGCTGTCGCTCGCCGCGATGCGCGGCGCGTCGGTGGATGAATTGATCGAGCATTGCGCGGCGGTCGCGGCGACGATTCCGCTGGTGGGCTTCTATCTGCAACCCGCGGTCGGAGGCATCGAATTGCCGGCCGAGTTCTGGCGCCGCTTCGCTGCCATCGACAACGTGATCGGCATCAAGATCGCGCCGTTCAACCGCTACCGCACGCTCGACGTGGTGCGCGGCGTCGTCGCCGCCGGCGCGGAGAACCGGGTCACGCTTTACACCGGCAATGACGACCACATCGTGCTCGACCTGGCGGTGCCCTTTGCCGTGGCGCGCGGCAATGAGCAGGTCGAAGTGCGGATTCGCGGCGGGCTGCTCGGCCACTGGAGCGTCTGGACGCGCAGCGCGGTGCAGCAGCTGCAATCCATTCATGCGGCGGTCGAGGCCGCAACGATCGACCCCGCGCTGCTCGCGCTCGACTCGCGGATCACCGACTGCAACGCCGCGTTCTTCGACGTCGCGAACAATTTCGCCGGCTGCATCGCCGGTTGCCACGAAGTGCTGCGACGCCAGGGGCTGCTGGAGGGCATCTGGTGCCTGGATCCGAACGAGACGCTGTCGCCGGGGCAGCTCGGCGAGATCGACCGCGTCTGCCGCGAACACGCCGATCTGGCCGACGACGCTTTCGTCGCGGCGAACCTGCAGCGCTGGCTCGCCTGATCCACCTTCGTCGCGGCACGCTCGAATTCGCTCCCCGAAACACCACGCCGCCTGCATGGACCGCTTCCATTCCAAGCTGACCCAGTACGCGCTCGGCGTCGCGGCGCACCTGTTGCTGCTGCTCGCGTGGTACCTGTTCGTGCGCCTGGGGGAAGTGCCCAGGTTCGTGATGCCGTCGCCCGCCGATACCTTGCGCGCGCTGTTCGTTCCCGACTACGGCTGGTGGCCGAACATTCGGGTCACCGCGACGGAAATCTTCGGCGGCTACGCGCTCGCGCTGGTGGTGGGTGTGCTGCTCGCGCTGCTGTTCACCTGGTCGAAAACGCTCGAGTCGCTGATGCTGCCGCTGCTCGTCACGCTGAACATGATTCCGAAGGTCGCGCTGGGGCCGCTGATCATCGTTTGGTTCAAGTACGGCGTGTTCCCGAATTCGCTGATGGCGTTTTCGATCGCGGTGTTTCCGATCCTGCTGACCACCGCGCGCGGTTTGCGCGAAGTGGAGCCCGAGCTGCTGGACCTGGTGCGGTCGCTGCGCGGCTCGAGGTGGCAGCTGTTCGTGAAGATCCAGTTCCCCGGTGCGCTGCCCTACATCTTCGCCGGCATGAAAGTCGCGGCGATCCTCGCCGTGGCCGGCGCGATCGTCGGCGAATTCCTCGGCTCCGACCGCGGCCTGGGCTACCTGATGCTGCAGGTGCAGGTGACGCTGGATACGCCGGCGATGTTCATGGCGGTCGGCCTGATCACGCTGCTCGGCATGCTGCTCTATGGCCTGGTGATGCTGCTCGAACACCTGCTCGTCGTGAAGGACGCGCGCGTCACATGAACACCCTGAACGTCGAAGCCGGCAGCGCCGCGCCGCCGCCCTTCATCCACTTGGCGGGTGTGACCAAGACCTACCGCAGCGGGCGCAAGGCGCACCTCGCGATTTCGGACGCGACCTTCGATGTGCAGCCCGGCGAATTGGTCTCGCTGGTCGGGCCGTCGGGTTGCGGCAAGTCGACGCTGCTGAAGATCCTCGCCGGGCTGCACGCGCATGACCAGGGCGAGGTGCGCATCGGCTCGGCGACGCACCCGTTCGACCCGGCGCGCGACATCGGCATGGTGTTCCAGGCGCCGCTGCTGCTGAAGTGGCGGCGCATCCTGGACAACGTCCTGCTTCCGGCCGAACTGCTCGGCCTGCCGATGGCGGCGGCGCGCGAGCGCGCGCGCGACCTGCTCGCGCTGGTGGGAATCGCCGGCTCCGAAGACAAGTACCCGTACGAGCTGTCCGGCGGCATGCAGCAACGCGCGGCGATCGCGCGCGCGCTGATCCACGACCCCAAGCTCGTGCTGATGGACGAACCCTTCGGCGCGCTCGACGCGCTGACGCGCGAGAAGATGAACCTGGAGCTGCTGCGCATCTGGAAGGAATCGGGCAAGACGATCGTATTCGTCACGCACGGCATTTCGGAAGCGGTGTTCCTCGGCTCGCGCGTCATCGTGTTCAGCGCCGGCCCGGCGCGCATGGCCGACAACTTCCAGATCGACCTGCCGCACCCGCGCACGCTCGACATGAAGACGCAGGAGCGCTTCGGCGCCTACACGCGTCGCATCTACAAGCTGCTGGGGATGGAATGACGATGACTCGGGGCGCACCGCAATGAACACGCCCACCCGGCTCGTCGTCGAAGAGATCGAGCTGCGCGAGCGCGGCGTGCTGCTGCGCATGCCGTTTCGCTTCGGCGTCGTCACGTTGACGCAGGCGCCACAGGTGTTCGCGCGGGTTCGCATCCGCCTGGCCGACGGCCGCTGCGCGACCGGCATGGCGGCGGAGCTGCTCGCGCCGAAGTGGTTCGACAAGAACCCGGCGCTCAGCAACGAAGACAACTTCGACCAGTTGCGCAATGCGCTTGCGCATCGCGCGCGAACTCTACCTCGACGCTGCAAGCGACACTGCATTCGGCCATTTCGCGCGCCATTACCGCCCGCAGATCGAGCGCGCCGGCGCGCTCGATCTGAACCCGCTGGTGGCCAACTACGGGCCGGCGTTGCTCGACCGCGCGATCCTCGACGCGCTTGTGCCGCGCGCTGCAGCAGCCGTTTCACGAGGTGTTGCGTGCCAACCTGTGCGGCATCGCGGCGACGCCGCTGTGCCCTGACCTGGAGGGTTTCGACTTCGCTGCTTTTCTGGGGGGTTTGCGTCCGGTGTCGCAGATCGCGGCGCGCCACACCGTGGGCCTGGTCGATCCGATCACCCGTGCCGACCAGACCGAACGCGTGGCCGACGGCCTGCCCGAGACGCTGGAAGAGGTCGTTCACACCTACGGCCACCGCTGGTTCAAGCTCAAGGTGTGCGGCGACGTCGACGCCGACGTTAAGCGGCTCGCCGCCATCGCCGCCGTGCTGGATCGCATTCCCGGCGGCTACCAGGCCTCGCTCGACGGCAACGAGCAGTACGACAACGTGCAGGGCGTGCTCGCGCTGTGGCAGCGCATGCTCGCCGAGCCGCGCCTGGCAAGGCTGTGCGCCAGCGTCGTCTTCATCGAACAGCCGATCAAGCGCCAGGCGGCGCTGCAGCAGAGCGTGGACGCGCTGGCTGCGCACAAGCCCGTGATCCTGGATGAGTCGGACGATTCGCTCGACGCCTTCCCGCGCGGCCGCGCGATGGGCTACAGCGGCGTCTCGTCCAAGACCTGCAAGGGTCTGTACAAGTCGCTGCTCAACGCCGCGCGCTGCGTGCAGTGGAATTCGCAAGCCACACCGGCCGGTGCGGGCGGTGCTGTGGCGCGCTACTTCATGAGCGCCGAAGACCTGACGATCCAGGCCGGCCTGGCGCTGCAACAAGACTTGGCGCTGGTGTCGCTGCTTGGCATCGGCCACGTCGAGCGCAACGGCCACCACTACGTGAACGGCATGGCCGGCCTGCCCGAGCCCGAGCAGCAGGCGTTTCTCGCCGCGCACCCGGACCTGTACGAGTTCAGCCACGGCGCGGTGCGGGTGCGCATCCGCGACGGGCAACTCGCGATCGGCTCGCTGCGCTGCGCCGGCTTCGCGAGCGGCGCGCTGCCCGACTGGCAGGCCTTGCAGCCGATAGCGTCGCCCGTGGCGCGCGCGCGCAGGCGCTGGCACCGGCGCACACCGCGCCGCGCACGCCATGAGCGCAGGCGCCGCGCGATTCGCCGGCCGACGCTGGTCTGCGCGCCCGGCTTGGCGCTGCGGTTGTCTACTACCTGCCCAGCGTGCTGGTGATGCTTGCGTTGCTCGTGCTGTGGCAGTTCAGCGTGACGGCGCTCGGCGTCAAGGAGTACATCCTGCCCACGCCATGGGCCGCGCTGCGCACCTTGGGCGAGGCCAACTACCAGTGGACCGCGAACCTGCTCGCCACGCTGTATGCGGTGCTCGGCGCGTTCGTTCTGTCGGCGGTGCTCGGTGTGCTGCTCGCCGTGGTCATCGTCTGGAACGACTTGATGTTGCGCACCGTGATGCCCGTGCTGGTGCTGTTCAACACGCTGCCGAAGATTGCGCTCGCGCCGCTGTTCGTGATCTGGCTCGGCTACGGCATCTGGCCGAACATCGTGATCGGCACGACGATCGCTTTCTTTCCGATGGTGGTGAACACGGCGGTCGGCCTGGCCAGCGCCGAGCCGGAAATGCTCGACCTGGTGCGCACGCTGCGGGCGAGCCGCTGGCAGGTGCTGAAGAAGATCCGCTTCCCGAACGCCGTGCCCTACATCTTCGTCGGCCTGAAGCTGAACGCGACGATGAGCGTGATCGGCGCGATCGTCGGCGAGTTCGTCGCGTCGGAACGGGGGCTGGGCTCGCTCATCATCACCGGCGGCGTTACGATGCAGACGCCGATGATCTTCGCGTCGCTGATGCTGATCTCGGCGATGGGATTGTTGCTTTACGGTCTGGTCGTCGCCGTCGAGCACATCGTTGCGCCCTGGGCGCACCGCGACGATCCGACCGGATGACCGAGGAGACCTTCCATGCATTCAAGCCACGACCCAGTCACCGCCACCTGGCGTTTCCGCCTTGCCGCGGCCCTGGCCACGGGCGCGCTGCTGTGGCTGGCCACGGCGCCGGCCCACGCGCAAGACAAGATCCAGCTCCAGCTGAACTGGTTCCACCTCGCAGACCACTCGCCCATCTACCTCGCGCTGAAGAAGGGCTACTACAAGGAAGAGGGGCTCGATCTGACGGTGCTGCGCGGCAGCGGCTCGGCCGACAGCGCGAAGAAGGTCGACCTTGGCCAGTCCGACGTCGGCATCTCCGACGCGCCGACCGTGCTCACCGCGATCAGCAAGGGCGCGAACCTGAAGATGGTCGCCGTGGTCTACGACAAGGCCGGCAACAACCTGTTCTTCCGCAAAAGCGCGAACATCAAGTCGCCCAAAGACCTGATCGGCAAGAAGATCGCCGTGCCGCCTGCCGATTCGCACCGGGTGCTGTGGCCGGCGTTTGCCGCGCTGCACGGCATCGACCCGAACGCCGTGACGCTCGTCAACGTGAAGCCCGAAGGCAAGCAGGCGATCGTCGCGGCCAACGAAGTCGACGGCTCGTTCGACCTGTACACCAGCTACGCGATCTGGGAGAAGGTGCTCGGCAAGGGCGACGTCGGCCACCTGCTGTGGGCCGACTTCGGCCTGCCGATCTACGGCCACACCTACTTCGTCAACAACGAGACGCTTCGCAAGAACCCGAAACTGATCGAGCGCTTTCTGCGCGCCACGCACAAAGGCTGGCGCGACGCGAAGGCGAACCCGGCGGCGTCGATCGACGCGATGGCCGAGCTGGTGCCGGGCCTGGACCGCGACACGCTGCTCGCGACGATGCCGCAGATCCTCGACCTGTGCGTGACCGAACGCTCGGCGAAGAACGGCCTGGGCTGGATCGAACCCGAGCTGATGCAAAAAACCATGGACATCACGTTCGCGAACGCGAAGCCAGACAAGCCGCTCGCGGTGGCCGATGTGTTCACGAACCAGTTCAACAGCAGGATCAAACCTTGAATCGCAACCCACCCCCACCCAACAAGAGCGCAAGCGCAGGCGCCCATTGGCAGGCCACCGAACCCAGCCGCGCCGAGATCGACGCCGGCAGTGGCCCGGTGCTGCTCGAGTTCGGCAGCCCGACCTGCGGCTACTGCCGCGCCGCGCAGCCGCTGGTCGAGCAGACACTGCGCGAGCAGGAGCTGGGCGCGCAGGGCATGGCGAAGCACCTGAAGATCGCCGACGGCCCGGGCCGGCCGCTGGGCCGCTCGTTCGGCGTGAAGCTTTGGCCGACCCTGGTGTTCCTTCGCGACGGCAAGGAAGTCGCACGCGTCGTGCGGCCGCGCGAACTCACGCCGCTGCGGGCGGCGTTGCAGGCGCTGCGCGCCGGCACCTGATTCAGGCAGCGCGAGCGCTCAGCCGGCCGCGCCCTGGCGACGAGGGCGGGCCAACACGGCGCGGCCCACCCGAGGCGCTATCCTCGGCGCCCACGTTGCCCCATTGCCCACCATGCGCGCCTTCGAATCGATTCACTTCGCCACCCCCACCCCCGGCACGCGCCTGATCGTCACCGGCGCGGTGCACGGCAACGAGACCTGCGGCAGCGTCGCGATCCGGCGCGTGTTGCAAGAGATTGAGGCGGGGAGAATCGGCATCGTCGCCGGCGCCGTGACCTTCGTTCCGGTGACGAACCCGCTCGCCTACGAGCGGCGCCAGCGCGAAGGCGAGCGCAACCTGAACCGCAAGCTCGCGCCGACCGACACACCGCGCGAATTCGAGGACCACGTCGCCAACTGGTTATGCCCGCTGCTGGCGCAACACGACGCGCTGCTCGACCTGCACTCGTTTCGCACGCCGGGCGAGCCGTTCGCGCTGGTCGGCCCGGAGAACAACAGCGATGCGCTGGAACCGTTTGCGCATGCGGCGCGCGAGCAGGCGCTGGTGCTGCGGCTGGGCGTGCGGCGCATCGTCGACGGCTGGCTCTCGACTTACGCTGCGGGTGTGGAGCAGCGCCGCGCGCGGCGCCTGCGCGAAGGCGATGCGGTGGCCGACCTGCACGCCGACTACGGCGTGGGAACCACGGAATACATGCGCCGCCGCGGCGGCTGGGCCTGCACGCTCGAATGCGGCCAGCACGACGACCCGGGCGCGCAAGACGTCGCCTACCGGGCGATCCTGAACACCCTGGCGCACCTGCGCCTGATCGACGCGCCCGACCCGCCGCCGGCGCGCGACGTGGAGATGCTCCGCCTATTCGAGGTGGTCGACCGGCACCACGCCGATGACCAATTGGCGCGCCCCTGGCAGAGCTTCGACGCCGTGCGCTGCCGGTGAGCTCATCGCGACGCGGCACGACGGCAGCGCGCTGCACGCGCAGGCCGACTGGCTGGATCGTCTTCCCCAACCCTTCTGCCGAGCCGGGCAAGGAATGGTTCTACCTGGCGCGCGCGAATCGGCGGTTCGCGGGCTGAGCCAGGCCTGAGCTTCGAGCAGCCCGCGCACATAGCCGATCGACACCGCCGCGCAGCCCGGCCCGTCGGGCTGGTAGTCGAACGGCTCGACCGCCAGCCAGCCCGCATAGCCCTGGCGCGCGAGCGCGGCGAGGACGGGCGCGAAGCGCTCGTCGCCCTGGCCCGGGCCGCGCCGGTTGCGGTCGTTCAACTGCACATGCGCGAGCAGCCCGCTCGGCCACCAGCGATCAATCAGCTCCGACAGCGGCTGCGTTTCGGTGGCGCCCGCAGAACACGTGTCGAGCATCGTGCGCAGCCCCGGCAAGGCCGCGGCTTGCACGATCGCCGCGGCTTCGGCGACCGTGTTCACGACACTCGTCTGGTCGCGCGACAGCGGCTCGATGCAATACGTGAGTCCAAGCGCGCCGGCCTTTTGCCCGGCCGCGACCCAGGCGTCGGTCGCGCGCGCCAGCGCGTCGGCGTGGCTCTGGCCGGGCTGCGGGTTGCGCTGCGCCGGCGAGCCGTGCACGAGGTAACTGCCGCCGAGTTGCGCGCAGAGTTCGATCAGGCGCTCGATCGCGTATTGCGTGCGCGCGCGCACCGCTGCGTCCGGGCTGCTGATCGACAAGCCCTTGGGCGCGACGAGCAGCCAGTGCAGGCCGCTGATCGCCAGGCCGTGATCGGCTGCAATCGACGCCCATTGCTGTGCTTGGCGCTCGGTGATCGCCGTCGGGTCGTCGGCCAGCGTGTACGGCGCGACTTCGAGCGCGCGATAGCCGAGCTTGGCGGCATACGCGCATTGCTCGGCGAAGCCCCAGGGCGCGAGCACTTCATTGCAGAGCGAAAGCCTGTCGATCATGGGGCCACTCCCGCCTGAACGGTCCGAGACAGGCGCCGCTGCACGGCGGGTATCTGCGCCAGCAGCATCGCAAGCACCAGCAGCGCGAGCACCGCGCTGATCGGACGCGTGAAGAACGGCCACAGGCTGCCGTCGGACAGCACCAGCCCACGGCGCAGCGACTTGTCGACGATGTCGCCGAGCACCAGGCCGAGCACGAACGGCGCAACCGGAAAGCCTTGGCGGCGCAACAGAAAGCAGAGAATGCCCACCGCCAGCATCACCCACACATCGAACAGGCGCTGCGTGATCGAGTACGACCCCAGCACGCAAAGCACGAACACGATCGGCATGATGATCTCGCGCGGTACGCGCAGCACCCACAGGATCGGCCGCACCAGCAGCAGGCCGAAAAGCAGCATCGCCAGTGTCGCGACCAGGGTGATGCCGACCACGTCGTAGATGAACTGCGGCTGGTTCACCATCAGCATCGGCCCGGGCTGCGCGCCGTGGATGATCATCGCCGCCATCAGCACCGCGGCCGGCGCCGAGCCGGGGATCGCGAGCGCGAGCGCCGGGATCAGCGCGCCGGGAATCGCCGCGTTGTCGCCCGTTTCGGCGGCGATCAGGCCGTCGATCGAACCCTTGCCGAACAGCTCGCGCTCGCGGCTGACGCGTTTGGCCGCGGCGTACGACGACCATGCCGCCATGTCTTCGCCCACACCCGGCAGGATGCCGATGAACACGCCGATCACGCCCGAGCGGATGATGGTGCGCCAGTAGCGCAGCAGATCGGCGATCTTCGGCAACACCGAATCGAACGACGTGATCATCGCCTTGAATTTCGGCTCGCCCATCACGGTAAGGATTTCGGCGAAGCCGAACGCGCCGACGAGCGCGGGGATCAGGCCGATGCCGCCCGACAGCGCGTTCTGCTCGAACGTGAAGCGCGCATGCGCGTGGATCGGGTCTAGTCCGATCGTCGCGACGAACAGGCCCAGCAGCCCCATCAGCCAGCCCTTCAGCGGGTTCGTCCCGGTGAGGCTGCCCGACATCATCACGCCCGCCATGCCGAGCCAGAAGAATTCGAACGCGCCGAACTTCAGCGCGGTCTCGGCGAGCAGCGGCGTGAACATCGCCAGACACACTACACCGAACAGCGAACCCGCGACCGAGCCGGTGGTCGCGATGCCCATCGCGCGCCCCGCGTTGCCCTGGCGCGCGAGCATGTTGCCGTCCAGGCACGCGGCGGCGTTCGCCGCGGTGCCGGGAATGTTGAGCAGGATCGCGGTTCGGCTGCCGCCGTAGATTGCGCCGACATAGACGCACACCAGCACCAGGATCGCGTCGTTCGGCGCCATCTTGATCGTCAGCGTGGTGAAGAGCGCGACGCCGAGCGTCGCCGACAACCCCGGCAACAGGCCGATGATGATGCCGGCGAGCGTGGCACCGAGCGCGTAGGCGATCTGCCAGGGGCCGCAGAGCGCGACCAGCGCCGTGCCGAGGTGGCTCAGGCCTTCCATCGAGAGATCATGGCAAGTTCACCAGGAACACCGACTCGAACAGCCAGGAGATGAACGCCGAGGCGAGCACCGCGACCGCCAGCGTCTGGGCCAGGCCGCGTGCGATGCGGCGCTCGGCGCGCCACGCCGTCCAGCTGAACGCGGCCGTGAAGACGAGGATGAAGAGCGCGCCTTCCACCGCGAACGGCCAGCCGTGGCCGAGGCTGATGCCGGCGAACAGCACGCACATCAGCACGGCGGCGATGGTGCGGCGCGCGGAGCCGGCTGTAGGCATGGGGCCTTCGTCGACGGCCGAATCCACTTGCGGCTCGGCCGCGGCGCGCAGCGAGCGCCACAGCAAGGCGAGTGCGAACAAGACGATCAACGCGCCGATGATTCCCGGCGTCAGCCCCGGCGCGGACCAGGGGTTGATGCCGAGCTTGTCCAGCCGCTCCATGCGCCAGGAGGCGATCACGATCGCGCCCCCGGCGGCCGCCCAGAGGGCAGCGCTCAGCACTTCGGCGCGGCGCGACATTCCATCAGCGGCGCAGGCGCCGGCAAAGCCAACGAAAGAAGCACCGGCGACGGGACGCAGCAAATCAGCGCTTGATGCCCAGCGACTCCGGCGACACCTTCGCCATCCCCGCGTCCTGCAGCAGATAGGCGTCGGTCACGACGGTGGGCCAGACCGCGTCGAACGCGGCCTGGCCGTAGAGTGGCGTGAACAACGCGCCGCGGTCGGCCGCGTACTTGCGCAGCTTCTCGGAAGTGACGATGCGTTCCATCCACAGCTTGTCGACGGTGGTCACGACTTCGGCCGGAACGCCCTTCGGAATGAAGATGCCAAACCCGGTGGTGACCTTCGGAAAATTCGGCACGAACTGCGTGATCGGCGGGATCGTCCCCACGCCTTCGATCGTCAGCGCCTGGTCGGCCACCACCGCGAGCGGGCGCAGCCGCTTGCCCTTGATCATCTCGCTCTGTTCGGGGGCGAGCTGCGTCGTGACTTCGGTTTCGCCGGATACGGTGGACACCACTGCCGGGTTGCCGCCGTCATAGGTGACGTGGCGGTACTTCACGCCCGCCGCCTTGACGATCGCCTCCATCGCGAAATGGCCCGACGAGCTGTTGCCCGCGGTCGCGACCGACACCTGCTTGGTCTTCATCGCCTCCAGCAACTGCGGCAGCGTCTGGTAAGGCGACGCCGGATTCACGCTGACGATCGACACGTTCGTCACCGCGAGGTAGAGGTGGAAGTCGTCGACCTTGCTGTTGATCATCCCCAGCACCGGGTAGGTGCCGAGCTGCTTGGCGGCTCCCGCCGTCCAGGTGTAGCCGTCTTTCGCCGCTTCCATCGCCGCCTTGGTGCCGATCGAACCCGCGCCGCCGGGCTGATTGACGATCACGATCTTCTGCCCGAGCCCGGCTTCGAGCTCGGCCGCGGCGATGCGCGTCACCTGATCCGTCGCGCCGCCCGCGGCCCAGGGAACGATGATCGTGATGGGCTTGGTGGGTTTCCATTGCGCGTGTGCCGCCAATGGTGTGAGCGCGGCGGCCGCCAGCGCAACAACGGACAGGACGCGGGTCAACCCGGGGCATTGGCTCATTCAAGTCTCCTCGCGCGCTCAGGAGGAGCGCTATTCACCATATGGTGAACCGAAACCGCCGCGCGCGGAATCCGCAATTGCCCTCGGCTGGCCCTCAATCCCGCACCAAGTAGCCCAGCACCAGATCCGTCATGTGCGACAGCCGCTCCACCTTCGCCTTCGCGCCGAGCAACTGGCGGTCGAAGATCGTCGACAGCGTGTAGCTGTTGCCGAGGTAGAAGTAGGACAGCCCGGCGATCGAGATGTAGAGCTGCACCGGGTCGACGCCGCTGCGGAACATCCGCAGCTTGGCGCCGCGCGCCAGCACTTCGGAGATCGTCTCGATCAGCGGCGAGTTCAGCGTCTGCGCCTGGGTCGACTGTTTCAGGTGCCGCGCGCGGTGCAGGTTCTCGCTGTTGAGCAGCGTCAGGAACTCGGGGTGCGCGAGGTAGTAGTTCCAGGTGAACGAGATCAGCCGGCGGATCGCCTCGGTCGGCTCGACCTGCGCCAGGTTCAATTGCCGCTCCTCGCCGCGGATGTTTTGATAGGCGCGTTCCAGCACCGCGAGGAACAGGCTCTCCTTGTTCTCGAAGTAGTAGTAGATGAGCCGCTTGTTCACGGCAGCGCGCTGCGCGATGCGGTCCATGCGCGCGCCGCCCAGGCCGAACTCGGCGAATTCGCCCAGAGCCGCGTCCAGGATGTCGAGCTGCGAGCGCTCGGCGTCGCGCGTGCGCGGCTCGGGCGCCTTCGGTGCTTTCTTCGTCATGGGGGCTGTCTCAGCGGTCGGGCCAAGTATCGGGCTTGCTCAGGCGATCGCGAACCGGGGCCGCCCCGACACGTGGGTTTCCGTGGCGCCACACCTGCCGCCCCGATAATCGATTCAATGGACCGCGCCACCTCCGACCTGCTCACCCGCACCGGCCCCGGCACGCCGATGGGCGACCTGATGCGCCGCTATTGGGTGCCGATCCTCGCCTCCAGCGAAATCAGCGAGCCCGACGGCCCGCAGCAGCGCGTGCAGATCCTCGGCGAAAAGCTGATCGGATTTCGCGACACGACCGGCGCGCCGGGGTTGATCGACGAGTTCTGCTCGCACCGTGGCGCGTCGCTGTTCTTCGGGCGCAATGAAGAATGCGGCATCCGCTGTTCGTACCACGGCCTGAAGTTCGACCGCAGCGGCGCTTGTGTCGACGTGCCTTCGGCCCCGCAGGTGGCGGATCGCATGCGCATCAAGGCCTACCCGTGCATCGAGCGCGGCGGGCTCGTGTGGGCCTACATGGGCCCGCCCGACAAGCAGCCCGCGCCGCCCGAAGTGGAGTGGTGCCTGCTGCCCGACAGCCACGTGTTCGTCTCGAAGCGCCTGCAGCAGTGCAACTACCTGCAGGCGATGGAAGGCGGCATCGACACCGCCCATGTGTCCTACGTGCACCGCTATGAGGTCGACATCGACCCGATGCACCGCGGCGTGAAGGCGCTCGACTACATCAAGGCCGACGGCAACGTGGTGTTCGAGATCGAGCAGAACGCCTTCGGCCTGACGCTCTACGGCCGGCGCAACGGCGAGGCCGACTCGTACTACTGGCGCATCACGCAGTGGCTGTTCCCGTGGTTCACGCTGATCCCGCCGTTCGGCGAGCACGCGCTCGGCGGCCATGTCTGGGTGCCGATCGACGATGAGAACTGCTGGGCCTGGAGCATCAACTTCCACCCCGACAAGCCGCTCTCGGAACACGAACGCGAGCAGATGGCCGCCGGCAAGGGCATCCACGTCGCGTACGAGCAAGGCCCGAACGCGATGGCCTGGCGGCCGCGCGCGAACAAGGACAACGATTACCTGATCGACCGGCAGGCGCAGAAAGACAAGCGCAGCTACAGCGGCGTGTTCGGCTTCTCCGAGCAGGACGCGTCGTTGCAGGAAAGCATGGGCCCGATCCAGGACCGCACGCGCGAGCTGCTGCTGCCCACCGACAAGGGCGTGACGATGGCGCGGCGCATGCTGGAGCAGGCGGCGCTCGGCTTGCAGCAGGGCATCGAGCCGCCGGCGCTGAACGCCGCCGAGCAGCAGGTTCGCGCCGCCGGGGTGCTGCTGCCCAGGGGCCAGGACCCGAAGCCCTGGGCGCTTGAGAAGATCCAGCGTGTTCGCGGCAAGCCGGTGTTTTCGCTGTGATCACAGAATGAGGATGGGCATGACAAAAATGCGACTGAGGGGCCTGGGGCGCGCGCTGGCCACGGTGCTGTGCGTGACGATGTCCGCCAGCCAGGCCCAGGAGTGGGCGCCGAGCAAACCGATCCGAATCATCGTTCCCATCGTCGGCAGCACCAATGACGTGATCGCGCGCCTGGTCGCGCCCAAGCTGCAGGAAGCGCTCGGCCAGACGGTCGTCGTCGAGAACAAGGCCGGCGCGGGCGGCAACATCGGTGCCGACTTCGTCGCCAAGTCGGCGCCCGACGGCCACACGCTGCTGATCGGCTACAACGGACCCATCGCGGTGAATGTGTCGCTGTTCGACAAGCTGCCCTACGACCCGCTGAAAGACCTGGCGCCGATCACGCTGATGGTGACGACGCCTCAATACCTCGTCGTGAACCCGAGCCTGCCGGTGAAGAACATCGGCGAGTTCGTCGCGCACGCGAAGGCACAGGCGGGAAAGATGTCGTACGGCTCGATCGCGGTGGGCAGCGCGTCGCACCTGACGATGGAGATGCTCAAGCTCGCCGCAAACATCGACATCGCGCACATCCCCTACAAGGGCGCGGCGCCGGCGCTGACCGATCTGGTGGGCGGCCAGGTGCAGGCGGCGTTCATGGTGCCGGGCAACGTGCTGCAGTTCGCCAAGGAAGGGCGGCTGCGGCTCATCGCGTCGTCCGGGGCGAAGCGCTTTCCGGGAACGCCCGACGTGCCCACGCTCGTGGAATCGGGCTACCCCGATCTGGTGGCGGTGGCGTGGATCGGCTTTCTTGCCGCGGGCGGCACGCCGCGGCCGATCATCGACCGCTATCACAAGGAGATCGTAAGGATCGTCACCTCGCCCGAGATCCGCGACAAGCTCACCGCGATGGAATTCGAGATCGTCGCCGGCACGCCGGAGCACTTCAGCGCCTGGATCCGCAGCGAAATTCCGCGCTGGGGCAAGGTGATCAAGGCCACCGGTGCAAAAGCCGATTGATGCTGCCGCGGCCGACCGCGCAACCGCAAATTCGATGAGCCGCCTGCAAGGCAAAGCGGCGCTGATCACCGGCGCCGGCGCAGGCATCGGCGCCGCGATCGCCAGGTTGTTCGTCGAACACGGCGCGGCCGTGACGCTCGTCGACGCCGATGCCGGTGCGCTGGAATCGACCTGCGCGGCGATCGAACAGCAATTGCACGGCGCGCGAATCGCGAAGTTCACCGCCGACGTTTCCGATGCGGAAGCTGCACATGCCGCCACCGCGCACGCGATCGCCGCGCATGGCCAGATCGACGTGCTGATCAACAACGCCGCGATGCGCAACTACGCGGCCCTGGCCGACGCCACGCCGCAGGAGTGGCAGGCGGTGCTCGGCGTGAACCTGATGGGCGCGGCGAACTACTGCCGCGCCGCGCTGCCGGAGTTGCGCAAGAGCGGGCGTGGCGCGATCGTCAACGTCTCGTCGTGTTACGCCGTGACCGGCCGCAAGGGCATGGGCCTGTACGACGCCACCAAGGCCGGCCTGCTGGCGTTCACGCGCACCCTCGCGCATGAAGAGGCGGCGCACGGCATCCGCGCCAACGCCCTCTGCCCTGGGCCGACGCTGACTGACTTTCACATCAACAAGGCGCGCGCCGCCGGCAAGGCCCTCGACCAACTCGCGATGGAGCGCGAACACGCGACGCTGCTGCGCCGCTGGGCGACGCCGCAGGAGATTGCTTGGCCGGCGCTCTGGCTCGCGAGCGACGAGGCGGCCTACATCACCGGCACCACGCTGATGGTGGACGGCGGCTTGCACGCGATGTGATGGGCCAGGGCGCGCCACCCGGCGCGCGGTTTCAGGTCGTGCCTGCGCGGCGTGCGTCCAGGCTCAGCGGTCCAGCACCGAGTGCCGCCACCATGAACATGCCACCGGCCACCGCCAGGTTCTTCATGAACATGAGTTGCTGCATGAACTGCTTGTCGGCGGGCATGGCCCAGAAGTTGTGGAACAGCACGCTCGCGAGCAGCGTGAACAGGCCGAGCAACAGCGCCGCCCAGCGCGTGTGAAACCCCACTGCGAGCGCCAGACCGGCGACCACCTCGAACAGGCCCGTGGCCCAGGCGAGCGCGGTGGCCATCGGCAAGCCGGCGCTGGCGATGTAGCCGGCGGTACCGGCAATGTTGCCGAGCTTGCTGAAACCGGCCATCACGAACATCAGCGCCAGCAGGATGCGGCCGGCCACCACGAGAGGGGATTTGAAGGAATCGAGCATCGGAATGCCTCCAGAAGTAGTGCGGCAAAGCATAAGACATCGCGACGACGCGAAGGCCGCGCGAGCTTGAAGGCCACATTCAAAAGTCGTGAGCGGACGGGGCCCCCTCGCACGGGTGCGAACGACGCACAAGCACGGCCCGGCATGCCGGGCTCGAACGCGCGCCTCGGCCCGCACGTCGTCTATGCTCTGATCCTTCGTCGATCGCCACGCGCTGCCGCCATGTCCACCGCCTTGCCCCACAAGCCTTTCGCTGCCGCCCCGGCAGAACCCGCATGGGCGCCGGCGCTGCGCCTGCCCGACCCGGCGGTTGAAGTGCTCGCCCCCGAAGGCGCGAACCTGCGCCTGGCCAGCGCCAGCGTCGAACGGCTGGCGAGCGGCATGCGCTGGTGCGAAGGGCCGGTGTATTTCGGCGACGCGCGCTGCCTGCTGTGGAACGACATCCCGAACAACAAGACGCTGCGTTGGGATGAAGAAACCGGCGCGGTGACCGTGTACCGCAGCCCGTCGAACTTCAGCAACGGCAATACGCGCGACCGGCAGGGCCGGCTGCTGACCTGCGAACATGGCGCGCGGCGGGTCACGCGCACCGAATACGACGGCAGCATCACCGTGCTCGCGAGCCACTTCGACGGCAAGCGGTTGAATTCGCCGAACGACATCGTTTGCAAGAGCGACGGCACGATCTGGTTCACCGATCCGCCGTTCGGCATCCTGCACCACTACGAAGGCCACGCCGCGACGCCCGAATTGCCGACCGACGTGTACCGGTTCGACCCGCGAAGCGACCGGCTGAGCGTCGTCGCGCAAGGCATCAACTGTCCGAACGGTTTGGCGTTTTCGCCCGACGAGAGCCGGCTCTACATCGTCGAGAGCCGCGCCAGCCCCAGGCTGATCCTCGCCTACGACGTGGTCGACGGCGGCGCGGCGCTCGCGAACAAGCGCACGCTGATCGACAGCGACGGCGGAACGCCTGATGGCTTTCGGGTCGACGTGCACGGCAACCTGTGGTGCGGCTGGGGCATGCGCGAGGGGCTCGACGGCGTGCGCGTGTTCTCTGCGCTTGGCAAGCCGCTGCTGCACATCCACCTGCCCGAGCGCTGCGCCAACGTGTGCTTCGGCGGCCCGGCGCGCAACCGATTGTTCATGGCGGCGAGCCATTCGGTGTATTCGCTGTATGTCGCCACGCAAGGCGTGGCGGGTGGTTGAGCCGCCCAGAACGCCGCACTGGGGCAGGCAGCGTCGCAGGGTTTTCGCCCATACCCAGCGCGCTCCGGCGCCCGAAGAATGCGCGATGATCGTCCTGGCGCGGAATCGCCGTATGCGTAACACCGCCCACCCGACCCACACCCTCCGGAGATTTGCATGACCTTCCCCACCCGACCGGTCCGCCACGCCTTGGCGGCAGCGACTGCCGGCCTGTTGTTCGCCGCGCCCGGCGTTCACGCGCAAGAGACGTTCAAGCTCGGCATCGTCAGCTTCCTGTCCGGCCAGGCGGCTGAAAGTTTCGGCATCCCCGCGGTGAACGGCGCGAAAGTCGTGATCGAGGCGTTCAACAAGGGCGAGGCACCGGCGCCGTACAACAAGAAGGGTTTCGGCGGCGTGATCATCGAGCCGATCTATGTCGACGAAAACGGCGGCGCGACCAAGCAGGTGCAGGAAATGCGCAACCTGTACGACCGCGACAAGGTCGACGCGGTGGTCGGCTATGTGGGCTCGGGCGACTGCCTGGCGGTCGCGCCGGTGGCCGAGGAGATGAAGAAGTTCCTGATCCTCTACGACTGCGGCACGCCGCGAATCTTCGAAGAAGGCAAATACAACTACGTGTTCCGCACCGCGGCGCACGCCGCCATGGACAACGTGGCGCTGGCGCGTTATCTGAAGGCGCGCAACGTCAAGGCCGACAGCTTCAACCTGATCCACCAGGACTACGCCTGGGGCCACGATTCGCGCAAGGACTTCGTCGCCGCGATGGGCACGCTCTACCCCGGCGCGAAGGCGGGCGAAGACCTGCTGCCCAAGTTCGGCGCGGGCCAATACGGCACCGAGATTTCGGCGCTGATGGCCAAGCCCGCCGACGTCACTCACTCCAGCCTGTGGGGCGGCGACCTGCAGGCGCTGATTCTGCAAGGCGGGCCGCGCGGCCTGTTCAAGCGCACCCAGTTCGTGTTCTCCGCCGCCGACCATGTGCTGCCGGGCCTGGGCGACAAGATGCCCGACGGCGTGATCCTCGGCGCGCGCGGCGCGTATGGCCTGATGTCGCCGAAGTCGGCGCTGAACGACTGGTGGTGGGGCATCTACCAGAAGGCCTACACGGTGTACCCGGTGCAGGCGCCGAACCGCATGATCCAGGCGCTGTTGGGGTTGAAGCTCGCGGTGGAAAAGGCGATGGCCGCCAACGGCGGCAAGAAGCCCACGCCGGAACAACTCGCCGACGCGCTGCGCAATTCGGAGTGGGACACGCCGGCCGGCAGAATCAAGATGGCGCTCGGCAACGGGCACCAGGCGATTCAAGACACGGCGATCGGCAAGACTCGCTACGACGCGGCGAAGAAGATGGTGATGCTCGACGACATCCAGCGCTTCCCGGCCGAATGCGTGAACCCGCCGGCGAACATGAAGGCGGAAGACTGGATCAAGGCCGGCATGCCCGGCGCGAAGTGCAATTGAGTGGTTGCGTCGAACCGAGGAGCCTGACCGACATCTTCGCGCCGGCCCTCACATGGCGTCATCCCGGCGAACGCCGGGATCCACCCGAAGTGCGCCACACTGGACCCCGGCGTGCGCCGGGGTGACGCGTGTCCAGCATGAGCACCGCACTCACGATCCTGATCGACGGCCTGACCTACGCGTCATGGCTGTTCATCGTCGCGCTCGGGCTGACGCTCGTGTTCGGCGTGCTGAAAATCCTGAACATCGCACACGGCAGCTTCTACGCGCTCGGCGCCTACGCGGCGGCGAGCTTCGTCGGGTGGTTCGCGGCGCTGAAGTTCGCGCCGGCGTGGTCGATCGTCGCGCTGCTGCTCGCCGCAGTGGCGGTGGCCGCGCTCGTGGCACCCGTGGTCGAGCGTGGGCTGCTGCGTTTCTTCTATGGCCGCGACGAAGTGCTGCTCGTGCTCGTGACCTACGCCCTGTTCCTGATCCTGGAAGACGTGACGAAACTGGTGTGGGGCGCGAACCCGTTTTACGTGTCGGCGCCGTACAGCCTGTTCGGCAACGTGGAAATCGGCACGCAGGTCTACGTCGGCTACGACTTCGTGCTCGTCGCACTCGCGGCCATCGTCGGCGGCGCGGTTTGGTGGGGCTTGAACCGCACACGCCAGGGCAAGATCGTGCTCGCGGTGATTCACAGCGCGGAAGTCGCGTCGAGCATGGGCGTGAACGTGTCGCGCGTCTACATGATGGCGTTCGCGATCGGCATCTTCCTCGCGGCGATCGGCGGTGCGTTCACGGCGCCGATGATCTCGGTGCAGCCGGGGGTGTCGGTGGGCGTGATCATCGTCTCGTTCGCGGTGGTGATCATCGGTGGCCTGGGCAGCATTCCCGGCGCGGCGATTGGCGCGCTGATCGTCGGGTTGGCGCGCTCTTCGGCCGTGCACCTGTGGCCAGTGGCCGAGCTGTTCTCGATCTACATCGTGATGGCGGCGGTGCTGATGTTCCGGCCCGAGGGGTTGTTTCAGCAGATTCAGGCGCGAAAAATATGAGCGCGGTTTCGACACTTGCTTTCCGCGCGTCGGTGGCAACTTGGCCGATCCGCGCCCGAGCATCGAGCAGGGGCAGGCGGCCCGGGGTGCGTTCTCCGGCCCACGCTCGCGGGGTACCAGTCGCGGCAGGGAATCATTTATGCGTCAAAACCGCCAGTGCCCTGGATGCGCTTGCGGGCCACCGCGAATGGGGCCTGCGAACGCACCCCGAGCCACCTGCCCCCGGCACGAAGGTGACGGTCAACGAGGTGGCGCGCCAACGACCTTGCACAGGGCGGTGGTGGTGCCCCCGATCGCAGGCCCCATTCGCGGTGTCCTGGCTCTTCGTGCACTTGGACGGCGATGACGCGGCTGTCTGTTGTGGGCTTCGGTGGTACCCCGCGAGCGTGGGCCGGAGAGCGGGGGCGCCGCCACCGCCCTGCCGCGCGGACGTATGCGCGCTGCCCTGCTCGATGGAGCTTCCGCAGTGAGCGCCGCGATATCGGAACCCATGCAGCAACTGCCCGCGCGGCCCGCGCCGGGAGTGCGCTTCCTGCTCGCGGGTGTGGCGCTCACCGTGCTGCTCGTGATCGCCGGAGCGTTCATGCCGAAGTGGTTGACGTTTCTGGTCACGATGGCGGCGTCGCATGGATTGGTGAGTTTGGGAATCGTGCTGTTGATGCGCGGCGGTGTGGTGTCGTTCGGCCAGGGCCTGGTGTTCGCCACCGGTGCCTACGCCGCGGCGCTGGGTTTCAACAAGCTCGGCATCACCGACGCCGTGGGCCTGGCGTTGCTCGGCGGCGCGGCGGCGACGCTGATCGCGGCGCCGTTCGCGCCGCTGCTGTCGCGCTACCGCGGCATCTTCTTCGCGATGCTCACGCTCGCGCTGTCGATGGTGGCCTACGGCGCGCTCGTGAAGACCGAGGCGCTCGGCGGCTCCGACGGCTTCAACATGGGCCGGCCCACGCTGTTCGGCCAGAGCCTGCCCGATGCCCGCGTGGGTTATGTGATGTACAGCGTGACGGTCACCATCACCGCGCTGCTCGCGCTGCTGGCGCGAGTCTATTTCGATTCGACGCGCGGCCTGGTGAGCCTGGCGACGCGCGACAACGAGTTGCGCGTCGAGTACCTCGGCGGCTCGGTGCGGCGCGTGATGGCGGTGAACTTCGTGCTCGCTGCGTTTGCCGGCGGCGCCGGAGGCGCGCTGGCCGTCATGTCGCTCGGCCACATCGACCCGAACTTCAGCTACTGGACGACGTCCGGAGAATTCGTCTTCGTTGCCATCCTCGCCGGCTGGCAAAGTGTGCTCGCGGTGTTCGTGGCGTCCACCGTGCTCGAAGTCGTGCGTTCGTTTTCGAGTTCCTACTTTCCGAACACCTGGCAGTTGGCGCTCGGGCTGTTCCTGCTGTTCGTGATCCGGTTCCTGCCGCGCGGAATCGGGTCGCTCTGGTTCGACCGCGAGTGGTTCAAGGGGCTGGGGGTGGGAAATGAGCCCGGCGCACGGCCGCCCGAAGCCGGGCGAAACCCCCTCGGCGAGTGGGCGCCCCATGCTTCGGGCCACCGGCATCGAAAAGCGTTTCGGCGCCGTGGTCGCTGCGAGCGAAATCAACGTCGAGATTCCAATCGGCCAGCGCCTGAGCCTGATCGGCAGCAACGGTGCGGGCAAGACGACGTTCGTCAACATGATCACCGGCTACCTCAAGCCCGACGCCGGATCGATCCACTTCGGCGAACTCGATATCACGCAGCTCTCGCCGCGCGCGATCACGCGCCTCGGCGTCGCGCGTTCGTTCCAGATTCCTCAGTTGTGCGCCGAGCTCAGCGTGCTCGAGAACATGCTGGTCGCCACGGCGTGCCACGGCGAACACCTGTCGTTCTGGCAGGCCGCGCGGCGCCCGAGTGCACTGGCGCGCGCTGAAGAGCTGCTCGCGCGCTTTCGCTTGAGCGAACACCGCGACCGCCGCGCCGCCGAACTGCCCGGCGGCGTGCGCAAATTGCTCGACATCGCGATGGCGCTCACCGGCGAGGCGAAACTGCTGCTGCTGGATGAGCCCACCAGTGGCGTTTCGGCCGAAGAGAAGTTTCCGATGATGGATATCGTGATGACGGCGCTCGGCGCGCAGGCGCTGACGGTGCTGTTCGTCGAACACGACATGGACATCGTCGAGCGTTACGCCGATCGCGTGCTCGCGTTCTACAGCGGCAAGATCATCGCTGACGACGTCCCGGGCGTCGCGCTCGGCCTCGAGGAGGTGCGCCGCTACGTCACCGGCTCCGTCCAGGATCGCCATGCTCGCCATTGAAGCGATCCACGTCGCGATCGGCGCGGTGCAGGTGCTGCGCGGGCTGAGCCTGGCCGCGCCGGCGGGGCGCATGATCGGCCTGGTCGGGCGCAACGGCGCGGGCAAGACGACGCTGATCCGCAGCGTGATGGGGCACTTGCCGGTGACGCAAGGCCGCATCGCCTTCGAAGGCCAGGACCTCGCCAAACTGCCGCGCCACGCGCGCGCGGCCCTGGGCATCGGCTACATGCCCGAAGATCGCGGCCTGGTGCCCGAACTCACGGTCGAAGAAAACATCCTGGTTCCGGTGTGGGCGTCGAAAGCGCTGAAGGCCGAGACGCGACTGGAATTCGTCTACGGCGTGCTGCCCGAGCTGAAAGAGATGCGCGAGCGGCGGGCGCTGCTGCTCTCCGGTGGGCAGCAGAAGCTCGTCGCGCTCGCGCGTGCGCTCGCGGTCGGCACGAAACTGTTGCTGCTCGACGAGCCGTTCGAGGGCGTGGCGCCGGCTTTGGCGAACCGCCTGGCTGACGTGATCGGCGGCCTGCGCGGCGGCGCGATGGCGGTGCTGATCGCGCAGTCCGACCTGAACCATTCGCGCAGCTTGATCGATACCGAGTTCACGATCGAGCGCGGCGCGAATCTTGTGCCGGCTGGGTGCGGCTGGAGATTGAGTTCGCGTTGGAGCCGGCGTCGATCGCAGCCGACCGATGCAGTCGACGAGCGATGCGAGATGAATCTGCGATGAACCACTGGCAAGACTACCCGGTCGGCGCGACGCGCATCGAAGCGCCGCAGCCCGACCGCCTGGTGCGCGCCTTTGTGCGGCGCCCGCGAGCGTGCACGCGATGCTCGCGCGCGCGGTGCGGGAGCGCGGCGCGCAAGAGGCGCTGGTGTGCGACGGCCGGCGTTGGACGTATTCCGAATTGGATACGCAGGCCGCGCGCATCGCCGCCGGTCTGCAGCAAGCGTGGCGTTGGGGCGGGCGACCGCGTCGCGCTGTTCATGGGCAACCGCGCCGAGTTCGTGTTCGTGCTGTTCGCCTTGCAGCGGCTCGGTGCGATCGCGGTGCCGATCGGCGTGCGCGAAGCGCGTGCCGGGCTGGCCTACATGCTCAACCAATGCACGGCCAAGGGCATCGTGTTCGACGCTGAATCTGGCCGAGCGTGTGCCGAGCGAGACCGAAGTGCCCTCGCTTGCGCTGCGCATCGTGGTCGGTGCCGCGCCGGGCGCGATGCCCTTGGCCGAGCTCGCCGCCGAACCCGGCGCCGCGCCCGAGGCCGCGGCGGTGAGCGAACACGCCACCGCCGTCATCCTCTACACCTCGGGCACGACCGGCAACCCGAAGGGCGCGATGCTCACGCACTTCAACCTCGCGCATTCGGTGCTGCACTACCAGTCGTGCATGAAGCTGCAGCCGGGTGACCGCTCCGCGCTTGCCGTGCCGGCGAGCCATGTGACGGGGCTGGTCGCGATCATCCTGGCGATGGTCAACGTGGGTGGCGCGCGTGATCGTCGTTCCCGCATTCAAGGCGCCCGACTTCGTGGAGCTGCTGCAGCGCGAACGCATCACGCACACGCTGATGGTGCCGGCGATGTACACGCTCTGCCTGATGACGCCCGGCTTCGCGCAGCGCGACCTGCGGCAGTTGGCGCATCGGCGGCTACGGCGGCGCGCCGATGCCGGTGGCGACGATCGACGCGCTCAGCGAAGCGGTGCCCAAGCTGGTGCTGCTCAACGCCTACGGCGCCACCGAAACCACCTCGCCCGCGACGATGATGCCCGCCGGCCTGACGCGCGAGCACGCCGACAGCGTGGGCGTCGTCTTGCCTTGCGCGCACATCGTCGTGATGGACGAACAAGGCGTTGAAGTGCCGGCCGGCGAAACCGGCGAGCTGTGGATCGGCGGGCCGATGGTCGTGCCCGGCTACTGGGACAACGCCGCCGCGACCGCGAGCTCATTCACTGCCGGCCACTGGCATTCAGGCGACCTGGGCTCGATCGACGCGCAAGGTTTCGTGCGCATCTTCGACCGCAAGAAAGACATGCTGAACCGCGGCGGGTTCAAGGTCTATTCGGTCGAGGTGGAGAACGCGCTGATGGCGTTGCCGGGGGTGGTGGAGGCCGCAGTGATCGGCCGGCCTTGCCCGGTGCTGGGTGAGCGCGTGCATGCGTTTCTCTACGCGCCGGACGCGACACGCGACGCCGCCGCGGTGCGCAGCCACTGCGCCGCGCTGCTCGCCGACTACAAGGTTCCCGAGACAATCACGTGGAGCGATTCGCCGCTGCCGCGCAATGCGAATGGAAAGTTGATGAAACGGATGCTGCGCGAGGCATTGCCCGGTCTGGCTTGACGATGCCCGCGAGCCCAAAGCGCAGGCGTTCGGCCTCTCAAATCCCCAGATGCCGCGCCCACACGCCGCGGTCCGCATCCAGCGCCGCGGAGCTCCCGACTTCGGCGGTTTTGGCCCACCCCGAGCCCGTTCTTCATAGGTGAGGAATCGAGTTTTGGAGTTGTAGTGCCTAGCTAGTTATTAATACCGCTTGCGTCGCGGTCCATCGTGGCGTAACGTGGCGGCGTGTTCGTTCGCATCAAGTCCTCGCCCAACTCCCCGCGCCGCAGCGTGCAGGTTGTCGAGTCCGCGCGAAAGGGCGATCGCGTCACGCAACGCATCGTGCGCCACATCGGCATCGCGCTGGATGCCGACGAAGAGATCAAGCTGCGCGCGATGGCCGAGGAGTTCATCTCGCGCAGCCTCGCCGAGCGGCTCAATGCCGGGGCGCTGTTCGAGTCTGCCCCGGTGCGCCGCGGCGGGCGCCCGCCGCGCCAGACGCTGGCCTCGGTGGCCGCGCCCGACCAGGTGCGCTTGGCCGAGGTCGCCGAGGTGGCGCGCCGCGTGGAAGGGCCCCATGAGGTGCTGGGCCACCTGTTCGACTACCTGCACTTCGACCGGATCCTGGGCGTGCACGGCACGGCCATGCTGCGCGACTTGGTTATCGCCCGCGTCATGGCCCCGGCGTCCAAGCGCGGCAGCGCCGCCGAGCTCGATGCGCACTACGGTCGCGCCTACCCGCTGGACCGCTTGTACCGGCTGATGGATGCGCTGCACAAGCGGCTCGATCGCTTGAAGGCAATCGTGCACGAGGCCACCGCGTCGCTGATTGGCGGCGCGGCGCAGGTGATGCTGTTCGATGTGAGCACGCTGTACTTCGAGAGCGTGGATGCCGACACGCTGCGCGCCTTCGGCTACTCCAAGGACCAGAAGTACCACTGCACGCAGGTGGTGCTGGCCTTGGCCACCGACGCCGACGGGCTGCCCATCGGCTACGAGCTGTTCCCCGGGAACACGGCCGAGGTGAGTACGCTGCTGGCGTGCATGCGGAGTTGGCAGCAGAGTTTGAAGATCGAGCGCGTCAGCTTCGTCGCCGACCGGGCGCTGTGCAGCAAGGCCAACCTGACCGCGCTGGAGGCCGCACCCTGGAGCTACGTGGTGGCCATGCCGCTGCGCAGGAGCCTGAAGGCGGCCGAGCAGGCACAGGTGCTGCAAACGGCGCTGGCCGCGCCGTGCGAGGTCGAGGGCGATCTGGTTTGGGTGCGCGAGTTCGACTGGCAGGGCCGACGCTTGATCGTCACCTACAGCTCCAAGCGCGCGCACAAGGATCGGGCCGACCGCCAAGCGCTGCTTGAGCGCCTGAGCGCCAAGCTGGGCCCCAGCCAGCGCGTGGACAAGAAGACCGGCGAGATCAAGCCCGCCAAGCCTAACGCGCAAAAGCTGATCACCAACTCGGGCTACCTGCGCTATGTGGAGCAGGCCGACACGGGCGGCGCGTTCGTGCTGGACGAGGACAGAATCGCCAACGACGCGGCCTGGGACGGGCTGCACGCCATCGTCACCAACGACCGCACGAGCCGGGCTCGCGAACTGCTGGCGCGCTACCGTCGGCTGTGGGTGATCGAGGAGTCGTTTCGCACGCTCAAGCACGGCTTGGCCGTGCGCCCGATCTACCACTTCAAGCCCGAGCGAATCCAAGCCCACATCGGTCTGTGCTACCTGGCCTTCGCGCTGACTCGCCACGCCCAGCAGCGCATCGGGCTGGCGCAAGGCTCGATGAGCGTGCAGCGCATCCGCGCCGTCCTGCACGACGTGCAGGCCAGCATCGTGCAGCACAAGACCACGAAGGCCAAGTACCGCCTGCCCAGCGTCTTCGGGCACGACGCGGCGCGCATCTACAAGGCGTTCGGCCTCAAACGCAATCTCGATGTCGAGGTGGATCGCAGCTGATCGAAGACTCCCATCGCCAACCCCACCTGCGGGCACTACATCGGCCACACCCCCGAGACCGAAAAACGTAGTGCCCGGCGAACATAAGTCATTGATTCACAACGACTGAGCGGGTAAAGCGGGCGGAAAAGCGCGGAAGTCGGGTCTACGCGCCGGACGCGACACGCGACGCCGCCGCGGTGCGCAGCCACTGCGCCGCGCTGCTCGCCGACTACAAGGTTCCCGAGACAATCACGTGGAGCGATTCGCCGCTGCCGCGCAATGCGAATGGAAAGTTGATGAAACAGATGCTGCGCGAGGCATTGCCCGGTCCGGCTTGACGATGCCCGCGAGCCCAAAGCGCAGGCGTTCGGCCTCTCAAATCCCCAGATGCCGCGCCCACACGCCGCGGTCCGCATCCAGCGCCGCGGAGCTCCCGCTCCACACGACCCGCCCTTTCTCCAGGATCACCTGCCGGTCGCCGATGGCGATCAGCCGCTGCACGTATTTGTCGATCACCAGCATCGCGTGCCCCGCTTCGCGCAGACGGCCCAGCACGCGCCAGATTTCCTCACGCACCAGCGGTGCCAGGCCTTCCGTCGCTTCGTCCAGGATCAGCAGCTTCGGGTTCGTGACGAGCGCTCGCGCGATCGCGAGCATCTGCTGCTCGCCGCCGGAGAGTTGACCGCCCATGTGCCGGCGGCGCTCGGCCAGGCGCGGGAACAGATCGAACAGGCGCTGCGGTGTCCAGAGCGTTGCACCGCCCGGGGCGGACCTCGCTTCGCGTGCAAACGCTGTCAAGTGCTCTTCAACGCTCAGGTTGCCGAAGATCTGCCGCCCTTCGGGAACGAGGGCGAGCCCCAGGCGTGCGATGCGGTGCGTGGACAAGCCGCCGAGCGCCACGCCGTCGAAGCTCACCGTGCCGGCGTTGCGTGCCACCAGGCCGAACAGACTGCGCACGAGCGTCGTCTTGCCCATGCCGTTGCGGCCGAGCAGGCCGACGATTTCACCGGCACGCACCTGCAAGTCCACATCGAACAGTACGGGCGTGCGCTGGTAGCCCGCGCTCAAGCCCTCGACGTGCAGCAGGTCGGCGCTCATCCCGGCGCCCCCTGCGGATCGCCCAGATAGGCGGCGATCGCCTCGGGATGGCGCCGCACCTCGTCGGGCGCGCCGCTCGCGACGACGCGCCCGCCCACCAGCACGGTCACCCGATCGGCCAGGCGAAACACGGCGTCGACGTCGTGCTCGATCAGCAGCACCGCGCACTCGCTGCGCAGCCCGGCGATCAGCGCCGACATGCCCTGCGACTCTTGCGCGCCCATGCCGGCCAGCGGCTCATCGAGCAACACCAGTTGCGGCCGGCTCGCGAGCGTCATGCCGACTTCGAGGGCGCGCTGTTCGCCGTGTGACAACTGTTCGACACTCGCCTCGCCTTTGTCGGCCAGGCCCAGGCGCGCGAGCAGCGTTTCGGCGCGCGCCGCCAGCTCGCGATCGGCGCTCACCGGCCGCCAGGCGCTGAAGACGCCGCCTTGCGTGGCCTGCACCGCGAACGCCAGGTTGTCGCGCACCGACAGGCTCTTCAGCAGCCGCGTGATCTGAAACGAGCGCACCAGGCCGCGCCGCGCGCGCTGGTGCGCGGCGAGTCTCGTGATGTCGGCGCCGTTGAAATGCACGCTGCCGGAGTCGCTGCGCAACTGGCCCGCGAGTTGCGCGACGAGTGTCGTCTTGCCCGCGCCGTTCGGGCCGATCAGTGCGTGGATCTCGCCGCGCTGCACCGACAGGCTCACGCCGTCGGTCGCGACGACGCCGCCGAAGCGTTTGCTCAAGGCTTGCACGTCGAGCAGCGGCGCGGTCATCTGTGCACTCACGCCTTCTTCGCCCGCCCGAACCATGTCGCGATCAACCCCACCAGCCCCTGGCGCCCGAACAGCACCACCGCGAGCAGCACCCAGCCGGTCCAGAACCCCCAGTGCCTGGTGTACGCCGACAACACCTCTTGCAGCAGCAACAGCGCCGCCGCGCCGAGCACGCCGCCCCACACCGTGCCCACGCCGCCGAGGATCACCATCACGAGCAGCGTGCCCGATTGCGTCCAGTGCAGTTGGCTTGGGCTGACATAGCCTTGCAGGTTGACGTTCAGCGCGCCGGCCAGCCCGGCGATAACGCCGGCAACGACGAAGACTGCGAGCTTGATGCGATACGTCGGCAGGCCCAGTGCTTCAGCGCGCAATTCATCGTCGCGCAGCGCGAGCACGGCGCGGCCCATGCGCGAATGCGTGAAGCGCGCGAGCAGCAGCAGCGTGGCCGCGAGCGCGGCCAGCGCCACGAAGTAGAGCGTCACGCCGTCGCGCAGGTTCAGGCCGAACGGCAGCAGCGTGCGCAACTTCAGCGTTAACCCTTCATCGCCGCCGTACTGCTTGATCGAATTCGCCAGGTAGAAGAGCATCTGTGCGAACGCGAGCGTGATCATGATGAAGTAGACGCCGCGCGTGCGCAGCGAAATCGCGCCGATCGCGAGTGCCGCCACCGCGACCACGGCCACCGTGACGAGGCCGTGCAGCGCGCCCGACTGCACGCCCTCACTGAGCAGAATGCCGGTGGCATACGCCCCCAGGCCGAAGAACGCGGTGTGGCCGAGCGAGACCATGCCTCCGTAACCGAGCAGCAGATTCAGGCTGGTCGCGGCGATCGCGAAGACGACGATGCGGCTCGCGAAGCTCAGGTAGAACTCGGCGTCGAAGGCGCGCAGCAGCCAAGGCAGGGCGAACGCGGTGGCCGCGAGCGTGAGCATGCCCAGCAGGGCCACGAGGCGCGCCGGGCTCATCGCACGCACTTCCGGCGGGCCCGGCCCGAAGTCCGGCAAGCTCCCGGGCGCTGCATCAGGCCCGCACGGGAAACAGGCCCGAAGGCTTGAACACCAGCACGCCGGCCATCAGCAGGTACACCGCGATCGACGCGAACGCCGGCCCGGCGGCGCTCGCCCACTGCGGCGGCAGCATTTCGCGCAGGACCTGTTGCAGCAGCGTGCGGCCGAGCGTGTCGACCACGCCGACGAGCAGCGCCCCGATCAACGCACCACGAATCGAGCCGATGCCACCGATCACGATCACGACGAACGCGAGGATCAGGATGTTCTCGCCCATCCCTACCTGCACCGCGAGCAGCGGCCCGAGCAGCCCGCCGGCCACGGCGCACAGCGCCGCGCCCAGGCCGAACACGAGCGTGAACAGGCGCTCGATGTTCACGCCCATCACGAGGCTCATTTCGCGGTTCGACGCGCCCGCGCGCACGAGCGCGCCGATGCGCGTCTTCTGCACCAGCAGGTACAGCGCCAGCGCGAGGCCTAAGCCCACGGCGATGATGACCAGGCGCCACGCCGGGTAGGTGAGTCCGCCGCCCAGATCGACCGGGCCGGACAGCGCGGCGGGCGTGGACAGCGTGGCGTCGGTGCCGAAAATCATCTCCACGCCGTCGTTCAGGATCAGGATCAGCGCGAACGTCGCCAGCACTTGCGACAGATGATCGCGCGCGTACAGCGTGCGCAGCAGCGTCGACTCCACCGCCATGCCGAACAGCGCGGTCAGCACCACGGCGATCAGCAGCCCACCGAGAAAAGTGCCGGTCGCCGCGACGAACCAGGCCGCGAGAAACGCGCCGACCATGTAGAACGCGCCGTGCGCGAGGTTGATCATGTCCATCACGCCGAACACGATCGTCAGCCCCGCGGCGAGCAGGAACAGCATCAGACCGAACTGCACGCCGTTGAGCGACTGCTCGAGGAACAGAACGCTGGTCATGGCGATCTGCCCCAAGACTCGTCATCCCGGCGCAGGCCGGGATCCACCTTGGGCCGATGCGCGACTCTGGGCGGTGGATCCCGGCTTTCGCCGGGATGACAAACCTCACTTCGGCATGCTGCATTGCCGCGACGTAAGCGTCGCCATGGTTCTTCAGAATCGGCTCGCCGAGCGACTTGTTGATCAGGCCGCCCTTGCCATCGCTGCCCACCGTGCGCACGTAATAGTTCTGGATCGGGTACTGGTTCGTGTTGAACTTGAACGCACCGCGCACCGAATCGAACTTCGCCGCGCGCAGCGCCTTGCGCACCGCTTCCTGGTCTTCGATCTTGCCTTTCACGTCGCGCACCGCGGCGTTGATGAGCAGCGCCGCGTCGTAGCCCTGCGACGCGAACACCGACGGCACGCGCTTGTATTCCTTCTGGAACTCGGCCATGAACTTCTGGTTCGCCGCGTTCGTGAAGTCGGGCGACCAGTGCGCCGTGTTGAACAGGCCTGCCATCGGCGCGCCCACCGGCGTGATGATGTCCTGGTCGGCCGAAAAGCCCGGCAGCACGAGCTGGATGTCCTTGCCGAGGCCCGCGCCGACGAACTGCTTGATGAAGTTGATGCCCATGCCGCCGGGCAGGAAGATGTAGAGTGCCTGCGGCTTCGCGGCGCGGATTTCGGCGAGCTCGGCGGCGTAGTCGAGCTGGCCGAGCTTGGTGTAGTTCTCGCCGACGATCGCGCCCTTGAAGGTGCGCTTGAACCCGGCGAGCGAATCCTTGCCGGCTTGGTAGTTGGGCGCGAGCAGGTACGCGTTCTTCAGTTCGCGCTGGTTCGCGAACTCGCCCGCCGCCTCGTGGTACGCATCGTTCGGCCACGACACGGCGAAGAACAGCGGGTTGCAGTCCTTGCCCGCCATCGAAGAAGGAGCGGCGTTCGGGCTGATGTAGATGACCTTGTTGTCCAGCGCCTCGGGCAGCGCGGCGAGCATGATGTTGGAGAACACCACGCCGGTCATGAAGTCGACCTTGTCGCGCTTCACGTTGCGCTCGAACAGTTGACGCGCCACGTCTGGCTTGAACTGGTCGTCGCTGACGATCACCTCCGCCGGCAAGCCACCGAGCTTGCCGCCATTCAGCTTGACCGCGAGCGCAAAGCCGTCGCGAATGTCGATGCCGAGCGCCGAAGACGGGCCGGACAGCGTGCTGACGAAGCCGACCTTGACCTTGTCGGCGGCGTGGGCGAAGGGTGCGAGTGCGACCGTCGACAGGGCGACGCACGCAGCGACGATCTTCGAACCCGAACCGAACCCAGTGTGATGCTTCGACGCCATTGCAGCTCCATGAACCGGGCACGCGCCCGAGCCGAATCATTGTAGGCAGGCATGCCGTGTCCACGCCTGTGCGCTCACCCGAGCCCCATCAGCCGGTGGTGCAGTGAATGGCGTACGCTAGGCGTCCTGACTTCCGCCGGGGCCTGCCACCGATGAACATGATCCCGTCGCTCGCCACGGCCCGCCTGAGGTTGCGGGCGTTTCGCGAGTCCGATCTCGATGCCTACGCTGCGATGTGCGCGGACGAAGAAGTCATGCGCTACATCGGCGCCGGCGGCCCGGTGGGTGTTGATGTGGCGTGGCGCCACATGGCGTTGTTTCTGGGCTCGTGGAGTTTGCATGGCCACGGCATGTGGGCGTTGGAAGAGCGCTCCGGCGCGCGGCTCGTGGGGCGCGTCGGGTTTCTGGACCCGCCCGGCTGGCCAGGCTGCGAACTCGGCTGGCTGCTCGCGCGCGACGCCTGGGGCAAGGGCTATGCGACGGAAGCGGCGCGCGCCGCGCGCGACTACGGGCGCGACGCGCTCGGCCTCACTGAACTCATCAGCCTGATCCGCCCCGACAACCAGCGCTCGATCGCGCTTGCGCAGCGCCTGGGCGCCACGCTCGGCGAGACGATCGAATTCATGGAGCAACCCTGCTTGCTCTACCGGCACCCGGCGACGGAGCAATCGCGATGAGCGAATTGCAAACCCAAACTGTGCGCACGATGTGCCCGATGAACTGCCACCCCACGCTGTGCGGCATGCTGGCCGAGGTGCGGGGCGGCGAATTGCTCGGCGTGAAAGGCGACCCCGACAACCCCGACAGCCGTGGGTTCCTGTGCATCCGCGGCCAGGCCTCGCGCGAGATCATCGGCAACCCGGCGCGGCTGCTGCACCCACTGATTCGCGATCGGCGCAGCGAGCCGTTTCGGCGTGCGAGTTGGGACGAGGCGTATCAACGCATCGTCGCGTCGATGCAAAGCGCTCCGTCGCAAGCCACCGCGTTCTGGCCCGGCCACGGCATCTTCACGACGAGCTACGGCACGCGCATCGGGCCGCAACTGATGGCGCGCTTTGCCAACATCCACGGCAGCCAGTTCTGGAACCCGACGATGATCTGCTGGGGGCTGGGCGCGTTCGGCCTCGCGCTCACCGGCGTGCTCGAGACGAACACGAAGGAAGACATGGGCGAGCACTCAAAGCTCATCGTCTTGTGGGCGGCGAACCTCGCGAGCCAACCGAACACGGCGCGGCATCTGCTCGCCGCAAAGAAACGTGGCGCCCACGTCGTGACGATCGACGTGCGCCACACCGAAGCCGCCGCCAAGTCGGACGACGTGTTGCTGATTCGCCCCGGCACCGATACGGCGCTTGCCCTCGCACTGGCCCACGTGATCTGCGCCGAGCAGCTGCACGACGCGGCGTTCGTTGCGCAGCACACGCTCGGTTTCGAGGCACTCGCCGAGCATGTGAAGCCGTTTTCGCCAGCCTGGGCCGAAGGCGTGACCGGCATCGCTGCGATGCGCATCGTCGAGCTGGCGCGGCGCTACGCGGTAACGAAACCCGCGATGATCGTGCTCGGCGGCAGCTCGATGCACAAGGGCGCGAACGGCTGGCAAGCGAGCCGCGCGATTGCGTGCCTGCCGGGCCTCACCGGCAACCTCGGCATCCCCGGCAGCGGCTTCGGCCCGCGCCACGGCAGCGCGGCGCATGGGCGGGGCTTGGGCAGCATCATTGCGCCGGAACGCCGCGCGAGCGGCAGCGCCTGGCCGAACCAGATGTCCGACGTGGTGGCGAAACTGCGCGAAGGCCGCGTGCGCACGCTGTTCCAGATGGGCTCGAACATGCTGTCGTCATTTCCCGATGCAGCCGCCGCGGCGCAAGGCTTGCAGCGCACCGAGCTGATCGTCAGCCACGACCTGTTCCTGAATCACACCGCGCAGCAGTTCGCCGACCTGGTGCTGCCCGGCACGGCGTGGCTCGAAGAACTCGGCTGCAAGGCGACGCACACGCATCTCTACCTGATGGAACCGGCGCTTGCGCCACCGGGCCAGACGCGGTCGATGTACCGCGTGTTGACCGAACTCGCGCAGCAGCTCGGCTTGAAGGACTTTCACCCCTGGGCCGATGAAGAAGCGATGGTGAATACGGTGCTCGACCACCCGTGTACCGGCCGCGCCACGGTCGCTTCACTGCGCGCCGCCGGCGGCTTTGTGCCGATGAACGTGTCACACGTCGCCTACCCGACGCTGCAGTTCGATACCGCGTCGCGCAAGCTCGAATTCGTGTCCACGAAGGCACGCGATCTCGGGCTGCCTGCACTGCCGACATTCGATGCACCGGTGCCGGCTGACGACAACGCCCTTCATCCACTCGTGCTGACCCAAGGCCGCACGCTCACCCACTTCCACGGCTTCTACAACAACGGCCGCGAACTGCCGACGCTCGCGCGGCGCGAAGCCGAGCCGAACGTGTGGGTCGCGCCGGCGGACGCGAAGGCACGTGGCGTCATCGACGGCGCGCCGATCCGCGTCTTCAATCAACGCGGCGAACTGCACGGCCGTGCCCATGTGACCGAGCGTATTCCCGCCGGCACGCTGTGGCTGCGCGACGGCTGGCCACAGCTCAACACGCTGACCGAGGCCGCGCCCGTGCTGCCCGACTGCGCTGTCGATGCATTCGCTTTTTCAGCAGGTCAATCGACGTTCGAGGCGCGGGTAGAGGTGGCGGCAGCAACGTCGGCGTGAGCGACGGTCGCCGGGTGAACGACGGCGGACTCCCCAGAAAAACGGGCCCGCTGCAAACACAACGGGCCCGAGTCTGGGCGAAGCTATCCCTTCACACACACCACCTGCTTCAAGGTGTGCACCACGTCGACCAGGTCGCGCTGCGCCTGCATCACCGCGTCGATGTCCTTGTACGCGGCGGGCGTTTCGTCGATCACGTCCTTGTCCTTGCGGCACTCCACGCCTTCCGTCGCGGCGCGGTGGTCGGCCAGGGTGAAGCGACGCTTCGCTTCACCGCGGCTCATCACGCGGCCTGCGCCGTGCGAGCAGCTCTCGAAGCTGTCCGCGTTGCCCTTGCCGCGCACGATGTAGCTGCGCGCGCCCATGCTGCCGGGAATGATTCCCAGCTGCCCGGCCTTCGCGCTCACCGCGCCCTTGCGCGTGACGTACACGTCTTCTCCGAAGTGCGTCTCCTTCTGCACGTAGTTGTGGTGGCAGTTCACCGCTTCGATGTGGCTTTGAAAGCTCTTCGCGATCACGGTCTTCGCCGCGTCGATCACGCGCTTCATCATCGTTTCGCGGTTGATCGCCGCGAAGCGCTGCGCCCAGCCGACCGCGCGCACGTAGTCGCCGAAGTAGCGCGCGCCTTCCTCGAAGTACGCGAGGTCGCGGTCGGGCAGGTTCATGTTGTTGCGCAGCGCATCCTGCTTGGCGAGCTCGATGAACATCGTGCCGATCGCGTTGCCCACGCCGCGCGAGCCCGAGTGCAGCATGAACCAGACGAAGCCTTCCTCGTCCAGGCACACCTCGATGAAATGGTTGCCGCTGCCCAGCGTTCCCAGGTGCTGGATGTGGTTCGTCTTCGCGAGCTTGGGGAAGTCGCGGCACAGCTCGGTGAACTCGGGTTCGAGCTGCGCCCATGCCGTGTTCACCGAGCCGGGCGCCTTATGTGAGTTCCCCCACGCACCCGGATCGCGCGAGCCCGGCGCTCGGCCGTGCGGCACGGCGCGCTCGATTGCCGCGCGCAGCGGGCCCAGGTTGTCGGGCAGGTCGTCCGCCGTCAGCGTCGTCTTCGCGGCCATCATGCCGCAGCCGATGTCCACGCCCACCGCGGCCGGAATGATGGCGCGCAGCGTGGGGATCACCGAGCCGACGGTCGCGCCGATGCCGAAGTGAACGTCGGGCATCGCCGCGATGTGCTTGAACACGATCGGCAGGCGCGCCGCATTCGTGAGTTGGCGCTTCGCCTCGTCTTCGATGGGAACGCCGCGCGTCCACATCTTCACCGGCACGCCGCCGGGAACGGCTTCTTCAATGTAGTTCGTTTCCATGATTTCTCACTCCATGATGCATGACATTTCAAGCGAACACCGCGGATCCGGCTTTGCCGGTCCGCTGGTGTTTGCCCCCTTGAGGGGGAGCGGCGTAAGCCGCTTCGGGGGTGGGCCATTACTGCAGCTTCACCAGCCCGTTGAGCACCTGGTCCAGACCCCCGAACACGGAGATCTTGTCGATGCGCTCGGCCACGCGTTCCAGCGTCTCCAGCTCCTTCATGCGCAGAGCGACGGGGTTGCCCTCCATCACCTTGGCCGTGTTGAGCAGGGAACGCGTGGCCGCGGTTTCCTCGCGCCGGCGGATCACGTTGGCTTGCGCCGCCTTCTCCGCCTCGACCACTTGCGCCAGGATCGTCTTCATCTCGCCGGGCAACACAATGTCCTTCACGCCCACGCCGTCGAGTTGCAGGCCATAGCCCGAGAGCTTGGCCTTCACTTGAGCGGTGACGACTTCGTCGATCACCGTCTTGTTCTCCAACAACTCGTCCAGCGAGCGTGTCCCGACCGCCGAGCGCAGGCCGAACTGCAGCTCGCGGTACAGGTGTTCCGCGGGCTTTTGCAGTTGCGTGAAGGCCTTCAGCACATCGGTGTAGCGCCAGGTCGCCGACAGGTTCAACCGCAGGCTCACCTTGTCGCTCGTCAGGATTTCCTGGCCGGTGACTTCGAGCGCCTGCAAGCGCAGGTCGACGGCTTCCACCGCGACATTGCGGTTGAACTTCCAGAACGCGTACGAGCCGGGGCCGAGCAACTGCTGAACCTTGCCGTCGACCCACAACACGCCCGCGCCATGCTCGGGAACCTGCACTTGCAGCACACCGGCCAGGCCGGCAACCGCGCGTTGCCGCAGTTGCGTCTGCACCAGGCGTGCCACCACCGCGGCAGGCACTTCGGCCGTCGCGGCGATGTCGATGACATCCACGCGCACGTCGACCTGGCCCTTCCAGTACAGGCGCCGCGTCGCGGGGGCCAGCACCTCGACGAGCACGCCGTTCTCGGTGCGCAGGCCGACCTGGGTTTCGCTCAACTCCACGCGAACGAACTCGGCCGCGACGACCTCGGGCTCCTTGGCCATCAGGTAGTCGGTGAGGCCATGCGTGAACGCCGGCTGTTCGAGCGCGAAGGTCTCGACGCGCAGCTGGTCGATGGCCGCGAACAGCCAGTGCGTGCCGGGTTGCAACACGCGCTCGAAGTCGCCATTGCGCAGCAACACGCCGCGCTCGTACTTCTTCACAGTGACTCGCTTGAATTGCATGATCGTTCTCCTTGTGGTCATGCGTCGTTTGAAAAGGGTGCCGTTACAGCGGTGGCGGTGGGCACGGAGTGCCGTGGACCGGGCGTCACGGTGCGCGTCGGTCGCGTCTTGGAGACGCAACTTCGGCTGGCCGTGGGCGCGGGCCGGGCGGGTTCCATGCCGGGCCGCCAGGGCTGACGTGCGGTGGGCTTCGCGCACCTCGGGCAAGCGAACCTGCCCTGGGTGCGACCCACCCCCTGCACGCGTTCGGCGGTGGTCTTTCGACCGTTCGAATAGCTGGATTTGCAGTCCAGTGCTTTGGAGCGGGAGTCGAACCCGCGACACACGACTTATCAGGTCGTTGCTCTACCCATCTGAGCTATCCAGTGGAGGGCCATCCGGGGATCGAACCCGGCACCTCGCGGTGCAATCCATTGACGGCCCGCATCGGCTGTTTCCAGCGGCGCGGCATGTGCAGCACCCACGGCCGAAGCCGGGTGCCGCACACCGGCGGGGCGGGCCTTGTCTTGAACTCGGCCCGAACCCCTGACCTGTGAGCGTTCGCTTTTCGCAGCAGACTCGTTGGCGCCCGAATTGAATGAATCAACTCAGGCGCGATCCCTTCGGCAGGCGCGCGGCCAGCCAGTCATGCACGTCGGCGCGGATGTTCCGGCCTTCGAGCAGAAAGTCTTCAAACCGGCTCGGCACATACGGCAGGTACAGCAGCGGCATGCGCGCCTGCTCCGGCGTGCGGTCGGCCTTGCGGCCGTTGCACAGCGCGCACGCCGTCACCAGGTTCATCCAGCTCCAGCGCCCGCCGCGCGACTGCGGCACGATGTGTTCGCATTGCAGATCGCGCTCGGGAAAGCGCTGGCCGCAGTACGCGCAAGTCATCCGGTCGCGCCGGAACAGCTTGGCCTTGCTGAACGCCGGAGCCACGTCGAACAGGTTGACCTTCGACGCACCGTGCAGCGCCATGATCGGGTGCACGTCGATGCAAGACTGCCGGCCGTGCGCGACATTGAAGCCGCCGCGCAGCGTGGCCAATGGCCCATCGCCATCGACCCACGCCACCGAGTGCGTGGCCACATGCACGGCCGCGTGCTCGAGCGAGATCCACGCCTGCGGCGTGCCCTGGATGTCGAGCTGCAGGACGTGACCACTTTGTCGATGGTGCATGGCGTGGCCTCCTTTCTGAAGCCGGTCCCTTGGTCTGTAGATGGCAGCGGCGGTTGGATTTGAACCAACGTCCCCAGCTTCAAAGGCTGGTGTCTGAGGCCACTCGACTACACCGCATCATTGGTCCCCTCGGTCCGGGTCGAACGGACATGCCCTTTGGGCACCGGTTTCTGAGACCGGCGCGTCTGCCGATTCCGCCACGAGGGGGTGGTGCGTCGCCAGGGGCTCGAACCCTGACACGCCGGGTTAAAAGCCCGGTACTCTGCCGCTCGAGTTCGCGACGCGTGGGTTGTGTGCGCTTGGGGGTGACCGGCCGGAATCGAACCGGCACCGGCGGGGTCACATCCCGCAGCTCTGCCGTTGAGCTACGGCCACGCCCAAGCGCACGTCGTCGAATGGTCTCGGTGGCAGGTCTCGAACCTGCGACCCCGTGCTCCCGAAGCACGCGCGCTGCCATCTGCGCCACACCGAGATGAGTGGCACCTCGTGCACGACTCGAACGTGCGACCCTCGGCTTCGTAGGCCGATGCTCTGATTCCACTGAGCTAACGAGGTTCTGTCTGGTGCCGAGAGAGGGCTTCGATCCCCCGACGCACGCGCCTTCAACGCGCCGCTCTACCGGCTGAGCTATCTCGGCAGATTTGTCCTGGCGCCTCGTGCGGGGATCGAACCCGCGGCTTCCGGCTAGACAGGCCGGCACTCTGGCCGCTGAGTTAACGAGGCAATTCCATCCGGGCACGGGTTCCGGCGCCGCCCAATCGTTGCGGCCGATTTCCGCCCTCGAAGCACAAGCTCGACGAGGGTTCCTTGACTGGCGTCGCGTGCGGGTCTCGAACCCGCGTAGTCACCTTGAAAGGGTGGCGTCCTGGGCCGGCTAGACGAACGCGACAAGATTCCACTTCGGCTGTGCCCACACGCGAGCATCCCGTCGGATGTGGTGTCTCGCTGCATGTGGCCCCGGCCTGGGGCCGCGCACATCCCGCGCCGCCAACACCATGGCATGCGGCAGCGGAGTGCATGGGCACACCCGAAGTGGTTCGCTCAGGCACGGAGCGCCCTCGCAGACGCAACCGTGCCCGGCAAACAATGCGAGACGAAGCCTCGGCCAGTACCGAAGTCGTCTCGCGGCAAATTGTTAAAGAGCGACCGCATTCGCGGCCTCGCGATCCATCGATCGCCGGCATGCGCCGATGCGCGTGCCGAGTGAAAACGAAAGACCAAGGCAGAAAACAAAAAGGCCCGGGTCCTCATCGGGCCCGGGCCTCTGCGAACAGAGTTGGAAGGTGCGCCTACGCGCTTCCCTCCCCCGGGTGCAATCGATCCTCATGTCGATCAAGCGGCAGATAGCTCGTCGCGAACGACAGTTGCATTGCCGTGCCGCAGGCGACCCAAGGCTGCATCGCCAAGGCAGGCGCGAATCCGACCCGTCCCTGGGCGGGGCGGAACGTTCCGACGATGCGATTGGGTTTCACGACGATGCGGTCCTTCGAAATTCTGGGTTGCAAACAATGCTCTTTCGAGCGAAGTGGCGCACTGTAAAGAGTCTTTACGAGGCCGTCAACCCCCTGCCACAATGGCGCGATCGCGGCGCTCGAATGCGTTGCTTCCTGCACACAACACGACTTGGCCAACATCACCGTCACACGACGACAGAACGCATTGGCGCTGTTTCAGGCCTTCGCCGAAAAGGCGCTGGCCGCGGGCGATTCGCCCAAGGGTCTCGAGCAGGCGTTTGCCGCGAGCCTGGAGATTTCGCCCAGCATGTGGAGCCAGATCAAGTCGTCACGGCCGATCGGCGACAAGCTCGCGCGGCAGATCGAGCAGCACTGCGGCAAGCTGCAGGGGTGGCTGGATGAGGAACGCGCGCCGGTGGGGGTGTCGGCGACGGAGCAGCAGTTTCTGGCGCTTGCGCTGCAGGCCTGGCGCGCGACGAACAGTGCCGGGCGCAGGGCGTTGCGGGCGCAGCTCAATGAGCTAACAAAGAGGGTCGGCGAATCCTAGATGCTTCCGAGAGCACGGCGCCACTCGCGCTGGGTTCTCGCGCCACAAGCTTGCCTGCGGCGATGTCGCGTCGGCGCAGCGGCATGTCGCCTCGCGGGTCAAGCGAGCCCTTCGTGTTCGTTGCCTTCTTCACACCCACACCTGCAACACATAGTCGAACGGCGCCTGCCCATTGAACAAGTCGACGCGCTGCAGCTTGATTCGCAAGCCGCCATCAGACCCCCGCACCAGCGTATGCCGATAGCGCCCGCCAAAGTGGCGCACCGTGTCGCGCCGCAGCTCCATCATGTGAAAGCGCGAGCGCACCTGGATTTCCGCGCCGTTCACCGCTTCGATCGCGACATGGCTGACGAGGTGGTTCGTCTCCCACATCGGCGCCTGCGACCACGCGTTCGGGTGCGACACCCGGCCCTTGCGGATTTCCATCATCAGCTTGTCTTCGGCAAAGATCGACGGCGAGCCTTCCCATTCGGTTTGCTCGGGCGTCACCGGCATCCAGTACACGCCTTGCGCGTCGAACAGGTCGATCCACGCCTGCCAGTGTTTGCCGTCCAGCAGCTCTGCTTGACGGTAGAGGAACTGCTCGACTTCGCGTTGTACGTCGGCGCCCGCGAGCAGGCCAGGCTGCGGCAAGGCAGCCGCTGCGACTGCCGCGCCGGCCTGCGGCGCGCGCGGCGAGTGGTCGGGCTCGATCGCCTGGGCACCGGTGCGCTGCGCGCTGGCATCGGCTTCGATCACGACATCCTGCGCGAGCAGGTGTTCGAAGTCGGGGCCGGCGCTGGGGATGTTTTTCGAGATGCTCATGATGCACCTTCCCTTCACGCTGTGAGGTACTTCGTCCACGCCGCGAACTGGTTGCGCATCACCGCTTCCGACGTGCCGTGGTTCGAGTAGGTGACGCCGGCTTCAACCCGGTCGTCGCCGAAGTAGCGGTGAAAACTCACCCAGTCGCCGCCGTTGGACATCAAGCCCCACTGGCCCTTGGTCCAGTTCTCCAGGTCGTCGGCGTTGATCATCGTCGCGGGTGAATTGACGAGGTTGTAGTACCACAGGCTCCGGCGGTAGATCGCCTCGGGCGCGCCCTTCAACCTGAAGTGCCAGATTTCCGACAGCGTCTTGTCGGCCGAAATCGGCCGCAGGCAACGCAGCTGCTGCAAGGGCGACTGCACCGAGAGGTACGGATACACCAGCACATGGTGGATGCTGCGCGACAGGTACTCCTCCATCTTCTCCTTGCCGTAGGCCTTCTCGAGCAGCGCTTCGTATTCCAGCGTGTCCGGGTCTTGCGGGCGCAGCCCCATGTAGGCCTTGAGGATGCCGTGGCCGCGCGGGAAGTTGATGGTCTGCACGCTGTCCCACAGCTCGAAGCTCGATGCGAAGGTGGACAGGTAGTGGTAGTAAAGCGGCGCGGCGCCTCGTTCGGCCTTCAGGCGCTTTTCCACGCGCCCGGCCGAGATGCCGGTGGACTGGTGCGTGACGGACGGGTGCAGCGCGTCGAGCTGGTTCTCCATGAAGAACTTCCAGTTCGATTGCTGGATCACGCGGTGGCAGATCGGCACGACTTCCACTTCGCCGACGGGCGAGCGGTCGCACATGTCGTCGAAGGCGATCTTCGCTTCGCCCAGGAATTCGAGCAGGCCCGGGCCTTCGTCGACCAAACTCGCGAACACGAAGCCGCGATAGCTCTCGCACGCGCGCGGCGCGCTTCATCGCGCAATCGGGGTTGTCGCGCGTCATGCGCGTGCCTTCGTAGCCCTTGGCCAGCGGAATCGCGCGCACGCTGCCGTCGAGGTGAAAACTCCACGCGTGGTACGAGCACACAAACGCGCTGCCGGTGTTGCCGCGCTGGTTGCCGACGATCTGCACGCCGCGGTGCGGGCAGCGGTTGTAGAGCACCTGGATGCTGCCCGCATCTTGGGCCTGCCGCACCATGATCATCGGCTGGCGGCCGATGTTCAGCGCGTGATAGTCGCCGGGCGCCTTCACCTGCGACTCGTGGCCGCAGTAGACCCAGGTGCGCTCCCAGATGCGCTCCATTTCCAGGTCGAAGATTTCCGGGTCGGTGTAGACGCGTTTGTGGACGCGGTCGGGTTCGACTAAGCTGCTGCAGGTCCATGGGTTGCTCACTCGCGTCCAGGATCGGATTGGCGCTGCAACAAGTCTAGCCGCGCGGACTCGCCGCCGAACTGCGTCAAACCCCAGGTCGCAGCCGCCAGGTGATGCAGGCATTGTTGGCCGGCATGGCGCGGTCGTCGATCATGCTCAAGCCGGCCTGCGCCGCGAGCCGGTCCACCGCCTCGATGTCGCGAATGCCGCGCTTCGGGTCGGCGCGTTTCAGGTCGGCGTCGAAGCTCGCGTTGCTCGGGCTCGTGAACGCGCTGCCGCGGTTGAAGGGGCCGTAGACGGTGACCAGCGCGCTCGGGGTTCATCACCCGCGGCAGCATCTCGAAGAATCGTTCGACTTCGCTCCAGCCCATGATGTGCAGCGTGTTCGCGGTGAACACGGCGTCGAACGTCGCGTCCGGCCAGCGGCCGTTCACGTCGAGCTCGATCGGCTCGGGCGTGTTGGGCAGTTCGGCATCACCGAGCCACCGGCGAATGCCGGGCAGGTTCTCGGCGCGGTCCGACGCTTGCCAGAGCAGGTGCGGCAGCGCCTGCGCGAAGTGCACTGCATGCTGGCCGGTCCCGCTGCCGATCTTCGAGCACGCTGCGCACGTCGATGAAATGCTCGCGCAACACGGCGAGGATCGGCTCGCGATTGCGCTCGCTTGCCGGGGAGAAGGGCTTGTCGCTTCGCCTCATCCCCGTTCGCGCAACGCGCGGGCCACGGCGTTGAAGAAGACGTAGCTCTCGCTGCGGCTCGGCGCGTGCACCGGCTCGGGCCAGGCGCTGTGCAGCACGATGATCAGTTGCTCGTCGGCATCGATGTAGATCTGCTGGCCGAAGATGCCCAGGGCGCCGAAGACGCGCCGGCCGTGCGTGGCGGGGAAGGTCCACCACTGATAACCGTAGCCGAGCGGCTCGAAGCCCGGCAGCTTGCCCGGCGCGAGCATCGATCCTGGTGGCGCTACTGCGGTGGACTGCGCCACCCAGCCTTCGGGCAACACACGCACGCCGTCGATCGCGCCGTCGCCCAGCACGAAAGCGCCGAAGCGCGCGTAGTCGCGCAAGGTGGCGCTCAGGCCGCTGCCGGCGAATTCCTGGCCGCCTTCCGATTCGAGCTGCCAATACGCGTCGGCCTGCATGCCGCACGGGCGCCAGACTTTCTCCGAGAGGTAGTCGCACAGCGGCCGTTGGATCGCACCGTGCAGAATCGCGCCGAGAAGGAACGTCTCAGCCGTGTTGTAGTTGAAACGAGTCCCGGGTTCGGCCACGCGCGGCAGCGTGCGCAGGTAGTCGATCACGAGGCCCGGCTGCTCGCGCACCTGCAACTCGAGCAGCTTGCGCCGGTCGGATTGAGGGTCGAGGTAGGTTTCGATCCAGCGCACGCCGGAACTCATCTGCAGCACTTGGCGCAGCGTCACGCCGTCGTAGGCGCTGCCGAGCAGCCGCGGCACGGTGCGCGTGACCGGGTCGTCCAGGCTCGCGATCAAGCCGTCTTGCAGCGCGGCGCCGACCAGGGTCGACGTGATCGACTTGGCCATCGAAAACGAAATCCAGCGCGTGTCCGGCGTGTGGCCCAGCGCGTAGCGCTCCTGAACGACCTTGCCGCGGTGCAGGATCAGCAGGCCGGCGCAGCGCCCGCGCTGCATGAAGTCTTCGACGCCCAGGCGCTGGCCGTCGGCGATGTAGCTCAGTTCAAGCAACGGCCCGGTGCTCAGCTCGCGAACGTGCTCGCCGCGAGCGATGCTTCGTGTGGGGTACAGGCTTCGCATGTTGGCGAACGCGCGCAACTGCTGCGCAGCCGGCAATGTGAACAGGCTCGCGTAGTTGCCGCGCGCCACGGGCACCGCGCTCACGGTCGATGCGCCGGGCTTCACAGAATTCGATGCTGCCATCGCACGGCCTTGTCTTTCCAGATGTCGTCGGGACTGATGAAGTTGTCGGCCAGCTTGAAGCTCACGCCGGCCTTGCGGAAACACTCTTCCACCAGTTCGGAGCAGATGTACTTGCGGTCGCGCTGGCGCCGGCTGATGCGAAACAGGATGCGCAAGGCGATGCGCAGGATCTCGAAGTTGTCGTAGGGCTTGGTGAGCTCGTCCATGCCGAAGCTGACGGCGCGCTTGATGCCGTCTTCGTCGACGTCGGGCTGGACCCGCGCGACGACGATGTTGCCGCGGTACGGGCGATTCCGGCCGTGGTAGTCGCGCAGGTACTTCGACACTGGTGCCAGGCGCACGCCGATCGCGGTTTCGCTCTCCAGCACGAATACGCGCTGCAAGTAATCGTCCCTGTAGACGATGCCCACGTGGCTCCACACCGATCGCGTGAAGCGCTGGATCAACCCGGAGAACGCGTACGAGCCCGAACAGAACACCAGGTCGCCGCTGCGCAACTGCGCGCGTACCGTCTCATAACCGATCACCGGAAGTTTCTTGATTTGCGCCTTCGTGATTGCTTCGGCCATCGCCTTGCCTGCGGTTCGTCGATTTGTCCGATGATAGGGTTTGCGGTGCGCGCCGCACCCCATAACCCCGCACTGCCATGAACCCCAACGACCTCCCGCCCGCGGCGACCAGCGCCGCCTTCTGGCGCGTCATTCCCGCCGACGCCGACCCGATCGAAACCCGCGAATGGCTCGACGGCTTCGCGACGCTGGTGCGCAACGTCGGCACCGAGCGCGGCACCTATGTGCTGCGGCGCCTGCTCGACGAAGCGCGGCGCCTGCGCGTGCCGCTGCCCGCGGTGCTGAACACGCCCTACGTGAACAGCATTTCGCTCGACCGCCAGCCGCAGTTCCCGGGCAACCTGGAGATCGAGGCGCGGCTGTCAGCCGCCGTTCGCTGGAACGCCCTGGCGATGGTGGTGCGCGGCAACAAGTTCTCTGGGGACTTGGGCGGCCACATCGCGACGTATGCGTCGATCGCCGATCTGTTCGAGGTCGGTTTCAACCACTTTTTCCGCGCCGGTCAAAACGGCGACTTGGTGTTCTTTCAGCCGCATGCGTCGCCCGGTGTCTACGCGCGCGCGTTCCTCGAAGGGAGACTTCCCGAATCGCGGCTGATGCGCTTTCGGCAAGAGACGCTCGGTGCGCGCGATGCGCAGGCAGCATCCGCGCCGGCCAACGGTGGTTTGTCGTCCTACTGCCACCCCTGGCTGATGCCAGACTTCTGGCAGTTCCCCACCGGCTCGATGGGCCTGGGGCCGATCACCGCGATCTACCAGGCGCGCTTCATGCGTTACCTGCGCGACCGGGGTCTGCTCGATACGCAGGGAAGAAAAGTCTGGGCCTTCGTCGGCGACGGCGAGATGGACGAACCGGAATCGCTCGCCGGCCTGTCGCTCGCGGCGCGCGAGGGGCTCGACAACCTGGTGTTCGTCGTCAACTGCAATTTGCAGCGCCTCGACGGCCCGGTGCGCGGCAACGGCTCCGTCGTGCAGGAGCTGGAAGGCCTGTTTGCCGGAGCGGGCTGGAACGTGATCAAGCTGATGTGGGGCAGCGACTGGGATCCGCTGTTCGCACGCGACGTGGACGGCGTGCTGCTCAAGCGCCTGCACGAGACCGTGGACGGCGAGTTCCAGGCCTACGCCGCGACCGACGGGCGCTTCAACCGCGAACACTTCTTCAACAAGTACCCGGAGCTGCAGCAGTTGGTCGCGCACATGTCGGACGACGACATCGACCGCCTGCGCCGCGGCGGCCACGACCCGGTGAAGATCTACGCCGCGTACCACGCGGCGACCACGCATGCGGGAAGGCCGAGCGTGATCCTGGCGCAGACGAAGAAGGGCTACGGCATGGGCCACTGGGGCCAGGGCCGCATGGGCTCGCACCAGCAGAAAAAGCTGGAAGACGACGCGCTGCTCGCGTTCCGGGATCGCTTTGCGCTGCCGCTGAAAGACGAAGAAGCCTGCGCACTGAACTTCTACCGGCCAGAGGCCGACAGCCCCGAGATGCGCTACCTGCACGAGCGGCGCAGGAGCCTGGGCGGCTACCTGCCGGCGCGCAGCAGCGCGGCGCCGCGCTTGGTCGCACCCGACCCGGCGGCGACGCACAAACTCGTCGAGCGCCTGGCCGGCCGAGAGCAATCGACGACGATGGTGTTCGTCGCCCAGCTCACGCAACTGCTGCGCGATGAGCGCATCGGCAAACACATCGTTCCGATCGTCGCCGACGAAGCGCGCACCTTCGGCATGCAAAGCCTGTTCCGCGAAGTGGCGATCTACGCCGCGCAGGGCCAGCTCTACGAGCCCGAAGACAAGGACGAACTGCTGTACTACAAGGAATCGCGCAGCGGCCAGATCCTCGAAGAAGGCATCACGGAAGCGGGCGCGCTGAGCAGCTGGATCGCCGCGGCGACGAGCTACAGCACGCATGGCGTGCCGATGCTGCCGTTCTACATCTTCTATTCCTGCTTCGGCTTCACGCGCGTCGGCGACCTGATCCTCGCCGCCGCCGATTCGCGCGCGCGCGGCTTCCTGATCGGAGCGACGTCGGGGCGCACCACGCTGTCGGGCGAGGGGTTGCAGCACCAGGACGGAAGCAGCCTGCTCGCGGCGTCGACGATCTCGAACTGCCGCGCCTACGACCCGGCGTTCGGCTACGAGCTCGCGCTCATCGTCGCGCATGGCGTGAAGCGCCTGCTCGACGAGCAGCGCGACGAGTTCTACTACCTCACCGTCACGAACCAGAACCTGGCGCAGCCGGCGCTGCCGCAAGGCAATCCGGGGCTCGAAGACGGTGTCGATGCGCGGTCTGTACCGGTGCCGAGAAGTGAACGGTAGCGCGAACGGCGGCGCGGCGCAGGTGCGATTGCTCGGCGCGGGAACGATTCTGCTCGAGGCGATCGCCGCGGCGGAATTGCTGGAACAGGACTTCGGCGTGCAGGCCGAGGTCTGGAGCGCGACGAGCTTCACCGAACTCGCGCGCGACGCGCGCGAGGTGCAGCGAGCCAACCGCATGCACCCTGCCCAAGCGCCGAAGCAGAGCTATGTGCAGGAGTGCCTGGACGGCGCGCTGCCGGTGGTGGCCGCGACCGACTACGTGCGCGCCGTGCCGCAGCTCATCGCCGAATACCTGAACGTCGCGTCGTACACCACGCTCGGCACCGACGGCTTCGGCCGCAGCGACACGCGCGTCGCGCTGCGCGGGTTTTTTGAGGTCGATCGATTCCACATCGCACTGGCCGCGCTCGACGCGTTGGCGCGCAGCGGCGTCGTCGAGCGAGGCTTGGCGCTGCGCGCGATCGAGCGTTATGCGCTGGATGCGCGCGCCCGCGCGCCGTGGAGCGTGTGAGCAGTCCCTGTCCCTATGCCTTCAGACCCAGCGCCCGCAGCGTTGTGCGCCCGGCTTCGCCGTCGGGCACCAACCCCTGGCTGAGTTGAAAGGCATGCACCGCCGCGGCGGTGTGCGGGCCGTACACGCCATCGATCGTTCCGACGCCGAAGCCGCGCACGTTCAGCTCGGCCTGCAGCCGCGCGATCAGCGCGCCCTTCATGTTCGGCTGCTTCAGGCGCAGCACCAGGCCGGCGGGAACGAACGGCCGCAGCACGTTGGGCTCTTCGTAGTCGATCATCGGCGGCATGACGCCGACGTCCCAGCGCCGCCCGTCGACCCGATCGCGAATGACCCCGCGCGCCTGCGAATGCGCCTCGACGGTGCCACCTTCGCCGTCGCAGATCGCAATGTGGCCGTTCAGGTGCGCGGCGGGAAAGCGCAGCACGAAGGCGCCCGGGGTCGACTTTGCGGTGACGATCGGCACGGTGCAGCGCGCGCGCTGCGCGTCGGCTCGCCAATGGCCCGTGTAGGCGTCGGCGGTGCTCGGGTTGCGGGTCTGGTCGCAGCCGAAGATCTTGCGGCTCACCTGGTACACGCACCAGGAGGCGAATTCGGCGCAGTCCCAGGGCCCCGTCCAGTGCGGGTTGTCTTTCGGCACCTTGGCGCCGAGCACGTAGGTCTGGTTCACGTGCCGGCTCGCCAGTTCGAGCAACTCTGCGCCTGTGGCCATGGGCAGCCCTTAAATCACGACCGCGAGCGCGGTCTTCACGCCGCTGAACAGCGCATCGCGAAACGCATTCACCGCGCGTTGCGCGATCGCCTTGCTGAGCACCGCCACGGCGCGCAACTCGGCCTCGAGCGTCTTGGCCTCGTCGGCGAGTTCGGACTTGAACGTCGCTTCGTCGATGTCGCCCACGGCAAACGCGTCGCCGATCTCCTTCAGCGCGTCTTCGTGGCCCTGGGCGATCTCGCGCAGAAAGTCCTCGACCTGGGGCGCGTTCGTCTTCACCGCGTCGGTAGCCGCCATGGCGGCGGACTTGAAGATGGCTTCCCAGTCGATGGCCATGGATTGCCTTAGGGTTCGGTTTCCGCGGCCGCGGGGTTGCTGTCCGCGGCGTTCAACTGCTTCGCTTTTTCGGCGCGCAGCGCGGCGGCGAACAGGCGCTGGAATCGGTCGCGGTGGATCGTCAGCAGCCGCGCGTTGTAGTCGTCCGTCGTCAAGTGCTTGTTGCGGTAGTTGGCCCAGAAGCCGAGGATCGTTTTCGTGATCGCTTCGGAGTCGGCATTCAACGGGCGCGACTCTTCGCGCACCAGCATCACGCGGATCTGGGTTTCGATGCGGCCCCAGTCGTCGGCAAAGTCGCGGTACGCCAGCGTGGCCGGCCGCGGCGGCGTGGCGCGCGCGGAAATCATGCGATCGTAAAACGCGAACACCGCCGACGACGTGTCGGCGATGGCCTTGGCTGCCTCGGCGTCGTAGTCGGCAACGAGTTTGATTCCCGCGCACGCCGTGAGCAAGGCGGCCAGCAGCGCCACGCCGATCCAGTGCAGCGGTGCGAACGCCGCGCGGCGCTGGCTCTTGGCGACAAGATCAGGGGCGCGTTCCATTCTTGCAGCGTGAAGGGCAATGACCGAAAGTGCCGATTTTTCATTCTAGGCGCAGCGTGCAGCGCAGTGCCTACACGCGCCTTACCGGTTCTTACGCCTCGCGATTCGTCGATTCGCTAGCCTGCGGCTCCATGAAACAACAGCATGCTTTGCGCGCCGCGAGCGCGCTCCGCCGCACCGCCATCGTCGCGTCGTTCACGGCTTTGGCCGCCTGCGGTGGCGGCGACCCGCTGGGCAGCGCTCCCGCAGGCCTGTCGCCGAACGCCACTGCGTCGACCTGCGGCTTGGCCGATTTCCAGGCGACGGCCTTGGCTCGGGTGAATCAGTACCGGGCGGCGGGCGCGTCATGCCGGACCGCGGGAACGTTCGCGCCTGCTGCGGCGTTGCGCTGGAACACTGCGCTGACCCAGGCCGCCGAAGTGCACTCGCAGGACATGAAGGCGAACAATTTCTTCTCGCACACCGGCTCCGCCGGAAGCACGCTGGCGCAGCGCATCAATGCCACCGGCTACGCCTGGAGCGCGATTGCCGAGAACATTGCCGCGGGCCAGACCACGATGGACCAGGTGATCGACGGCTGGATGGCCAGCGACGGCCACTGCGCGAACATCATGGACCCGAACCTGGTCGACCTCGGCCTGGTGTGCGTTTCAGGCGCCGCAGGCAACACCTACACGACGTACTGGACGATGGACCTGGGCAAGCCGCAGTAAGCCCCGAGCAAACGCCGCTGCCGCGCTGGCCTCGGTCACGCCGCCTCCCGCGTTGCGCCCCGGCATCGAGCACGGGCAGGTGGCCCGGGGTGCGTTCTCCGGCCCACGCTCGCGGGGTACCGCCGTGGTCAGGATGCGTTCATGCGTCAACACCGCCAGTGCCAAGGAACCGTTTGCGGGCCACCGCGAATGGGGCCTGCGAACGCACCCCGAGCCACCTGCCCCGGCACGAAAGGTGACGGTCAACGAGGTGCCGCGCCAACGACCGTGCACAGGGCGGTGGTGGTGCCCCCGTTCGCAGGCCCCATTCGCGGTGGCCCGCAAGCGTTGCCAGGGCACAGGCCGCGATGACGAGAATGGCCGTTGCCAACCTCGGTGGTACCCCGCGAGCGTGGGCCGGAGAACGGGGGCGGCGCCGCCGCCCTGCCGCTCGGACGCAGGCGCGCTCCACTGCCGGCCGCTTCGCTCACCGTAATTCGCGCCGTGGCGCGCGCGCCGCTGGCTGAGCCTGTGGCTACAGCGCTGCCTCGATGACCCCGCCGCCCAAGCACACCTCGCCGTCGTAGAGCACGGCAGACTGGCCCGGCGTCACGGCCCACTGCGGCGAATCGAAGCTGAGCGCGAACCCGCGGTTCATGGCATCAGACACAGGCGGCGCAATGTCCAGCTCGCAAGCCGCATCAGCCTGTCGATAGCGCGTTTTCGCACTGCGCCGCGCGGGACTGGGCGCTTCGCCCGCGACCCAACTCGCATCAAGCGCTTGCAGCTTCAGCGATTGCAGCATCGGATGCTCGTGGCCCTGCACCACGATCAGCGTGTTGTTCGCGACATCCTTGCGCGCGACGAACCAAGGCTCGTGCTCGCCGCCGCCACGCGCCGAGCGCTTCGCCTTCACACCGCCGATGCCCATGCCCTTGCGCTGGCCGAGCGTGTAGAAGCTCAGGCCCACGTGCTCGCCGATGATCCGCCCACGCTCGTCTGTGATCGGCCCGGGCTGGTTCGCGAGGTAGCGTTCGAGGAACTCGCGAAACGGCCGCTCGCCGATGAAGCAGATGCCGGTCGAGTCTTTCTTGGCGGCCACCGGCAGGCCAGCCTCTTCGGCCAGGCGCCGAACTTCGGTCTTGGGCAGCTCGCCCACCGGGAAAAGCGTCTTCGCCAGTTGCGCCTGGCTCAAGCGGTGCAGGAAGTAGCTCTGGTCTTTCGTGCGGTCCAGCCCTCGCAGCAGCTCGAAGCGCCCGTCGCGCTCGCGCACGCGTGCGTAGTGGCCGGTGGCAATTTTCTCCGCGCCGAGAACCATTGCGTGGTCGAGGAACGCCTTGAACTTGATTTCGGCGTTGCACAGCACGTCAGGGTTCGGCGTGCGGCCGGCCTGGTATTCGCGCAGGAACTCGGCGAAGACGCGGTCCTTGTAATCGGCGGCGAAGTTGACATGTTCGATCTCGATGCCGATCACGTCGGCCACGGCCGCGGCATCGACGAAATCGGCGTTCGACGAACAGTATTCGTTGTCGTCGTCATCCTCCCAGTTCTTCATGAACACGCCCACCACTTCGTGGCCGGCACGCTTGAGCAGCAGCGCGCTGACGGCCGAGTCCACGCCTCCGGAAAGGCCGACGACGATGCGTTGCGCTTGGTGGGCTGATGTTTTCACCCCTGGGATTATCCCGGGCCAGGCTATTGCGACGGCGCGCGGGGGCTTACAGTGCAGCCCACGATGGACATGCAATTGCAAGGGCGAACCGCGCTCGTCACCGGAGCGAGCGTGGGCATCGGTCGCGGCATCGCAAAGGCGCTCGCGGCCGAGGGCGTGCGGCTGGCGATCACTGCGCGCCGTGGCGACCAGCTCGAAGAATTGGCCGCCGAGATCGTCGCGGCCGGCGGCGTGGCGCCGGTGATCGTGGTGCAGGACATCCTGGCGCAAGACGCGCCGCAGCGCATCGCCGCCGCTGCAAGCGCAGGCCTGGGCACGGTGGACATCCTGATCAACAACGCCGGCGGGTCGCGGGCGTTCACGCAACTGCACGTCGGCGAGGCGGCGTGGAGCGAGGCAATGACGCTGAACTTCCACCGGCCGCGCCAGTTGGCCGAGGCGCTGATCGACAGCATGGTCGCGCGCCGCTGGGGCCGCATCGTCAACATCACGGGAAAAAGCGAGCCCGACCATGTGAACGGCGCGTTCTGCGCGAAGGCCGGCATGCACAGCTGGGCCAAGGGCTTGAGCCGAATGGTGGGCAAGCAGGGCATCACGGTGAATTGCATCGCGCCGGGGCGCATCCACTCGGAGCAGATTTTTCGCAACTACACGCCCGAGCATCGGCAGTGGCAGGCGGAGAACGAGATCCCCGTGGGCCGCTACGGCGAACCGCAGGACCTCGCCGACCTGGTGGTGTTCCTCGCCAGTCCGCGCGCGAGCTACATCACCGGTACCGTGATCCCCGTGGACGGCGGCTTGCGGCGCTACCAGTTTTGACACCACGGCCCCGACCCGCTACGAACCTCGAAGCCCCGACCGCGGAGCAGACACCATGAACGCAGTGAACCGCCGCACCCTGCTCGCCGCATCCGCCCTGGCGCTGCCGCGCTGGAGCTTCGCGCAAGCGGCCTGGCCCAGACAAGCGGTGCGCTTCGTCGTGCCGTTCGCGCCGGGCGGCACGTCGGAAATCGTCGCGCGCACCGTCGCGAACGAACTCACCAAACAGCTCGGCCAAACCGTTTATGTGGAGAACAAGGGCGGCGGCGCCGGCATCCCGGCGATGCAAGACGTGGCCAAGGCCGCGCCCGACGGCCACACCATCATCCTCGGCCATGTGGGCTCGCTCGCGGTCAACCCCTACATCTTCCCGAACCAGCCGTACGACGTGAACAAGGACTTCGTTCCCGTGACGCTGCTCGCCAAGGTGCCCAACCTGTTTGTGATCCACCCCGAGGTGCCGGCGAAGGACTTCAAGGAATTCGTCGCCTACGCCAAGCAGCACCCGGACAAGCTGAACTACGGCTCGGCCGGCAATGCCAGCGCCGGGCACCTGGCGATGGAGTACCTGAAGCTCGTGACCGGGCTGTCGATCACGCATGTGCCCTACCGCGGCACCGGTCCGCAGCTCACCGACCTGCTCGCCGGGCGCACCCAGGCTTCATCGGCCGGTTTGCCGGCGCTGCTGCCGCACATCAAAGCGGGCAAGCTGCGCGCGATCGCGGTGGGCACCGCGCAGCGCCTGGCGCAGTTGCCCGAGGTGCCCACCGTCGCCGAGATGGGCTACAAGGACTTCGAGACTTCGCAGTGGTACGGCATCCTCGCGCCGGCCGGAACGCCGCGCGACGTGGTGCTGCGGCTGCAGGAAGAGTCGCTGAAGGCGCTCAAGTCGAACGCGGTGACGGAGCGCTTTGCGAGCGACAGCGCGGTCGGCGGCGGCGGGCCGCCGGAGGAATTTGCCGCGTTCATCGCGCAGCAGCAGAAGGTGTGGAAAGAGATCGTGACGCGGGCGGGGATCAAGCCCGATTGATCAGGGCCGCTGTCGGGGCGGGACGACGACTGCCGCCCGCCAAGGTGGCGCTCAGGGCCGCAGTTCCGGCTGCCACAGCGACGCATCAGCGTGCAGCACATCCAGACTGAAGCGTTTTCCGGCCAGGTGGTCTTCGATGCAGCGCAGCAGCAGGGGGCTGCGGTGCCTGGCTCGGCTTTCGCGCACTTCGTCGGGCGTCATCCACAGCGTGCGAACGATCGGGTCGTCCAGCGGTCGGCTGAGGTCGGCGTCGCTCACCGTTCCACAAAACGCGATGCGCAAGTACGTGATGTCTTCGCCGCTGCGCTGGCGTCGAAAGCGCGACAGGTAGATTCCCAGCACGGCCTGCGGTGTGAACTGACGCGCCGTTTCTTCCAATGCCTCGCGCACCACGCCTTGCAGCGGCGATTCGCCCGGGTCCAGGTGCCCGGCCGGGTTGTTCAGCTTCAGGCCCTCGGAGGTTTTTTCCTCGACGAGCAGGTAGCGCCCGTCGTGCTCGATGATCGCGGCGACGGTGACGCTGGGTTTCCAACGCTCGCCATTGGCGGGGGCTGCGTCCGCCGGTGATTCCATGATGCGACTCGGTTCGGGAATTGCCTTTGGGGATAAAGAGAGTCACGCTAACTTACTGATTTACAAGAGGTTTTGTTACCCAGCCGGCTTGTTATCTTCGAGCCCAGATAACAAGTTCGGCGCTTCTTCTGCGGCCTGGTTGGGCTTCGTATAGGCCATGTTGCGCTTGCCCCGAAAGGGCATCGCCTGCAGCAGGCCCTGCTCGCGCCATGCCACCAACATTTTCGAGGCCTTCAGCGTATCCACCTGTGCGATACGCACGACATCGGCGTTGGCGATCGAGCCAACTCTGTCAATCCAGTCGCTCACCTCGTCCCAGGCAGTAGGTCGCTTCAGGTTGAAAAGAGTCACCGTCACGCTCTCCACCGCCTTGTCCACGCTCTGACGGTACTGCGGGGGATAGAGCTTGGCCCGCGCCATTTCGGCGAACATCATCTTTACACCCTCGCCAGCGTCGATGTTCGGCGGAACCGGAAACTCTCGAAGGTTGGTTGCAATCAACGGATTGCGCGCCTGCGATCCCTTTCGAGCGATGTTGGCTGGGGTGATGTTCCCCGGAAACACGCCCGGGCTTTCCACCTCGATCCGGTCGTCGAAGATGCGCACAAAGATGTCGCGGTTGAGGCGATAGTCGCGGTGCACGACGGCATTGACGATCGCTTCCTTGACCACGCGTTCCGGATAGGCATGCACAGTCTTGAATCCGCTTCCCGACAGCGTCAGGCCCTGCGCCAGTTCGTCCAGCACCGCCCGAACCGTCGCGTCGATCTGGTCGACCAGCGGGCCGCGAATCGTCTTGGCTTGCTTGCGCAAATTGGGTGTGGCACCCGCAACCACCGCCTTGCCGTCGTAGACCATCAAACGTACGTCGGCGCGTGTGTCGTGCGCGGCCAGCAAGCCACCCGGCTCGTCGGCGAACAGGAGTACCGCGGCACGGCGCGGTTGCACGGATCCAGCCACCTGTTCGGCGAGTCCAAGACGAAGCAACTGATCGCTGAAGTTTCCCGTCAGCGGGCCGCGCCCGGCCGCAAAGCGCCGCCACGCATCGGTTTGCAAGCGCTCCAGCGCCACCGGGAGTGGTTCGTTGACTGCACTGCGCTCGCCCCTTCGGTATGACAATTCCGTCACCTCGGCTGCAGTCAGCTGCCGATTTCCCGCCTCCAAACGCGTGAACGTGCCGCCGTTGACGATGGAATGGACTCGGTCACTTCGGTCAACCCAGACCAGCAGCACATGCCCGAGCTGGCCTTTCGCCGGCCCGTTGTGCAAGGTGCAGGACACCCGACGCAAACGCACCGACGTTAGCGGTGGTTGGAATTCCGTGAGCAGCTTGCGCTGCAACTCGTCCACAGCCTCCGGGTTCTCTTCAGTCCCGAAGAGCCGCGCCGTGCTCTGGTGTTCCTTGAGGTCGGCGACGCCGAGCACCAGAATGCCGCCATCGGTGTTGGCAAGACCACACACCGTTTCCAACGCCTTGCCGACCATCTTGCCGCTGACACGCTTGAACTCGCGCTGACGCGTCTCGCCCAAATCGATCAGCTGACGCACGAGCGCGGCCGAGCGCTCGGCGGACTCGTCGATCAAGTTCATCGGTGGCAAGCTCATTTTCATGCGACATTGTGGCGCCGCGGGCCTGGCATCCGAACCTGCAATCGGGCGCTAGGGATAAGCACTCTTTCTCGGTCGTTCCAGCCTGGGCAACATTCAAGGCCCTGCTGGCGCGCCACACAAAGGTGCACGCCCGCGCCATCCCCACCCATAAGGAGAATCCATGACCCCACACCATGCACTGCGCCGCTCCCTGCTCGCCCTGGCGGGCTCGATCGCCCTGGCCGCACCCGGTTTCGCCGTGGCCCAGGCCAAACTCAAAGTCGCTGGCATCTACACCGTGCCGTTCGAGCAGCAATGGGTAAGCCGCATCCACAAGGCGCTGAACGCGGCGGCCGCGCGCGGCGAGATCGAATACAAGGCGAGCGAAAACGTCGCCAATGCCGACTACGAGCGAGTGATGCGCGAATACGCGACCGGCGGCAATACGCTGATCGTCGGCGAGGTGTTCGGCGTCGAAGCCGCCGGGCGCAAGGTGGCGAAAGACTTCCCGAAGGTCGCATTCCTGATGGGCAGCTCGGGCAAGCCGCAGGCGCCCAACTTCGCGGTGTTCGACAACTACATCCAGGAGCCGGCGTACCTGTCGGGCATGGTCGCGGGCGGCATGACGAAGAGCAACAGAATAGGCATGGTCGGCGGTTTTCCGATCCCCGAAGTGAACCGCCTGATGAATGCCTTCATGGCTGGCGCGAAAGAGGTGAACCCGAAGGTCGAGTTCACGGTGAGCTTCATCAACAGCTGGTTCGACCCGCCGAAGGCCAAGGAAGCGGCGATCGCGATGATGGACAAGGGCGCGGACGTGATGTACGCCGAGCGCTTCGGCGTCAGCGATGCGGCCAAGGAAAAGGGCAAACTGGCGATCGGCAACGTCATCAACACGCAGGACAAGTACCCCGACACCGTGGTCGCCTCGGCGCTGTGGCACATGGAGCCGAGCATCGATCGTGCGATCAAGCTGGTAAAGGAAGGCAAGTTCACTGCCGAAGACTACGGCCCCTATTCGATGATGAAGCACAAGGGTTCGGAGCTCGCGCCGCTGGGTACTTTCGAGAAGAAAGTGCCGGCCGACGTGGTGGCGAAGATGCGCGCGAAGGAGGGTGCGATCCTGGCGGGCACCTTCACGGTGAAGGTGGACGACAACCAGCCGAAGTCGACCGCGAAATGAGCCCGTCCCTTCTTGGCTGAACCCGTCCTGCGGCTGAAGGGCATCACCAAGCGCTTCGGCCCGCTGCTCGCGAACGACTCGATTTCGCTCGAGGTGCGGCGCGGCGAGGTGCTCGCGTTGCTCGGCGAAAACGGCGCGGGCAAGAGCACACTGGTGGCGATTCTGTTCGGCCACTATGTTGCCGACGAGGGGTCGATCGAGGCCTTCGGCCAACCGCTGCCGCCGGGCCAGCCGCGCGCCGCGCTCGACGCGGGCATCGGCATGGTGCACCAGCACTCGACGCTCGCCGACAACCTGAGCGTGCTCGACAACGTGATCGTCGGCACCGAAGCGCTGTGGCGGCCCTGGTCGCGGCGCCGCGCGGCGCGCGCGCGTTTGCTCGATGTCGCGCAGCGCTTCGGCCTGGACGTGCAGCCCGACGCCCGGGTCGCGAACCTGTCGGTCGGCGAGCGCCAGCGCGTCGAGATCCTGAAAGCGCTGGTCGGCGCCGAAGGCCGCAGCGGCGCGCGCATCCTGATCCTGGACGAACCCACGGCGGTGCTGACGCCGCGCGAGAGCGAGTCGCTGTTCGAAACCCTGGGCCGCATGGTCGAGCAGGGCCTGTCGATCGTCTTCATCAGCCACAAGCTCGACGAAGTGCTGCGCGTGTCGAACCGCATCGCCGTGTTGCGCGCCGGCCGGCTGGTGGCGCTCACACACACCGCCGACGCCAGCGCGTCGCAGCTTGCGCTGTGGATGGTCGGGCACGACGTGGCGCTGCCGCGTCGAACCGACGCGCGCGCGGCGCAGGAGCCGGTGTGCGTACTCGACGCAGTGCACACAACCGGAACGGCGCGCGACCGGCTCGATGGTGTGTCGCTCGCGCTGCACGGCGGCGAAATGATCGCGATCGCCGGCGTGTCCGGCAATGGCCAGGCGGCGCTCGCCGATCTGCTGTGCGGCACACGTGCCGCGACTTCGGGCTGCGTCAGCTTGAACGGCGAGGTCTATCGCGCCGACCCGGCGGCGCTGGTGGCGCAAGGCGTCGCGCGCATTCCCGAAGACCGCCAGGGCACGGGCTCGATCGGCGACTTGCCGTTGTGGGAGAACGCCTGCGCCGAACGCCTGGGCACTGCGCCGTTCAGCCGCAAAGTGTTGGGCATTCGCTGGGTGCGCCGAAGCGCGGCGCGCCAACATGCGCAGCGCATCGCAGAACGCTTCGACGTGCGCGGCGCCGGGCTGGACGCGCCTGCGCGCGCCTTGTCCGGCGGCAACCTGCAGAAGCTGATTCTGGCGCGGGCCTTGCTCGCGCCCGACGGCCGGCCGGCGCGGCTGATCGTCGCGCACCAACCATCCTGGGGCCTGGACGTCGGTGCCGTCGCCTTCGTGCAGCAGCAACTGCTCGCGGCGCGCGACGGCGGCGCCGCGGTGCTGCTGATCAGCGACGACCTCGACGAAGTGCTGGCGCTGGGCGACCGCATCGCGGTGCTGTACCGTGGCCGCCTCACACCCGCGCGGCAAAGCGAGCAGTGGACGCGCGAAAGCCTGGGTTTGGCCATGGCCGGCGCCACGCCAGCGACACGGCGCTCGCGGCATGAGGCGGCCGCGCAGCGCGTCGCAGCGATGAGGCTCGAGCCGCGCCCCCAGTCGTCGCGCATCGCGTTGCTGATCGCGCCGCTCGCGGCGATCGGCTTCACGTTGCTCGTGAGCTCCCTGCTGGTCGCGTGGGCCGGCGCGCCGGTAGCGCGAACCTACGCGTTGATGCTGCAAGGCGGCTTCGGCTCGGTGTTCGCGTGGAGCGAAACGCTGACGCGCGCGGTGCCGCTGATCCTCACCGGCCTGGCGGCGACGATCGCTTTCAAGGCGCGGCTGTACAACATCGGCGCCGAAGGCCAGCTCTATGCCGGCGCGCTGGCCGCCGTGGCGGTGGGCGGCGTCGCCCCCGGCGCTGAACTTGCAGCACCGGCGTGGCTGATGCTCCCGGCGATGCTGCTCGCCGCCATGCTGGCAGGCGCCTTGTTGCTGCTCGTGCCGGCGCTGCTGAAGGCGCGCCTGGGTGTCGACGAAGTCGTCACCACCTTGCTGCTGAATTTCATCGCGCTGCTGGGCGTATCGGCCTTGCTCGACGGTGCGATGAAGGACCCTTCGGCGCTCGGCTGGCCGCAGAGCCTGGCGTTGGCAGATGCGCTCGAATTGAGCAAGCTGATTCCAGGCACGCGCGTGCACAGCGGCCTGCTGCTGGCCGGGGCCCTCGCCATCGCGCTCTCCGTTCTGTTCAAGCACACGCTGCTCGGATTTCAAATCCGAGCCAGTGGCGCGAATGCCCGCGCCGCGGCGTTCGTCGGCGTGCCGGCGTTGCGCACAACCGTCATCGTCGCGTGTCTGTCAGGCGCTCTCGCCGGACTGGCCGGCGCGGTGGAAGTGGCCGGGCGCACCGGCTACGTGACGCTGGATATGTCGCCCGGTTACGGCTACAGCGGCATCGTGATCGCGATGCTCGCCGCGCTGAACCCGCTGGGCGTTCTCGCCGCGGCGGTCTTCATCGCCGGGATCCTCGTGGGTGCCGACAGCATGAGCCGCGCGGTCGGCGTGCCGACTTACTTCGCCGATGTGATCGTCGCGACGTCGTTGCTCGCGGTGCTGGTGGCGACGATGTTCACGCAGTATCGGGTGCGTTGGGGTACAGGCGCTGGTGCAAGACAATCCTCTGACTCATGGCCGGCTGGCGACAAGCTCGAGGAGGTCTCGCATGATTGAGCGGCGACGATTGATCGGCATGGCGGCTGCGTATGGCCTGGCAGTGCCGTCAGGCGCCACAGCTCAGCGCACTGAAAAATTACCTCGGGTGGCATTCGTATTTAACACGGCCCCGCTCGCAGATATGACTGGGCCGGAGCCCGTCCATTCCGGTGCCCGGGATTTTGTGCACGGCCTACGCGAACTGGGCTATGTCGAGGGCCGCAACATCTTCATCGAGCACCGGTCGGCCGAGGGGCGGCCAGAGCGTATACCCGCGCTCATACGCGATCTCGTCGCACTCAAAGTCGACGTAATCGTCGCCTACGGACCCGCGGCCGAGGAGGCAAGGCGGGCCACCGGATCGATTCCGATCGTCGCCCTAATCGACGACCCGGATTCAATAGGTCTCGTCTCCACTCTCGCTCAGCCGGGTGGGAATGTGACCGGCGTGACCCTTTCCGCTGGACCAGAGATCCACGGCAAGCGGCTGCAACTGCTGAAGGAAGCCGCGCCGAAGTGCGTTCGGTTCGCCTTTGTCGACACCACGTTCATCGATCGCCAAACGACGCCGGGTGCGTATGTCCGGCGTCGCGAGGTAGAAGCTGCGGCAACCCAGTTGGGCGTAACGATGATCGCGGTAGGGATCGACAAGTCCGAGGACGCTGACCAAGCATTCGCCGTGATGACCCGCGAACGCGCAGACGCACTGACGGTGACGAACAGTCCGCCCAATTTCGGGCTCTGGCGCAAGATTGTCGACTTTGCGGCGCGGCGGCGCTTGCCTGCCATCTACGAGAACCGTCTTTATACCGAGGGCGGTGGCCTGATGTCCTATGGGTCGGTCGACCAGCAGTATCGGCGCCTGGCTACCTACGTGGACAAGATTCTCAAGGGCACAAAGCCCGGCGATCTGCCCATCGAGCAGCCCATGCGTTTTGAGCTGGTCATCAACATGAAGACCGCGAAGGCTGTTGGGCTAGCGATGCCCTACAGTCTGCTCGTGCGTGCCGATGAGGTGATTCGCTGAACCATGTTGGTCGAGAGGTGCCTTCGATGTTCGACCCAGAGTAGCTCCGGCGTCGACGCGGCGTCGAATCCAGCGGCACTTGCATGATCGAGATCGCGGACATTGTCGCCAACGCCTCTTTCTGGGTCGCCGTGCTGCGCATCGCGACGCCGCTGCTGCTGGGAACGCTGGGCGTGTTGCTGTGCGAGCGCGCCGGTGTGCTGAACCTGGGCATCGAGGGCATCATGGTCGCGGGTGCGTTTGCAGGCTGGCTCGCGGTCTACAGCGGGCTGCCGCTGTGGGGTGGGGTGGCGGTGGCCGCGCTCGTCGGCGCGGTGTTTGGCCTGTTGCACGCGCTGCTCACCGTGACACTGGCGCTGTCGCAGCATGTCTCGGGGCTGGGAATCACCCTGCTCGCCACCGCGCTCAGCTACTACGGCTATCGGGTCGGGTTTCCCAAGGTGAACACGCCGCCAACGGTGCAGCCCTTCACTGAAATGACGGGCCTCGGCATCCCGATCCTCGAACAACAAACGCCGCTGACGCTGCTTGCGCTGGCGCTGGTGCCGCTGCTCGGCTATTTTCTGTACCGCACGCCGGCGGGCTTGGCGCTGCGCATGGTCGGCGAGAACCCGCACGCGGCCGAAGGGCAGGGCGTGTCGGTGGCAGCGGTTCGCACCGGGGCCATCGTCGCCGGTTCTGCACTGATGGGCGTGGCGGGTTCGTTCCTGACGCTGGCCGCCTTCAACGCCTTCTTCTTCAACATGGTCAACGGCCGCGGCTGGGTTTGCGTGGCGCTGGTCGTGTTCGCGTCGTGGCAACCGGGCAAGGCGCTGCTGGGCGCGCTGCTGTTCGCGATGTTCGACGCGCTGCAGCTGCGGCTGCAGCAGTCGGGCAGCGCGGCTTTGCCGTACCAGGTTTACTTGATGCTGCCCTATGTCTTGTCGATCGTTGCTCTGGTGCTCGTGGCGCGGCGGGCGGCTTATCCGGCCGGGTTGATGAAGCCCTATCGCAAGGGCGAGAGATAGCATCGGGGCGCGCGGCGCGGCACCGAGCTGCGTTGCGCCAAGAGACGGAAGGCCGAACACATGCTCGATCTGCTGGTGACCCACGCCAACCTGCCCGATGGCCGCCGCGAGATGGCGGTCGCTGTGCAAGCCGGGCGCATCGTCGAGGTCACGCAGGGGCTGACTGCACCGGCGCACGAGACGCTGGACGCACAAGGCCTGCTGCTCAGCCCGCCGTTCGTCGACGCGCATTTCCACATGGACGCGACGCTCAGCTACGGCTTGCCGCGCGTGAACGCGAGCGGCACGCTGCTGGAGGGTATCGCGCTGTGGGGCGAGCTGAAGCCGCTGCTGACGGCAGATGCCTTGATCGAGCGCGCGCTCACCTATTGCGATTGGGCCGTTGCCAAAGGCCTGTTGGCGATTCGCTCGCATGTCGACATCTGCGATCCGCGCCTGCTTGCCGTGGAGGCACTGCTCGAAGTGAAGAAACGCGTGGCGCCCTATCTCGACTTGCAGCTCGTCGCCTTCCCGCAAGACGGCGTGCTGCGCAGCCCCGGCGCGCTGGAGCAGCTGAAGCGCGCGCTGGCGATGGGGGTCGACGTAGTAGGCGGCATTCCGCACTTCGAGCGCACGATGCAGCAGGGCGCCGAAAGCGTGCGCATCCTGTGCGAACTCGCCGCCGAGCAGGGCCGCCTGGTCGACATGCATTGCGACGAAACCGACGACCCGCTGTCGCGCCATGTCGAGACGCTCGCGTTCGAGACGCAGCGCCTCGGCCTGCACGGCCGCGTGACGGGCTCGCACCTGACCTCGATGCATTCGATGGACAACTACTACGTGTCCAAGCTGTTGCCGCTGATGGCGCAGGCGCAGTTGAGCGTGGTCAGCAACCCGCTGATCAACATCACGATCCAGGGCCGGCACGACAGCTACCCCAAGCGCCGCGGCATGACGCGCGTTCCCGAGCTGCTGGCGCACGGAATGACGGTCGCGTTCGGCCACGACTGCGTGATGGACCCCTGGTACAGCCTGGGCAGCGCCGACATGCTGGAAGTGGCCCACATGGGCCTGCACGTCGCGCAGATGACCGGGCAGGCGGCGATGCGCCAGTGTTTCGATGCGGTCACGCAAGCGCCGGCACGTATCCTGGCGCTTCAGGACTACGGCATCGAACCCGGCTGTCACGCCGACTTCGTGTTGCTTCAAGCGCGAGACCCGATCGAAGCGATTCGCCTGCGCGCGACCCGGCTGGCGGTGTACCGGCGCGGCAAGCGCATCGCCGGCTCGCCGCCGGCCACGGCGTCGCTCAGCCTGCCCGGGCGCCCGCCCGCCACGGCTTTCATGCCGGTCCCGCCGGCTTGACGCGGCGCGCGTGTTCTTGTGTATGCTCGCCGCTCGAAACGCGCGCATCGCCCCACGCCGCGGCTAACAAGATGAGGAGTCACCCATGTTGATCGGAGTCCCGCTCGAAACCGCGGCGGGCGAAACCCGCGTTGCGGCGACGCCCGAGACGGCAAAGAAGCTCAAGGCGCAGGGCCACACGGTCAAGGTGCAATCGGGTGCGGGCGTCGCCGCCAGCGCCACCGACGCGGCCTACGCCGCGGCCGGCGCCGAGATCACCGACCGTGCCGGCGCCCTGGCTTGCGAGCTCGTGCTCAAGGTGCGCAGCCCGAGCGCCGACGAGCTGGGCCTGATGAAAAGCGGCACCGCGCTCGTCGGCATGCTCAACCCCTTCGACAAGGAAGGTTTGCAGCGCCTGGCCAGCGCCGGCCTGACCAGCTTTGCGCTGGAAGCCGCGCCGCGCACGACGCGCGCGCAGAGCATGGACGTGCTCTCCAGCCAGGCCAACATCGCCGGCTACAAGGCGGTGATGATGGCGGCCGACAAGTACCAGCGCCTGTTCCCGATGCTGATGACGGCGGCCGGGACGATCAAGGCGGCGCGGATCGTGATCCTCGGCGTGGGCGTGGCCGGATTGCAGGCGATCGCCACCGCAAAGCGCCTGGGCGCGGTGATCGAGGCGAGCGACGTGCGCCCGAGCGTAAAGGAGCAGGTCGAATCGCTCGGCGCGAAGTTCATCGACGTCGCGTACGAAACTGCCGAGGAGAAGGAAGCCGCCGAAGGCGTGGGCGGCTACGCGCGGCCGATGCCGCAGAGTTGGTTAGAGCGGCAGAAGATCGAAGTCGCCAAGCGCGTCGCTGCGGCCGACATCGTGATCTCGACCGCGCTGATTCCGGGCCGCGCGGCGCCGGTGCTGATCACGGAAGAGATGGTGAAGAGCATGAAGCCGGGCTCGGTGATCGTCGACATGGCGGCGCCGGCCGGCGGCAACTGCCCGCTCACCGAAGCCGGCAAGACGGTGGTGAAGCACGGCGTTACGCTGGTGGGCGAGACCAACATCCCGGCGCTGGTGGCGGCCGACAGCTCGAGCCTGTACGCGCGCAACGTGCTCGACTTCCTGAAGCTCGTGCTCACGAAGGAAGCCACGTTCCATGTGCCGATGGATGACGACATCGTCGTGGCCTGCCTGATGACGCAGGGCGGCGAGGTCAAGCGGAAGTAGCCGATTGCACTGCGAAGAACAAGGAACACTCCATGGACATCGTCTCACCCACCATTACGAACCTCATCATCTTCGTGCTCGCGATCTACGTCGGCTACCACGTCGTCTGGACCGTCACGCCGGCGCTGCACACGCCGCTGATGTCGGTGACGAATGCGATTTCGGCGATCGTGATCGTCGGCGCGATGCTCGCCGCGGCGCTGACCGAAACGACGCTCGGCAAGACGATGGGTGTGCTCGCCGTCGCGCTGGCCTCGGTGAACATCTTCGGCGGCTTCCTCGTCACGCGGCGCATGCTGGAGATGTTCAGAAAGAAGGACAAGCCTGCGAAGGCGATCGAGGGGAAGAAGTGATGAGCCTGCTGCCCTGCCGCCTCAAGACAGGCGAGTGCCCCCTCGGGGGGCTGTCGCGGACCTCCGTGACTGGGGGTTCACAATGAGCCTGAACCTCGTCACCCTGCTCTACCTCGTCGCCAGTGTCTGCTTCATCCAGGCGCTGAAGGGGCTGAGCCACCCGACCACGTCGATCCGCGGCAACGTGTTCGGCATGGCCGGCATGGCGATCGCCGCGTTCACGACGGTGGCGCTGATCGTCAAGCTTGCAGGCTCCGCCAACGGCCTGTCCTGGGTGCTGCTCGGCCTGGTGGTGGGCGGCGGCTATGGCGCGTGGCGCGCCAAGACGGTCGAGATGACGAAGATGCCCGAACTGGTGGCGTTCTTCCACAGCATGATCGGCCTGGCTGCGGTGTTCATCGCCATCGCCGCGGCGGTCGAGCCCTGGGCTTTCGGCATCACGGAAAAAGGCGGCGCACTGCCGGTGGGCAACCGGCTCGAGCTGGCGCTCGGCGCGGCGATCGGCGCGGTCACGTTCAGCGGCTCGGTGATCGCGTTCGGCAAGCTCTCGGGCACCTACAAGTTCCGCCTGTTCCAGGGCGCGCCCGTCGTGTTCTCCGGTCAGCATGCGATCAATGCGGTGCTTGGCCTGGCAATGGTTGCGCTGATCGTCGCCTACACCGTTACGCAGTCGAACCTGTACTTCGGCATCGTGCTCGCGCTCGCTTTCGTGATCGGCGTGACGCTCATCATCCCGATCGGCGGCGCCGACATGCCGGTGGTGGTGAGCATGCTCAACAGCTATTCGGGCTGGGCCGCGGCGGGCATCGGCTTCTCGCTGAACAATTCAGCATGCTGATCATTGCCGGCTCGCTGGTGGGCAGTCATCGGGCGCGATCCTGAGTTACATCATGTGCAAGGCGATGAACCGCTCGTTCTTCAACGTGATCCTGGGCGGCTTCGGCGGCGAGACCACGGTCGCCGCAGGTGCCGCGCAGCAGCGCAGCGTGAAGAGCGGCAGCGCCGACGACGCGGCCTTCGTGCTCGGCAACGCCGAGACCGTGATCATCGTTCCCGGCTACGGCCTGGCGGTGGCGCGCGCCCAGCACGCGGTGAAGGAACTCGCAACCAAGCTGATCGCCAAGGGCGTCACGGTGAAGTACGCGATCCACCCGGTGGCCGGGCGCATGCCGGGCCACATGAACGTGCTGCTCGCCGAGGCCGAGGTGCCGTACGACCAGGTGTTCGAGATGGAAGACATCAACGGCGAATTCGGCCAGGCCGACGTGGCGATCATCCTCGGTGCCAACGACGTCGTGAACCCGGCCGCGCACGTGAAGGGCAGCGCGATCTACGGCATGCCGATCCTCGAGGCCTACAAGGCCAAGACCGTGATCGTCAACAAGCGCAGCATGGCCAGCGGCTACGCCGGGCTGGACAACGAGCTGTTCTACATGGACAAGACGATGATGGTGTTCGGCGACGCGAAGAAGGTGGTCGAGCAGATGGTGAAGGCGGTGGAGTAGGCTGTAAGAGGGGGCATTCGATTCTGCTTTTCCGTGATCGATGCTTCGGGGCGCTTGTAAAGCGCCCCGATCTTTTGAATAATTAGCCCGTATTCTTTTAAAGCCATGCGAGCAATTAAAGGCACGGCCTCAATGCAGCAATCATTTAAATCGAAAGGTGGTTGGATTTAATAGCCATGCGCCGTGAAGACTTTGTCGAACCCCTCCTGGGTGAACTGGTCACTACCCCCCAGGGCGTACCGGCCTTTGTGCCTGCTGCTTTGCCGCCGCACCTCGACTTCGATCCTGAACTCGTCCGCCTGCTCTCCCTCGCCGACGCCAGCCTGTCTGAACTGTCCGGCATGGGCCGCCAGCTCCCCAATCCGCATCTGCTCATTGCACCCTACATGCGCCAAGAGGCGGTACTGTCTTCGCGGATCGAAGGCACGCAAGCGAGCCTCTCCGACCTTTTCGAAGAAGAACTGAGGCCCACAGACGCCAAACAGCCCGCCCATGCTGATACCGCTGAAGTCCAAAACTACGTACTTGCGCTTGAGCACGGGCTGCGCCGCCTGCATGAGCTGCCCCTGTCACTTCGGTTGGTGCGCGAACTGCACGAGCAGCTGATGCAAGGTGTACGCGGCGGCGACAAGAATCCAGGCAACTTCCGAACCCACCAGAATTTCATCGGTACGTTGGGCAGCCGCATCGATACAGCCACCTTCGTGCCTCCCCCGCCGGATCGCTTGATGGCCTGCCTGGATTCCTGGGAAAAATTCCTGCATGAGCGCCACACATTGCCAGACCTTGTGCAGTGCGCACTGATGCACGCTCATTTCGAAACGCTGCACCCGTTTGCAGACGGCAACGGACGTGTCGGCCGCTTGCTGATTACGCTGTTCCTCAGCGAGCGCCAGCGTCTGTCGCGGCCACTCCTGTACCTGTCGGCTTATATCGAAGCCAACAAAACGGAGTACTACGAGCGCCTCCAGCGCACCCGAACCCACAGCGATTGGCGCGGCTGGCTCATCTACTTCCTGCAAGGGATTGAAGTGACCGCGAGGCTGGCCGCCGGACAGGTCACAGCATTGCTCGACCTGCGCGAGCGCTACCGTACGCACTTTGCCGGCCAAGCCGGCGTGTTGACGTTGATCGACGCCCTGTTCCAGAATCCGCTCACCGACGCCAAGCGAGCCGCGCGGGTGATGCAGAAGACGGACCCCACGGCACGCGCAGCCATAGCGGCACTTGAGGAACAAGGTTGCTTGCGCGAAGTAACTGGCCGCCAATGGGGGCGCCTCTATGTCGCACACGAACTCTTGGCGCTGCTGCAAAAGCCCGACGCGGACCTGCGTGCCCCGCAAATCGTCGCGTCATCGGCCCCCTGAGTACAAGGGCGACCACCTTCGGTCAGTGCCGCAGGAGATCGAAAGGGCGGAGGTGGCCCGTCTGTGGACAAGACACAGTGCAGGGCCGCGAGTTGTGGCGCAGCAATCGGCGTGAGTACGCAATCCCTCATACGGACTGGCTTTCAACCGCACCTCGGCCCATTGCTGACGTTCGGCGCTGCGCGCATGCCAGCTGCGACGCGAGGTCAGGTGGCTGGGGGCTTCGAGCGAAAACCGGCGGTCCGTGCAAGCGCAGCCCACCTGCCACCGTTGCCCAGGGCGGTGGCGGCGCCCCCGTGCTCCGGCCCTCGCTCGCGGGGCACCACCGCAGCCCACGACGCTCAACCGCCTCATCACCGTCCAAGCGCGTCAAGAGCCAGGACACCGCGAATGGGGCCTGCGCACGGGGGCACCACCACCGCCCTGCTGCACCCCACGGTGACGGGCGATGCGCAGGGGTGCCACCCGGTGGCCGGGGCAGGTGGCTCGGGGTACGGTCGCAGGCCCCATTCGCGGTGTCCTGGCTCTTCGCGAGCTTGGCTGGCGTTGATGGAACTGCGCGCGGTGGTCCACATCGAGTGCCCCGCGAGCGTGGGCCGGAGAACGTGCCCCGGGCCACCTGCCCTCGCGCCGCAGCTGGCGGGCGCGCAGCGGTGAGTGTCAGCAATGGGCCGAAGGCAGACCCCCATTTCTATGTAAACGAAAGCGAACTGGTATCAGTCACGCTTGAACGTCGCACGTAACACCGGCCAGATCCAAATCATTAAGGTCACCGCGCCCAGCGCCCCGGCGATCGGCCGCTCGAAGAACACCAGGAAGTTGCCGTCGGCCTTCACCAGGCTGGAGAAGAAATGCTCCTCCAGCATCGTGCCGAGCACGACGCCCAGGATCGTCGGTGCGACCGGGAAGCCCCAGCGCTCCATGAAGAAACCCATCACGCCGGCCAGAGCATCACGATCACGCCGAACAGGCTGTTGTTGATCGCGAAGCTGCCGACGATGCAGAACAGCAGGATCAGCGGCATCAGCACGCTTGCCGGGATGCGCAGGATCTGGCGCGCCGCGCGGATCGCCATCCAACCCAGCGGCAGCATCAGCAGTTGCGCGAGGATGAAGACGATGAACACAGCGTAGATGTTCTGCGGGTTGTTGACGAAAAGCGTCGGCCCCGGGTTCATGCCTTTCAGGTACAGCACGCCGATCGCGATCGCCGTGATCGAGTCGCCCGGAATACCGAACACGAGCGCCGGAATCCACGCACCGCCGAGCGCCGAGTTGTTGGCCGCGCCGGACTCGACGATGCCTTCCACATGGCCGGTGCCGAATTTCTCCGGCTCCTTGGAAAAGCGTTTGGACACGGCGTACGACATCCACGCCGCGATGTCGGCGCCCGCGCCCGGCAGCGCGCCCACCAGCGTGCCCAGCGCCGAGCCACGCAGCAATTGCACCGGGTACTTCTTGAGCAGGCCCCATATGCCGGCGAAGACGTTGCCGAAGACTGCCGTGGTCGCCATCACCGGCTTGACCACCTGCACCGAGTAACGCAGCACCTCGGACACGGCGAACATGCCGATCATCAACGGGATCAGCGAAATGCCCCCGGTCAGTTCCGCACTGCCGAAGGTGTAGCGCGGCGCGCCGGCCGGGTTGTCCAGGCCGACGACGGAGATCAGCAGGCCCAGCAGCAGCGACACCAGGCCCTTCAGCGGGTCGGACCCGGCGATGAAGATCGCGCAGGTGAAGCCGAGCATCACCAGCCAGAAGTATTCGAACGAGCTGAACTTGAGCGCCACTTCGGCCAGCGCCGGCGCGGCGACGATCAGCACGAGCACGCCGAAAATGCCGCCCAGCACCGAGAACACCAACCCTGAGCCGAGCGCGAGTTCAGCCTGGCCGCGCTTGGTGAGCAGGTAGGCTTCGTCGGTGTACGCGGCGGAGGCGGGCGTGCCCGGCATGCGCAGCAGCGCGCTCGGAATGTCGCCGGAGAAGATGGCCATCGCGGTGGCGGTGACGATCGCCGCGACCGCCGGCACCGGCGGCATGAAGAAGGTGACGGGAACGAGCAGCGCGGTGGCCATCGTCGCCGTGAGCCCCGGAATCGCGCCGACGAACAGGCCGAACAGGGCCGACAGCAGGATCACCAGCAGCACGTACCCGTCGAAGACCAGCCCGAAGGCCAGCGCCAAAGCGTCCATCGGGGCGGCTCAGTAAAAGGGCGTCAACACGCCCCAGGGCAGCGGCACGCGCAGCAGCTTGTAGAACGCGAGGTGAACGATGAGGGTGCCGCCGAGGCTCCACAACACGGCCGGCACCACGCGCACGCGCTGCGCGAGGAAGGTCGCGAGCAGGCACAGCGGCGCGATCAGCAGGAAGCCCACCGCGTCGGAGGCGAGGATGTAGACGATCACCGCGCCCATCGTCAGCGCCGAGCTGCCGAAGTGTTCCTCGCCGCCTTCAGCCGCGGCAGCCGCGCCCGCGGGTTTGCGCAACATCAGTGCGACGGCGCACAGCAGCAAGCCTGCGCCGATCAGCATCGGCAGGAACGCCGCGCCGAGTTTCTGCCCGGGAACGTTGGGAAAGCCGCGCGCCGACCACAGCACGGCCAGCCCGAGCACGGCGATGCCGATGCCGGCGTTTCGGTCAATGTGCTTCAAGCGGGTGCCGCCCTGCCGGATGGCACGTGAACCACGACGACAGCACTCACTTCGCGATGCCCACCGCGGTCATCACCGCCTTCATGTCGGCGTCGCCCTTGGCCATGAAGCGCGCGAACTCTTCCGAATTGCCCCACAGCGTGCCGAAGCCACGCTGCGCCATGAAATCCTTGTACTCCTTGCTGTCATAGGCCTTCTTCACCGACGCTTCGAGTTTGGCGTGAATGTCCTTCGGCAGGCCCTTCGGCGCGGCGATGCCGCGCCATGCGCCGGTGGCCCAGTTGGATCCCGTGGCCTCTTTCAGCGTGGGCACGTTCGGGAACAGGGCAGCGCGCTGCGAATCCATCACCGCGAGAGACCGCACCTTACCGGCATCGATGAGCGAGCGCGCCTCCGGCAGCGAGCAGGGCACGAACTCGACGCCGCCGGCCGCCAGGTCTTGCAGGCCCGGTGCCGCGCCATTGGACGGCACCCACGGCACGGCGGCCGGGTCGATCTTCGCGTCGCTCAGCATGCCCGCCAGCGCGAGGTGCCAGATTCCGCCCTGGCCCGTTCCCGAGGCCTTGAACTTGCCGGGGTTCGCTTTCACGGCAGCGAACACATCGGTCATCGACTTGTACGGCGAATCGGCACGCACCTGGAAGCCCGCTGGATCGAGATTGACGAGCGCGATCGGCGTGTAGCTCGTCGGGTCGAGTTCGGTAAGTTTCTGGTGGTGCATCATCGTGATCTCCACCGTAATCATGCCGATCGTGTAGCCGTCCGGCGCGGCGGAGGCAATCGCCGAATGGCCGACGACACCCGAGCCACCGGTGCGGTTTACGACGTTGACCGGCTGGCCCAGATCCCTTTCCATCAGGCTGCCGATGAAGCGCGCGACGGCGTCGGTACCGCCGCCCGCGCCCCAGGGAACGACGAGCGTGACCGGGCGGTTCGGGTATTGGGCCTGCGCGGCCAAGCTGGCGCTCAGGCCCAGACCCACCAAGACCCATCGAAGCAATGAAAGACAACGCATTTCGGAAATCTCCTGTTTCGGGTGGCCATCACCTGAGGCCACGGTGCGAAGCCGAATCTCGCATTGCCAGGGTTGGCGGACAAGCGGGGTAAACCCGTCGCAAAGCGTTGCAAAGCGGATTCTCCCGCTCAGGGGTATTCCCTGAAAATTGACTGCGGTCAATGGCGTTTCGCGGCAAGAGTCTGACCATGCGCCACCCTGATGCGTTGCGAAAATGCTGGCCGCGAAACGCAGCACCGTTCAGTTCGATTCATTCCCAGGAGATCCCATGAAGCAATCGTTCAACCTTGACCATTGCAGGCAATTGCCGCGCACCATCGTCGCGGCGCTTGCAATCGCCGCTTCGGCCGTGGCCGGCCCAGCCTTGGCCTGGGAGCCGAGCAAGCCGGTCGAGTTCGTCGTTCCTGCCGGCACCGGCGGCGGCGCGGACCAGATGGCTCGCCTCATCCAGGGCATCATCGTCAAGCACAAGTTGATGAAGGAGTCGCTCGTCGTCGTCAACAAGTCCGGCGGCGCCGGCGCGGAAGGCTTTCTCGCGGTGAAAGACGCGAAGGGCGACCCGCACAAGATCATCATCACGCTGTCGAATCTGTTCACGACGCCCATGGCCACCGGCGTGCCGTTCAACTGGAAAGACATGACGCCGGTGTCGATGCTGGCGCTCGACCAATTCGTGCTCTGGGTCAACGCCGAAACTCCGTACAAGACGGCGGCCGAATTCGTCGCCGCGGTCAAGGCCGCGGGCCCGAACAAGTTCAAGATGGGCGGCACCGGGTCGAAGCAGGAAGACCAGATCCTCACCGTCGGCCTGGAAAAGGCGACCGGCACGAAGTTCATCTACATCCCCTACAAGGGCGGCGGCGAAGTCGCGGTGCAGTTGGTCGGCAAACACGTCGACGCGACCGTGAACAACCCGATCGAAGCGGTGGCGCAGTGGCGCGCCGGGTCGCTGCGGCCGCTGTGCGTGTTCGACGACGAGCGCATGCCCTACAAGTCCAAGGTCACCGACACGATGTCGTGGTACGACATTCCCACCTGCAAGGAAGCCGGCGTGCCCACCGACTACGTGATGCTGCGCGGCATCTTCATGGGCCCGGGCGTCGCCCCCGACCAGGTGGCGTTCTACGTCGACCTGATGAAGAAGGTGCGCGACACGCCGGACTGGAAAGACTTCATCGAGAAGGGCGCGTTCAACAACACGTCGCTGGCCGGCGCCGACTACCGCAAGTGGCTCGAAGGCGCCGAGAAGCTGCACCTTCAGTTGATGACGGAAGCCGGCTTCCTGGCGAAGTAATTCGCACCAAGCCCGGGCGCCGCGCGCGCCCGGAATGGCCCTGACGCGACGTGCCCGCACCGATGGGCCGGCGCACAGCGCGTGTCGTGCGGCGCGACTCAGTCGCACGACACGTGGAGCCGACTTTTCCACCCCATCGTGGACCCAGCCATGTCAGAACAGGCCTCCCCAGACAGCCCCGCCAGCCCCGCCGTCGCGAAGAACGCGACGGTCGATGCTGTGGTGGCAGCGATCATGTTCGCGCTCGGCGCCGTCGTCGTGACCGAGGCGTGGCGCCTGGGCGCGCGCTGGATGAGCGATGGCCCCGGCGCGGGCTACTTCCCCTTTTACATCGGCCTCATCATCTGCGTGTCCAGCCTAGGCATCCTGGTGCAGTCGCTGGCACTGAAGTCGCGCGACACGGGTGTCTTCGTCGATCGCGAGCAGTTGAATCGTGTGCTTTCGGTGCTGCTGCCCGCCGCCGTGTACGTGCTTGCGATCCGCTTCCTCGGGTTGTACGTCGCCTCGGCGTTTTACATCGCGATCTTCATGATTGTGCTGGGCAAGTACAAACCGCTGAAGAGCGTGCTGCTCGGCGTGATCGTCAGTGCCGTGTTTTTCATCATGTTCGAGGTCTGGTTCAAGGTGCCGCTGTTCAAAGGAACGCTGGACCCGCTTCACTTCCTGGGTTACTGAGCACGCCACCATGCAGGAACTGAATTCTCTGATGCAAGGTTTCGCCGTCGTGCTGACGCCGGTGAACATCGGCCTGATGTTCGTCGGCATCATCCTGGGCGTGCTGATCGGCGTGCTGCCCGGGCTGGGTGGCGCCAACGGCGTGGCGATCCTGTTGCCGCTCACGTTCACGATGTCGCCCACATCCGCCATCGTGATGCTGTCGTGCATCTACTGGGGCGCCCTGTTCGGCGGGGCGATCACGTCGATCCTGTTCAACATCCCCGGCGAACCCTGGTCGGTGGCGACCACGTTCGACGGCTATCCGATGGCGCAGCGTGGCCAGGCCGGCCAGGCGCTGACGGCGGCGTTCACGTCGTCCTTCGTCGGCGCGCTGATCGCGGTGATCATGATCACGTTCCTCGCGCCGCTGGTGGCGAAGTTCGCGCTGAAGTTCGGCGCGCCGGAATACTTCTCCGTCTACCTGCTGACGTTCTGCAGCTTCGTCGGCATGGGCAAGGGCAATCCGTTCAAGATTCTGGTCGCGATGGCGTTGGGCTTTGCGCTCGCCGCCGTGGGCATGGACACGGTGACCGGCCAGTTGCGGCTGACCTTCGGCCAGCCCGAGCTGATGCGCGGCTTCGACTTCCTGATCGCCGTGATCGGGCTGTTCGGCATCGGCGAAATCTTGTTGTCGATGGAAGAGGGCCTGCAGTTCTCCGGCAAGTCGGCGCGCATCAACCCGAAAGTGGTGTGGGAAACCTGGAAGGAACTGCCCAAGTACTGGGTGACGTCGCTGCGCAGCTCGCTCGTGGGCATCTGGATGGGCATCACGCCCGGCGGCGCGACGCCCGCTTCATTCATGAGTTACGGCCTGGCGAAGAAGATGTCGAAGAACGGCGCGAACTTCGGCAAGGGCGAGATTGAAGGCGTGGTCGCGCCCGAAACTGCCGCGCACGCCGCCGGCACGAGCGCGCTGCTGCCGATGCTGGCGCTGGGCATTCCGGGGTCGCCCACCGCCGCGGTGCTGCTCGGCGGATTGCTGATCTGGGGCCTGCAGCCCGGGCCGCTGCTCTTTGTCGAGCAGAAGGACTTCGTCTGGGGCCTGATCGCCAGCATGTACCTGGGCAACCTCGTCGGCCTGATCGTCGTGCTCACGACCGTGCCGCTGTTCGCGTCGATCCTGCGCATTCCGTTTTCGATCATCGCGCCGGTCATCATCGTGATCTGCGCGATCGGCGCGTACACGGTTCACAGCGCCATGCTCGACGTCTGGTTCATGCTCGGCTTCGGCGTGATCGGCTACGTCTTCAAGAAGCTCGACTACCCGCTCGCGCCGCTCGTGCTCGCGCTGGTGCTGGGCGACAAGGCGGAGGACTCATTCCGCCAGGCGATGCTGGTGTCCCAAGGCGAAGTGGGCATCATGTGGTCGAACCCGCTGGTGGGAACGATCACGACGCTGGCGCTGGTGATGCTGTTCTGGCCGTTGATTTCGAAGCTGGTCGCGGCGGCGCGCGGGCGCTAGATCTTCCCGCGCTGCTTCAACCGACTCAAAGTCTCCGCCGACAGGTTGAGGTAAGCGGCCAGCTCTTTCTTCGGAATCCGGTCCGCCAGCTCGGGGTGCTTGCGCTCGAAACGGTGCACGCGCCCCGGGGCGTCGAGCAGGTGCAGCGTGATCGTGTGCGCCATGATTTCGCTCATCAGGCGCATGACTTCGTACTCGAACGCTTCCTTGAACTTGGGGTGACGGTTCATGAACTCCACCCAGATTGGCATCGGCAACTTGACCACGCGCGCTTTCGTCACGCAGACGATCGAATACGGCGTGGGTGTGTTCAGGCGCCACGCGGCGTAGCTCGTTTCCATGTCGCGCTCGTCGGCGAAGCGCAGGATCATTTCCTTCGCGTCGGCGTTCGTGACGACGCGCTTCAGGATGCCGTCGAGCACGAAATACTGTTCCATTTCGTGCACACCCTGGTGCAGCAGCGCATCGCCCTTGTTGCAGTCCACCACCGCCAGGTGCGGTTCGAGCGCGCTGCGCTCGGCGTCAGTCATCTCCTTGAGAACGATGTTCTGCTTCAACTGAACGCGCAGCACGTTGCGCTCAGGGTGTTGCTCAATGGGGATGGGCGTCATCGGCAGGTTACGGAACGCATCGCGCCGGCTTCAAATTTCGATTCTTGACCGTGGTCAACGGCGAAATCGCGCGTCGCTTTCTATGATAAGTCCGACTCGCGCACCCGCACCTCGGCAATTCGGAAAGACACCCATGAGCACCGCCACCGCCTCCGCCGCCACCTCCGCCGCCACCACCGACGGTTTTCACCTCGTCATCGACGCGCTGAAGCTGAACGGCATCGACACGATTTTCGGCTTGCCCGGCATTCCGATCACGGATCTCACGCGCAAGGCGCAAGCCGAAGGCATGCGCGTGATCTCGTTTCGCCACGAGCAGCACGCTGGCAACGCGGCGGCCGCGGCGGGCTTCCTGACGCAAAAGCCCGGCATCTGCCTCACGGTGTCCGCGCCGGGCTTTCTGAACGGCTTGACGGCGCTGGCCAATGCGACGACCAACTGCTTCCCGATGATCCTGATCAGCGGATCGAGCGAGCGCGAAATCGTCGACCTGCAGCAAGGCGACTACGAAGAGATGGACCAGCTGGCGATCGCCAAGCCGTTGTGCAAGGCGGCGTTTCGCGTGCTGCACGCGCAAGACATCGGCGTGGGCATCGCGCGTGCGATCCGCTCGGCGTTATCGGGTCGCCCCGGCGGCGTGTACCTCGACCTGCCCGCCAAGCTGTTCGGCCAGACGATGGACGCCGCTGCCGGCAAGGCTTCGCTGATCAAAGTGGTCGATCCGGCGCCTCGCCAGATTCCCGCGCCCGACGCGGTGAAGCGTGCACTCGACGTGCTGAAGAGCGCGAAACGCCCGCTGATCCTGCTGGGCAAAGGCGCGGCGTATGCGCAGGCCGACGCCGACATCAAGGCCCTCGTCGAAAAATCGGGGGTGCCTTATCTGCCGATGTCGATGGCCAAGGGCCTGCTGCCCGACAACCATGCGCAGTCCGCATCCGCCGCGCGCTCCTATGTGCTCGAGCAGGCCGATGTGGTGATGCTGATCGGCGCGCGCCTGAACTGGCTGCTGTCGCACGGCAAGGGCAAGACCTGGGGCGCAGCTGCGGGGCCGAAGCAGTTCATTCAGATCGACATCGCGCCGACGGAAATCGACAGCAACGTCGCCATCGCCGCGCCGCTGATCGGCGACATCGGCTCATGCGTCGCGGCGCTGGTTGCCGGCATGGGCGCGAACTGGGCCAAGCCGCCGTCGGACTGGACCGGTGCGATTGCCGATCGCAAGGACAAGAACCTGTCGAAGATGGCGGCCACGCTCGCGCTGAACCCCTCGCCGATGAACTTCCACAGCGCGCTCAACGTGATCCGCGAACAGGTCAAGGCGCGGCCCGACATGATTTTGGTGAACGAGGGCGCGAACGCGCTGGACTTCACGCGCTCCATCGTCGACATGTACCAGCCGCGCAAGCGCCTGGACGTGGGCACCTGGGGCATCATGGGCATCGGCATGGGTTTTGCCGTCGGCGCTGCGGTCGTGACCGGCAAGCCGGTGTTGGCGATCGAGGGCGACAGCGCATTCGGCTTTTCCGGCATGGAAGTGGAAACGATCTGCCGCTACAAGCTGCCGGTGTGCGTGGTCGTGATGAACAACAACGGCGTCTACGCCGGCACCGACAAGAACCCGACCGGCGGCCCGGACGTGGCGCCCACCGTGTTCGTGAAAGACGCGCGCTACGAAATGATGATGCAGGCCTTCGGCGGCAAGGGCTACTACGCCACCACGCCCGAGCAGTTGCGCGCCGCCATCACGGAAGCGCTGGCCTCGGGCAAGCCGAGCTTGGTCAACGCCATCATCGACGAGACCGCGGGTACCGAAAGCGGCCGCATCACGAGCCTGAACCCGCAGAGCGCAGCGAAGAAAAAGTAAGCGCATCACCCCAAACCCAGCCAAGCAGCAGACCCATTTCAGTTCCATCAAGGAGTCAACAATGACCAAAGCCCTCGACGACATCAAGATCATCGACTTCACCCACGTTCAAGCCGGCCCGGCGTGCACCCAGATGCTCGCCTGGTTCGGCGCCGACGTGATCAAGGTCGAACGCCCCGGCTCGGGCGACGTGACGCGCAGCCAGTTGCGCGACATCGAGGGGGCCGACGCGCTCTACTTCACCCAGCTCAACAGCAACAAACGCTCGCTGACGCTGGACACGAAGACCAAGGAAGGCAAGGAAATCCTCGAAAAGCTCATCAAAGTGAGCGACGTCATGGTCGAGAACTTCGGCCCCGGCGCGCTCGACCGCATGGGCTTCACCTGGGAGCGCATCCTCGAACTGAACCCGAAGATGATTCTGGCCTCGGTGAAGGGCTTCAGCGACGGCCACCACTATGAGGACCTGAAGGTCTACGAGAACGTTGCGCAATGCGCCGGCGGCGCGGCCTCGACCACCGGCTTCTGGGACGGCCCGCCCACCGTGAGCGGCGCGGCGCTGGGCGACAGCAACACCGGCATGCACCTGGCCATCGGCATCCTGACGGCGCTGCGCCAGCGCGACAAAACCGGTCGCGGCCAAAAGGTCGCCTGCTCGATGCAAGACGCCGTGCTGAACCTGTGCCGCGTCAAGCTGCGCGACCAGTTGCGCCTGGACAAGCTGGGCTACCTCGAGGAGTACCCCCAGTACCCGCACGGCAAGTTCACCGATGTCGTGCCGCGCGGTGGCAACGCCGGCGGCGGCGGCCAGCCGGGCTGGGTGCTCAAGTGCAAGGGCTGGCAGACCGACCCGAACGCCTACATCTACTTCACGATCCAGGGCCAAGCCTGGGCGCCGATCTGCGACGCCATCGGCAAGCCCGAGTGGAAGACCGACCCCGCCTACATGACGCCCAAGGCGCGCCAGCCGCACATCATGGCGATCTTCGCCACCATCGAAGAGTGGCTGCGCGACAAGACCAAGTTCGAGGCGGTGGACATCCTGCGCAAGTTCGACATTCCTTGCGCGCCGGTGATGTCGATGAAGGAGCTCGCCAACGACCCGTCGCTGCGCGCCAGCGGCACGATCGCCGAAGTCGACCACAAGGTACGCGGCAAGTACCTCACGGTGGGCAGCCCGATCAAGTTCTCCGACATGAAGGTCGAGATCACCGGCTCGCCGCTGCTGGGCGAGCACACCGACGAAGTGTTGGCCGAACTCGGCTACAGCCAGGACAAGATCAAGGCGATGCACGCCGCGAAGGCGGTCTGAGGGTAGGCCGCGGGCCGGGCCATCCCGGCTTGCGGCAACGCAAGTTCGCTGACCTCGGTCGGCCCTTCGGCTGGTAAAGTGATTGCGGCGCCTTCGCGGGCGCCGTTTTTACTCCGAGTTGTGGGCCAAAGGCGTGCGAGTGAATCTGGAGATCGAGGCATGGACACGAACATCGACCTGAACGCCCTCGTCGCCGCGGTCGGCGACGCCATCGTCGTGTGCGACGCGAGCGGAGCGATCGTGCTGTGGAACGCCGCCGCGCAGCGCATGTTCGGGTACACGCGCGACGAGGCGCTGGGCCAGTCGCTGGACATCATCATTCCGCCGCGCCTGCAGGCGCGCCACTGGGAGGGTTACCACAAGACGATGGCCAGCGGCATCACGCGCTACGGCACCGACGTGCTGCGCGTTCCGGCGGTGGACAAGGCGGGCCGCGCGATGTCGATCGCGTTCACGGTGGGCATGCTGCACTCGGCCGACGGCAAGGTGAGCGCGATCGCCTCGGTGATCCGCGACGAGACGAGCCGCTTCAGCGAAGACCGCGCACTGCGCAAGCGCGTCGCCGAGCTCGAGGCGAAACTGAACACCTGAATTCCGGACGACCCAGGAGCTGAACCATGAGCCAGGCACTGAGCGGTGTACGCATTCTCGATTTCACCCATGTGCAATCGGGCCCGACCTGCACGCAACTGTTGGCGTGGTTCGGCGCCGACGTGATCAAGGTCGAAAAAGCCGGCGAGGGCGACGCCACGCGCGGCCAGTTGCGCGACATCCCCGGCGTGGACAGCCTGTACTTCACGATGCTGAACCACAACAAGCGCTCGATCACGATCAACACCAAGGACCCGCAGGGCAAGGAGGTGCTGGAGCGCCTGATCAAGACCTGCGACGTGCTGGTGGAAAACTTCGCGCCCGGCGCGCTGGACCGCATGGGCTTCACCTGGGAGCGCATCAACGCGCTGAACCCGCGCATGGTCGTCGCCTCGGTGAAGGGCTTCGGCCCGGGCAAGTATGAAGACTGCAAGGTCTACGAGAACGTGGCGCAATGCGCCGGCGGGTCCGCTTCAACGACGGGTTTCGACGACGGCCCGCCGATGGTGACGGGCGCGCAAATCGGCGATTCGGGCACCGGCCTGCACCTGGCGCTGGGCATCGTCGCCGCGCTCTACCAGAGGAACACCACCGGCCGCGGCCAGAAAGTGCTGGCGCCGATGCAGGACGCGGTGTTGAACCTGTGCCGCGTCAAGCTGCGCGACCAGCAGCGTCTGGACCGCACCCACACGCTGCACGAGTACCCGCAGTACCCCGACGCCAAGTTCGGCGACGCCGTGCCGCGCGCCGGCAACGCCTCGGGCGGCGGCCAGCCGGGCTGGATTCTCAAATGCAAGGGCTGGCAGACGGACCCGAACGCCTACATCTACTTCATCACGCAGGCAGCGGTCTGGCCAGCGGTGTGCGAAGTGATCGGCGAACCGGGCTGGGTGACCGACGAGGCGTATGCGACACCCGCGGCGCGGCTGCTGCACCTCAAGCCGATCTTTGCGCGCATCGAACAGTGGACGATGACGAAAGACAAGATCGAGGCGATGGACATTCTGAACAAGTACGACATCCCCTGCGGCCCGATCCTGTCGATGAAGGAGATCGCGCAGGACGCGTCGCTGCGCGCCAGCGGAACGCTCGTGGAAGTCGACCACCCCACGCGCGGCAAGTACCTGAGCGTGGGCAACCCGATCAAGATGTCGGACAGCGCCACCGTCGTGACGCGCTCGCCGCTGCTGGGGGAACACACCGATGAAGTGTTGGGGCAGCTGGGTTATGGTGCGCAAGAGATCGCCGGGTTGCGCGCGGCCAAGGTGATCTGAGAGACTGAGCGCTGCCCAGCCACCACTTTCGAACCAAGCCGAGGACACCCCATGAGCCACGCCATCGTTCGCAAGCTTCTCGACGCCGTCAAGGCCGAAGGCCGCACATCGCTCACCGCGCCCGAGGGCAAACAGGTCTGCGATGCGTACGGCATCCCCGTGCCGAAGGAAGGCCTGGCGGGCAGCGCGAGTGAGGCCCGCGGCTTGGCTGCCGGCATGGGCTTCCCCGTCGTGATGAAGATCGTCTCGCCCGACATCCTGCACAAGACGGAAGCGGGCGGTGTGATCGTCGGCGTGGCCGATGCCGACGCTGCGGCGAAGGCGTATGACACGATCCTGAAGAACGCAAAGTCCTACAACGCGAAGGCCAAGATCGTCGGCGTGCAAGTGCAGCAGATGGTCAAGGGCGGGCAGGAAGTGATCGTCGGCGCCGTCACCGACCCGAGCTTCGGCAAGCTCGTCGCGTTTGGTCTCGGCGGTGTGCTCGTCGAAGTGTTGAAGGACATCACGTTTCGCCTGGCACCGGCGACGACCGCCGATGCGTTGTCAATGCTCGATGGCATTCAAGCGGCCGAAATGCTCAGGGGCGTGCGCGGCAGCGACCCGGTGAACCGCGAGGCGCTCGCGAAGTTGATCGTCGGCGTGAGTCAACTGGTCGCGGACTTCCCGGAAATTTCCGAGATGGACCTGAACCCGGTGTTCGCAGCGAAGACGAGTGCGATCGCCGCCGACGTGCGAATCGTCGTCGACTTCGCGCAGAAGACGCCGCGCTACCGCCCGCCGGAAGCGGAAGTGGTGAAGTCGATGAACCGGATCATGAGCCCGAAGGCCGTCGCCGTGATCGGAGCGTCGGATGAAGCCGGCAAGATCGGCAACTCGGTGATGAAGAACCTCATCAACGGCGGCTACAAGGGGCAGATCATCCCGATCCACCCGAAGTCGGACGAGATCATGGGCTACAAGGCCTACAAGTCGGTGAAAGACGTTCCCGGCGAAATCGACACGGCGGTGTTCGCGATTCCCGCGAAGCTCGTCGCCGGCGCGCTCACCGAATGCGGCGAGAAGGCAATCGCCGGCGCGGTACTCATTCCTTCGGGTTTTGCCGAAACCGGCCAGCACGAAATGCAGACCGAACTCGTGGCGATCGGCCGCAAGTACAACATCCGCCTGATGGGGCCGAACATCTACGGCTTCTACTACACACCGGCGAACCTGTGCGCCACCTTCTGCACGGCGTACGACGTGCGGGGCTCGGCGGCGCTGTCGTCGCAGAGCGGCGGCATCGGCATGGCGATCATCGGCTTCTCGCGCTCGGCGAAGATGGGTGTCTCCGCGATTGTCGGCTTAGGGAACAAGAGCGACATCGATGAAGACGACCTGCTGCTGTTCTTCGAGCAGGACCCGAACACGAAGGTGATCGCACAGCACTGCGAAGACCTGAAAGACGGCCGTGCGTTCGCCGAAGTGGCGAAACGCGTCTCGAAGAAGAAGCCGGTGATCATGCTCAAGGCCGGCCGCACGTCGGCAGGCGCCAAGGCGGCGAGTTCGCACACCGGCGCATTGGCGGGCAACGACAAGATCTATGAAGACGTGCTGCGCCAGTCGGGCGTGATCCGCGCGCGTTCACTGCGCGACCTTCTCGACTTCGCGCGCGGCATCCCGGTGCTGCCCACGCCCAAGGGCGAGAACATCGTCATCATCACCGGCGCGGGCGGCTCGGGCGTGCTGCTGTCCGACGCGTGCGTCGACAACGGCTTGAAGCTGATGCCGATGCCCGCCGACCTGGACGCCGCGTTCCGCAAGTTCATTCCGCCGTTCGGCGCCGCGGGCAACCCGGTGGACATCACCGGCGGCGAGCCGCCGTTGACCTACAAGAACACGGTGTTGCTCGGTCTGTCGGACGACCGTATCCACTCGCTGATCCTCGGCTACTGGCACACCATCGTCACGCCGCCGATGGTGTTCGCGAAGATCATGGTCGAGGCGCGCGACGAGATGCGCGCCAAGGGCATCGAAAAGCCGATGGTCGCGTCGCTCGCCGGCGACGTGCAGGTGGAAGAAGCCGCGCAATACCTCTACGAGCACGGCATTCCGGCGTACGCCTATTCGACCGAGATTCCGGTCGCGGTGCTCGCGGCAAAGTACCAGTGGGCGCGGGGCGCGGGCCTGTTGTAGCCATGCACTGTCCAGCGGGCGCCCGCGCTTTCACCCCATTCACCGCAGCATGAACTCGAAAACAATCATTCCCATCGCCGCGGCCGATTCAGCGAGCGCGACACGCCAGAAGAAGCGCGAGGCGCCGAAGGGGCGCGTCGTCGACCCCGCCGCACTCGAGGAAGTGCGCGGCCTGCTCGGCAAGCAACTGCGTTCACGCGACATGCTGATCGAGCACCTGCACCGCGTACAGGACCATTACGGCCACCTCAGCACGCGCCACCTCGCGGCGCTGGCGCGCGAAATGGATCTCGCGCAGACGGAAGTGTTCGAGGTCGCCTCGTTCTATCACCACTTCGACATCGTCAGGGAAGGCGAGACCGCGCCGCCGGCACTGACAGTGCGGGTGTGCGACAGCCTGTCGTGCGAGATGGCTGGCGCGCAAGACTTGTTGAGCCGTCTGCCCAAGCTGTTGGGCAAGGACGTTCGCGTGATCGCCGCGCCGTGCATTGGGCGCTGCGAGCAGGCGCCCGCCGTGGCAGTGGGCCAGCACCCGGTGGCGAACGCGACGTGCGAATCGGTGGTCGCGAAAGTGAAGGCGCGCGAGGTCACGCACCGCCCCAGCAGCTACATCGACATGGCGGCCTACACCGCGCAGGGCGGCTACCGGCTGCTCAAGCGCTGCATCGCCGGTGAGCTCGACGTCGAATCGGTGATCAAGACGATGGAAGACTCGGGCCTGCGCGGCCTGGGCGGGGCGGGCTTTCCGGCCGGGCGCAAGTGGCGCATCGTGCGCGGCGAAGCCGCGCCGCGCCTGATGGCAGTGAACATCGACGAAGGCGAGCCGGGAACGTTCAAGGACCGTGTGTACCTGGAGACCGACCCGCACCGTTTCATCGAGGGCATGCTGATCGCCGCGTGGGCGGTGGGCAGCGCGCGAATTTATGTTTATCTGCGCGACGAGTACCACGGCTGCCGCACCATGCTGGAGGCCGAACTCGCGAAACTGCGCGCGCAACCGCCCTACCCGGGAATGCCGGAAATCATTCTGCGGCGCGGCGCGGGCGCCTACATCTGCGGCGAAGAGTCGGCGATGATCGAATCGATCGAAGGCAAGCGCGGCATGCCGCGGCTGCGCCCGCCCTATGTGGCGCAGGTGGGGCTGTTCGGCCGGCCGACGCTCGAACACAACTTCGAGACGCTCTACTGGGTGCGCGAGATCATGGAGAAGGGCGGCGCGTGGTTCGCCTCGCACGGGCGTCATGGGCGCAAGGGCTTGCGTTCGTTCTCGGTGTCGGGCCGCGTCAAGAACCCGGGCGTGAAGCTGGCACCAGCGGGCATCACGATCCGCGAATTGATCGATGAATTCTGCGGCGGCATGCTCGATGGCCATTCGTTCTATGCGTATCTGCCGGGCGGCGCGTCGGGCGGCATCCTGCCAGCGTCGCTCGGCGACATCCCTCTGGACTTCGATACGCTGCAAGCCTACGGCTGCTTCATCGGCTCGGCCGCGGTGATGGTGTTGTCGGACAAAGACACGGCCGCCGCCGCGGCGCGCAACCTGATGAAGTTCTTCGAGCACGAGTCGTGCGGACAGTGCACGCCGTGCCGCAACGGCACCGCGAAGGCTTCGGCGCTGATCGCGAAGCCGAAGTGGGACGTGGCCTTGCTCGAAGACTTGTCCGCCGTGATGCGCGACGCGTCGATCTGCGGACTGGGCCAGGCGGCGCCGAACCCGGTGGACTGCGTCATCAAGTATTTTCCGCAGGAACTTGGGCTGAAGGGAGCAGCATGAACGCAGTCACACGCAAGGAGGCTGCGGCACTCGACGCGCCGACGGTGAGCTTCAAGCTCAACGGCCGTGAGGTCTCGGGCCGTGCCAGCGAAAACCTGATCGAGATCGCGAAGCGCGAGGGTGTCGAGATCCCGCACCTTTGCTACAAGCAAGGTCTGGAACAGGTCGGCAACTGCCGCGCCTGCGTCGTCGAGATCGCCGGCGAGCGCGTGCTCGCGCCTTCGTGCTGCCGCGCACCCGCGCAAGGTATGGTGGTCACGACGAACAGCGAACGCGCCGTCAAGTCGCAGAAGCTCGTGCTGGAACTGCTGCTCGCCGACATGCCCGAGACCGCCTACACGCGGCACAACGAGGTCGACGACTGGGCGGCGAGGCTGAACGTCGGCAAGCCGCGCTTCGAGGCGCGTGCCCAACCGGCGCAAGACCTGTCGCACCCTGCGATCGCGGTGAACCTCGACGCCTGCATTCAATGCACACGGTGCCTGCGCGCCTGCCGTGACGAACAGGTGAACGACGTGATCGGCCTCGCATTCCGCGGCGAGCACGCGAAGATCGTGTTCGACATGGACGACGCCATGGGTGCGTCCACCTGCGTGGCCTGCGGTGAATGCGTGCAGGCCTGCCCCACGGGCGCGTTAGCGACCGTTGTCAGGTCCAGCGCGTTGATGCCCGGGCGCAACGCCGCGCTCGCGGTGCCTGACAAACAGGTCAAATCACTGTGCCCCTACTGTGGCGTCGGCTGCCAACTCACCTACCACGTCAAGGACGACAAGATCCTGTTCGTCGAAGGGCGCGACGGCCCGGCGAACCACGGGCGCCTGTGCGTGAAGGGCCGCTACGGCTTCGACTACGCGCACCACCCGCATCGCCTGACCAAACCGCTGATCCGCCGCAAGGACGCACCCCCGAAGCGCGGCGATTTCGTGATGGACCCGGAGCGCGTGATGGACGTGTTCCGCGAGGCGAGCTGGGACGAGGCGCTCGAATTCGCCGGCGGCAAGCTGAAAGCGATTCGCGACCGGTACGGCAAGAAGTCGCTTGCCGGTTTCGGCTCGGCCAAGGGCAGCAACGAAGAGGCGTACCTGTTCCAGAAACTCGTGCGCACGGGATTCGGCAGCAACAACGTCGATCACTGCACGCGCCTGTGCCATGCGTCGTCCGTCGTCGCGCTGCTGGAGGGCATCGGCTCGGGCGCGGTCAGCAACCCGGTGATGGACGTGACCCAGGCCGAGGTCGTGTTCCTGATCGGCGCGAACCCGACGGTGAACCATCCGGTCGCGGCGACCTGGATGAAGAACGCGGCCAAAGCCGGCACCAAGCTGATCGTGCTCGACCCGCGCCGCTCCGACCTCGCGCGGACCGCGCACCGCTTCCTGCAGTTCAAGCCCGACACCGATGTGGCGATGCTCAACGCGATGATGAACGTGATCGTCACCGAGGGCCTGGTCGATCAGAAGTTCATCGCCAACCGCACGATCGGCTTTGAGGAATTGCGCAAGAACGTCGAGGGTTATTCACCCGAGGCGATGGCGCCGATCTGCGGCATCGACGCTGACACGCTGCGCTATGTGGCACGCCTCTATGCCACGTCGAAGGCGTCGATGATCCTGTGGGGCATGGGTATCAGCCAGCACGTGCACGGCACCGACAACGCGCGCTGCCTGATCGCGCTGTCCCTCATGACGGGCCAGATCGGCCGCCCCGGCACCGGCTTGCACCCGCTGCGCGGCCAGAACAATGTGCAAGGCGCGTCGGACGCGGGCCTGATCCCGATGATGCTGCCCGACTACCAGCGCGTGGTCGAAGCGCCGGTGCGCGCGCGCTTCGAGAAGGCGTGGAAGCTTGAAGCCGGAACGCTCGACGACCAGGTGGGCCTCACCGTCGTCGAAGTGATGCATGCCATCAAGGCAGGCACGATCCGCGGCATGTATGTGATGGGCGAGAACCCGGCGATGTCGGACCCCGACGCGAACCACGCGCGCGAGTCGCTCGCCGCGCTCGAGCACCTCGTCGTGCAGGACATCTTTCTCACCGAAACCGCGTATCTGGCCGACGTCATCCTCCCGGCGAGTGCCTTCCCCGAAAAAACCGGCACGTTCACGAACACCGATCGCCTGGTGCAGCTCGGCCGCCAAGCCATCCCGCCGCCGGGCGATGCGCGCCAGGACCTGTGGATCATCGAGCAGATCGCGAACAAGTTGGGCTGCGGCTGGAACTACGGCCATGTCTCGGAAGTGTTCGACGAGATGCGCCACACGATGCCCAGCATCGGCGGCATCACCTGGGAGCGCCTGGAGCGCGAACACGCAGTCACGTACCCTTGCGTGAACGAAGGCGATCCGGGGACGTCGGTCGTGTTCGACCACGACTTCCCGCGCGAAGGCGGCAAGGCGAAATTCGTTCCGGCGGACATCATTCCGGCCAACGAGCGACCCGATGCGCAATACCCGATGGTGCTGATCACTGGCCGTCAGCTGGAGCATTGGCACACCGGCAGCATGACGCGGCGCACGACGGTGCTTGACGCTCTCGAGCCCGACCCCACCGCGATGATCCATCCGCTCGATCTGGCTGGCCTGGGCGCGCAGCCCGGCGACGTGCTGACGATCGCGTCACGCCGCGGCGAGATCTCGCTGTATGCACGCGCCGACGAAGGCACGCCGCGCGGCGCTGTGTTCGTGCCGTTCTGCTACTACGAGGCGGCGATCAACCGGCTCACGAATGCCGCGCTGGACCCGTTCGCGAAGATTCCCGAGTTCAAGTACTGCGCGGTCAAGGTGACTCGCGGCGGGCCAGTGCCGCAGCAGAGCAGCTTCGGCGGCGGGCAGGTGCTGGAGCGGCTGTCGCGCTGAGGCGCGCGCCGCCTTTCATATCGACGGGCCGCGGCAGCTTCAGGCGGCGAGCTTCAACCGCACCTGGCCCTGCGCTTCTTCCATCGTCCTGGCGAGCAGCTTCACCAGGGCGTAGACCGCATCGATGTGTGGTGTGGGCGTGTCCGTCAGGCGGCCGAGCTCGACCACCGATCCGACCAGCGCGTCGATCTCGGGCGCGCGGCCGGCTTCGATGTCTTGCAGCATCGAGGTCTTGTGCTTGCCCACTTTCTCGGCGCCGGCGATGCGCTTGTCAAGCGACACACGAAACGTGATGCCCAGCTTGTTCGCAACCGCCTGTGCCTCATTCATCATGTTTGCCGCGAGCTCGCGCGTCAGCGGGTACTGGCAGATGTCGACGAGCGTGGAGTGCGACAGCGCGCTGATCGGGTTGAACGTCAGGTTGCCCCAGAGCTTCAACCAGATCTCGGCGCGGATGTTGTCGAGCACCGGTGCCTTGAAGCCGGCGCGCGTGAAGCACTGCGACACGCGCTGCACGCGCTCGCTCATCGAACCGTCGAGTTCGCCCAGCGGGAAGCGCTCGCCTTCGATGTGCCGCACGACGCCGGGTGCGATCAACTCGCTTGCCGGATAGACGACGCAACCGATGATTTGCCGTGCGGGAATCGTGCGGCTCAACACGCCGCTCGGGTCGACGCTGCGCACCTGGGTGCCGGCGTGCTCGCCGCCGTGTTCGTGAAAGTACCAGAACGGGATGCCGTTTTGCATCGTCACGATCACCGTGTCGGGCCCCAGCAAGGCCGGCAAGTCCTTGGCCACCGCCTCGACCTGGTGCGCCTTCATCGCGAGGATGACGATGTCTTGCACGCCCACTTGCGCATAGTCGGCGGTGGCGTGGACGTTGCGCGCCACCAGCTCGGCGCCATCCGGCATCACGAGCTTCATGCCGTGGCGGCGGATCGCTTCCAGGTTCGCGCCGCGTGCGATGAAGCTCACGTCCTCGCCGGCGAGCGCCAGCTTCACGCCGACGTAACCGCCGATCGCTCCGGCGCCGATGATGGTGATCTTCATACTTCGCACCCTCGTTGAAGTCCAGCTGCCCATGGCAGCGCGGCAGTCACTGTAGTCAGGCCGCGTGGCCGCCGCACCCCGGCGACCCGGGGGGCCCGCGCCGGGAAACGGCGGCGACTGCCAACTCCTGCACTCGTGCGGCGATGCTAGAACCGAGTCGCCGGGTTGGACAGTCAGAGTTTCTGACCCATCGGATCAGCGATGGGTGAACTGTCGGCGAAGGGCGGGATCGAGCGCGAGTCTTCAGAACCCGGTTTCACCCCAGCGCGCATCCGCCCAGTTGAATTGCGGCAGCGCGCGCGGCGCGCAGTGGGCCATCGAGGCGCGGCAGCGCTGCTTGGTGGCGAGGATCGCATTGGTCAGGAACTCGGCGTCGTAGGCGCGCAGCAGGTGCGCCTGTTCGGTTTGCATGTAGCTGCGCAGGCGCGATCGCTCGCAGGCCACGGCGGCGAGTGCGCGGTAGGCATCGCTGCCCCAGTGCCAGCGCAGGCCGAGCTCGTAGAAGGCGGCGTTGAACGCGCTGCGTTCCGCTTCGGCGGCGGCATCATCCTCGAGGATGGAAGGGGTGTTGGCGGGCATGCGGTTCTCCTCGGTGCGGCGCCTGGCGCGGCAAATCGTGCCCGGCAGCGCAGATGCTAGGAGAGGCGATCGATAATTGATAATTAAACTATTCGATCAAATCCATCACTCATGAGAGATACATGCAGGCGCCAGGTGAGCCGGCGCCGAGACCGGACCACCCCGAGGCCGCGCCCATGAAAAACGCGACGCTGCGCCAACTGAAAGTGTTCGAGGCCGTCGCGCGCCTGTCGAGTTTTTCCCGGGCCGCAGAGGAGCTGCACCTCACCCAGCCCGCCGTCTCGACGCAGATCGCCAAGCTCAGCGAGCACGCCGGCCTGCCGCTGTTCGAGCAGCTCGGCAAGAAGATCTACCTCACGCCCGCCGGCACCGAGCTGCTACAACACGGCCGCGCGATCATCAGCCAGTTCCAGCAGGCCGAAGAGGCGATGACTCACATCAAGGGCGTGCGCGGCGGCAAGCTCAACGTCGCGGTGATCAGCGCCGGCGACTACTTCTTCCCGCGCCTGCTCGTCGAGTTCGCGCGGCGCCAGCCCGGGCGTGACGCTGAACCTCACCGTGCACAACCGCAGCGAGTTGCTCGACCACCTGGCGCACAACCTGACCGACCTGGCGGTGATGGTGCGCCCGCCCGAAGGCCAGGACACCTCGAACGAGGCGTTTGCGCCGCACCCGTATGTTGTCGTCGCATCGCCCAAACACGCGCTCGCACGCGAGCCGCGCATTGCGCTGGCGCGCGTGATCCGCGAGCCTTTCGTCGTGCGCGAAGCCGGCTCCGACACCTGGCAGTCGATGACCGACGGCTTCGGTGCGCACATGGCCAAGCTCAACATCGCGATGCAGATCAAGAGCACCGAAACGATCAAGCAGGCGGTGATCGCCGGCATGGGCATTGCGTTCCTGTCGGCACACACCGTGAGCCGAGAACTGCGCGCGCGCACGCTGACCGTGCTCGACGTCCAGGGTTTCCCGGTGCTGTTGAACTGGTTCGTTGTGCACCGGCGCAACAAGCGCCTGCCGCCGGTGGCTCAGGCGTTCAAGCAGTTCTTGCTTCAGGACGGGCGCGCCCTGATCGAGCAGTACGTGCCGTTGCCGGCATTGCGCGCCGGGCGCAAACCGCGAATCGCCAAGTAGCCCAGACAGGCGACATCGGCGGCGCTTCGCGCCTCACCAACTCCACAAGCTGCCGTCGTGCTGCAGCCGGTTCACCGGCAGGTAGGCGCGCCGGTAGGGGTATTTCGCGGCCAGCGCTTCGTCGATCTCCACGCCATGGCCGGGCACTTCGCCCGGAACCATCATGCCGTCGGCGAACGAATAGGCGTGCGGGAACACGGCGTCGGTGGCGGCGCTGTGCGGCATGTATTCCTGGATGCCGAAGTTGGGCACCCAGGTGTCGAAGTGCAGCGCCGCACCCATGCACACCGGCGACAGGTCGGTCGCGCCGTGGCTGCCGGTGCGCACCTGGTACAGCGCCGCGAGATCGGCGATGCGCCGCAGGTGCGTGATGCCTCCCGCGTGCGTGACGGTGGCGCGGATGTAGTCGATGAGCTGGTTCTCGATCAGTTCCTTGCAGTCCCAGATGCTGTTGAAGACTTCGCCCACGGCGATCGGAGTCGTCGTGTGTTGGCGAATCAGGCGGAATGCATCCTGGTTTTCGGCAGGCGTCGGGTCTTCGATCCAGAACAGGCGATACGGCTCCAGGTCCTTGCCGAGCCGCGCCGCTTCGATCGGCGTCAAGCGGTGGTGCACGTCGTGCAGCAGGTGCAGGTCGGGCCCGACGGCGGCGCGCAAGGCGTCGAACAGTTTGGGCGTATGCAACAGGTACTTGCTGCTGTCCCAGTCGTGTTCGCTGGGCAGGCTCGCATCGGCAGGTTCGTACGGCGCGTCGCCCTTGGCGACGCCGTAGACCTTGTCCAGCCCCGGCACCCCGCTCTGCGCGCGGATCGCCTTGTAGCCATGCTCTCGCAGGCGCTGCACTTCGTCGATCGTGTGCTCGATGTCGCGGCCGTTCGCGTGGCCGTAGACAAGCACGCCGCTGCGGCTTGCGCCGCCCAGCAGTTGGTAAAGCGGCATCTCGGCGGCCTTGGCCTTGATGTCCCACAGCGCCGTGTCGACCGCGGCAATCGCAGACATCGTCACCGGCCCGCGCCGCCAATACGCGCCCTTGTAGAGGTACTGCCAGAGGTCTTCGATGCGCTGCGGGTCGCGACCGATCAGGCACGGGACCACATGGTCGGTGAGGTAACTCGCCACCGCCAGTTCGCGGCCGTTGAGCGTCGCGTCGCCGATGCCGGTGAGGCCGGCGTCGGTCTCGAGCTTCAGCGTCACGAAGTTGCGCCCCGGGCAACAGACGATGACTCGCGCGGCGGTGATCTTCATGCGGCGCTCACTTCACCGGGATCGGGATCGAACGGTCCACCGCCACCGCGGTGACGCTGTTCTGCGGCGAGCCTTCGATCAGCCGGTCCGAATAGGTGAGGTAGACGAGCGTGTTGCGCTTTTTGTCGACCATGCGGATCACGCGAAGCTTCTTGAAGACCAGCGAGATCCGCTCGTTGAACATCTCCTCCTGCTCGGCGATCGGTTTCGGAAACGAGATCGGCCCGACCTGCCGGCACGCGATCGACGCTTCCGATTTGTCTTCCGCCAGGCCGAGCGCGCCTTTGATGCCGCCCGTCTTCGCGCGCGACACGTAGCACGCCACGCCGTTCACCTTCGGGTCGTCGTAAGCGTCGACGACGATCTTGTGGTCCGGCCCGATCAGGATGAAGACGGTGTCGACTTCGCCCACCGGCTCGGCGCCGCACGCACCCCCGAGCGCGCACGCGAGCAGCGCCGCGTTGAACCGCACGATCGAACGAAGCATGGGTCCTCCTGTGGCCCTGTGAGTGAAGTCGCGAGCTTAGCCGCAACCGCAGCGCTCTAAACTTCGCCGGGATCCATCAAGCGAAAGCAGCGCAGCATGTCCGCACCCATACCCGCCACGCTGATTCCCGGCGACGGCATCGGCCCCGAGATCGTCGACGCCACGCTGCGGGTGCTCGACGCGCTCGGCGCCCCGTTCGAATGGGACCGGCAGATTGCCGGCCTGGAGGGCGTGAAACTCGCCGGCGACCCGTTGCCCGCGGCAACGCTCGCGAGCATCCGCCGCACGCGGCTGGCGCTCAAGGGCCCGCTCGAAACGCCCTCGGGCGGCGGCTACCGCAGCTCCAACGTGCGGCTGCGCGAACAGTTCCAGCTCTACGCCAACCTGCGCCCGGCGCTCACCCTCATTCCCGGCGGCCGTTTCGACAAGGTCGACCTGGTCGTGGTGCGCGAGAACCTCGAGGGCCTGTACATCGGCCATGAGCATTACGTGAAGATCGACGACGACCCGCACGCGGTGGCGATGGCGACCGGCATCAACACCCGTGCCGGCAGCCGGCGGCTGCTCGAGTTCGCGTTCGAACACGCCGTGGCGACCGGCCGGAAAAAGGTCTCGATCGTGCACAAGGCCAACATCATGAAGGCGCTGACCGGCATCTTCCTCGAGACCGGCCTCGACCTCTACGAGCGCAAGTACAAGGGCAAGTTCGAACTCGACACCGTGATCATCGACGCCTGCGCGATGAAGCTGGTGCTCAACCCCTGGCAGTTCGACGTGCTGGTGACGACGAACCTGTTCGGCGACATCCTGTCCGACCTCGTCGCCGGCCTCGTCGGCGGCCTGGGCATGGCGCCCGGCGCCAACATCGGCGCCGACGCGGCGATCTTCGAAGCGGTGCACGGCAGCGCGCCCGACATCGCCGGCAAGGGTGTGGCCAACCCGCTCGCGCTGCTGCTCGCCGCGGCGATGATGCTCGACCACGTCAGGAGAACGGACCTGGCGGCGCGGCTGCGCTCGGCGATCGACGCCACGTTGAACGTCGACAAGGTGCGCACCCGCGACCTGGGCGGAACGGCCAGCACGGCCGAGTTGACGCGCTCGCTGGTGAGCCGGGTCGGCAACTCATAGGCGCGCGGCAGGCATGCGGCGGATGGAGATTTCAGGCCCCAGGCCCACAGCGGGCGCGGCCGCACATCCGTTAACGAACGCAGAATCGACCCCGGGTGGCGAAAGCATGAAAGCGCCTCGGCGTGGGCAAGGACCAGTAGAGGCCATGTATGGCAGTCAATGGTCATCGAGCTGAAATCAGGTTCACGCAGGCATTCCATCCGGCGTCAGGGGGCGATGCGCTGCTGCGAATTCCTGCCTATAGCCGTCCGCTGGCCGTAGCCGGTTAGCGTTAGCCTCCTGCTTCCCACCATCAATGAAGCGCGTCCGCTACTGTCAATTGCCGACTTCAATGACCGTAACGGGGCGCTCGTCGAGATCACAAACGCCTTCATGAGCGCACTCTCCCTCCCGCCAGTCCAGATCGTGGCTAGTCGCATTGGCGTTTTCACCGCACTTGCTGTGCTGGCTCTCGTACCACATCCAGCCTTCAGCGCCCCGTGCGTCGTGGCGCTTTACGGACCAACAAAGTCTCAGAAGTTTGCGGAAATACAGGCCGAAATGCGCCGTAGTCGCGTGGTCGAGCAGATGGCCGAAGCCCTTTCCAAGGGTCTTCGCCTACCTAAGCCGATTAGTCTTGCCACCATGGAATGCGGCCAGTCGAACGCCTTCTATAGCCCGAGGTCCAGAGCCGTGGTTGTATGCCTCGAACTCATCGGCGAAATTTCGGACGGACTTTCACGCGACCGTTCCGGCAATTCACCGCCTGAATCAATCGTGCGCTCCGCTGGGGGTGCGCTGATGGCGGTGCTTCTACATGAACTTGGCCACGCGCTAATTCACGTCTTGGAACTACCAGTCCTGGGCCGAGAGGAAGATGCCGCCGACCAAATCTCCGCCTACTTTTTTCTCAATGGAAACACTCAAAACGCAGTATTTGCGCTCGATGGGGCACTTTGGTTCTTCCGCAGCAAGGTCCTTTTCTACACCCGTCGTCATTTCAGCGACGAGCACTCCCTGGGACCGCAGCGGCAAAGCAATTTTGCCTGTTGGGCATTCGGCAAGAACCCGGACCTCTACCGATACGTATTGACTGCCAAGTACATTACGCCCGAAAGAGCCGCACGCTGCTCTGGCGAGTATCGGCAACTGTCGGGGTCCGTACGAAAGCTGCTCACCGGCCATGTTGAATTGCCGACGCAATAGTGAAAACGGTTGCGCTTCGAAGCGTGACGCAGAAGCGTTCCATCGAGCGGACGCGCTCCGGGGTGCGGCCTCCGCGTGCTGCTCATGGCAGAAAGTAAGCCCCACGGCCGTTACCATTTGCCATCTGGAGGTCTCGACATGCTCTCCCGGCTGCTACTCGCACTCTCGATGCTATGCGCTGCACCGCCGGCCGCGGCGCAATCGATCCTGGTTCCAGCGGACTCTCGAGGCAGTACGAATGCCCCGAAGGCTGCAAGAGCTGACGTGATGGCCCTGGTTGGGATCCTGGACATCATCCCGATGGGCGGGGCTCAAGTCGTTCTTCGCTCGAACAACTACGGTCAAATTACCCTCTTGCCTCAACTTGAGTTGCCGAAAGGCGACTTGTCGCGAATCGAGCGTTGGGTAGAACAGCGGGAGCAAGTGCAAGTGCGTGGCACGATGCTGACGGTTTGCTCAGAGCGCGAGCTGAAGCAAGACATCATGGGCTGCCGAGTCATGGATCGCACGAAGCCCATGACCCTTCGCAAACAGTAGAGTCACTCATGGCAAGGTGGACGGGCTGGAGGCGGATAGCGGAAAAGGGCTTCTGGTACGACGAGGAGCTCGACTGGGACGGCCCAGCATGCTACGAACTTGCAATTGCAGGGCCTCGCGGCGGCAATCGTCGAGTGGTATACGTCGGCGAGACTCAGAGCGAAAGCAAGCGCGTTGCAAGCTATGCCCGCAGTGGCTCGCATCTCAGTGCGGTCATCCACGAGCATTTGCGCGATGGGTGGCACCTCTTGTATCGTGCACGAATTGCCGCTTCAAAGGAAGAGGCGGTGCGAATGCAAGACAACCTGCTATGGCGTTACGACTACGACTGGAACCTCGTACTTAACAGATGGGGCAAATGAGGTTCGCGCGAACAGGAGGTCCATCCATGTTGCCACCCTACCGAGGCAACTGCCTGTGCGGCCAGATCCAGTTTCAACTGAACGCTGAACCGCTCACGCTGTATGCGTGCCACTGCACGGACTGCCAGCGCCGCTCCGGAGGCGCGCTGCTGCTGTCGATGTGGGTCAATCGAGATTCACTCGAAGTGCTGGACGGAACTCCGAAACTGGTTTCGTCAATCGCCAATGACGGACGAGAACGGAAGAACAAGGTATGCCCGGCCTGCGACATTCGCCTTTGGTCAGAGCCGGTCCATCGGCTAAGACTCGCAGTTCTGCGGCCGGGCACGCTGCACCAGGCCAGAGACTTCGAACCCATCGCACACCAGTTCGTTCGCAGCGCGTTGCCGTGGTTTGTCTTCCCGGAAGGCGTCAAACGGTATGAAACATCGCCCGAAGACCCCACAGAACTCGTTCGTCTGTGGCGTGAAGCGAGTTCGGCGCGTCCCGACGAAGGCGCAACGTAAACCTTCGATCAAGCCGACCCGCTTGCCGCCTGCGGAGTAAGCTGGTCTGCCGCTGTAGCACGAACAGGAGATTGCCAACTGCGAATCGGTGGCGTGACCGGCTGGATGCGCGCTGCGGTAATCGCGGGCGCGGCCGGCCACCCGATGTCGAGCCATCTGTACTCGGAGGTGTCGGCGCACCTGCTGCGCGCAACCGAGACCGCGGACTGGCTCGAATGGCGCGACTGGGGCAACCCCATCATTGCGCAGCCGTTCGAAGTGGTCGACGGCCACACGGTCGTACCGGATCGGCCGGGCAATGGGATCGAATGGAACGAGGCGATGGTCGCCAGGTGCGCGGACTGAACGAGCAGGCCTGGGGCAGCATCGAAGCCGTCAACTTCACCAAACAGCATGTCACCCCGGCGGAGGCCGGGGTCCATTCGTGGCGTCGCGCAACGCGGCGAGTGGATCCCGGCGTGCGCCGGGATGACACGGAAGCTGTACACCGCCGAAGGCAACGCCGGTGTTGGGTTTCCTACATCGTCGCGCCGAGCTGCCACGGCACGAACTCGTTCTGCCCGTAGCCGTGGACTTCGCTCTTCGTCTTGTCGCCCGACGCGGTGCGCAGCATCAACTGGAAGATCTTCTCGCCGAGTTCATCGACGCTTGCCGAGCCGTCGATCACGTCGCCGCAATTGATGTCGATGTCGTCTTCCTGCTTGCGCCACAGCTCCGTGTTGGTGCTGAGCTTGAGCGACGGCGACGGCGCGCAGCCGTAGGCCGAGCCGCGCCCGGTGGTGAAGCAGATCATGTTCGCGCCGCCCGCCACCTGGCCGGTGGCGGACACCGGGTCGTAGCCGGGCGTGTCCATGAACACCAAGCCCTTCGCGGTGACGGGCTGGGCGTATTCGTAGACGTCCACCAGGTTCGTCGTGCCGCTCTTGGCGATCGCGCCGAGCGACTTCTCCAGAATCGTCGTCAGGCCACCCGCCTTGTTGCCGGCCGACGGGTTGTTGTCCATCTCGGCGTCGTTGCGCTCGCAGTAGCGCTCCCACCACTTGATGCGCGCGAGCAGCTTGTCGGCCACTGCCGGCGACACGGCGCGGCGCGTCAGCAGGTGCTCTCCGCCATACACCTCGGGCGTTTCCGAAAGGATCGCCGTGCCGCCGTGGCGCACGAGCCGGTCGACCGCGGCGCCCAGCGCAGGGTTAGCGCTGATGCCCGAGTAGCCGTCGGACCCGCCGCATTGCAGCCCCACCGTGATGTGGCTCGCGCTCACCGGCTCGCGCTTGACCTTGTTCGCCTCTTCGAGCAACCAGGTGATGAGTTCGATGCCATGCGCCACCGTCTTCCTCGTGCCGCCGGTTTCCTGGATGTTGAAGGTGTGCAGCGCGGTCCCGGCACTCAGGCCTTCCTGCTCCATCAGTCCGGCGATCTGGTTCGTTTCGCAGCCCAGGCCCACGACGAGGATCGCCGAGAAGTTGGGGTGGCGCGCATAGCCTCCCAACGTGCGCCGCAGCAGTTGCAGCGGTTCGCCGTCGCTCGCTGTGGCGCAGCCGCCGCCATGCGTGAGCGCGACGACGCCGTCGACGTTCGGGAACGCGGCCAGCGCTTCGGGGTGGATGTCGCGGCGGAAATGATCGGCAATCGACCGTGCCGCGGTCGCCGAACAATTCACCGAAGTCAGCACGCCGACGTAATTGCGCGTCGCGATGCGCCCGTCGGCGCGGCGAATGCCCATGAAGGTCGCCGGTTTGTCGACATAGGCCGTGGCCATGGCGCCCTGGCCCACGGCATAGTCGCGCGCGAAGTGGCTGAACTCCAGGTTGTGCGTGTGCACATGCTGGCCCGGAGCGATGTCGCACTTCGCCGTGCCGATGATCTGGTTGTAGCGCCGCACCGCCTCGCCCTTGGCGATGGCGCGCACCGCGAGCTTGTGGCCCGGCGGAATCAGGCCGCTGACGGTCACGCCTTCGCCCGGCAGCGCCGTGCCGCCGACCAACTGATGGCGCGCGATCACGACGTTGTCGGCCGCGTGGATGCGGATGATGGGCGACTGCGGCGCGGTCATGGGAAGGCTCCGGGGGACGAGTGCGGCGGCGGCCGAGGAGCGCGTGCTCAGTTGTCGATCAACTCGGGGTTCCAGGCGTGCACCATCTGGTTCTGCTCGCCCAGCCCCTGGATCCACAGTTTCATCGTGTCGCCGGCCTTCAAGAACACGGGAGGCTTCATTCCCAGTCCCACGCCGGGCGGCGTGCCGGTGGTGATCAGGTCGCCGGGCAAGAGCGTCATGAACTCGCTGATGTAGCTCACGATGTGCGCCACGCCGAAGATCATCGTCTTGGTGTTGCCGGTTTGCTGGCGCTTGCCGTTGAGGTCGAGCCACATCGCCAGGTTCTGCGGGTCGGGCACTTCGTCGGTCGTCACCATCCACGGGCCGATGGGGCCGAAGGTGTCGCAGCCCTTGCCCTTGTCCCACTGGCCGCCGCGCTCGATCTGGTATTCGCGCTCCGACACGTCGTTGACGATGCAATAGCCCGCCACGTGCTTCAGCGCGTCGGCCTTGGAGACGTAGCGCGTCTTCGAGCCGATCACGATGCCCAGCTCGATTTCCCAATCGCCCTTCACCGAGCCCTTGGGCAGCACGACCGGGTCGTCGCAGCCGACGATGCAGCTCGTCGTCTTCATGAACAGCACCGGCTCCTTGGGCACGGCCAAGCCGGATTCGGCGGCGTGGTCGGCGTAGTTCAGGCCCACGGCGACGAACTTGCCGCAGCCGCTCCACGGCGGCGCGCTGCGCCCGGGGTTCGCCACCACCGGCAGGCTGTCGACCTTCACGTCGCGCAAGCGCTGCAATCCCGCCGGCGTGAGCGTTTGCGACGTGATGTCTGGAAGCACCGACGAGAGGTCGCGCACCTTGCCTTGCGAGTCGACGAGTGCGGGCTTTTCGCTGCCCTTGCGGCCGTAGCGCATGAGTTTCATGAAGCAGATTCCTTGGTTGAAAGAGAGAGGGGTGAGGACGCTGCCGCGGCAGCGGTCAAAGCGCGAACCCGCCGTCGACGAGCGGTGTCGTTCCGGTCGTGAATCCCGACTCGTCGGAGCCGAGGTACACGGCGAGCATCGCCACTTCTTCGGCGGTGCCCAGCCGCCCCATCGGCTGGCGCCCGATGAACGCCGCTTCCACTTGCGCGACCGTCTGGCCACTGGCCTTGGCTTGCGCATCGATGCGCTCGCGCAGCGAGGGTGACTCGATCGTCCCCGGGCAGATCGCGTTGCAGCGAATTCCTTGTTTGATGTAGTCGGCGGCGATCGCTTTCGTCAGGCCGATCACCGCGGCCTTCGTCGTGCCATAGACGAAGCGGTTCGGAATGCCGCGCACACTGGACGCGCCCGAAGCAATGTTGACGATCGACGCGCCCACACCTTTGGCCTTGTAGTGCGCGAGCATCGCCGGCAACAGCGCGCGGGTCGTGCGGTACATCGAGCGCACGTTCAGGTTGAACGAAAAGTCCCACGCCGCTTCGTCGCACTCGAGAATCGTTCCGGCGTGCACGAAGCCCGCAGCGTTGAACAGCACTTGCACGGCGCCCAGCTCGGCGGCGAGTGCGGTGATCGCGTTCGCATCGGTCACGTCCAGGCGCTTCGTCGTCACGCCCGGCGTGCGGCCGAGTTCGGCGAGCAGATCAGCGTTGAGATCGGTCGCGATCACGCGCGCACCTTCGGATGCGAATGCGAGCGCGGTGGCGCGGCCGATGCCCTGGCCGGCGGCGGTGACGAGGGCCGTCTTGCCGGCGAGTCGTTGTGTCATGGGGGGTCCGTGGAATGGTTGGCCTTGGCAGGTCCGGCGCGCCGATTCTAGGAGGTGCCGGCAGAGGCTCGTGGCGCCTCAGGTCACGAAGCCCGACACCCGCGGCAGCCACAGCGAGATCGCCGGGATGTAGGTCAGGATCACCAGGCTCACGAGCAAAGGCACGAGCCACGGCAGGATCGCCATCGTGGTGCGCTCGACACTCAGTTTGGCGACGCGCGCCAGCACGAACAGCACCATGCCCATCGGCGGGTGCAGCAAGCCGATCATCAGGTTCAGCACCATCACCAGGCCGAAGTGCACCGGGTTCACGCCGAGCTTGTGCGCGATCGGCAGCAGGATGGGCACGAGAATCGTGATCGCTGCGGTGGGCTCGAGAAAGCAGCCGACGAACAGCATCAGCAAGTTCGCCATCAGCAGAAACAGCCAGGGCTCTTTCGTCACCGCAAGCACCCATTCGGCGATCGCCGCGGTGACGCCGGTGGCGGTGAGCATCCAGCCGAAGATCGACGCGGCGGCGACGATGAACATCACCGTGGCCGTCGTCTCCACCGTGTCCAGGCTGACCTTGACGAACATCTTCCACGTCATCGTGCGGTACCACACCAGGCCGAGGAACAGCGCCCACACGCTTGCAGCGATGGCCCCTTCGGTGGGCGTGAACAGGCCCGTCGTCATGCCTCCGATCAACAGCACGGGCGTCATGATCGGCAACACCGCCTGGAAGCGGAAGATGCGATCCAGCACGAACAGCAGGACGATCGCGCCGAACACGACAGGCTGCGCCGGCAACTCCATCTTGCTCACGAGCGCCCAGGTCACCACCGGCCAGGCGATCACGATTCCCAGCTCGATCAGCGCGCCGCCCAGGCGCCGCCACGAGAACTTGACGTCCGCGCCCCAGCCGTTCTTGTGCGCGTAATACGCCACCGTCACCATCATCAGAAACGCCATCAGCACGCCGGGCAGAACGCCGGCGAGGAACAGCGCGCCGACCGACACGTTGGCCATCATCGCGTAGATCACGAACGGCAGGCTCGGCGGAATGATGGGCCCGAGCGTCGCGGACGCGGCAGTGACGCCGACCGCGAATTCGAGGTCGTAGCCGTGGTCCTTCATCGCCTTGATTTCCACCGTGCCCAGGCCCGCGGCATCGGCCACCGCGGTGCCGCTCATGCCGGCGAAGATCACCGAGCCGACCACGTTCACGTGGCCGAGGCCCCCCTTCAACCAGCCGACGAGCGCGAGCGCGAAGTTGTAGATGCGGTTCGTGATGCCGGCGTTGTTCATCAGGTTGCCGGCGAGGATGAAGAACGGCACCGCGAGCAGCGGGAACGAATCGATGCCGCCGATCATGCGGTGCACCACGGTGAGCGGCGGCTGGTTGCCGCTGATCCAGATGTAGATCAGGCAGGCGCCGGCCATCGCGATGGCGACCGGCAGGCCGCTGGCCATCATGAACAGGAAAATGATTTTCAGCATGGGGGTGCGCTGTGAGAGAGTTGCCGAGCAGCGCGGCCGCTACTTGTCAGCCATGTGCGATTCGGGCCGCTCGAGCACCGAATAGCCGCGCTTCAGGTGCACGCGCATCACCCAGATCGAGCGCAGCGCCATCGCGCAAAAGCCGAACAGCACGACGCTGTAGACGATGTTCATCGGCAGGTCGACGATCGTCATCTGGTACGCACCCATCTTCTGCATCATCTGCGCCGTGGTCACGATCATCGCGAAGAAGAACGCGATACGAATCGCATCGACCGCGAGCGCGAGCATGCGGCAGGCGCGCGCCGGCAGGTAGCGGTACAGCAGGTCGACCTGGATGTGGTTGTTCTTTGCCACGCCGATCGACGCGCCGACGAACACCACGCCGATCAGCAGGTAGCGCGCAATCTCCTCGGTCCACGCGGCCGAGTTGTTGAGCGCGTAGCGCGTGAAGAACTGGGTGAACACGACCGCGGCCAGCGCCCAGAACAGCAGCAGCGCGACCCAGGCTTCAATGGGTGTTCCGGAGAGGTCCACGGCGTCGTCGGTGGCGTGGAACTCGCCGTCGTCGCCCATCACTTTCGGGCCGGAGTCGATGTCCATTCAGATCCCCGTCATCCCGGCGCACGCCGGGATCCACTTCTCGCATGTGACGATGGTTCCCGGCGTGCGCCGGGATGACAACCGCCTACTTGATCCCGACGATCCTGTCGTAATCCCTCTTGTCGAAGCCCATCGACTCGACGCTCTTGTTCTTCAACACCGCGTCGACGAAGCTCTGCCGGTTCACGTTGTGCACGGTCAGGCCCTTCTTGCGGAAGTCCTCCACCAGCTCCGACTCGCGCTTCTTGATCTGCGCCGACGCGCGCGCCGCGGCTTCCTGCGCCACTTCGCCGAACATCTTCTTCTCGGCGTCGCTCAAGGTGTTCCAGACATGCGGCGCCACCTGCGTCGTCAAGCCGTCGACGATGTGGCCGGTGAGCATGATGTGCTTCTGCACTTCGTAGAACTTCTTCGCTTCGATCGTCGTGAGCGGGTTTTCCTGCGCGTCGACGGTGCCGTTTTGCAGCGCGAGGTAGACCTCGGCAAAGGCGATCGGTGTCGGGTTCGCCCCGCACGACTCCGGCGTCGCGCGGTAGGCAGGCACGTCCGGAACGCGGATCTTCAAGCCCTTCATTCCGGCGCAGTCGGTGAAGGGCTTCTGGCTCGTCGTCATTCGCGCGCCGTAGTAGGTGTAGGCGAGGATCTGGATGCCGGTCTTGGCGCGAAAGCCGTCGACCATCTCCTTGAACACGTCGCTCTTGCTGTAGGCGAGCAGGTGTTCGCCGTCGCGGAAGATGAAGGGGTAGTAGGCGATCCCCAGGCGCGGGTAGCTGCGCGCCGCGAAGCTCGGGCCGCTGATGATCATGTCCACCGTGCCGAGCTGCATGCCCTGGTTGATGTCGGTCTCCTTGCCGAGGCTGGAGGCCGGGAATACCTGGATGTCGAACTTGCCGTTGGAACGCTTCTTGATCTCGGCGGCCGCCCACACCGATTCGGTGTGGTACGGCTCGGAGGTCTCGTAGACATGCGCCCACTTGAGCTTGGTCTGGGCCGATGCGCCCAGGCTGGCGAGCGCGGTCAGGGCGATGGCAAGGCCTTTGAGGATGGGTTTCATGCGGGGTCTCCTTGGGATGAAGTGCGCTGAAGTGGAAGCTCGGCGCGGGTGAAAGGGGTTGGCGTGCGGCTGGGGAGGGGAGCGGTTGAAGGCGTGCGTTGGCGGGGCGCCGCTCAGACGCCCATCACCTGCACCTTCGTGCTGCGGCTGCGGTCGGCGGCGAGTTCGAATGCTTCGAGCGCGCGCGACAGCGGCAGTTGCGCGCTGAGCAGCGGCCGCACGTCGACGCGCCTCGTGCGCAAGGCCTGCACCGCCCAGTCGAACGCATGCGCGGCGCGAAACGCGCCCACGTAGTCGAGCTCGCGCGCCATCACGCTGTTCGCGGGGAACTGCACGCCTTCGGCAGGCAAGGTGCCCACTTGCACGATGCGCCCACCGCGGCGCGTGGCGGTCAGGCAAGTGGCCAGCGCGGCCGGTTGGCCCGCGGCTTCGATGCTGATGTCGGCGATGTCGGCCAGGTCTTGCGCGGCGGCCTGGTCGGAGCGAATGATTTCATCCGCGCCGACCTGGCGCGCCACGTCGAGCGCGCGCGGTGCGATGTCGGCCACGATCACGTGCGCCGCGCCGGCCATCTTGGCGGCCATCACGCTCATGCAGCCGATCGTTCCGCCGCCGGTGACGAGCACCGTCTTGCCGAGCAGCACGCCGGCGCGGTGCACCGCGTGCAGGCCGATCGACAGCGGCTCGGCGCAGGCGAGTTCGCCGAGCGTGATGTCTTCGTGAATCGGCGTGAGCTGGCGCTCGCCCATCACGAAGCGTTCGCTGAACATGCCCTGCACATGCGGGAACACGCTTGCACTGCCGAGGAACCGCATGTTGCGGCACAGGTTGAAACGCCCACCGAGGCAGTAGTCGCACTGGCCGCAGGCGTGCGACGGATTGATCGCGACCTTGTCGCCCACCTTCACGCGGCTGACCGCCGCGCCGATGCGCGCGACGATGCCCGACGCTTCGTGCCCCGGAATCAGCGGTTCGCGCACGACGAACGAGCCCACCCGGCCATGCTGAAAGTAATGCAGGTCGGAGCCGCAGATGCCGCCGGCGCCCAGGCGCAGTTCGACGTCGGTGGCGCCGAGTTCGCTGCTCGCGACGTCTTCAAGCCGCAGATCGCGGGCGCCGTAAATCTTGCAAGTCAGTGTCATGCAACGTTCCTGATGAGCGCCCCAGGACGACAACGTCGTCCGCCCCCGAAGGGGGTTGAGTCGCCCGGCGAAGCCGGTTCGACTCAAGAGGCGGGGCACGCCGGGGCATTCTGCCCGCGAGCGTGCGAGACGGATTTTCAGGGTTCACGCCATCGGTGAACTGTCGGGATAACCCTCGCGCACGGCAGCTGTGCACCGCAGTACAGCGACGAAGCTATCGAAACACCCTAGGCGCGCGCGTGGCGAGCACGCGCAGAATCGACCACGACTCGCCGCCGTATTTCGGCTGGGCGTTTCCGAGACTGGAGTGTGCGATGGAAAAGACCTGGCTCAAGCAGTACCCACAAGGCGTGCCGGCCGAGATCAACGTCGAACAGTACCCCTCGCTGGTGGCGCTGCTCGACGCGAGCTTTGCCAAGTTCGCCGCGCTGCCCGCGTACCGCTTCATGGGCAAGATGTTCTCGTTTGCGCGGATCGACGAAGCCTCGCGCGCGCTCGCCGCGTACCTGCAGTCGCTCGGCCTGGCCAAAGGCGACCGGGTCGCGGTGATGATGCCCAACGTGCCGCAGTACCCGGTGGCGGTGGCGGCGATCCTGCGCGCCGGCTACGTGGTCGTGAACGTCAACCCGCTGTACACGCCGCGCGAGCTCGAACATCAACTCAAGGACTCCGGCGCGAAGGCGATCCTGATCGTCGAGAACTTCGCGCATGTGCTGCAGCAGGTGATGGCCGCGGTGCCGACAAAACACGTGATCACGACCGCGCTGGGCGACATGCTGGGATTCCCGAAGCGCCTGATCGTCAACTACGTCGTGCGCAACATGAAGAAAATGGTGCCGGCGTACCAGCTGCCAGGCGCCGTCGAATTCAACGATGCGGTCGCAAGTGGCGCGGGCAAGGCGTACACGCCCGCCAGCGTGGGCCTGGACGACATTGCCGTGCTGCAGTACACGGGAGGCACGACGGGGGTGAGCAAAGGCGCGGTGCTGCTGCACCGCAATCTGGTCGCGAACATCCTGCAGGCCGAAGCCTGGTACCAGCCGGCGCTGAAGAAAATCCCGCCGGGCGAGCAGATCGTCACCGTGTGCGCGCTGCCGCTGTACCACATCTTCGGTTTCAACACGAACATGATGCTCGGCATCCGCATGGGCGGCTGCAACATCCTGATCGCCAACCCGCGCGACCTGCCGAGCGTGTTCAAGGAACTCGCCGGCATCCGCTTCCACAGCTTCCCGGCGGTGAACACGCTGTTCAACGCGATGGCGCACCACCCTGACTTCGACAAGGTGGACTGGAGCCACCTCGTGATCTCGGTGGGCGGAGGCATGGCGGTGCAAAGCGCGACCGCCAAGCTGTGGCTCGAAAAAACCGGCTGCCCGATCGTCGAAGGCTACGGCTTGTCGGAGACTTCGCCCTCTGCCACCTGCAACCCGGTGGACAGCACCGCCTACAGCGGCAACATCGGCCTGCCGATGCCCAACACCGAACTCACGCTGCTCGACGACGACGGCCATGAAGTGCCGATGGGCACGCCGGGAGAAATCTGCATCCGCGGCCCGCAGGTGATGGCCGGCTATTGGCAGCGCGCCGACGAGACCGCGAAGGTGATGACGCCCGACGGCTTTTTCCGCAGCGGCGACATCGGTGTCGTGGACGAGCGCGGCTACTTCAGAATAGTCGACCGCAAAAAAGACATGATCCTCGTGAGCGGTTTCAACGTCTACCCGAACGAAGTGGAAGACGTCGTCACGCAGATGGACGGCGTGCTCGAATGCGCCGCGGTCGGCGTTCCCGACGCCAAGGCCGGCGAGGCGGTGAAGCTCGTCATCGTGCGCAGCAACCCCGCCGTGACCGAAGCCGACGTGCGCAAGTACTGCGAAGCGCAGCTCACCGGCTACAAGCGGCCCAAGGTGGTGGAGTTCCGCACCGAGCTGCCGAAGACGCCGGTGGGGAAAATCTTGCGGCGTGAGTTGCGCGACAAGGTGGCTGCGCCCTGAGCTCGCGCCCTCATCCAGGCCCGCGCCTGGCCATCGTCAGCGCGATGCAGGAAGAACTGCACGCGCTGATCCCGCTGCTCGACGAGCCGCAGTGCATCCGCGTCGGCGGGCGCCAGTTCCATCTGGGCTTGATGCACGGCCATGCGGTGGTGCTGGCGCGCAGCGGCATTGGCAAGGTCGCCGCGGCGATCACGGCCACCTTGGCGATCCAGCATTTCAACGCCCAGGTGCTCGTTTTCACCGGTGTGGCCGGCGGCCTGGGCGAGGGTGTGGCGATCGGCGACTTCGTGCTCGCGCGCGAACTGTTGCAGCACGACCTCGACGCGTCGCCGCTGTTCCCGCGCTTCGAGGTGCCGCTCACCGGCGTCTCGCGCTTTCTCGCCGATGCGGCCTTGTCCGATGCCTTCGACGCCGCCGTGCAGCGCTGCCTGCAACGCGGCGCGATCGACGGTGCTCCGAAGCTGCACCAAGGCCTGGTGATCAGCGGCGACCGATTCATCGCCACTGCAGCGCACAGCGCCGAGCTGCGCTGCGCGCTGCCCGACGCGCTGGCGGTGGAAATGGAAGGCGCCGCGGTGGCGCAGGTGTGCAATGCCTTCGGCATTCCCTTGGCCGTGCTGCGCATCGTTTCGGACCGCGCCGACGATTCTGCGCACGTCGACTTCGCGGCGTTCATGGTGGGCGCAAGCGCCGCGACGCGCAGCGTGCTCGAAGACTGGCTGCGCGCCACGCCGCGGGCCTAGCGAGTTCGCCCGCCGCCCGCCGCCCGGCGGGCCATCGAACGGCGGGCCCTGACATTGCGTTGGTGGCTGGCGCCGGACCTCAGGCACACTCGGGCCGAACACCGCGGCGCCAATGACACCACGTTTCTACATCGACTCCACGCCGCCGCTGCGCGGCGGGGCCGAGTTCGACCTGCCCGCCGGCGCGGCGCGCCACGCGCAGGTGCTGCGCTTGCAGCCCGGCGCGACGATCGTGCTGTTCGATGGGCGCGGCGGCGAATGGTCGGCCAGCGTGCTGCGCATGGGGCGTGCCGATGTGCAGGTGCGTGTGGAGGCGTTTCACAGCGTCGAGCGCGAACTGTCCGTGGCCGTGACCTTGGCCGTGGGCATGCCGGCCAACGAGCGCATGGATGTGCTGGTTGAAAAGGCCACCGAACTCGGGGTGGTGGCGGTTCAGCCGCTGTTGTGCGAGCGTTCCGTGCTGCGCCTCAGTGGCGAGCGGGCCGCGAAGAAGGTCGCCCACTGGCAAGCGATCGCCGTGGCCGCGTGCGAACAAAGCGGCCGCACGCGGGTGCCGCAGATCGCGCCGGTTCAAGGCCTGCTCGATTGGCTGGCCGGCCTGGCGCCTCGCGCCGAGCCTGCCCCGTCCACGGCGCGCCTGTTGCTCAGCTTGCGCGACGCGCAACCCGCGCTTGACATGCTTGGCTGGCGCGGCTTACCGGGCAGGCCGGACGCGACGGATAGGACGGATCTGAGGAATACGGCGGGCGCCACCGGCGCAGCGCCGCGCGAATTCACGTCACTCAGCGGCCCGGAAGGCGGCCTCACGGAAAGCGAAGAATCCGCCGCCCGCCGTTGCGGTTTTCTGCCCATCACGCTCGGCCCGCGCACGCTGCGCGCCGACACCGCGCCGCTGGCGCTGCTCGCTCAGCTGTCGTTGCTTGCGCCCACCGGAAGCCCTGAATGAATTCGCAATTGCTGCTGCTGGCGCTGTGCCAGGGCTTTTTCATGATCAACAACGTAACCTTCATCGCCATCAATGGCCTCGTCGGCTTGAGCCTCGCGCCGGCGGCGTGGATGGCGACCTTGCCGGTCACCGGCTATGTGGCAGGAGGCGCGCTGTGCGCCGCGCTGGTGGGCCGGCACCAGCGCGCCTGGGGGCGCAAGCGCGGGTTTCAGGTCGGGCTGGCAGTGGCCATGGCGTCCAGCATTCTTTGCGCCTACGCGGCCTGGTCGCACCAGTTCTGGCTGCTCGTCGCGGCGACGCTGATCGCCGGTTATTACAACGCCAACGCAGCGCTGTACCGCTTTGCCGCGACGGAGTTGGCGGCGCCCGCCTACAAGGAGCGCGCGATTTCGTGGGTGCTGGCCGGAGGCATCTTCGGCGCGGTGATCGGCCCGAACCTGGCGATCGCGACGCGCCCTGCGTTGCCGGTGGAGTTTGTCGGCTCCTACTTGTCGCTGGCCGGCGTCGCGCTGGCGGCCTTGGCTACGCTGTCGTTCATCCGCTTTCCCGCCCTGCCGCAGCCCACCGCCTCGAACCCGGGCCGGCCGTTGCGCGAGATCGCGCGGCAGCCGGTGTTCGCGGTCGCGGTCGCGTGTTGCGCACTCGGCTACGGCGTGATGAACCTGTTGATGGCCGCCACGCCGATCGCGATGGCGCAATGCTCGCACCCGTTCAAGAGCGCCGCGCTGGTGTTGGAGTGGCATGTGCTCGGGATGTTCGTGCCGAGCTTCTTCACCGGCTCGCTGATCAAGCGTTTCGGTTGCCTGCCGGTGATGGCCGTGGGCGTGCTGCTCAACGCGCTGTGCATCGCCGTCGCGCTGAGCGGTGTGGACCTGATGCAGTTCCTGGTCGCGCTCTTCGTGCTCGGCGTGGGCTGGAATTTCCTCTACATCGGCGGCACGACGCTGTTCACCCAGACCTACCGTCCCGAGGAACGAACCACGGCGCAGGCGGCGATGGACACCGCGGTCTACACGACGATGACGCTCACCTCGTTCAGCTCCGGCGCCTTGATCGTGACGCAGGGCTGGACCTGGCTGAACCTGGGCTCGATCGTTCCGGTGGTCGTGCTTGGCGGCGCGATCCTGTGGCTGATGACGTCCAGGCACAGCCTCGCCCCCTTGCCAAGACCTTGACGCCGAAGGTTCGCGGCGGCTCCAGCAAGCCTGACGCACAATGGCCATCCGTTCTTCAATTCAGCAAGGAGGCAAGTATGGGATTGCTCGATTCCGTTGTCGGCATGCTCGGAGGTCAACAAGGCGGTGGCAATGCGGCGCTGCTCAACGCCGTCGTCGGCCTGCTCGGCAATGACGCCGCAGGCGGCGGGCTCGCAGGGATGTTGGGCAAGGCGCAACAAAGCGGCCTGGGCGACGTCGTCAGTTCCTGGATCAGCCAAGGTCAAAACCTTCCGATCTCAGGCGATCAAGTTCAAAACCTGCTCGGGCCGGACACGCTGGGTCGTCTGGCCAAGCAACTCGGCATGCCGGCCGGCGACGCGGCCTCGCAGCTGTCGAAGCTGCTTCCCGACGTGGTGGACAAGCTCACGCCGCAAGGCCAGTTGCCGCAGGGCGGGCTGGGCAATGTCGGCGACTTGCTCGGGATGCTGACGCGCCGCTGAAGCGCCCGGCGCGAAGACCGGCCGCGCCCGGCCTACTTGGTGGGTCGGGCGGTGTCGGATTGACGCTTGTAGTCCTCGTACGAGGTGTTCGTGCTGGCCATGCACCGGCCGCGTTCCTGGGCGTCCTGAATCTTGTTGCATTCCTGGCGCTGCCAGGCCTGGCCGGCGTTGTACGCCTGCTGCGTCGAGCAACCCTGGACGAGGCCAGCCAGGAGCAGCCACAAGAGTGCAATCCGGTTCATCGTTACCACCTCGGTTCGAACTTGCGAATCGATTCTTTCACCGGATCGCTCAGCGCAAAGCCATCGCCATATTTCGCGGCGAGCTGCGCGCAGCGCTTCTCGAACGGATCGATCCCCATGCCGTAGATGAACTGCATCGCGCCGCCGGTCCACGCCGGGAAGCCGATGCCGAAGATCGAGCCGACGTTCGCTTCGGCGACACTCGTCAACACGTTCTCGCTCAGGCAGCGCGCCGTTTCCACCGATTGACGATAGAGCAGCCGCTCTTTCACCGTATTGATGTCCCAGCCGGAGGGCGGTGCGGGTTTTTCGAACAGCGGCTGGAGCTGGTTCCACAGGTGCTTCTTGCCGCCGGCCGGGTAGTCGTAAAAACCGCCACCCGCGGCGCGCCCGCCGCGCTTGAATTCCTTCACCATGCGCTCCACCAGCAGCTCGCCCGGCTTGGCGACATAGCCTTTGCCCTCGGCGGCGAAGTCGGCGCGCGTCTGGTCAAGCACGTGCACGCTCAAGGCGAGGGAGGTCTCGTCCATCACCGCGAGCGGCCCGACCGGCATGCCGATCTGGATGCCGCCTTGTTCGATCACCGGCGCGGGAATGCCTTCGCCGAGCATCGCCGCGCCTTCCATCACGAAGGTACCGAAGACGCGGCTCGTGAAGAAGCCGCGCGAGTCGTTCACGACGATCGGAATCTTGCCCAGCGCCTGCACATAGTCGAACGCGCGCGCCACGGTTTCATCGTCGGTTGCCTTGCCGCGGATGATCTCGACGAGCTGCATCTTGTCCACCGGGCTGAAGAAGTGGATGCCGATGAACTTGTCGGGCTTGACCGAGGCTTGCGCCAGACCCGTGATCGGCAGCGTCGACGTGTTGCTCGCAAAGAAGCCGCTCGGCGCGAGCATGGGCTCGGCTTCCTTCGTGACCTTGGCTTTCAGTTCGCGGTTCTCGAACACGGCTTCGATGATCAGGTCGCAGCCCTGCAGGTCGGCGGCCTTGTCGGTGGGCACGATACGCGCCAGCAGCGCGGCTTGCTCCTGCGCGGTCATTCGGCCTTTGTCGATCCGCGGCTGCGTGATCTTGGTGCTGTAGGCCTTGCCCGCTTGCGCCTTTTCCAGCGACACGTCCTTGAGCACGGTGGCGATGCCGCGGCTCGCCTGCGCATAAGCGATTCCCGCGCCCATCATTCCGGCGCCGAGCAGGCCTACGCGCGCGGGCTTGTAGCGCGGCGCCTTGCCGGGCCGCGACTGCCCGCTCTTGATCGCGTTCAGGTTGAAGAAGAAGGTGTTGATCATCGCCTTCGCATTGGTGCCGACCGCGAGCTTCGAGAGGTAGCGGCTCTCGATGCGCAGGGCGGTCTCGAAGTCGACGAGCGAGCCCTCGACCATGCAGGCCAGCGCGGCTTCAGGCGCCGGATACATGCCGCGCGTCTGCTTGCGCAGCATCGCTGGGGCGGCAGCGAGCAGCGGCGCGATCTTCGGGTTGCTCGCGTTGCCGCCGGGCATGCGGTAGTCCTTCGCGTCCCAGGGGTGAACGGCTGCGGCCGGGTCACCCTTGTGCGCTTCGATCCAGGCCAGCGCGGCCGGGCGCAGGTGCGTCGCATCGCTCACCAACTCGTGCACGACGCCCATCTCGAGCGCCTCTTTCGGCCCGAACAACTTGCCTTCAACGAGATACGGCTGCGCCGCGAGCAGGCCGAGCAGCCGCGTCATCTTCGTGATGCCCGACGCGCCTGGAATCAGGCCCAGCGTCACCTCCGGTGTGCCGAACTGGATTTTTGGGTCGTTCACCGCGATGCGCCGGTGCCCCACCAGCGCGAGCTCCCAGCCACCGCCCAGGGCCACGCCGTTCAGGCAGGTGACGACCGGCTTGCCCAGCGTTTCCAGCGTGCGCAGGTTCTTCTTCATCACTTCGACGCCGACGTACATGCGCGCCGCGTCGCTTTGCTTCAGGCGCATCACGCCTTTCAGGTCGGCGCCGGCGAAGAAGGTGCTCTTTGCCGAAGCGAGCACGATGCCGTGGATGCGTTCCTTGTCGGCGACCACTTTCGCCACCGCCTGCGTCAGGTCGCTCTGCCACTGCTCGCTCATCGTATTCACCGGCTCGCCCGGAGCGTCGAACGTCAGCGTCGCGACGCCGGCTTCGAGTTCATAACGGATCGTCTGCACGTTCAGATCCTCTCGACGATGGTCGCGATGCCCATGCCGCCACCCACGCACAGCGTGGCCATGCCGTAGCGCAGCTTGCGCCGGTGCAGCTCGTCGACGAGCGTGTTCAGAATCATCGCGCCGGTGGCGCCGAGCGGGTGCCCCATCGCGATCGCGCCGCCGTTCACGTTCACCTTCTCGTGCGGCACGTTCATCTCTTTCATGAAGCGCATCGGCACGGCGGCGAAGGCTTCGTTCACTTCGAACAGGTCGATGTCGTCGATCGTCAGGCCCGCCTTCGCGAGTGCCTTGCGCGCCGCCGGCATCGGCCCGGTGAGCATGATCGTCGGGTCGTCGCCGGACAGCGCTGCGGCGACGATGCGCGCGCGCGGCCTGAAGCCGTGCGTCTTGCCGGCGGCCTCGCTGCCGATCAGGATCGCCGCCGCACCGTCGACGATGCCTGACGAATTGCCGGCGTGGTGCACGTGGTGGATCCGCTCGACTTGCGGGTAACGCGACAGCGCCACCGCGTCGAAACCCATCGCGCCCATCTGTTCGAACGCGGGTTTGAGCGAGCCCAGCCCGGCCAGCGTGGTGTGGGGTTTGATGAATTCGTCGAAGTCGAGGATGGTCTGGTCGAGAAAGTCTTTCACCGGCACGACCGACCCCGCGAAGAAGCCGCCTTCGCGCGCTTTCGCCGCGCGCTTTTGCGATTCGAGCGCGAAGGCGTCGACGTCTTCGCGACCGAAGTGGTCGATCGTCGCGATCAGGTCGGCGCCGATGCCTTGCGGGACGAAGTTCGTCGCCGCATTCGTCTCCGGGTCCTGCGCCCAGGCGCCGCCGTCGGAGCCGATGGGAACGCGGCTCATGCTTTCCACGCCGCCGGCGACGACCAGGTCTTCCCAGCCCGAGCGCACTTTCTGCGCGGCGAGGTTCACGGCTTCGAGGCCCGATGCGCAGAAGCGGTTGATCTGCACCCCCGAACAGCGCCAGTCCCAGCCGGCGCGCAGCGCGGCGACCTTGGCGATCACCGAGCCTTGCTCGCCGATCGGCGAGACAACACCCATCACGACGTCGTCGACCTGGCCCGTGTCGAAATCGTTGCGGCGCTGCAGTTCGGTGAGCACACCGGCAAGCAAGTTGACCGGCTTCACCTCGTGCAGGCTGCCGTCTTTCTTGCCTTTGCCGCGCGGCGTGCGGATGGCGTCGTAGATGAAAGCTTGTGTCATGGGGATGCTCCTGCGTGGAATGGCTGAGTGCGGTGGCCGGGGCCAGATTCGCATCAGTATAGGTAGGAGCGCAGCCGGGCCCGCTGGCCATAATGCGGCGACCCCTTTCAAGCCCTCACCGAAGGTCCCGACATGATCGAACGCACCCTCTTCAGCCCCGACCACGAGGCGTTTCGCGACAGCTTCCGGCGCTTCATGGACAAGGAAATCGCGCCCTTCCACGCCGAGTGGGAAGAGCAGGGCTATGTCGACCGCGAAGTCTGGCGCAAGGCCGGCGCGAACGGTTTTCTGTGCATGACGATGCCGCAGGAGTTCGGCGGCAGCGGTGCCGACAAGCTCTACTCCGTGGTGCAGATGGAAGAACTGAGCCGCGGCGGATTCAGCGGTATCGGCTTCGGCCTGCACAGCGAAATCGTCGCGCCCTACCTGCTGCACTACGGCAGCGAGGCGCAAAAGCGCCACTATCTGCCCAAGCTCGCCAGCGGCGAAGTGATCGGCGCGATTGCGATGAGCGAGCCCGCTGCCGGCTCCGATCTGCAAGGCGTGAAGAGCACGGCGCTGCGCAAGACCGACGCGCAAGGCGAGCACTATCTGCTCAACGGCTCGAAGACCTTCATCACGAACGGCTGGCACGCCGACCTGGTGATCGTCGTCGCGAAGACCGACCCGGCGGCCGGCGCGAAGGGCACGAGCCTGCTGCTCGTCGAGCGCGGCATGCCGGGTTTCGAGAAGGGCAAGCGCCTGAAGAAGATCGGCCTGAAGGCGCAAGACACGTCGGAACTCTTCTTCAACGACGTGCGCGTGCCGCTGGCGAACCTGCTCGGCCCCGAGAACCGCGGCTTCGTCAGCCTGATGGAGCAACTGCCGTGGGAGCGCATGCAGATCGCCATTTCGGCCGTGGCGAAGGCGCAGGCGGCGATCGACTGGACCGTGACCTACGTGAAGGAGCGCAAGGTGTTCGGCCAGGCGGTCGCGAACTACCAGACCACGCGCTTCAAGCTCGCCGAGATGCAGACCGAAGTACAGGTGGCGCAGGTGTTCGTCGACAAGTGCCTGACGCTGCTGTTGGAGAACAAGCTCGACACCGCTACCGCGTCAATGGCCAAGTACTGGGTCAGCGACCTGGAGAACAAGGTCATCGACCAATGCCTGCAAATGTTCGGCGGCTACGGCTACATGTGGGAGTTCCCGATCGCCCGTGCCTTCGTCGACGCGCGCGTGCAGCGCATTTACGGCGGCACGAACGAGATCATGAAGGAGGTGATCAGTCGGGGGATGGGGTTGGGGGGGAAGTGAAATCGCACCCCCGGTCCACCCCGCCGCCGCGCCCCACCACCGAGCGAGGGCAGGGGGCCCGGGGTGCGTTCTCCGGCCCACGCTCGCGGGGTACCAGCCGTGGGTCGCGACGGTCCATGCGTCAACACCGGCGTTTTCCCACGAGCGTCCAGGACACCGCGAATGGGACCTGCGAACGCACCCCGAGCCCCCTGCCCCGGCACCTCAGGTGACGGGCAAAGAGGTGCCGCGCGGACGCAGGGGCGCTGGCGCCACACGAACAACGCACCGACGATCATGCTCGCCAAAAAAAGAGGGCGCACGCCAGTCGGCGTCGAGACCGAGGCGAACCATCACTTGCACTCGACGAAATCCGAAGCGGTTTGAAAATGGGCAGCAACAAGCCACCACCACCACTCAACAGCTTTGCGCACATCAACGCTGAATCGAACTCGAAGGACACCCCATGGGCCCCCTGCACGGACTTCGCATCATCGAACTCGAAGGCATCGGCCCGGTGCCGATGTGCGCGATGCTGCTTGCCGACCTCGGCGCCGACATCGTGCGCATCGACCGACGCGAACCCAGTGGCCTGGGGCTCGCGCTCGACCGCCGCTTTGCCGTCAACTCGCGCAATCGCCGCTCGGTCGCGCTCGACCTGAAATCCGCAACCGGCCGCGACGCCACGCTGCGTCTGATCGACAAAGCCGACGTGCTGCTCGAAGGCTTTCGCCCCGGTGTCGCCGAGCGGCTGGGCCTGGGGCCCGACGCATGCCGGGCGCGCAACCCGGGCTTGATCTACGGCCGCATGACGGGCTTCGGGCAACAAGGGCCACTGGCGCAGGCCGCCGGCCACGACTTGAACTACATCGCGCTCAGCGGCGCGTTGCACGCGATCGGGCCGCGCTACGGCAAGCCGGTGCCGCCGCTCAATCTGGTGGGCGACTACGGCGGCGGCTCGATGTTCCTCGCGCTCGGCGTGCTTGCCGCGCTGCACGAGCGCAAGACCTCCGGCCTCGGCCAGGTGGTCGATGCGGCAATGGTCGACGGCGCGGCGTCGCTCACGTCGATGTTCTATGGCCTGGCCGCCGCCGGCGCGTGGGGCGGCGGGCGCGGCGAGAACCTGCTCGACGGCGGCGCGCCGTATTACGACACCTACGAGACGTCGGACGGCAAGTACGTGTCGGTCGGCGCGATCGAGCCGAAGTTCTTTGCCGAACTCGCGCAGCGCATCGGCCTTCCTGAGCGCTTTGCGAAGCGCCAGAACGACCGCAAGCTGTGGCCCGAAATGCGCGAGGCGTTCGCCGCGATCTTTCGCGAACGCACTCGCGATGCCTGGTGCGCGCTGCTCGAAGGCACGGATGCGTGTTTCGCGCCGGTGCTGTCGATGGCTGAGGCGCCGCAACACGCTCACGCCAAGGCGCGCGCTGCGTTCATCGAGGTCGACGGCGTGGTGCAGCCTGCCCCTGCGCCACGTTTCGAGCGCAGCGTGCCGGTCGCGCCGAAGCCAGCGCCGCGCGTGGGCGAGCATACCGAGGAAGTCTTGCGCGAGGCGGGCTTCGGCGAGGCGGAGATCGCGGCGCTGCGCGCTTGAGACGGCCAAGTGCGGTAGTCCTGGCCGCTGCTCACCAAGGGCAGGCCCCGCGTTCCTCGATCGCTGGCACCAACATTGCTCTACCCGCTCTCATTTGCCATCCAAAACGGAGGCACAGCATGCAAAAACGCCACTTCCTTCGAACCGGCCTGGCCGCGTCGGCAACCGCCCTCGCGATGCCCGCGCTGGCGCAAACCAGCCCCACCGTGCGTTGGCGGCTGGCGTCGAGCTTTCCCAAGAGCCTGGACACGATTTACGGCGGCGCCGAGGTGCTGGCGCGCCGGGTCGGCCAGATCACGGGGGGCAAGTTCACCATCTCGGTGCACGCGGCCGGCGAACTGGTGCCCGCTTTTGGTGTGGTCGACGCGATCCAGGGCGGCACCGTCGAATGCGCGCACACCGCGAGCTACTACTTCGTCGGCAAGAACAAGGCCTTCGGCTTCGACACCACGCTGCCGTTCGGCCTGAACCAGCGCCAGCAGAACGCCTGGATGTACTACGGCGGCGGGCTCAAGCTGGTGCGCGAGTTCTTTCGCGACTTCAACATCATCAGCTTCCCGGGCGGCAACACCGGTGTGCAGATGGGCGGCTGGTTCAAGAAGGAAATCCGCGGCGTGGCCGACCTGAAGGGCCTGAAGATGCGCATCCCGGGAATCGGCGGCGAGGTGATGGCGCGCCTGGGCGCGGTGCCGCAGCAATTGCCCGGCGGCGAGATCTACGCCGCGCTGGAGAAGAACACGATCGACGCCGCCGAATGGGTCGGCCCCTACGACGACGAGAAACTCGGCTTCTTCAAGGTGGCGCCGCACTACTACTACCCCGGCTGGTGGGAGAGCAACTCGATGTACTCGTTCTTCGTTGCCACCAAGGCCTGGGAAGCGCTGCCCAAGGAATACCAGGCCGCCTTCGAGGCCGCGGCGGCCGAGGCCAACATCGACATGATGGCCGAGTACGACTTCAAGAACCCGCCGGCCCTGTTGCGCCTGGTGGCGAGCGGCGTGAAGCTGCATCCTTACCCCGTTGAGCTGATGCAAGGCGGCGCAGGATGCGGCATTCGACCTCTACGCCGAGGAGTCGGCGAAGAACCCGGCCTTCAAGAAGATCTTCGAATCGTGGAGCAAGTTCCGCGAAGACATCATGCTGTGGCACCGCTTCGCCGAGAACACCTACTCCAACTTCGTCTACAACAACCCGCCGAAGAAGGTGGTGTAGGGCGCTGCGGCCGGCGCGCGGTCCGAACGTCGGGTCAGCGCGGGGCCTTCTCGATGGGCCCGGGTGGCGCGGTCGTCCCGCAAATCGCCGGCAGCAATTCGCCGATCGCGCCGCGCAGCAGCGCGTCGGCGAGTTCGTCCATCGGTGTCTCCTGGTCGTTCATGATGACCACCTTGGCGCCGCTGTCCTTGGCCAGCGGCACGACGCCGGCCACCGGGTAGACCTGCAAGGTGCTGCCGATCGCAAGCAGCAGGTCGGCCTCTTGCGCCACCTGCATCGCGCGCGCGATCGTGTCCGGAACGAGGGCCTGGCCGAACGAGACCGTGTCGCTCTTCAGGATGCCGCCGCAACTCAGGCACGCCGGGTCGGCTTCGCCCGCGCGCACCCGGTCCAGCGCGTCCTGCATCGGCGCGCGTTGGCCGCAGCCCCAGCACATCACACGGCGCATCGTGCCGTGCACTTCGACGATGCGCTCGCGCGAATTGCCGGCGATTTGGTGCAACTCGTCGATGTTCTGCGTGATCAGCGCATGCAGCTTGTCGCGCCGTTCGAGTTCGACCAGCGCCAGGTGGCCGCGGTTCGGCTGTGCCGTCCACGCCGCGTGGTCCAGGCGCGAGCGCCACGCCGCCTTGCGCACTTGCGCGTCAGCCAGGTAGGTTTGAATCGTCGATTGCTTTTCGGCGGCCGGGTTGCGCGTCCACACGCCCTTCGGGCCGCGAAAGTCGGGGATGCCCGAGTCGGTGGAAATGCCCGCGCCAGTGAGCACGACGATGCGCCGCGCGCGCGTCGACCCAGCGGCGCACGGTCCGAATGGTCTCGGCGGTGTCGGTGCTGGACATGGGCTGAATCATGCTAGATTGAAGCCGCAATGATGCCCGCTTCCCGCTTCGAGCAACCCGTAACTGTCGCCGAAGCGCTGCGCCACCTCGCCCTGGGCGGGATGCGGCCACTGGCGGGCGGGACCGATGTGTATCCGGCGTTCGTCGGCCGCGCGATCGAGACATCGCTGCTCGACTTGTCGCGCATCGACGCGCTGCGTGGAATCCGCAGCGACGAACAGGGCTGGTGGTTCGGCGCGACCACCACCTGGACCGACGTGCTGCGTTGCGAGTTGCCGCCGCTGTTCGATGCGCTGAAGCAAGCCGCGCGCGAAGTCGGCGGCGAGCAGATCCAGAACACTGCCACGCTCGGCGGCAACCTGTGCAACGCGTCGCCCGCGGCCGACGGCACGCCCGTCTGGCTGGCGCTCGATGCGCAGGCCGAATTGCGGTCGGCGCGCGGTACGCGGCGCTTGCCGGTGCATGAGTTTGTGCTGGGCAATCGCCGCACCGCGATCGCGCCGGACGAGTTGCTGACCGGCATCTGGGTGCCGCGGCGCGGCGCGCTCGCGAAGTCGACATTTGCCAAGCTCGGCGGCCGGCGCTACCTGGTGATCTCGATCACGATGCTCGCGGTGGCGATCGACACCGACGCACAAGGCCGTGTGCTCTGGGCCGGCGCGGCGGTGGGCAGTTGCTCGGCATGTGCGCGAGCGCTTGCCGGTGCTCGAGTCTCGGCTCGTCGGCCTGGCGTCGCGGCGAACTCGGGAACGTGGCAGTCGCGCCCGACGACCTCGCGCCCTTGCAACCGATCAACGACGTGCGCGCGAGTGCCGCCTACCGCCTCGACGCGACCGCGACGCTGCTGCAACGCGCCTTGAAGGAACTGGCATGACGGCGCGCGACGCCGCGCCGTTGACGCTGTCCCAGGCGCGCCGCGTCGTGCAGTTGCGCGTGAACGGCCGGGCGGTCGAACTCGTCGCCGACCCGCTGCGTCGCCTTTCCGACGTGTTGCGCGACGACCTGGGACTCACCGGCACGAAGATTGGCTGCCACGCCGGCGACTGCGGCGCGTGCACGGTGTTGCTCGATGGGCAACAGGTGTGCTCGTGCATCGTCGCGCTCGGTCAGTGCGAAGGGCGAGGCGTCGCCACCGTGGAAGGTCTGGCCGGCGCTGATGGCAGCCTGTCGCCGCTGCAGACCGCGTTCGCCGCGTTCGGTGCTGCGCAATGCGGCATCTGCACTCCCGGCATGCTGATGAGCGCGCAGGCGCTGCTGCAACGCAATCCGCAGCCGACCGAAGCCGAAGTGCTCGATGCGCTGGGCGGTGTGCTGTGCCGCTGCACGGGCTATCGCAAGATCGTCGAGGCGGTGCTCTCGGTGGGGCAGCGCGTCGCCGCTCGGGGCCGACCTGCCGGTGCGCAATGTCGCGCTGGGCCGAGCGGTCGGCGCTCGCGTGCAGCGGCTCGACGCGCCCGACAAGCTGCGCGGCGCGGCACGCTATGGCGCTGACACGTCGCCCGTCGATGCGCTGGCGATGCGCGTCGTGCGCTCGCCGCACGCGCACGCACATTTCACGCTCGGCGACACCACGGCGCTGCGCCAGCGCTGGCCGGGCCTGGTGGACGTGATCACGGCGGCCGACGTGCCGAACAACGCGTTCGCGATCTTCCCGGAACTGCGCGACCAGCCGGTGCTTGCCGACGGTGTCGTGCGGTTTGCCGGCGAAGCGGTGATCGCGCTGGTCGGCGACGCAGCGACGCTCGAAGCGATTCCCGACGCCGACTTGCCGATCGAATACGGTGTGCTGAACGCGGCCCTTGACATCGATGCGGCGCTTGCCGCCGCGGCGCGCGGCGAGCTGGTGCAATCGCGCCACGCCGGCAACGTGCTGTGCCGCGGTCGCGTCGTGAGCGGCGACGTCGACGCAGCGCTCGCCGCGGCGTCGACGCGAATCGAGGCGAGCTTCGAAACAGCGTATGTCGAGCACGCCTACATCGAACCCGAGGCGGGTTATGCCGAGCTCGCCGAGCCTGGCGCTGGTGCGGCGCCGCGAGTGCGAATCTTCGCCTGCACGCAAACGCCTTACATGGACCGCGATGAAATCGCCCATGTGCTCGGAATCGAGCCGACGCGTGTGCATATCGTGCCTTCGGCGATGGGCGGTGGTTTTGGCGGCAAGCTCGATCTGTCGGTGCAGCCTTTGCTCGCCGTCGCGGCGATGAAACTGCGGCGCGCGGTGCGCATGGTCTACGAGCGCCCCGAGTCGATGCAATCGAGCACGAAGCGCCACCCGGCGCGCATGCGCGCCAGCATCGCGTGCGACGCGCAGGGCATTCTGAGCGCGTATCACTTCGAGGGCGACTTCAACACCGGTGCCTATTCGTCATGGGGGCCGACGGTCGCGAACCGAGTGCCGATCCACGCCGCCGGGCCCTACCGTGTGCCGAACCAGCGTGCGCTGACAAGCGCGGTGTTGACGCACAACAGCGTCGCCGGCGCCTTCCGCGGTTTCGGCGTTCCGCAGTCGACGCTGCTCGGCGAGCGGCTCATCGACGAACTCGCCTCGGCGTGCGGCGTCGATGCGCTCGAGTTCCGGCACCGCAACGCCTTGCGCGTGGGGGATCGTACCGGCACCGGCCAGAAGCTCGACGCGAGCGTCGGCCTGCAGGCGTGCCTGGACGCGCTGCGCCCGGCATGGCAAACCGCGCGCGCCTCCGCGACGGCGTTCAACGTGCATGCCATCCTGCGAGGCGATGCGCAGCGCCGCGGCGTGGGAATCGCGTGCATGTGGTACGGCATCGGCAACACCGTGATCGCCAATCCGTCGACGATTCGCGCCGGCCTGCGCCTGGATCTGCCAGGCCAGGCGACGCTGATGCTCTACAACGGCGCGCAGGAAATCGGCCAGGGCACGGCGACGATCCTGCCGCAGATGTTTGCGGATGCAGTGGGATTGCCGCTCAGTTCAGTGCAACAGGTGATGGGCGATACCGATTTGACACTCGACGCCGGCAAGTCGTCGGCATCGCGCCAGACCTTCGTGTCGGGCAATGCGGCCAAAGCGGCGGGAGAGGACTTGCGCCGCAAGCTGCTCGCCCCGCTCGGTGTGGGCGAGCCGGCCACGCTCGGCATCGAGGGCCACATGCTCGTTGCGCGCAGCGCCGCCGGCGAACGGCAGCTCGACTTGACGAAGCTCACGGCGGATTCGAACGGCGACCTCTTTACCGGCACCGGCCACTTCAACCCGCCCACGGTGCCGCTCGACGCCGACGGCCAGGGCGTGCCCTACGCCACCTATGCCTTCGCCGCGCAGATCGCGGAACTCGAAGTCGACATCGATCTCGGCACCGTGAAGCTGCTGCACATCCACGCCGCGCACGACGTGGGCCGCGCGATCAACCCGACGCAGGTGGAGGGCCAGATCCACGGCGGCATCGCACAGGGCATCGGCATGGCGCTGATGGAGGAATACATCAACGGTCGAACCGACAACCTGCACGACTACCTGATCCCGACTTTTGGCGATGTTCCGCCGATCACGGTGCACCTGATCGAAGACCCGGAACCACTGGGTCCCTGGGGTGCGAAAGGCGTGGGTGAACCGGCGCTGGTGGCCACCGCGCCGGCGGTCCTGAATGCGATTTTTGACGCGACCGGCGTGCGCATGGGCCAGGTGCCGGTGACACCGAGCCGCTTGCGCGCGGCGTTGGTAGCGCGTGATCGCGCACCCTCACCCCAACCCTCTCCCGCGAGCGGGAGAGGGAGCGGGAGAACTGCCTTACCCCCTCTCCCGCCTGCGGGAGAGGGCCGGGGTGAGGGCCGATGAACCCGCAACACCCCATCGACACCCGCTCCGACGGCCAAAGCGTCGAGCCACCCGCGCCCGTCGTGCTAGAACACTCGCGTGCGCCCGAGCGCATGGCGGCGGACAAGGTGCGCTGCGAAGCATGTCCAGTGCTGTGCCAGATCAGCCCGGGCAAGCTCGGCGCGTGCGACCGCTACGGCAACGTCAACGGCCAACTTGCGCGCCTGGACAACGTGCACCTGGTGAAGCGCGCCGGTGCCGAATTGGTGGAGTGGACATCGGCGAAGCAGGGCTGGAGCGGCGAGCTGCTGAACGACGCGCCGGTGTTCGTCAGCGGCATCGGCGCCGGGACCACGTATCCCGATTACAAACCCGCGCCGTTCATCATCGCTTCGCAGCAGCGCGGCGTCGACATGGTGACCGTGGTCACGGAGGGTATCTTCAGCTATTGCAGCTTCAAGGTGAAGATCGATACCGATCGCTACCTCGGCCCCGAGCAAGCCACCGTGCTTCATCAGGGCGAAGCGGTGGGCCATGTGACGACGATCGAATACGGCTCACAGTTCCTCTCGCTCGGCGGCGTGCACCACCTCACCGGCGGCTCCAAGCGCGAAGGCAGAAAAGCCTGCGACATGATGATGGCGCTGGGCAATCAGCAGCCGGTGGAATTGCAGATCGAAGGCGGCGCCGCGCTCACGGTGCAGGCGAACCATGCACCGATCGTCAACGGGGTCGTAGAGCAGCGCATGCGCGTCGGCTGCGGCTCGGCGACGATCGGCATCTTCGCGCAGCAGTGGTTCGGCCATGTCGATGAAGTGGTCGTGATCGACGACCACATCACCGGCGTGCTCTCGGAGCACCAAGCCGGCAAGTGCCTGGACATGCCGGCCAGCGGCATTCGCATCCGCGGCCGCAAGTCGACGCCGGGGCGTTACTTTCAGGTGGCGAACCCGGGTTCGGGCTGGGGCGGCACTGACATCACCGACCCGCTGTCGATCGTCGAGCAGTGGGATCCGAAGCACGCGCAGCCGGGCTTGCGTTTGCTGATGGTGTCGACCACCGGTGAAGACCATGCCTACTTCGTGCTCGACGAGAAGTTGACGCCGCAACCCGCGACCATGCCCGATGCGGTGTGGCGCGTCGTGCAGCGCATCGGCGAGAACTGCGAGCCGTCGCTCGCGAGCGTGCTCTACGTCGCGGGCGCTGGCGGGTCGTTGCGCGCCGGCGTCACCGACAACCCGGTGCGGCTCACGCAGTCGATCAAGCAGTTGCTCGTGAACGTGACCTGCGGCGGCGCGCCGGTCTATGTGTGGCCGGGCGGCGGGATCACGGTGATGGTGGACGTGGCGCGAATGCCCGCCAACAGCTTTGGCTATGTGCCCACGCCGGCGATCGTTTCGCCGATCGAGTTCACGATGCGTCTCGGGGATTACCAAGCACTCGGTGGCCACATGGATCGGGTGCGGCGGCTTGAAGACTTGCTCGCGCACGACAAGTACAAGCTGATCGATCCGGCGCCCGGCAACCCCTGGCCGCTCGATGCGCAGGCGCGGCCATGATCGGTGCGCAACGCCGATCGCTGCCGGGTGGGCGCTGGCACTTCCAGCACGGGCCGATCGATTGTGTGATCGGCGCGGACGGCGAGCCGGGTGCCCTGGCACAGGCACTGGACGCCGCGTGGACGCGCTTTCAAGGCGTTCTCGATGAACTGGTGGCCGAGCTGCCGCTGCTGCGCGCGAACCTCGCTGCCGCGCCGGGCCATGACGTAGCGGTGCAACGGCCCATCGCACAGCGCATGGTCGCCGCCTGCCGCCCTTATGCGGCGCAAGGGCGGTTCATCACCGCGATGGCCGGGGTCGCCGGCAGCGTGGCGCAGGAACTGATCGCACATTTCATGCGGCCCGGTGTGCAGCGTGCCTATGTGAACAACGGCGGCGACATCGCGCTGCATCTGTCGCCCGGGGAATCGTTCGACGTCGGCCTGGTAATCGACCCCGGCGCCGCGGCGCGTGGCATTGACGGCCGCTTTCGCATCGATGCGGCAAGCGGCGTGCGTGGCATTGCCACCTCGGGCTGGCGCGGGCGCAGCCTGTCGCTGGGCATCGCCGACAGCGTGACGGTGCTCGCTGCCACCGCGGCGCAGGCCGACGCTGCGGCGACGCTGATTGCCAACGCGGTCAATCTCGACGATCGCGCGCATCGTCCGTGCCGCCGGCGACGCCGTACGCGACGACAGCGACCTGGGCAACTGCCGGCCACGGTGGACGTACCAGACTCGAACCCGCCGCGTCGCCCAGGCGCTAGCCGCCGGTGCGCGCAATTCGCGGAAAGCGAAATCGCCACCGGCCGCATCGCTCGGCGCGGCGTTGTGCCTGCAAGGCCGGGTCGGCGCTGCGCGGCTTGGGGCTTTCACGGCTCGCAAGTTGCCGCCCCAGGCCCGATACTGGAGCTCGCGCCGCACGCCGCGGCGCGCGCCCTTGCCGGAGCCTGACCGATGCTGTTCGCCGCCACCGCAACGCATTGCCCGAAGTGAATGTTCGCAAATGCGTGCTGAGCGTCGAAGACGTGTGGCACGACGGCGGCGCGCGCGCTCGCAGCCGCTCAAGCGCGGCAGCATCGCCGCGGTGCTGCGCAACCCCTACGCGGGGCGTTATGTGGCCGACATTCAGCCGATGATGGAGGCGCTGAAACCGCTTGGCCGTGCGATGGCGATGCAGCTGATCGATGCGCTCGGCGGGCCCGCCGCGATCCAGGCCTACGGCAAGGGTTCGCTGATCGGACTCTGCCGGCGAGCTGGAACATGGCGCGCTCTGGCATGTTCCGGGCGGCTACGGCATGCGCGAGCTGCTCGAGGGTTCGCACGCGATCGTTCCTTCCACCACCAAGGTCGGCGCTGCGGGGGCCTGCATCGACATCCCCATCCACCACCGCGTCGCGGCCTACGTTCGCAGCCATTTCGATTCGCTGGAAGTGCGCATCGCCGACGCGCCGCGCGAGCACGAAATGATGTTCGTGCTCGCGATGACCACGGGACCGCGCCCGCACGAGCGTGTGGGTGGCTTGCGCGCCGAGCAGATTTCCAAGTTTGACGGGCAGCGCTAAGGCGAGAGAGCGCCTTCAGCGCATTCAATCAACCAGGGCCAACAGGAGGTCATCATGCAACACCGCACCGCATTTCATTCCCGCAGAGCACTGCTCGGCGCCGCGGGTTCGCTGGTCCTCATCGGCGCCGCACCGTTGCGCGCCCGCGCCGCGGCCAAGCCCGGCGCGAAGAGCGCGCTGATCGTCGTCGACGTGCAGAACTGTTTCGTCACCGGCGGTACGCTGCCGGTGAAAGACGGCGAACAGGTGGTTCCGGTGATCAACAAGATCGCCTCTGCCTTCCACAACATCGTGGTCACGCAGGACTGGCACACCGCTGGCCACGCGTCGTTCGCGTCCAGCCACAGTGGGAAGAAACCGTTCGAGACGACCAAGCTGCGCTACGGCATGCAGGTGCTGTGGCCCGACCATTGCGTGCAGGGCTCGGCTGACGCGGCGCTGCACAAGGACTTGTCGCTGCCCACCGCGCAGCTCGTGATCCGCAAGGGCTTCCGCAAGGATACCGACAGCTACTCGGCGTTTGTCGAGGCCGACGGCAAAACCACGACCGGCCTGGCCGGCTACCTGAAGGCGCGCGGCATCGACGAGGTCTATGTGTGTGGCCTCGCCACCGATTTCTGCGTCGCCTGGACCGCGCTCGACGCGCGCAAGGCCGGCTTCAAGGCCAGCGTGATCGAAGACGCGTGTCGCGGCATCGACCTGAACGGTTCGCTCAAGGCGGCCTGGGCGAACATGACCAAAGCCGGCGTCAAGCGCATTCAATCGGCCGAGCTCGTTGCCTGATCCCTTCCCACTTCTCGGAGACGCCACCATGTTCAAACCCCTGCTCACTGCCGCCGCGCTGGTCTTGCTCGGCCCGCCGGCGCAAGCCCAAGACACGATCAAGATCGGCGAGCTCAACAGCTACAAGGCGCAGCCGGCGTTCCTCGAGCCGTACAAGAAGGGCTGGGAGCTCGCGGTCGAGGAAGTGAACGCCGCGGGCGGCGTGCTCGGCAAAAAGCTCCAGGTGATTTCGCGCGACGACAACGCGACGCCGGGTGACGCGGTGCGTGTCGCCGAAGAACTGGTGTCGCGTGAAGGCGTGGTGCTGATCACCGGGACGTTCCTCTCCAACATCGGCCTGGCGGTGACCGACTTCGCGAAGCAACGCAAGGTGTTCTTCCTTGCCGCCGAGCCGCTGTCCGACAAGATCACCTGGGCCAATGGGAACCGCTACACCTACCGGCTGCGGCCGTCGACCTACATGCAGACGGCGATGCTGATGCCCGAAGCGGTGAAGCTGAAGAAGAAGCGCTGGGCGATCGTCTACCCGAACTACGAGTACGGGCAGTCGGCTGCGGCGACGTTCAAGACGATGCTGAAGGCGGCGCAGCCCGAAGTGGAGTTCATCGCCGAGCAGGCCACGCCGCTCGGGCGCATCGACGCCGGTGCGGTGACGCAGGCGCTGGCCGACGCGAAGCCGGACGCCATCTTCAACGTGCTGTTTGGCGCGGACCTGTCGAAGTTCGTTCGCGAAGGCAATACGCGCGAACTGTTCAAGGGCCGCGAAGTCGTGAGCCTGCTCACCGGCGAGCCGGAGTACATCGAGCCGTTGAAAGAAGAAGCGCCGGTGGGCTGGATCGTCACCGGCTACCCCTACTACGGCATCCCGACGGAAGAACACAAGAAGTTCTTCATCGCCTACTTCCGCAAGTACAACGAGTACCCGAAGCTCGGTTCGGTGGTGGGCTACGCGACGATTTGGTCGATCGCGGAAGGCATCAAAAAAGCGAAATCGACCGACACTGAAAAGCTCATCGCCGCGTTCAAGGGCCTCACGCTGATGTCGCCGCTCGGCAAGATCACCTACCGTGCCAGCGACAACCAGAGCACGATGGGCGCGTATGTCGGCCGCACCAGGCTCGAGGGCACGAAGGGCGTGATGACGGATTACGTCTACATCGACGGCATGAAGGTGCTGCCGAGCGATGAGGAGACGAAGAAGTTGCGGGCGGCGGATTGAGTTGAAAGGCCACCGCGCGACGCCCGACCCTGCGCTGCTCGAAGGTGGAGCGCAACGACGCGCCGGCAGGCCCGCCGCCGGTGCAGCCGCATGACCGCCTCCTCCATCGTTCTGCAATTCCTCACCGGCCTGTCCGCAGCGTCGGCGTTGTTTCTGGTGGGCAGCGGCCTGTCGCTGATCTTCGGCGTGATGCGCATCGTCAACTTTGCGCATGGCTCGTTCTACATGCTGGGCTTGTATGCGGCGGTGTCGCTGACCGGCTGGTTCGGCAATTCTCCCCTGGGGTTTTGGGGCGGGGTGCTGCTCGCTGCGCTGGCCGTCGCCGCCGTGGGCGCTTTGCTGGAGATCCTGGTGCTGCGAAGAATCTACGCGGCACCTGAGCTGTTCCAGCTGCTCGCCACGTTCGCACTCGTGCTCGTTATCAAGGACGTCGCGCTCGCGCTGTGGGGCCCGGAAGACTTGCTCGGGCCCAAGGCGCCGGGCATGAAAGGTGCCGTTCACATCCTGGGCAAACCGTTTCCGAGCTACGACGTGTTTCTGATCTTCGTCGGCCCGCTCGTGCTCGGTGCGCTGTGGCTGCTGCTGACGCGCACGCGCTGGGGCTTGCTGGTGCGCGCCGCGACGCAAGACCGCGAGATGGTCGGCGCGCTCGGCGTGAACCAGCAGTGGCTGTTCACCTCGGTGTTCGCGCTCGGCACGTTTCTCGCGGCGCTCGGCGGCGCGTTGCAGATGCCGCATGAACCCGCCAACCTGCACCTTGACCTGGCGCTGATCGGCGAAGCGTTTGTCGTCGTCGTCGTCGGCGGCATGGGCTCGGTGTTCGGCGCATTTGTCGCGGCGGTGCTGATCGCCTTCGTGAAGGCGGCGTGCATTGCGCTCGGGACGATCGACCTGTTCGGCACGCCGTTTCCGTTGAGCAAGCTGACGCTCGTCGCCGAGTTCCTGGTGATGGCGGCCGTGCTCGTCTGGCGCCCCTGGGGTTTGTTCGGCAAGCCGCAGGGCGCGGTGCGCGGCGCCGCGGCGATCGATGCACCGTTGCGCGCCTTGCCGCGCCACTGGAAGATCGCCGGGCTGGTGGGCCTGGTGCTGTTATCCACTGCACCGCTGTGGCAGGGCGGGTCGGCGTATACGCTGGTGCTGCTGATCGATGTGCTGATCGCCGTGCTGTTCGCGACCAGCCTGCATTTCGTGATGGGCCCGGCGGGCCTGCATTCGTTCGGCCACGCGGCCTACTTCGGGCTTGGCGCCTATGGCGCCGCGCTGTGCCTGAAGGCCTGGGCCTTGCCGATGGAGCTGGCGCTGCTGCTCGCGCCGCTCGCCGCGGTGCTGGGCGCGCTGCTGTGCGGCTGGTTCTGCGTGCGCCTGTCGGGCGTGTACCTGGCGATGCTGACCTTGGCATTCGCGCAAATCGTCTGGGCCGTCGTGTTCCAGTGGGACGGCTTCACCGGCGGCAGCAACGGGCTGGTGGGCATCTGGCCCGCGCCCTGGCTGGCGAGCAAGAGCGCGCTGTTCCTGGTGACGCTGGTCTGCACCGTCGCGGGTTGCACCCTGCTCGCGCGCATGCTGCACGCGCCGTTTGGCCTCGCGCTGCGCGCCGCGCGCGATTCGCAGTTGCGGGCGCAGGCGATCGGCATCGACGTGCCGCGCTTGCAGTGGCGCGGATTCGTGATCGCCGGCGGCGTCGCGGGACTGGCGGGCGCGCTGTTCGCGTTTGCGAAGGGCACGATTTCGCCGGAAACGCTGGGCGTGGCCAAGTCGGTCGATGGCTTGGTGATGGTGTTGCTGGGCGGGGTGCAAACGCTCTCCGGCCCATGGGTCGGCGCGGCGCTGTTCACGTGGCTGCAAGACACCGTGATGCGCCAGACCGACTACTGGCGCGCGCTGCTCGGCGCGACGATGCTCGCGTTGGTGCTGCTGTTCCCGCTGGGTGTGGCGGGTGGGCTGCGGCGGGTGTTCCTGAAAGAGCCGACGTGACGGCCGCGGCGCCCCTGGCGAAGGACGCCGACGCGCCGCTGCTCGAGGTGCAAGGCCTGTGCAAAGCCTTCGGCGGCTTGCGCGCCGTGGACAACGTGAGTTTCGAGCTGGCGGCCGGTGAACTGCTCGCGCTGATCGGCCCGAACGGTGCGGGCAAATCGACCTGCTTCAACATCGTCAACGGCCAGCTCGAGCCCGACGCCGGTTCGGTGCGGCTGGCCGGCAAGGAACTGATTGGGATGGCGCCGGACGACATCTGGCGGCTGGGCGTCGGGCGGACGTTTCAGATCGCGCAAACGTTTGCCTCGCTCACTGTGATCGAGAACGTGCAGCTCGCACTGCTGTCGCACGCCGGCGCGGTGCGGCGCTTCTGGCGCAGCGCGCGGCCCCAGTTTCGCGACGAGGCCCTCGCGTTGCTCGACAGCGTGGGCATGGCCGCGCAGGCCGAACGCGCGACCAGCGTGCTTGCCTACGGCGACATGAAGCGCGTCGAACTCGCGCTGGCGCTGGCCAACCAGCCGCGCCTGCTGCTGATGGACGAACCCACGGCCGGCATGGCGCCCGGTGAACGCCAACAACTGATGGAGTTGACGCGGCGTCTCGCGCGCGAACAAGGCATCGGCGTGCTGTTCACGGAACACAGCATGGACGTCGTGTTCGCGCATGCGGATCGGATCATCGTGCTCGCGCGAGGCGAGCTGATCGCCGGCGGGTCGCCGGCCGCGGTGCGCGACGACCCGCGCGTGCGCGAGGTCTATTTCGGTATGGGTTCGACCTTTGCCGCCGCGCCCGCCGCGGCATCGGGAGCGGCGCGCCATGCTTGAGGTGCGCGACCTGAACGCCTGGTACGGCAAGGCGCAAATCCTGTTCGGCGTGTCGCTCGAGGTTCGCGCCGGCGAATGCGTCGCGCTGATGGGACGCAACGGCGCAGGCAAGTCGACGACGATGAAGGCGATCATGGGCCTGCTCGCGCGGCGCAGCGGCCGCATCGCCTTCGACGGGCAAGACATCTCGCGGCAGGCGCCGCACGCGATCGCGCGCCTGGGCCTTGGCTGGGTGCCCGAGGACCGGCGCATCTTCACCGACCTGAGTGTGGCCGAGAACCTGGAAGTCGGGCGCCAGGCTCCGCGCGCCGGCGCGCCGGTCTGGACCCGGGAAAAACTGTTCACGCTGTTTCCGAACCTTGCGGCGATGCTCGATCGCCCGGGCGGGCGCACCAGCGGCGGTGAGCAGCAGATGCTGACGATCGCGCGCACGCTGATGGGCAACCCGCGGCTGATCCTGCTCGACGAGCCTTCGGAAGGCGTGGCGCCGCTGATCGTGGAACAACTCGCGCGCATGCTCGTCGAGCTGAAGGCGCAGGGCCTGGCGATCCTGTTGTCGGAGCAGAACCTGCATTTCGCGCGGCTGGTGTGCGACCGCGCCGCCGTGTTGGAGAAGGGCCAGATTCAATACAGCGGCACGATGGCGGCGCTGCTGTCCGATGAAGTGGTGCAACGCCAGCACTTGAGCGTGTGAGGATGTCGACGTGAACCCAGCCGCGACCGCCACGCACACCGATTCGCCAAGCACGAGGCGCGCCGCATGAGCCGCATCGCGGGCATCGACGTCGGCGGCACTTTCACCGACCTGATCCTCGTCGACGACGCGAGCGGCGAGGTGCGGATGGCCAAGGTGCCGACGACGCTGGAGAACCAGGCGTTCGGCGTGATCGCCGCGCTCGACGCGGCGGGCGCCGACCCGGCCAGGTTGGACGCGATCGTGCACGGCACGACGACGACGACCAACGCGATGCTCGAGCGGCGCACGGCGCGTGTGGGCCTGATCACGACCCGCGGTTTTCGTGACGTGCTGGAACTCGGCCGGCGCACCCGCCCCACGCCATACGGTTTGAAGGGGCGCTTCACACCGTTGATCGAGCGCACGCTGCGGCTCGAAGTCGACGAGCGCGTGTCGGCCGAAGGCGAAGTGCTGGCGCCGCTGAACGAAGCGCAGGTCGAGGCGGCGGCGCGGCAACTGATCGCGCTTGGTGCCGAGAGCGTGGTGATCCACTTTCTGCACAGCTACATCTTTCCCGCCCACGAAGAACGTGCCGCGCAGATCGTGCGTGCGCTCTGGCCGAACCCGCATGTCACGGCGGGCCACGCGATCGTTGCCGAGTACCGCGAATACGAGCGCGGCGTCACAGCCGCGGTGAATGCTTCGATCCAGCCGGTGCTGCACCGCTACATCGCGCGCCTGCAAAGCGAACTCGCGAAGCGCGGCTTCACGCGCGAACTGCTCGTGATGCAGGGCAACGGCGGCACGGTGGCGTCGAGCATCGTCGCCGAACACGCGGTGAACACGGTGATGTCGGGGCCGGCGTCGGGCGTGATCGCGGCCGCGGCCACCGCGGTGCAGGCGGGCAGCCGGCCGGGCGAGTTTGCGAACGTCGTCACCTACGACATGGGCGGCACGTCGACCGACGTCGCGCTCGTGCTCGGCGGGTTGCCCGAGGTGTCGAGCGAGCTCGAACTCGAATACGCGATGCCGATCCACGTGCCGATGGTCGACGTGCACACCATCGGCGCCGGCGGCGGGTCGCTGGCGAGCGTGGATGCATCGGGCATGTTGCGCGTGGGCCCGCAAAGCGCGGGTGCGGCACCGGGGCCGATCGGCTATGGCCGCGGCGGTACGCGCATCACGATCACGGATGCGAACCTGGTGCTCGGCCGGCTCGACCCGGCGCGGCTGCTCGCCGTCGACAACCCGGTGGACATGGCGGTGCTGCACGCGGCGATGCTGGAGCAGGTGGGCACACCGCTCGGCCTGGACGCGGTCAACGCCGCGGCCGCCGTGCTGCGCGTCGCGAACGACAAGATGGCCGGCGCGGTGCGCATGGTGAGCCTGTCGCGCGGCCACGACCCGCGCGACTTCGCGCTGTTCGCATTCGGCGGCGCCGGGCCGCTGCACGCCGTCGCACTCGCGCGCGAACTGGGCATTCCCAAGGTGCTGATTCCGGCGCGGCCGGGGTTGACGAATGCGCTCGGCTGCGTCGTCGCCGACCTGCGCCATGACTTCGTCGCGACGGTGAATCAACCCCTGAGCGCGATGGACGAAGGGCGCATCGGCGCGGTGTTCGACGCGCAGGTGCACGCCGGGCGCGAACGTCTGGCGCGTGAGCAGGTTGCCGTCGAGGCGGTTGTCACTCTGCACCGCGCCGACATGCAGTTCCAAGGGCAGAGCCACATCCTGCCGGTGCCGATTGCGGACCCGCGCCTCAGCTTGGCCCAGCTGCGCCGGCAGTTCGAGGCGGCCTACTGGCAGCGCTTCGGGGTCGAGCTACCGGAGATCAAGCCGGTGCTCGTGAACCTTCACACGGCGGTGATCGGCAAACGAAGGGGTGTGTCGCTCGCGGCGATTGCCGCTGCGCAACCCGCGATGACGCTCGCGCAGGCGCAACGCGGCACGCGCCAGGTGTGGTTCGAGCAAGGCGGCTGGCTGGCGACCCCGCTTTACCTGCGCGAGCGGTTGCCCGTTGGAGTTTCATTCGTCGGGCCGGCGATCATTGAGCAGATCGACTGCACCAGCGTGATCGCGCCCGGGAATCGGGTAGAGCGCGACGCGATCGGCAACCTCATCGTCTGCGTCGAGGGAGACAACAGGGTGCGCGAACCCAACTCGCGGTCAAGAGGGTGAAGGAGCCAGCAAAGGGACTCGAGCCATCGACCCACTCACAGCGAATGCAGTGCGCGACCCACCGAGCCGAGCCAGGTGCCGGGGCGGCGCAATCAGAACTCTTTCCAGTTCCTCACCGATTTCGGCGCGGGACGGGACGTATTTGACGCGTCGACACGCCTGTCGATCGCATCGGCGCCAGCGATCAAGAGGCATCGCTTAAACTGCCGACAGAACTGGAAGGGTGGCAGAGTGGTCTATTGCACCGGTCTTGAAAACCGGCGACGGGAAACCGTCCGTGAGTTCGAATCCCACCCCTTCCGCCAGCTGGACCTCAGGCTGCCCGATTGCCGGGCGAGACTGAAGAGGGCACCTCGCTCGGCGCCGAACGCAGACTCTCTACCTGCGGTTTCCCCGGCCCGCGCGCCACCGCCTTGGTCGATACGCCTGCCTTGGCGTTCAACGCCACTGTCCTCAGCCCGCTCGGGGTGTAGACCCGTAAGTCGTGCAGGCCGACCGTGTGGTAGCGCCGCAGCAATTCATCGCTCGAAGGTGTCGTCGATTCATTTGTTCGAGAATCTCCCACAACCGCGCTCAGCTCAGGGCCGGAACCGACAACGACCGGATTCGCATGGAAGAACTCCGCGCGCTTTTCGGCTGTGCCTCGCACGAACCAATAGACAGATTTCTCGGACTCGTAATCGGGCAGCGTTCGAGCGCCCCACTCCCCCTTATGGCGAAACACCCCATCGTTGAGAAAGGGAGCGCTCTTCATCGTGTCGAAAGTGTCGAGACCATTGTCTACAGCATATTTCAACTGAAAATAGTAAAGGGCCAACTGCGCACCACCCTTGACGTGTGAGTCATCACCGTCGAGGACCCCGGTCCTGCGAAAAACCAGCGACTTCCCCTCAATCAGTGACAGTGCCCCTGCAACTGGCTGGTCATCCTTGGTCACCAACAGCAAAACGCCCTTCTCAAAGAATTGACGCATTGCCCCATAAGAGTCAATCTGCGAGAGATCGCCGTAGCGTTTTTGGATGTGCGGTAAATACATCCGGTGGTAGAAATTGTCGAAATCCTCAGTGTCCTTCGACATCCGACATGAAAGTCCATACTTCTCAGGAAAGTTGTTCGTGACCTGGCGCTTGGTCTTGGACAGAAATTGCCTGATGCCCTCCCAACCGCCCGAAGTATCGACAACCTGCCGGATTTCTTCTTGGCCCTTGAAGTCGCAGATATTGTCGAACAAGGAGCCGTAGAACGAAGGCAGAACAGCGACGCACAAGTCGAATTCGAGCCCGTCGCTTCGCAAAATCCTCCTCAGGGACGGAATGAAAACGCGCCAACAGCGTTGGACGACTGCATCAGACTCAAATGAGCGCTCTTTGAGGTGCTCGCTGAAGGTGCAATGATGTACGAATAAGCAGCGAAATTTCGTACCAGTGCCCTTTAATCTCCCCTCGACGAGTGAAGCCCTTGCAAACAGAGCCGAGGTCAGCGGATAGGCGACTTGCTTCAGCGAGGTGAGCATGGACGAACCAGTTGATGTATGCATTGGGGTCAGCCAGCGAGTTTGCTTCAAGATGCTTTAAGCAAGCGTTTACCGACTTCTTTGATGGAGGATGGGATCAGTTGGTAGAGGTGTATGCGCGTGAGGAAATCCACAAATAGCCATTTCCACATTATTTTTTCCCGTGGATTGATCGGCACGAGGAGAAGCTCACTCCAAAGAGCGCTTATGATTCGCCTGAACAGCTGATTGTCCGGTGCCACTCGATACTGCTCGCCAACTGACAGCATTGTCTCGAGAAGCTTCCTGCAATTCAGCGGCGCAAATGACTCCTGTGCGATGTCATACTCGGCACGAATCTGTGCATGCCAGCGTCCAGCCGTTTGTTCCCAGCAAAAAAGATCAAGCAGGCCGATCTGCTCATCACCAGTAATTTGAGACAGCCAGGACTCGAACGCATTGATTGCAAATTTGTGCTGGCCCACCTTGCTGATGCTGGCAAGCTCTGCTGCGGAGAATTTACTTCGCGATCCGCCAGCGATTCGGTAATAGCACTTGACTATTTCCGCGACGTCGCCAGTGACGCACATTCTATCGGATGGATAACAATCAAAAAGAGCCTGTGCGTCGGCGCAGTACGCCTCATGCAGGGCCGAACTGTTCCTTTTGAAAATCGCCTTGAACGATCTGTCGATAAGCTCCGGGTATTTAATAATGTGATGTGCCAAATTAATATTCTTGAGCAGCTTGGCAGGGACCCATATGTCTCGCGAGCGTTCCGACAGGTCCGGATAAGTCAGCGTATAGCAGTAGAGATCCGCCTTGGCGTCCTTGGCCAGGGCGAGCATCAGGCGACTGTCCCAGCCCGCTGTCATGGCGATCGACAGCGGGTATCTCCGTCTTGCACTCTCGAGTAATCCTCGGAGCAGACCGATGGCCTGGGTCACGCCTTGGTCGAGCGAAATACTCTGCAGATGCCCATCATTTGGCCAGTACCGTGTAACTTCACCGTCGTTCAAGTCGAGGCGGTGATTGGGGAGTACGGCCCTGACGCCCTGATACTGAGAGGCATCGCCGGGCATCCAGTAGACTTCACTGTCACTGCCACCCCGTGACTTGATATATTCGATCGCCTGCGGATCCGGTAAGATTTTAAACGTCTCTGCAATCAGGCCTGGCTGAGATGCGCAGACAGTCTCCTGCCGACCAGTTCTGAAATAATATATTTGCCTGAGACCGGTGGCATCATGAAAGAGTACTGTTTTTTCTCCGTCATGCGCAATGATCACCCATCTTCCACCCATTCGATAAGTGAGTGATGGAAGATCTGAACCTTTTGCAAATCTACCCAATAGGCCTTCCACGATCTGCCGATCGTTCGCGCTCGGGCTGTCGGGGTCTAAAATGTATCCGAGCAGTGTCAGCGACTTGCCCTGCATTTCGCTGTGGGTAACTGGAAGATCGGGATGGGCGCACAATCGATGCTTTCCGGCGATCTCTTGCCGATTCCATTTCGGAAAGCCCGGAAGATCATCGACGCCGAGAAAAAATTGGCGCCGATACAGCAGCATATCGGTCTGATCAGCAGGGTTCGTGCGTAGGCCAGAGTTCTGCATATAGCTAATCCGCTCTTGGTGAATTTGCCTCAGCCCTGCTGCAGCAATTACGCGATGGAGGACGGTGAATTGTTCGACCCTGTCAACCCAGCTCGCCGATATGTGACCCAATGCACTCCGTTATGTAGGAGCATTTCTATCGACCGCGCCTCGAATCGAAACTTTGGTACCAAGCTGGAGAGTGTGCGGTATTCATCTCTGAATCGCCGGTTGCTCAGGCCATATGCCAGAGTGACGTGGAAATGGTATCTGTCGTCTTCCAATGGGCGTGGCACAACTCCGAAGCGATTGGCCAGTTCGCTCACAATGCGCCGGCGCAGGCAGTCTAGATCAGGGTTCGGCTCTACATCCAGGAACAGAATGCCCTCTTCGAACTTGCCAATGTTGCCGACACCTATCTCAAAGGGTGCAGTCGTCTTCGAGATTTCGTCGAGATAATTTTCATAGCCAAGCAAATCCCTGGCTTTAAACCCAAGTTTCAAGGTGATGTGCGGTGGCGCAGTCAGGCCTTGATTCACCCCGTGCCTCTTGAGGATCTGTACCTGCAGTCTGGTGATGTAGTTATGAGCTGCATGGTTCACGGGGAGAACGAATGCAATTTCCAATTGCCGGAAATTCGACGCCCGCCGAATTCCGGAGATGCGTCGCAAGTGTGCGACGCAATCGTGCGCAAAGTTAAGAAGTCGGCTCGAGTTCAGCACGTCAGCGCCCAACCGCCCTATTCACCCTAGAGACCCGCCGATGTTCGCCGGCGCGCGCGGGGTGGCCCCTGGCGCTGGCGGGAAGGTTGCGCCTCGACCACTGCGCCGTGCCCGGACGACCGCTCAACCCTTTCAACCCCTTGCCCTTTCAGCGGGAAATCCTGCGAGAGTGGCGCTATTCGCATCGATGGCTGGTTCATTGGGCGGAGGATTGATCGGCACGCTGGGATTCGTTACATGCCGGCTCAGAGTGAAAAGCGCTCTCTATGGCTTCGCGATGATCGTAGTAGCTGCCGGAACAACGCAGGCCGTGGGTGACGCGTCGTTTCGCACGAAGTTTCGCCAATTGAATTGAACGAGCTGCGCCGAATGGCCCCCGTGATGGCACCGCGCCCGGAACCAGCGCAGGCTAGTGCGTCGTTCGCCGCATCTGCCAGCCTTCGGGGCGCCGGGACCGAAATGCCCTCGACTGGGGCTTTGTTCACAGCCATGCCCAGCCGGTCTCCGTAGGATCATGCCCCATCGGAGCGGCCCTGGTGGGAGGTATCTGCGTGAGTGCAGCATTGATGGAAAGGCCCGTGCGGAACAAGCGCCGGGCGGCCGATTCCCTGGAGCGGATCGGCACGCTCGACGACTGGACGCTGCTGCACGCGCGCCCGGGCCATCACACCGTGGCACGCACCGAGACCGTGAAATTCCTGATCGATCTTCAGAACGACGACAGGACCTACTTCGTCGATTCGAAGAAGTGGGAAGTCCATTTCGACTTCGTGCGCCGCTTCATCGACCCCTACGTCGACTACGACCGATTCAACGTCACGGAATACACGCTTGACGAGCGGCGTTTCGTGCTGGGATCGTTGATGCACTACCTGGACGGCGACCACTGGACGGTCGAACTCGCGGGGGCCGACAGACTGTCCGCCGAGCGCATCGCCTGGATGTTCGAGCACATCGCGGCCCGCGTCGGCTGCACGGCGCACTTGAAATTTCGCCCGGTGTCACCGCCGCAGATTCAAAACGCGGCGCGGCTGGCCGGGCGCATGCCGGTGCTGTCCAGCGATGCTCTGAATGCCTCGGTCAGCTACCAGCCGGTAGTGCTGGGCGTCGCTTATGGCCATGTGCGGCTGATCCGCGGCACGCTTGACGTGTCAGGGGTGCGGCCGTCCGATATCGTGATCAGCGAGTATGTGCCGGAGCAAATTCCGCCGGTGGCGGGCCTGGTGACCAGCCAGCTGCAGGCGCCGCTCGCGCACGTGGCGGTGCTGAGCCGCAATCGCAACACGCCGGACATGTCGTTGCGCGGGGCGATCGACCTGGATGTGTTCAAGCGCTTCGAGGGCAAGCTGGTCAAGCTCACCGTCGCGAGCCAGGACTATGCGGTGGAACTTGCCGACCCCGCGCAAGCGCAAGCCGCCTGGGCCGCGATGCGCCCGGCTGCCGCAATGCGGCCCGATTGCGACGCGAAGGTCAGCGGTCTGTTCGATATTGCCGCTCTGGAACCCGCGGCGGTGCGCTATGTCGGCGCCAAGGCCGCGCAGATGGGGCGACTCACCCGCATCGAAGGCCTGGCGACCGCGGGCGGTTTCGCGGTTCCGTTCTCGGCGTACCTGGGCCATCTCGAGTCGGCGGGCCTCAACGCCGAGATCGACACGATGCTCGCCGACAGCGAGTTCGCCAACGATGCCGGCGTGCGCGCACAGCGCCTTGCGCATTTGCGCCAGGCGATCGCCGGCCACCCGGTGCAGCCCGAGCTGTTGGCTGCGCTGTGCGCGAAGCTTCGCGAATTGGCGACGCACCGCAAGTTCATTTTTCGCAGCAGCACGAATGCCGAGGATCTGGACGGTTTCAACGGCGCAGGCCTGTACGAAAGCATCGAGGTTCCGGCCGACCCCTCGCCGGACCAGGTGGCCGACGTGCTGCGCGAAGTCTGGGCCAGCGTCTGGCTGCAGCGCGCCTTCGAAGAGCGGGACTGGTACCGGATCGAGCACCGCGCGGTCGCGATGGGCGTCCTGGTTCAGGCGTTTGTCGAGGGCGCCGTGGCCACCGGCGTCGCGATCACCGGCAATCCGTTCAAGCAAGGCCTTGACGCCGTCTTCATCAACACCCAGTTGAACGGCTCTACCGTGACGGGTGCGCTGGGCAATCAACTGCCTGAGCAGTACCTGGTGTCCACGTGGACCGGAGTTCAGGAGGCCGAATTGATCAGCCGCAGTTCGCTGACGAACGGGGCGCCGATTCTTCGCGACGCTGAACTCGCGGAACTGACGACCCAACTGCTGCACATTCACCGGACCATGCTCCCGGAAAATGCGGGTAACGCGAACGCGATGGACGTCGAGTTCGCGCTGACGCGCGAACGGCGCTTCGTGATCTTGCAGGCGCGGCCCTACACCATCGTCTACAGCCTGGACCGCGCGACGCGCGACCGGCCGAAAATGAGTCTGCTGGAGCGCCTGAAGGCGAAGCTGCGCAAGCTCGCCTATCGCATCGAGACGGGTGTCTTCAAACGCCGCGCGCTCGGTCCTGCTTGAACCGGGCGGTGAAGGCTGCGAACGATCCCGCCTCCAGCGCCGCGCGAATCTCCCCCATCAGGTTCAGGTAGTAGTGCAAGTTGTGGATGCTCGCCAGCATCGGCGCGAGCATTTCGCCGCAACGCTCCAGATGGTGCAGGTAGGCGCGTGACACGCTTCCCGGGCCGGCGCAGGCGTGGCATTGGCAGCTCGGGTCGATGGGCAACTCATCGCCCTTGTAGCGCGAGTTGCGCAGCCGCAGATCGCCGAAGCGCGTGAACAGGTGGCCGTTGCGCGCATTGCGCGTGGGCATCACGCAGTCGAACATGTCCACACCCGCCGCCACGCCTTCCACCAGATCCTCGGGCGTGCCCACGCCCATCAGGTAGCGCGGCTTGTCGGGTGGCAGCAGGCGCGGCGTGTGCGCGACGATGCGCTGCATTTCTTCCTTGGGCTCGCCCACGCTCACGCCGCCGATCGCGTAGCCGGGCAACTCGAGCGCAGCGAGTTCTCCGGCCGACTCCTCGCGCAGGCCCTCGAACATGCCGCCCTGGACGATGCCGAACAGCGCGTTCGGATTGCCCAAGCGCGCGAACTCGTCTCGGCAGCGCCGGGCCCAGCGCAGACTCAGGTGCATCGAGTCGGCAGCCCCTTGCTGCGTCGTGAGCCGCCCTTCAAGCTGGTAAGGCGTGCACTCGTCGAACTGCATAGCGATGTCGGAGTTCAGCACATGCTGGATCTGCATGCTGATCTCGGGCGTGAGAAACAGCTTGTCGCCATTCACCGGCGAGGCGAAACGCACGCCTTCTTCGCTGATCTTGCGCATCGCGCCGAGCGACCAGACCTGGAAGCCGCCGCTGTCGGTGAGGATCGGCTTGGGCCAGGCTTCGAAGCGGTGCAGGCCGCCGAACTGGCGCAGCACATCCAGGCCCGGGCGCAGCCACAGGTGAAAGGTATTGCCCAGGATGATCTGTGCCCCCATCGCGTCGAGCGACGCCGGCAGCACGCCCTTCACCGTGCCGTAGGTACCCACCGGCATGAACGCTGGGGTCTCGACAATGCCGTGGTTCAGCGTCAGCCGGCCGCGCCGTGCAGCGCCGTCGGCTGCGAGCAATTCGAAGCGCAGCATGGTCCGAATTGTCGCAGGCGAAGTTTCAGGGCCGGGCTTCGCTCGACGCGATTCGACCAGGCGTCGTCTGAACTGGGACGGGGGAGGGAAGGAGGCGGAGCCGGGCTGTGCCCGGGGCAGCGGCCCCTCAATAAAGCGGAGCGAAGGCGCTCGACGGCGCCATTTCGGCGTTGTTGGCGCGGCGCAGCCAGCGTGTCACCGCGGCGATCAAGGCTTCGGCGAGCACCGGCTTGGTGAGAAAGTCGTTCATGCCCGCGGCCAGACACGCAGCCCGGTCTTCGGCGAACGCATTCGCGGTGAGCGCGACGATCGGCACGGCCTTGCCGAATTCACCGACCGTGCCGCTGCGCATGCGGCGCGTGACTTCGAGCCCGTCCATGTCGGGCATTTGCCAGTCCATCAGCACCAGGTCGAAAGTTTCGCGCGTCAACAGGTCCAGTGCCTGCGCGCCGTCGTCGGCGGTGCTCGTCAGGTAGCCCGCGTTTTGCAGCATGCTGCAGACGATCATCTGGTTCATCGGATCGTCTTCGACGACCAGCACATGCCGGTTGTTGCCGCCCGGCGTCATGCCGCGCGGGCTCGGGTGATCTTCGCCCGCGGCTGCCGATTCGGCGCTGGACGGCGTGCCGCTGCGCGCCACGGCGCCAAGCCGGCTGACGAGGGCGGCGCGCAACACGGGCTTCATGACATTGCGCGGCAGGTTCAACAGGTCGCGTGTCGCATGCGCCGAATTCGATTCGGCAGCCGTCATGCCGATCACGCGCTGCGGGTCGACCCAGGCGAGCGCGGCGTCGAGGAACTCGCGGGTCTGTTCATGGTCGACGGCGGCGAGCAGCCACGGCTTGTCGGTGGTCGGTCCGAGCCGTTGCAACCAATCACGCAGTTCGGCCGGCGTGCGGCAACGCTGCGACTTGCACCCCAGCCGCGTCAGCTGCGCAGCAAGCGCCTGCGCGCTGGGATCGTGCGGCTCGAAGAACGCGATGGCGTGGTTCAGCGGCGCCGGCTCGGGCACGACGCGGCTCGCCGGCGGCAATTGCAGCCAGATGTCGAAGCACGATCCCTTGCCGAGTTCGCTGGCGACTTCGATGCGCCCGCCCATCGCCTCGACGAGCTGGCGCGAAATCGCCAGGCCCAGGCCGCTACCGACAAAACGCCGGTTCGTGCCGTCGTCGGCCTGGCGGAACGGCTCGAACACCTGCTTGAGCGAAGCCTGGCCGATGCCGATGCCGGTGTCGGCCACGCTGATGTGCAACGAGTTCGGCGCCGTGCCGGGCATCACGCGCAACACCACTTCGCCGCGCGGCGTGAACTTGACGGCGTTGCCGAGCAGGTTCAGCAGCACCTGGCGCAGCCGCATCACGTCGCCGCGCCGCCAGGCGGCGATGGACGGGTCCAGCACGCCGGCCATCGCCACGCCCTTGGCGCGCGATTGCACCGACGCGGTGGCGAGCGCCCCTTGCACGCAGTCGAGCAAATTGAAGTCTTCGACGGCGAGCTCGAAAGCCCCGGCTTCGATGCGCGACAGGTCGAGCACGTTGTCGATCAGCCCGAGCAGATTGATACCGCTGGTGCGAATCGCATCGACCAGGTGGCGCTGGCCGTCGTTGGTTTCTTTCTGGTCGAGCAGCTGGGCCGCGCCGATCACCGCATTCAGCGGCGTGCGCAGCTCGTGGCTCATGTTGGCGAGGAAGCGTGTCTTTGCGCGCGACGCGGCCTCGGCGCTTTCCTTTTCCTTCTTCAGCTCCAGGGTGCGCTCGTTGACGCGGCGCTCCAGGGTGCGCATCGAATCGGCCAGTGCGACGTCGCGTGCCTGCACTTCGTCGAGCATGCGGTTGAAGGCGTGCACGGCCAGGCCGATTTCGTCGCCGCCCACGCCGGACAGGCGCTTCGAATAGTCCTTGTCGGCGGCGATCGCCCCCGACGTGGCAGCGAGCGCCGAAATCGGCTCGGTGATGCGCCGCGCGACGCGGCGCGCGACGTTCAGCGTGACGAACAGGCCGGCGGCACAGCCCAGCAGAATCGCCACCAGTTCGAACGCGAGTGCCTGGTACAAATCGTTCAGGCCGTTGCGCAGCACCACGCGGCCGAGCTGCGTCTTGCCGGCCCACACGCCCTCACTCACGACCAGGCGGCCGCTGTGCAAGCCTCCGCCCACCGGCGGGGCGTCATTGCCGGCATTGCCGTACACCGCCACCAGGCGGTCGGCCTTGTCGAACAACCATGCCGCTTCGACCTGCGCGCGAGTGCTCAGGCCGCCCAGCGTATCGGCAATCGTCTTGCGGTCTTCGAAGGCCAGCGGCACTTGCAGCGCATAGGCCATCGTTCGCGCCAGTTCCTGCGAGGCGCTGAGCGCGCGCGATTGCTGGAACCAGACACTGGCGATCAGCACCGCGACAAATCCGCAGAGCGCGGTGGCGCCGGCACAAAACGCAAGCAGCAACGACAGGCGCCGACCCAGCGGCAAGTCGTTGCGCGTGCCGAACGCGCTGCGCATGCGCTGCAGCAGCACTCGGGGGCCAACGGGCTGAGCGTTTGCGCCGCGTGCGACGCGGGAATGGGATTTGGTTTCGGTCGAGTCCATGTGGCTGTTCGCAGGCGCCGCCGGGCGGGGCGACTGGCACAGCACCCCCACTCTCGATGCTAGGGCACAAGGGCTGGGCCGCGCCTGCGCCTGACTGTAAGCCGCTGTGCGCCCGACGTGAAACCGGCTCGCGCCCCGAGGTGTACCATGGCGTGCGTTGAATCACAGGTGCGCCGGAGCAATGGCCCGCGTGCCCTTGGCGAAATGAGGTGCGCGACGCCCATCGATACTTGCTGTCACGGCGCGCAACATGTCGATACGCGCCGTGTGCGTAAGCGGCGCCGTGTCGCGCCAAGACGGTTGCTTGCCCCACGCTGGCGGGCGCGAAGCGACCGGGGGTGAACGGACGAGGGCTTCGCGCGGTCAGCCGCTCGCGACGCGCCTGAGCAACATCGCATCGCCGTAACTGAAAAACCGGTAGCGCCTGTCGATCGCGCGGGCATAGAGGCCGCGCACCGCGTCGTACCCGGCGAAGGCGCTGACGAGCATCAGCAGCGTGCTCTTGGGAAGATGGAAGTTCGTGATCAGCTCGTCGACGACCTGGAACGCGAAGCCGGGGGTGATGAAGATGTCGGTCTCGCCTCGCGTCGCTTGCAGCGTGCCGTCGCGCGCCGCGGACTCGAGGGCACGCAGCGTCGTCGTGCCCACCGCGACGACGCGCCCGCCGCGGCGGCGCGCCTCGGCGACGGCCTGCACCGCGGCGGCGTCAACGTCGAACCATTCGCTGTGCATGCGGTGCTCGGCGATGATGTCGCTGCGCACAGGCTGGAACGTGCCGGCGCCCACATGCAACGTGACATTCGCGGTTGCGATGCCGCGCTCCGCCAGCGCGCCGAGCAGGGCGTTGTCGAAGTGCAGCGCCGCGGTCGGCGCGGCCACCGCCCCGGGTGTCTTGGCGAAAACCGTCTGGTAGCGGCGTTCATCGTCTGCCCCGGCCGCGTGGCGGATGTAGGGCGGCAACGGCACTTCCCCGTGGCGTTCGAGCAGGCGCAGCGGGTCGTCGGGAAAGCGCAAGCGATACAGCTGCGCATCGGGCGCTCGGGCCAGAACCTGCGCGTCAAACGCGTCGGCGAAGCGTAGCCGGCTGCCAGCCCGCGGTGTTTTGCTTGCACGAATGTGAGCGAACACTTCGTTCCCAGGCAGCACGCGCTCAACCAGCGCCTCAACCGCGCCACCGCTCGCCTTGACGCCGTGCAGCCGCGCCTTGATCACCCGTGTGTCATTGAAGACCAGCAGGTCGCCCTCCTGAAGCAAGGCGGGCAGCTCGCGAAACACCCGGTCGACGGGAACGGCCGCGCGCGCATCGAGCAATCTCGACGCGCTGCGTTCAGGCGTCGGATGCTGGGCAATCAACTCCGGCGGCAGCTCGAAGTCGAAGTCGTTCAGGGTGTGGTGGGGAGTGGGCATGGGCCGGCCCGCAACGGACTGGGATTCTCGAATCGGTGGAATCGCAGAAGCTCGGCCGGGGAGCGGCAGAATTCTCCCATGTCCCTTCGCGCCGCCCGAGCTGCAGCCTCCATCACCAAGCCGACGTCCGCCTCGACCTCCGACGCGAAGTCCGTCCCCAAGTCTGGCTCCAAATCGGCTCCGGTATCGGACACAAAGGCCGGCCAGAAATCAGCGCTGAAGTCAGGCCAGAAGTCAGGCCCGCAACGTGCGCTGGAAAAACTCGGCCTGCTGCGTGACATCGACCTGGCGCTGCACCTGCCGCTGCGCTACGAAGACGAGACGCGCGTCGTGCCGATCGCCGAGCTGCGCGACGGCGGCGTCGCGCAAGTCGAAGGCGTGGTGCGTGACTGCCAAGTGCAGGTGCGCGCGCGGCGCCAGCTCGTGGTGCGCATTCACGACGGGTCCGACGACCTGGTGCTGCGCTTCCTTCACTTTTACGCTTCGACGCAGAAGTCGCTCGCGGTCGGCCAGCGTGTGCGCGTGCGTGGCGAGGCACGTGGCGGCTTCTTCGGCCTGGAGATGGTGCACCCGAGCGTGAAGCGGGTCGACGCCGACACCCCGCTGCCCCAGGCGCTGACGCCGGTCTACCCCAGCAGCGCGCAGCTGCCGCAAGCCTATCTGCGCAAAGCCGTCGGCTCAGGCCTTGCCCGCGCCGACCTTGGCGAATGGCTGCCGCCGACCATCCTGCCGCCGGGACTGATGGCGCTTCGCGACGCGCTCGAGTTTCTGCATCACCCAGGTCCGCAAACCAGCCTCGCGACGCTGCAAGACCGCAACCATCCGGCGTGGCAGCGCCTGAAGTTCGAGGAACTGCTCGCGCAGCAGCTGTCGCAACTCCAGGCCAAACGCGAGCGCGCACGGCAGCGTGCACCGGCCTTTGCCTCGAACGGCACCGCGCCGAGCGACTCGCTGCACGCCCGGCTGCTCGCCGCGCTGCCGTTCAAGCTCACCGCGGCGCAGCAGCGCGTGCTCGGCGAGATCGGCGCCGACCTGCGCCGCGATGTGCCGATGCACCGCTTGCTGCAGGGCGATGTCGGGTCCGGCAAGACGGTCGTCGCCGCGCTGGCCGCGGCCACGGCGATCCAGGCCGGCTGGCAATGCGCACTGATGGCGCCCACCGAAATCCTCGCGGAACAGCATTTGCGAAAATTGGTGGGTTGGCTCGCGCCACTAGGCGTCGGCGTGGCTTGGCTCACCGGCAGCAGAAAGGGCAAGGCGCGCGACGCGATGCTGGCGCGTGTTGCCTCCGGCGAGGCCGCGCTGATCGTCGGCACGCACGCCGTGATCCAGGAACAGGTCGAGTTCGCGCGCCTCGGCCTGGCGATCATCGACGAGCAGCACCGCTTCGGTGTGCAGCAGCGGCTGGCCCTGCGCGCCAAGTTGGACACGCAAGGCCTGGAGCCGCACACCCTGATGATGAGCGCGACGCCGATCCCACGAACTCTGGCGATGACCTTGTTCGCCGACCTGGACATCAGCACCATCGACGCACTCCCGCCGGGGCGCTTGCCCGTGCAGACACGGCTGTTTGCGCACACGCGTCGCGAGGCAGTGATCGCGCGCATTCGGGAGCAGTCCGCGGCCGGGCGGCAAACCTACTGGGTCTGCCCGCTGGTGGAGGAGTCGGAAACGCTTGACCTGCAAAACGCGACAGCGACGCATCTCTTATTAGGCGAGGCATTGAGAGGCCAGAGAGTCGGCCTGCTGCATGGCCGCATGAGCGCCCAGGAGAAAGCGGGGACGATGGCGCAGTTCGCTGCCGGGGAGCTGGCGGTGCTGGTCGCGACCACGGTGATCGAAGTCGGCGTCGACGTGCCGAACGCTTCGCTGATGGTGGTGGAGCACGCCGAGCGCTTCGGCCTGTCGCAGTTGCACCAGTTGCGCGGCCGCATCGGCCGGGGCAGTGTCGCCAGCACCTGCGTGCTTCTGTATGGAGAGGGCCTGTCGGACACCGGCAAGGCGCGGCTCAAGGCGATGCTCGAAACCCAGGACGGCTTCGAGATTGCCCGGCGTGACCTGGAAATTCGCGGTCCGGGCGAGTTCCTGGGTTCACGCCAGTCCGGCGCGACCCTGCTTCGCTTTGCCGACATCAATCTCGACGAAGCCTTGCTGCAGCAAGCGCGACGCGCGGCCGATGCCTTGCTCGACCGAGACCCGGATCTGGCACAGCGCCATGTGGCGCGCTGGCTCGGCAACCGCGAGCACTTCCTGAAGGCCTGAACTGCTGACCAGGTCGCGCGAGGGGGCGCTCAAGGCATCTTTGCTGCGCCGCCGCAAATGGCCTGGGCTGGCCCCGCCCGGTTGTTGCAAACCGCCATGCGTAACAAAAAGAGGTCCAGAGCGCCGTGCGATCCAGCACAGCGGCGGCCGGACGTCCCCTCAGCCGTGGTGTTCCCGGCCTTGGGGCCGCGCAGGCCTACTCACGTCCATGAAATCAGCCCACACCCCGACCCCGACTCGACGCCCCGCCGAGCAACCCGGCAGGCCGATCTCCCGCACCATGCTCGACCTCGCCACCGGCATGACAGCGTTGCTGCTGGTCCTTGCCGCCTTGGCGCTGGTCCGCGGTGGCCCATTCCCCAGCTTGACCAGCCTGGGCGGCCTGTTCACGGCGCAAGCTGCGGCCACGCCTGCGGCACTGCCCGACAGCGAAGCCTGGCTCGCCACGTACAGCGAATCCGACGCTCCGGCGCAGCCCTCGGCGGAATCGGCCGCGCGCGGCAGTGCCCCGATGCGCGCCCCCGTGATCCTGGCCAGGGACGCGGTCCTGAAGCTTCCGGAAGCGCCGCTCGAAGTGCGCCGTCTCATCAACGAGGTGGCCGCCGAAGTGAAGATCGCCCCGGCCCTGCTGCACGCGGTGATCGCCACCGAATCGCGCTACAACAGCAACGCGCTGTCGCCGCGCGGCGCGATCGGCCTGATGCAGCTGATGCCCGAGACCGCGCTGCGCTTCGGCGCCCCCGACCCGTACAACCAGCGCGACAACATCCTTGCCGGCGCCAACTACCTGAAGTTCCTGCTCAAGTTGTTCGACAACAACATGGAGCTCGCGCTGGCAGGCTACAACGCGGGCCATGGTGCAGTGATGCGCGCCGGCAACCGGATCCCGGAGTATCCCGAGACGATGGCCTACGTGCCCAAGGTGCTCGCCTACATGCGTTGCGCCTCGAACGCCGCGTGCCGCCCGACCTGAAGCGATCCCAACCCGCCACGGTTTCGACACACGGCGCTGCGGCTCCAAGGCGGCGCGATCCGAGGGAAGGCCATGAGCGGTGCGTGAGGCGCCTGCCGCTATGCTCGCGGCTCGTCGGGCGCACCGCGTTGCCCGGCTTTCGAGCCCCCGGAGATCGCCATGAAGAAACTCAAAATCCAGCTGGCCGGCTTGGCCATTGCCACACTCGCCCTGCCGCTGCTCGCGCAGGACAAACCCGTCGAGATGAAATTCGCCAGCTGGGTGCCGGCACAGCACCCGCTGGCCAAGACCGGATTCGAGCCCTGGGCCAAATCGGTCGAGGCGGCCTCCGGCGGCAGCATCAAGGTTTCGATGTTCCCGGCGCAGCAGCTCGGCAAGGCGAACGACCACTACGACATGGCGCGCGACGGCATCGCCGAGATCACCTACGTGAACCCGGGCTACCAGGCCGGGCGCTTCCCAATCTTCGCCGCGGGCGAACTGCCGTTCCTGATGACGCAACCCGGCCCCGGCTCGGCGGCGCTCGACGCCTGGTACCGCAAATACGCCGCCGCCGAGATGAAAGACGTGAAGGTCTGCTTCGCGCACCTGCACATCGGCACGATCCACTCCAAGCAGCCGATCACCGACCCGGGCCAGATCAAGGGCATGAAGATCCGCTCGGCCAACGGCACCGTGGCGCAAATGATGACGTCGCTCGGCGGCACGAACGTGCAGGTGTCGGCGCCCGAAGCGCGCGACGCGCTGGAAAAGGGCGTCGCCGACGCGATCACGTTCCCGTGGAACTCAATCATCTCGTTCGGCATCGACAAGGCGGTCGCGTACCACACCGACATGCGCCTGTATGCCGCCGTGTTCGTCTGGGCGATCAACAAGCCCTGGTACGACAAGCTCGCGGTGAGCCAGAAAAAGGTGATCGACAACCACTGCACCAATGAATGGGCGGCGCGCGTCGGCGCCGACTGGGGCGCCGCCGAAGACGCCGGCCAGGAGAAACTCGCCAAGACCGCCGGCCACACGATCGTCAAGCTGACGCCGGCGCAGCTCGACGCATGGCACAAGGCGGTCGAGCCGCTCACCGCGCAGTGGGTTGCCTCGGCCGACAAGGCCGGCATCCCGGGCAAGGCGGCGCTCGACGACCTGAAGCGCGAACTCGCCGCACGTGGCGCGACCAAGTAGCCGCGGGCCGATGCAGCGCCTGCTGGCCGCCGTGGAGACGGTGGCCGCCCTGTTCCTGTTGCTGATCGCGCTCGTGACCGCGGGCAACGTCGCGCTGCGCGATTTGCTTTCGGTGCAGATCCCGGACTGGTTCGACGGCTCGAAGCTGATGATGGGCATCGCGCTGTTCTGGGGCATGGCGGTGGCGACCTATCACGCCGGCCACATCTGCGTCGACGTGTTGTGGGAGCACCTGAATTCGCGCCATCGACGCCGCCTGGATTTGCTGGCCGGTGCCGTGACCTTGGCGTTTCTCGCGCCGATGGGCTGGATGGTGTGGGCCAAGGTCCTGACCACCGGCACGCAGGCGACGATGGACCTGCGACTGCCGATGGTGTGGTTCTACGCCGCTGCCGCGTGCGGCGCGGTGGCCGCAGCGTTGCTGGCGTTGTTCAGGCTCTGGGACGTTTGGCATGGCCGCGAGCCAAGCCGCGAGGACGTGGCCTTGAACTGGCCGATGCCGTGAGCGCCCCCCGGCTGCTGCGAAGGGGTTGCTGCGTTCCGCTCGGCGGCACTGCGCGAAGCGCGAGGGTGCACCAGTGACCCGCGACGCGGTCGCTCTCGGCGGCTTTGTGCTGATGTTCCTGCTGATGGCCTTGCGCGTGCCGATCGGCGTGGCGATGGGGCTGGTGGGTGTGGGCGGCTTCGGCATGCTCGGCGGGTGGAAGCCGGCGCTCAATTTGCTGGGCAACGTGCCGCTGTCGGTGCTGACCGACTACAACCTCGCGGTGATTCCGATGTTCATCCTGATGGGCGCGTTCGCGTCGCACTCGGGAGTGAGCCGCGAGCTGTTTGCCGCGGGCCGCGCCTGGCTGGGGCACCGGCGCGGCGGCTTGGCCTATGCGTCGATCGCGGCGTGTGCCGGATTCGCGGCGATCAACGGCTCGTCGGTCGCGACCGCTGCGACGATGACGCAGGTGGCCTTGCCCGAGATGCGCAAATCGGGCTACGACGCCGGCTTCTCCGCCGGCCTGATCGCCGCCGGCGGCACGCTGGGCATCATGATTCCGCCGTCGGTCATCTTCGTGCTCTACGGCATCATGACCGAGACCGACATCAGCAAGCTGTTTGCTGCGGGAGTCGTGCCGGGCCTGCTGGCGGTGCTGCTCTATTTCCTGACAGTCCAGGTGATGGGTTGGCGCAATCCGGCGAGCATGCCGCTGGGTGAGCCACACACCTGGGCGGAGCGCTGGGCCAGCCTGAAAGAACTCTGGGCGGTGCTCGTGCTGTTCCTGTTCGTGCTGGGTGGCATCTACGGCGGCTGGTTCACGGTGCAGGAAGCGGCGGGCATCGGCGCGGCGGGCACGCTGTTCATCGGCATGCTGCGCGGGCGACTTGCGCTGGCCGCAAATTCGCGCCGCGCTGATCGATGCGTTGCGGGTCTCGTCGGCGATCATGTTGATCGTCGTCGGCGCCTACCTGTTCGGCTACTTTCTGACGATCACGCAATTCACGCAGAAGGCCGTCACGTTTCTCACCACGCTGCCGATCGGCGCCTACGGCGTTCTCGCGCTCGTGATGCTGGGCTACCTGATCCTGGGCGCGGTGATGGACGAACTGGCGATGATTCTGCTTACCGTGCCGATCGTGTTTCCGGCGATGATGCAGCTCGGCTTCGACCCGGTGTGGTTCGGCGTCATCGTCGTGATGGCGGTGACGTTCGGAATGATCTGCCCGCCGGTGGGCATGAACGTGTTCGTCATCAACTCGATCGCGCGCGACATCACGCTGGGCCGCATCTATCGAGGCACGATGCCGTTCATTGCCGTCGATGTTTTGCGCCTGTTCTTGCTGTGCGCGTTTCCGGCGGTGTCGCTGTGGCTGCCGGGCTTGATCGTGAAATAGCCCGAGCCGGCGCTCACACGCGATGCGGACGCGCCGAGCGTGGGGGCCAATAAAAAGGCCGCGGCATCGCCGCGGCCCTCGTCGCAAGTTTTCTTACTTGCGGGTGTAGGTGATCTTCTTCGTGCCGCCTTCGCAGCTGCCAACGACCTTTGCGTCGCCGACCTTGTCGTTGTCGACGATGTCCAGGGTGTAGTTCGGCACTTTGTTGGCGTCGATCTTCGCCGCGATTTCCGTCTTCAATTCCTCGCAGGGTTTGACTTGGGCCAGCGACACGCCGCAGGTTGCGGCCAACACGCACATCAGGGCAAGTTTCTTCATGGGGACTCCGGATCTGGACAAGGGGCGCGAATCGCTCGCACAGAGAGAGCGTCGCGGGGCGCCATTCTGACCCCCTGATCGGGGGGTGACTCGCCGCGCACCGCGGCCGGGCGTGACGTGCTGCACGCAGACGCGGCGCGACGACGCGGACATCTCGTTGCGATTGCGCCGGTGTGCGCGCGATGTATCGGAGTGTCACCGCGCGCCGCACCCCGCAAGGCCACGCACCGCACCCGAGCGCGAGCGCACCCTGCGGCTGATGGAGGTTCGGCAGCGAAATCGCGCGCGGTTGGCGCCGACACAGACGTTACCGGTCGCGGGCGACGCCGCGCGACTCCAGACGTACCGTCGCGTCCTCCTCGAACTGGCGTGTTGGCGATGGATGCCGCGCGGCAGCGGCCGGCAAGCACGGGAGCCCCTCATGAACAACAAGCTCGCCCATCTCTTCGCCCTGGTTGCCGCAGTCGGCGCAACCGCCTGCGGCGGAGGTGAGGAGACGCCTGCGCCCTCGCCCACGTCCTCGCCCACACCGGCGCCGGCGCCGTCATCCCCGCCGCCACCGCCACCGCCACCGCCGCCTCCACCCGTAGTAGCACCCGCGCCCCCACCGGCACCAGCACCAGCGCCGGCGCCCCCGCCCCCGCCCCCGCCCACCGGCAACCACACGATTTCGGGGGTCGAATTCGGCCAGGCGATGTTGTTCCCGAGCCAGGATGCAAACCTGGTGCTGGTCGCGAATCGCCCCGTGCTCGCGAAATTCAATGTCACGAGCCCCAGCGCGGGCACCAAGCCGAGCGGCCTGGTGCGGGTTGAAGACGCGAGCGGACGCCTGCTGCAAGAGTTGCCGATGGACACGCCAACGGGCACCGTGCCGTCGAGCGTGCCGCTGCGCCCGAGCTTCGCCGACAGCTATTCCGTGACGATCCCCGCAGCGTTGGTGCGGCCGGGCATGCGGGTCACGCCGCTGTTGACGCCCACAGCCACGAACCAAACCACCATCGCGCCACGCGTCGGTGGAGGCGTCACGGTGCGCCTGGTCGCGGTGCCGATCCAGCTCGGCACGACAGTCGGTCAGATCGTCGACAGCCCCGACGTCTTCCTGACGGCGCGCCTGCCGGTGAGCGACGTGGTTCGCGAAAACCACGCGCCCTTCGTGTCGCGTGCGGTGACGCAATTGCCAACCACCGAGGCGCAATGGAGCACCGCGTTCTCGCGGGTGCTCAACGAGCTCGACGACCTGCACCTTCTCGAAAACGCGTCGGCTCGCACCTACTACTACGGCTTCATGCCCAAGCGCAGTTTCGGCCTGGCCGGCATCGGCTTCCGCCCGGGCAATGCGGCGCTCGGTTTCGACATGCCCACCCAGCCGGTGATCGTCAAGGAAACGATGGTCCACGAAGTCGGCCACAACCTGAGTCTGGCGCACGCGCCCTGCGGTGGCCCGGCGGGCGTCGATCCTCTGTATCCGTACGCGAACGCCCGGCTCGGCGCAGGAACCCGCTTCATCTGGGGCTACGACGCGCCGGCGCGCCGCTTCGTCGACCCGACGCCCACCAGCGCGCATGACCTGATGAGCTATTGCAACGGCGACTGGTTCTCCGACTACAACTACCGCAAGATGCAGGGCTACCTGACGCCCAGCGATCGCGCATTGAGCGCCACCGACGGCCCCGCCAGCCTCGACGTGGCGCAGGAATTGGTGATGGTGAGCGGCGCGCTTCACGACGGCGTGCTGACACTCGCGCCACTCAAGCCGCTGCACGGCAACCCGCGCTGGCCCGATGCCAGTGGGCCGTACCTGCTGCGCATCACAACCGCACAAGGTTCGATCGTCGAGCATCGATTCGCGACCAGGGAGGTCGACCACCTGCCGCAGCAGCAACGTTTCGGTTTCACGATCCCGCACCCGGGGCCGATCGCCAAGCTCGAAGTGCTGTTCGCCGGCCAGGCACTGGTGGCGAAAGAGCCGCGCAAGCGCGCGCTCGCGGCGGGCACCGAGGCGGCAGTGCCGTTGCTGCAATCGATCGAACAGGCCGGCGTCTTGCGCGTGACGTGGGACGCCGCACGCTACCCGTTTCTCGCAGTCACGCACCTCGGCGCAAAGCGCAGCGTGCTCGCGCTCGAACTGGAGGGCGGCAGTGCGGCCCTGCCGGTGGGCGCGCTGCCTGCGGGCGGGCGCTTCGAATTCGGACTGTCGGACGGCCTGAACAGCGAGCGTGTGCTGCGCGACCGATAGCCGCAGGGCGGCGGTGTTGGTGCCGCCCGGGGGCCCTCAACACGCGACGCCGTAACCGATCTTCTGCGCCATCACATCGATCGCGAACGAGCACTCGACGCGGTTCGGCTCCTTGAAGTGCACGCACTTCATTTCGCCGACGCGTTTGGCGATGCCGCCGGTGCATTCGTCCTTGACCGGCGCGACTTTCATCGCCGCGAACAAGTCGCGGGCCGAGCGACCCGTGAGCTGAACACGAAGGTGGCTGTCTTTGCGCTCGGTGTCGCTCGGGTCCAGATAGTTCTCGGGTGTGATGGCGTAGGTGCCTTGCAACGGCTTCCAATCCGCGGCGAAGACCGGCAGCGCGGCGCCAAGCAATACAAGGACCGCGGTGCGTCGAAGCTTCATGTCATCTCCCCGGAAACTCCGACCCACGGCGCGCACCCGATTCAGATGCAGCGCCCGCCGTCAACCTCCATCGCCACGCCGGTGATCATGCTTGCTTCGTCGGAGCACAGATAACACGCGGCGTTGCCCAGGTCTTCGGGGGTCGAGAAGCGCCCGAGCGGAATCGTCGACAGGAACTTGGCGCGCATTTGCGGCGTGTCTTCGCCCATGAAGGTCTTGAGCAGGGGGGTTTCGCCGGCCACTGGGTTGAGTGCGACGACGCGGATGCCGAACGGCGCCAGCTCCACTGCGCTGGAACGCGTGGCGGTGATGACCCAGCCCTTGCTCGCGTTGTACCACGTCAGGCGCGGTCGCGGACTCACGCCCGCCGTGCTCGCGACGTTCAGGACGACGCCCGACTTCTGCGCCTTGAAGCGCGGCACGACTTCGCGCATCGCCAGGTAGATCGCCTTCATGTTGACGGCAAAGATGCGGTCGAACTGGTCTTCCGGCAACTCTTCCATCGGCTGCGGCAGATGGCCGATCCCGGCGTTGTTGACGAGGATGTGCAACCCGCCGAAGTGCTGCTGCGCCGCATCCATCATCGTCTTCACGTCTTTCGGATTAGCCACGTCGACGCAGACCGCCCGCGCATTCGTGCCGAGCGAACGCGCCACGCGCTCGCCCGCCGCCGCGTCGCGGTCGGCGATCACGACACGCGCGCCCTCGCGAACGAACTTTGCGGCGATACCTTCGCCGAAACCAGAGCCACCGCCGGTGACGATCGCGACCTTGTCCGCAAGCCTCATGATCTTCTCTCCCCTTAACCGTGGTGAATCGCGACTGTCTTCAGCACCGAGAACCCATACAGCGCCTCGAAGCCCTTTTCGCGGCCGTGGCCTGAATGTTTCACGCCGCCGAACGGCAGCTCCACCCCGCCGCCCGCGCCATAGTTGTTGATGAACACCTGGCCGCACTTCAGCGCGCGCGCCATGCGCATCTGGCGCCCACCGTCGCGCGTCCAGACGCCCGCCACCAGGCCGTACGCCGTGCCGTTGGCGATTTGCAGTGCCTGAGCTTCGCCGTCGAACGGGATCAGCACCTGCACCGGACCGAACACCTCTTCCTGCGCCAATGCATGGTCCGGGCCGAGGCCGTCGATCAGCGTCGGCAACACATAGTGCCCGCCGCGCGGCGCGTCCGGCGCCAGTGAGCCCTGCGCGACGATGCGCGGCGCACCGCCCAGCGCCAGGCCGAGGTAGCGTTCGACGACGCCTTTTTGCCGCTGCGAAATCAGCGGTCCCATGTCCAGATCGGCCAACGCCGGCCCGACGCGCAGCGACCGGTAGCGCTGTGCCATGCGCTCGCGCACCGCGTCGAACACTGCGCGCTCGACGAGGATGCGCGACGCCGCCGAACAGGTCTGCCCCGCGTTCTGAATCCCCGCGTTCACGAGGAACGGCAGTGCGGCGTCAAGGTCCGCGTCAGCGAACACGATCTGCGGGCTTTTGCCGCCGAGCTCCAGCGTCACCGGAATCACATTCTTCGCCGCTGCGGCCTGAATCAGCTTGCCGGTGGCGACCGACCCGGTGAACGAAATGTGCTGGATGCCGGGGTGCGACGCCAGCGCCGCGCCGGCTTCTTCGCCCAGTCCCGTGACGATGTTGATCGCACCCGCCGGCAACCCGACCTGCTGCGCGATGCGCGCGAACGCCAGCGCGGTGAGGCAGGCCTCTTCGGCGGGCTTGAGCACACAGGCGTTGCCCATCGCCAACGCCGCGCCGACGCTGCGGCCGATGATCTGCATCGGGTAGTTCCAGGGCACGATGTGGCCCGTGACGCCATGCGGTTCGCGCAGCGTCAGCGCCGTGTAGCCGGGCGTGAACGGCAGCGTCTGGCCGTGTACCTTGTCGGCCGCGCCGCCGTAGAACTCGAGGTAGCGCGCCAGCGCCGTCACGTCGGCGCGCGCCTGTTGCAGCGGCTTGCCCACGTCCAGCGCCTCGAGCCGCGCCAGCATGTCGATCTGTTCGAGCACCTTGCGTGAAAACGCCAGCAGCAGCCGGCCGCGCTGTGCGTGGCTGGTGCGGCCCCACTCGCCGTCGAGTGCCGCTTGCGCGGCAGCGACCGCCGCGTCGACATCGGCTTGGCGGCCGCGCGCGATCGCGCACAGCGTGCTCGCATCCGATGGGTTCTCCAGCGGCAAGGTTTCGCCACGCTCGGCGCTTCGCCATTGGCCGGCGATGAAGAGTTCGCTCGGGTTGAAGGGCAGATCGGATTGCATCGTGATCGTCTCCACGGGTACGCCGGCATGCACCGCGTTTTGGGTCATCATAGGCGAAGGTTTTCGGGTCGGACTGCCCACTGCTTGGCCTGCCTTGTGTGAATTGGAACAAGCCCCGGTGAGACCGCCATCAGCACTTTCCTGATCAAACGCTTCGCCGGCTTGCTGGCGGCGCTGCTCGCGGCGTCGGTCGTGGTCTTCGCCGTGCTCGACATCCTGCCGGGCAACGCCGCCGAGGTGATGCTCGGCGAATCGGCCACGCCCGAAGCGGTGCGCGCGCTGTCCGCCAAACTCGGCCTGGACCGGCCCGCGCCGCTGCGCTACGCGAGCTGGCTGCGCGGCCTGCTCGTCGGCGAGTTGGGGCAAAGCGTCGCCTACGACACGCCGATCGCCGAGTTGATCGTCGAGCGTCTGGCGGTGACGCTGCCGCTCGCGGTGCTGGCGATGCTGCTCACGACGGCCATCGCGCTGGCCGCCGGCGTGTACGCCGCGGCGCGCCATAACACGCGGGGCGACGTTGGCGTGATGGTGGCGAGCCAACTCGGCATCGCGATTCCGAATTTCTGGTTCGCGATCCTGCTGATCCTGGTGTTCTCGGTGCAGCTCGGCTGGTTCTCGGCGGGCGGCTTTGCCGGCTGGACCATTGAGGCCGGCGGCGGCCTGTGGGATGGCCTGCACTCGCTGATCTTGCCGGCCGTCGCTCTGGCGCTGGTGCAGGCGGCGATCCTGGCGCGCATCACGCGCTCGGCGGTGCTCGATGTGCTCCGTGAAGACTTCGTGCGCACCGCGCGCGCCAAGGGCCTGTCGCCGCGCGCCGTGCTGTGGCGTCACGTGCTGCGCAACGCCGCCGTGCCGGTGCTCACCGTGATGGGGCTGCAATTCGCGAACCTGATCACCGGCACGATCGTCATCGAAAACGTGTTTGCCCTGCCGGGCGTGGGCCGGCTCGTGTTCCAGGCGATCGCGAACCGCGATCTGGCGGTGGTGCAGAACATCGTGATGCTGTTCGCCGCGGTCGTGATCGGCATCAATTTCGTCGTCGACGTGCTCGTTGCCGCGATCGACCCGCGGCTCAAACTCACGCTCGCCTGAAGTGATACGGCTCTACGTCGACCTGGGTCAAACCTTCAGCGGGGTGCCGATTGCCTTCGGCCCGTTGCTGCTGTTCGCGGCAGACCTCTTCGTCGCGTCAGCTTCAGTACGGCGCGGCAGTCGCTACCCGCAGGGGCCCGCAGCGGGCTCATGCTGTGGCGGTCTGCGCTTCGCTCCGACTCGCTGCGCTGCTCGCTCTGGGATCGCGCCGCGAACTCGCTTCACTCACTTCGTTCGTTACGCTCAAACAGGCGCGACTCCAAGTCGAGCAGCGCAGCGGAGTCGGCGCTGCGCGCCGACCGCCCCGGCATGAGCCCCCGCCAGGCCCACCGGGTGCCGTCTGCCGCGCCGCACCGACGCATGGGCGCAGGGCGGACACTCAAAGGACAGCAAAGGGCCGAAAGCAGCCATATGCGACGCATCGGCGTTGCATGCGTCCCGGGGCAGACAAGACGTGGTCGAGCAACTGAAATGGACGGCGCCTCCGACACCTTCAAGCGCGCGCGCCGCCACCGGAGTTTCCGCGTTGGCGCCGTGCTGGTCGGGCTGCTCGCCGCGAGCGCGCTGTTGTCGACACTGTGGACGCCCTACCCGGCGAGCGAGATCGACATCCCGAACAAGCTGCTGCCGCCCAGCGCCGCGCATTGGCTCGGCACCGACAGCCTGGGGCGCGACATCGTCTCGCTGCTGCTCGTCGGCGCGCGCGCGTCGATCGCGGTCGGCGTGATCGCGGTGGGTATCGGCATCGTGTTCGGCGTCGCGCTCGGCCTGTTCGCCGCAGCGCGGCGCGGCTGGGTCGAGGAAGCGGTGATGCGCCTGGCCGACTTCACGTTCGCGTTCCCGGCACTGCTCACCGCGATCATGCTGACGGCGATTTACGGTCCCGGGCTGGTCACGTCGATCGTCGCGATCGGCATCTTCAACATTCCGGTGTTCGCGCGCATCACGCGCGGCGCGGCGAACAGCGTCTGGGCGCGCGAGTTCGTGCTGGCCGCGCGCGCCTGCGGCAAGGGCGCGACGCGCATCACGTTCGAGCATGTGCTGCCCAACATCGCCTCGTTGCTGATCGTGCAGGCGACGATCCAGTTCGCGATCGCGATCCTCGCCGAGGCCGCACTCAGCTACCTGGGTCTGGGCACGCAGCCGCCCACCCCGAGCTGGGGCCGCATGCTCAACGAGGCGCAGACGTTGCTGTTCCAGGCGCCGCAACTGGCGATCTGGCCGGGCCTGGCGATCGCACTCAGCGTGCTCGGCCTGAACCTGATGGGCGACGGGCTGCGCGACCTGCTCGACCCGCGCCTCGCGCGGCAACGTTGACGATTGCGAATGCACCACGCGCCAACGAGCATGGCCGAAGCCCAATGACTGAGGCTTTGCTCGAAGTGCGCGATCTGCGCGTTGGGTTGGACACCGCACGCGGCCCGGCCGAAGCCTTGCGCGGCGTCTCGTTCAGCCTGCGGCGCGGCGACACGCTCGGCCTGATCGGCGAAAGCGGCTGCGGCAAGTCGATGACCGCGCTCGCGCTGCTCGGCCTGCTGCCGCAGGGTGCACGCATCGGCGGCAGCATTCGCTTTGCCGGCCAGGAGCTGGTGGGCTTGCCCGAGCCGGCGCTCGCTCAGCTGCGCGGCAACCGCATCGGCATGGTGTTCCAGGAGCCGATGACCGCGCTGAACCCGCTGCACACCGTGGGTGCGCAAGTCGCCGAGCCGCTGCGCGTGCACCAGGGCCTCACGCGCACGGCGGCGCGCGCGCAGGCGCTGCGCCTGTTGGAGCGTGTGCGCCTGCCGCAGGCCGCGCAGCGCCTGGACGCGTACCCGCACCAACTCTCCGGCGGGCAGCGCCAGCGCATCGGCCTGGCGATGGCGCTGGCGTGTGCGCCGGACCTGCTCGTCGCGGACGAACCGACCACCGCGCTCGACGTGACGATCCAAGGCGAAATCCTCGACCTCATCGCGGAGCTGGTGCGCGATGGCGAAATGGCGCTGCTGCTCATCAGTCACGACCTGGGCGTGATGGCGCGCAGTTGCGCGCGACTGCTCGTGATGTACGGCGGAACCATCGTCGAAAGCGGGCCGACGCACACCGTGTTCGAACGCCTCGCGCATCCGTACACGCGCGGCCTGTTCGGTGCCCGGCCCCGGCTGGGTGCGACGCGCGGCACGCGCCTGCCGACGATTCCTGGGCGTGTTCCGGAACTCGCCGACTTGGCCCAAGGCTGCCCGTTCGCCGAGCGCTGCGCCTGGGCGGTCGGCGAGTGCAGCGCCGCGCCGCCACCGTGGGTCGAACTCGCGCCGCCGGCTGGCTTAGGCGCTGCGGGCGTGGCGCACGGCGCGCGCTGCCTGCGGCTCGCCGACGTCGACCCGCGCTGAACAAGCCGCGCTCAGGCCACGCCGATCCCCGCCTGCGGCGGGCCACGGCCGCTTGCGCACCGCCAGAAACAATCCATACAGATTTCACACTTCTGTCGCCCTCGGCGGCCAGAATCGTGGCGCTGCGCAGCATTGCCTCAAGGCGCAATGTCGCCAGCCGATACCTACGACGAGCCACCCCGACCACTTGCCTCTCGGCGCACCGATGCTTTCCGACACCCCCGTTGCTGAATCGATTTCCGTGCACGCCCTTCGCGTGGGCATGTTCGTTCGCCTCGACGGCGGCTGGATGTCGCACCCGTTTCCGCTGAACAACTTCAAGCTCACCAGCGTGCAGCAGATCGCGACGATCCGCGCACTGGGCATTCAAAGCGTGCGCTGGGACCCCAGCCAGAGCGACCTCGGGCCGGTCGGCTCCGAGCGCGCGGCCACCGCTGAGGAAACTCGGGCCGGCTCAACCGCCGCATCGACCCCCGCGGCCCTCGCGCCCGGCATTGCCGGTGAAGCCGAGTCGGGCCGCGCCGAGTTGCTGGCCCGGCAACGCGCCTCACAAGCCGATTGCGAACGCCAATTCAGTCTGTCGGCGTCGGCGTGCCGGCAGGCCCTGGCCCGGGTCGCGAGCGACCCGGAGCAAGCCAAGCAGGAAGTCGACTCGCTGACCCAAACGCTGCTGGGCAAGATGCTCGAACAGGAAGACCAGTGCATTCGCCTGCTGCGCGACGCGGCGGGCAACCACGCGTCGACGCATGCGCTGAACGTGAGCGTCTTGTCGTTGCTGCTCGGGCGCAGGTTTGGCCTGTCGCAACCCGAACTGCTGGACCTGGGCGCGGGCGCGCTGCTGCACGACATCGGCAAGATCGGCATGGCCGAGCGCCTGCACCAGCCGGACGAGTACTTCACGCCGATGGAGACCAAGGCCTACGAAGAACATGTGGCCTTCGGCCTGCAGCGTGGCCAGCAGATGGGTTTGTCCGCGGGCGTAATGCAGATCCTTGCGCAGCACCACGAGATGGCCGACGCCAGCGGCTTTCCCCTCAAGGTGGGCGGTGAGCGCATGAGCGATGCGTCGCGCATCGTCGCCATGGTCAATGCCTACGACGGCATGTGCAATCCGCGGGTCGTGAAGCGCGCCGTCACGCCGCACGAAGCGCTGGCGCAGATGTTCACGCAGAGCAAGCGCCAGTTCGACACCACGCTGCTCAGCGCATTCATCAAGCTGATCGGCGTCTACCCGGCCGGCACGACGGTGCAGTTGACCGACGATCGGCTGGCCGTCGTCGTCTCGGTGAATTCAGCGCGCCCGCTCAAGCCGCGCGTGGTGGTGCATGATCCACAGGTGCCGCGCGAAGAGGCGATCGCCATCGACATCGGTGACGAGCCCGGCCTGGGCATCCGGCGCAGTGTGACGCCGCAGCAACTGCCGGTGCCTGCGCTGCACTACCTGGCGCCGCGCCAGCCGGTCGCGTACTACTTCGAGGCAGGCGCGCAGAGCGCGTAGGCGGCGCGGGCCCAACCAGGGTTCGACAGGTGCGCTGGTTGGGCAGCTCCCCGGCCACGCGGCACAATCGGCGGCAACAGCGCGCGCGAACCGGCCGGTGCCGGCACGTCGCGCGCGCGGTCCTCACCCAACATCCCCATGCTCTACAAATTCAAGTCCAAAGCCGCGGGCGACGTGATCATGCTCGGCCCCAACGGCGACCAGGTGCTGCGCATCATCGGCAAGGAGCCGGCGGCAAAAGGCATCATCGAGGCCCCCGACCTGGCGCGCGCCATCGCCGCACTCGAGGCGGCGGTCGCGGCCGACGAAGCCGCCGCGCCGCAAGGCGATGCCTCGCAGCGCGAACGCGTGAGTCTGCGCCAGCGCGCCTGGCCGCTCGTGGAAATGATGAAGCGCGCGCAACGCGCGGGCCAGGCCATCGTGTGGGGGGTTTGAGGTGCAGACCGAGCCGACCCGCATCGTCGCGATTCGCCATGGCGAAACCGCGTGGAACCGCGAGACGCGCATGCAGGGCCAACTCGACGTCGCGCTCAACGCCAACGGGCTGGCCCAAGCGCGATGCCTCGCCGTCGCGCTGGCCGACGAGGCGTTCGACGCCATCTATTCCAGCGATCTGCTGCGCGCCCATCAAACCGCGATGGCCCTGGCCGCGTCTTGCCTTGCCCCGATCGTCACCGACGTCGGTTTGCGCGAGCGCTGTTTCGGCATCTTCGAGAGCCTGACCTATTCCGACGTGCAGGTGCGCTGGCCCGACCAGGCGCGGCGCTGGCACAACCGCGACCCCGACTTCGGCCCTGCGCAGGGTGAAGTGCTGCGCGACTTCAATCAGCGCTGTCTGCGCACCCTGACCCTTCTGGCGGCGGCGCATCCGGGCCGCAACATCGCCATCGTCACGCATGGCGGTGTGCTCGATTGCCTGTACCGGGCCGCGACGCGCATCGATCTGCAAGCGCCGCGCTCCTGGGATCTGGGCAACGCCAGCATCAACCGGCTGCTCTACACGCCGCAAGGTTTCACGCTCGTCGGCTGGAGCGACAACGCGCACTTGCAAGGCGCCGATCAAGACGCCGCGCTCGACGACGCCGATGAACGTCTCGGCGCGGCCGGCCGTGGCGCTGTGGCGCATCCGGCCATTGGGTGCCGCGTGACCCTTGTCGTGTGACCCCGTTCCTCGTCAACCGACGCCCCGTGATGGGAGCCGCATGATCCAGCCCGGCGACAGTGTGGCAGCGATCGACACGCCCGGGCTCGTGATCGACCTGGACGCGATGCAGCGCAACCTGGAGCGCATGGCGGCGTTCGCGCGCGAGCGCGGCTTGCGCCTGCGCCCGCACGCGAAGATGCACAAGTGCGCGGCGATCGCCAGGCTGCAAGTCCAGGCCGGCGCGGTGGGTGTGTGCGTGCAGAAAGTGGCGGAAGCGCAGGCGCTCGCCGCGCAGGGCATCGAAGACATCTTCGTCAGCAACGAAGTGATCGCGCCGCACAAGCTGGCGCGGCTGGCCGATCTGGCGAAGCGCATCCGCATCGGCATCGCCGTCGACTCGGCACTCGGTGTGCAACTTCTGGCGCAAGCGCTGCGCAGCGCCGGCGCATCGGCCGATTGTTTTGTCGAGGTCGACGTGGGCCAGGGCCGCTGCGGCGTCGCACCCGCTGCCACGGGTGCCTTGGCGCAGCAGGTGGTGCAGGCCGGCCTGCGTCTGGCCGGCCTGCAGGCTTACCACGGCACGGCCCAGCACCTGCGCACGCTGGCCGAGCGCGGCGCGGCGATCGAGCAGGCGGTCGCGCGGGTGCGCGCGGCGCGCGAGAGCGTGCTCGCCACCGGGCTGGCGTGTGGGCTGATCACCGGCGCGGGCACCGGCAGTTTCGAGTTCGAAGCGGCGAGCGGCGTCTACGGCGAATTGCAGGTCGGCAGCTACCTGTTCATGGACCGCGACTATGCGGACAATCAGCCGTCGAGCGCCGCACCGCGCTTCGAACACGCCCTGTTCGTGAAGAGCCAGGTGATGAGCCGATCCGGTTCGCACGCTGTCATCGACGCGGGCCACAAGGCCTTCGCCGTCGATTCAGGCCCGCCGCGGGTCTGGGGGCGGGATCTGGAATTCGTCGGCTGCAGCGACGAACACAGCGTGTTGCGCGAGCGCGGCGACGCACTGCCCGAGCTCGGCGCCACGGTGTGGCTGGTGCCCGGCCATTGCGACCCGACGGTCAACCTGCACGACCGCTACATCGCGGTGCGCGGCGGACTGGAGCATGGGCGCGTCGAGGCGTTGTGGCGGGTCGACGCGCGCGGTGCGATGGCGTGAGTGGCGCGCGCTGGCCACGCCGGCACGCAGCGTGACTCAAGGGAACGCCGGGCCGCCCCAAGTTTCCTTGACCCCCACGGGGGGGCGGGCTGGGCGCAGCCCGGCCCTGGGGGCCCTCATCAGTAGCTGATCTCGAAGCGGTGGCCGTGAATGCCGAGCACCGCCGAGCGTGGCCCGATTCTCTCCACGACGACGTTGGGCGCCACGGTGTCGGTCTCGTGAACGATCTGGCCGTTCACGATCAAGAAGCGGTCTGCCGGGTTCTTCGAGTAGACCGATCCGTTCACCACCAGCGGCGGGACCGCGCGCCTCACCTCCTCGGGCAGTTCGTGCAGCGCCTGGACGCGAGGCTCGGCTTCGGCAGCCGCGCTGGCGGCGCCGCGCGCGGCAGGCGGGCTTCTGGGGGCGACGCTCGGCGCGGCTTTCGGGACGACTGCCGGGGGCGTGGTGGCGTCGCGCGGCTCTGCAGCCGCGGCCGTGGCGTCGACGCCCGGCGCCGCCGCGAGGGGGGGCGCTGCGTTCGGCCTGGGCGGGAGCGCGGCGACGGCCGTGCGTGGGACAGCCACCGCTGCCGGCACGGGCGCTGGCGTTGCGGCCGGGCCGGCAGCGCCGGCAACGCCTTGTCGCGGCTGCGCGGTCAGGGCAGGCGGCAATGCGGCCGGTGCTGGCACAGGTGAAGGCACGGGTGCGGGCGCAGGAGCAGCAGGTGGAGCAGGAGGAAGGGCAGGCGCTGCGGCAGCCGCAACAGCAGCCGCGGCAGGGGCAGGTGCCGGCGCAGCCATCGGCCGCTCGCCCGACAGCCACCACCAAGCGAGGGCGCCGCTCAGCAACGCTGCGACTAGGCCAGCGCCCCACACCGTCGGCGAGAGGCCAGAGGCGATGGGCTCGTCCAGCGGCAGCGGCGCCACCGGTTGGGCGTGGATGCCGGGGATCTGGCCGCGCTCGCGTTCCGAATCGGCGCGCCGCAAGGCATCGAGGATGTATGACATGGTCGCGCTATCAGGGCTTGTTCACGGGGTCCTACCCCTGGGTGTTCAAACGCGGCTCGGCGATGCCGACGGCGCGGTTCAGCTGCATCAGCGTCGTCGGTCCGGCCAGACCGTCGGGGCGCAGCCCGTGGGCGATCTGGAACGCGAGCACGCGCGCCTTCAGCGCCGCGCCGCTGACCGGCCGCGCCGTGGGCAAGGCGGCATGCTCGAGCTTGTCGAACTGCGCCCCGAGCCACTGCGCCGTGCTGCGCGACGAGCCATCGGTGATCGGGTTCGAATAGCCCGGCGGCGCGCGCCAGAACGTGGCGAACTCGCCGCGCCAGAGACCGGCCAACGACAGCAGCGCGACGCTGCGCTCCGTGCCACCCATGCGCAGCGTCGCGCTGCCCTCGGTGAGGCCGGTGAGCAGCGCGAAGAACGGGCGGTTCTCGTCGTCGTAGAGCGTCAGGATGCCCGGCCGTCCGATCTGCCGGATCAGCGCGAGCGTGCTGTTGGCGCTGCGGTAGCACTGGACCTGCGACTTCACCGCGGCCACACAGGGATCGCCCGGCTCGAGGGCCACTTGCCAAGCTGGTGCCAGCTCGCGCCAGGCATCCGCTTCCACGCGGTGTTGGGTCGTGAAATGGGCTCGCAACTCGCGCGGCCCGACCCACTGGGGGCTTGGCGCAGGTGCGGATGCGGCGGCGACGGTGGCGGGTGCGGATGCGGGTGGCGCTGCCCCGACGCCTGAGCCTGCGGGCGAATTGGCCAGCGGCGCGGATCGCGCATCGCCGCCCGGTGGCGCTGTCACAGGCGATGGTGATGCCTTCAGCGCATCCAGCGCCCGGCGCGGCAACCCGTCCAGCGCCAGGCTCGCCGCGCCCAATGCCGTCGCACCGGCCACGACGGCCAACACCGCCAGCCCGATCGTCACCGCGCGGCGCGCGCCCGGTTCGCGCCGTGGCGGGCCTAAGTCGAAGACTTCGCGCGCCGCCTGCTCCAGAATCGCGCGGTTGACGCGGCTTCGGCCGAGCGCATACGCGCCGAGCAGGGCGCGGTCGCACAGCATGTTGATGCGCCGCGGCACGCCGCGCGACAGGGCGTGGATGCGGCGCTGCGCGTCGTCATCGAAGGGCCCCGCGCCCGCCAGCCCGGCCACGGCCAGCCGATGCCCGATGTAGCGGCGCGTTTCGGGCAGCGCCAGCGCGTCGAGGTGAAATCGCGCGATCACGCGCTGCGCGAGCTGTTCGAGCTCGGGGCGCGCGAGCATCGTGCGCAGCTCGGGCTGGCCGATCAGCACGATCTGCAACAGCTTGCGCTCGTTCGTCTCGAGGTTCGTCAGCAGGCGCAGTTGCTCCAGCACGTCGGCCGACAGGCTTTGCGCCTCGTCGATGATCAGCACGTTGTTCTTGCCGGCGGCGTGGGCGTCGAGCAGGAAGCGATTCAACGGGTCGACATAGTCCTTCACCGTCGCGGCGCCCGGCTCGCGGGGTGGTGCGGGCACGTGGAACTCGTCGCACACCGACTTCAGCAGCTCCGTCACGGTGAGCTTGGGGTTGAAGATGTAGGCGACGTTGCAGCTGGGCGGGATCTGCTCGAGGAAACAGCGGCACACGGTGGTCTTGCCGGCGCCGATTTCACCCGTCAACAGCACGAAACCGCCGCCACCTCCCAGCCCGTAGAGCAGGTGCGCGAGCGCCTCGCGGTGGCGCTCGCTCATGAACAGGTAGCGCGGGTCGGGAGCGATCGAGAACGGCTCGCGGTTCAACCCGAAGAATTTCGCGTACATGGCGCGAAGGATACTTCGCCCGGGCGAGGCTTCGCCCGCAAGCTCCTCCGGGCGAGAGCGGGACCCGGACCGAAAGGCGACTGCGCCTGGAGCGTCGCTCAGCGCCGCGGCGCTGCGCTCACAGCCCCAGCCACGTGCCGATCGCCAGCATCGCCGCCTGGTCGTACTCGGCAAAGCCCTGGAACTTCGTCGGCGCGAGCTTTTTCCTGCCCTCTTCCGTCGTGTCGAGCGTGATCAGGTACTCGCGCAGCTTTTCCACCAGATCGGCCGGCAGCGTCGGGCTGGCGATGATGTGTTTGATCGGCACCGACTTGGACTTGGCGAGCACCTTGCCGCCCTTCTCACCCCAGGCCTTGATCACCGAGCCGGCGGCGGTGGCGCCGACCGGCGTCAACTGGTTCTCGACAAAGAATGGCACGGCGTCCTGGTAGCGGGTGTAGACGTAAGTGACCTGGTTCGCATCGCCGAGCGCGTCGCGCACCGTGGCGCGCACCATCCACGACGTGATCGAGTCTTCGTCCGGCGCGCCGAGCTTGCGGCCTTTCAGGTCGGCGAGCGACTTGAGCGGCGAATTGGCGTTCACCAGGAAGTTCGCGGTGTACTGCTGAAAGCCCTTGGTGACGGCGACGAGCTTGTAGCCGGAATTCTTGATCGCCTCGATCGACAGGTGCGCCGGGTGCACCATCGCAATGTCGTAGGCCTTGTCGCTCAAGCCCCGGCGCAGCACCGAGTAGGTGCCGATCGGTTCGATCTGCACCGGCTGGCGCATGATCCGGCTCAGGTCGGCGGCGATCGCGGCGTAGCGTGCGCGGATCTCGTCGGCCGGGACGCGGTAGGTCACGCCTTCGTTGATCGCGAACACCAGGTTCGCCTGAGCCAGGGTGGAGAGCGCCGCTGCGCAGGCAGCGGTGGCGCAGCGAAGCCACATCTTCATCATGTCGATTTTCCCCAGGACGCCTGCTGCCCGATGTCATTGGTGCAGGGCCTGAATTGTGATCGCGGCGCCTGTGGCCGCCCGCTTCCGGAAGGGCCCACCGGCACCGGGAAGCGCGATGTTTCGCACGCAATCCACGCTATCTGCGTCATTCGTGCGACCCAACCGTTTGCCGGCCCGGCCCTCATGCCACCGCTTTCGCCGCCGTCTTCTTCGCCGCGGGCGGCTTCTTGACGCGGGGCTCGAACTCGAACATCACCTTGCCTTCCTTCTTGTCGAAAGCGAGATAGGCCTTGAACTTGCGCCGCGTCTTGTTCGAAACGAAGTTTTCCAGCAGCCCGGTCTTGCCGGTGCCGAGCAGCCGCGTCATCTGTTCGCGCGGTACCGGTTGCTGCAGGATGATCTTGCCGCTCTTGAAGTCGCACGTGACGTGCGCGCCCACCGCGTGCTCGCACAGGTAGTTGTTGCCATGCTCAAAGACATGGCCCTTGCACTTCGGGCATGCACCGAGGCTCGCCTGGCCTGAAAAGTCGACCGGCTCGCCCGACTCGCCTTCGCGCTTGGCGTCTTCGCCGAAGTCGAACTCGAGCTTCCAGTTGTCGATTTCATCGTCGAACACGAGCCGCAATTCCGCGGTGAACGGCCAACCCGCCTTGGAGCGAAAGCCTTCGAGCGGGCCGATCTTCTTCTTCGCGATGAACTGCTCCACTTCGTCGAGTTCGAATGCGCGGCTGCCGGGGATCTTGCTGATTGAAAAGCCGCAACCTTCCTCGGTACCCGCCGCGCCCCCGACGGGGGCGCTCGCCTTGCTCGAACCGGCACAGGCGAAGCGCCGGTAGTTCTCTTTGACGACGCCGCCGCATTTCGGGCACGGGGTGGCCAGCGTCGCGTAGTCGCCGGGAATCGTGTCGCGGTCGTACTCCTTGGCCTTGCGCACGATGCGCTCGGCCATGTGCGCGATCTCGGCCATGAAGGTCTCGCGCTTGAGCTTGCCCTTTTCCATCTGCGCGAGCTGGCTCTCCCAGTTGCCGGTGAGCTCGGGTTTGGTCAGGTCTTCGACGCCCAGGCCACGCAGCAGCGTCATCAACTGGAACGCCTTCGCGCCGGGAACGAGTTCGCGGCCCTCGCGGTGGATGTATTTCTCGTAGATCAGGCCTTCGATGATCGCGGCGCGCGTCGCCGGCGTGCCCAGACCCTTTTCCTGCATCGCCTCGCGCAGTTCGTCGTCGTCGATCAACTTGCCCGCGCCTTCCATTGCCGACAGCAGCGTCGCCTCGGTGTAGCGCGCCGGCGGTTTGGTCTTCAGCGGATTCGCCGCCACCTCCTCGGTGCGCACCATCTCGCCTGCCGCCACCGCGACCAGGTTCGCGTCGTCTTCCTGCGCTTCCTTGCCGTACACCGCGAGCCAGCCCGGCTTGACCATCACCTTGCCGTTGGTCTGGAAGGGGTGCGTCTTCGTGCCCACCTTGACGCTCGAGATCCGCGTCGTCACCATGAACTCGGCCGCCGGGAAGAACACCGCGAGAAAGCGCTTGAGCACCATGTCGTAGAGCTTGGCCTCGAGCTCGGACAGGCTCTTGGGCGCCAGCAGCGTCGGGATGATCGCGAAGTGGTCCGAGACTTTCGTGTTGTCGAAGATCTTCTTGTTCGGCTTGACGTAACCCTCTTTCAGCACCGTCTTCGCGTGCACCGCGAGCGCGCGCAGCGGGCCCGGCATGTCTTCCGTCGAGATCATCTTCATCGTCTTCTTCACGACGTCGATGTAGTCCTCGGGCAGCGCCTTGCTGTCGGTGCGCGGGTAGGTCAGCACCTTGTGCTTTTCATACAGGGCCTGGGCGATCGACAGCGTCGTCTTCGCCGAGAACCCGAGCCGCGAATTCGCTTCGCGCTGCAAGCGTCGTCAGGTCGTACAGGCCCGGAGCGCTTTGCGAGCTCGGCTTGGCTTCTTCGCTGACGCTCGCGGGTTGGCCGCGCACCGCGTCGGCGATCGCTTGCGCGTCCTTGGCGTTCCAGAGTCGATCGGCGCGCTGCTCGGGGTCGTCGGCGTTCTTCTTCCACTTCGGGTCGAACCACTTGCCGTCGTACTGCCCGGCCTGGGCCGCGAACGTCGCCTTGATCTCCCAGTAGTCGCGCGCGACGTGCTTGCGGATCTTCTCTTCGCGCTCGACCATGATCGACAGCGTGGGCGTCTGCACGCGGCCGACGGTGGTGAGGAAGAAGCCGCCGTCGCGCGAGTTGAACGCCGTCATCGCGCGCGTGCCGTTGATGCCCACCAGCCAGTCGGCCTCGGAACGGCTGCGCGCCGCTTCGGCCAGGCCCAGCAGCTCCTTGTCGCTGCGCAGGTTCTCGAAACCTTCGCGGATCGCCGCCGGCGTCATGCTCTGCAACCACAGCCGCTTCACCGGGTGTTTGCTCTTGCTGTGCTGCTGGATCAGGCGAAAGATCAGCTCGCCCTCGCGGCCCGCGTCGCAGGCGTTGATGAGCGAGCTCACGTCCTTGCGCTTGACGAGCTTGACGATCGCGTTCAGCCGGCCCTTGCTCTTGTCGATCGGGTTCAGCTCGAAGTGCGGCGGAATCACCGGCAGGTGCGCGAAGCTCCACTTGCCGCGTTTCACTTCATACGCCTCGGGCGCCTTGATCTCCAGCAAATGTCCCACCGCCGACGTGACGATGAAACCCTCGCTCTCGAAGTACTCGTCGTGCTTGTCGAACCTGCCCGCCGTGGGCGTGAGCGCGCGCACGATGTCCTGGGCGACCGAGGGCTTCTCGGCAATGATCAACGACTTGGTCATGTTCAGCGGCTTGCCTTCAATACATACAATCCGTGCCTCGCGCGCGCTCACGCACGCGCCTGCACACCTGTGCGCACGCACGCGCGCACCCATGAAATCAATGTACCCAAAAAATTCTCCATGATTCAAGCCGCCCCGTCGAAACCGAAAAAGCGCGCAAACAGAGCCAAGTCTTCCCCGAGTATGGCGCGGCCCGTGAAATCGGCGAACGGCCATGCGAGCCACGGCGGCAGGCGCATCCAGGTGCGGCGCTCGGGTGTGCACGGCAAGGGTGTGTACGCCGTCGCGCCGCTGGCCAAAGGCGAGACGCTGATCGAATACAAGGGCGAAGTCATCACCTGGAAAGAAGCGCTGCGCCGCCATCCGCACGACCCGAGCGACCCGAACCACACGTTTTACTTCCACATCGACGACGGCAACGTGATCGACGCCGCGTTCGGCGGCAATTCGGCACGCTGGATCAACCACGCGTGCACGCCCAACTGCGAGGCCGACGAGGTGAACGGCCGCGTCTTCATCAAGACCTTGCGCGCGATCCGCCCCGGCGAAGAACTGTTCTACGACTACGGCCTCGTGCTCGACGAACGCCAGACCCCGAAGTTGAAGAAGCAGTTCGAATGCCGCTGCGGCGCGCGCGCCTGCCGCGGCACGATGCTCGCGCCGAAGCGGCGCAAGGCGGCCTGAATGCTTGCCGCGCCGGGCTGAACGACCGAGACGCGCGCGATGAACTCCGCGGCAACCCGCATTCACTGGCGCGCCGAAGAGCTGCGCGCGAGCCTCGACGCCGTGTTGCCGGGCATCGGCGTGCAGGTGCTGGAGCAATGCGATTCGACCAATACGCGTTTGCTCGACGAATGCCGCAACTTTGTCGGCGAACGGTTCAGGCCAAGGCTGCTCGTCGCCGAGCAGCAGTCACAGGGCCGCGGCCGGCAGGGCCGCACCTGGGTCGCGCAGCGCGGTGCGTCGCTGACGTTTTCGCTGGCCTTGCCGCTGCATCGCGCCGATGTCTCGGGCTTGTCGCTCGCGGTTGGCGTGGCGATCGCCGATGCACTTGACGAACAGCCGGCGCACCGGGGCGCGCCGCGCCTGATGCTGAAGTGGCCGAACGACCTGTGGCTGCTCGATGCGGCACAGGTTGCGGATCACCGCCGATCCGGCCCCTTCACCCGGGCGCAAGCTCGGCGGCGTGCTGATCGAGTCGGTCAGCCGCGGCGCGCAGCGCGTGGTCGTGATCGGCATCGGCTTGAACGTGCTGCCGCTCGCCGTGAACGATGCGAGCAGCGGCGTCGCGGCGCTGCGCGAAATCGATGCCACGGCGAGCGCGCCGAAGGCGCTGCATCGTCTGGCGGTCCCGCTGGCGCTGGCGCTGCGCGAATTCGAAGCCGAAGGCTTCGCGGCTTTCGAGGCGCGCTACAAGAGCCGCGACCTGCTGTTCGGCCGCGGCGTGATCGCCGGCACGTTGAGCGGCACCGCCCAAGGCGTCGCGTCCAACGGCGCGCTGCTGCTGCGCAGCGTTGCCGGCACCCAGCGCACCACGCATCACGTCATCTCCGGTGAAGTCAGCGTGCGCCTCCAACCGCAGCCATGCGCCACCGCCACGCACCCCAGCGCGGCGCCGCTCGGAATCATGTTGAGACTGCTGGTCTTCTTGCTGGTGCTGGCCAATGCCGCGTTCCTCGCGTGGAGCCTGGGCTGGCTCGACGACCTGACAGGAGTGCGCGCGCGTGGCGACCGCGAGCCCGAGCGCCTGGCGCGCCAGGTGCGGCCGGAGTCGATCCGCATCCTGCCGCCAGGCAGCGTGCGCGCCGCCCCACTCGCCTCGGCCGCGGTCCCGCCTTCACCGGCGCCCGCACCCGCCCCGGCACAGCCGGCGCCGGCGGCGACGATCACGCCACTGCCCGTCACCGCCGAAGCGGCGCCCTTGCCGGCGTGTCTTGAGGCCGGCCCGTTCAGCACGGCGCAGATCGGCGCGGCGCAGGCGCTGTTGCAGATCAACCTGCCCAGCGGCAGTTGGACCCAGGTGAAGACCGAGCGCCCCGCGCTGTGGATGGTCTACATGGGCAAGTTCAACGATGCCGAGACGATGGTCAAGCGCCAGGAGGAACTGCGCCGATTGAAGGTGGAGTACGACGAACTGCGCGCGCCGAACGAGCTGGCGCCCGGCCTTTCGCTCGGCCGCTTCGAGGTTCGCGGCAACGCGAACAGCCTGCTCGATCAGCTCAGCAAGCGCGGCGTGCGCAACGCGCGCGTCGTCGAATCGACGCCGGCGGGGAGCAGCCACATGTTGCGCATCGACAAGCCCAGCACGGCCGTGCTGGCGCAGCTCGCGGCGCTGCCGGGTGACGCGCTGGGCAAGGGCTTCGTGCCCTGCGCCAAGCCTTGAGCTGGCGGCCTTCAGCGGCGGCGCCGCGCGAGCGCGAGCACCGCGGCTGACAACAGCGCGAGCCAGGTGCCTCCCAGCGCACCGCCGCCGCTGCTCCCACCGGTGCGTGGCGGCGCGGCGACGCTGATGGTGCCGGTGGTCGTGGCCTGCGCGCCGGTGCTGTCGGTGATCGTCAGGCTGACGCTGAACTGGCCGGCGGCGTTGGGCACGATCGTCGCGGTGGAGGCGACCGTGGTCCCTGAAAATCCGGTCACGACGCCGCCGTTGTTGACGATGTTCCACTGGTAGTTCGTGATGCTGCGGCCGGCCAGCACGGTGGAGCCCGTTGCGCTCAGGAACACCGGGTCGCGCGCCAGCGGATTCGCCGGGTTGAACGTGATGCGCGGCGCGACGCCGTTCGTGACCGCGATGTTGCTGACGGTCGTCGCCTGAGCCCCGAGGTCGTCGGTCACGGTCAGGCGCACGCTGAACTGGCCGACGCCAGTGGGCGTGATGCTGGTGTTGACCGCATTCGTCGGCCCAGAGAACGCGGTGACGATGCCGCCGTTGTCGACAATGGTCCACTGGTAGCTGGCGGTGCGACCGCTGCCGACCAGCGAGGTCGCGCCGCCGAGGCTCAGCACCTGGCCGACCACGGCGGTCGCTGGGCTGAGCGTGATGCGCGGCAGAACACCGAGGCTGGCCAGCCGCACCGCGGCGCCCGCGTCGAGCATGCCCTCACCGCAGGTACTGGTGGTGCAGTAACACTCGTCTTGCACGTTGCCATCGGGCGCGTGGCAGATCGGCGTATCCGGGTCCGAGCCGGATTTCGGGAAGGGGCGGGCCGTCGAGCGCAGAATGGTTCGAACCTCGCTCGGCGTCAAGTTCGGTTGAACCGAGAGCAACAGCGCCGCCGAGCCCGCGACCAGCGGCGCCGAGTAGCTGGTGCCGATCGACGTGTTGAAGTGGTCGGTATAGATCGACGCCACGGGCGACGTGAGCCCGGAGTTGGAGCTTGTCAGAATCGGGTAGAGGCAGGGTTCGGTCGCACCCGTGTTGACGCAGTTGCCTCCGGGCGCGCTGATGCTCACTTCGGGTCCGAGCGAGGAAAAACCGACCTTGGTGCCGATGTGGCGCAGGCCGGAGACGGCCATCACCCCGGCGCAGTTCGCCGGTGAATCGACAGCATGGCCTTCGCTGTTGCCTGCAGAGGCGACGATCGTCACTCCCGCTGCGGCAATTTGGTTCACAGCCTCCTGGTAAGCCTGGGTGCAAGCACCACTGCCACCGAGGCTGAGATTGATGACCCTCGCTGGCGTCGGATTCGGTGGACTCGCCGGTCCCCCCGCCCCGTTGAGATTGGCTGCCCAATACATTCCGGCGATGATGTCGGAGTCGAACCCTCCGCACTTTCCGAGGACCCGCACGGGCAGCACCCGCAACGTGCGCCCGACGCTGGCCATGCCTTCGCCATTGTTCGTCAGCGCACCGATCAAACCCGCCACCTGCGTGCCGTGCCACTCGCTGTGGACTGTGCCGCATCCCTGGAACAGGCCGGACGCATTCTCGGCCGCGGTCACCCAGTCGCCAGGATCGCTCGCGTCAGGATCGCGCCCATCGCCGTCATTGGCATAGGGTGCTTCGGAGACCATGTCGTAGCCGGCGAGCAAATTGCCGCCATTGGCCAGCGTCTTCAAGTCGGGATGTTCGAAGCGCACGCCGGTGTCGAGCACGGCGACGACGATGTTGCTGCTGCCCAGCGTGATGTCCCATGCCGGTTCGACGTCGATCGACGACAACACGCCCGCGACATTCGGACGCAAATACCACTGCCCCGACGCCGGCCCGTTGCCAGCCACGGTGACGTAACGCGGGTCGGTGGCTGCGACGGCAGCGCGCTTGCGCTTGTCCGGCACCGCATACTCGACCTCGCTGTCCAGCGAAAGCTTGGCAGCCAGCTGCTCGGAACTCATCCCGCTCGCAAACACGACATGCGAGCGCTCATGCACCCCAGCGCCGGCGCGTAGCAGCAGGCCGTGGCGCAGGCCGAGCGCCTGCGCCTGCACGGCGTGCTGGTCGTGTGCCGACAGCGCGCGCTTGCGCAGCAACGTCGCGTCGGCCTTGTACTTGACGATGACGCGTGCGTTCTGCGGCGCCGATGGGGCGGGTGCGCTCTGCGCGCCGGCCGGCGGCAGGATCGGCGCGATCGGGGCAAGCAACAGCGCGCACAGCACGCCTCGCAGCAGCAAGGTCTTGTTCATGGATCGATTCTGCCCGGCTCAGCGCGGGCCCGCTGCCTCAAGGCGAAACGATGCGTTTGCGTTCGTCACGCTCCACGGCTTCGAGCGCCCCCCGGTCCGAGCGCAGGCGCTGCAACAATCCGTCGCACTCGGCCGCGCCGCTGCACGGCAGCACCAGGGCGTGCCAAGCCAGGCTGCTCGATCCGAGGTAGCGGGCGGTCACGCCGGCGCGGCTCGACACGAGCCGGGTGATCGCTGCTGTGTCGCTGGACGGGTGCGCGAGCTTGACGAGGACGCGCAGTTCGGTCTCGGGCACCGCGCTCGCACAAGCGGCAAGCCCCGCCAGGCGCCCCCGGCGCCCCAGAACATGCGTCGCACACCTTTGCTTGCAGGTCGACCCCGCATGCTCAGCGCGCCCAAGTTTCGCAGGCCGGCGGCGCGCTTCACATCGCTCCCGACTCGGCCGTTCGCGCACGCGCATCACTTCGCGATCACGCGCGCCATCTCCAGCACCTTGCACGAGTAGCCCCATTCGTTGTCGTACCAGGCCACGACCTTGACGAAGCTGCCGTCCAGCGCCATGCCGGCTTCGGCGTCGAACACCGACGGTGCAGCTCTCGCCGCGGAAATCGGTCGAGACGACTTTCTGGTCGGTGTAGGCGAGCACGCCTTTCATCGGCCCGTCGGCCGCGGCTTTCATCGCCGCGCAGATGGCCTCATAGGTCGTGTCCTTCTTCAGCTCGACCGTCAGGTCGACGACCGACACGTCCGAGGTCGGCACACGAAACGCCATGCCGGTGAGCTTCTTGTTCAGCTCGGGAATCACGACGCCCACGGCCTTGGCCGCGCCGGTGGACGACGGAATGATGTTCTCGAGGATGCCGCGCCCGCCGCGCCAGTCCTTGTTGCTCGGGCCGTCGACGGTCTTTTGCGTCGCGGTCGCGGCGTGCACCGTCGTCATCAGGCCGCGCTTGATGCCGAAGCTGTCGTTCAACACCTTCGCCACCGGCGCCAGGCAGTTCGTCGTGCAACTGGCGTTGGAGATGATCGCCTGGCCGGCGTAGGTCTTGTCGTTCACGCCGTAGACGAACATCGGCGTGTCGTCCTTGCTCGGCGCCGACATGATGACCTTCTTCGCGCCGGCGGCGATGTGCTTGGCGGCGGTGTCTTTGGTCAGGAACAGGCCGGTCGATTCGATCACGACCTGCGCGCCGACCTCGCCCCACTTCAGTTCGGCCGGGTCTTTCAGCGCGGTCAGGCGAATCTTCTTGCCGTTCACTACGAGCGTATTGCCATCCACTTTCACGTCGCCCTTGAAGCGCCCGTGCACCGAATCGTGGATCAGCATGTACGCGAGGTAATCGGGCTCGAGCAGATCGTTGATGCCGACGACCTCGATGTCCTTGAAGTCCTGCACGGCGGCGCGAAACACCATGCGCCCGATGCGGCCGAAGCCATTGATGCCGATTTTGATGGTCATGGTCGAATACTCCCGTTGAGTGGATTGAAACTAGGAAAGATCGAGGACGAGGCAGGGAACCGACACGACGATCGATTGACCGATCACCTGCGGCATCATGCGGGGCGGAACCTTCAGCACGAGCTTGCGCATCCACTCGATGAATTCGCGGCGATTGGCGTCGTAACGTTCGATTTGGGCGGCCCCGTTCGCCCCGTGCGGTTGATAGGGGCTGAATCTGACATCGAACGGGCAGCTCATCGTATTCAAGTCGAACCGCACTTTGTGCTGCGTCAAGTTTTCGGTAAGACCCAGCAACTGCTGCAGGCTCATATCCTTCAGTACGTACGCGGGTGTGTCCGAGTAGGCGAACTTGAATTGCTGTGAGACCGTCACTGGGGCAGACGATGGCGTGAGACACGGCATTCGGTAGGACGCGACGAATTCGAGGACGCTTTGGGCTGCAAACCGTATGCGTCGGTCGCCACCCTGGTAAACGACACGCGTTGTCGGGCCCTTGGCCGGATCGGAAAAAGTCATCTCGACGATAACGGTACCTGCCGCGTCGACGAACGCGGGCTTGCCTGGGCCCGTTTCGACGCACGCGCGCACCGATCGCGCCCCTGCTTCCTCCCAAACACTTCCATACTGAACCTTTCGCAGATCGCCCGGGAAAAAGTCGAACTCCTGCGTCATCACGACCGGCGCCGACTGCTTGTCGAAGCAGGGGAGTCGGTAGCCCCGAAGGTAGCGCTTCACGATTTCGGCGAACTGGTCGTCGCCGGAGTTGTAGAACATGTCGATCGTCGGCGCTTCGTCTGCCGAAAGGAAGGTCATCCTCGCTCGAACGAGCGCACCTGCCTTTTTCTTGGCGAGTTCAGGCGGGTAAAGCAACGGATTGCCGGCGTTCAGCTTCGTATCCAGGCAGGTGACGACGGAAGACGTTTCGACCAGCGTGATTCCATTGCTGGCTTGCGCACATGCCAAGCCGACGCCGAGCGCGCCGAGTGCGACAACTGCAAGTCGAAACCAGCCTGACAGGACCATCGTCTTCCTTAGGGCGCCAAGACCTTGCGCACCGTATCCGCCACATTCTCCGCCGTGAACCCGAAATGCTTGAACAGCGCCGGTGCCGGCGCCGATTCGCCATAGGTGTCGATGCCCACGACCGCGGCACAGCCGTACTTCCACCAGCCGTCGGTGACGCCCATTTCCACCGCGATGCGTGGCACGCCTTCGGGCAAGACGCTGCTTTTGTAGGCGGCCGATTGGCGGTCGAACACCGTCGTCGATGGCATCGAGACCACGCGCACCGCGATGCCGTCGATCGCGAGCGCGGCTTGCGCTTGCAATGCCAGCGGCACTTCCGATCCGGTGGCGATGATCACCGCCTGCGTCTTCGGCTTCGGCCCGGTTTCGGCGGGCTCGGCAAGCACATAGGCGCCCTTGGCGATCGCGTCCAGGCCGGATTGCGGCACTGGGCCGCTCAGCTCGGGCTTGGGCGCGTAGGCAATGTTCTGGCGCGACAGCAGCAGCGCGCTCGGCCGTTGCCTGCTCTGGATCGCGATGGCCCAGGCGACAGCGGTCTCGGCGGTGTCGCAAGGGCGCCAGACGTCCAGGCCCGGAATCAGCCGCAGCGACGCGGCGTGTTCGACGCTCTGGTGCGTGGGCCCGTCTTCGCCCAGGCCGATGCTGTCGTGCGTGAACACATGGATCACGCGCTTTTTCATCAGCGCCGCCATGCGGATCGCGTTGCGGCTGTAGTCGGAAAATGTCAGGAACGTGCCGCCGTAGGGGATGTAGCCGCCGTGCAGCGCCACGCCATTCATCACGGCGGCCATGCCGAACTCGCGCACGCCGTAGTTGATGTGGCGCCCGCCCTTGCCCTCCACCAGTTGCAGCGCGCCGTCGGGCTGCATGCGCAGCGGCGCGGTCGACGTGGTGTTGGTCAGGTTCGATCCCGTCAGGTCGGCGCTGCCGCCCAGCAGTTCGGGCAGGAACTTCGTAAACGCTTCGAGCGCGATCTGGCTCGCCTTGCGGCTCGCCACGGTTTCCGCTTTGGCGTGCGCAGCGAGCGCCGCTTCGGTGGCCGCCTGCGCCCAGCCTTCGGGCAGGTCGCCGCGCATGCGCCGCGTGTAGTCGACGGCGAGCGCCGGGAACGCGGCCTGGTATTTCGCAAAACGCGCGCGCCATCCTTCTTCGGTGGCGTCGCCGCGCGGGCGTGCGTCCCACAGTGCATAGGCCGCTTCGGGAATCACGAACGGTTCGTGCGGCCACGCCAGGGCTTCGCGGGTGAGCTTCACTTCGTCGGCGCCGAGTGCCTCGCCATGCGCCTTTGCGGTGCCGGCGCGATTGGGCGAGCCCTTGCCGATCGTGGTCTTGCAGCCGATCAGCGTCGGCCGGTCGGAGCGCTTCGCGTTGTTGATCGCTGCGTCGACCGCGTCGACATCGTGGCCGTCGACATTGGCGATCACGTTCCAGCCATAGGCCTCGAAGCGCTTGCGGGTGTCGTCGATGAACCAGGGCTCGACCTTGCCGTCGATCGAGATGCCGTTGTCGTCGTAAAGCGCAATCAGCTTGTTCAAGCGCCACGCGCCAGCCAGCGCGCAGGCCTCGTGGCTCACGCCTTCCATCATGCAACCGTCGCCGAGGAAGACGTAGGTGTGGTGGTCGACGATGCGGTGCCAGTCGCGGTTGAACTCGGCCGCGAGCAGCTTTTCGGCCAGCGCCATCCCGACCGCGTTCGCCAGGCCCTGGCCGAGCGGCCCGGTGGTCGTCTCCACGCCCGGCGTGACGCCCACTTCCGGGTGCCCCGGCGTCTTGCTGTGCAACTGCCGAAAATTGCGCAGCTCGCTCATCGGCAGGTCGTAACCGGTCAGGTGCAGCAGCGCGTAGAGCAGCATCGACGCATGGCCGTTGCTGAGCACGAAACGGTCGCGGTCGGGCCAATGCGGGTTCACGGGGTTGTGCTTGAGGTGGCGGCCCCACAACGCGACCGCGATTTCGGCCATGCCCATCGGCGCGCCGGGGTGGCCGGAGTTGGCTTGCTGAACCGCGTCCATCGCGAGCGCGCGGATGGCGTTGGCCATCAAGGAGATCGAAGGGTTGGCGACCAGCATGCGGCTCCCGAATGGCGATGACGTGTTGGAATTCGTGCGGCGAAGCGGCGCATTTTACGGGTGGGACGGAACGCCTGAATCACTCGCGATAATCGCGGCGATGCAAGGCCTGCACCTCACTGCCGACCTGCGCGGTTGCGCGGCCGAACAAGCGTCGATGACACAGCCCGGCGCGCTGCGCGAGCTCTGCCTGGAGGCGGTGCGGCGTGCCGGGTTGCAGGCGGTGGGTGAGTTGTTCCACCGTTTTGACGGCACGCCGCTTGGGCGCGTGCCGGCAGGAGGTGCCGCGCTGGGCGTCGGTGCGGCGCCCACCGCGAGTGCGGCGCGGGGAGCGGGAGCGGCCCAAGGCGGAATCACCGGCGTCGTGCTGCTCGCCCAGTCGCACCTCGCCGTGCACACCTGGCCCGAACTGGGCGCAGTGACGATCGACCTGTTCGTCTGCAATCTGCAGGGCGACCACTCGCGCGGTGCGCGCATCGCACTCGACGGGTTGGTGCAGGCGTTCGCGCCGAGTGAGGTGTCGCGCCAGGAACTGCGGCGCGCGGCCGCGGGCATGGTGCGCGCATGAAGCTGCTGGTGATCGGCGGCACGCGCTTCGTCGGCCGCCACATCGTCGAGGCGGCGCTGGCGCGTGGCGACAGCGTGACGTTGTTCAACCGTGGCCGCACCGCAGCGGCACCACCGGGGGTCGAGTTTCGCCAGGGAGACCGCAACGCCGACCTCGGCGTGCTGGCCGAAGGCCGGTGGGACGCAGTGGTCGACACCTGCGGCTACGTTCCGGCCGAAATCACCCGCATGGCGCAGGTGCTGCGCGGCCGGGTCGGCTGTTACCTGTTCATCTCCAGCGTGTCGGTCTACGCGAGCACCAGCACGCCGAGCCGCGAAGACAGCGAGTTGGCAACGACCGACGACCCCGACACGACCACCGTCGACGCGCGCACCTATGGCCCGCTAAAAGTGCTGTGCGAGGCGCAGGTGGAGCGTGGGTTGCCCGGCGCAGCGCTGGTGTTGCGTCCCGGCCTGATCGTCGGGCCGCACGACCCGACGCAGCGTTTCACCTACTGGCCGGCGCGCCTGGCGCGTGCCGCCGAAGGCGACACCGTGCTCGCGCCGGGAACACCCAACGCACCGGTGCAGTGGATCGACGCGCGCGACCTCGCCGCATTCGCGTTGCGCTGCATCGACAGCGGCGCACGCGGCCCGTTCAACGTCGTCAGCGAGGCCGGGCGCTTCACGTTCGGCGAATTGCTCGCCGCCTGCGCCGCCGCGGCCGGCGTGAACGCGCGCCTGCAATGGTGCGACATTGCCGCGCTGCAGGCGCAAGGCGTGGAGCCGTGGGGCGACCTGCCGCTGGCGGTGCCGGACGACGACGAACACCGCGCCTTTATGCTTACCGATGTGGGCAAGGCCATCGCTGCCGGCCTGACGATCCGCCCGCTGGCGCAGACCGTCGCCGACACGCTGGCGTGGTACCACGGCCTGCCACCCGAGCAACAGGTGTTCGACAACGCGGGCCTCTTGCCCGAGCGAGAAGCGGCCGCGCTGGCCGCGCTGGCCGCGCTGGTGCCCGGCGCGAACCCGGGTTCGACGAGCCCACGATGAAAGCGATTCTCCTGGCCGCGGGCCGCGGCGAGCGCATGCGGCCGTTGACCGACCACACGCCCAAGCCCTTGCTGCAGGTGCACGGCAAGGCGTTGATCGAATGGCACCTCGAGGCGTTGGCGCGCGCCGGCGTGGGCGACGTGGTGGTGAACACGGCATGGCTCGAGGAGGCGATCGTTGCGCAATTGGGCGACGGTTCGCGCTACGGGCTGCGCATCGCCTACTCGCTCGAAGGGCGAGACCACGGCGGTGCGCTCGAAACGGCGGGTGGCTTGAAGAAAGCTCTGCCATTGTTGGCCGCGAACGGCGCGAACGGCGCCTTCTGGTACGCAGCCGCCGACGTGTTCGCGCCGCGCTTCGGTTTCGATGCTCAGCACGTGGCGAGCTTCGAGCGCAGCAAACTGCTCGGGCAGTTGTGGATGGTGCCGAACCCGCCGCAGCATCCGGCCGGCGATTTCGGTATCGATCGAGGGCTGGCGCAGTTTGCCGCGCCTCCCGCGGCTATTGTCGATGGCGCCGATGCCGGCGGCACCGGTGGCGCTGCCCATGCCAGCTTCACCTGGTCGGGCATCGCCTTGTTCAAGCCCGAGTTCGTGACGACCCTGATGGCTGACCTCCTGCCAGGCACGAAAGCGAAACTGCGGCCCTACCTCGACGCGGCGATCGCGCGGCAGCGCCTGGGCGCCGCGCTGCTCGGCGTGCCCTGGGCGGATGTGGGCACACCGCAGCGCCTGGACGCGCTGAACCGCGAACCGGCCTGAGCGCCGGCGGCGCGCCGAATCAGACTGCTGCCGGTGCGGCCCGCAGACAGCGGTTCACCTCGACCGAAACATGCACCAGCTCGTGGTGCGCTGCGAGGCGTTCGCGGTACGTGGCTGGGGCGAGCGGTACGTCGGCGACGATGCAGACGACCGCGGCGAACTGTTCGCGCCCCACGCGCCACAGGTGCAGGTCGGCCACTTTGGCGTCGCCGTCGGATTCGAGCGTGCGCCGCAGTTGCTCCGTGAGCGGATGGTCCATCTCGCGGTCCAGCAGCACGTTGGCCGACTCGTGCAACAGGCCTTTCGCCCAGAGCGCGATCATCACCGCACCGAGCACGCCCACCAGCGGGTCGAGCCACCACCAGCCGAGCCACAGCGCCGCGCTGAGCGCGACGATCGCGAGCACCGAGGTTAGCGCGTCGGCGAGCACATGCAGGTAGGCGCCGCGCAGGTTCAGGTCGGCCGATGAGGCTGCGTTGACCGATAGTGCCGCCGGCTGCGCTGCGGCCTCGTTGGCTGGCCCATGGGAATGGCCGTGCGCGTCGTGCTGCAAGCGATCGTGCGAGTGGCCAGGGTCGTGAGAGTGATCGTGGTGCCCATGGCCATGCGAGTGGCCGTGTGAATGATCGTGCGATTGCCGATGCGTGTGGCCATGCCCATGGTGGTGACTGCGATGCCCATGGTGCCCATGAGCATCGTGCGCACCATGCCCATGCGAACCCGCCGCGCCATGCAGCAGCCACGCCGACACCAGGTTCACGAGCAGGCCGATCGCCGCCACCACGAGCGCCGCCTGCGCGGCGATCGGCTCGGCGCGCCACAGCCGCAGCGCGGACTCGGCGGCAATCGCCAGCGCCACCAGCGCGAGCACGAGCGCGCTTGCGAAGCCACCCAGCACTTCGATCTTCCACGTGCCGAAGGCGTAGCGCGAATCGTCGCGGTGGCCGCGCGCCACCGCATAGGCCAGCGCCGCGATGCCCAGCGCGAGCGCGTGCGTTCCCATGTGCCAACCGTCGGCGAGCAGCGCCATCGAGCCGGTCCACCAGCCGGCGCCGACTTCGGCCAGCATCGTCGCCAGCGTCAGCGCCAGCACCCAGCGCGTGCGCGCCTCGCCGGCGCGGTTGCCCGCGTCGAAGTGGTGGCTGTGGTGCCAGGGAGCGAGGTCGTGGGTGTGCGCCTGAAGGCTTGTCGTCATGTCGGGGCTGCGCCGCGTCGCATCGGTTCGCGCGGGGGACCGGCATCTTAGTCCCGGCCTGGCCGATTTGTGGCTTGGCCCGCGGCCCGAACGGGCCTGCAATCGAGCCCAAATGTGAAGTGTGTGAACCTGTCTACACCGGGCCGCCTGACCCCTTTCGACTTTGCGCATAACTTGCTACCGTCGCGGACTCATGAAACACCCATGGATTCGATGCATGGCGGGTCTGGCCGCCGGCGCCACGCCTGCCCTGGCGTTTGCGGCCGTGGCCCGCGATGCCACGGTGGGCGGGTTGCTGCTCAGGTTCTTGCTGATGCTGGGAGCGGCGATCGTCGCGCATGTGCTGCTCGCGCGCGCCGCGAAGTGGATCGCGAGCGCGGTCGCGCCGCTGGCCAGCGGCGAAGAAGAGGCCGTGCGCTACCAGCGCGGCGTTTACGGCACCGCGGACCGCGGCGCGCGCGACATCGTGATCCTGGTGCTGGTGGCCGGCGTCTTGATGGGTCTGGGCGCCACGTTCGCGCCGCGCTGGCTGGTCGCGGTGGGGGCCGGGCTCGTAGTCGGCGCCGTGGTGCTCGACATGCTGCGCTGGGAGCGCGCGAGCGCGAGCGCGAACTTCGTCTGGTTCCAGCGCGGCTACCAACGCAAGTTGCACCAGATCGCGATCGAAAACATCCGCGACGTCGCGGTGCACGAGGAGGAAGCCCCCGGCTTCACGTTGCTGCACGGCAGGCGCAACCGGATCTGCCGTGTGCACCTGAAGCTGCACGACAAGACCATCGTGTCGCTGCCGCGCACCGACGCCGCGCGCGCGCTGGATGACGTGGAGGCGCTGGCGAACCACGTGCGGGCGCGCATGCAACTGCTGACAGAACGCAAGAGCATCGAGCGCGCCGAGCGCGACTCCGACATGGCGCCGCTGGCAGCGGAGCCGATGCTGTCGCCTGAGGAGCGCGCATTGCGCCAGGAACTCAAGCGGGTGCGGCGCCAGGCGCGTGCCGACGACGCGCTCGATACAAAAACCTAGTCTGGGCTGCGGGTCAGTCGCGCCGCGCAGTCCGAAGCGCCTGACCAATCGCGCGGCCGGCGCGGTCGCCGTGGAAGAACGCCTCTTCGAACACGGAATAGCCAGACAAGTCGCTGTGCGCGAAGTGCACCCGGCTGCGCTGCTGCGCGAGCGCGTGCAGGGCAGGGTGGCCGTGCACACCGGGTGCAGGGATCGCCATCGCATGGCCATAGCGCATCAGGTCAATCGTTTGCACGCGTGCACCGATCTCGGGGTGCGCGGCTTCGAGTTCGCGCAGCACTGCGTCGGTCCACACCGACCAGGGTGCGTCGAGCAGGCGTTGGCGTTGCTCGCGAAGCTGCAGTGGCGAGTTGCCGCCGAGCGCCCAGTAGGCCGTCAGCACCGTCGGCCCGGGGTGCGGGCGCGTGCTCTGGTGCATCGCGTCCACATAGCCGAGCGTCGCGCCGCCATACAGCACGTTGTCCCACGCCGGCGCTGCGCCGCCGCGATCGGTCAGCGGTTCCTTCAGGTGCAGGTTCGCGACGAGCCAAGGCGCATGGTGCAGAAGCGCGGTGGCCTCGCCGAGTGCGCTCGGCGGCGACTCCACGATCCGCGCCGCGACGAACAACGGCAATGCGAGCACGACCTGCTTGGCACGCCAGGCTTCGAGCCGCCGCGCCGCCACGTTCCACAGCTCGACGCCCACGTCATGCCGGTCTGCGCGAACGCGCAGCGCCACCTGGCCGGTGTGCAGGCGCGGGCCGAGCGCCGCCGCAAGGCGTTCGCTGAGCCAGGCGTTGCCTTGCGGCCAGGTGAGCACGGCGTCGTTCTCTCTCGGATCGGCGTCGTCCGCGCCGGGTGCGTGAAAGCCGTGGCGGCTCGCGAAGTAGTGCAACCCGGCCCAGGCCGAGACGAAGCCGGCGCCCGCGCCGAAATCGTCGCGGCAGCAGTAGTCCAGGTACCAGCGCAGCGCGGGTGCGCTGAAGCCTTGTTCGTCGAGCCAGGAAGCGAAGCTGAACTTGCCGAGCGACGCCACCCGCGCCGAGATTTGCGCCGACGCATTGGCGCGCGCCGTCGGCACGCAAAAGGCGCGGTCGCGCCCGGCGGCTTGCACCGCCGCGCCGAAGCGCCGGTATTGCGTGAGCGTCGCGGCGCGCTCGGAAGCAGGCAGCGCGTCCACCGGCGCAAGCAAGCCCTCGACCCATTGACCATCGATGTACAGGCGTTCCTGAGGGCTGTGGCACAGGTGCCGTTCGGCGTAGACCGTCTGCCCAGCCTGCGCGCGGCTCAGGCCGAGTTCGGCGAGCAGTTCTGCCACCTCGAACGCCATCGTTCCCGGCAGCGGCAGGTAATGCGCGCCGAGCGGACACGCCATGCCGCCCAGCTGGTGGGCGCGGCTGTTGCCGCCCGCGCTGTCTTCGAGGTCGAAGACTTGCACGTCGTCGATGCCGGTTTTCAGCAATGCGCGCGCCGCGGCCAAGCCGGCAATGCCCGCGCCGATCACGATGACACCGGCGCGGCGCTGCACGTCGGGCGAGTTCGTGGAGCCTCGGTCGCGCAGCCGATGGCCACGCTCGTGCGCCGCACCGAGCCATCCGCCGCCGTAGCGCGGCGCATCGACACGCGCGCAGCCGGCCCAAGGCAGCGCGGCGGCGCCGGCAAGCAAAGCGCGCCGCAGCGGGTTGGTGGTGCGACCAGACGTCAACGCAGCCTCATTGATGTGCCCGGCCCCATTCCTGCTCGAAGGTGTGCACCAGAATCTGGTTCGACAGCCGGTTCACGCCGCTCGGCACGCGTGCCATGTCGGGCGGAAACTGAAACAGAGCGGGCAATCCATCAACGCCGAGGAAGCGCAGGCCCGCGGGCAATGCGGCCGGCGCTGCCCAGGGGCGCCGGCTGGCGATCACGAAGCCCCATTCGCCGAAGCTCGGCACATGGGCGTGGTAGGGCGTAGCGGTCAATCCCGCCGCTTCGATGGTGCTGACGACGGTCCAGAAACTCTTGCGCGCGATCAGCGGCGACGTCGTCTGCACCACGGCGTAACCACTGGCGCGCAGGCGCTGGTCGAGCAGCGTGTAAAAGCTCGTCGTGTAGAGCTTGCCGAGCGAAAAATTGCTCGGGTCGGGGAAGTCGACGACGATCGCGTCGAACTGTTCCTCGGTCTGCTCGAGCCAGCTGAATGCGTCGGCGTTCACGATCTTGAGCTTCGGCGAATGCAAGGCTTCGCCGTTCAGGCGCCGCAGCAGCGGCTGCTGCGCGAACAGCGTTGTGATGTGCGGGTCGAGTTCGACCAGCGTGATGCGCTCGACGCCCGCGTGGCGCAGGATTTCGCGCACCGCCATGCCGTCGCCGCCGCCCAGCACGAGCACGCTGCGCGGCGCGCCGTGCGCGGCCAGCGCCGGATGCACCAGCGCCTCGTGGTAGCGGTACTCGTCGCGCGAATGGAATTGCAGATTGCCGTTCAGAAACAGGCGCACGCCCGCCGGATTCGACGTGACGACGATGCGCTGGTACGCGCTGCTTTGCGCGAACACGATGTTGTCGGCATAGAAGCGCTCTTCGGTCCAGCGCGTCAGCGCCTCGGCGCCGAGCAGCGCAGCGCCGAGCAGCGCAACCGTGAGCGCGCACGCCAGCGCATGCGCTTTGAGGCGCCGCAGCTCGCCGCGAAACAGCCACAGCGCCCACACCGCCACCAGTGCGTTGAGCAGGCCGAACAGCACGCCGGTGCGGATCAGCCCGAGTTGCGGCACGAGCAGCAGCGGAAACAGCAGCGCGACCGCGAGCGCGCCGAGGTAGTCGAACGTCAGCACCTGCGACACCAGGTCGCGCAAGGCGTAGCGCGAACTGAACTTGCGCTTCAGGATGCGCATCACGAGCGGGATTTCCAGGCCGACGAGCACGCCCACCAGCAACACGCCGGCGTACAGCGCGAAACGCAGCGACGGCGGTGCGAACGCGTGCAGCGCGAAGAGGCCAGCCGGCAGCAACCCGCCGGTCAGGCCGACGAGCAGCTCGATGCGCAGGAAGTGCGCGACCAGTTGATGTTCGAAGAAGCGCGACAGGTACGAACCGATGCCCATCGCGAACAGGTAGCAGCCGATCACGGTGGAGAACTGCAGCACCGAATCGCCGAGCAGGTAGCTCGCCAGCGCGCCGGCCGCGAGCTCGTAGAGCAAGCCGCACGCGGCGATCACGAACACCGAAACGAGCAGGGCGACTTCGGCGGGTTGCGGGCCCGGGGCCGCGCCCGGCTGCGGTGCGGCGTCAGTCATCGATCGCTTCGGGACCTCCCGTGAACTTCAGCCATGCACGGCGGCGGAGACGATCAAGCCGATCGCGATGCACATCGAGCCGACGACGATGGCCAGCGCGACGTTCTGCTTCTCGGTGATTTCTTCCCAAAGTTTGTAGGGGGTGAGCTTGTCGACGATCAGGAAACAAATCCAGAACACCGCCACGCCGAGCAGCGCATAGAGCATCGAGCCGAACACGACGCCGGGCTTGAGCCATTCGATTCCCATCATGATTGCCTCCGTTTCAAGGTTTGAAGAAACTCACGTCGCGCGAGCGCGGCGCTACTTGTGGCCACCCCCGCCGCTCGAAAAACCGCCAAACGAGCCGCCGCTGGTGCGCGAGCTGCTGCGCTGATTCGCGAGGCAACTCCGGTACTCGTTGGACGCCTCGCCGTAACTGCTTCGCACCGCCGCGCAATCGTCGGCGGACGAATCGCACCGGAACAGCATCAGCACGATCACCGCCACGAAACCCCAGAAGAACAGCTTGGCGAGCAGCGACGCGGCGTTGCTCGATGTCGGCGCGGCGTCGCGCCGCAACGCCTGGGCCTGGTCGGGAGCGAGCTTGAAGGCGCGCACAACCGCGTCCGAGCCGATCGACTGGCCGGCCGACCAGACGATTTCCTGGGCGTCGCCAACGCCCGTGCGCTCGCGGTTCAAGTGCCGCGATGCGAACGCGCCGGTGCCGCGGTAGTCGGTGTTGTAGGTGAGCTGCTCGCGCTCGAGCCGCCAGTAGAACTCGCCCAGCACGTAGGTCACCTTGCCGGTGTAGTCGTAGAGCTTGCGGTAGGTGGCACCGCGGTATTTCACGCTTTCGTCGGTTCGGCCCGCGCGCTCGGGAACACCAGTGATCGGCACGGCCCAGCTCCAGCCGTCTTCGGCGTCGACGAGGAAGGCGAAGCCCTGCGTGCGTTGGTAGAGCAGGTACTCGCGCCAGAAGGTCTGTTCGCCGTCGCCGTCGCCGTCGTCTTCGTCGTCGTCGCTGTGGCTGTCTGCACCGGAATCGGCTACCTCGCAACGTTCGACATAACCGACCACCTGCCAGGAACGCGGCTGGCCGCCGAACGACAGCGTGCCGCTGCTGCCCAGCGGTATCTGCGGCTCCTGGCCGTTGACTTGCGCGTAATGCTGCAAGTCGGCGCCGATGCCGCCGGAGATGTCGACCACGGCGTGGCATTGGTGGCAGACGATCGACTTGGTCGTCGCGAGCTGCACCGTGAGCGCGGTGCCGCAGCTCGGGCATTCGAGGCTGCGGCTCTGCACGGACTTCTCGCTGGCCTGCGCGAGGCCGGTGAGCGAAAGCGCGTCGAGCTCGACGCCGCGCCCGACCGACCATGACGGCCGCGCCGCGTCGCTGTAGTCGAGTGTCGCCACCTCGTCGGCGCTGTTGCGCAGATCGGCGACGACAAAGGCGCGGGTCAGGTTCGGCGCGTGCGGCAGTTCGCCTTGCGCCGCGATCAGTTTCGCGACTGTGACCGAGGCGACCGTCCAGCGCTGCCCCTCGAGCAGCAGCGCCGCGCCGGGGCGCAGCGTCTCGGCCGCCGGCGCCGCACCCGAGAGCGGCGCGTCGAACGCCATCACGTAGCGGCCGTTGTCTTCGCTCAGCCAGCCGGGCTTGACCGCGCCTGATTCTGAACCTGTGGCATCGAACAGCGCATGCCATTCGTTCCATGTGCCTTCGCTGCTGCGGTATTGCAGCCGGCCGACGAGTGTGAACGCACTGCCCTGGAAGCGCCCGGCGGTGCCCAGCTGCAAGGGCGAGTGGTCGTCGAACAGCTCGGCGCTCTGGCCGATGCGGCGCAGCGCCTGCCCCTCGCGCACCACCGACGCGCGGCAGTAGCTGCACACCGCGAAGGCACTTGCCGCCGAGGCAAAGTCCACCGGCGCGCCGCATTGCGGACACGCGGCGCGCCAGCTGCGCTGGGGCTGTGGGTCAGTGGCCAAGAGCGATGGGTTTCTGCAAAGAATGGATCCCGGCGTGCGCCGGGATGACGCGAGCCGATGTCATCCCGGCGCACGCCGGGATCCACCCGTCCACGCGCAGCATCTCAACCTCAAACGAGCTTCTTCAGCAGCTCGGCTTTCTTAGCGTCGAATTCTTCCTGCGTGACGATGCCCTTGGCCTTCAGGTCGGCGAGTTTTTCAAGTGTTGCCATCACGTCGTCGGGCTTCACGCCCGCCGCGGCGGCCGAGGGTGCGCCCGTGCCTTGCAAGCCCTGCGACAGCTGCTGCGCCATTACCTGTCCGAGCGCGACGCCGGCGCCCAGCCCCATCGCGTCGCCCACCACGCCGCCGCCTTGGCCCGCGCCTTCGGCGAACTTCGGTATGGCTTGCGCCGTCTGGTACTGCATGAACTTGCCCATGTCGCCGCCGACCATTCCCATGCCGATGCGCTGGTCGAGAATCTTCTGCAACTCCTCGGGCAGCGACACGTTCTGCACCGTCACGCCTTCGAGCCTCAATCCGAGCGCCGCGAAGGCCGGCGCGGTGGCCTGTTGCAGCGCCTTCGCGAATTCGACTTGATTGGCCGCCAGATCGAGAAACGCCACGCCGCTGCTCGCGACCGCATCGCTGATGTGTTGCAGCATCAGCGCGCGCAGCTGGCCATCCAAGTCGGCCACGGTGTAAGCCTCGCGCGTGCCCGAGATTTCGGTGTGGAACAGTTTCGGATCGGCAATGCGGTACGCGTAGTTGCCGAAGGCGCGCAGGCGCACCGCGCCGAAGTCGCCGTCCCGGATCGTCACCGGCTGCGTCGTGCCCCAGCGCTGATCGACCTGCTGGCGCGTGCTGAAGAAGTAGACGTCGCTCTTGAACGGGCTCTGGAACAGCTTGTCCCAGTTCTTCAGGTAGGTCAGCACCGGCAGCGTCGCGGTGGTCAGCGTGTGGCGGCCGGGCCCGAACACGTCGGCGACCTTGCCTTCGTTGACAAAGATGGCGAGCTGCGATTCGCGCACCGTCAGCGACGCACCGTTCTGAATTTCCAGGCCCGCCATCGGGAAGCGCCAGGCCAAGGTGCCGTCGTGACTCTCCGTCCACTCGATGATGTCGATGAACTGCTTCTTGATGAAATCCATCAACGCCATGGCTCGCGACTCCATTGATTGACCCCGCAATCCGGGTGCGGCGAATAATACGCCGCGGGCTGCGCTCGATCCGGCGCGCCATGCGACACCATGCCAACTCAAGTTCTCGACATCGCGATCGTCGGCGCCGGCCCTGTCGGGTTGGCGCTGGCCGTGCACGCCGCGCGCGCGCTGCCCGACGCGCGCATCACGCTGTTCGATGCGCGAGCCGCCGGCGCCGACCTGTCGCGCGACGCACGCACGCTCGCGCTGTCGCTCGCCAGCGTGCAGCAGCTCGAACGGCTGGGCGCCTGGGACGTGAGCGCGGCGCAACCGATCCTTGAAGTGCATGTGTCGCAGCAGGGGCCGTCGCTGGCCGACGCGTTCCTGCCCTGGCTCGGCGCGCGCCTGGCTGTGGATGCCGCCGAGCCGGTGCTGCGCATCCGTGCCGCCGACGAGGGCGTGCCGATGCTCGGCGCCGTGCTCAGTTACGGCGCGATCGTCGAGCCCTTGCAACGCGCCTGGCTGGCGGCTGCGTCGCGCGAACCGCAGCGCTTGGTGAGCCGCTTCGGCACGCCGGTGGCGGCGCTGAAGAACCAGGGCGAAGGCGCCGAAGTCGACGCGGGCATCGTCGAATCGTTCGACCTTGCGGTCGTCGCCGAAGGCGGCGTGTTCGCCGAGCAGGCGCGCAAGGCGCTGGTGCACGACTATCGACAAACGGCGTGGGTGGGCCAGGTTGAATTCGAGCCGGGCGCATCGTCAAGCGAGGCGGCCGCGGGGGCGGCGCGTGCGAGCGGCATCGCGTTCGAGCGCTTCACGCGCCATGGGCCGGCCGCGCTGCTGCCGCTCAAGGAAGCGCCGGGCCGCTCCCAAGATTCCTTGACCCCCTCGGGGGGCGGGCTCGGCGTGCCGAGCCCTGGGGGCGTCATCCCGGGTGGCCGAGCCGCGCTCGTGTGGTGTGTCGCCAGCGATAACGATCCGGTGCGCGAGCTGAACGATGCGCAGCGAGTGGCGGTGCTGAACCAGGTGTTTCACCCGGCGGCGGGGCGAATCGCATCGGTCTCGCCGCTGAAATCGTTTGCGCTCGGCCTGAACGCCGAGCGCACGCTCACCGACGGCCGCATCGTGCGCATCGGCAACGCGGCGCAGACGCTGCACCCGGTGGCCGGGCAGGGGCTGAACCTCGGGCTGCGCGATGCGTTCGACCTGGTGCGTGCGCTGGCGCGCGGCGCACAGGCGGCGGCCGAACACAAGGTGGATATTCACGCGACGCTGCGAACACTCGAATGGCAGCGCGCCGCGGACCGCTGGTCGATGATCCTCGCCACCGACTTTCTGGCGCGCATCTTCACCTGGTCCTTGCCCGGCGCCGCAAGTGCGCGCGCGATCGGACTGGCGGCTCTGCAGCGCGCCGCGCCGCTCAAGTCGGCGCTGGCGCGGCAGATGATGTACGGCAGCCGTTGAGGAGTCGCGGCGGCGGCCGGCGCGAGCTGTCGACCTGTAACTTCCGACCTATCGTTTCTCCCAGGGTGGCGGTGCAACGAGCGCGCCCGCAGGCCATGGATGCGTGTTGCGCATCCATACGAATCAATGGGTTGACGGCGCTTTTGATGCGCCGTCATGAGAAGTGCGACGAGCCCTCGGCGAGGGAGAGCACCATTGCCGAAATGGCTCAGGTGCGACACAGTCGGCAGCCTTCGACCCCGCTGCCGGCCAACCCGAGGCCGGAGCGGGATTCCCAGACAACCGGCCGACGCAAGCGAATCACCTTTGCCGCGCACAGGCCGGGCAACGGAGACGACCCATGCATGTTCGTTCGATTCGCCTGGCAGCCCTCGCGGCTGTCGTGACCGTGCTGAGCCCCGGCCTGTGCCTGGCGGCAAAACCTGCCGCGCTGGAGCTCGATGCTCAAGCAGCGGCAAGCAACTTGACCCAGCCGGCGTGGCTGCCGCTGGGTATCGGCAACAAGGAAATGACCGTCGTCCTGGAACTCGCGGACGAGCCGGTCGCGGTGCAGCAAGGCAACGCCGGGCGCAGGCTCGAGCGTCACGAGAAGGATCGGATCAAGACGCAGCTGCGCGGCTCGCAGGACGCGCTGCGTGCGAACATTCAAGGCCTGGGCGGCCGGGTCATCGCCAACTATCAGGCGGCGTACAACGGCGTCAAGGTGCGCATCGGCCGCGACAAGGCCGAGGCGTTGGCCGCATTGCCCGGTGTGGTGGCGGTGCGCCCGGTGTTCCAGATGAAGCGCAACAACGAAATCGGCATCCCGCTGATCGGCGCCCCGCCCGTCTGGCAAAACCTCAACTTGCGCGGCGAAGGCGTCAAGGTCGCGATCATCGACACGGGCATCGATTACACCCACGCCAATTTCGGCGGCCCCGGCACCGCGGCGGCGTATGTCGCGGCGAACGCGGCCGAGGCCTTGCCCGCGAATCCTGCCTACTTCGGCCCGAACGCGCCGCGCATCAAGGGCGGATTCGACTTCGCCGGTGACAGCTACAACGCCGACGACACCGACCCGGCGTTTCAACCGATTCCGCACCCCGACCCGAACCCGCTGGACTGCAACGGCCACGGTTCGCACGTGGCCGGTACCGCAGCTGGCTCGGGTGTCACCGCCGACGGCGCGACCTACAAGGGGGCCTACAACGCCGCCACGATCGCCGCCAACCGTTGGGCGATCGGCCCGGGCGTCGCGCCGAAGGCGGACCTGTACGCCTTGCGCGTTTTCGGCTGCGAGGGCTCGACCGAGTTGACGGTCGACGCCATCGAGTGGGCAGTCGACAACGACATGGACGTGATCAACATGTCGCTCGGCTCGTCGTTCGGCACCAAGAACGACCCTTCAGCGATTGCCGCGACCAACGCCGCCAAGGCCGGCGTCATCGTCGTCACGTCCACCGGCAACTCCGGCGCGAACCAATACATTGCCGGTTCGCCGGGTTCGGCCGACGGCTCGATCGCCACCGCCGCGCTCGACCCGACGCAGAGTTTTCCCGGCGCCACGTTCACGCTCAGCACCGGTGGCGCGGCGATCGCGGCGATCAATGCCAACGGCGCCACGTTTGCCGACGGCACGTCGTACCCGATCGTCGTGCTGCGCGATGCGCTGGGTGGCGTCTCGCTCGGTTGCAACCCGGCCGAGTACGTGGGCGTTGCCGGCAAGCTGGTGGTCACGCAGCGTGGCACCTGCGCCCGGGTGGCGCGCGCGGTGTTCGCGCAAAAGGCCGGTGCCATCGCGGCGGTGATGATCGACAACACGACCAACTTCCCGCCGTTCGAGGGGCCGATCACCGGCAACCCGGACACCGGCGAGCGCTACACGGTGACGATTCCGTTCTTCGGCGTCAAGGGCCTCGCGGCAACCGCGACCAGCGACGGCGCTCGGCTCGCAGCGGCCCAGGGCGGGACGCTGAGTGCCGCCAACGCGCGCATCGCCAACCCGGCCTACCTGGGGTTCGCCGGTTTCTCGTCAGGTGGCCCGCGCACCGGTGACAGCGCGCTCAAGCCGGACCTCACCGCACCGGGGGTCGCCACGGTTTCCACCGGCAGCGGCTCGGGCAATGGGCCGGCGACGAATTCGGGAACGTCGATGGCCTCGCCGCACGTGGCCGGCGTTGCGGCGCTGACGCGCCAAGCCAAACCGCACTGGAGTGTGGCCGACATCAAAGCGGCGATCGTGAACACGGCCGACCCGGCCAAAGTGACCGGGCACCGCATCAGCCGCGGCGGCACGGGCCTGGTGCAGCCGGCGCTGGCGACGGTCTCGCAGGTGGTCGCGCGCGACGAGGACAACCGGCTGTCGCCCGCGCTCAGTTTTGGCGTCGAAGAACTCGACAGCGACTTCGTCGGCACGAAGACGATCAAGGTCAAGAACAACGGCCGCAATGCTGCCACGTTCAACGTGTCGCAGGTGCGCGCCACCACGGCGACGCCGCATTCGGTGGGGCTGAACCGCACCCAGATCACCGTGCCCCCGCACGAGAGCGCCGAGGTCCGGGTGACGCTGACGGTGCCGGTCGCCACGGTGGCGCCGTCCAACCTCGGTGGGCTGTCGTTCCGCGAAGTGGCCGGCATGATCCAGTTCACGCCGGCGAGCGCCGCCGACAACAGCGGGATCGCGCTGCGCGTGCCGTACTACCTGGTGCCGCGCGCCTTGTCGGGCGTGTCCACGCGGCTGAGCCGCCTGCGCGGCGACAACCCGTCGGCGGTGGCAACGGTGACGAACCGGCGCGGCGCGATCGAAGGCGACGCCGATTTCTACGCCTGGGGTTTGTCGGCACGTAAGGTGCCGGGCCGGGCGTCGAATGACGTGCGAGCGGTGGGCATTCAGTCGTTCGACGCCGGCGGCGGCGTTCAGTTGATGGTGTTTGCGGTCAACACGCATGACCGCTGGTCGAATGCGTCGACCAACGAATTCGACATTCCGGTCGACGTGGACGGCGACGGCATCGACGATTACATCATCGTCGGGATTGACGATGGCTTGGTTCGCACCGGCGTGTCCAGCGGCCGGCTCGGCACGTTCGTGTTCAGCACCCGCTCGGGCGGTTTTACGAGCGCCGGCCTGGCCACTGCGGCGACCGACAACTCGACGGCACTGCTGCCGGTATTCAGCAACCAGTTGTGCCGCGCCGGCGAACCTTGCCTGTCAGCCGCGAAACCGCGTTTCAGCTACGGCGCGGTCGGGTTCGATTTTCTGAGCGGCGGCGTCAAGTCGGTGCCCGGCCGGGCCAAGTTCAACGCGTGGACCAGCGCCATCAGCCATGGCGGCTACGCCGTGGTTGCGCCCGGTGCCAGCGACACCCGCAACGTGATCAGCGTCAACCGGGCCGAGTGGCAACTGACGCCGGCCAGGGGCGTAATGGTCGTGTCGGTTGACAACAAGAGCGGCGGTGACGAGGCGCAGTTGATCGAGGTCGACTTCGACCGTGATCGAGACGACCGCGATCGCGACGACCGCGAGCAAGACGACTGACGGGCAAGGCTGCTGCGCGCGGGCTTCCGGGGCCGGCGCGGCGCCGGCCGTCGGTCTGGCTGCGCGCCGAGTGCCGGCGGCGGCGCCCGGAAGCGACTCAGCTTGTGCCGGGGGCGCGTGTTCGCCAGGCCAGAACGTAGGGCGCCAGCAGCGCCACGAACGCCAGCGCGTAGAGCGGCACGCGCGCATCGCCGCGCACCGCCGCCTGGCGCGCGAATCCGCCGCCGCGCCAGGCGTCGGCCAGGCCTTGAACCGAGCGCAGGCGGTGAAACTCGAAACCGTTCTCCGCGGCGAGCAGGCGCAAGTAGGCTTCGCGCAGGCCGGACAGATGCTCATTGCCGGGCGTGGCGCCGAGCCCGGCGCTGACTGCGGCGTCCGGCTGCGCATCGTCGGCGCTTTGCACCATCGCCTCGCCGCCCACGCTCGCGCCGCGCCCCAGGCTGTGCGCGTCGACTTGCTGCACTTCGTCGGCGCTCCAGAAGCCCAGCGGCTGGCCGGCGGGGTCGGTCTTCGGAATCGGCGACGCCTTCGCTTGCCCCACACCGACGATCAGCCCGCTCAGCCCCGGCGCCTTGTCGTCGTAGCGCGGCCGGTGCCGCGCAGCGATCGGCGGTGCTTCGTGGCCGTCGGTAATGAACACGAGCGACGGCGTTCCCGGCAGGGCTTTCACGATCCCGACGCCGCTGTGCAGCGCCTTCGCGATTTCGCTGTTGCCCGACCACGCCATGCGGCCGTCGATGCCGGCCAGCGAGGCACGCAACTCGGCGCGGTTCGCGCACACCTCGACCGGCGTGAACAGCAGGTAGCTGCGCGCTTCGGTGAACACCGCCCAGCCGAGCTTGGAGCCGCAGGGCAGCTCTTGCAGCGCGCCGTGCAGCGCGTGTTTCGCGAACGCCAGGCGGGAGGCTGGCCGGCCATCGAGGATTTCATCCATCACGTTCATGCTCTGCGTGACGTCGAGCACGACGACATGCTCGAACAGGCTGCGCCGCCACGGAATCGTCGGCTGAAAGAACGCCGCCGCGAGCGCGAGCGCGGCCAGGGCGAGAGCGGCGCGCTCGCCGAGCGGGCGCATCACGGCAAACCCGGCGAATAGCCGCGCATCGTCGTCGCGGCGCGTTCGGCGCTGCGGTTCACGTCCGGCGGGGCGTCGTCGGCCTCCATCGGGTCGGGCACCAGGCGCTGCGCACGCTCCAGGTTGTAGCGCGCCGGCCAGTCCAGCGGGTTGGCGCGCAACAGTTCGCGGTAGCCCTCCTTCGCGAGTTCGATCAGCGCCAGTGCCTGGCCGTCCTGGCCCGCGGCGCGCAGTGCCATGCCCTGGCGCAGCAGCAGGTTCGCGCTGTTGTAGCGCGCCGCCTGGCCGAGCGGTGAATCGTCCTGCAAGCTACCGTATCGGTTCAGCGCGGCGTCGAATGCGCCGCTCGCAGCGAGCGCGTAGGCCTGCGCGAACCGCACTTCGGCCGGCGCGGTGGCGCTGTCCGGCGGCGGTGTGCCGGAGGCGAGCTGGCGGTTGAGCTGCTGCGCGCGCAACAGCATCGCGCCTTCGAATCCGCTCCAAACCAGGCTCAGTGCCAGCGCTATCCAGGCCAGGCGCCGGCCGCTCCCGCGTGGGGCCACGGTGTGCCACGCTGCGCCGATCCGATTCATCACGCCGCCCACCGCCGGATCTCGCCGAAACGCGCGGCCAGCAACAGCAGCACGGCGGCCAGGGCCAGACCTTGCGCATACGGCGCGAGTTCGCGGCGCGGCACCAGGTCGGCGTAGGTGATGGGCAACTTCTCCAGCCGGTTCACGTCGGCGATCGCGCGCTGCAACGCCTGCGTGTCGCTCGCTTCATAGGCGCGGTAGGGCGTGTCGAGCGACTCGAAGAAACGGTGCAGCAGCAGTTCGGGGATGCTGTCGGCGGCGCTGCTGCCGGGCTCGACCGCTGCGTTCAGGCCGGGGCTGTTGGTCGAGCGCAGGTACACCCAGTAGATGGAGACACGCTGGCGCCGCGCGGCGTGCGCGAGGCGCTCTTTGGCGTCGGGGTCGAGGCGGTCGCCGCCGTCGGACACGAGCATCACGATGCGCGAGCCGGCGTAGGGCCGGCCCTCGAACATTTCCAGCGCCGCTTCCAGCGCCCGGCCGATGTTCGTTTCCGACAGGCCCCGGCCGACGTTGCCGGCGTCGATCGCGGCGCGGATCATCTCGCTCTTTGGCGTGAAGGCGAGCACGCGCATCGGCAACGTGCTGAACACGACGAGCGCGAACTGGTCGTCGGGGCGTTGCGCGGTGAATTCGGCCAGCAGCCGCCGCGCCACCTTGCCCTTGGACTCCTGCAGGCGCCCCCAGGTCTGACTGAAGTAGTAGTCCAGCGCCTCGGGCCCGGTGCCGCGCGCCGCCGCGGGCGCTGCCCCGCCGGGTGCGAAACCCATGTCCATGCTGCGGCTGCGGTCGAGCACGAGCACGATCTCGGCGCCGCGGCCGATGCGCTCCACGCGGTATTCGGGCCAGTACGGCCCGGCCATCGCCAGCACCAGCGCGGCCAGCGCCGCCGCGGCGGTACCGCGCAAGGCCCAGCCGGCGAGGGTGGAAGCGCGGTCGCGCGGCGCGATCGCGAGCCAGCCGTTGGCGAGCGGTTCGCCCGACGCGGCAACCAGCGGCAGCGCGGCCAGCGGCAGCAGCCACAGCACCCAGGCGTGGTCGAAGTTCATCGTTCGGTCCGCCTGAGGCAGGTTCGGGAGCGCCCGCCGCGCCGGCGCACCGAAACAGGTGCGAGATTCATCGCGGGCCCACCCAGGTGCGTTCCGCCTCGCGGCAGCGCCGGCAGAACTCGATCAACCAAGTCGCGTCGCTGGCATGCCCGGCGGCGCTGGAGTGCGCGGCGTTGCTCGCAGTCGGCGCGCCGCCGCTTCCCGGCTGCATTCCGCCGGCGAAAAAGACCCCGCGCGAGACCTGCATGAATCCGGCGATCGCGTCGCGCTCGGGGCGGAACCTCGGGTTCGCGCCGATGAAGCGTTCCAAGCCCGGCTCGAACAGCACTTCGCCGGCGCTGGCGTTCAGCGCGCGGTGCAGGCTGCGGCACGCCGCCTGCCATTGCAGCGGGTCGGGGCGCGCCGGCAGGCGCCGCAATTCGCGCCAGGCGCGCGCGAAGGGCCGGTTGCGTGCCGCGCGCCACGGCGGGCCGAAGCTCAGCAACGCCAGTGTGCCCATTGCCAGCAGCGCCAGCGCGGCGCCGACCAGCAGGCGGATTTGCGCCGCAGACGTGTCGATGAGCGGCGGCGCCCGGTCAGGCTGCAGTTCGCCCAGGCCGCGGCGCGGCGAGACCTCGGGCGGCGCGAGCGGCGCCACCGTCACCGGGGCGCCCTCGACGCGCAGCTCCTCGGCGCGTGTCGCATGTTCGAAGCGCAGCCGCAGCGGCGCGATCTCGAGCGTGCGAACGCTCGGCGGCGCGAAGAACACCTGGTACTCGAGCTGCAATTCATGGCGTTGCCCGGCGCCTGAGGCATGCACTTGCGCGGCGACGCTTCTGAGCTCGATCGCCGCGCCGCGCCCGCCGGGGCGCGGCAGCGAGTCTTCGACGAGGCGCCAGCCCGGCGGGGCGTGAACCGTGATGCGGCGCGGGACCACGTCACCGACCTGGTAGCCGTAGGCGCGCGGCTCGCTCGCCTCGACGCGCAAGGCCTGCGCTTCGTCCGCCGCGCGGGCGTGGCCGGCAGCGCCGAGCGCGCCAGCGGCGACAAGCGCGAAACGAAGCGCGACGAGAGGCGATGCACGCATTGCGGCCGTCATGCGAGAAAGTGGCGCGTCACCGCGTCCGCGTCGAACGCGCCTTCGATGAACAGCGGCGCCAGCCGGTGCGCGCGAAACAGCTCGACCAGCGCGTCGCGCCGCGCCTGCGCGGCGGCTTGCCAGCGCTGTCGCAGCGCGGGGCGCCACCACAACCAGCCGCGTGAGCCGCTTTCGGGCTCACGCACCTGTGCCAGGCCACGCGTCGCATCAGCCGCGAACTCGGCCGGCTTGCCACAGCACGACCGGCACCACGTCATGCGCAGCGAGGCTCGCGAGGATCTGCTTCACCTCGCCGAGCGGCACATGAAAGTCGGAAACGAGGAACACCAGCGAGCGCCGCCGCGGCAAATGGCGGTGCACGTCGATCAGCGCGCGTGCCGAGCGGCCGCGCGGCTCGAGCGCGCGCAGCGTTTGCGCCAGCGCCGCGCCGACGCCACGGCGCCGTGTTTGCGGCAGCGCGAGGTCGGCGTGCCACTGCTCGTCGCAGGCGTGGAAACCGAAGCTGTCGCCGGTGCGCCAGGCCGACCAGGCGAGGCTTTGGGCGAAGTCGGCGAGCACGTCGAGCTTGCGCTGCGCGCCCACGAACCCCATCGACGCCGACACGTCGGCGACCAGCACCACCGGAATTGCCTTGCGCTGGCTGTAGCGGCGCACGATCCATTGGCCGAACGGGTCGCGCAGGCTCATGCGCAGATCGAGGCGCCGCGCGTCGGGCGCGTCGTGCAGCGGGGCGTGGTAGCGAAACTCGAAGCCTGCGTCGCCGCTGCGGCTGCGGTGGTGCCCCGGGAACGTGCCGTTAGCGTGGCTCGCGATGCGGTAGTGGAACTCGGTGGTCACTCTGGCCATGTGCGGCTCGCGGTCAAGCGCCGGGCTCGGCGCGAGTTCGATTCACGCCGGATGCCGAGTGGCTCCGATCCGCTCCCGGAGCGGGGCGAATTTGCGCCGGTGTCGACGTACGCGCGGGTTCAAGGCGCCGCCACCGCGCCGACGATGCCGCGCATCAGCTCGTGCCCGATCTCCTGCCGGTGCAGTTCGTAGACCGGCGCGTAGCACAGGCGGTGCGCCACGGTCTGCGCGAACACCGCCTGCACATCCTCCGGCGCGACGAAGCCGCGCCCCTCGAGCCAGGCCGCGACGCGTGCGGCGCGCAGCAGCTGGCTCATGCCGCGCGGGCTCGCGCCGGCGAGCATCAGCTGCGCGACATCGACGCCCGAGACGCGCACGCCGAACTGCTGCGGCTGCTCGGTCGCGCGCCACAGCGCCAGCGCGTACGCGGCCAACGCGTCGGAGCTCTGGATGCTGCGCTGGACCAATTCCGCAATGGCGTTCAGTTCATGGTGCGGCACGAGCGCGCCTTGCAGCGAGTCGACCAGGCGCTCGGTATCGTGAAAGCGCGTCTCGAAGATCAGGGCGCGGCGCTGTGATCGTCCGCCGGGGACTCGATCTCGATTTCCATCATGAAGCGGTCGCGCGCCGCCGCTGAGATCTCGAACGTTTCTTCGCGCTCGACACGGTTGCGGTCGGCGAACACCAGCAAATGCGGCAGGCGGATCTCGCGGTTGAACGCCGACACGCAGCGCTCGGCCATCGCGCGCAACAGCAGCGCGTGCACCTGCGGCCGGGCGCGGTTGATCTCGTTGAAGAAGAAGATCGCCAGGTCTTCGCCGTGGCGGATCAGCGGCCCGGGTTCGACCGCGGGGCGGCCGTTCTCGCCGATGTAGGTGTAGTACACCAGGTCGCCCGGCATCAGGTCGACCGTGCCCTCGGTGCGCGCGAAGGCGCCGCCCAGCACATGGGCGAAGGCGCGCAGCAGCGTTGTCTTGCCCACGCCGACATCGCCTTGCAACAGCACATGGCCGCGCGCGAACACGGCGGTGTTGACGAGCCGCACGGCTCGCGCCTGGCCGAGCACGGCCTGGTTCACCTGGGCTTCGAGCGCGAGTGCGCGGGTTCGCCAATCGGAGAGCAGTGCGTCGTTGCGGTCCATGCGCGAGCCTTTGAGTGCCGCGCGATGTTGCCATGGCTCGAGGCTTGAAAGCCGGGGCCATGCGATGCGTCGCGTGGCGGCGCGCGCGAACCAGCGTTTCAGCGTGCGCGTCGGATGGAACACAGTGTTCCAGTCGCGTTGCAACGGAATCGAGACGCCGGTCAGGCGTCGACCTCAATCCGAGGTCGGGCGGCCTTGATCGCCGTCAACGCCACTCGGTACTTTCCCTAGGTTTACGGGACCCAAACCAATCGATGCCGAGCCGCCCGGACGCGCCTGCGGCGCTGCGCAGTCGACGTGCCCACTGCGGTGAGTCCCCGCTGCGACGCGAGGCGGCGCGCCCACTCGATTCTCGGGAAACTACCAAGGCGAAATCGCCCAGGCGAAACGTAGTCCCGCCGCGCCGCCGCGTTTGGAGATGGGCGCAGAAATTGCAGTTCGATGACGGCCGAGTCACATTGCCATTCGTAGGAATAGCCCGCCGGGCTGTGCTTTGCGTTGCGGCCCTCGGTCACGTCAATCATCTGAAGGAGACTTTCATGCGAATTGCGAGGCATTTCCACAGGCCCGCTTGGTTATGCGTAAGTTCTGCGCTTCTCGCGCTGCCCGGCTTGGCCTTGGCCAATGCCGACGTGGAGAAGAACATCGCAAACTCCAAGAACTGGGCGATGCAGGCTGGCGACATGTACAACCAGCGCTACAGCAAACTGAACCAGATCACCACCGCCAACGTCGGCAAGATGCAGGTCGCGTGGACCTTCTCCACCGGCGTGCTGCGCGGCCACGAAGGCTCGCCGCTGGTGATCGACGGCAAGATGTACCTGCACTCCCCGTTCCCGAACAAGGTTTTTGCGGTCGACCTCGATACGCAGAAGATCCTCTGGAAGTACGAGCCCAAGCAGGACCCGGCGGTGATTCCGCAGATGTGCTGCGACACGGTGAACCGCGGTCTGGCCTATGCCGAAGGCAAGGTCATCCTGCAGCAGGCCGACAGCATGCTGGTCGCGCTCGACGCGAAGTCCGGCAAGGTGGTGTGGAGCACGAAGAACGGTGACCCGAAGCTCGGCGCCGTGAATACGAACGCGCCGCACGTCTTCAAGGACAAGGTCATCACCGGCATCAGCGGTGGCGAGTGGGGCGTTCGCGGCTTCATCGCCGCCTACAACCTGTCCGACGGCAAGCTCGCCTGGAAGGGCTACAGCGTCGGCCCCGACGCCGAAATGCTGATGGACCCGGCCAAGACGATGACCTGGACCGACGGCAAGATGGCGCCCGTGGGCGCCGATTCCTCGATCAAGACCTGGAAGGGCGACCAGTGGAAGATCGGCGGCGGCACGACCTGGGGCTGGTACAGCTATGACAAGGCGCTGAACCTGATGTACTACGGCACCGGCAACCCGTCCACCTGGAACCCGGCGCAACGCCCGGGCGACAACAAGTGGTCGATGACGATCTTCGCGCGCGACGTCGACACCGGCATGACGAAGTGGGTCTACCAGATGACGCCGTACGACGAGTGGGACTTCGACGGCATCAACGAGATGATCCTGGCCGACATCGACGTGAAGGGCAAGCCCACCAAGGCGCTCGTGCACTTCGACCGCAACGGCTTCGCCTACACGCTGGACCGCGTGACCGGCGCGCTGCTCGTGGCCGAGAAGTATGACCCGAAGGTGAACTGGGCCACGCATGTCGACATGAAGACCGGCCGGCCGCAAGTGGTGGCGAAGTACTCCACCGCGAAGAACGGACCTGACGTCAATACCAAGGGCGTTTGCCCGGCGGCGCTGGGCACCAAGGACCAGCAACCCGCGTCGTACGACCCGAACACCAAGCTGTTCTACGTGCCGACGAACCATGTCTGCATGGACTACGAGCCGTTCAAGGTCGAGTACACCGCGGGCCAGCCGTACGTGGGCGCGACGCTGTCGATGTTCCCGGCTCCGGGCAGCCACGGCGGCCTGGGCAACTACATCACCTGGAACGCCGGCACCGGCAAGATCGTGCAGAGCAAGCCCGAGAAGTTCTCGGTGTGGAGCGGTTCGCTCAACACCGCGGGCGGCCTGAGCTGCTACGGCACGCTCGAAGGCTACCTGAAGTGCGTGGACGCAAAAGACATCACCAAGGAACTGTTCAAGTTCAAGACGCCCTCGGGCATCATCGGCAACGTCTTCACGTATGAGCACAAGGGCAAGCAGCACATCGGCGTGTTCTCGGGCATCGGCGGCTGGGCCGGCATCGGCATGGCAGCGGGCCTGGAGAAAGACACCGACGGCCTGGGCGCGGTGGGCGGCTATCGTGAACTGAATCAGTACACTGAACTGGGCGGTTCGCTGACGGTGTTCGCTTTGCCGAACTGAGGCGTTATGAGAATCAGGGCCGGCACGGTGCCGGCCTGACACCTGAGGGGGATGGCGCCCAACGGCTCCGTCCCCTTTCTTTTACGAGGACAACATGGTTCGGAAATCAATTCTGGGCGCGGCTCTGCTGCTGGCGGCGCATGGTTTGGCCCAAGCGCAGGATGTGAAGGTGATCGACGGCTACAAAGTCGACGAAAACACGATGAAAGGTTTTCGCACCTGGCGTGCCGCCGCATGCGACCGCTGCCACGGCGCCAACCAGGAAGGGCTGGTCGGCCCGTCGCTGGTGAACAGCCTGAAGACGCTCACGAAGGAGGAGTTCGTCAAGGTGGTGCGCGACGGGCGCCTGGACAAGGGCATGCAAAGCTTCGGCACCAGCCCGCAGGTGATGGACAACATGGATCACCTGTATGCGTATCTGAAGGGCCGCTCCGACGGCCTGATCAAGCGCGCCCGGGTCGAACCGATTCAATGATGGCGAACGTGCTGCGTGCCTCGCGCCTCGCACCCGTGCTGCTGCTGGGTGCGACGGCACTGTTCGGCGCGCCGGCCGGTGCGCAGGACAAGGCCGAGGAACGCAAGGCCTTGCGCGTCTGCCAAGACCCGAACAACCTGCCGTTTTCGAACGAGAAGGGTGAAGGCATCGAAAACCGCATCGCCCAGGTGTTCGGCCAGGCACTCGGCCTGCCGGTCACCTACTTCTCGTTCCCGCAGCGCCTGGCGTTCATTCGCAATACGCTGCGCTACAAATTGCCTGGCCAGGACTACCCTTGCGACATCGTGATGGGCGTGCCACTCGGCTACGACCAGGTTTCGGTGACGCAGCCGTACTATCGATCAACCTATGCACTCGTGTTCGCGCCCGGCAAGGGGCTGGACCAGGTGCGCAGCGCGCAAGACTTTCTGGCGCTTGACCGGGCCCAGCTCGCCAAGCTGCGCATCGGCGTTTACGACCGCTCGCCCGCGTCCGACTGGCTCAGCAAACATGGTCTGGTGGATTCGGGCGTGCCGTACCAGATGATGAACGCCGACCCGCAGCAGTACCCGGGCGAAATCATCGAAAAGGATTTGGCGTCGGGCAAGCTCGACGTGGCGATCGTCTGGGGCCCGATCGCCGGCTACTTCGCCAAACGCATCCAGGCGCCGCAGCTGCGGGTGGTGCCGCTGAAGAGCGAACCCGGCGTGCGCTTCGACTTCCAGATGGCGATGGGCGTGCGTTACGGCGAACGCGAATGGAAGCAGCAGGTCGAGTCGCTGATCGAGACGAAGCGCCCCGAAATCACCGCGATCCTCGCCGAGTTCGGCGTGCCGATCGTCGCCGACGCCGACGCGTCGCCCGCGCGGCCTGGGCGTTGAGACGCGCGGACGGCGAACCGTGCGGTGCGTGGCATGATGTGGCGGTGAACCCGATGCGCTTCATCCATCCGCTCACCGTGGCAGCCGCGTTGCTGCTGCCCGTGACGATGCACGCCGCGCAAGACTTCTCGCAGGCCGAGCGCATGCTGTTCATGACGAACCAGCTCGCCAAGCTCAAGCCGCCGCTGACGCTGAACTACAGCTACACCAAGGCCGGCAGCCTGGAACAAGGTTTCAGCGACAAGGTCTCGATCGCACTGCGTGCCCAGGCGAGCGGCAAGTGCTGCACCGCGAACGCCGAGTTCCTGACCGGGGCGCGGCGCCTGTCGCTGCCCGAGGTCGAGGCGGCGGACGGCAACCCGGTGATCCTGTACTTTCTCGAGCGCGACATCCGCGAGATGAGCCGCCTGACGAAAGGCCAGTCGAACTACTTTCGCAAGCGCATCCGCATGGCGGTGTACGAGGGCGCGCAGATCGCCGACGCGAGCCTGAGTTTTCGCAGCAAGCCGGTCGCGGTGCGCACGATCACGATCTCGCCCTACCTCGAAGACCCGCTGCGCGCGCGCTTCGAGAATCTCGCGACGAAACAATACGTGTTCACACTGTCCGACGCCGTGCCGGGCGGCGTGTACTCGATCCGCACCTGGGTCACCGCGCCCGGCGCCGGCGCGGTGCCGCTGCTCGACGAAGAAATGATCCTCGACGGCGCGTCTCCTGCACCGCGCAACCCCTGAAGAATCGACCCACTCCATGGCCTTGCATCGCTTGTTCAATCCGCGCCTGATCATCGGCTGCGCCCTGCTAGGTGCCGCCGTGCTCGCGTCGGCGAACGATTTCCCCACCGTCGAGCGTGTGCTCTACGTTCAGGAATGCATGAAGGCGAACCCGGGACCGCACTACGAAATGCTCAACAAATGCTCGTGCGCGCTCGACGCGCTGGCGCGCGAGGTCAAGTTCGAGGACTACAGCGGCATGGTGACGATCGTCAACGCCATGTCGATCGGCGGCGAGCGCGGCAACCAGTTGCGCGACAACGACTCGCTCAAGCCACAGGTCAAACGCTACCGTGAATTGCAGGCGCAAGTGCACAAGGGCTGCTTCATCACGCCGAGGTAATGCCATGAACATCACCACCCGCCGGGGCGCGCCGCGCCAGACGGTGCGCCGCTGGGCCGCACTCGCGCCATCGCTTGGCGTGTGCATCGTGGCGTTGTGCGGCCTGTACACGGCTCTGCCGTCGCTGGCCGCGCCCATGTTCGCGGCCAGCGACGACCCCGCCGCGAGCGCGATCTGGCAGAAGGTTCGCGCCAGCGTATTCGAGGGCCGACCGATCGGCACCGCGCCCGCCGGAGCGCTGACCCTCGAAGCGCCGGCGCGCGCGATCGACGCGGCGGTGGTGCCGATCGCGATCCGCACCCGTTTCCCGCAGGGGCGCCCCGTCGCGAAGCTTTATCTCATCATCGATGCGAACCCATCGCCGATCTCGGCGATCTTCCAGTTCGCCCCAGACTCGGGGCGTTTCGACGTCGAAACCCGGGTCCGCGTGGATGAGTATTCGCATGTTCGCGCCGTCGCCGAGATGAGCGACGGCACGCTGTACGCGACCACGCGCTTCGTCAAGGCCTCCGGCGGCTGTTCGGCCCCGGCGGCCAGCGACGCGGCCGCCGCGCTCGCGAACCTGGGCAAGATGAAATTTCGCATCGACGGCGACATGAAGGGCAGCGAGCCGGTGCTGGCGCAACTGATGATCGACCACCCCAACCACTCCGGCATGGCGATGGACCAGGCGACGCGCCAGTACACCCCGGCGCACTATGTACGCAAGGTCGACGTCACGCTCGGCGGCAAGCCGGTGTTCTCGGCCGACGTCGATTTTTCGATCAGCGAGAACCCGAACTTTCGCTTCTACGTGAAGCCGCAAGCCGGCGCCGAGTTGCGCGCGACGGTGCTCGACTCGCGCGACTTGCGCTTCGTTTCGGCGGCGACGCGCGAAGCGCCGCAGTGAAGGCATGAGGCTTCCACGCTCCCTCACCCGCTGGCCGGAGAGGGCGGGGGGTGAGGGTCGGCGTGGCGCCGATAAGCTCCCGCGCCGGCAAATGCTGCAATCACTGCTTGCCGCCTGCCTGCCGATAACAGCTTGCGCCAACACGGCGACACCGTCGGCCGTTCGCCTGATCGAGCTCGCACCCGGCGTCTACATGGCCCCCGGCAGCGGCGGCGCCGCCGACGAGGCCAATCTCGGCCGCATCGGCAATTCAGGCTTCATCGTCGGCGACAGCGGCGTGATCGCGGTCGACACGGGAACGTCGTACGCCCATGGCAAGGCGCTGCTCGCGGCGATCCGCGCCGTCACCGACAAGCCGGTGCGTGTGGCCCTCATCACCCACACGCGGCCCGAGTTCCTGTTCGGCGGCGCGGCGTTTCGCGAGGCGTCAGTCCCGATTCGTATGCACCGGCGCACCGCGGGCCTGATGGCGTCGCGTTGCGAGACCTGCCTGAAAACCCTGCGCCAGACGCTGGGCCCTGAGGCGATGCTGGGCACGGCGATCTACAAAGCCGACCAGGAATACGACGCAAGCCACGACCTCGAAGCCATCGGCCGCCCGGTGCGTGTGCTTAGCTTCGGCCACTCCAGCGGGCCCGGCGACAGCGCCGTGCTCGATGTGCGCAGCGGCGTGCTGTTCGCCGGTGGCCTGCTCGATGTGCGGCGCATCCCCGACATTCAGGACAGCGACCTGGAAGGCTGGAAGAAGGCCTTGCGCGAGATGCGCGCGCTGAACCCGGGCCGCATCGTGCCCGGCCATGGCCCGGTGGCGGCGCCTCGGGCGATCACTGATGTCGAGCGCTACCTCGTGGCGCTCGAAAAGCGGGTGCGCGCCTTGCTGGAAGCGGGCACCTCGTTGCTCGACGTGGCCGAGGCCTGCGAGCTGCCCGAGTACCAGGACTGGGACCAGTACGACGCGATTCACCGCCGCAACGCGTCGATCGCATTCCTGCGCTTCGAGCGCGAGTTGATGTTCAAATAGTTCGGACCCAAGGAGATCGACACAATGACATCCGCATTGCACAGCCGGCGCCGTGTGATCCAAAGCCTCGCGGCCGCCGTGGCCGCACCAAGTGCGGCGGTCGCGGCAGTGGGCGGCCTGCCCTCGGCGACGCACGATGCCAGCTCGCCCGAATGGGACAAGATTCGCGGCAAGCTGTTCGCCGGGCGCGAGCTCAAGGCCGGGCAAGGCACGGTGCAGGTGTTCGCGCCGCTGCGCGCCGCGTACGGTGCGTCGGTGCCGGTGAAGATCGTGTCGAAACTGGCGCAGCGCCCGGAACTCCATGTGCGCAAGATGTTCCTCGTGGTCGACAAGAACCCATCGCCGATTGCCGCGGTGCTGGACCTCACCACCGAGGTCGGCCAGGCCGACTTCGAAACGCGCCTGCGGGTGGATGAATACAGCCATGTGCGCGTGGTCAGCGAACTTTCCAACGGCGAGCTGCACACCGATTCGCGCTACGTCAAGACCTCGGGCGGCTGTTCGGCGCCGCCGAACCGCGACGCGCTGCACCTGATCGGCCGCACCCAGTTCAAGATGGCGGGCGAGTTGCGCATGGAGCAGCCCACACCCGTCGACGTGACCGTGGTGCACCCGAACGACACCGGCTTCGAGTTGAACCACATCACCGTGATGTACATCCCGCCGCATTTCGTTCGTTCGATCAAGGTCTCTTACGCGCAGCGCAAGGTGTTCGACGCCGAACTCGACTTCTCGGTGAGCGAGAACCCGACGCTGCGATTCCACTTCGTGCCGCGCGGGCCCGGCGAGCTGCGCGCCGAAGTGACCGATTCGAAAGAAGGCCAGTTCGTCGGCACGTTGGCGGTGGGATGAGCCCCCGCGTCCTGGCGCTGCTCATTGCGCTCGCCGCGGCCGCGCCAGCGGCCGCGGCCGGATTCCCTGCGCCCTACGCACCGACCGTGGTGCAACCGCTGGGCGTTCCGCAACGCTACGAATTCGACCTGACCGCCGCACTGCGCCGCGCCGAACGCGAGAAGAAGCGCCTGTACGTCTACCTCGGCGCGGACGACTGCCCCTACTGCCGCAAGTACGAGGCCTTTCTGGCGCGCAACGCCGCCGAGCTGGTGCCGCATTTCGCGAAGGACTACCTGGTCGTCGACCTGCGCAGCAGCCTGTCGGCGCAGGCGAGCAAGCTGTTCATCCGCATCGGGCCCACCAGCCTTGGCTACGCCGACTTCCAGCGTTCGATCGGCGACGAGCGCGCCCGCATGCTCGTCTACCCGAGCGTGTGGCTGTTCGACGCGAAAGCCAAGCCGCTGATGCAGATGCCCGCCGGCACCGGCACTTTCGAGACGGTGGAAGAGCAGCTCGAAATCCTGCACCTCGTGCAGTAGCACTCGCGAATCCGCCGGCCCGAACCGGTGTTGCCGCTAGGGCCTGTTCACACTACGGATGCCAGATGCGTTGCCACCAGAATAGCCGCGAGCTAGGCGCAAAACGAAGCCGGGGTTGGGCCCCGGCGAGGCTTTGCAACGACGCGCGCGGCTTTTCTGGGGGCAACCCGTACGGGAACGGGGCTGCCAGGGCCCAGGGCGTCGTTGCACGCCTTGCCCAGGCGGCCAGCCTGGGCCGCGGCGCACGCCTAGCCCTGGGCCCTGGCAGCCCCGTTCGCACTGGCATCCGTAGTGTGAACAGGCCCTAGCCATGACGCTGCGTCTCCAGATCAACCTCATCGTCGGCGCGCTGACCGTGCTCTTCACGGCGGCCGTGATCGCGTTGCAGCTGAGTGCACTGCGCGATTCGGTGCACGAGGAGGTGGTCGCGGCGAACCGGGTCGCGGCGCAACTGCTGAACCGCACGGTCGGCCGCTACACCTTGCAGGGCACGCCGGCGCTGCTCGCGTATCTGCACAGCGTGGGGCGCATCCGCTCGAACGACGTGAGCTTGTTCGACGCGATGGGCCAGGAGCTGTACCGCTCGCCGCCGTCGCCGTACAAGGCCGGGCGCGACGCGCCGGGCTGGTTCGAGGCGCTGATGGCACCGGCGCCCTCGGTGCAGGCGATCGAATTTCCCGACGGCAAGCTCGAGGTGCGCGCCAACGCCTCACGCGCCGCGCTCGACGCCTGGGACTATGCGGTGGACCTGGCCGGCGGCGCGCTGGCCATGCTGGCGGCGGTGAATGTGCTCGTGTTCTGGCTCGTCGGGCGCGCGGTGCGACCGTTTGGCCGGATCGTCGGCGCGCTGAACCAGTTGCAGGGCGGGCGTTTCGACGTCGCCTTGCCGCCGCTGGCCGGCACCGAGGCAGGGGCGATCGGCGCCGCGTTCAACCGCATGGTCGAGCAGTTGCGCGACCGCATCGAAACCGAGCGCCGCGCGGTGCGTGCCGAACTGCAGCTCTCCGACAGCCGCGATCTCGCGCACTGGATCGACCGCCACATCGAAGCGGAACGCCGCGCGATCGCGCGCGAGTTGCACGACGAGCTTGGCCAGTCGGTGACGGCGATGCGCAGCCTGGCGCTGTCGATCGCGCAGCGGGTCGGCGCCGCGGACGCGCCGTCGGAACAGGCGGCGCGCGCCATCGCCGACGAAGCCTCGCGCCTGTACGACGCGATGCACGGCATCATTCCGCGGCTCACACCGCTCGTGCTCGACAACTTCGGCCTGAGCGAAGCGCTCGACGACCTGGTCGAGCGGACCCGGCGCAGCCACGCCGATCTGACGGTCGAGCTGCAAGCGTCACTCGGTGCGGTGGCGCTGCCGGCGGAAGTGGCGTTGACGCTGTACCGCGCCGCGCAGGAGGGTCTGACGAACGCGCTGCGCCACGGCAGGGCGCAGCACGTCGTGCTCGACGTGAGCGCCGATGACGTTTCGGTACGGCTGCGGCTGAGCGACGACGGCGTCGGGCTGCCGCCCGAAGGCACGCAGCGCGCCGGCCACTACGGCCTGCGCTGGCTCGCCGAACGCGTGGAAAGCCTGAACGGCGTGCTGAAGATCGAAGCCGCGGCGCCGCACGGCGTGCTGCTCGAGGTCTCGATTCCGCTCGCGGAGAGCCCACCGTGATCCGCGTCATGCTCGTCGACGACCATGCGCTGGTGCGCATGGGGTTTCGCATGCTGCTCGGCCAGTCGCAGATCGAGGTCGTCGCCGAATTCGACACCGGCGAACAGGCGTGCGCCGCGTATGCGCGGGTCTTGCCCGATGTTGTGGTGATGGATCTGTCGATGCCCGGCATGGGCGGCCTGGAAGCGCTGCGCCGACTGCTTGCCCAGGACGAGCAGGCGCGCGTGCTGGTGCTGTCGGCGCACGAAGACAGTGCGCATCCGCAGCGCGTGCTGCGCGGCGGTGCGCTGGGGTACCTGACCAAGCGCAGCGCGCCCGACGCGTTGATTGCCGCCGTTCGCTCCGTCGCCGCGCGCGAACCCTATGTCGACGCCCAGACCGCCAAGCTGCTTGCGACCGCCCAGGTGAAAGGCCACGCCAGTCCGGCCGATGCGCTGAGCGAGCGCGAGTTCTCGGTCTTCCTGCAGCTCGCGCGCGGTAAGAACGTCGCGCAGATCGCCGACAACCTGAAGCTCTCGCCGAGCACGGTAGGAACGCACCTTTACCACGTGAAGCAGAAGCTCGGCGCGAGCAACCAGGCCGAGCTGACACTGGTGGCATTGCAATGGGGCTTGATTCAGATTTGACCCGTTGACACCCCTCATTTAGGGGTAAACCCTGAATCGGGAATGGACCTTGCAAATCAAACCCGTCATAACGGCACATGCGTAGCCGTTCACGGGGGGTTTGTCATGAAGTGGTTTCATCTGACAGTTCTCGGTTTGGCCCTGACAGGGCCGGCACACAGCGAGGACATCATCGACGTATTGCGTCGCTCGCAGCAGCAGCGCCTCGAGGCGCTGAAACCCTCGCAAGACGAGGCCCGGGCGCAGGTGGTGCGCGCGACTTTCGATAAATTGTTCCAGGCCCTGCACCCCGACGTCGCGGTCGAGCTGCGAATCGTCGGCAGCGGCAGCTACGCCGAAACGATGCACGGTCACATCATCGTCGCCAACGAGTCGCTCGCCGACCTGCCCGAAGGTGAGCGTTTGTTCATCATCGCGCATGAAATCGGGCACGCGGCAGGCGGCCACTGGGCGCAAATGGGGCGCGTCTACAAGCGCTGGGTGCCCGGCGAGGTGACGCAGGACAAGACCGATCCGGTGGCCGGGCTGCTCGGGCGCGACGCCTCGGGCCTGGCGCACCGCCAGGAATACGCCGCCGACGCCTACGCGTTGCAGGCGCTCGAGAAACTTGGCTGGCCGAACGACGTGGCGTTCTCGACGTTCATGCGCCAGGGCATGCAGCAAGACAGCGCCACCCACCCGGGAACGCGCAAGCGCATCGCCTCGCTGCGCGCGGCGCAGGCTGGGGCGCGGCCGCTGTCAGTCGAAGAGGCGGAGTGACGCTGGCCCTCGGCCCGGCACCGCGCCGGGCTCGGGGACCTGGGTGGCCGCGCCGAGCGGCGGCTCGATGATGCGCCAACCCGCCCCGACGGCGTGCTCGCGAAGGCGAGCGTCGGGCCGCACCGCCACCGGGTGCGTCACCGCACTCAGCAAGGCCAAGTCGCTGGCCGAATCGGAATAGAACCAGGACGCCTCGAAGTCCGAGAGCGTGCGCGGCGGCTGTGGCTGCGCCGCGAGCCAGGCCTGGACCCGCGCGAGCTTATATTCGCGATAGCAGGGCAGGCCGTCGATCTCCCCGCTTGGCACACCACCGATGTTCACGGCCTCGGTGGCCAGCAGGTGCCCGACACCGAAGGCGCGCGCGAACGGCGCCGCGACCAGGCGCGATGTGGCGGTGACGATTGCGCACAGGTCACCGCGCTCGCGGTGGCTGGCCACCAGGTCGAGCATTGCCCTGGGCAGCAGTGGCGCCAGCTCCGCCTCGAACGACACCGCCCAGCGCAGCAATTGCCGGGGCGCAAACGCCGCGAGTGGCGCCATGCTGGCGCGGTGCATCGCGTGGATATCCAGCGTACCAGCGACGTACTGGTGGCAGAAGTCGAGATAGCGAGCTTCCGCGCCGGCGTCGAGCGCACCGGCGCGCACCAAGTGGCGCGTCCACGCCATGCCGCTGTCGAACGGGATCAGCGTGTGGTCGAGGTCGAACAGCGCCAGCTTCATGGGGCCTTCGTGCAAGCGGCGCCTCGCCGGCCGAGCCGCGGTGCCGCCGCGCCGCTCAGGACCAATCGTCCATGTCGTGCTTGATCTTGTGCCGGTTCGCGATCAGCTCCTCGACCGAAGGTTCGTTGTTCAGCGCGCGCCGGATCGCGAGCTTCGTCGCCTCGTGATTCGTGCGGTACATGTCGCGTTTGTCGAGGTTCGGGTCCTTCGCGCAGCGCGGGTCGATCCAGACGAGCGCGATGATGCACAGCTCGTTCGCCAGCTTCTTCGGGATCGTGCCGTCGATCAGGCAGTCGACCACCGCGTCGGCCGTTGCGCTTTGCACCACGCCGCCGAACAGCTCGATGTTCGCGCTGTCTTTCAGCGTGACCTTGGGCACCATCATCGTCGCTGGCCGCACCAACTGGTTGCAGGCGCGGATCGCAAACATCGCCGTGTGGCCCTTGCTCTGCGCCATCAGGTTCGCGAACGCCTGGCCCACCGGGCCGTCGGTGTAGCCGAGCAGGATTTCGGGCATCGCGTCGGTGAACTGGCCTTCGCGGGCGAGCACGGTGGCCTCGCCGGCGTGAAAGATGTAGTTTTCGCTCATGGGATTCCTCTTGCCGTGATGGGATTCTCTGGATGGTGCGCGCCGCCTGCATGCGGCTCTCAGCGCTGCACCGAAATCAATTCGCCTTTGCCGTCGGCCGCCAGGTCACCGAGCCAGCGCTCGATGCGCTTGGCCGGCAGGTCCGCGAAAGCGCCACCCCGGCGTGCCAGGTCACGCGACAGCAATTGCCAGAAGACGGGAGTTTCGGCGATTCCGGCAACGAAGGTCGGCGGCATCGGTGGGCTTGAGCCGGCAAAGACGACGCTGCCGCGGCGCATGCCGAAGCCGGGATGCGCGCCGCAGCCCCCGCCGACCGCAATGGTGCCCGCCACCATCCGCGAAGCGAGAAAGTCGCCCGCATCGCCGAGCACGAGCGCGCTGCCGCGCCGCATGCGGTCGCCGAAGCGCGCGCCGGCGCTTCCTTTCACGACCAGCGTGCCGCCGCGCATGCCGTCCATGCTGCCGGGCAAGGTGCTCGCGGCGAAATCGCCGACGTTGCCTTGGACAGCAAGGTTGCCGCCGGCCATCTCGCACGCCGCGAGGTCGCGCGCGTGGCCGTCGATGCGGATATCGCCGCTGCGCATGCACGCGCCCGCATAGTCGCCTGCATTGCCCTCGACGATCAATTGCCCGCCGTCCATCTGCCAGCCGATCCGGTCGAACCGGGCGAGGTCGGCGGCGAAGCGCAACGCCTCGTCAGCGCCGGGAGTGACGTGAAAGAACTCGGCCAGCGCGATGAGCGTATTGCCGTAGCCGACCTGAAGCTGCTCCACCTGCGCCAACGACAGTGCGGCGAGCGCGCCAGGCGTGACGCCGCGCAGGTCGACGCGCAGCGCGGGAGCTTGTTTGGCGCGCAACACCCAGCCAGTCATGCCCGCCCCTCGTTCGCCGGGCACCCGCTCATGGCGTCGAACCCCCAAGCAGTCGGTGCAAGTGAAAGTGAAACGGCCCGAGCTTTCCGCCGTAGTTGCCTGCGGAAATGCGCAGCAACCCGCCGGCCGCGCCGAGCTCGATGCCGGCCTGCATGCCGACGCGCATCGCCGCGGCGACGTCGCTCTCCGTCAGGCCGTCGATCACGATCTCCAGCACGCAGCGCGTCTCGAGCGTGAGTTCGCTGTGCGCGACCAAGCCGTGCAGACTCGGGCAAAACGCATCGTTCGTCGACGCGCCCAGGCTCGGGTACTTCGAGCCGACCTTCGACCCGGAGCGCACCACACCGCCGGGAAACGGCATGACCACGCCGCGCAGTTGGCGCATCGCGCCGACCGCGCTTTGCGCCGCGGCCAGCGCGCTGTCGGTGTCGCGCGCCAGCAGCAGCAGGTTGCCGCCGCCCACGCCCTTGGTCACTGCGGTCGACTCCTGCGCGACGAACTCGCCGTCCATCACCGGAATGCGCCAGTAGCGCTTGCCGTCGATCAGCTTCGAGGTCTGCCATCCGTCGCCGAAGAAGCGCAGGTTCTTGCCGAGCGCAATCGCTTCGCCTTCATCGATGCCGGCAAACACGGCCGTCGTCGGGCAAGTCAAGACGCATTGGCCGACGCGCCGCTCGAGCTGCTTCGCCAATTCCTTGCCCGACATCGCGAACAGCAGCACGGCGATGCCCGGGCGACCGTCGGGCGTCTCGGGGGCAGGAATCTCTCGTTCGATGCCGGCCTCGCAGCCGCAGGCGATCACCGAGGTCGCGAATCCGGTCGCCGCGACCGCGGCGTGGCGTGCCCATTCGAGGGTGTGCGCCGTGATCACGATGCGCGTCGCCTTCATCGGAAAGGCCTCGGCGAAGCTGTCGTCGATGCTCACGCCATTGCGCAGCATCGGGGCTGTCGTCGCGCGGTCCTGCGTCATGCGCGCTGCCTCACGATTCAGCGCCAAAACACGCCGCCGGCAGCAGCTTGCCGCCGTTGCAGCACGTACACAACTCGTCGTTGTTGATCGCGACGTTGTCGAACTGGATGGAACCGTGCGCCTGCCAATGCCGGCGCAAGGTCTTCTCGATCGCGCGGTCGTAGCCCGGGGTCGTGAAATGCGTGCCGCCCACCGGCGTGGCGACGATTCTGCCCGCGCGCGCGACGCGCACGCCGTCCTTGAACACATGTTCCGGCGTCGTGAACATCGCTTCGCGATTGACCGTGTCGCGGTACACCGCGATGTCCGCCGCCGCGCCCACGCCGAGCTGGCCGCGATTTCGCAGGCCGAGCAGCCTGGCCGGCGCGGCGCGGGTCATCACGGCGATCTCTTCCAGCGTCAGCTCGCGCGCGATTCCGCGCAGCGCGCTGCTCGCCGCCACCTCCGGGTGCAGCTTGGCGAGCTGCTCGTTGCGGAAGTCGCGCTCCATCAACAGGCGAATCAGATGCGGGTAACTCGTGAATGGCCCGCCGTTCGGATGGTCCGTCGTCAGCACCACCTGCCACGGGTTGTTCACGAGCAGGAAGATCTCGAGCCCGATCGCCCATTGCAGCGCATTCACATAGCTCTGCTCGCGGTAGCGAAACGGCACGACGCCGCAACCTGCGATGCCTTCGATGTCGGCGCCGACCCACTTGCGTGGGCTGCCGAGGCTCGAATTCGCGTGCTGGCGCATCGTGTCGCCCGACGCGGTAACGGTCTGGCCGAACATGATCTGGCCGACGTCGATGCTGATCTGCGGATTCGCATTCACCGCCTCGGCGAGCTGCGACGCGGCGGAAGAGAACTTCTTCGCGCCCTCGTTGCCGTAGGCGTGAAACTGCACATGCGTCAGGTGCGCCGGCAGGCCTTCGAGCGCGGCGATCGTCTCCAGCGTCGATTCGATGTTGCCTGCCACGCCGAGGTTGCTGCCGTGGATGTGCAGCGGGTGCGCGACGCCCAGCTCGTGCAGCGCGCGTGCCAGCGTGTGCAGCACCTGGCGCGGCGTGACCTGCCAATGCACATGCGGCTCGTTCACGTCGAGCTTGCGCTGGTTGAACTTGAACGCCGAAATGCCACCCGGGTTCACGACCTTTACGCCCATCGCCTTGGAAGCGTTGATCGTCCACGCGGTGTAGTCGCGCAACTGGTCGAAGTTGCGCGACTGCGGCCCGCCCTCGGCCAGCAGTTGCAGGAACAGCTCGTCGTTGCCGAGCATCACGTAGGCGCCATGGTCGAGCACGGGAACGTCGCCCATTTCCATGTGCGCATGGCGCGCGTTGCTCGCCACCATCGCCGGCTCGAATGCTGCCGTGTAGCCCATCTCCACATAGCGGTAACCCGTGGCGAGCGTGCCGGGCGCGCAGGCGCCGCACGACGCGAGTTCGAGCGCATTGCCGGGCAGCGCGATCGGCTCGGCGCCCAAGCGGTGGTCTTCGACCATCAACATTCGCGCCAGATTCACCTTGCCGCCGCCGATGTGGGTGTGCAGGTCGATGCCGCCGGCCATGACGATGCAGCCGCTCGCGTCGACCACTTCGTCGTAGTGTTCGCCGGCGCCACCCTCCGGCAGCGGCTCGACCACCCGACCGTCGCGTACCGCGAGGTCGCGCAGTTGCGGGGACTCGGGATTGGCCGGGTCGACGACGCGCCCGCCGCGCAGCAGCAGGCTGCTCACGCGCTGCGCTCCTGCTGCAGCGCGTGCAGGATGCCCTGGGCGACGCTCGCGACGCTGGGCAAGGTGCTCGCGCGCAGCGCGCGCAGCGGCATCAGCACCGTGCCGTCGGTGCGGAACACGTGGCCGGTGGCGTCCACCCCGGGCGTCGCGACGGCGATGAACACGCTGCCCGGTCGACTGCACGTTGCAGCGAGAGTGGGCGGTCCAAGCACGATCAACGGCAAGTCGGTTTGCGGCGGTGCGTTTGAGCCCGGGTCGGCGTCGAAGCTCGACACCCAGAGCAACGCATCGGCGGCGCCGTCGTCGAGCAGGCGGGCGGCGCCGAAAGCCAGCGGTTCATGCTCCAGCCCGCGCGGCCCGGCGCGCGAGCGCAGCGGCAGGCCCGACAACCAGGTGAACACCTGGTTCGCCGTGGCTGCGCCGTTGCCGCCGCCGATCCACAGCGCGGCGGCGCGCGTGTCGCGGTTCAGTTGGTTGACGAGCGAATGCACACGCTCGACCAGCAATCCGCCATGTGCGGGCAAGCGCGCCGGGGTGCCGATCAGCACCGCGTATTTCGCTGCGCGCAGGGTCTGGGCAAGGGCACACAAGGCGGGTGGCGCAGCGTGCACGGCGCGCATCGCGACCAGCGCGGCGAGCAGCGCGACGCTGTCGAACAGATCGCCGTGAAGCGGGATCGACTCGATGTTCAAGCCGGGCGCGGCGAGTTCCGCGAGCCGCTGTGCGTCGCCCGGGTTTGCGCCGAGCAGCACGACGCGGCGCTGCGCGACCTGCGTCTCGCCGACGCCGCAGCGCTGCGCCGTCAGCGGCGCCAGCGCACCGGGCAAGCCGCCGATGAAGACGATCACGTCGGCGCGGGTGCGCACTTCGGCGAGCGTGGTCGTGAACTGGCCGCGGTCTTGCAGCGCGCGCAGGCCGTGCATCAGCGCGTCGCCGCCGGCGGCGTCGCAGATCGCTCCGGTCGCGCAGGCCAGCGGGTAGAGCGCGCGGGCTCCGGCGACGTCCGTGCCGAGCCCGGCGAACAGGGGCTGGCGGCTCCCGGCCAGCAGGCGCGCGGCAGCGGCGATGCCAGTGGGCAGCTCGCAGGGCTGGCCATTGCATCGCGCGACCGCGCCCGGGGCCCCCGGTGGTTCGACTGCGAAGTGCCGCAACGCCAGGCTCGCGCGTTCGCAATTGCCTGAGTTCAGCGTGGGTGGTTCGTGGGTTGAGCAACTGTCGCACGGCCGCTCCGAAGACAGTTGCTCGCCCCAAGGGTCACGAAGTGGCCCCTGCGGGGCCATGGGGGCGGACGTGGTACTCCGCGGCCGGGGGTTGAGATACAAGCCGGCACTCACGCCGAGATGGTCGCACGCCAGCGGGCAGAACGGGCAGGTCCAAGGGCTCGCCTGACCTGGGTCGGCCTGGGTGGCCACGTCGGGATTCATCATCGAAGCAGCGTGACGCAAGCGATGTGCCACTGCCGATGCGCGCCGCGGGCCGGCCTGGCGCGCCGGCCCGGCGCCGTCAAAGCTGCCACAGAGTGTGCCAATTCCGGCCGGGCGATATCGGCCGAGCGCTGCGCTGCGCCGCGCTGCGCAGGGCATTCGCGCGGTTGGCACGAAACATGATGCTCTGAAGGCAATGGCATCACTTCCTGCATCGATTCATGGCCGGCGAACCGGCGCCAGGCGGCCATCGTGCAACGCGCTCGCAACCAGCCAGGCGTGCGCGCCGGCGTTGCGCGCGCGGTCCAGGTCGGCAGCGTCGCGCACGCCGCCGGCACCGATGAGCTGTACGCCAGGCGCGCGCGCCGCGGTGTCAAGCAGTGTCTCCAGGTCCGGCCCGCTGGCCGCACCCACGCGTTCCAGCGTCATCACGATCACTCGTTGCGGCCAGAGTTCGGGGCAGTCCCAGCAGCCGGCCACGTCGAGCCTCTCGCCATCGCGCCGGTCGAGCGACAAGATGGCACGGCGCGGCGCGGCGACACAAGCTTGCAGGGCGGCGCGCGAGCGCAGCGACTCGCTGCCGAACACCGGCACGATGCGCTGCGCCACGGGGCCGATGCGTTTCAGCAGCGCGTGCGCGTCGGGCGCTTGCGCGAAACCGGCGTCGAGCCAGAGTTCAATGTCGGGAAGCGCTTCAAGAATGCCACGCAAGACATCGGCCTGCGCCACGCCGCCGGTCAGCGCATCCAAGTCGGCGACGTACAGTTGCGTCGCGGCGCAATGCGCGCACAGCGCGCGCGCCACGCGCACCGGATCGCTGCCTTCGCAGAGCGCCGAGACGATCGGCCGGTATGCGTCGCGGTTGCCGCGCACGGCGCGAACGACCTGGCCGCGCATCAGGTCGACGACGGGGATCAACAACATGGTGGGGCAGGGGCGGCGGGCAGGGCGCGCGGGATCGGGCGAGCGCGAGTATGTCAGCAAGCGCGGCGCGGCGAACGTGCGCATTGACGCGCACGCTGCCTGGCGGGGCTGCTGCGAGGTCGATGGACTGCTGGCGCACGAAGGCCGGCATGGCTGAGCGCGGCGTGATCGGCTGGGACATCGGCGGCGCCCACGTCAAGGCCGCGCTGCTGCGGCGCGGCGTCGTGCACGACGCCGCGCAGTGGCCGTGCCCGCTGTGGAAGGGCCTGGGCGAGTTGGAACTCGTGCTGGACGCTGCGCGTTCCCGCTGGCCCGGCGCTGCACGAATACCGCCACGCGGTGACGATGACGGGCGAGATGGTCGACGCCTTCGCGCACCGCGAAGACGGCGTGCAGCGCATCGCGCAGCTGCTAGCCCGCGCCCTGCCGGAACCGCGCTTCTTTGCGGGTGACGCGCCGTGGTGCAGTGTCTCGCAGGCCAGCGCCGCGTGGTCACACATCGCGTCGGCGAACTGGCTCGCCACGGCGCGTCACGCCGCCTGCCTGCTCGACGGCGAGCAGGGGGTGTTCGTCGACATCGGCAGCACCACCACCGACCTGATCGCATTCCGCCACGGCCGCGTGCTCACCGCGAGCCGCAGCGACGCGCTGCGCCTGGAGCGCAGTGAGCTCGTCTACCAAGGGGTGGTGCGCACACCGCTGTGCGCGCTGGCGCGGCGCATCGCGTGGCGCCGCGCTTGCGGCATCGGCGAGGACACGCCGCGCGAAGTCGAACTGAACGTGATGAACGAATTCTTCGCCACCACCGCCGATGTGTATCGCCTCACCGGCGAACTCGACCCGGCGCACGACCAACACCCGAGCGCCGACAACGGCCCGAAAGACGAAGCCGGCAGTTGCTCGCGGCTGGCGCGAATGATCGGCCTGGACGCGCGCGACGCACCGCTCGCGCAGTGGCATTGGTTCGCCCGCGTCTGGCGCAGCGCGCAGCTCGATCAATTGCGCGACCAGTTGCAGCGCGTTCTCGCCGCGCATTCGTTGCAAAGCCCGGCGCTGCTGGTGAGCGCCGGCTGCGGGTCGTTTCTCGTGCCGGAACTGTTGCCTGACGGCTGGCGGCACATTGACTACGCGTCCCATTTCGCGCGCATCGCACCGCAGGCACCGCCTGGCACCACCGCCTGGGCGCGGGTGTGCGCGCCCAGCGTTGCGGTGGCCGCACTCTTCGAGAAGGATCACGACTGATGTGGGTCGTCAAACTCGGCGGCAGCCTGAACAACGACCCGCTCTTGCCCGAGTGGCTGGAGCTGCTCGCCAAGCTCGGCGGCGGGCGCGTCACGATCGTCTGCGGTGGTGGGGCCTTTGCCGACGAGGTGCGCCGCGCCCAGGCGCATTGGCATTTCGACGACCTGGCCGCCCACAACATGGCGGTGCTGGCGATGGCGCAAAGCGCCTACCTGGCGCACGGCCTGGCGCCGAGCTTGCGTCTGGCCGCCAGCCAGGCCGAGATTCGCCACGCGCTGCACGGCGGCGCAACCGCGCTGTGGCTGCCGTTCGCGAAGTGCAAAGACAAGCCCGGTGAAGACACGAATTGGGACGTCAGCGCTGACAGCCTGGCACTCGACCTGGCGCTCGAACTGAACGCGGAGCGCTTGGTGATCGTCAAGGCCTGCAAGCTGCCGTTCGGCGCGAGCCTGGCCGACCTCAGCGGTGCCGGCATCCTGGACCGACGTTTTGCCGGCGCAGCGGCCGGCGCCGCCTGTGCGATCGATGTGATTCAGCGCGCCGAGCTGGCGCACATGCGCTCGTTGCTGCTCGGCGAGTTCCGCGACGTCGAGCGCTGAGCGCGGCTGTACGCGCAGTGCGGTCGCGAGCGCATGCAAGCGCTGCGGATCGAGCGCGCTGCTGCGCGCGCCGGCGCACACGGCGCTGCGAAACCCCACGAAGTCGGGCTCGAGCGACGCGAGCGCGGCTGCATGCTCGATGCGCAGCGCACCCGCCAGCCCGGCCATTGCGCCGGCGCCGCGTGCCGTGTCGACGAACTTTCGCAGCTCGTCGATGGGTGTCAGCTCGAACAAGCTGCCAGCGATCTTGTTCGCGGTGTCCACCATCAGCGCAGGAAAGCGCAGCGCCGCCGCATGTTCGATCAACTCGAAATCCAGCCCGAGGTCGGCAATGAACACCGGCACCACGCTGTGGCCTGCAGGCCGCCAGCTGGCATCCAGCACCGCGGCGGCGCCGGGCTCGCGCGTCACGCCGACCTTCACGTAATCGACGCCGCACGCCGCTACTGCGTCGACCCGCGCGCGAATCTCGGCCAGCGCCTGCATCGGCAAGTCGCCGATCGTCGCGCTGATGGGCAACGCGACGTCCGCCGCGCGCAGTGAAGCGACGACTGTGCGAATCGTCGCCACCGGCAGGCCACCGAGCGCGCCTGCGCCGGGCTCTTTCAGGTCGATGAAATCGGCGCCGCCGCGCGCCGCGAGCAGCGCTTCGTCGCTGTCGCGTACGCTGATCAGCAGCTTCATGCCGGCGCTCCAGGCGCCGCACGATGCCGCGCGACTGCCTCGCGCAGCCAGCCCCAGGCCTCGTGTTCCTCGGGCCCCGCGGTCTTATCGATCGCGATTTGCAGGTAGGCCATTTCGGCGTCCACTTTTTCGGGCGGCAGCATCTGCAAGCGACTCACCAGTACCGCGCCTTCGAGCACTGCCGCCTGCGCGCGGTTCAGGCCGATGAAAGGCGCGTGCGCCACTTCGAACAGGCGCGTCATGCGCAGCACCGGGCGCTGCGGGTCGTCCACATGCAGCGTCAGGCGCAACTCCACATGGCCGAGCGCACACGCCAGGCGCACGCCGGGGATGCCTTCGGTGGGAACAGTGGGCCAGTCGCGCCGGCCGGTCACGCAGCCGGCAAAGACACGCGAGTCGGTGACGAGGTTGAGCACCGCGTGGCCGCTGGCGAGCACGTTGGCGAGCGTCGTCGACGGCTTGAACGGCATCAGCACCACCAGGCCGTCCTGGTAGCGCACGCCCATCGGCGCGACATGCGGCGTGCCGTCTTCGGAAAGACTGGTCACGACGGTCTCGAAAATCTGGTCGTTCATCGTCAGTCGGCGGTGCGTTTGGCCGAAGTATGCGTCGGCAACGTCGTCCCTGGTGCGCACCAGGCATTCAAGTCTTGCGCCTGGCGTGGCAGCGCGATGCCCCAGTCGAGCGGCTGGTCTTGCGCATAGCGCTTGCCCAGGCGCCAGGCGAGCTCGGCGTGCGCGAGTTCGACGCCCATGTAAAACGCGTGCGCCGCGTCGTTCTCGAGCTTCAGCTGTGGCCACAGTTCGAACGCGCCCTGGCCGAGCCGCATGCCGTCGCGGTTGTAGACGTGAATGCCGCTGGCCGACACCTGCACCCGAAAGTTAGGGTCACGCACCTGGGCCGCGACTTCCGCGATCTCTTGCGGCGTGTCAGGGAACGGGTGCTTCGCGTGCACGCTCATCAACGCGTCGCTCAGCCCCTTGGGCAGCATGCGCTGCTGCGCCGCCGCGTGCATGATGCGGCGCGCCGCATCGGCCTCGGCCACTGCGCGCCGCGCGTGCGGGCTGACTTGGGTGGTCAACACCGCGGCGACGTTCAGTTCGGCGGCGATGCCCAGCAGCAAGGCATTGATGCCGCTCGTGTCGGCTTCCGTCAACTCGGTGAGGTTGCCGATGCCCATCATGATCGGCGCGTCGGGAAACGCCTGGCGCAAGGCGTGGTAGCGCACGATCGACGCGGTCAGGCCGAAGGGGATCGGGTCGAGGATCGGGTCCGCGAGGAACTTGCGGCCGGCCGCCTGGAACGTGCGAATCGCGTCATACAGCGAAGCTTCGTCCGCCGATGTGCGTGGAATCAGCACCGGAATGGACGGCACCTGATCCGCCACCCACAGCGTGTCGAGCGTCAGGCTCAGCAGATAGTCCGCGCCGGCCTGGCCGCCGCGCAGCAGCTCTTGCGGATCGACCGAATCGACGCTGACCGACAGGCCCTCGCGTTGCAGCGCACGCACACTGTCTTCGAGGTGCTCGAACTTCGTCTCGGGCAGGCAACCCAGGTCGATCACGTTCGCGCCGTCGCGCTCAAGTTCGCGGGCGCGCTCGACGATCTGCGCGACGGTGAGAAGCGGTGCGTCGACGATCTCGGCAAAGATCGAAACGCTGTACTGGCTCAGATTGACCGGCTTGGCGGCGCGGTCGAAAAAGCGCGGCAGGTCTTTCAGTTCTTCGGGGCCACGCTGCACCGGGATGCCGTAATGCGCAGTGAGCGCATCGCAGTCGCCACGGCAGCGGCCCGGAACGATGATGCGCTGCGCGGGCTGCGGTGGTGCATTGGAGTGCTCGGTGAACACGGGAGCGGTGACGCGGCGCCGGATCATGTCGGCCGTCATCAACGCGGCCACTTGCAGGCCGATCTCACGCACCTCCCAAGTGAACGGGGCGGCATCAATTCCGGCCAGCACGCGTTCGAGCTGAGGCTGGGCCAGGCGGCCGGTCAGGAAGACGATGTGTTCCATCACGCTTTGCTCGGCGTAGGTCGGCGGATCGTGCGGAGGTCCGGCTCGGCGCGGCAGGCGGCGCCCGGCGGGGGCTCATGCTGGGGCGGTCGGCGCTGCGCGCGCCGACTCCAGTCCTGCGCTGCTCGTCGCCCCAGAAATCGCCCCCACCGGGCACCGCCCGCCGCGCTGCCACCGGTTGATTTCCTTCGACGAAAACCCCAAGCCGAATCCGCACCAGCATGTGACCATCGGTTGTCCGGCGAGTGCGCTGAGGATGGAAGGACCGCGGATTGCCCTTGCAACGAAGTCAACCGCAGTTGCAGCGCGGCAGGTGCTACCCACGGGGGCCCGCGGGGGGCGATTTCTGTGACGGCGAGGAGCGCAGCCTTGAAGTCGGCGCGCGCAGCGCGCATCCAAAACTGACTTCGCCCCGCATGTCTGAGCGTAGCGAACGAAGTGAGCGCAGCGAGTTCGGGGCGCGACTTCAAGGCGAGCACCACAGCGGAGTCGGCGCGCAGCGCCGACCGTCACAGCATGAGCCCCCTGCGGGCCCCCGCGGGTAGCACCTGCCGCGACGCCCCCAACTTCGCATGAGAGGGCGAGCTCCGAGATGGCACAAGCGAACTACGGCGCAGCCCATGCCAACGCCAAACGTTCCATCCGCGCTGCAAGCGCCGCCTCAAGCTCGGCCGGCGAACAGACGACCTGGCAGAAAGGAAAGCCTCGCAATCGCTCCACGTTGTCGAGCTCGATCCGGCGTGGCCGCAGCGTGACCCACTCATGCGGCGAACGGGTCACGACAACGGGTTCGTTGTCGCAGGCGAAGACGATCGATTCGATGCCCAGCTTGCCGGCCTGCGCGAACATGTTGGTCGGCAACGTGTCGCTGATGCCGACGACGCATTTGGCGACGGTGTTGCTCGTGGCCGGTGCGACGACCACCGTGTGGTACACGTCGTCGTACAACATGCCCACCGGCACGGCGCTGGCCGTCTTGTCGCGCAGCAGGCGAAAACCCGGCCCGAAGCGCGAACGCAGGTCTTCGATGCGCAACTTGTAGATCGGCAGCACCTCTTCGGCCGCGTCGGACAGGAACAGGTCAAGCCGCGGCAGGCGTGAGGCGAGCGCGATCGATTCGTCGAGGTAATGGCCCGAGCCGGTGATGCACCAGGCGAAGCGCTCGCGCTTGGGCGCAGCGCTTTCGCCACCCGGACTGCCGGCCGAGCTGTCACTCGGGGTGGGAGACTTCGATGTGCAGCTTGTGGAGCTTGCGGTAGAGGGTGTTGCGGCTGACATCGAGCGCCTTGGCGACATTGCTCACGTTCCAGCGGTGCTGTTCGAGCAATTGGAGCAGAACCTGGCGTTCGTTCGCTTGAATCGGGTTGAGTTTGATCGGCAGGTGCGCTTGGGGCGCGTCGGCCTGCGGCGCGCCGGCCCAGTGTGCCAGCTGCTTCGAATTCGGAACATGCGCCGCCGCCGAATCGGCCGCTGCTGCCGGCTCGTGCGCGGCGCTGATTCCGAGGGACGGCAGGTGCTCGCGTGTGATCGGCTTCGCCTCGGCCAACGCGGCCGCGGTGCGCAGCACGTGGCGCAGCTGGCGCAGGTTGCCGGGCCAGGGGTGTTCGAGCAGCAGCCGTTCGGCGTCCGCGCCGAGCCTGGCCTTGCCGCCGGATTCGGCCGCCAGCATGCCGAGCATCAACTCGCGCCGATCGCTGCGCTCGCGCAGCGGCGGCAAAGCGAGTTCGATGCCGGCCAGGCGGTAGTACAGGTCTTCGCGGAAGCGCCCTTCACGCACCCGCGTCGGCAAATGCTGGTGGCTGGCGCTGATGAGCTGGAAGTCGACCGCGTACGTTTCTTCCGTGCCCAGCGGCGTGACCTGGCGCTCGTCGAGAACGCGCAGCAGCCGCGCCTGCAACTCGAGCGGCATGTCGGCGATTTCATCGAGGAACAGCGTGCCGCCGTTGGCTTGCAGGATCTTGCCGCGCCGCCCGGTGCGCTGCGCGCCGGTGAACGCGCCGGCGCGGTAGCCGAACAGCTCGGACTCGATCAGCTGTTCCGGCAAACTCGCACAGTTGATCGCGACGAAGGCGCCACCGGCGTGCGGGCTCGCGTCGTGCACCGCGCGCGCGAACACCTCCTTGCCCGAACCGGTTTCGCCGCACAGCAGCAACGGCGTCTGGCGCGCGATCACGCGGCGCGCGGTGTCGAGATGGGATGCGAGGCGCGGGTCCTTGAAACAGATCTCGGCGGCGCCTCCCGCGGAGCTGCGTGCGGAAGTCTGGTGAGCCGGCGCACGCAGGCCGGCGTCGAGGGGCGCCACGGGTGCCGGCGCCGTGCGCGCCGGCAGGGCGATCGAGCCCGCCGAGGGCAGCGCGGCGTTCGCCGCCGCAACCGGCCGGCGCGCGACCGCGAAGAAGCGCAACGCCGCGTTGGTGCGGTACGTCACCACCGGATGGAACGACGACGAGGTGCTGCGCGCCAGCATGTCTTCGAGCGAGGTCTGGAACAGGTCTTCGACGCGCCGCGTGCGGATGTCGCTCATCGACTGCATGCCGAGCTGGAACAGCGCGCTGCGGTTGGCGGCGAGGATCTGCCCGTCGTCGCCGACCGCGAGCTTGCCTTCGTGCAGCGTGTAGACGAACTCGGGCCGGCTGTGGAAGTGCAGCGGGTGCGCGTTGCGGTAGCGCGCGTCGATCAGGCGGTTTTCAATCATGCGCACCGTCATGCCCAGCAACACCAGCAGGTGCTGCTGCATCAGGCTGGAGCGGCTCGTCACGTCGAGCACCGCGGCGATCTCGCCCGACGGGTCGAACACCGGAACCGCCGAGCAGGTGAGCTGGGTGAACTGGGTGAAAAAATGGTCGTCGCGCTGGATCGTCACCGGGCTGCCCGCCGCCAGGCAGGTGCCCATGCCGTTCGTGCCGGCGGCGTTCTCGCTCCAGATGCCGCCCACGCGCAGGCCGAGCGGCCCGACCTCGGCGGCGAATTCGGGCGAGGTGACCATGTGCACGATCACGCCGTCGGTGTCGGTCAGCACCACCGCCGCTTCGGCGTCGCCGAGCTGCTGGTACAGCGTGGTCATCTCGTAGCGCGCGCAGGCAATCACGTCGGCGCGGCGGGCGCGGCGCTCGTCGAGCTCGGCGCGGCTGATGAACACCGGCTCGAGCGGCTTGGCCGGGTCGAGCCGATAGTCGTTGACGCAGCGGCTCCACGACTGTGCCACCGCATCGCCGCGCGGGTCGCGACTTTCGCTGACGCCGCTGCGCACCCGTTGCAGGATGCGGTCGGCATGCTCGTGCGCCTCACGCATGGTCAGTGACATACGGTCCTCCACTCCGACGCGCTATCCGGGAACCGGACACAATTGACGATTGTCGTGAACCGGAAACGCGCGGCGCACCGGGTGAAACACGTAGACGGCCCACAGCCCGGCGCGTAAATTGCAACCAGCCGCAAGAAAAACGAGGGAAACAGCGATGATTTTGCCGAGCCCCAGCCCGATTCCCGGGATCTCCCACGTGCGCGAACCGCATTTTGCGCCGCCCGACGAGCGGCGCGCAGCGGCGCTGGACTTGATTTTCATCGAGGGTTTCACCGGCCAGACCGTGATCGGTATTCACGACAGCGAATTGCAATGCCCTCAGCCGGTGGTGATCGACTTGCACGCCGGCGTGCGGCGCGCGGCGGCGTGCGACACCGACGCGATCGCCGACACGATCGACTACGGCGTGGTGCGCGATCGGCTGCAGCGCCTCTTGCGCGAGCACCGGGTGCAGCTGCTCGAGGCCTTTGCCGAAACGATCGCGACACTGCTGATCGAAGAATTCGGCGCCGCCTGGGTACGCGTGAAGGTGGTGAAACCGCGCAAGTTCGACGACGTTCACGCCGTGGGCGTGCAGATCGAGCGCTTCGCGCCCGAACCCGACGCGTCGGCCGGGCGGGCCCAGCGCGGCGCGGCGGTGCTGCGGCTGATCGGGAGCGGCATGGTGCCGGGCGGTTGCTGAGCCGCGCGGCCCCCTGTCCGGCGCCTCGTTCGGGCAGGCGAAAAAAAACTGGCCCGTCCTTGCCGGACCGGCCAGTTTCAAACCCTTCCACTACCCCTCTTCTCACCGACGCACCGCGACGCGGTGCTGCATCGATTCGGGCTGCTGCTTGACAGCCCGTAACCCTTGTCTACTTGGCCTGGAACGGATGCGCGGCGCTGCCCTTCTTGGCCACCACTTCAGCCGCGGTCGGCGAGCCGGAGACGGCGCGCTGGATCGACTCCTTGACGGCGCGGTAGTTGTAATCTTGGATCTTCTTGTCGTCTTCGGCGAGCCAGTGAATGAACACGCCGACGCAGATGAACAGGTTGTCGGCTTCGGCCGCGGGAATCGTTCCGTCTTGCACGCTGTCGGCCACCGCCATCGCCACCGCGCGCTGCGCCGGCCCGAACATTTGCACCGCTTGCTTGGCGCCCTTGATCGTGACCTTGTTGAACATCACGGTGGACGGCTTGGTCAGCAGATTCGGCGCCACCACGGCCAGCAGCGACGTGAAACCGTCCTTGTTGTTCGTCAAACAATTGGCGAACGCGGTTTCGACCGGGCTGCCGCGCGGCCCGATGATCAAGTCAATGTGCGCGACTTCGTTGCCTTCGCCGACGAGTGACTCGCCAACCATCATGCGATCGATTTTTGCCATGGCTTCTCCATATCTCCTGTGAATGTGTTTCTGGGCGAATGAACGCCGGCCTGCAGACCGGCGCCAGCCAGAAGCTATCACTTTCCATGCCACGCCTGCGGGCCGGCGCTCGGGCCGGCGCCGAGCAGCAAGGCGATCAGCAGCGCCGTGACCGTCAGATCGGCGCTGGTGCCCGGGTTGACGCGCTGCGCCTTGAGGGTTTGATCCCAGGCGGCGAAAGCGGGGTCGGCGCCCGGCGCCGGGTGCTCGCGCCACGCCTGCGCCGCGCTCATGACAGTATGTGCCACCGCGATCCCGTGTTTTCGAACAATGTGTGAATCGGGGAACTCGCTCAAGCAGCGCAGGTAGACCCGCTGCACGCAAGCGATGCATTCCGTGCTCGGCGGATCGCCAAGGCTCGCCGACATCAGTGAAAACCCGGAGTGCACTGGCGCGATCTCGAACAGCCGCGCAAAGCCGCTCAGATATTCGCGTGCAATGCTGTCGCGCGGCGCGGCCAGCGCCATCGCGGCGCGCAATGGCAACCGGGGCTCGGTGTGCACGTCCTCGTGAGGCACCTGGCCCAGGCCGGCGGGATGGGCCATCGCGATCGCGCGGTAGGCGCAGCGCGAGTCGTCCAGATCGAGATCGACGAGCACTGCTTCCAGCGCTTCACGCAGGGACAGCGCGCCCTGCAAAGCGCCGGGTTGTTCGATGGCACGCGCGATCGGCGCGCACAGCAGCAAGATGCCCAGGTTGGTGTTGCAGCCGGCGGCGCGCCAAGTGGCGGCCACCGCGGCCTCGATGCGCGCGCCGACGCGCGCACCGGCCTCGAACAGCGGTTCCACCGCGGCCTGCGCGCTGGCCACGAACAGCGCAGCGTCCATGCCGTGGCCGATCGAATGCACGCTCACGTTGCCCGGTTTGCGCACCGCCACGTCGAGCGCGCAGGCACGCAGGAAGCAGTGCTTCGCGAAGGCGATGTGGGCCCGGTGATCGTCAGCGTTCATGCGCGCCGCACCGGCGCGGCCCGGCCTGCACGTCGCACCTGTGCCGCGGGGGGTGCGGCCGGGATGCGGCGCTCGAACAAGTCCTCGACCAGCGCGCGCGCGATGTTGAAGAGCGTCACACCCTGCAAGCCCTGCCAGGCGGCGACGCCATTCACTTCAAGCACCTGCAAGGTCGGCCCGCCAGCCGAGCCCGGTGCGATGGGCATCACGTCGACGCCGGCGTAGTCGACATCGAGTGCGTGCGCCGCGGCTTCGGCGATCTGTTTCAACTCCGGGCTCAACCAGGCGGCTTCGCAGCGCGCGCCCTGCGCGACGTTGTGTACCCAGTGTTCGCTGATGCGGCGCATGGCGGTCACGGCGCGCCCGCCGATGACCAGCACTCGCCAGTCGTAACCTGGCGTGGCCAGCGCAGGAATGAAGCGCTGCAGGTAGTAGAGCGCGCCGAAACCCGGACCCAGCGCGTCGTTCGCTGGCAAGGGCACGAAGCCGCCGTCGACCGCGCCGATACGCGTCAAGCCCTTGCCTTGCGAGCCGAACAGCGGCTTGAGCACGAGCGCGTGGCCGGCAGCGGCCTGCGCCATCACGATGCGCTGCGCCAGCGCGTGCGACTCGAGCGCCCAGGTCACCGGCGTGGGCACACCGGCGGCGTGCAGCAGCAAGGTGGTCATCGACTTGTCGACGCAGCGCTCGATCGCGCGAGCGTCGTTGTAGACGGGCACGCCGAGTTCCCGAAGTGCATGCAGCACGCCCAGGCGCTTCGTCACCTGCTCGAAGCTGCCACCGGCGATGCCGCGCACGAGCACGGCGTCGGGCAGGTCGCGGCCGAAGCCGGGGATGGCCAGGCCGTGCCACGCAGCCGCGGTGTCGATGCGGCAGTCGGCCAAGTCGACGCAGCGCCCCACGGCGCCGCGTTCGCGCAGCGCGGCCTGCAGCTGGCGCGTGTGCCAGCCGGTTTCATCGGTCATGATCGCAATCCGCATCGCCATCCGCACGGGGCTCGCCGTTTCCCGGTTCAAGCGTCTTGCAACCACAGGCGCCGCAGTAAGGCCATGTCGAGCGCACCGGCATGAAAGGTGTTGCCGCTGTCGAGATTGCTGATCCACACCTCGGCGGGCGCGAACAAAGCCGGGTCGATCTTGTAGAAGTCGTAGCCCGACTCCTTGAAGACTTCCGCGAAGCCGCGGCCGAAGTCGGGCGAGTTGCGCGACGGCAGCTTTTGCGCGAGTTCGCGCGCCGCGGCGTCGGGCCCGCGCAGGCTGAGGTGCGCGCGGCCGCCGTAGAGGATCGCGTCATTGGTGCGGCCCATCGCGACGCCGGCGTCGGGGCTGGGCGCGGGCAGCGGTGCGCTGGCCACGCCGTCGACGATTTGGTGCAGCGCGAAGCCGAGCGCATGCGCCTTGTGCAGCGCGACTTCGAGCGCGCGCGCGACGACCTGGGTCGTCCCCGCCGCGCTGGTGGTGGGGGTGAGGATGACCGTGAGCCCGGCGGCGGCCAGACCGGTGTCGCGCAAGATCTTTTGCACCACCACGGGCGGCGGCGGCCGGTCGACTTCGAGCACGAGCACGCCGTGCTCGGCGCGGTCGCGGTAACCGAGTTCGTCAAACAAGGCTTCTTTTGCCGCGAGGGCGCGCGCCGGGCCGGAGCCGAGCGCGAAGAACTTCTTCGCGCCGGTCTCCTCCTTGCTTGCCGCCAGGCTCCAGCCGGCGTATTGGCTGCCCAGGCAGGCGAGCACGGGCGACGAGCTCTGCACCGTGAGCCAGCTCGGCCAACCCGCCGTCGCGTCGCTGATTGAGCCCATGTTCAAGGCGACGCTGCCGAAGCCGCCCATGCAGATTTCGCCGATCAGCAGACCTGCGGCGACGCTGCCCGGCGCCTCGATGCCGGCGTCGACCAGGGTGATGCCGGATGCGTCGCGCTGGACTCGGATCCGCAGCGCATCGGCGTCGCGCAGCAGCCTCTCCACCAAGGGCCGCACCTGACCATTCACGCTGAGCGTGCACGCCGCGAGCGGCTGGGGGTGATCGCTCATTCAACGGTCTCCAGGCATTGCAGGATGTTCAGCACCGCGTCGCGGCGCCGCGCCAATTCGCGCGCGACGCTCGCCGCATCGGCGCCGCTGGCGCTGACGCTGCACAGCGGCTCACCAGGGGCGAAGTGTGTCGCATGCGCGCCGGCCACGGCGCCGCGGGGCAGGTCGTGGGTGGCGGGCAGGCTCGCGAGATGCGCCGCGGCTGCCAAGCTCAAGCGCACGGGGTGCGGCGCGAAGACGATTTCGGTGCCGCGTACAGCCTGCTCGACAGCGCAAGCTGCAATGGACGCGGCAATGGCATTCACCTCGGCGTCGTCGCGCACCGCAGCCCTGCGCCACGGGTCACCGGGCAAGTTACCGTTGCCATCGGCCGCACAAGCCGCCAGATGCGCTTGCAACACCGGCTGGTCGCCGACCTGCGGGTACAGCTCCAGGCTGGCCGACGGCCGTGGGTTGATTTCGAGCACGCGGATGGTGTGCCCTTCGAGCATGAAATCCAGGCTGCCCAGGCCGCGCAGCGCGAACGCCTCGGTCAGCGAGTCGAGCATCTGCGCGAGTTCGCGCCGCACCGGCGCGGGCACGGGCAGCGGGCCGATCACGCCGTGAAAGCGGTAAGGGCCGCCTTCGAACTCGCGCACGAGTTGTTGATTGCAGCCGAGCAGCAGCGCGCGCCTGCCGTTGCCGATGAAGCTGGCCGACATCGGCGTGCCTGTGGCTTCGCGCTGCGCGTATTGAGAGTCCGAGAGTGTCTTGCTCCCTCTCCCGCTTGCGGGAGAGGGTTGGGGTGAGGGTTGAGCCCTCTCCCGAAGGGAGAGGGAGAAATCTCGGCTGCTGCCGGCGGCATTGCCGGCACGACGGATGTGGCACGCGCCGCACGCGCCGAAGTCCTTGACCAACCAGCCCGCACCCAAGCCGGCGGTGCCGTGCCGCACCTCAGGGTGGGCGACGCGCAGCGCGTCGAGCGTGCCGAAGAACGTTTTCGGGTCGCGCACCCGGCGCACGTCGGCGCCGGCGGTTCCCAGCAGCGGCAGCAGCGCAGCGCCTTGCTCGAGCAGCTCTGGCTGGCCTTCGAAGCCGCTGCCCGCGATCCAGCCCTGCACCGCGCCGGTTCGCGCCAACGAACCCAGCGCTTCCAGCAGTCGGGCGGCGTCGATGCTCAGGGAACCCTGCGCGCCGATCGGCACCCAGCGCGACGCCGCGGCGCAGGTGTCGCGGTCGCCGAATACATCGAAGGCGACCACCCCCAGGCCGGCTTGCGCCGCCGCCTGCGCGAGCTGCCGCGCCGAGAGCGCCGCAACGGCGATGGCGTGCACGGATCGGCCAGCCTCAGCGCTTTGCAGAGCGTCGCCCACCTGAACGGCCGGTCAGGCTCCGGCGCTCAGGCAGAAGCGCCCTTGGCGGCGCTCTCAGCGAGCACCGTCTGCGCCATCGCAAAGGCCTCGGCAAAACCCAGAGTCACGGGCTTTTGCGCTTCGCGCATCTGCAGCAGCAGGCGCTGCTGGGTCTGGTACTTGACGTTGCCCACGGCGAGCGCGCCGATGCCCAGTGCATCCGTTCCGGGCAGCGGTATTGCGTCGTCCATGGCGCCCAGCCCGGCAATGCCCTCGGGTGGCACCGCGTTCAGGTCGGCGGCAACTTTCAGGTGGCGCGCATGCTCCAGGTCTTGCGCCGAAACCACCTGCGCGCCGGCGGCGGCGCAGGCGAGCACCACGTCGGCCCGCGCCAGCGAGGCGCGCAGCGCCGCGGGGTCGGCGGCGGAGGCCGCGCCCAGTTCGACCTGAAAGCGCTCGCCGGTCTGCAGCGCCGCGGCTTGCGCCGCGGCCATGCCACCGCGGCTCGACAGCAACACGGTCGCCCCACAGCGCGCGGCGATCACACCGGCGATCCGCCCCACCGGCCCGGTACCACCGAGAACGAGCACGGTCTTCTGCGCGAGTCCATCGGGTCGGTCGCGGCGCAGGGCCGCCTGGACGCAGGCAACCATCGCCGCCGCCGTGGTGTAGGCGCCGCTCGGGTCGGCCATCAACGACACGACGAAGGGCTTGAACATCGACGCGCTTGCGCGGTCCAGCATGTCAGCGGCGAGCAGCGCGTCGCGCCCGCCCAGAAAAATGCCGGTGCGCGCCGCACCCTTCGGCCCGCGCGAGAAGATCGTGTCCTGCGTCAGGCCGGAAATCGCCTCCAGGCCGACCTCGGTGTACGGCACGATGACCTGATAGCCGGCGTCGGCCGCCATGTTGATGTCGAACGGGCTCATCTGGCGGCCCGGGGTGAACATGTGCAGGATGTAGGGGCGTTCCATGGGTGTCACATCGATGGTGGGGTTGGGATGAAGGCGGCGCCGCGGTTGCGGCCGCAGACGATGCGCAGCTCCAGCGCTGCGTCGATCACGCCGGCTTCGCGCGCCGCTGCGACGAGCTGTTGCGCGGCCATCGCCGAAGGCACACAGGCAAAGCCCGTCGGCCCCCAGGAGCTTTGGCCGATCGCCGCCGCGTCGCCGAAGCTCTTGCGCAACCACTGCATCAGGCGGCCCACGGCCGGGCTGGTCCAGGCGCTGCCGCCTTGGGCCGGTGCGAAATGTTCGCCGAGCAGCGTTTGCACGTGGTTGATGCCGGCGGCAAACGGCGCGAATTCGGCGCTCGCCGCGCCCGGCAGACACGCGCATCAGCACCTGGTGACAGAGGTCGGCGGCCTGCGCTTGCGGCAAGGGCGGCAACTGAGCGATCGCTTCGCGCTCGGCGGGGCCGTGCAGGCCGCGCTGGCCCACGTCGAGCGCGATCACGATGCGCCAATCGTTCGGCCAGGGCAGGCGCGCGAGCAGCGGCGCGGGCGCGCCGTCGGCACCCGGTCCGCCGTCGAGCAACAAGCCGCCGGCGTCGAACGCGGCGATGCCGATGCCCGAGCGCTGGCCGCGCGCCAGCCAACGCGCCAAGGTGGGCGTGGCGAGGTCCAGGCCGTGGCACAGCGCGAACGCGCGTCCGACCGCGAGCGCGAGTTGCGTCCCTGAACCGAAGCCCACGTGCGCCGGCAAGCTGGTGCGCAGCCGCAGCGCCAGCGGCTCATGCCGGCCGGTGCGCTCGCGCAAGCGGTGCAGATGCTGCGCGGCGCGTTCGGCGTCGGCCTGTGCGGCGGGTGTATCGGCACTGACTCGGTCTGCGCTCGCCGCGCCGAGTTCGACCTCGGTCTCGAAGCCGTCGATCGTCAAGCCGAGGCTGCCGAAGCGCCGCCCGAGTGTTGCCGAAGGATCGAGGAAGCCCAGGTGCAGGCGCCCGGGCGCACGCACGCTGACCACCGTGTGGGCCTGGGGCGATCTGTGAGGCGGCGAAGTCAAGTCCATGGGCGGTTCGAGAGGCACGGCGAGGTTGTCAAAGCAAGGCCTGTTCCGCGCGATCGCAAGGGGTTTTCTCTCTCGGCGATGCGCGTCGGCGCGGTGGTTGTGCCACTGCGATGACACTATGTCAACGCAACGCAAGTGATGGCGCGCGACACCTGCCGGCGAACTGTCGCTGAGGCTCTGTTGCCGCTGCGCACCGCGCTGCTGGCTTTCATACGCGTTCAACGGCATCGTATCTTGCGGCGGCGTTCGGCCCAAAGCAGCCGTTCGCCGCTGCGCGCATGCCAGCTCCGACGCGAGGGCAGGTGGCCCGGGGTACGTTCTCCGGCCCACGCTCGCGGGGCACCCGATGTGGTCCACGGCGCGCAGCGCCATCAACGCCAGCCAAGCGCACGAGGAGCCAGGACACCGCGAATGGGGCCTGCGCCGGCCTGCGCCCGTACCCCGAGCCACCTGCCCCGGCAACCAGGTGGCACCCCTTGCGCATCGCCCGCTGCGGTGGCGCCCCGCGAGCGTGGGCCGGAGCGCGGGGGCGCCGCCACCGCCCTGGGGCGCAGTCGCTGGGGGGCTGGGCTTGCGCGGACAGACGGCTTTCGCTCGAAGCCCCGGGCCACCTGACCTCGCGCAGAGGCTGGCCTGCCCGCAGCGGCGAACGGCCACGTTGGGCCGAACGCAGACTCCCGTTCTTATGCGATTGAATGCAAAGTGGTATCAGTCGTACTTCAAATACTTGAAGCGCGGGTCGTCCGGCGTGCCCTCGAGCGCCGCGCCTTCTTCGCGACCGGGTTGCCACATCACCACGTCTTCGATCTTGCGGGCAAGCGCGAAGTCCTTGTCGGTGATGCCCTTGGCCGCGTGGTTCTGCAGCTTCACGTTGACAAAGGCGTAAGACACGGTCAGGTCCGGGTGGTGCCAGGCGGCCTCGGCCAAGTGGCCGACCGTGTTGACGACCATCAGCGTGCTCTTCCAGCCGCTGGTCTTGTACTTGCGGCGAATCCAGCCGTCCTCGAACGTCCAGTTCGGCAATTCGGCCTTCAGGCGCGCATGGATGTCGTCGACCGAATAAACCTCGTCCGGGGTTTTCTTGCGCCACTGCGTCATGCCGTTCTCCTCGCCCGCACCGCGGGGCTGAGCGATCGTACCGCTTGAGCGGCAAGGTGCCGACACCGGGGGATACTCCCGGCCCATGCCCAGCGCCGTCGTCTACAAGTTGCTCGCGATCCTGATCGTCGTCGCGCTGGGCTGGTTGCTCGCGCGCCTGAACGTGCTGGGGACTTCGGCCGGCGCGGGCGCGCCGAACAGTGCCGAGGCGACCCGGCTGCTGTCGAACGCCGCCTTCTACATCTTCATCCCGGCGCTGCTGTTCCGCACCGCGGCGCGGCTGGACCTCGCGCATTTGCCGTGGGCGACGCTGCAAGCCTTTTTCGCGCCGATGCTGCTGTTGATGTTGCTCATCTACGCCTGGCAGCGCTGGCGCAACCGGACGCGCCGGTTGGGCGTGGCCGCGCCTTGCGTGCGCGCGATGAGCGGCGGCTACGGCAATCTGGTGCAAGTCGGGCTGCCGCTGGCCGCGGCGCTGTTCGGCGAAGCCGGGCTGGCGATCCACATCACGCTGGTAGGAGTGCATTCGGTGTTGTTGTTGACAGCGATCACGGCACTCGTTGAACTCGACCTGGCGCGCGAACGGCGCCGCCAGGGCAACGCCGACGCTCATCTCGGCCACACCCTGGCGCTGACGGCGCGCCACACGCTCGTGCACCCGGTCGTGCTGCCGGTGTTGTGCGGGCTGCTGTTCAACGCGGTCGGGTTCACGCTGCCGGTACTGCTCGACGAAGTGCTCAGTCTGCTCGGCCAGGCCGTGGTGCCGCTGTGCCTGGTGCTGATCGGCATGTCGCTCGCCGCGTACGGCGTGCGCGGCGCCGTCCAGGGGGCGGGTGTGGCCACACTGATCAAGCTGCTGATCGCGCCTGGCCTGGTGCTGGCGATCGCGCATTGGGGGCTGGGGCTGAGCGGTTTGCCTTTGGCGGTGGTGGTGATCGCCGCGGCGCTGCCGGCGGGCGCGAATGCGCTGATCTTTGCGCAGCGCTACGACACGCTGCAAGCCGAGGCGACCGCGACGATCGTGTTCTCGACGCTGGCGTTCGCTGTCACCGCGCCGCTGTGGCTGGCGATTCTTCATCTGATCGAGTGAGTTCGCGCGCCGGCCGGTCCGCCCGCGCGGCGCTGGTACAGGCCACACACCGGCGGCAAACCTTGCGACAATCGTCGCCATGGACAACGCCGACATCGCCGCGACGATCGCCCACATGGGCGCTGCCGCGCGCGCTGCCAGCAGCAAACTCGCGGCGGCCAGCACGGCACCGAAGAACGCCGCACTGATGGCGCTGGCGCGCTTGCTGCGCGGCGCCGGCACTGAGCTCGCGCAGGCCAACGCGCGCGACATCGACGCGGCGCGCGCCGCCGGCCTGGCCGCGCCGCTGGTCGATCGGCTCAAGCTCACGCCGGCGATCATTGAGACCGTGGCGCAGGGCTGCGAGCAGATCGCCGCGATGCCCGACCCGGTGGGCGAAATCACCGAGCTGCGCGCGCGGCCGAGCGGCATCCAGGTCGGGCGCATGCGCGTGCCGCTGGGCGTGTTCGGCATGATTTACGAGAGCCGGCCGAACGTGACGATCGAAGCGGCGTCGCTCGCCATCAAGAGCGGCAACGCCTGCATCCTGCGCGGCGGCTCGGAGGCGTTCCACTCGAACACCGCGTTGTGGCGGCTGGTGCAGGCGGCGTTGCTCGAAGCGGGCCTGCCGCCCGACGCGGTGCAGCTCGTGCAGACGACCGACCGCGCCGCGGTGGGCGCGCTGATCGCATCGCCGCAGGCGGTGGACGTGATCATTCCGCGCGGCGGCAAGGGCCTGATCGAACGCATCAGCCGCGAGGCCAAGGTGCCGGTGATCAAGCACCTGGACGGCAATTGCCATGTCTACGTCGACGCGGCGGCAGACCTCGAAATGGCGCTGCGCATCACCGACAACGCGAAGACGCAGAAATACAGCCCGTGCAACGCCGCCGAGTCGCTGCTCGTGCACGAGGCGGTGGCGGCGGCGTTCCTGCCGCGCATCGGCGCGATCTTCGCCGCCAAGGGCGTGGAGATGCGCTGCGATCCGCGTTCGCGCGAGTGCCTGCGCGGTGTCGCGCAGGCGCGACTCGTCGACGCGGTCGAGTCGGATTGGAGCGAGGAATACCTCGCGCCGATCATCAGCGTCAAGGTCGTCTCGAGTCTGATTGAGGCCATCGCCCACATCAACCGCCACGGCTCGCACCACACCGACGCGATCGTGACCGACAGCCACGGCGCCGCGATGCGCTTCCTGCGCGAAGTCGACTCGGCCAGCGTGATGGTCAACGCGAGCACGAGATTTGCGGATGGCTTCGAGTACGGCCTGGGCGCCGAAATCGGCATCAGCACCGACAAGCTGCACGCGCGCGGGCCGGTGGGGCTGGAGGGCCTGACGTCATTGAAATGGGTGGTGCTCGGGCGCGGCGAATTGCGCGGCTGAGCGCGCATCGGATTGCCGGGCCCGACATCGTGAGCCCGTCCGCTGCCCCGGAACCTGTCGTAGAGTTGCGCGCGATGAACACCGCGAGTTTTCTGCCATGGCTGGTTGTTGCCGTGCTGATGTTCTGGTCGGTCGGCGCGTACAACCGGCTGGTACGTTTGCGCAACGCGATCCTGCGCAGCTTTGCGCCGGTGGACCAGCACTTCGAGGTACGCCATGCCCTGCTGCGGCAGCAGATCGAGTTGCTCGCGGTCAGCGTGCCGAGCCGCGACGTACAGGCCCTGCACGCCGCGTGTGCCCAGGCCGACACGGCCCGGCTCGCGGCGAAGCGCCAGCCCGGGTCGGCCGACGTCATCAACAGCCTGCGGCTGGCGCTGCAGATCCTGGCGCAGGCGCGTTCGCGGATCGGCGAGGAACATCGGGTCGCCGAACCGCAGGCGGCCGACCATCACGCCGGGGCGCCGGCCGAACCCGCACCCAGCGCGGTGCACCCCATCGCGCTGGGGCAGCAACTCGCCGCATGCGAACTCGCGCTGCAATTTGCGCAAGGACAGTTCAACCAAGCGGTGACAGAGTACAACGCTGCATTGGCCCAGTTCCCCACTGCCTGGCTGGGTGCGATGTTCGGCTTTCGCGATGCCGGCGCCCTTTGATGAATCCACCTGCCCATGTCCTCTGAACACGAAGCCCCTGACTCCGACCTTGGCCCGCAGGAAAAGCTGGCCGCGCCTGGGTCGACCGAGCGGCTCGCGCAAGCCATCGGGCCGTGCGAATTGCGCTGCGCCCTGCTGGCCTTGCTGGTGCCGCGCGGCAGCCGCCGCACCTTGGCTGCCTGGGAAGCGCAGACGCAGGCCGATGCGTCCGCCACACCGTTCGCATTCCAGTTGCGCGACGAAGCGATGGCGCTGCCGCCTGCGGCGCGGCTGCCCTGGTTCGAGCGCCTGCTGGTGCGCATGGCTGGCCAGCCGCTGCCTGAGCGCCAGGCGCTGCTCGAGTCGACCCGGCGCATCGTCAGCGCGCGCGGCACGGTGCGGCCGCTGGACACCTTGCACTGGCTCGTGATGCGCCGGCGCCTGGGCGAAAAGGCCTGGGCCCGCCCACCTGGGAGCGCCGATGTCGACCTTTCCCGGCTGCCCGAGTTCGAGGTGCATGCCATCGCCCGCTACAGCGCATTTCTGTCGCGAATGATTCCGGCAGGGTCGTCCGACGGCGCCGCCGGCTCCGCGTGGTACGCGCTCGTGATGAAACCCTGGAAGGGGCGCGCCGACGTGCCGCCGCAGCTGCCCCTGCCCGACACCGACGCCGTGGTCCAGGCCTTGCACCAGGTCGCTGCGCTGCCCTGGATGCAGCGTCCGGTGCTGGTGCGCGAATGGGTCGGCGCGGCGTTGCAACAAAGCGCGGATCCAGGCTTCAGCGAACTCAGCGACCTGAGCGCCGACGCGCTGCGCCTGAGTTGCACCCTGCTCGATTCCCCCCTTCCGCCGGAGCTGAGCAGGCACTACATTGAGAATTGAGCCCTACCCCCGGCGCCATGCCCCAGGAGGAATGAAAATGAAGAGTCTTCACAGGCCCGCGAGCCGACCTGCCGCGCTGCCGTCCGCGTCAATATTCGCGCCGCTGTTGGCGTCACGGCCCGTGCGGCTGCTCGCCTTGGCCCTGCTGAGCAGCGCCGCGGTCGCGCAGGCTCAGGACGAGAAGACGTTGAACCTGCGCAGCCTGGCTGCCACCTGTGCCAACTGCCATGGCACCGGCGGCAAGGCGCTGTCGAACAGCGCCGTCCCGGGTCTGGCCGGGATCCCCGCGATCTACATGATGGAGCAGATGAAAGCCTTCAAGTCGGGCGGGCGCACGGCCACCGTGATGCACCAGCTCGCCAAAGGCTACAGCGACGCGCAGATCGAGCAGCTCGCGGCGTACTTTGCCGCACAACCGAAGTGAGGCCGCGCATGAACCGGCAACGACGCGAATGGTTGAAGGTGGCAGGTGCTGCCGGTACGGCAGGCACATTCGGCAGCGGCTTGGGCGTGCTGGGCTTGAGCGGTTGCGCGACGACGAGCGTGCCTGCGTCAACGCGCGTGCTCGTCGTCGGCGGCGGCTACGGCGGCGCCACCGCGGCGAAGTACGTGCGGTTGCTCTCCGACTACAAGATCGATGTCGTGCTGGTCGAACCCGGCGACGCCTTCGTGTCCTGCCCGGTCTCGAACCTGGTGCTGGGCGGCAGCAGGACGATGTCCGACATCACCGTGCCCTACGCGGGGCTCGAGAAGACGCACGGCGTGACGGTCGTAAAAGACATGGTCGCGAGCATCGACAGCGCGAAAAAGACCGCGACGCTGGCCTCGGGCCCGACGATCCGCTACGACAAGCTGGTGCTGTCGCCGGGCGTCGAGATGATGTGGGCGGGCGTGCTCGGCCTGCAGGAGGCGAACGCCAACGGGCGCATCCTGCAAGCGTGGAAAGCCGGCCCGGAAACCGTCGCGCTGCGCAAGCAGCTCGAGGCGATGTCCGACGGCGGCATCTACGCGATCGTGATCCCCGAGGCGCCGTACCGCTGCCCACCCGGCCCGTATGAGCGCGCCTGCCAGGTCGCGAGCTATTTCAAGGCGGCCAAACCGAGGTCCAAGGTGCTGATCCTCGACGCGAACCCGGACGTGACCTCGAAGGGTGCACTGTTCAAGAAAGTCTGGGCCGAGATGTACCCGGGCATGGTCGAGTACCGCGGCCAGCACAAGGCGGTGGGCGTCGTCGCGAGCGACGGCGTGGTCAAGTTCGAGGTGCAAGACGACGTCAAGGCCGATGTGCTGAACGTGCTGCCGCCGATGCGCGCCGGCGCGATCGCGGTGCGCACGGGCCTGGCGAACATGAACGCGCGCTGGTGCGGCGTGAACTACCAGAACTTCGAATCGACGGTTGCCAAGGACATTCACGTGATCGGCGACTCGATCCAGATCGCCCCGGCGATGCCCAAGAGCGGCCACATGGCGAACAGCCACGCCAAGGTGTGCGCGGCAGCGATCGTCGCCCAGCTCAACGGCTGGGCCGTGAACCCGGCGCCGATGCTGACCAACACTTGCTACAGTTTCGTCGACGCGAAGAACGTGATCCACGTCGCCAGCGTGCACGAATACGTGGCGGCGGAGAAAACGTTCAAGACGGTCGCCGGGTCGGGCGGCGTGTCGGCCGGGCCGACGGAACTGGAAGGCAGCTTCGCCTGGAACTGGGCGCGCACGATCTGGGCGGATACGCTGGCTTGACCACCCTGACGTCATACCGGCGCAAGCCGGTATCCACTGGCTGGAGTCGACAGGTGGATCCCGGCGTTCGCCGGGATGACAGTGATTCTGCTGGGGCTTGAATCAAGGAATCACGATCATGGGATGTTTGCTCAAGGGCGGTGGTGGTCTCTACCCGAGGCTGCGCATCGGCGCGGTGTTGCTCGCCGCGGGCGAAGGCCGGCGCATGGGCGGCGTGGTCAAAGGCTTGATTCGCCTGCAAGGCGTTCCGTTGCTGCGCCGGCAATTGATCGCGCTGAGCGGCGCTGGCGTCGATGAAGTGATCGTCGTCACCGGCCACGCGCAGGCGGCGGTGGAACGCGAAGTGCTCGGCTTCACGGTCACGCTGGCGCACAACGACGACTACGCGCAGGGGCAGGAAAGCTCGGTGCGCTTCGGCCTGAGCACACTGAACGGCCCGTTCGACGCAGTGTTCATCTTGCCGAGCGACCTGCCCTTGATCGCTGCGGACGACCTGACCGAACTCATCGGCGCATTCAAGAAGCGCCCCGGCGGTCATGTGATCGTGCCTACCGTGAACGGCCAGCAGGGCAACCCGATCCTGATCGACGACGAGGCGCGCGCCGAAATTCTCGCCAGCAGCATGAACCTCGGGTGCCGGCACCTGATCGAGCGTCAGCCGGAATTCGTGCATGTGCACACCAGCACCAACACGCGCTTCGTGACCGATCTCGATACGCTTGACGACCTGCGCTCGCTCGCGCAGCGCACGGGCTGGAAGCTGGAGTTGCCCGAGTCGGAAACGGTCTCGTAGGCCGCTGCGATCGGCGCACCCCGTCCCTGAGGGCTCAGGTGCCGCCTGATTTGCCTCTCAAGGCTTCAATCGCGCGTTCCAGCACCGCGCGATCCAATTTGTCCTTCTCACGTGCGGTTTGCTTTGTCTTGAGCAAGCCTTCGAGATTCAGGGTACGCACGGCGATGCCGTCGAAGTCGATGCTCACGATGTGAGGCCGCAGGGACTCGATCGATTCGCCGCAGGCACTGAACATCAAGTCGACGACGAAGGCATCCGCCACCCGAATCGTGTCGCCTTCAGTGAACCATTCGGGGTCGAGTTCAGCGGCTACGCCGTCCGGCAGGCGCAACAGCGCGCGGCGCGTGCGTTCACCCTGCTCGCGGGTCGGTTGCAGCAGCAGGTCGATGTCGGTCGTGCCGCGCTCGTAGCCCAGCGCATAGAGCGCGTACCCGCCGATAAGCAGGTACTCGACGCCTTCTTCGTTCAGGGCTTTCAGCAGCAACTTCAGGTCTTCGACACCGGCGGGCCGAGCGGTCTTGTCGCCGCCACCCTGCGCGTCGCTCATGGCACGCGCGACTGCAGCGCCGCATTCGCCGCCATCACCCGCGCCAGCCCCTCATTGACCTGCGCGTCGGCTTCTTCATGCGACTTGAAGCGATAGACGCCTCTCGCGATTCCAGTGCTCGAAATGCGCGCCAGCGCGCGTGCGCCGGCCTGGTGCTCGGCCGCGCGGCGCAAGCCTTCGGCCTTGGGCAGTGGCGTCAGTTCTGGCAGCGAGCGACCGATGGTACGCATGCGGTCACTGTAGCGCAGCCCGCGGCAGAATCCCTGCGTTCGCGTAAACGCCAGTTGCCTCGGGTGTGACGGCGGTTCAGCATGCGCGACCGCATGGCTCTGGAGAGGCGCCACGGTTCCTCAGCCATCGAAACCCGCGCCCCGGCATGCGGCGCTTCCTACCCAAACCAAACCGGAGACAAACCCAATGACCCTGATCCGATCGATCGCGACCTTCACGGCCGCGCTGATGTGCGCCGGCGCACAGGCGCAAACCTGGACCGTGCCGCCAGAGTCGGTGCGCTGCCCGTCCAAGTGGGGGGCCAACGACGAGCGCGGCTCCGGCAATCACATGAAGCCGGCGAGCGTGCTGCGTGCCACGCAGCTCATCAAAAGCGGCGAAGTGATCGAGATCGCGCACCCGCTGAACGACAAGATGGCGTTCTTCGGCACCCGGCGCTTCGACGTGCACAGCAAGCGCACCTTCATGAACCAGTTCTCCAACATGCGCGGCAGCAACGAGGAGATCGTGATCTCGGAGATCGGCCAGGTCGGCACGCAGTTCGACGGCTTCGCGCACCAGACGCACCACGACAGCCACTACAACTGTTTCAAGACCGGCGACTTCGCCACGCGCGGCGGCTTCAACCGCTTCGGCATGGACAAGGTCGGCACGCTGATGACCCGCGGCGTGCTGATCGACGTGGCCGGCCTGAAAGGCGTGGAGACCCTGCCCGACAACTATGAAATCACGGTGCAGGACCTGCAAGACGCGCTGAAGCGCCAGAGCCTCACGCTGACCCCCGGCGACGCGGTCCTCATCCACACCGGCTGGGGGCGCCTGTACGGCAAGGACAACCCGCGCTATGTGAAGACCTGCCCGGGCATCGGCATCGCCGCTGCGGAGTGGCTTGCCAAGCAGGACCCGATGCTGATCGGCGCCGACAACTGGCCGGTGGAAGTGGCACCCAATCCGGACCCGAAGCTTTCGCTGCCGGTGCACCAGGTGGCGCTCGTCGTGCACGGCATCCACCTGCTCGAGAACCTCAAGCTCGATGAGCTTGCGGCCAAGCGCATCAACGAGTTCGCATTCGTGCTGCAGCCGCTGAAGGCGGCGGGCTTTTCGGGCTCGACGGTCGCGCCGGTGGCGATTCGGTAGGTGCTGCGCTCGATTGGCGTAAACGCTAGTTGCCGCCGGGTCGGCGGCGGGTGAGGATGCGCGGCTGCACCGCTCTGGAGGGGCTCCCATGATTCCTCGCGAATTCGAATACCACGCACCGAAGACAGTGCCCGATGCGCTCAAGCTGCTCGGCCAGTTCGGCGACGAAGCCAAGCTGCTCGCCGGCGGACACAGCCTGCTGCCGATGATGAAGCTGCGCTTTGCGCAGCCCGGGCACTTGATCGACCTCGGGCGCATCGGCGAGCTGAAAGGCATTCGCGAAGACGGCGGCACGATCCGCATCGGCGCGATGACGACCGAGAACGAACTCATCTGGTCGAAGCTGTTGCAGACCAAGTGCCCATTGCTCGTGGAAGGCGCGAGGCTCATTTCCGACCCGCAGGTGCGCTACAAGGGAACGATCGGCGGCGACATCGCGCATGGCGACGCGGGCAACGACCATCCTGCGCTGATGATCGCGCTCGGCGCCTCGTTCGTGCTGCGCGGCCCGGGGGGCGAGCGCACGCTGGCGGCGGACGGCTTTTTCATCGGGCCCTACTTCACAAAGATGGAAGCGAACGAAATCCTGACCGAGATTCGCATTCCCACCCCCGCCGCCGGCACCGGCTCTGCGTACGCCAAGCTCAAGCGCAAGGTGGGTGACTTCGCCACCGCAGCGTCGGCCGTGACGCTGCGTTTGACGGGCGACACGGTGCAGGAGGTGACGATTGCGCTCACGAATGTGGGCCCGACGGTGCTGCGCGCAAACGCCGCCGAAGCCGCGCTGCGCGGCAAAGCGCTGAACGATGCATCGATGGCTCAGGCCGCGAAGCTGGCGATGAGCATTTGCGACCCGGCGACCGACCAGCGTGGCGATGCTGAATATCGCACCGCGATGGCCGGCGAGATGACGCAGCGCGCATTGCGCAGCGCCGCCTCGCGCGCCACGCGCTGAACCGCGCGCTGATCTGTTCACGGAGACTTTCACCATGGCCAAGAAACAAGCCGTCTCGTTCAAGCTCAACGGCAAACCGGTCGACGTGCTCGTCGAACCGCGCGAACTGCTGATCCATTCCCTGCGCGAAAAGCTGCAACACACCGGCCCGCACATCGGCTGCGAAACGACGCATTGCGGCGCATGCACGGTGGACATGAACGGCATGTCGGTCAAGTCTTGCACGGTGCTCACGGTGCAGTGCGAAGACGCGGAGGTACTCACCATCGAAGGCTTCGAGCAGGCTGGCGTGCTGCATGCGCTGCAAGAAGGCTTCACGCAGGAGCATGGTCTGCAATGCGGCTACTGCACGCCGGGGATGATCACGCGCGCGTACCGCTTGTTGAAGGAGACACCGAACCCGACCGAGGAAGAAATCCGCTACTGGATGGCGGGCAACCTGTGCCGCTGCACGGGTTATCAGAACATCGTGAAGGCGGTGCAGAGCGCGGCGATGAAGTTGGCCGCCACGACTGCCTGACCCGAAAACACCCTCATTCGGAGACCTCACCATGGCCGCAACCCCCGAAATCCTAGAGCGCGAAACCAAACTGCAAGGCATGGGCGCTTCGCGCCTGCGCAAGGAAGACGCCCGCTTCATCCGCGGCCGCGGCACGTATGTCGACGACATCAAGCTGCCGGGCATGCTGTTCGGCGCGATCGTGCGCAGCCCCTACGCGCATGCGCGAATCAAGTCGATCAACAAGGCGAAGGCGCTCGCGACCCCGGGCGTGATCGCGGTGCTCACAGCCGACGACCTGAAGCCGGTGAAACTCGACTGGATGCCCACGCTCGGCAGCGACGTGCAGGCGGTGCTCGCCGACAAGAAGGTCGCTTTCCAGATGCAGGAGGTGGCCTTCGTGATCGGCACGGATCGGTACAGCGCCGCAGACGGCGCCGACGCGGTGGAAGTGGACTACGAAGAGCTGCCGGCGATCGTCGACCCGAAGAAGTCGATGGCGAAAGACGCACCCGTCATCCGCGAAGACATCGCCCACAAAGACGAAGTCGGCCACGGCAAGCGCACCCATCCGAATCACATCTTCACCTGGGAGGCGGGCGACAAGGCGGCGACCGACACGGCGTTCGCGAACGCCGCGGTGACGGTGCGCGAGGAAATCCTCAACCCGCGCGTGCACCCGTGCCCGATGGAAACCTGCGGCTGCGTCGCGTCGTTCGACAAGCCCACCGGCCAGTTGACGGTCTACATCACGTCGCAGGCGCCGCACCTGGTGCGCACCGTGGTGGCGATGCTCTCCGGCATCCCCGAAAGCAAGATCCGCATCATCGGCGGCGACATCGGCGGCGGTTTCGGCAACAAGGTGCCGGTGTACCCGGGCTATGTGTGCGCGATCGTCGCCTCGATCGTCACGGGAGTGCCGATCAAGTGGATCGAGTCGCGCATCGAGAACATCTCCACCACCGGTTTTGCGCGCGACTACCACGGCGTGGGCGAACTCGCCGCCGACAAAGACGGTCGCATCAAGGCGCTGCGCTTCACGGCACTCGCCGACCACGGCGCGTTCAATTCGCATGTCTCGGCGACCAAGTTGCCCGCCGGGCTGTTCAGCATCTGCACGGGTTCCTACGACATTCCCAAAGCCTATTGCCGGGTGGACGCGGTCTATACGAACAAGGCGCCGGGTGGTGTCGCGTACCGCTGCTCGCTGCGCGTCACTGAAGCGGTGTACCTGATCGAACGCATGATCGACGTGCTCGCGCAGAAGCTGAACATCGACAAGGCAGAAATCAGGCGCCGCAATTTCGTCAAGGCCGACAAGTTCCCGTACACCACATCGCTCGGCTGGACGCTCGACAGCGGCAACTACCACGCCGCGCTCGACAAGGTGATGAAGGCGGTCGATTACGAAGGCCTGCGCAAAGAGCAAGCCGCCAAACGTGCCGACCCGAACAGCCCGACGCTGATGGGCATCGGCGTGTGCACGTTCACCGAGATCGTCGGCGCCGGGCCGACCAAGGTGTGCGACATCCTGGGCATTGGCCTGTTTGACAGCTGCGACATCCGCGTCAACCCCACCGGCAGCGCGATCGCGCGCCTGGGAACGATGAGCCAGGGCCAGGGCCACGCGACGACCTACGCGCAGATCATCGCCACCGAACTCGGCCTGTCGTCGGAAGAAATCCAGATCGAAGAGGGCGACACCGACAAGGCTCCGTACGGCGCCGGCACCTGGGGCTCGCGCTCCACGCCGGTGGCTGGCGCGGCCGCCGCGATGGCGGCACGCAAGATTCGCGCGAAGGCGCTGAAGATCGCGGCGCACCTGCTGGAGGTGGGCGAGGGCGACCTGGAGTGGGAAGTCGACCGCTACAAGGTGAAAGGTAACCCGACGCAGAGCAAGACGATGAAGGAAATCGCGTTTGCTTCGTATGCAGCGAGCAACCTGCCCGCCGGCATGGAGCCGGGGCTGGAGGCGGTGGAGTACTACGACCCGCCGAACCTCACCTACCCGTTCGGTGCGTACGTGGCGGTGGTCGACATCGACCGCTTCACCGGCGAGACCAAGGTGCGGCGTTTCTATGCCCTGGACGACTGCGGAACGCGCATCAACCCGATGATCATCGAAGGCCAGATCCACGGCGGCCTCACCGAAGCGTTTGCCGTCGCGTTCGGCCAGTTGGTGCCGTTCGACGAGAACGGCAACCACCTCGGCAACAGCCTGATGGATTACTTCCTGCCGACTTTTGCTGAGACGCCGCATTGGGAGACCGACCACACCGTGACGCCGTCCCCGCACCACCCGATCGGCGCGAAGGGCGTCGCCGAGTCGCCGCACGTCGGCGGCATTCCGTGCTTCAGCAATGCGGTGGTCGATGCGTTCGCGCACCTGGGCGTGACCCACATGGACATGCCGCACACCGCGTACAACGTGTGGAAGCAGTGCAAGGCGCTGGGAATCAACAGCCGATAATCCGCGCTTCGGCCGTAGCGGCGGCGCCACCGGTGCAAGGGAATGAAGGTCCAGATCGAAAAGAACTACCCGATGCCTTGCGCGGCGGATGTCGCGTGGGCATTCTTGCAGGACCTGCAAGCCGTGGCCGGCTGCATGCCGGGCGCGAAGATCACGGAACGGCTCGACGACGGCCGCTACAAAGGCACGGTGACGGTGAAGCTCGGCCCCGCAACGATGGCGTTTCGCGGCGAAGTCGAGATGAAAGACGTGAACGCCGCGCAGCGCAGCCTGAACCTGATCGGCAAGGGGACCGACAGCACCGGCAGCTCGGGCGCGACGATGAACTTGACGGCGCGCGTCGAAGCCGGCGAGAGTGCAGCGCAATGCAATCTGGTGGGTTCGAGCGAAGTCTCGATGAGCGGCAAGGCGGTCGCGTTCGGCGGGCGCATGATGAACGCGGTGGCCGATCAATTGCTGAAGCAGTTCGCCGACAACTTTGCCGCGAGGGTCAGCGAGATTCAGGCGCAGCGTGGCGGTGCGCCCGACGGCACACCGCCGGGCGGCGGTGCCGCGGCGGGGCCATCCGGCGCGGCTGGCGCAAGCGCCCCCGCAGCACCGGTGGTGCGGGAGCTGAACGGCCTGGCGCTGATGTGGGCGGTCTTCAAGGATTGGCTGAGCGGCTTGTTCGGCAAGAAACCCGCTTGAGCTCCGCAAGCGATCGCATGGACGAGGTGTTCGCCTTGCAGCTGGAGCTGCAAGGCGCGGGCTACATCGCCGAGCCGGCGCTCGCCGCGGCGCTGCTGTTGATGCTCGACCTGGGGCGCCCGTTGCTGCTGGAGGGCGACGCGGGCGTGGGCAAGACGGAAATTGCCAAGGCACTCGCGACCGTGCGCGCGACGCGGTTGATCCGCTTGCAGTGCTACGAAGGCCTGGACGTGCACGCCGCGATGTACGAGTGGAACTACCAGCGGCAGCTGCTCGCGATCAAGCTGCTCGAACACGACGACCGGCCGGCGGCGTTGAAAGAGCAGGACATTTTTTCCGAGCGCTATCTGCTGAAGCGCCCGCTGCTCGAGGCGATCGGCTGCGATGTGTCCCCGGTGCTGCTGATCGACGAAGTGGATCGCGCCGACGAGGCGTTCGAGGCCTACCTGCTCGAGCTGCTGTCCGACTACCAGATGTCGATTCCCGAACTCGGCACGGTGCGCGCGGTGAGCAAGCCGCTCGTCGTGATCACGTCGAACGGCACGCGTGAACTCTCCGACGCGTTACGCCGGCGCTGCCTGTATCAATACATCGACTATCCGACGTTCGACAAGGAACTGGCGATCGTCAACATCAAGGTGCCGCGCGCCGCGGGCGAACTGGCGAACCAGATCGTCGAATTCGTGCAGCGCGTGCGGCGCATGGAGCTGCAGAAAAAACCCGGTGTCGCCGAGACGCTCGACTGGGCCGCTGCGCTGCTGCGTTTGGGCATCACGACGATCGACGACGACGGCGCCGAAGCCATCATGGGCAGCTTGAGCGCGCTGATCAAGACACGCGGCGACCGCGGCGCTTTCACGCGCGACGTGGTGGCGCGAATCGCTGCCGCATGTTGAGCGCGCCGCCGGCTGCCAAGCCCGCCACAGTGAGCCCGGCGCCGCCGGCGGGCCCGGGATCGGCGTTGCAGGCGCGGCTGACGGGTTTTGCCGGCTTCCTGCGCGCCAATGGGTTTGCGCTCGGCGCCGCCGATTCGATCCGCGTGTTGGATACCGCGCAACGCTGCGGCGTGTTCGAGCGCCATGTGTCTGCAGTGGAGCCTGAAGGCGCTGCTTTGCGGCCGGGGCGATGAATGGCGGCGCTTCGACGCGCTGTTCGACAGCTACTTCCTGCCGCCGAACAAGCAGTCATTCGTCACGAGCGACGTGGCCACGGCCGCGGCGCGCGGTTCGCAAGCGCCTTCCACGGGCGCGGCCGATGCACCCGGCGAAGGCGCGGGCGCCGGCGCCGCGGATGACGCCGACAGCGGCACGTCGCGCCACGGCGCGAGCCGCGAAGAGTCGGCTCGCCGCGACCGACTTTCGCGACCTGAACAAGGCCGACGACACGCGCGACATCGAAGCCCTGATGCGCCGCTTCGCAAGGCGCCTGAAGCACCTGCAACTGCGCCGCGAAGCCGCGTTTCACCATGGGCGGCGCATCGACCTGCAAGGCACGATCCGGCGCAGCGTCGCCAGCGGCGGCACGCCGCTGCGCCTGGCGTGGAAGCGGCGGCGCCGGGTGCGGCCGAGGCTCATCCTGCTGCTCGACGTGAGCCGCTCGATGAGCGGCCACAGCTTCTTCTACCTGCGCCTGGCACGGGCCCTCTGCGCCGAGCTGGCCGACGTGCACTGCTTCATCTTCCACACGCGCCTGACCGGCGTGATGGAGGCGTTGCGCGACCCGGACCCGTGGCGCTCGCAGGAGCGCCTGCACCTGCTCGCCGCGGGCTGGGGCGGCGGCACGCGCATCGGCGAATGCCTGGCCGACTTCAACCGCGACAGCGGTGCGCGGCTCGTGCATTCGCGCAGCGCCGTCATCGTCGTCAGCGACGGCTACGATAGCGGTGAGCCGAAGCTGCTTTCGCAAGCGCTGGTGCAGCTGCGGCAGCGCGCGCGACGCCTGATCTGGATCAACCCCTTGCTGAACCAACCCGGTTTCACCCCCCAGGCCCAAGGCATGCAAGCGGCGCTGCCGCACCTGGACCTGCTGGCCGCGGGCGCCAACCTCGCGGAACTCGAGCGTTGGCTGCCCGAGTTGATTGAAAGCCTGAAGTGAATTTCGTCTGCGTCGACTGGCGTCATGCCTTCAGCGGAGCGCTGGCTGCTTTCGGCCCTTTGCCGTCGTTGGCCGCTGTGCGTTTGCCAGCGTTCGCCGCTGCGCGCCTGCCAGCGACTGCACCCCAGGGCGGTGGCGGCGCCCCCGTTCTCCGGCCCACGCTCGCGGGGCACCACCGGGGCCCGCAACCCACAGCCGCGTCATCACCGACCAAGCTCGGCACGAGCCAGGACACCGCGAATGGGTCCTGCGCCCGGGGGCACCACCACCGCCCTGCTGCAACCCATGGTGACGGGCGATGCGCAGGGGTGCCCCTCGGTAGCCAGGGCAGGTGGCTCGGGGTACGGGCGCAGGACCCATTCGCGGTGTCCTGGCTCTTCGCGAGCTTGGCTGGTGTTGACGGAGATACGCGCCGGGCACCACATCCGGTGCCCCGCGAGCGTGGGCCGGAGAACGTACCCCGGGCCACCTGCCCTCGCAGCGGAGCAGGCAGGCGCGCAGCGGCGAATGCTCGCGTGCGCGCAGCGGCGAATGCCGGCATGCGCACAGCGGCGAACGGCGGCAAAGGGCGGAAAACGGTCGCTCAAACAGAATCGACGTTTCGTGCGTCGCGGGTTGCCCGGCGCGCAGTGGAGCAGCTGAAATGAGCCCGAACGATCTGATCGAGAAGGCGCGCGAACTGAACGCGGCGGGCGCGGCCTACGCGCTGATCACGGTGGTGCGCGCGATCGCACCGACCTCGGCGTATGTGGGCGCGCAGGCGATCGTGCTTGCCGACGGTGCGTTGCACGGCTGGATCGGCGGCGGCTGCGCGAAGGGGGTCGTGATCGGCGCCGCGTTAGCCGCGATCACCAGCGGCAAGCCGCGGCTGGTGCGCATCAGCAACGATACGTTGCTGCCCGAAGAAGACGTCGAGCAGTACACGATGGCGTGTGCGAGCAACGGCACGATCGAACTCTTCATCCAGCCGCATGGCGCGCGCGGCGAGCTGTGCGTGCTCGGCGACACGCCGGCCGCCGAAGAGGCGCGTTTTCTCGCGCAGCGGCTGCGCATCGGCCTGAGCAGCGCACCCGGCGACGCGGCGGTCGTGCTCGTCGCCACGCAAGGCCAGGGCGACGAAGACGCGCTGGGCAGCGCGCTGCGCAGCGCCGCGCCGCGGGTGTTGCTGATCGCCAGCCGGCGCAAGGCCGACAAGCTGCGAGAAGCGATGCGCCAACGCGGCGTGAGCGAAGCGCAATTGGCGAAGTTGCAGGCGCCGGCGGGGCCCGACGCCGGTGCGAAGACGCCCGCCGAGATCGCTTTGCTTGCGATCGCCGGAGTGCTCGGCTCGCTGCGTGGTCGACCGACGGGCACGAACGCGCAGGGCCCGCGCAAGCCGTTGCCGCTGCCCTTGCCGCTACCCTTGCCGTCGATGGCACCGCAGCCCGGCCAGTTCATCAACCCGGTGTGCGGCATGGCGGTACAGATGGCCAGCGCGACGCATGTGGAAACCTACGAGGGACAGGCGTACTACTTCTGCTGCGACGGTTGTTGGGTGACGTTTCGTCAGGACCCGGCGAAGTACGCGCTGAAAGAACGCGCGTCCTGAAGGAGGAGCGCGGCTCGCGATTCGCGAGCCCCTCAGCTCATGCCGCGGGCGGGTGGGGCCGCGCGCTGCGCGCGAGCCGCCAGACCATGAACCCGAGCCCTGACACACCGGCGAGCAGCACCGCCCACAGCAGCCAGGGCCGCAGCGTGGCGAGCCGCTCGCGCGAGCGCAGTTGGCGCAGCGCCGTGTCCGACTCGCTCCACGCACCGAGCGCTGCCTGACCAAAACGTGGACGCTCGGCGTCGAGCGCCGGCACGAGTGTCGTGATCGGCAACGCGCTCGGTTTGGCATCGACTGAACCGGCCTGCAACGTGAACGGCTCGCGCCCCTGGCGCGCGAACACCAGGCTCGGCAGTGCCACGTGCGCGGCGAGCTTCACCTGCCCTGGGTCGAGCGCCGCGGAGCGCTCGTCGGGAACGATGCGAAGAAACCGCTGCGTCGTGTGCAACGCGAGCGCCGGTGCGGTCGAGGCATCGCCGTCGCGCTCGATCCGGTAGAACACGGTGCTGGCAAGATCGGTCCACGCCTGGTCGGCACGGCGCCGCCCTTGCACGCGCACCGGCGCCACCAGGGTGCCGGGGCCCAGGCGCAGTTCGATGTCGAGCAGCGGGACCGCGCCGCCGAGGTCGAACACCAGCGCGCGTTTGTCTAGCGGGTCGGACGAGGTGTCTTGCTTGATGGCGGGCAGCGGCGCCACCACCAGCTCCGTCGGCGGGTCGAACGTGACGCTGGAGGCTCGATCGAGCACCACTTTCGCGCCTGTGATGCGAGGCGCTGCCGCCGGGTCGCTCCAGACCAGGCGAACGAAGCGCGCGCTCGGCTGTGGCAGCACAATGCGCGGCTGCGTCAAGGGGCCGCTGGCCGAGGCCAGGGCAAGGAGCGAGCCGGAAGCGCCGCGCCGCCATTGGCGCAAGTCGTCGCTGACCTCGACCTCGACGCCGACGCTGAACTCCGCCGGACCTGACCACGCCAGCTGCACGGCGCGCGGCACGGCGTCGTCCGACTTGGCTTCGCTGCGCTTGCCGGCGTCGCCCAGGTCAAGCAGCCAACCGGGCGAGCGCTGGGCGACGCCACTCAGCGCCACGCCGCGCGCGGGGCGCACGTCGATGCGGTTGCCCTGTACCGTCACTTCGAGCGGCGACGCCCAGGGTTTACCGCCCGCCGGGCGTTGCGGCAGCGCAAAGATGGCAGCGTCGCGCAGCTGCTCTTGCACCTCGGAGCGCGCGGCGCGCGGCGCGAGCAGCGCGAACGGCACGCGCTCGCCGGCGGCATCGACGATCCGCAGGTCGCGCAGGTCGGCCTGTTCGCTGTGCGCGTAGGCGCTCGCGGGCAGCCCGATGCGAACGAAGGGCGCGCTTCGTTGAATCTCGATCGCCGCATTGAAACGGTAGAGGGGGTCTTCGGCGCTTGCCGAAGTCGCGCCGAGAGCGCACAGCATGCCGCCGAGCAGGGCTGCAACTCGCCGCCGCTCAGCCATTTGTCGGCTCCTGTTTCGCATCGCTGGCAGGCATCGGCGCGACATAGCCGATCAACAGCATCAGCACGCCCACGCCGATGAACGAGACGATGCGCGTCACGGTGCCGGTGGCGGACAGGTCGACGAGCACGAGTTTCAGCACCACGGCGCCGAGCAGCACCGCGCCCACCAGCCACGGTGTGCGCATCGCGCGGCGCGCGGCGAGCCACATCAGCACCAGCGCCGTCGCGCTCCACAGCAGGCTGATGCCGGTCTGCACCGCGAGCGTGTCGACCCAGGCGCTGAAACGATAGGGCACGCCGCCGTAGTGGTGAAAGCCGCGGATCAGAATCGCGTTCAGCCAGACGAAGCCGGCCGCGGCGGTCACCTGCATTGCCAGGTCAGGCTGCCTGGCGAGCAAGGCTTGCGCAGGCGCGCTGCGCATCCACAGCCACGCGCCGAGCAGGGCGACGCCGACGCCAAGGTCCAGCGGATTGAGCAGCGGCACGTGTGGCAGCGGCGCCGCGGCGCCGTTTGACGCCAGGTTGGCGAGCAGGCTCCACAGCACCAGGCCGGCGGCGATGATCGCCGCGCCATGCGTCTGGTATGCGGCGGCCGCATCGCGCACCGGCCAGCGCTGCGCGAGGCCGGGGCGCGGCAACAGCATCAGCAGCGCGGCCGGCACGACCAGCCAGCCGAGCCAGGCCCAGGCGCTCTCCAGCGTCGCCCCAATCGCGCGTGATCGCGCGGCCCTGCAACGCACCGAGCGCGGCGAGCACCAGCACTCCCAATGTGTGCACGGCGTGGCCGGCCGCCTGCATCCAGCGCGGCGCGGCGCGCCACAGCACGAAGCCATGCGCCGCGAGCGCGAGCGGCCAGGCCCACCAACCGCCGTGTTGAACCGGTGAATCCTGTGTTGCCGCGCTGACCGCGACCATCAGAGCGAGCAGCGGCGCATGCGCCACCACCGGCCAGGCGATGCGCGGCCAGTCCAGCCGATGCGAGGCGAAGGTGTACGCCACGGCGATCGCGCTCAGGCTCGCCAGCCACGCCGTCAGTTCGAAGCCCGGCGCGGCGAATTGGCCGATCTGCGACGCGGTGGTCGCCAGCAGCCAGGTCGTGCCCCAGGCGATCAGCAGCGGCTCGGCGACGGCCTCGTGCCGCGCCGGCGATGCGGTGTCGATGCTCACGTCGACAGGCGTGAAGCCGCCGAATCGCTTGACGAAATACGCTGCCGCGAGCGACGCCGCTGCCGCCATCAGGCCATTGAACAGCATCCCATTGAAAAACAGGTTCGGGACACCATGGCGGTCATAGGCATGGAACATCGCCAGCCCGGCGAGGAACAACAAGGCGTAGCCGAACAGACGCGGCGCCAGGCGCTGCTGGCGCAGGCCCAGCCACACCAGGCCAGCGCCTTCGAGCGCCCAGGCGCCCGCGGTGCTGCGCGCGTCGAGCGCGAACGGGATCACGAGCGTGAGAAACACCGTCGCGACGCCCAAGCTTGCCTCGAACGTGACGGCGAGCACAGCCCGCGTGCGCATCCACATCGCCAACGCCACGTAGAACAGTGCGAGCACGAGCGCCGACACGGCCGTGCCGTATTCCATGTGGCGCACGAGCGCGTGTTGCAGCGCGAAGGCGATCGTCGGCAGGCCGAACAGCAGGCTGCCGTTGACCCAGACGTCGCTGCGCTGCGGTGCGGTTGCTGCGGCTGCACCGCTGTCGCCGCTGGAGGCACTGGCATCGCCCAGTGCACGCCGCACCGGCATCAGCAGGATCGCCATGAACACCAGGAAGTAGGCGATCAGGAACGCCTGCGTGCTCGCATAGTGAGCGCTCTGGTACTTGAGCACGCCCCACGCGGTGCCGACGAGGAACGTAGCGACGAAGCCGATCAGATTCAACAAGCGCCAACTCCGGTGCCACGCCACGGCGGCAATGCCCAGATCGAGCACGAGGTAGTAGCCGAACAGCGCGACATGATTGCCGCCTCCGGTGGAGACGAGCAGTGGCGTCGCAAAGCCGCCAAGCGCGCCGATCACGGCGAGTGCGCGCGCGTCCTGCAACACCGCCAGCGCCGCGGCGAGCGCGGCCACCACGACCATGCAGGCGAACACCGGGCCCACGCCGAGCACACCGTAGAAGCGGAAGGCGACGAACAGCGTCAGGTACAGCACCGCGATCGCGCCGCCTTGCAGCACCTGGGCGTAGCCGGCACGCTTTTCGCGCAAGCGCCAGCCGAGCACGAGCAGCACCAGGGCCACGCCAGCGATGCCGGCCAGGCGCAGCTCGATCGGGACATGCACATGCTCGGCAGCGAGCTTGGCGAGGAAGGCAAGGCCGATGAACAGAATGGCCACGCCGAGCTTGACGATCGTGTTGCCGCCGAACAGCCACTGCTTGGCCGCTGCGAGCGGGTCGCCGGCGGCGGGTTTGGCAGCAGGGTGGGCCATCGGCTGAGCGGCGGTCGGAACGTCGCCCCACAGCGAACCCACCTCGGTGTCTTGGGGCTCTTCGCCCCACTCGGTCTCCGGGGCCGGCTGGGCCTGCGCCGCGACCCCAGGCCCCACGGCCGACGTTGCCTGCGTGGGCAAAGCTGCTGTGACGGATTCGGGTGCGGGTGCAATCTCGGGGTGTTGTGACTCGGGCGCCTGCACAGGGACTTGGCCCGGCGACTGTCCTGTCGCTGGGCCTCGCATCTGGTCCGGCGCTCGGACCGGCGTCATGACCCGCGCCACGCCGGCTGCGGGCGATTCGCCGCGCCGCACGGCCAACTCACGCAACTCGCGGCGCAGCGCGGCGATGTCGAGCGCTTGTCGGTGCGACGCCAACCCCAGCCACGCCAGCACCGCGCCCACCAGCGCGCCGAAGCCTTCGCCCAGCACGCCGCCGATCGCGGCGCCGGCAATCACGCCGAAGAATTTCAGCAAGCAGGCTCCTTCAACTACGCGAGGCGCCGACTCTACCCCCGGCAAGCCCCTTCGCCCAGCGTGTGGAATTCGAGGAATCGCCAATTTGCCGGCCTAAACTGGCGCAAACCCGGCTGACACGGTGACCCATGGCGCCTAGCATCGCGCCACCGAAATACCGGGTCCACCCATGCCGGGCCACCCGTGCTGGGTCGCATTCGAGGGAGCCGCGTTGCAAGCCACCGATATCCGCCAACCCGACTACTTTCACAAAGTGGTCGACTGTCAATGGGCGTGCCCGGCGCACACCCCCGTCCCCGAATACATCCGCCTCATCGCCGCCGGGCGCTACGCCGACGCCTACATGGTGAACTGGCAGTCCAACGTCTTTCCCGGCATCCTGGGCCGCACCTGCGACCGGCCGTGCGAGCCGGCGTGCCGGCGCGGCCGCGTCGAAGAAGCGCAGGCCGAACGACCCGAGCCGGTGGCGATCTGCCGCCTCAAGCGAGTCGCCGCCGATTTCAAGGGCGATGTGTCCGAGCGCCTGCCGCGCCCGGCCAGCGTGAAGAACGGCAAGCGCATCGCCTGCGTCGGCGCCGGGCCGGCGGCGCTGACCGTCGCGCGAGACCTGGCGCCGCTCGGTTACCACGTCACCGTGTTCGACTCCGACCCGCAGGCCGGCGGCATGATCCGCTCGCAAATCCCGCGCTTTCGCCTGCCCGAGGAAGTGATCGACGAAGAAACCGGCTATGTGCTCAAGCTCGGCGTCGAGTTCCGCGGTGGTACGCGAATCGATTCGATGCAGCAGCTGCTCAATGAAAACTGGGACGCGGTGTTCGTCGGCTGCGGCGCACCGCGCGGCCGCGACCTGTCGATTCCGGGCCGCACGGAAGCGGCGGCGCAGATCCACATCGGCATCGACTGGCTCGCGTCGGTCTCATTCGGCCACACCACGCACATCGGCAAACGCGTGATCGTGCTGGGCGGCGGCAACACCGCGATGGACTGCTGCCGCAGCGCGAAGCGCCTGGGCGGGGAAGACGTGAAAGTGATCGTGCGCTCGCCGTTCGAGGAAATGAAAGCCTCGCCGTGGGAGAAGGAAGACGCGCAGCATGAAGGCATTCCGATCCTCGACTGCCTGGTGCCGCGTGCCTTCCTGCACGAGAACGGCAAATTGGTGGGCATGACGTTCGAGAAGGTGCGCGCGCAGCGCGACGCGAACGGCAAGCGCCAATTGGTGCCCACCGGCGAGCCCGAGCAGCGCTTCGAGTGCGACGAGGTGCTCGTCGCCGTCGGCCAGGAGAACGCGTTCCCGTGGATCGAGCGCAACTGCGGCCTCGCGTTCAACGATTCCGGCATGCCGGTGATCGACGAAGTGACGCTGCAAGCGAGCCTGCCCAACGTCTTCTTCGGCGGCGACGCCGCGCTGGGCCCGAAGAACATCATCTGGGCCGTCGCGCAGGGCCACGCAGCGGCGATCTCGATCGACAAGTTCCTGCACGGCGAAGACGTGAAACAGCGCCCGGCGCCCGGCGTGACGCTGGTGTCGCAGAAGATGGGCATCCACGAGTGGAGTTACGACAACTCGGTGGCACCGGATCTGCGCCACAAGGTGCCGTGGCGCGACGTGAACCAGTCGCTGCGCAACATCAAGGTCGAAGTCGAACTCGGCTTCGATGTCGCCACCGCGTGGAAAGAAGCGCAACGCTGCCTGAACTGCGACGTGCAAACCGTGTTTTCAACCGGACAGTGCATCGAGTGCGACGCCTGCGTCGACATCTGCCCCACCGACTGCATCACCTTCACCGGCAACGGCCCCGAGGCCGACCTGCGCACGCGGCTGCGCGCGCCGGCACGCCATGCCGACCAGGCGCTGTATGTGTCTGACACCTTGAAGACCGGCCGGGTGATGATCAAGGATGAGGACGTCTGCCTGCACTGCGGCCTGTGCGCCGAGCGCTGCCCCACCGGAGCCTGGGACATGCAGAAATTCCTGATCGACCTGACGCAAGCCGGCAAGGGCTGCCGCACGCCGAAACCCACTGCGATGCCTGTGCAAAGAAAGGCGGCCTAAGCATGACAGCGAGCATGACCCTCAAAACAAAACGCATCGAAGCGGTGAACGACTTTGTCGTCAAGTTCGCCAATGTCAACGGCTCGGGCTCGGCGTCCGCCAACGAGTTGTTCGCGAGGAGCCTGCTGCGCATGGGCGTTCCGGTGAGCCCACGCAACATCTTCCCGAGCAACATCCAGGGCCTGCCGACCTGGTACGAAGTGCGCGTCAACGAGCACGGCTACCAGGGCCGGCGCGGCGGCTGCGACCTGATGGTCGCGATGAACCCGCAGACCTGGGCACAGGACATTGCCGAGATCGAGCCCGGCGGCTACCTGATGTATGACAGCTCCAAGCCGATGCCGCAGGCGAAGCTTCGCAGCGACATCAACATCATCGGCGTGCCGCTCACCGACCTGTGCGCGACGCGCTACACCGATCCGCGCGAACGGCAGTTGCTAAAAAATATCGTCTACGTGGGCGTGCTCGCCGCGCTGCTGGGCATCGAGCCCGAAGTCATCGCCACGTCTGCTCGGCGAACAGTACAAAGGCAAAGCGAAACTGATCCAGCCAAACCTCGATGCCTTCATGATGGGGTTGCACCACGGCCGCGAATATTTCGACGACGCGCTGGGCTTGAAGATCGAGCGCCGCAATGCCGTGGGCAAGCGCATCTTCATCGAAGGCAACGCGGCCGCGGCGCTGGGCTGCGTGTACGGTGGCGCGACGGTGTGCGCTTGGTACCCGATCACGCCGTCCTCCTCGCTTGCCGAGGCGTTCCAGAAATACTGCTCCAAGCTGCGTGTCGACAAGGCCAGCGGGAAGAACAAGTTCGCGATCGTCCAGGCCGAAGACGAAATCGCGTCGATCGGCATCGTGGTGGGCGCCGGCTGGAACGGCGCGCGCGCGTTCACCGCGACGTCCGGCCCCGGCATTTCGCTGATGACGGAGTTCATTGGGCTGGCGTACTTCGCCGAAATCCCGGTGACGATCATCAACGTGCAGCGCGGCGGCCCCTCCACCGGCATGCCCACGCGTACCCAGCAGGCCGACGTGCTGAGCTGCGCCTACGCGTCGCACGGAGACACGAAGCACGTGCTGCTGTTCCCGGAAGACCCGCACGAGTGCTTCGACTTCGCCGCCAATTGCCTGGACCTCGCGGACCGCCTGCAGACGCCGATCTTCCTGATGACGGACCTGGACATCGGCATGAACCACCGTCTGTGCGAGCCGCTCGCGTGGGACGAATCTCGCGACTACGACCGCGGCAAGGTGATGACGCACGCCGACCTGGAAGCCGGGCGCGACTTCGGCCGCTACCGCGATGTCGACGGTGATGGCATCCCGTACCGCACTTACCCGGCCACGCACCCCGAGCGCGGCGCCTACTTCACGCGCGGCACGACGCGCGACGAGTACGCGCGCTACTCGGAGGCAGGGCCGGACTACCTGTACAACGTGGAGCGGCTGCTGAAGAAGTTCGAGACCGCGAAGACGCTCGTGCCGCAGCCGGTGCAGCGCGACGCGGCGCGCGCCACCCGCTTCGGCGTCATCTACTACGGCTCCACCAGCCCGGCGATGAACGAAGCCTTCGATGCGCTGCGCGCGCAAGGCGTGCATGTCGACCTCTTGAGGCTGCGCGCCTTCCCGTTCAGCGCGGCGGTGGACAAGTTCATCGAGTCGCACGAGCATCTGTTCGTGATCGAGCAGAACCGCGACGCGCAATTGCGCACCCTGCTCGTCACCGAGCAGGAAGTGAACCCGGCCAAGCTGGAACCGGTGCTGCACTACGACGGCACGCCGATCACGGCGCGTTTCATCGTCGATGAAGTCGCTTCGCGAATCAAGCGCTTCAATGTCGAGCCGCTGGTGAAGGGGAAAGTGGCATGACCTACATCGCCAAACCGAAGCTGCACCACCCGACGCTGCCGAAGAACACGCTGGGCCTGACCCGGCGCGACTACGAAGGCAAGATTTCGACGCTGTGCGCCGGCTGCGGCCACGACTCCATCTCCGCCGCGCTCGTGCAGGCGTGCTGGGAGCTCGCGATCGAGCCGCACCGCGTGGCCAAACTGTCGGGCATCGGCTGCTCGTCGAAGACGCCCGACTACTTTCTGGGCAACTCGCACGGCTTCAACACCGTGCATGGCCGCATGCCCTCGGTGCTGACCGGCGCGAATCTGGCGAACCGCGAGCTGCTGTACCTCGGCGTGTCGGGCGATGGCGATTCGGCGTCGATCGGCCTCGGCCAATTCGCGCACGCGATGCGGCGTGGCGTGAACATGACCTACATCGTCGAGAACAACGGCGTCTACGGCCTGACCAAGGGCCAGTTCTCGGCCACCGCCGACGCCGGCAGCAAGAGCAAGAAGGGCGCGATCAACAGCGACACCGCGATCGACCTGGTGAGCCTGGCGCTGCAGATGGGCGCGAGCTACGTCGCGCGCAGCTTCTCGGGTGACAAGGAACAGCTGGTTCCGCTGATCAAGGGCGCGCTGCGCCACGGCGGCGCGGCGTTGCTCGACGTGATCAGCCCCTGCGTCGCGTTCAACAACCACGCCGGCAGCACGAAGAGCTACGACTACGTGCGCGAGCACAACGAAGCCGTGAACCGCATCGACTTCATGCCGAGCCGCGAAGCGATCACGACGAAGTACGCGCCCGGCGAAGTGATCGAAGTGACGCAGCACGACGGCAGCGTGCTCGGCTGCGCAAGCTCGCCGGCGGCTACGACGCAGGCGACCGGCTCGCGGCGCTGAGCCACATCGCGGCGCATGAGGCGCGTGGCGAAATCCTGACCGGGTTGCTCTACGTGAACGCGGCGGCGGAAGACCTGCATGCGCACCTGAAGACGGTGGAGACGCCGCTGAATCGACTGGGCGTCGCCGAGCTGTGCCCGGGCGCGGCGGTGCTGGCGGCGATCAACGCGGAGATGGCTTGAGGGGCACTACCTGGCCGGTGTCGATTAAAGGTCTTTGCCGGCGTCTGGCAGCGCTCACTCGCAAGTGCCGAGCAAGGGCAGGCGGCCCGGGGTACGTTCTCCGGCCCACGCTCGCGGGGCACCAGCCGAGTTCAGGATGCGTTTATGCGTCAACACCGCCGGTGCCTCGGATGAGTTTGCGGGCCACCGCGAATGGGGCCTCCGAACGCACCCCGAGCCACCTGCCCCGGCACCCACGGTGACGCGCCACGAGGTGCCGCGCCAACGACCGTTGCACAGGGCAGTGGTGGTGCCCCCGGGCGGAGGCCCCATTCGCGGTGGCCCGCAAGCGGCTCCAGGGCACTGGCGGTGGCGACGAGAATGGCCGTGATGTTCCTCGGTGGTGCCCCGCGAGCGTGGGCCGGAGAACGGGGGTGCCGCCATCGCCCTGCGGCACGGACGTAGGCGCGCCGGCCGCAGGCGATCAGAAGCAGCTGTGCCAAGTGCGGACTGCCCGTCCCAGGAGCCCGAACCCGATCAAAGTGAAGCCTGGCCTCACGCGGATTGCAAGAGGCTCTCCCTCGCCGCAGAATCGCGCATGGCCTCCAAGCGCCGCGCTGACAAGACCGGAGTCACCGAAGCCCACCGAGCCGGTGCGCGAAGTCGCGGTGGCCGTTCCCGCACCCGGCCGATTCGACAGGCTGCTTGCCGCCTCAAGACGCTGAAGGGCGCGGTCGTCGCGATCGCCGGCGTCGGCGCCGTGCTCGGTGGACTGGCGGGTTACTGGAACGCGTACCAGGCGGCGCGCAGCAGCACGGAGTCTCGAAGTTGCTCGCGCTGGTCGGCAAGGGCGACGCCGGGCCGCTGTCGATCGTCGTGCTGCCGTTCGCCAACCTCACCGGCGATCCGCAGCAGGCCTACCTGGCCGACGGGCTCACCGCCGCCGTCACGTCCGACCTGTCACGCATCCGCGATGCGTTCATCGTCAGCACGGCGACCGCGTTTGCGTACAAGGACAAGCCGTCACGGTGCAGCAGATCGGCAAGGAGCTGGGGGTTCGGTTTGCGTTGCAGGGTGGGGTGCAGCGCAGTGGCGACAAGATTCGGATCAATGCGCAGTTGGCGGATACGACGACGAATGCGCAGTTGTGGTCGGAGAGTTTTGATGGGAGTCAGGGGGACTTGTTTGGGTTGCAGGAGATGCTGACCACGCGCATCGGGATCAGTCATCGGGCGAGAAGATGGTCGTCGTCGCCGCGCGGGACAGTGAGACGCGCAAGAGCGACCCAACGGTTGCTGACATGATGCTGCGTGCCAGGGCCTTGAGTTTCAAGCGCGAGTCGAAGGCCAACTACGATGAACGGAACGCTCTGTACCGCAAGGTGCTGCTCGTCGAGCCGAACAATGTGCGGGCCATGGTCAACCTTGCAAACAGCCTCTCGACTTGAGGCCTTCAACCAATGGATCAGGGACCCGGCTGCGCGGGAGAAGCAACTCGTAGAGGCCCGTGATCTTGGCCCTCAAGGCGAAGGAGCTTGAACCGACCTACCCGGGCATCAACACGGCAATCATCATCTACGCTCTGACACATGGCGACCTTGAAGGGGCGCAGGCGCGCAGACGAAGCCGAGTTGGTCTCTGAACCCAAAGGAGCCAATTGCGTACTCGAACTTGGCCGGTGACTATATGGACCTGGGCGAACCGGCGAAAGCCGATCGAACTCTGACGCAGGCCATTCGCCTGGACCCTCGAAAGGTTGACGCCACCATCCTGCGGAACATGAGCGTCGCCCATTCATGCTTGGGGATGACGAGGCTGCGATCGAGTGGGCCCGGAAAGGCCTTGGCGGCAAATCCTGGCCTCATTGGCCAGCACGCCTTCATGGCAATGTCATATGCGCGAAAAGGGAGACCGCATTCGCTCGAAGGCCGCAGCCGAATCGCTGCTAAGTGCGGACCCGACGTTCAGCTTTGTCAAAGTTCCATCGCAACAGAGCCTGCGACATTTTCACCAGGCTACAGGACATTCTGGGAGAAGCGGCTCGTCCCAGCATGGCGCTTGGCTGGTCTGCCCGAGTAGCGAAATCTCGCCGCAGCCGGGCGCGCCGAGGCATCGCTTGACTCAACGCGCAGCAAGCCTCTCCCCCGCAATCCACTCGTCGATCTGCGCCTCCAACACCTGCAGCGGCAGCGCCCCGCCATCGATCACGGCGTTGTGGAAGCGTCGCATGTCGAAGCGTTCGCCCAGCGCCGCCTTGGCCTTGGCGCGCAGTTCCTTGATCTTCAGTTGCGCCGACCTTGTAGGCCGTGGCCTGCCCCGGCCAGACGATGTAGCGGTCGACCTCGGCGATCGATCGCGTCGCGCGTCTGGCCGGTGTTCGCGACCATGTAGTCGATCGCGCGATCGCGGCTCCAGCCGAAGGCGTGCAGGCCGGTGTCGACGACGAGGCGGCAGGCGCGCAGCATCTCGTCGGAGAGGTTGCCGAACTTCTGGTACGGGTCCTTGTACATGCCGAGTTCGTCGCCCAGGCTCTCGGCGTACAGCGCCCAGCCTTCGCCGTAGGCGGTGAACCAGCCGTGGCGGCGGAACTGCGGCAGGTCCGTCAACTCCTGCGCCCGCGCCGATCTGCAAGTGGTGGCCGGGAACGGTCTCGTGCAGCAGCAAGGTCTCCATCGCCCACTTCGGCCGCGTGCTCAGGTCGTTGGTGTTGGCGTTGAAGAAGCCGGCGCGGCTGCCGTCCGCTGCACCAATCGTGTAGCTCTCGGCGTTGTTGCCCTCCTCGGGGCTCATCGCGCGGATGCCGTAGGTCTGGCGCGGCAGCACCGCGAACAGCCTGGGCAGTTCGGCGTCGACGCGCTTGGCGATGTCGCGGTAGCGCGGCGAGCATGTCTTCGGGCTTGGTGAAGAAGAAGCGCGGGTCGGTGGCGATGAACTTGTGGAACTCGGCGCGCGTGCCTTTGAATCCTGTCGCGGCGACGGTGGCGTCCATCTGCTCGTTGATGCGCGCGACTTCCTTCAAGCCGAGGTCGTGGATCTGCCTGGCATCGAGATTCGTCGTCGTGAACCAGCCGAGCAGGGCCTGGTAGTAGGCCAGCCCTCCCGGCAGGCTGGAGGCACCGAGCTGGGTCGCGGCCGTGGGCAGGTAGCGCGCTTCATAGAAGGTCTTCAGCGTCTGAAACGCCGGCACCACCTTGTCGCGGATGATGTTCTGCGCCGCTTGCGTGAGGCGCTGCCGGTCGGCGGGCGCGATGTCTTGCGGCAACGCCTTGAACGGAACGTACAGCGGGCTTTGTGCCGGCTCGGTGACGATCTGCGCGTCGAGCTGTTTCGGCACGTCGCGGATCGCGATCCTCGGCGGCATCCAGCCGGCGGCCATCGCGGCTTCCATGCGCGCGATCAGCTGGCCGATGTTGACGGGAATCTGCTCCAGGCGTTTCAGGTACGCGTCGTGGTCGGCGGCGTTGTCAAAGCGCGAGTCCTTGATCAGGTAGTGCAAGCCGAGGTGCATGCCGTCCATCTGCGTGATCGGCGCCCAGCCGTCGAACACGCCGAAGGGAAGATCGCCGAATGAAGCGGTGATCGCGGCGGAGCGGTCGAGCTGATCGCGCAGCACGCGCACCGAGGTGCGCAACTCCAGGGGCAGCGCCGCGGTGTCGATCGCGCCGAGCCGGCGTCGAAAATCCGCGCGGGTGGCGGTGCGCCGCCGCACGGCTTGCGCCGATTCGTCTTTCAGCCGGTCGTCGTAGCGGCGGTCGCCCAGTGACGTGGCCCATTCGGGGTTCTCGCGCAGCACCCATTCCCAGTACTCCTCGAACAAGGCGTTCGTCTGGGCCACTGCCGGTGAGGCCTTGCCGGGCACAGTGGGCGCGGCGCATGACGCCAGCCCGAGTGCGAGAACGAGCGTGAGGGTCAGCGCGCGCCACGGGTCGTTTCGCATCGGAACCCTTTCTCAATGCGCTGCCGCTGCCGCATGCCGGCACACATAGCTGCAGTTCTGCGGCCGAGGCGTGTCGAGAATTTCGACGCTGCCAAAACCCGCCTCGGCGAGCATGCGCTTGGCGAGCTGCTGCCCCCACACCGTGCCGAGCCCAGCGCCGCCATGCGCCAGCGACACCGGCATGCAGTGCATCAAGCTGAAGCCGTAGTGCAGCGCGGCGAACGGGTTGCCGACGTTTTCTTCGACCCGGCTGCTGAACTTGAAGTCGATCATCAGGAACGTGCCGCCCGGCGCGAGCGCGCCGCTCACGCCACGCAACACGGCGTCGGGCGCGACCTGGTCGTGAATCGCGTCGAATGCGGTGATCAGGTCGAACTGCGGTGTCGCGGGCAGCTTGGCGACGTCGGCGATCTGGAACACCGAATTGCTCAGCTCCCATCTCTTTCGCCTCGGCGTTCGCGCTGGCGATCGCGTCTTCGGCGATGTCGTAGCCGGTGAACGTGGACGCGGGGAATTCGCGCGCGAGCAGGTTCATCGCGTGGCCGGTGCCGCAGCCCACGTCGAGCACGCGGATGCCGCGCTTCAGCGACTCGGTCAGCCCCGGCACGGCGCCGATGAAACCCGGCACCAGGTGCTGGTCGAAGATGCGCCGCCACGAATCGTCCATGCAGCGCGTGAACACCGGCCGGTACGCCGAGTACGGCACGCCGCCGCCGCTGCGAAAACAGCGCACCAGCGCGGGCAGGTGCGTGCCGAAGTGGTTGATCAGGCCGCTCGTCGGGCAGAGGTTCGACGCGCTTTTGCCGGTGAGCGCCAGCGCGTGTTCGTCGGGCAACGTGTAGCGCTCCGTCGCCGGGTCGTAGTGGTAGATGCCACCGGTCGTCATGCCGCCGAGCCATTCGCGCACATAACGTTCGTTCAGGCCGGCGCGCTCGCTCAATTCTTCGCTGCTCGCCGCTCCGACCTTTGACGCCTCGAACAAGCCGGTCTGGTAGCCGATGTCGATCAGCTTCGTCAGCACCGCGCCGGTGTAGATGTTCAACATCTTCCCGGCGAATTGTTTGGCGAGGTCGGGGTCGGGCATGGCGGGCCTTTCGTCCGCAGGCGTGCCGCGCTGCAGGGTCACCGTTCGGCGTTGGACGATGACAGGAAGGTGGGGCGCTGTCTATCTCGCTTTCGCTCATGCCACGCGGGCATTGCCGGTGTCGGGTGGGGCTGCGTGCCGGCGTCGCGAAGATTCACCCGCAGGCCCGTGCAAGGGGCAGGCGGCCCGGGGTACGTTCTCCGGCCCACGCTCGCGGGGTACCAGCCGTGGACAGGGAGGCGTTCATGCGTCAACACCGCCGGTGCCCGGATGCGCTTGCGGGCCACCGCGAATGGGGCCTGCGAACGTACCCCGAGCCACCTGCCCCGGCACCCAAGGTGACGGGCAACGAGGTGCCGCGCCAACGACCGTGCACAGGGCGGTGGTGGTGCCCCCGTTCGGAGGCCCCATTCGCGGTGGCCCGCAAGCGCTTCCAGGGCACTGGCGGTGATGACGAGAATGGCCGTGGCCGACCTCGGTGGTACCCCGCGAGCGTGGGCCGGAGAACGGGGGCGCCGCCATCGCCCTGCCGCGCGGACGTAGGCGCGCTGGAGACGATGCCCGCACACGGACAGCCAGCGCAGGGCCGGATCCAGTCGCCTACACGGAATTCGTCAAAAGCTGAACTTCACCCCCAAACTGAAAATCGTCTCCCCGTCAAACCGCCCCAGCGTCCCATCCACCTGCCAGCCCTTCGCCACTTCGCGGCGCGCGCCGACTTGGAATGTGGGCTTCGAATCCTCCTGGCCGAACGACTCGATGTGCGCGGTGAAGGTGCCGGTGTCGTGTTCGAGGGCGATGCCCCAGGTGCCGAAGCTCGAGCCGCTCGAGGGTTTGGCAGCGCCGAGGTTGCCGTGCAGCGTGAAGTCGTTTCTGTTGCAGGTGGCGGCGGTATAGGCGAAGGGCAGGTTGCCGCCCGGGACTGAAATGTTGATGGCCGAGCGCCACCAGGAAATTGCAGCCGGACTTCTTCGGCTCGGTGACTTGCACGCGCGCGAGCACGCCGACGGAGCTGATCGAGTTGGTTCGGTTGCGCGACAGCAGGCCCGACAGTTCCACCACCTGCCACGGCGAATACGCCGGCGCGACGTTGATCACGTCGGCCTTGCCGGGCTCGCGCGCGGCCCAGGCTTCGATGTGGCCGGTGCCCTTGTCGTCGATGTTCGCATCGTCGACGCTCAGCGGGCGGCCCGCGAATGCCGAGGTCGAGACGAAGGCGAGGGCGGCGATGGCGCTGGCGGTGAGTGGGGTGATGCGGTGCATGGCGGTCCTTGTTCTTGGGGGACAGGGATCGCGCCACAGAGGGCGCGAACGGCGAGCGCCGCATGATAGCCACGCGATGGGTGCCTCGTTGACCGCCGCAAGCGCAGGATCACTCGGGCGTTGCGCCGCGCTGACAGCGCAGCGCCTGGTTCGGCGGATCGCGTCGGGTCGGCGTCGTGCGGTGGCGATCCCGCCGAGGCCGATCAGCCGCCCAAACGCCGATGCTCGAGCGCCGGCAGCTGCGCGCGCACCGAGGCCAGGCGCGCAGCGTCGACATCCGCGATGACGATGCCTTCGCCTTCGACCAGCACGTCGAGCACATCGCCCCAGGGGTCGACGATCATGCTGTGGCCCCAGGTGCGCCGGCCGTTTTCATGCGTACCGCCTTGCGCCGGTGCGATCACGTAGGCCTGGTTCTCGACCGCGCGCGCACACAGCAACAGCTCCCAATGCGCGCTGCCTGTCGTGTAGGTGAACGCCGACGGCACCGAGATCAGATCGCAGGGCGGCTTCATCAGTGCGCGGTAGAGCTCGGGGAAACGCAGGTCGTAGCACACGCTCAAGCCGACGCGCAGCGCGCCGCATTGCACCGCTACGGGTTCGCTGCCGGCCTCGAGCACACGGCCTTCGTCGTAGCGTTCGCGGCCGGACTCGAACCGGAACAGGTGCATCTTGTCGTAGCGCGCGGCCAGGTTGCCGTCGGGCGCGAACACTAGGTTGCTGTTGCGCACGCGCTGCGGGTCGGCGCAGCGCAGCGGCAGCGTGCCGCCGATCAGCCAGATTCGATGCGCGAGCGCCGCGGCCGACAAGGCCTGCTGGATCGGGCCGCCGCGCGAATCGCCCGCGCCCTGTTCACCCAGCGGCAGCTCGGCGACGTCGAGCTTGTCGCGGTCATTGCGCCCCATCAGGCAGAAGTACTCGGGCAGCGCGACCAGCTCGGCGCCCTGCGCCGCGGCCTGTGCGATCAGGCGCCGTGCGGCGTCGAGATTGCGCGCCACGTCGGGCGTGGAAACCATTTGCACGGCAGCGATCTTCATCGGGCCCATTCTCGTCGGGAATTCGCCGCTGAATCGGTCAACGCGGCGCCGGCGTGGCAGAGGGCGCCTCGGCCTTGCGCTCGATGCGGTCGACCTGCGGCGTGGCCCATGGCCCGGTGACGTGGAACTCGCGCGTGCCGGCTTCGCTCAACGGCCGGCGCAGGAACAGTTGCGCGAGAAAGGTGCCCAGGCCGACGGCGGGGTTGATCACGGCGTAGGCGAGCGACGCGGTGCCGGCGTTGATCTCGGGAACGACGACGACGCGCAGGTCCTGCGACTCCTGGCCGATGTCGGCGCTGCCCTCCATCAGCACCACCGCTTGCACGCCGCGCATGCGCAGGTTGTTGGTGTGCGCCACGCCTTTGTCGATGCGCACGTCGCCCTGAAAACTGTCGAAGCCGAAACCGTCTTCGAAGACGTCGCGAAAGTCGAACAGCAGCCGGCGCGGCAGCGCTTGCAGGCTGAGCACGCCGAGCAGCCGTGCCGCGCCCGGGTCGGCCTTGAGGAACTGGCCGGCCTCGATGGCGACGTTGAAGCGCCCGCTCATGGTGGCGAAGTCGAGCGACAGCGGCGAGCCGAGCCACGCCACCTGCCCGCGAGTTGCCCCTTGCCGCCGCGCACCGCCTTGCCCAGGCCGAGCCGCTCGAGAAACGCGCCGCTGTCGCGCAATTCGAGCTTGAAGTCCATCTCGGCGCGGCGCGCAGCGGCGGTGCCGGCTGAGCCGGCCGACCCTGGAGACCATTGCCCGGTCGCGCTCAACTGCGCCTCGGGGGTGGTCATGTTGAACTTCGACAAGCGCCACTCGCGCGCCGCGCGCGGCTCCGCGCCGGCGAGCTGGTTCAGCGCGACGATCTCCACGCGGCCCAGGCGCTTGCCGCGCAGTTCGAAGTCCTCGACGACGATGTCGAGCGCGGGCGCGCTGGTCGGCGGCTCGTCGAGCAAACGCTCGATCTGTTCGACGTCGCTCTTCGGCAGCGACAGGCGCGACAGCCTGGCGTAGATGCGCCCGGCGTTCGCCGCGGAAGATACCGCCGCCGCTGTGGCCGAAGCGGCACTGGGCGTGGCCGCGCGCCGCGCCGGCCGGAACTCGACATAACCGCTCAACTGGTCGGACTCAACCGAGCCGCGCCACTGGCCGGGGTCGCGCGTGATGCCGGCCGCCAGACCGGTGATGCGGCGTCCGCCGGTGATCAGTTCCAGGGCACGCACCGTCAGGCGCGTCGGGCCATAGCCCAGGCCCGCCCCGGCGTCGGCCGCGTCGTCGTCGGCCAGGTCGATATCGCCGTCGAACAACTTGCGGTACGCTGCTTCCCATGCGTCGAGGTTCACCGCGCCCAGCGTCGCATTCACCGCGACGCCCTGCGCCAGCGCCGGCGGTTCCTGGCCGATGCCGATCGCCCCCGCGAGCACGCGCGCTTCGCGTCCGGAAATGTCACGCTGGTACTGCAGCTTGAGCAACGAGCCGAGTTCGAACGCCAGCGTGTCGGCGAGTTTGCGCCCGGGGCGGAGCGTTTCGCGCTGAATGCTCGTCGAGTAGCGCATCGCCAGGGGCGTTTCGGCCGCCTTGTTGAGCGGCGCCGGCAAGGCGCTGGCGATGCCCACCAGATCGCTCGTGACGCTGATCTCGGGCAGGCCCTGCACGAAGTTCAATCCCAGGCGGTAGTTGACCTTGCCGCTGAGCTGCGTCGCCACGCGCGACAGCAGGCCGAGTTCGCTCGCCTTGCGCAGCGCCTCGACGCTCGCGCTGCCTTGGCCCGAAAAGCGCAGTGTGCCGTCGGCTTGAACGCCGCCGTCGAAAGCGACTTCGCCGCCGTACGCGTTGGCGGTCGCGCCGACCACGTTGAAGCCCTTGTGGCTGAAATCGACGCGGCCCTTCGCGGCGGCGAGCAGCGGCGTGTCGGGGCTGATGCGAACGTCGTTGCCGGCGAGCAGCACGCTGCCTTTGACCTGCGACCTGGGCAGATCGCGCAGTGTGATCTGCAGGCCGAGTTCAAGCTCGGCGTCGCCGCTGGCCGTGGTGCGCGCCAGCGCGCGCGAGGTCCAGTCGGCCACCGGAGTCGCGTTGACGATGCGCAGCATCTCCGCCGCGCTGCCGCGCGCGCTGCCGTTCAGCACCAGCATCCGTTGCTCGATCAGGCTGCGAATATGGCCGTTCACGCCGCGCCACGCCACGCCGCCGATCTGCGCCTGCGCGCCTTTGATTTCGAGCGACGCCCGGTCGATGATCAACTCGCCGCTGACGCGCGTCAGCTCGGGCCAGGGCGACACATAGGCCGGCTCGGTGGCCGTGGCCGGTACGCTGGGAACGAAGGCGAAGTCGACGTTGTCGGCGAGCACCGCGAGGCGAAATTCGCCTTGCGCGGCGGGGTCGAAATACGGGAAGTCCCACAAGTCGCCCTTGATGCGCAAGTCCAGGCGGCGCACCTGGCCGCCCTTCACAGCGCGCTCCACATAGCGCCGCGCCGGCTCGGGAATGCCCAGCGGCAGGTAACGCGCGGCGCGCAGCGCAAGGCCTTGCGTCAGGCGGCCCGTCACTTCCACCTCGCCGGGCCAGCGCGCGCCGCGGCCAAAACCCTCCGCGCCGGCGCCGGAGTTCCACTTCGCTTCGAATTCGCCGCTCGCGTCAGGGTTCGCCAGGCTCGCGTTCTTCACCGTCAGCGTGGCCCGGCCAGCGACGATGCGCCATTCCAGGTCGGCGCCCAGGCGGTCGAGCTTGATGCGCGGGTCTTCGAACAGGCCGGGAACGTCGAGCGCACCATCGCGCACGTCGAGCCGCGCGCTGCCGCCTTTTTCGCTGGCGGTGAGTTGCAGCGACGCGTTGCGCAAACCCGGCCGGCCGATGCGGTGCGGCTCGTCCGATGCGCGCGCCGCGAGCGACAGACCCGTCAACTGGCCTTTGACTTGGTAGCGGCTCGGCGCGTCGAGCGCGCCGTCCCAGCGCGCAGTGAGGTCGCGCAAGTCGCCCTTGGGTTTGAGCTCGGAGAGCATCTGGTGCAGCGCCGCACCCAGCGGGACCCGCGAGGCGATTTGCGCGAGCAAGGCCAAGTCGAGATGCTGCGCACTGAACTCGCCGCCGCTCGGGTGCTTCGCCGCTGCGCTGGCGAAGTTTCAGTTTCAGGTCGCCGCCGGGCCAGCGCATCGCGTCGCTGGTGACGAAGCCGAAGCGTTCGAGCGTCAGCGTCAAGCCCTCGCTGTCGCGCAGCGCGTCGATTCGCCCCTGCAGCTGCGTGACGCGCAGTTCATCGACTTTCGCTCCCAATCGCAGCGCCACCTGGTTCAGGTTCAGGTCGATGGTGGCTGCCTGCAGCGAACCGTCGCGCAGCTCGAACCAGCCGCGCAACGCGCCCAGGCCCTCGCTCAGCTCGAACGGCAGGTCGGCGTGGTGGCGCAACTGGCTCAGGTCGGCACGCGGCAGTTCCACGAACGCGCGCCCGCTCCAACGTTGCCAGTGGCTCGCCGGCGCCATCAGCGGCTGGGTGAAGCGCCCGGTGAGCTGGAAGCGGTCGCCCCAGTCGAGTGGCGGTGTCGCGTCCAGGCGCAGGTCGTGCGTGCGCAGGCCGTTGCGCATGACGAGCTGCACGTCGGTCAGCGCGACCATCGGCGCGCCGCGCTGCTCGTCGGTCCAGCGCAATGTGCCGCCGCGGATCGCGAATTCGTGTTGCGACAAGAACCAGTCGGCGACCGTGTTCTCGCCGCCTGTCGTGCCGCCGCTCAGGTCGATGCCGGCGACGAAGATCCGGCCGTCGGCGCTGCGGCGCACGTCGAGCTCGGCGCCTTCGATCAGCAACTGGTCGAAGTTCACCTTCAGGTCGAGCAGCGACTGCGGCGAAATCGCCACCGCCACGCGCGGCAGGTGCAGCGCGGTGCGCTGTTGCGCGTCGAGCAGCTTGACGTCGCGCAGTTCCAGCGCCGGCACCCAACCGCGCGAGCGCACCGTGATCTGACCGATTTGTACCGGCGCGCCGAGCGCCGCGCTGGCGCGCTGCTCGATCGGGGCACGCCATTCTTCGATGTGCGGCAGAATCAGCCAATGCAGTGCCAGCCACGCCAGCGCGAGCAGAATCCACAGCAACAGCACCGGCCACAGCAGCAGGCGCAACAGCCAACGTCTGCGCCGGTTGGTGCCGGGCTCGACGCCGCGGCCGGCTGCGGGCTCCAGCAGCGGTTCGTCGAATGGTGAGACGGGCGTTGACATGCGTTTGGCGTGACGAGGCGGCTTGCGGCAAGGCAACTGTCGCCCGGCCGCTCCGAAGACAGTTGCTCGCCCCCTCGGGGGGCGGACGCGGTACTCCGCGGCCGGGGGTCGACATTCAAGCAGTCTTCGTCGTCCGAGGCCGGGTCAATCTATCACAGTGAATCGCGCGCAGCACGATGGATTCCGCCTCAACGCAGCCCCTTGAATCGGCGTCGACAGCGGCGCTCACCACGGCGCCGGCCGCGCCCGCGTTTTCGGGCGTGAATTCGGGCGGCGCCCGAGCCGACCACAGCCGCTTCGTGCAGCGTGTGCGGCGCCGCTACGGCGCCGAGTTGCCGCTGCTCGAAGCCGGCGTGCCGGATCGCGCCAGCATCGGTGCCTTGATCGAACGCCAGCGCAGCGGCGGCCGGGCCTTGCCGGTGGCGCTGCGCGTGGCGCGCCAACTGGTGCTGGAGAGGCTCGCGGTGCTTGACGTGGAACAAGGTGCGCCTCTCGCCGACGTGACCGGTGCGATGACCGAGCTCGCCGAAGTCACGCTGTGCCTGGCGTTGCAGCAAGCGCAAGACGAGCAGGACCAGCGCTTCGGCGTGCCGCGCGACGCCGCCGGCCAGCGCATCCCGTTCTGGGTGATCGGCATGGGCAAGCTCGGCGGGCGCGAGCTGAACGTGTCGTCCGACATCGATTTGATCTATGTCTACGGCGACGACGGGCAGACCGATGGCGCGCGCCAGGTCTCGGCGCACGAATACTTTTCGCAGGTCGCGCGCAGCCTGTACGCGCTGATCGGCGATGTGACGGAAGACGGCTTCGTGTTCCGCGTCGACCTGGCGCTGCGCCCGAACGGCAACTCAGGTCCGCCGGTCGTGAGCCTGCCGATGCTCGAGGAGTACCTGCAAGCCCAGGGCCGCGAGTGGGAACGCTTTGCCTGGCTGAAAAGCCGGGTGGTCGCGCCGCGGCTGGAGGCTGGCGATCGCAGCACGGATGCGCTGCGCTCGATCGTCACCGCCTTCGTCTACCGCCGTTACCTGGACTACGGTGTGTTTGAGGGCTTGCGCCAGTTGCACCAGAAGGTGCGCGACGAAGCGCAGCGCCGCGCCGCGGGTCGGCCGCAGCGTTCGAACGACGTGAAGCTGTCGCGCGGCGGTATCCGCGAGATCGAATTCATCGTGCAGTTGCTGCTTGTCGTTCGCGGCGGGCAGTTTCCCGAAATGCGCACGCGCTCGACGCTGAAGGCGCTCGACAAACTGGCCGCCGCGGGCCTGATGAAGGCCGCGAACGCGGCGCGGCTGGCCGAGGCGTACACGTTCCTGCGCCGGGTCGAACACCGCATCCAGTACCTCGACGATCAGCAGACGCATCTGCTGCCCACGCAAGACGGCGACCTGGCGTGGATCGCGCGCGCCATGGGCTTCGTTTGCGATGCCGAAGCCTGCGAGTTGCTGGACAAGCTGGGCGAAATCCGCGAATTCGTCGCGACCGAGTTCGACGCGTTGCTGCACGACGGCCGCGCACCCTCGGCCGGCGCCAACGGCAACGGCGCATGCAAGGCCTGCGGCACGCAGGCGCTGCCGGTGGACAGCGAGGGCTTTGCCGAGCAATTGCCGGACGCACTCGCGGCGCGCGTGCGCGAGTTGCGCGCGCGGCCGAAGATCGCGATGCTGCGCGACGCCGCCAAGCTGCGCCTGGCGCGCCTGATCGAGCGCGCGGCGTTGGCGCATCGCGAGGGCACGTGCAGCGCCGAAGCGGCGCTGCGATTCATCGATTGGCTCGAGCCGCTGCTGCGGCGCGAAAGTTACCTCGCGCTGCTGGTCGAGCGGCCCGAGGTGCAGGCGCGCCTGCTGCGCCTGCTCGGCCTGGCGCGCTGGCCGATGCGCTACCTGATGCTGCACCCGGGCGTGATCGACGAACTCGCCGACGAACGGCTGCTGCACGGGCGCTTCGACCCGGCGGTGTTCACGCGCGAGCTGGAAGCGCGCCATCAGGCGTGGCAGCGCTCCGGCCAGGCCGACGAAGAATCGCTGCTCGACTCGCTGCGTCGGGCCCACCACGCCGAGGTGTTCCGCACCCTCGTGCGCGACGTGGAAGGCGAACTCAGCGTCGAGCAGGTGGCCGATGAGCTTTCGGCGCTCGCCGACGCCACGCTCGACTGCGCGCTGCGCTGGGCCTGGGGGCACTTGAAGCAGGCGCACCGGCCCGAACCGCAATTCGCGGTGATCGCCTACGGCAAGCTCGGCGGCAAGGAACTCGGTTACGGCAGCGACCTGGACGTGGTGTTTCTCTACGACGACCCGGACGAGCGCGCCGCCGAGATCTACGGCGCATTCACGCGCAAGCTGATCACCTGGCTGACGCTGCGCACCAGCGCGGGCGAGCTGTTCGACATCGACACCGCGCTGCGGCCGAACGGCAACTCGGGCATGCTCGTGACCTCGATCGAGTCGTTCGAGAACTACCAGAGCGGGCGCGGCAGCAACACGGCGTGGACTTGGGAACACCAGGCGCTGACGCGGGCGCGCTGGTGCGCCGGCGCTCGCTCGCTGGAAGAGCGCTTTGAAGCGGTGCGCCGGGCGGTGCTGTGCGCGCCGCGCGATGTGCTGGCGCTGCGCACCGAGATCCAGGTGATGCGCGACAAGGTGCGCCAGGCGCACCCGGTCAAGGCGGATCGCTTCGACGTGAAACACAGCCCGGGCGGGATGATGGATGTCGAGTTCGCGGTCCAGTTCCTGGTGTTGACGCGAGGCGCGAAGCACGCCGAATTGCTGGCCAACGCCGGCAATATCGCCTTGTTGCAGCGGGCTCAGGCTTGTGGACTGTTGCCCAGCCCCGTGGGCGAAGCCGCGGCCGGCGCCTATCGAGACCTGCGCCGCGCCCAGCACCGCGCGCGGCTCGACGAGCAACCGACGCAACTCGACGCCGATGCCATGCAGAAGCAGCGCAACGCCGTGCTCGAGCTGTGGCGCGCCGTGTTCGCTTGAGCGCGCCTGGTCCCGGCGCGGCGCGCCTGTGGATCGCGCTCGCGCTGCTGCTTGGAACGGCGGCGCTGATCGGCGCGCGCGTCGAATCCGAAGCCCTCGACTGGCAACCGGCGGTGTGGATCGCGGAGCCTTGGCGTTGTTTCAGTGCGGTCGCGGTGCACTACGGCCAGCCCCACTTGTTCGCCAACCTCGCGGGTGTGACGCTGGTGGGTGCGCTGGGTTGGGCCGCTCGGGTCGGCGCGCCGATGGCCCTGGCTTGGGCGGCGGCTTGGCCGCTGACGCAACTGGGCCTGTTGGCCGACCCGGAGCTGGCGCATTACGGCGGACTGTCGGGCGTGCTGCATGCCGGCGTCGCGGTGGTCGCGGTGCATCTGCTGCTGGCCGGCACGGGGCGGCAGCGCCGCATCGGCGCATTGATCGCGCTGGGCGTGACCGCCAAGGTGGCCTTTGAATACCCATGGTCGCCGCCGACTTTCCACCCCGGCCTGAACCTGATGGTCGCGCCGCTCGCCCACCTGAGCGGGTTGCTCGCCGGCCTGGCGTGCGGCGCCGCCGCTCATTGGATCGAACGTCGCAGCGCCGGGAGGGCCGATGTCTGACCGCAAGCAAGCGCTCGACGCGCGCGCCTGCCGCCGTGTTGCTGGTGTGCTGTTTTTTGTGGGGCCTGAACCAAGTGGCGGTAAAAGTGGCGCTGCCGGAGTTCCCGCTCTGCTGCAAGCCGGAGGGCGCTCGCTGGTCGGCGCCTTGCTGGTGTGGGCCTGGGCGCGCTGGCGCGGCGTGGCGCTGTTCGATCGCGACGGCACGTTGGGCGCAGGTCTGCTCGCCGGGGCCTTGTTCGCGGCGGAGTTCGGCGCGATCTTCGTCGGCCTGCAATTCACGACGGCGTCGCGCATGGTCGTGTTCCTGTACCTGGCGCCGTTTGTCGTCGCGTTGGGAATGCCTTTTGTCGCGAAGTCGGAGCGGCTGGCACCGGTGCAGGCCGCGGGCCTGGTGCTGGCGTTTTCCGGTGTGGCGTGGGCGTTCGCCGAGAGTTTTTCGCAGCCTTCGGCCGGCCCGCGCCAATGGTGGGGCGACGCGCTCGGCGTCGCTGCCGCGCTGCTGTGGGGCGCCACGACGATGACGATTCGCGCGAGTGGCCTGAACACGGCGAGCGCCGAGAAGACGCTGCTGTATCAACTCGGCGTCACCGCGGTCGGGCTGAGCGCGGTGGGGTTGCTGGCGGGCGATGCGTGGCCGGCTTCGATGTCGGCGCTGGTTGCTTGGTCGTTCGCCTTTCAGTGCGTCATCGTGGCGTTCGCGAGCTACCTGGCCTGGTTCTGGCTCGTGCGCAACTACCCCGCGACGCGGCTCGCGTCGTTCACGCTGCTCACGCCCGTATTCGGCCTGCTGCTCGGCGCGTGGCTGCTCGGCGAGCCGATCACGCTGCGGCTGTGGATCGCATTGATTGCGGTCTCGACCGGGATTGTGTTGGTGAACCGGCGCGCTCCGGCTTGAAACCGGCGGCTCAGCCGCGAATGCGCGCGACCAGTTGGCTGGTGGAATAGCCTTCGACGAAGGCGAGCGCATGCGCCTGCCCGCCCCAGCTGCGCACCCAGCGCGTTTCTTCGAGGGCTTCGATGTCGTAATCGCCGCCCTTCACGTAGCACTGCGGCTTGATCAGTTTCAACAGCTCCACCGGCGTGGCCTCGTCGAACAGCGTCACGAGGCTCACGCTTTCCAGCGCGGCGAGCACGCAGGCGCGGTCGGCCTCGGCGTTCAGCGGCCGGCCCGGCCCCTTGCCGAGCAAACGCGCCGACGCGTCGCTGTTGAGCGCGACGAGCAGGCTCGCACCCAAGGCACGCGCCTGCTCGAGGTAGGTGACGTGGCCGCGGTGCAGGATGTCGAACACGCCGTTCGTGAACACGAGCGGCTGCGCGAGCGCGGCGATGCGACGGGGCAACTCGGAGCGGGTGCAGAGTTTGTCGACGAACGAAGGCATGCGCCGCATTGTCGCGCGCGCCTGGCGCCCAATGGCACCTTGTGCACTGTGCTTCGCTGGCTGCGCTGCCGTAGACTCGCCGCACTTCCTGGTGCACTTGGAGAACGTCAATGATCGTCTTGTGTGGATTCAGCGTCTCGAACTACTACAACAAAGTAAAGATGGTTCTGCTCGAAAAAGGCATCCCCTTTTCGGAAGAGCGCGTCAGCGCGGGGCAAAAGGACGAGGCCACGCTGAGCTGCTCGCCACTGGGCAAGATTCCCTTCGTTCGCACCGATCACGGGTCGCTGTGCGAGAGCCAGGCGATCGCCGACTACCTCGAAGCCGCGTACCCGCAGCCGCCGTTGATGCCGACCGACCCTTGGGCGGCGGCCAAGCTGCGCGAGCTGATCACGTTCATCGACCTGCATGTCGAACTGGTGGCGCGCGAGCTCTACGGCAAGGCATTCTTCGGCGGCGCCGACATCCCACCGGCCGACCTGGAGCGCATTCGCAACAAGCTGACGAAGAACATCGCCGGCTTCAAGCGCCTCGCGCGGTTTGCTCCCTATGTTGGCGGCGACACGTTCACGCTGGCGGATTGCGCCGCCTGGGTCAGCCTGCCGGTGGTGGCGATGGCCACGCGCAGCGTCTACGGCGAGGACTTGCTCGCTGCCGCCGGCGTGGATTGGAAGCCGTACGCCAAGTTGGTGGGCGAGCGGCCGAGCGCGCAGCGCATCACGGCAGACCGCAAAGCCGATCAGGAGCGCGCCGCGGCGAAGAGCTGATCCCCGGACACGGTCGGCGCCGACCTGAGGCGCCACGCCGGGCGCAATCTTGCGCCGGACGAATCACGCCCCGGCCGGGCTCGGCACCGCGGCGCTGCCCGCCGCCGCCAGCGCCGCCGCGATTTCCTTGCGGTAGCGGTTCAGCTCGCTGACGCTGGCGAAGCTGCGTTCGAGCAGCAGGCTCATGTTGTGCAGGATGCGATCGACGACCTTGGTTTCCCAAGCGGCGTCGAACTGGATTTGTTTGTCCAACCACTGCTCCAGCCACTGCGGGTTGGGCAGGCGGCTTTGCACCGTGTCGCGCGGGAACAGGCTCTGGTTGACGTGCAGGTTCGTCGGGTGCAGCGCCTGCGCCGTGCGGCGCGCGCTCGCCATCAGCACGCCGACCTTCGCGAACGCGGCTTTCGCCTCATCGCCAAAGCGGTTCAGCGCGCGCTTCATGTAGCGCAGGTAAGCGCCGCCGTGGCGCGCTTCGTCGCGCGCCAGGGTTTCGTAGATCACCTTGATGACGGGTTCGCTGTGCCATTCGGCGGCGCGCCGGTACCAGTGGTTCAGGCGGATCTCGCCGCAGAAATGCAGCATCAGCGTTTCCAGCGCCGGCGCCGGGTCGAACTCGAAGCGCACTTCATGCAGTTCGGCTTCGCTCGGCACCAGCTCCGGCCGGTAGCGGCGCAGGTACTCCATCAGCACCAGCGAGTGTTTTTGTTCCTCGAAGAACCAGACGCTCATGAACGCCGAGAAATCGCTGTCGCCGCGGTTGTCGCGCAGGAACATCTCGGTGGCGGGAAGCGCGGCCCACTCCGTGATCGCGTTCATCTTGATCGTCTGCGCCTGCTCGTCGGAGAGCAGGCTTGCGTCGAACTGGCCCCATGGAATGTCGGTGTCCATGTTCCAGCGCACGGCTTCGAGTTGCTTGAAGAGTTCGGGGTAAAGCATGTCGGCCTCGCGCTTTGGTTCCAGATCGAACAGTGTGACACGCCGCCGAGGGCCGACGCGCCGATGGCGTTCAGCGCAACCACCCCTTGCGCCGAAAGTAGATGAACGGCGCGGCCACCGAGGCCAACATCAGCAGCAGCGCGAAGGGGTAGCCCATCGGCCAGTCGAGCTCGGGGATGAGCTTGAAATTCATGCCGTAGATGCTGGCGATCAGCGTCGGCGGCAGCAGCGCAACGCTGGCCACGGAGAAGATCTTGATGATCTTGTTCTGGTTGATGTTGATGAAGCCGACGGTCGCGTTCATCAGGAAGTTGATCTTGTCGAACAGGAAGGTGCTGTGGCTGTCGAGCGAATCGATATCGCGCAGGATCTGCCGCGCCTCCTCGAACTGCTCGGCGTTGAGCAGGCGGCTGCGCATCATGAAGCTGACGGCGCGGCGCGTGTCCATCACGTTGCGCCGGATGCGCCCGTTCACGTCTTCCTCACGCGCGATCGCCGACAGCGCCTCGCCCGCGGCCTGGTCGTTCACCGGCTGGCGCAGCACGTTCGCGCTCACCGCCTCCAGGCTGTCGTAGATGCCCTCCAGCGCGTCGGCGCTGTACTCGGCGTCGGCGTCGTAGAGCTTGAGCAGCACGTCTTTCGCGTCTTCGATCAGCGCCGGGATGCGCCGCGCGCGCAGCCGCAGCAACCGGAACACGGGTAAGTCTTCCTCGTGCACCGAAAACAGCACGTTCTTGAACAGGATGAAGGCGACGCGCACGTTGCGCGGCGTCAGGTCGTCGTCGATCAGGAAGTCGGAGCGGATGTGCAGCTCGCCGCTGTCTTCTTCGTAAAAGCGCGCCGACTCTTCCAGGTCGTCGTCCACCGCGTTCAGCGGAATCGTCACGCCGAAATGCTGGGCGATCCAGCCTTTTTCCTGCTCGGTCGGCGCGTCCAGGTCGACCCACACCGGTTGCACCCTGGCCAGCGCCTCGAAGCTTTCGATCTCTTCCTGGAACAGCCGGCCGTTGGCCAACGTGAAGACGTTCAGCATGGTGGGTGGCGAGCGGCGCGACTGCGGAGCTTAACCGAAGCCCACCCTGAGCCGGTGGCCCGGGTGGCCGGATGGCCTTGCCAGCACCGCCGATCCCGGGCACACTGGTTTCGCAAACCGCAGAGATGTAGCTTTTCCCCCGTCCCCAGCCAAGGAGAACTCATGAATTTGACGATCAGCGGCCACCACCTCGAAGTCACGCCCTCCCTGAGAGAGTATGTGTTGACGAAACTGGAGCGCGTCACGCGCCATTTCGATCAGGTCGTCGATATCACGGTGCTGCTGTCGATTCAGAAGCTCAAGGAAAAGGAACGACGGCAGAAAGCCGAGGTGACGTTGCACGTGAAGGGCAAGGACATCTTCGTCGAGCAGGCGCACGAAGACCTCTATGCGGCGATCGATCAGTTGATGGACAAGCTCGACCGGCAAGTCTGCCGCCACAAAGACAAGGTCCAGAACCACCATCACGCGGCGGCGAAACGCCTGGGGGCGGCGCCGAGCTGAGCCGGGCTGCAAGCGCCTGCGGCCATGGCGGTGGCCCAGGCGCCGGCCGAGCGCGCCCGCAGTGCGGCGGCGGATTGCGGCGGAACTCCGCGCGCGCGTGAAATGTTGTTGCGGCGCAGCAGGATTCTCGTGATTGCGCCCTTGTGTCAACCCAAGGGTGCCGCTAAAACGTTAGCGCCTTCATAATCACTCGCCGGGAATCGCCCGCGACAGGCCGCAATGAGGCGGCACCGCGCTACCGAACCGCTGCCCATGAATCGTCTTGCTGCCATCTTGCCTCCCAGCAACGTCGCCGTCGACGTCGAAGCCACCAGCAAGAAACGCGCCTTTGAATTTGCAGGGCTGCTGTTCGAGAACCAGCACGCGATCGCTCGCGCTACCGTCACCGACAACCTGTTTGCGCGCGAGCGCTTGGGTTCCACGGGCCTGGGCCACGGCGTGGCCATTCCCCATGGCCGCATTAAGGGTTTGAAGAACCCGCTGGCGGCGGCGATCCGGGTCCAGAACCCGATTCCGTTCGACGCGCCCGACGAAGAGGCGGTGAGCTTGCTGATCTTCCTGTTGGTCCCCGAGGCGGCCACGCAGCGCCACCTGGAAATCCTCTCCGAGATCGCCGAAATGCTGTCGGATCGCGAATTGCGCGAACGCCTGAAAACCGAGGCCGACCCGGCCAAAGTGCACCAGCTGATCGCCAATTGGGTGCCGCTGAAGTCGGCTGCGTAAGCTTCAACAGGCAGGCGCCTTGACCACGCAACCCGCCAAGGCCGCGTGAAACCCAGCGTCATCAGCGCCGAGGCGCTTTTCGAGGAACATCGCCGGTCGCTGCGCTGGGAATGGGTGGCAGGGCACGCCCATCCGGAGCGGCGCATCGACGAACTGGCGGTGCGCAATGCGCAATCGGCGGCCGACCTGGTGGGTTACCTCAACTACATCCACCCGTACCGGGTGCAGATCGTCGGCACCCGCGAGGTGGCTTACCTGACCGAATGCACGCCCGAGGTCGCCGAGCGGCGCATTGCGCGCATCGTCACGCTCGAGCCGCCGGCGCTGATCGTCGCCGACGGGCAGGCGGCACCGGAGCAACTGACCGCGATGTGCGACCGCTCCGACATCCCGCTGTTCGTCACCGCCGAACCCGCCGGCCACGTGATCGACGTGGTGCGCGGCTACCTCGGCAACCACTTTGCCGAGCGCACCACGCGCCACGGCGTGTTCATGGACATCCTGGGCATGGGTGTGCTGCTGACCGGCGAATCGGGCCTCGGCAAGAGCGAGCTCGGGCTGGAGCTGATTTCGCGTGGCCACGGCTTGGTGGCGGACGACGCGGTGGACCTGTTCCGCGTCTCGCAGACCGCGCTGGAAGGCCGCTGCCCGGAACTGCTGATGAACCTGCTCGAGGTGCGCGGCATCGGCCTGCTCGACATCAAGGCGATCTTCGGCGAAACGGCGGTGCGCCGAAAAATGCGGCTCAAACTGATCGTGCACCTGGTTCGCAAAGACACGCTGGAGCGAGACTTCGAGCGCCTGCCTTACGAGCCGCTTTACGAAGAGATTCTCGACGTGCCGGTGCGCAAGGCGGTGATCGCGGTGGACGCCGGGCGCAACCTGGCGGTGCTGGTGGAAGCGGCGGTGCGCGCGACGATCCTGCAGCTGCGCGGCATCGACACCTACAAAGACTTCATCGAACGCCAGCAGCAGGCGATGCTCAAGCTTTCGTGAATCGCGCCGCGCCGCGCCCGTCGGCGCCGCGGAAGTTGGCCGGACTCGCTACTTCGTCTTGAATTCGCATGCGGGCTTGGTGCACGCGGCGTAGAGCGCCAGCGCATGGTCCTGCAGCTCGAAGCCGCGAGAATGGGCCACCGCCTGCTGGCGTTTTTCGATTTCGGCGTCGAAGAACTCCTCGACCCGGCCGCAGTCCAGGCACACCAGGTGGTCGTGGTGCTTGCCCTCGTTGAGCTCGAACACGGCCTTGCCGGTCTCGATGTGGGTGCGCGCCAGGATGCCCGCCTGCTCGAACTGCATCAAGACGCGGTACACGGTGGCCAGGCCAACGTCGGCGCCTTCGCCGAGCAGCAGCTTGTACACGTCTTCCGCGCTCAGGTGGCGCCGGCCGGTCTGCTGAAAAACCTCGAGCACCTTGATGCGAGGCAGCGTCGCCTTCAGGCCGCTGTTCTTCAGTTCTTCCGCGCGCGTCATGGGGTGGGGCCGCCCTGGGCAGGACACTGGGGACACTAGAATCGTCGCATCATATCGGCGCAGCGTCTTGTTGCCAGGGCGGCAATCGCCGGCACCGGCGCTCAAATCCATGGGACCTCTTCTGAAACACCGCCGCGGCGGGATGCGGTGGATGGCACTGTCGGCTTCGTGCTGGCGCGTCTTGCCCGCATTGCTGGTGCTGGGCGGCTGCGAGTCGTTGCAGTCGTCGGACAACTTCCTCGGCGTGATCACGCCTTACCGGGTGGAAGTGGTGCAGGGCAACGTGATCACCAAGGAACTCGCGGCGCTGGTGAAACCCGGCATGAGCCCGGCCCAGGTGCGCGACCTGCTGGGAACGCCGCTGCTCACCGACATCTTCCACGCCGAGCGCTGGGACTATGTGTTCACGATCGCGCGCCAGGGCGCGCAGCCGCAATTGCGCCGTGTCGTCGCGCTGTTCAAGAACGACAAACTCGAGCGCCTGGACACGCAGGGCGAGCTGCCGAGCGAGCGCGAGTTCGTCGCCGCGATCGACACTTTCAAGACTTCGCGCGACGCCGCGCCGCTGATGCTGAGCCCGCAGCAGCTTCAGGCCCTGCCGGTTCCGCCCAAGGTGGCGGCGGCAGCGGCCGAGCCGGTGGGCCCGGTGCGTGCGTACCCGCCGCTCGAACCCCTGCCATGACGACGGCGCCATTGCGCATCGCTGTGGCCGGCGCGTCCGGGCGCATGGGCCACATGCTGCTCGAAGCGGTGGCCGCTGCCGATGACCTGGCGCTGGCCGGCGCGCTCGACATCGCCGGCGCGCCGGGAATCGGCCAGGATTGCCTGGCATTCCTCGGCCGGCGCAGCGGCGTGGCGGTGAGCGCTGATCTGCACGCGGCACTCGCCCCGTCTCAGGTGCTGATCGACTTCACGCGCCCCGAGGGAACGCTCGCGCACCTGGGCGTGTGCCGCGAACTCGGCGTCAAGGCGGTGATCGGCACCACCGGTTTCAGCACCGCGCACAAGGCCCAGATCGCCGATCACGCAAAACACATCGCGATCGTGATGGCGCCCAACATGAGCGTCGGCGTGAACGTGGTGTTGCGCCTGCTCGACGTGGCGGCGCGCGCGCTGCACCAAGGCTACGACATCGAAGTGATCGAGGCGCACCACCGCCACAAGATCGATGCGCCCAGCGGCACAGCGTTGCAAATGGGCGAGACCGTGGCGCGCGCGCTCGGGCGCGACCTGGCCGACTGTGCCGTCTATGCACGCGAAGGCGTGACCGGCGAGCGCGCTGCGTCGACGATCGGTTTTTCCAGCATCCGCGGCGGCGACATCGTCGGCGACCATACCGTGCTGTTCGCCGGGACCGGCGAGCGCATCGAAATCACGCACAAGGCGAGCAGCCGCGCCGGCTACGCGCAGGGCAGCCTGCGCGCCGCGCGCTTCCTTGCCGGGCGCGCGAACGGCTTGTTCAGCATGCAAGACGTGTTGGGCTTGGCCGGGACAGGTTCGACGCACGAGGGGCTGAAATGACGGGTTTCGAGCACTTCTGGTCGCAGGGCGACCTCATCACGCGCGGCGTGGCGGTGATCCTGCTGGCGATGTCGATCAGCGCCTGGGTCGTGATCTTCTGGAAGGGCTGGCTGCTGCGCCGCATCAGCTTCGACATGGCGCGCGCCATCGCCGCGTTCTGGGCCGCGCCCACGCTGCCCGAGGCGCGCGCGCAGCTGGTGAAATTCGATCGCGAGGCGGTGGTCAGCCCCTTGCTCGCGGCTGCGTTGGCGCAGCCGCCCGGCGGCACGCTGGAAAGCAAGGGCCATGTCGATTCGCAGTTGACGCGGCGCTTGCGCGACGCGCTGCACGGCGTACTCGCGCAGCTGCAGTTCGGCCAGGTGCTGCTCGCGTCGATCGGCAGCACCGCTCCCTTCATCGGCCTGTTCGGCACGGTCTGGGGCATCTACCACGCGCTGCTCAGCATTTCAGCGGCGGGCAGCATCACGATCGAGCGCGTTTCCGGGCCGGTGGGCGAGGCGCTGGTGATGACGGCCGCCGGCCTGGCGGTGGCGATCCCCGGCGTGCTGGCCTACAACATCTTCGGCAAGCGTGTCGCGGCGTGCGAAGCCGAACTCGAAGGTTTTGCGCACGACCTGCGCGAAATGCTGGTCGACGCCGGCGAAGGGCTGACGGGCGAGGCCATGAATGCGGCGAGCGCCGCAAGCCCCACACCCATCACGCAGGGCTGAAGCGATGGCCTTCGGCAGGCTCGAACGCAACGTCGGCCCGCAGCCGATGAGCGACATCAACATGACGCCGCTGATCGACGTGATGCTGGTGCTGCTCGTGATCTTCATGATCACGGCGCCGCTGATGAGCAGCAGCCTCAAGCTCGACCTGCCCAAATCCGACGCCGCGGCGCCGAGCGACAGCCCGCTCTACATCGCCGTCGCGCTCGACTTGCAAGGGCGCCTGTATTTCGGCGACGAGATGCTCGATCGCGCCGCATTCACGCTGCGCGTTGGCGACGCGGCGCGCAAGAACCCGCAGCTCGAAGTGCAGCTGCGCGCCGACAAGGGCGTGCCATATGGCAGCGTGGCCGAGCTGATCGGCATCGTGCAGAAAGCCGGGCTGTCGCGCATCGGCTTCATTGCCGACCCGAGCAACGGCACCGCGGCGCCGACACGTTGAAACCCATGAACCCCGACTTCAAACCCGCCGAGATCGAAGCTGCGGCGCAGGCCGCCTGGATCGCGGCCGATGCCTACCGCGTCACCGAAGACCCGAAGCGCCCGAAGTTCTACGCCTGCTCGATGCTGCCCTACCCGAGCGGCAAGTTGCACATGGGCCATGTGCGCAACTACACCATCAACGACATGCTCGTGCGCCAGTTGCGCATGCGCGGGATGAATGTGTTGATGCCGATGGGCTGGGACGCGTTCGGCCTGCCCGCCGAAAACGCCGCGATCAAGAACAAGGTGCCGCCGGCGCGCTGGACCTACGACAACATCGCGACGATGAAGTCGCAGATGCAGGCGATGGGCCTGGCCATCGACTGGAGCCGCGAAGTCGCGACATGCGACCCCAGTTACTACAAGTGGAACCAGTGGCTGTTCCTGAAGATGCTGGAAGCCGGCGTCGCCGAGCGCCGCACCCAGGTCGTGAACTGGGACCCGGTCGATCAGACCGTACTCGCCAATGAACAGGTGATCGACGGCCGCGGCTGGCGTTCCGGCGCGCCGGTCGAGAAGCGCGAAATCCCGGGCTACTACCTGAACATCACGAAATACGCCGGCGAGCTGCTCGACTCGGTGCAGCACAGCCTGCCCGGCTGGCCCGAGCGCGTGAAGCTGATGCAGGAAAACTGGATCGGCAAGAGCGAAGGCGTGCGCTTCGCATTCCCGCACTCGATCCGCGACGCTGCAGGCGCGCTGATCGGCGACGGCCGCATGTTCGTCTTCACGACGCGCGCCGACACGATCATGGGCGTGACGTTCTGCGCCGTCGCGCCGGAACATCCCTTGGCATGGCACGCGGCTAACGTTGCGCGCCGAGGTCGCCGCGTTCCTGGCCGAATGCAAGGCCGGTGGCACGACGGAAGCGGAGCTGGCGACGCAGGAAAAGAAAGGCGTGCCGACGGGATTATTCGTCGAGCACCCACTGACGGGCGAGCGCATCGAAGTCTGGGTCGGCAACTATGTGCTGATGGCCTATGGAGACGGCGCCGTAATGGGCGTGCCGGCCCACGATGAACGCGACTTCGAATTCGCCAACAAGTACGGGATTCCGATCAAGCAGGTATTTGAGAACACGCTCCTTTACACACCGGAACGCCGAGCGCGGTATCCGAGGTCCGAATACGAGGCCTTCTACTTCGATCCGAAGCAATGGAAGGCTTGGTATGCGTCGAAGAGCGCGGACGAGGTGCTCGTCATCAACTCCGGCAAGTACGACGGCATGGATCATCACGAAGCCGTTTCGGCGGTTGCGGCCGATCTCGCGGCAAAGGGCCTCGGCAAAAAGAGAACCACCTGGCGCCTGCGCGACTGGGGCATCAGCCGCCAGCGCTACTGGGGCACGCCGATCCCGATCGTGCACTGCGACGCCTGCGGTGTCGTGCCCGTGCCGGAAAGCGATCTGCCGGTGCGCCTGCCCGAAGACCTGATCCCTGACGGCTCGGGCAACCCGCTGAACAAGTGCGGGGCCTTCCTGAACACGAAGTGCCCGCGCTGCGGCAAGGGCGCGAAGCGCGAAACCGACACGATGGACACGTTCGTCGACAGCTCGTGGTACTTCATGCGCTACTGCGACGCGCACGACGACACGCAGATGGTCGGCGCGGGCACGCGCTACTGGATGCCGATGGACCAGTACATCGGCGGCATCGAACACGCAATCCTGCACCTGCTCTACGCGCGCTTCTGGACCAAGATGATGCGCGACATGAAGCTGGTCGCGATCGACGAACCCTTCACGCGGCTGCTGACACAGGGCATGGTGCTCAACGAGGCCTTCGTGCGCACCGGCACCGAGGGCGGGCGCGAGTATTTCTGGGAACATGACCTCGACGTGACCCGCGACGAGCACCGCCACGTGCTCTCGGCGCGCGCCAAGCGCGACGGCCAGCCGGTGGAGTACGAAGGCTGGACGACGATGTCGAAGTCGAAGAACAACGGCATCGACCCGCAGGATCTGATCGACCGCTACGGCGCCGACACCGCGAGGCTGTTCGTGATGTTCGCGTCGCCGCCCGAGCAGACGCTGGAATGGAACGACGCCGGCGTGGAGGGTGCGAACCGTTTTCTGCGCCGGGTCTGGGGATTCGCGGTGAAGAACGAGGCCGGGCTGAGCGCGGGCGCCGCGCACGGCTCGGCCACGGGGCCCGCCGCCGAACCTGCCGCGAAGGTGCTGCGCTTCGAGCTGCATTCGCTGCTGCGCCAGATTTCGTTCGACTACGAGCGCATGCAATACAACACCGTCGCCTCGGGCGCGATGAAATTGCTCAACGCGCTCGAAGGATTTCGTGGCGATGGCCAGTGCGCGCTGCGCGAAGGGTTCGGCATCCTGCTGCGCGCGCTATATCCGGCGTGCCCGCACCTCACCTGGGTGCTGTGGAATCAGTTGGGGTACGCACAACAGATGGGCGATCTGCTCGATGCGCCGTGGCCGCAAGTCGACGCCGCGGCGCTGGTGCAGGATCAGATCGAACTGGTGCTGCAAGTCAACGGCAAGCGCCGCGGCGAGATCAGCGTGGCGGCCGACGCCGATGAAGCGACGATCCGCGCCGCCGCCCTCGCGAGTCCCGACTTCCACCGCTTCAGCGGGGGCGCGACGCCGAAGATGGTGAAAGTGGTGCCGGGGCGATTGGTCAACGTCGTGGTTTGATGCGTCTGCGAAGAGCCTTCCTGGTCGCCGCCGTCGCGCTGGCCGGTGGTTGCGGATTCGAATTGCGGCGCGCTCCCGAACTGCAGTTCAGCACCTTGCAACTGCGCGGCTTCAAGAACGATTCGCCTCTCGCGCGCGAGCTCAAGCGCAGCCTGACGGCGAGCCGCACCACGCAAGTGGTCGAGGCTGGAGCCGGCGCGCAGGTGGTGCTCGAAGCGCTGAGCGACGAACGCGCGAAGAGCGTGGTCGCGAGCACCGCGGCCGGCCAGGTGCGCGAACTGCAATTGCGCGCGCGCTTTCACTTCCGCCTGCGCGGCGCGAACGGCAAGGAACTGCTGCCCGCCACCGAAATTCTGCTCACCCGCGACCTGAGCTACAACGAATCCAATGCGCTGGCGAAGGAACAGGAAGAGCTGGCGCTGTACGCGGCGATGCAGAACGACATCGTCGCCCAGGTGATGCGGCGCCTGGCGGCGATTTCGGCACTTTGACATGCCACCTCGACATGCAGATCCGAGCCGAGCAACTCGCCGCCCATCTGGCCAAGGGACTCCGACCGCTCTACACCGTGTGGGGCGACGAACCCCTGCTCGCGCAAGAAGCACTCGACACCTTGCGCGCCGCGGCGCGCGCCGCGGGTTGTAGCGAGCGCCAGGTGCACACCGTCAGCGGCGCGCGGTTCGACTGGAGCAGCCTGCTCGGTGCGGCGCGCGAGATGAGCCTGTTCAGCGACAAGCAGCTGATCGAGATTCGCATCCCCTCGGGCAAGCCGGGCAAGGACGGGTCGGATGCACTGCAAAGTTACTGCGACACACTGAGCTCGGGCAGCGACAACGTCACGCTCGTCGCCTTGCCCCGGCTCGACCGCACGCAGCAAAACAGCGCCTGGTTCACGGCCCTGGAGCGAAGTGGTGTGACGATCCGCATCGACCCGGTGGACCGCAAGGCCTTGCCGCAATGGATCGCGCAGCGTCTGGCGCAGCGCGGCCAGCGTGTGCAGGACGGGACCGAGGGTCAGCACACGCTGGCGTTCTTCGCGGATCGTGTCGAAGGCAATTTGCTCGCCGCGAACCAGGAGATTCAAAAACTCGCACTGCTCTACCCGCGCGGCGAATTGAGTTTCGAACAGGTGGAAAGCGCTGTGTTGAACGTGGCGCGCTACGACGTGTTCAAGCTCGGCGAAGCCATCCTGGCCGGCCAGGTGGGGCGCGCGCGGCGCATGCTGGATGGCCTGCAAGCGGAGGGCGAAGCTGCCGTGCTCGTGCATTGGGCGATTGCCGAAGACATTCGCGCGCTGCGCCGGATTCGCCAAGCGGTGGCCGATGGCCAGCCGCTGCCGCTGGCGTTGCGCGAAGCGCGCGTCTGGGGGCCGCGCGAGCGGCTCATCGAGCGTGCCTTGCCGCAATTTACCGAAGCGGCGCTGGCCCGTCTGCTCGACGCGGCCAGCGTCTGCGACGGGTTGGTGAAGGGTCTGCGCCACGCCGACTGGCCGGCCGATCCCTGGCAAGCTTTGCACAAGTTGGTGTTGATGCTGCTGCAGCACACCGCGCCGGCGGCGCCACGCCAGCCCTTGCGCTTGGCGTTGCTGCCTTGATCGGGCGGCGCCGCGGTTCTTGAGTAGAGCCGGCAGTGCCGGGCTGCTCGGCCCCTCAGGGAGGCGCGTCGGGCTGGCCCGGGGCCGGGGGTCCTCAATAGCCGCGCGTGCGATCGACCAGGTGCACCAGCGGCGCGCCGCTGCGCAGTGCCTGGACGTTGCGCGCCACGACGGTCGCCGCGCTGCGCGGGTCGGTGAGCGCGGCGATGTGCGGCAGCACCGTGACTTTCGGATGGCTCCAAAACGCGTGGCCTGAGGGCAATGGTTCGGTGCCGAAGACATCGAGCACGGCGTGGCGCAGCTGGCCCTTCTCCAGTGCCTCCAGCAGATCGGCCTCGACCACATGGCCGCCGCGCCCGAGGTTCACGAGGCTCGCGCCGCGGCGCATCGACTGCAGCGTGCGCCGATCGAACAGGCCGCGCGTCGTGGCGGTCAGCGGCAGCAGGTTGACCGCGATCTCGGCCTCGCCGAGCACGGCCTCGAGCTGCATTGCGCCGTTGCGGCAGATCACTCCGGCGAGCTCGACTTGGCGTGTGCTCCAGCCGAGCACGCGATAGCCGTTGCCGGCCAGGCGCAACGCGACGCTGCGGCCCATTTCGCCGAGGCCGAGCACGGCGACCGCGACTTCATCGGCGCGCCGCTGGGGGCGTTGTCGCCACTGCCCGCGCTGTTGCTGCGCCGCGTATTCAAGGTAGTCGCGGTGCAGGCTCAACACCGCCCACAGCGCCGTTTCGGCGATCGCCTGGCTCATCGCCGGGTCGACCATGCGCGCCAGTGGCACGTCGCGCGGCAGCATGGCGTCGGCGAGCAAGCGGTCGACACCGGCCCACAGCGATTGAATCAAGCGCAGCCTCGGCAAGGTTCCGAGCAAGCCCGGTGGTGGATTCGCGACGAGCGCGATATCGATGGCAGCTGGGTCCGCCACCTCGCGCAGCAGCGTTTCGCCGGGCAGCGCGGCGAGCAAGGCCGGCCACCAATCGGCCCATTCCTGCGCCGAGAAGTCGGCAGCGAGCAGGATCGTCATGGCAGCCCTTCGGCCAGGGCGCGCACGCGCTGCAAGGCGTGCACGACGGTTTGTTCGCGCACCGCGTTGCGGTCGCCGCTCAGGCACAACAACTCGGCCTGGGCGTTGCTGCCGCGCTGCGCCCAGGCGAGCCATACGGTGCCGACCGGTTTGCCCGGTGTTGCGCCGCCCGGCCCGGCGATGCCGGTGACGGCCACGGCGATGTCGGCGTGCGAATGCCGCAACGCGCCCTGCGCCATCGCGCACGCCACTTCACCGCTCACCGCGCCATGCGCGTCGATCAATGCCGGGTCGACGCCGAGAGCCTCGGTCTTCGCCGCGTTCGAATAACTGACGAAGCCGCGCTCGAACCAGTCGCTCGAACCGGCGAGCGCGGTGCACGCGGCAGCGATCAGCCCACCGGTGCACGACTCGGCCGTCACGAGCGTCGCACCGCGGTCCCGAAGCGCCTGCGCGACGTGCTGCACCAGCGGCTCGAACGCCGCCATGGAGAAGTTCGCCGCAGTGCTCACAGGAAGCGCCACAACGCGATCACGAGCAGCGTGCAGAGCGCGGCGATCAGATCGTCGAACAAGATGCCGAAGCCCTGGCGGTAGCCGATCGCTTCGCCGCGCTGTGCCTTGAACAGCTGATCGGCCCAGGCCACAGGCCCGGGTTTGGCGATGTCGAAGATGCGAAACAGCACGAACGCCCAAAGCTGTTCCCAGAAGCCGGTGGGCGTGATCAGCCACAGCACGCACCAGAAGCCCAGCACTTCGTCCCAGACGATCGCGCCCGGGTCGCTGACGCCGAGTTCGCGCGCGGTCCGGGTGCAGGCCCACAGGCCGATCAGCGCGGCGCCGCCCAACAGCACCGCCCAGTGGCCATCGCCCAGGTGCGGTTGCAGCGCGCTGAATGCGAGCCAGGCGAGCAGCGTCGCGACGCTTCCCTGGCGCGATGCGCGACAGGCCGCAGCCGAAACCGAGCGCGATCAAACGCGCCGGGTGGCCGAATGCAAAACTCAGCCTCGGCCGGCCCGGCGCCACGGCGACCGGCGGGTTGAGCGTCGATGGGGACTCGGTCATGGTGCGGCGGCGGCTTGCGCGTGTTCAGCGAAGGGTTCAGCGACGGTTCAGCGAAAGTGGTCGAAGCCCGCGAAGCGCCGAGCGATAGGCTCGCCTTGCGAATCCAGCAGGCGCAGACCCGGCTGGGCGTCGATGCGGCCGATGCGGGTCACCATCACCGCGGCTTCGCGCGCGGCGGCGTGCACCAGCGCGTCGCGATCCGCGGATGCGCTGAACAGCAGTTCGTAATCGTCGCCACCGGCGAGCAGGCATTCGAGCTGCGTTTGCAGCGGCTGCGAGCCCAGCATCGCGCTGCGCGGCAACGTATCCGTCTGCAGCGTCGCGCCGACGTTTGAGCGATCCAGGATGTGGCCCAGATCGCCGATCAAGCCGTCGGAGACATCGATCGCACTGCTCGCGATGCCGCGCAGCGCCATGCCGAGCGCGACCCTCGGCTCGGGACGCTCCATGGCGCGGCGCACCCGTGAAAATCCTTCGCCGCCGAGCGCCAAAGTCCCCCGAAAACATTCCAGCGCCAGGCGCGCATCGCCCAGCGTGCCGCTCACGTACAAGTTGTCGCCCGCGCGGGCGCCGCTGCGCAGCAAGGCCTGGCCGGCGGGGATTTCGCCGAACACCGTGATGCAGATGTTCAGCGGCCCTTGCGTCGTGTCGCCGCCGACCAGTTCGCACTCGAAGCGGCGCGCCAACTCCAACAGCCCCGCCGAAAACCCGCGCAGGAAGGTCTCGTCGGCGCGCGGCATCGCCAGGGCCAGCGTGAAGGCGAGCGGTTGCGCGCCGCAGGCGGCGAGGTCGCTCAGATTGACGGCGAGCGCCTTGTGGCCGAGCGCGTGCGGGTCGACCGTCGACAGGAAGTGGCGGCCTTCGACCAGCATGTCGCTGGAGACGGCGAGCTGCATGCCGCTGCCCGGCCGCAGCAGCGCACAGTCGTCGCCCACACCCAGCGCCGCGCGGCGCACCGGCTGGGTGAAGTATTTGTCGATCAACTCGAATTCGCCGAGGGACATGGATTTCGGCTGGCGCGCGCGTCCGGTGAAGGTCGCGGAATTATGGGTGCCCGGCTGAAGCGGGACCGATCCTTCCCGACACTGGGACAATCGCGCACCGCCGGCCCGCCGCGGATGGGTAAGCTGGGCCGGCACCTATCACGGTTGTCACGAGGGCCAAGCCATGTCCACCTACGAAGAAAAGCGCGTCGAGCTGCGGCGCGCCGCGCTCGAGTACCACGAGTTCCCGACGCCGGGCAAGATTGCGATCGCGCCGACCAAGCAGCTGATCAACCAGCGCGATCTGGCGCTCGCCTATTCGCCCGGCGTCGCCGCGGCGTGCGAGGAAATCGCCGCCGACCCGACCAACGCGTTTCGCTACACGGCGCGCGGCAACCTGGTCGCGGTGATCACCAATGGCACGGCGGTGCTGGGGCTGGGCGACATCGGGCCGCTTGCCGCCAAGCCGGTGATGGAAGGCAAGGCGGTGCTGTTCAAGAAGTTCGCCGGCATTGACGTGTTCGACCTGGAGGTCAATGAAAAGAACCTCGACAAGCTGATCGACCTGATCGCCGCGCTGGAGCCGACGTTCGGCGGCATCAACCTGGAAGACATCAAGGCGCCCGATTGTTTTTATGTCGAACGCGCGCTGCGTTCGCGCATGAAGATTCCGGTGTTCCACGACGACCAACATGGCACGGCGATCGTCGTCGCCGCGGGCATCCTGAACGCGCTGAAGGTCACGGGCAAGGACATCCGCAAGGTCAAGCTCGTGTCTTCAGGCGCCGGCGCCGCGGCGTTGGCGTGCCTGGGGCTGCTCGTGAAGATCGGCCTGCCGCGCGAAAACATCTGGGTCACCGACCTCGCGGGCCTGGTCTACGCGGGTCGCAAGGAGCTGATGGACGACGACAAGATCGCCTTTGCGCAAGCCACCGAGCAGCGCAGTCTGGGCGAAGCGATCACCGGCGCCGACATCTTTCTCGGCCTGTCGGCCGGCGGCGTGCTCAAGAAAGACATGGTCGCGCGCATGAATCCGAACCCGGTGATCTTCGCGCTCGCCAACCCCACGCCCGAGATCCTGCCCGAGGAAGTGAAAGAGGTGCGCAGCGACGCGATCATCGCCACCGGCCGCACGGATTACCCGAACCAGATCAACAACGTGCTGTGCTTCCCCTACATCTTTCGCGGCGCGCTGGATTCGGGGGCGACGACGATCACCGCCGAGATGGAGATCGCCGCAGTGCACGCGATCGCCGAGCTGGCGCAGGCCGAACAGAGCGAAGTCGTCGCTGCGGCGTATGCCGGAGCGACACTCAGCTTCGGCCCGGAATACCTGATCCCCAAACCTTTCGACCCGCGCCTGATGATCCGCATCGCGCCCGCGGTCGCGCAGGCGGCGGCCGCGTCGGGCGTGGCGCTGCGCCCGGTGAAGGACCTGGACGCGTACCGCGAGAAGTTGCTCAGCTTCGTCTACGCGTCGGGCACGACGATGAAGCCGATCTTCAACCTTGCCAAGCGCGCCAAACGCAAGCGTGTCGCGTTTGCCGAGGGCGAGGAGGAGCGCGTGTTGCGCGCGGTGCAGGTGGTCGTCGATGAAGGCATCGCGCGGCCCACGCTGATCGGCCGGCCCGACGTGCTGGCGCAGCGCATCGAGAAGTTCGGCCTGCGCCTGACGGTGGGCCGCGACTACGACCTCGTCAACACCGAAAACGACCACCGCTATCGCGCCTACTGGCGCAGTTACCACGAGATGACGGCGCGCAAGGGCGTGACGGCGCAGCTCGCAAAGATCGAAATGCGCCGCAGACTCACGCTGATCGGCGCGATGCTGCTCAAGAGCGAAGAGGTTGACGGCATGCTGTGCGGCACCTGGGGCACGACGGGCCTGCACCTGCACTACATCGACCAGGTGATCGGCTTGCGCGAGGGCGTGAAGACCTACGGCTGCATGAACGGCCTGCTGCTGCCCGGGCGCCAGGTGATGCTGGTCGACACCCACGTCAACTACGACCCGAGCGCCGCGCAATTGGCCGAACTGACCGTGATGGCTGCCGAGGAAATGCTGCGCTTCGGCCTGCGGCCGAAGGCGGCGCTGCTGTCGCACAGCAATTTCGGGTCGAGCAACCAGCCCTCGGCAGTGAAGATGCGCGACGCGCTGGCGCTGCTGCGCGAATCGGCGCCCTGGCTCGAGGTGGACGGCGAAATGCATGGCGACGCCGCGCTCGACGCCGCCTATCGCAGCGAATTGATGCCCTACAGCACGCTGACCGGCGAAGCGAACCTGCTCGTGCTGCCCAACATCGACGCTGCGAACATCGCTTACAACCTGCTCAAGACTGCGGCCGGCGGCGGCATCGCGATCGGCCCGGTGCTGCTGGGCGCGGCCAAGCCGGTGCACATCCTGACGCCCTCGGCGACGGTGCGCCGCATCGTCAACATGGCCGCCGTGACGGTGGCCGACGCGAACGCGGCACGCCACTGACGACACGCGTCCTCGGGCGTTCCCCGCAGCGCGTGTGGCGCGCATGCTGCGGTGCGCCATGGCTGGCGCCAACCCGGCGCTCCGGCCGCGCGGGTGCGTGTCAATCGCGGTATGTCCCAGGGTTCGATGAAAATTTCTAGAATCCAACGAAAGCCCTGCGGCTACTGATCAATTGCGTATGTGTGCGCAAACTCAATGACCATCCTGGGTGCCTGAAAATGAGGCACAGGCTTGAGCTTTGCTAGCGACTTCTGTACCATCCAGCCTCCGTTTTCCAGGGATTACCCGTGTTTTTGTCTGGCCAGCAGCGAGTCGAGCGACAACTCAGGAAGTTTGGGCTCGCTCTCCTCGCCGCGGTCGCGGTTGGTGCGCAGGCACCGACATGGGTGCAGGCAAAGGAGTCGAAACCTGGCTTGGTGTCGAGGGCGCAGTTACCGCTCGAAGCCCGGGAAACGGAAAAGTTGATTCAGTCGGGAGGGCCGTTTCCGTATCCCAAGGATGGCTCGACGTTTGGGAATCGGGAGCGGTTGTTGCCGGCGCACCCCCGCGGCTACTACCGCGAGTACACCGTGAAGACACCTGGGGCACGCAACCGCGGTGCGCGCCGCATTGTTTGTGGAGGACAAGTCGCGACAAAGCCAGACGCTTGTTTTTATACGGCAGACCACTACGCAAGCTTCAGACGAATCGCCGAGTAGTTTGTCCCGAGAAGATTTTTCATTGACCACAGGAGGATCGTGACCATGCTGTTGCAGACCGTCCGACCCAATATCGTTCAGTCGATACGCGCTTACCGCGCCGAAGACTTGTTGCAGGCCGCGCAGGGCGTGGACCAGCATTTTCTGTATGCCAATCTGGCGCAAGCGCAGTCCAAGCAGGACGTGCTCGACGCCATTGCCGAGGCGTTCATGTTCCCGGCGCACTTCGGCAAGAACCTCGACGCCTTGTACGACTGCATGACCGACTTGGTGCACAAGTCGGGCTCGCAGCCGGGCTTCGTCGTCGTGCTCGAGCAGTTGCCCGACAACCCCAAGTTCGACCGCGAGGCGCGCGAGCAGTTGCTCGACGTGTTCCGAGACGCCGCGGACTTCTGGGCGGAGCGAAAAGTACCGTTCCGATGTTTCTATTCTTTTCAGTAGCCCGCTCCCAGGAATTCGGGTCATGGGAGCGGGCGACAGAGGTGGCCCAGAACGTTGCGCAAAAGCCGGCCAAGGGCGTTGCGAAGAGTTCGGCGAGCGCAAACTTCGGCATGAACATGCCGATGATGAGCAGCGCTTTTGACACGGCGATGTGGTTGAGCGCCGCTTAGCGCTGACACATCGACGTACCTGAACGGCGGCCCGCGGGCCGCCGTTTTCAGTTTGGGTGCGGGGCGCGCGCCGGCGTCACGCTGCCGCAGCCGTCAGTGACAGGCACGCGCAAGTCCGACGAACTCGGCCACCGGAACTTCCTCGGCTCGGCGCTGCAAGTCGAACTGGCCGGCGAATCGGCGCGCCTCCAGCCAGCGCCCCAGGCTGTGGCGCAGCAACTTGCGGCGCTGCGAAAACGCCACCCGGACGACCTCGCTCAGGTGTGCGACCGCCACGTCGGCGAACTCGCGCAGTGGTTGCATGCGCACGATCGCCGAGTTCACTTTCGGCGGCGGATCGAACGACTCCGGCGCCACGTCGAGCAGGTGCTCGAGCGCGTAGCGCCACTGCAGCATCACGCTGAGCCTGCCGTAGGCCTTGGTCGATGGCTCGGCCGTCATGCGCTGCACCACTTCGAGCTGCAGCATGAAGTGCTGATCGGCGACGTGCTCTACCGCGTCGAGCAGGTGAAACAGGATCGGCGACGAGATGTTGTACGGCAGGTTGCCGACGACGCGCAGCCTGGCGCCGCGTGCCTGCGCGAACGCCGCGAAATCGACCTTCAGCACATCGGCCTCGGTCACTTCCAGGCCGGGGCGATGCCGCAGCCGAGCGGCCAGGTCGCGGTCGAGTTCGATCACGGCCAGGCGCTCGCAGCGCGCGAGCAGCGGCAGGCTTAAAGCGCCCAGGCCCGGACCGATCTCGACGAGGGCCTGCCCGGGTTGCGGGTCGATGAGATCGACGATGCGCTCGATCGCATCGGCATCGGTCAGGAAGTGCTGGCCGAAGCGCTTGCGCGCGATGTGTTTCACGGCGCCGGGCGGCGGCCCGCTACAGCGGCGGCTCGCGAAATTCGACGTAGGCGCGCGCGCGCAGTTCGCGCATCCACTCCACGTAGGCCTCTTCGAACTTCTGCTCGCGCAACACGTTGCGCGCCTGTTCGCGCACCTGCTTGGGTTCGAGCGCGACTTCGCGCCGATCGATCAGTTGAATCAGGTGCACGCCGAAGCGCGACACCACCGGGTCCGACACGCCGCCGGGCGAAAGCGCGTTCATCGCCTCTTCGAACTCAGGAACCAGGCTGCCGGGCGAGGACCAGCCGAGCTCACCGCCCTGCGCCGCGCTGCCGTCTTCCGAGTTGTCGCGGGCGAGCTGCTCGAACGTCTTCGCGGAACTTTCGATCTCGCGCTTGAACTGCGCGAGCCGGCGCATGGCAGCTTCTTGCGGAAGCTGCGGCGAGACGCGCAGCAGAATATGGCGCGCGCGCGACTGCGGCACCATCGCCACCGAACCGTCGCGCTTGTCGAGCAGCTTCAGGATGTGAAAGCCCGCGCCGCTGCGCAGAGGTGCCGCGCTCACCTCGCCGGCTTGCATCGAGCGCACCGCATCGACGAACAGATCGGGCAGGCGATCCGCGGCGCGCATGCCGATGGCACCACCCTGTGCGCGATTGCCGTCTTCCGACAACTCGCGCGCCACCGCTTCGAAGGCTTCGCCACCGCGCACGCGCCGCAAGGCCTCATCCACCCGGGCGCGCCGCTGCGCCAGCGTCGCATCGTCGGCGCCTTCAGGCACCGTGACCAGGATCTGCGCGATGTTGAACTGGTCCGCGCCGCGTGTCGCGTCGCGGCGCTTTTCCAGAAAGGCGTCGATTTCGGCGTCGCTGACGCGGATGCGACCCAGCACCTCGCGCTCGCGCACCCGCTCGGCCAGCATCTGGTCGCGCACGTTGTTGCGAAAGCGCGTGAAGTCGATGCCTTCGGCGCGCAGGCGCTCGCGCAACTGCGCCATCGTGATCTGGTTTTGCAGCGCGACGTTGGCGACGGCGCGGTCGAGCTCGGCGTCGTCCAGGCGCTGGCCGCTGTCGCGCGCGTAGGTGATCTGCACGCGCTCGTCGATCAGCGCGTCCAGTACCTGCTGGCGCAGCTTCTCGGCCGGCGGCAAACCGCCGCCACCACGCGAGGCGTTCTCTTGCAGGCGTGCCAGCCGCAATTGCAGCTCGCCAGCGGTCACCAGCTCCTGGTTCACCACGGCGACGATGTAGTCGCCGATGCGCGATTCGCCGCGCCCCTGCGCCGCCGCCGGCGCCGCGGCCATGCCCAGGCCGGCGGCAAAGCCGACGATCCATGCAATTCTCGCGGCGTGCTTCAAGGCCATGGTCTCAGTCATACGAATTCAGCGGATCGACCGGAGCCCGCTCGTCGCGCAGCAGCCGGTAGCCGGGGATATTGTCCTTCAAGACCTGCAACGGGTTCGTTCCGAGCCGCGACAGGCCGACGAACTCGATTTGCAGCAGCAGCCGCGTCGTCGCCTCGCTGACGCCGGTGGACTGGCGCTCGGCAACGACGCGGCCGATCCAGCAGCCGGCGTCGTACTCCATACCGAGAACCGAATCGGTGATACGCCGGTCCTGGGTGCTGTAGTTGGCCCGGCCCACGCTGTACCAGCTGCCGGTGCACGTGCCGCCGTTGCCGCCGGCGGCGGCACGAGGAACGCCCGGCGTCGGGCCGAACACGGGCCATTGCCAGGCCAGCTCGACCTGTTCGCTCACACCCGATGCGAGCCGGTAGGTGGCGCCCACCGTGCGGTAAGGGCCGGGCGAGTAGCGCGCGCCGACGATCGAGCGCACCACGCGGTTGGCGTCGGGGTTGTACTGAACCGAGGCGTCGAGCCTCCAGTCCGGCACGAGGGTGGTCGAACCGAGCAGCAGGATGTCGGAAATGCGCTGCGTCAAGGGGACGCCGTCGGGGGTAACGAGCTGGTCGCGGAACAGATAGCGCTGCACCAAGCCCAGGCGCATCGTCTCGGCGCCGGTCTGCGCGTCGAGGATCCGCGTCGTCACGCCGGCCGTCAGCTGGTGCGCGTCGGACACCCGATCGACACCGGAAAAAGCGTTCTCGGTGAAGATCGAGTCGAAATTGAAGTCCTTCGCCGCCGAGTCGAAATTCGGCAGCGTGTCCTGGCGGCGGTACGGCGTGTTCACGTACAGCATTCGCGGCTCGAGAGTCTGGCGCGTGGCCCGGCCGAACCAGGTGGCGTCGCGCTCCAGCAGCCAGGCGCTGTCCAGGCTGAACGTCGGTACCCAGCGCGCCATGCTGCGCCGCCCGTCGAGCGGCTGCCCGCTGACAGGCTCAATCACCGGGCGGTCGAGCGCATACACGGCCGCGTTGTAAGCGAGCTTGGGCGTGACCGTCCACCCCGGAGTACCCACTGGCCAGGCGAGCGAGCCGAGCGAATGCGCGCGCGCTCCGGTGGCGCGCGCCGCGCTCACACCGCGGCTCGGATCGGCGAAGCGGTTCAGCTCGAATTCGAGACCGATCTGCGGCCCCGCGTCGAAGCGCGGGATGTAGTTCGCGCCGAGCTGCGGCAGGCGCTCATAGGGCGCTTCGATCGGGCTGGCGACGTCCTGCAGGACTTGCCAGCGTCGCACGCGCGCGTAAAACGCCCAGTCGGCGAGTGAGGTGTTCAGGCCGAAGTCGGACGCGAGCAGGCGCGGCGTCGTGCTTTGCACGCCGCGCGAGAAGTCCTTCCAGTAGGCGTCGTCGGAGACGCGCAGCCAGCGCGCGCGCGCGTTCACGTCAAGCGGCAGTTCGGCGTCGCTCGCGAGGCTCACTGCGAAGCGCGAATCGCCGACCATGCGGTCGTGCGGCAGGAGACGAAGGTCGAACTCGCCCCGGTGGCGCGGCTCGAGGTAGCGGAACTCCGTCTCCATGCCGACGCCGCGCTTGGCGCTGACCACCGGGGTCAGCGTCGCGTCGCGCTGCGGCGCGATGTTCCAGTAGTAGGGCAATGCGACTTGCAGGCCACTCTTGCTGTCCAGGTTCAGACCCGGCGGCAGCCAACCCGACTTGCGCTCGTCGGTGAGCGGAAAACTGAGCACCGGTGCCGCCAGGATCGGCACGCCATAAAAGCGCAGCACGGCGTTCTCGGCAACGCCTTCATTGGCCGCGAAGTCGAGCTTGATGCTGTCGGTGGCGAGCAGCCAGGCGGGGCCTCCGGATCCGTCGCTCGGGCAGCTCGAATAGTTCGCGCCGGTGGCGATGACGCGCTCGTCGTCGAGAAAATCGACGCGTTGCGCGCTGCCGCCCGCGCCGTTGCGCGCGAAGCGGTAGGTCGGGTTCACGAAGAAGCCCTCGAAGCGATGCAAGCGCAGCTGCAATTCCGAGCCGGTGTAGACGTTGCCTTCGCGGCTGATGCGAACGTTGCCACGCGCCACCGCCAGATCCTCGGCCTGCTCGTGCGTCAAGCTGTCGGCGCGCAACACCAGGCCGCCGCTGCGCAACTCGACGTCGCCATCGGCCACCGTTTCCAGGTCGGGGCGGCCGCGCAATTCGCGCGCGCGCATGAAGATCGGCGCGCGCGACCGCGCCTCGCCGCGCGGCGCCGGCTGAAGTTGCGCCGACAGGCGAAGCTGCAAGGGCTCGCCGGGAGCGTCTTGCGCACCGGCGGTCGCTGCGGCGAACAGTGGCAGCAGGACGAAGATCCGCAGGCACCCGAGTCGCGCGGCACCGCTCCTGAGTAGATCCGGCTTTGCCGGGCTACTCTGCCCCCCTCGGGGGGCGAGCCGGGCTGGCCCGGCCCTGGGGGTGCTCCTGAGTAGATCCGGCTTTGCCGGGCTACTCTGCCCCCCTCGGGGGGCGGGCCGGGCTGGCCCGGCCCTGGGGATGCTCATACAGGGCGCAATCAACGAGGGGGGCAGAATCGGCAAGTCGTGCAACGCAACGCGCGGCCCAGGGAAAAGATTCGCCAGTCGCGCGGCGCAGCGGCAGCCAGCGCCTGCGCGGCGCAGGGTGGTTTGTAGAATTGATTATCCACGAGGCCCAAAGGCTGAATTTGCTCTGGCCCGTGTTGCGCGAGAGCGCCTCCCCATCCCACATCCCACCTTGGACACTCCACCCTCGACCCACCCCATCACCTGGGCGCAGGCCAGCCGGCAGCAGGCCTTCGAGCGCTGGTTCGCGCGGGTCGCGCCGCGCCATGGCTTGCTCGGTGCGACGCTGCGCTCGGCCTCCAGCGACGCGAGTTTTCGGCGCTACTTTCGCGTCGATTCGAGCGGTGGCGCGAGCCACATCGTGATGGACGCACCGCCGCCGCAAGAAGATGTCGGCGCGTTCATCGACATCGCGGCGCGGCTGGCCCAGGCCGGGCTGAATGCGCCGCGCATCGTCGAGCAGGACACCGAGCACGGTTTCCTGCTGCTCAGCGACCTGGGCTCGCGCCTTTATCTGAACGAACTGCTCGGCGCGCAGGCAGCGAATGACGATGCGACGATCGCCGCCTTGATGCGCGACGCCATCGGCGCACTCGTGCAGTGGCAACGCCACGGCGCCACGGCCGGCCTGCCGCCCTACGACGACGCGCTGCTGCGGCGCGAACTCGCGCTGTTCCCCGACTGGTGCGTTCAGCGAGAAATCGGTGTTACCTGGACGCCCGCGCAGCAACGCATCTGGGACAGCGCCTGCGACGCGCTCGTCGCCAGCGCGCTCGCGCAAACCCAGGTCGCGGTGCACCGCGATTACATGCCGCGCAACCTGATGGTGTGCACGCCCAACCCAGGCATTCTCGACTTCCAGGACGCGGTGTGCGGGCCGGTGAGTTACGACCCGGCCTGCCTGTTGCGCGACGCCTTCATCTCCTGGGACGAAGAGCGCGAACTCGACTTCGCGGTGCGCTATTGGGAAGCGGCGCGCAAGGCGGGCGTGAGCCTGCCCGACGACTTCGGCGACTTCTGGCGCCAGCTCGAATGGATGGGCCTGCAACGCCACCTGAAAGTGCTGGGCATCTTCTGCCGCCTGAAACACCGCGACGCGAAACCCAAGTACAGCGAGGATCTGCCGCGTTTCTTCAACTACGCGCACAAGGTCGCGACCCGCTATGCGCCGCTGCGCCCACTGGCGGGCCTGCTCGAGCCGCTGATGGGCGTCGAGCGGCGCGAGGCGTTCTACTGACCGCCCACCGGCCGCTTGCGTTGCGGCCGCGGTGACCCCCGACGATGTTGCGAATCACCGAACTGCGCCTGCCGCTGGAACGCGGCGAGGCGGACGTTGCGACGCTGCGCCACGCGATCGCCGTGCGGCTCGGGATCGCGCCGGCGCAGGTCCGCTCAATCACGGTGTTCAGGCGAGGTTACGACGCGCGCAAGCGAAGCGCGATCCAGCTCGTCTACACCGTCGATGCCGAGATCGACGACGAAGAATCGCTGCTGGCGCGCCAACCCGCGGGCTCGACGCTGCGGCGCGCACCCGATCTTCGCTACCACTTCATCGCCGATCCGAGCCATGGGGCGCGCGCCGGGCTGACGCGGCGGCCGGTCGTGATCGGCTTCGGCCCCTGCGGCCTGTTCGCCGCGCTGGTGCTCGCGCAGATGGGCCTCGCGCCGATCGTGCTGGAGCGGGGCAAACGCGTGCGCGAGCGCACGCAAGACACCTGGGGCCTGTGGCGGCGCCGCGAGCTCGACCCCGAATCGAACGTGCAATTCGGCGAAGGCGGTGCCGGCACGTTTTCCGACGGCAAGCTGTGGAGCCAGGTCAGCGACCCACGGTACTTGTCGCGCAAGGTGCTGAACGAGTTCGTCAAGGCCGGCGCGCCTGAGGAAATTCTGGTCGTCGCCAAGCCCCACATCGGCACGTTCCGGCTGGTGGGCATGGTCGAGAAAATGCGCGCCGAGATCGAAGCGCTCGGCGGAGAAATCCGCTTCCAGCAGCGTGTCACCGATGTGCTGATCGAAGACGGACAGATTCGCGGCGTCAGCACCGCGACGGGCGAGCAGTGGCGCGCCGACCACGTCGTGCTGGCGCTCGGCCACAGCGCGCGCGACACGTTCGCGATGCTGCACGAACGTGGCGTGTTCATGCAGGCAAAGCCGTTTTCGCTGGGCTTTCGCATCGAACACCCGCAGGGGCTGATCGACCGTGCGCGCTTCGGCGCGAGCGCCGGCCACCCGCTGCTCGGCGCTGCCGACTACAAGCTGGTGCACCACGCCGGCAACGGCCGATCCGTCTACAGCTTTTGCATGTGCCCGGGCGGCACCGTCGTCGCGGCAACGTCGGAAGTCGGGCGCGTCGTGACGAACGGCATGAGCCAGTATTCGCGCAACGAGCGCAATGCCAACGCTGGCATCGTCGTGGGCATCACGCCGCAGGACTATCGACAGGACGGGCGGATGGAGGGCGAAGTGCATCCGCTGGACGGCATTGCCTTCCAGCGGCAATGGGAGTCTCGCGCGTTCGAGCTGGGTGGCGGCAACTACAACGCGCCAGGCCAGCTGCTCGGCGACTTTGTTGCGGCGCGCCCCTCATCGGGCCTGGGCAGCGTTGAGCCTTCCTACAAGCCCGGCGTCACGCTGACCGATCTGGCCGAGCCAGGCCGGCCGAGCCTGCCCGAATACGCGATCGCCGCGATTCGCGAAGCCTTGCCCGCGTTCGAACGCCAGATTCCTGGCTTCGCGATGAATGACGCGGTGCTCACCGGCGTCGAGACGCGCACCTCATCGCCGCTGCGCATCACGCGCGGCGCGAACTATCAGAGCGTGAACATCGGCGGTCTGTACCCGGCCGGCGAGGGCGCGGGTTATGCGGGCGGCATCATGTCGGCGGCGATCGACGGCATCGAAGTCGCCGAAGCCGTTGCGCGATCCATGCTCGGTCTGGCCGAGCCGCCCGGTGTCAAGGGCAAGCCGCGATCACCTGCGCCACTGACGCCGTGAGTTTCTTGCCGTAAGGCACGTGCAGGAACTCGTTCGGCCCGTGCGCATTGCTCTTCGGGCCGAGCACACCGCAGACCATCATCTGCGCCTGCGGGAAGCCTTGCTGCAGCATGCTCATCAACGGGATCGTTCCACCCTGGCCGATGTAGCCGCAAGGCGCGCCGAAGTTCGCGCGTGACGCCGCGTTCAGCGCGTCTTCGAGCCATGGCGCAAGCGTCGGTGCATTCCAGCCGGTCGCACCTGACGCGCCGACGCGGCCATCGGCGGCGAACGTGACGCGCGCGTTGTACGGCGCGTTGTCTTCGAGCAGCGTCTTCAGTTCGGCCGCCGCCCGGTTGCCGTCCACCAGCGGCGGCAGGCGCAGCGACAGCTTGAACGCGGTGTAAGGGCGCAGCACGTTGCCGGCGTTGCGCAGGTCGGGAAAGCCTTCAGCGCCGGTCACCGACAGCGTGGGCTGCCAGGTGCGGCGCAGCAGCGCGTCGGTCGGGTCGGTCGACGTGGGCAGCGTCGCGCTGCCATCGGCGCCGCAGGCCCAGGGGAAACGCTTCCAGACTTCGTCGCCGAGGATCTTTGCGGTGGCCCGAGCTTGCGCCACGCGGTCGGCGGGAATCTCGCAATGCAGCGAGGCGGGCAGCAAGCGCCCGGTCTGGCTGTCTTCCAGCCGATCGAGCACCTGCCTCAGGATGCGAAAGCTCGACGGCACCAGGCCGCTCGCGTCGCCCGAGTGCACGCCTTCGCTCAGGATCTCCACTTTCAGCACGCCGCTGACCATGCCGCGCAGACTCGTCGTCAGCCAGAGCTGGTCGTAGTTGCCCGCGCCGCTGTCCAGGCACACGACGAGCGAGACGTTGCCCAGGCGCGACTTCAACGCGTCGATATAGGCCGGCAAGTCGGGCGAGCCGCTTTCTTCACAGCTCTCGATCACACCAACGCAGCGCGGTCGCTCGATACCTTGCGCATCGAGCGCCTCGATCGCGGTCAGCGCGGCGTACACCGCATAACCGTCATCAGCGCCGCCGCGGCCGTAGAGCAGCCCATCCTTGTACTTCGGCGTCCACGGGCCGAGGTCGTTGCGCCAGCCATTGAACTCGGGCTGCTTGTCGAGGTGACCGTAGAGCAGCACGGTGTCGATGCTGCCCGCGCGGGTGGCCGGCACTTCGAAGAAGATCAACGGCGTGCGCCCGTCGATGCGCACCACTTCGAGCTTCAGCCCGGCGATGCGCCGGCCCTCGACCCAGGTGGCGGCGTCGCGCACCACGCGTTCCAGGTAACCGTTGCGCGCCCAGTCGGCGTCGAACATCGGGCTCTTCGCGGGCACCGCGATGTAGTCGGTGATCGCCGGCAAGATTTCCCGGTCCCATGCGTCGTTCGCGAAGCTGGCGAGCGCGCTCGCCTGGTCGGGCAGCAGGGGCAGGGAAGGGTCGCGTGCGTTCATCGTGATCTCCTGGATGCAGATTGACGCGAGTTTATGCCGGTGGCATCGTGTCGAGCCACGTCTGCAGAGCCGCAATCACCTGGTCGCACTCGGGTTCGTTGAAGATCTCGTGAAAAAGCTTCGGGAACTCTCGCGCCGTCACGGGGCGGGCTACAGCGGTGGCGGCAAAAGCGGCGCTGCCGCGCGGGGCGACGCAGCGGTCGGCGCCCGCGTACAGCAGCAGGGTCTTGACCCGCCACGCTCGCGCCCGGCTCAACACCAGCGCGCCGGAATCGACGATGAAGCGCACCAGCGCCGGCGTCACCCGGTCGTGCACCAGAGGGTCCTCGACGTAGGCGCGCACGACGGCCGGGTCGCGCGATATCCACGCCGGCTTCAGGCCGTTGCTCACGGCAAGGTTCGGCGCGAGCCGGCCGAGCAGTGCGAGCAGCAACTTCTGCCCGGCGTTCATTCCCGGGTCGAGCGCGGGCGACGAGAGCACGAGGGCGTCGACTTCACGCGACCACGGCGCGGGCTGCGCGGCCAAGCCTTCGGCGACAAAACGGCTCGCGATCAGGCCGCCCATGCTGTGGCCGAGCAAGACCAAGGGGCCGCTGGCGCCAGCGCGCACGGCGTCGATCATGCGTGCCAGGTCGTCGAGCAGCGCATCGCCGCGCGGCAGTGCACCGTGCGCACCGCCACTGCGGCCGTGGCCGCGCAGGTCGGCCCCGGCGACGCGCCAGGCCGATTGGTTCAAGCGCAGCGCCAGGGCGTCGTAGCGGCCGATGTGCTCGCCCAGACCATGCACGATCAGTACCGCGCCGCGCGCGGCGGCGCAAGGCCATTCCTGCCAGTTCAGCGGCACGCCATCGGCGGCGGCGAGCTCATGGGTTTGCATGCGGCGAGTGTAGGCACCGGGTTCGCGCGCCGGCCCCCCGGGCTTGCCCGGTGTACGGCCGAGGCGCGTGTGCGGCACATTACGGGGTCGGCCAGCAGGAGCGCCCATGAACCCCTTCTTCCAGATCACCTCGTCCGGTGGCGTTGCCCACCTCGTGTTGAACCAGCCGCAGCGTTTGAACACGATGTCGCCGCCATTTTTTCCGCTGCTTCGCGACACGGTGCGGGGCTTGGCGGACGAGGGCACGACGCGCGTGCTTGTGATTTCATCGACCGGCAAACACTTCAGTGCCGGCATGGCGCTCGACGTCTTCGACAGCGACGAGGCGATGCTGGTCACCGGTACCGCGCGAGCGCGCCTGAGTTTTCAGGAATCGTTGCGGCGCCTGGTGGATTGCTTCAGCGCACTGGACGAAGTGCGCTTCCCGGTGATTTGCGCGGTGCAGGGCGGTTGCATCGGCGGTGGGCTCGATCTGGCGAGCGCCTGCGACATCCGGGTCTGCAGCGCCGACGCGTTTTTCACGGTGCAAGAGATCCACATTGGCATGATGGCCGACGTGGGCGTGTTGCAGCGCCTGCCGAAAATCGTGCCGCAGGGGGTAGCGCGCCAGATGGCGTACACGGGAGAGCGCATCAACGCCGAGCGCGCGCTGGCGGTCGGCCTGGTGAACGCCGTGCTGCCGGATGCCGACGCCCTGCTCGCGCACGCGCTCGCGCTGGCCAAGGACATCGCGGCCAAGTCGCCGCTGGCGATCGCCGGCAGCAAACTCGCGCTGAACCATGCGCGTGACCACGGCACGGCGGCCGCGCTGCAGCAGATGGCGCTGCTGCAAAGCGCGATTTTCGACATCGACGAAATGACGCGCGCCATCGCCGCATGGAAAGAGAAGCGAACTGCCGACTTCGATGCGCTCGCGCCGGTGGCACCACTGCAAACCGAGGCGTCGCTGCGGTGATGCCTGCCGCGGCGCTGTTGGCCGAACGGCGGCGAGCCGTGGCTTCTTGCGGAGTCAGCCGTTTGCAGTCCGCGCGCGCTCGAACTTGAACACGGCGATGCTGGCGCGCAGGTTGGGCAATAGCCGCACCACCGAGCCGTCCTGAATACCGAACGAATCGAGGATGCGCAAGCCGCCTTTGCGCGCCAGACGCTCGAAGTCGGCGTACGTGCCGACGCGAATGTTGGGCGTGTCGTACCACTCGTAAGGCAGGACCTTGGTCACCGGCATGTGCCCGCGCGCGATGCTCAAGCGGTTCGGCCAGTGCGCGAAATTCGGAAAACTGACGATCCCCTGGCGCCCGACGCGCGCCGTTTCTCGGAGCATGTTTTCGGTGTTGCGCAGGTGCTGCAGGGTGTCGAGCTGCAGCACCATGTCGAAGCTCTGATCTTCGAAGATCGCCAGGCCCTCCTCCAGGTTGAGCTGGATCACGTTCACGCCGCGCCGGGTGCAGGCGAGCACGTTGTCGTCGAGGATTTCGATGCCGTAGCCGGTGCAGCCGCGCGTGGCCATCAAGTGCGCGAGCAGCTCGCCGTTGCCGCAACCCAGGTCGAGCACTCGCGAGCCCTCGGGCACGAGGGCGGCGATCAGTTCCATCTCGCTTCGCTCGCTCATGATGACAGCCCCTCGGCTGCGGGGTACCGCAGCCACTCCCCCGAGGGGAGGTTCGCGCAGCAGGGGCGGCCCGGCGCGGCGCTGAAGGTGACGACCCCTCGGCCGCGGAATACCGCAGCCGCTCCCCCGAGGGGAGGTTCGCTTTGCTTGGGGCGGCCCGGCGCGGCGCTCACGGTGTCGGCCCCTGCGCTGCGGCGCTCACGCCACTTCCTTCGCGATGTTGTCGAAGCACGCACGCAGCACGCCGTGGTAGCGCGCATCGTCGAGCAGGAACGCGTCGTGTCCGTGTGGCGCAGCGATCTCGGCGTAGCTCACGTCCAGGCGATTGTCGAGCAGCGCCTTGACGATCTCGCGCGAACGTGCCGGCGAGAAGCGCCAGTCGGTTGTGAAGCTCACCAGCTGGAACTTGCAGCGCGCCGCCGCGAGCGCGGCACTCAGGTCGCCGCCGAAGTCGCGCGCCGGATCGAAGTAATCGAGCGCGCGCGTGATCAGCAGGTAGGTGTTGGCGTCGAAGTATTCGCTGAACTTGTCGCCCTGGTGCCGCAAATAGCCTTCGATCTGGAACTCGATGTCCTGCGTGGAGTAGCCCGGCGTCCCGGACTTCAGTTCGCGGCCGAACTTGGCCTCCATCGCGTCGTCGCTCAGGTAGGTGATGTGGCCGATCATTCGCGCCACGCGCAGGCCTCGGCCGGGCAAGGTGCCTTGCGCGAGGTAGTGGCCGCCGTGGAAATCGGGGTCGGTGATGATCGCTCGGCGCGCCACCTCGTTGAACGCGATGTTCTGCGCAGACAGGTTCGGCGCGGTGGCCACCGCGATGCAATGGCGCAGGCGTGCTGGATAGCGCAGCGCCCAGCTCAACGCCTGCATGCCGCCCAGGCTGCCGCCGAGCACGGCGGCGAGCGTGTGAATGCCGAGGCGCTCCATCAGCCGCGCCTGCGCGTCGACCCAATCTTCGACCGTCACCACCGGAAAGTCCGAGCCCCAGGGCCGGCCGGTCGCCGGGTTGGTCTGCATCGGCCCGGTCGACCCGAAGCATGAGCCCGGGTTGTTGACGCCGATCACGAAGAAGCGGTTCGTGTCCAGCGGTTTTCCCGGGCCGACCAGGTTGTCCCACCAGCCGACGTTGCGCGGCTGCTCCGCGTAAATGCCGGCCACATGGTGGCTCGCATTGAGCGCATGACACACCAGCACCGCGTTGCTGCGCGATGCATTCAGCTCGCCGTAGCTTTCGTACGCCAAGGTGTACTCGGGCAGGCTGGCGCCGCTGCGCAACGGCAGCGGCTGCGCGAAATGTTCGAAGCGCGGTTCGACCAGGCCAACGGAGTGCATGGATGGGTAGACCAGAAAACAAAAACCCGGCGTCGCCAAGCGGGACAGCGGGTTGATGCGTCCTGTCTTTAGCGGCATTTCTAAAGCGCCCGCAAGCCGGAACAAATCAGCGCTGAGCGGCAGTATAGCGGTGCCCTTGGGCGAGATCTTTGGCGGCCCACACAGCGGTCGGCACCGCGCCGGCAACGCACGCGCGACCGAACTGGCGCCGATTTCCGGCTCTTTCCGCAAGGCCGCGCCGAGGTCAGCCGACATAGCATGCGCCACCGTTGCGAGGGGCATTCATGTTCGCTTGGCTCTATCGGCTCGACCGACACTTCCCGGTGCGCTACAGCGCCTGGGCCTTGTGCGGGCTCGGCTTCCTGGTCAGCGCGTACTGCGGGTTCGCCATCGGCGTGGGATGGCTGCCGGCGCTTGCTTTCCTGTTCCTGGTCGGCCTGGGGTTTCGCGACACCCACCAATCGCAGCGCTCGGTATTGCGCAACTACCCGGTGATCGGCCACCTGCGGTTTCTGCTCGAGTTCATCCGGCCGGAAATTCGCCAGTACTTCATTGAAGGCGACAACGACGCCGCGCCGTTCTCGCGCCAGCAGCGTTCACTCGTCTACCAGCGCTCCAAAGGCGACTCCGACAAGCGCCCGTTCGGCACCCAGCTCGACGTGGGCGCACAGGGCTACGAATGGATCAACCATTCGCTTGTGCCGAGTCACATCGAGTCGCACGACTTTCGGGTGCTGGTCGGCTCCACCCGTGCCCAGCCGTACCGCATCAGCGTGTTCAACATCTCGGCGATGAGTTTCGGCGCGCTCAGCGCGAATGCGATCCTGGCGCTCAATGCCGGTGCACGCCTGGGCAAGTTCGCGCACGACACCGGGGAGGGCAGCATCAGCCGCTACCACCGCGAGAACGGCGGCGACCTGATCTGGGAGGTGGGCTCGGGCTACTTCGGCTGCCGCAGCGAAGACGGATCGTTCAACGCCGAGCGTTTCGCGAAGAACGCCAACGAGCCGCAGGTGAAGATGATCGAGCTCAAGCTCAGCCAGGGCGCCAAGCCGGGCCACGGCGGCGTGCTGCCGGGCCCGAAAGTGACGCCGGAAATCGCCGCCGCGCGCGGCGTTCCCGTCGGCGTGGACTGCGTGTCACCGGCGCGCCACAGCGCGTTCGACACGCCGATCGAGATGATGCACTTCATCGAACGCTTGCGTGGCCTGTCGGGCGGCAAGCCCACCGGCTTCAAGCTGTGCATCGGCCACCCGTGGGAGTGGTTCGCGATCGCCAAGGCGATGCTGGAAACGGGCATCGTGCCCGACTTCATCGTCGTCGATGGCGCCGAAGGCGGCACCGGCGCGGCGCCGCTCGAGTTCACCGATCACGTCGGCGCGCCGCTGCAGGAGGGCCTGCTGCTGGTGCACAACACCTTGGTCGGTTTGAACCTGCGCGACAAGATCGCGCTCGGCTGCGCCGGCAAGGTGGTCAGCGGCTTCGACATCGCGCGCATGATGGCGTTGGGCGCCGACTGGTGCAATTCGGCACGCGGATTCATGTTCGCGCTGGGCTGCATCCAGGCTCAGCATTGCCACACCGGGCATTGCCCGACGGGCGTGACGACGCAGGATCCGCTGCGCCAGCAAGCGCTGGTCGTGCCGACGAAAACCGAGCGCGTCTACCAGTTCCACGACAACACGCTCAAGGCCCTGAAAGAGCTGGTGCAGGCGGCGGGATTGCACCACCCCGGGCAGATCGGCGCCGAGCACATCGTGCGTCGCACGTCGGACCATGGCGTCAAGCTGCTCGCCAATTTGTTGCCATATGTTGCGCCGGGCTCGCTGCTGCGTGGCGAGTTGCCGCACCAGGTCTTCAAGTTCTATTGGCCGATGGCGCAGGCGGCCAGCTTCGCCGTTGCGCAGACCGCGCGGCCCTTCGCGCAAGTCTGACCCGCGGGTAAACACGGGCGCCACTTCCCCCGCAATTCGGGGGTAGGCAGCTTGGTACGCATGCGAACAATGGGGCGCCATGCCCCGCCTGCTCTTGCTCCAGAACGATGCCGCGATCGGCGAGCAGTTGCGGCGGTCGATTGCCGACATGCACGACATGACCGTGTCCGGCCTGACCGTGATGCTGGACGAGGCCCTGCACAGCATTCAGCTCTGCCCGCCCGATTTGGTGCTGCTCGACTTGCAGGTGAGGCGAAGCGACCGTGAAGGTCTGCTCGAAGAATTGGCCAGCAGGCCGCGCGAGTCGCGCCCGGCCGTGCTGGTGGGCGCGCTGTCGCTCGAAGACCCGGCGCTGATGGAGGCGATTTCGCAGGGCGCCGACGGCTACTACCTGCATGGCGGCTCAGTGCAGACGCTGCGCGAGGCGATTGAGCAAGTGCTGGCCGGCGAATCGCCGATGGCACCGGCAATCGCGCGGCAGGCCAAGTCGCGGTTCGAGTCACCCGCTTGGCAAGGCGCCGGCATCGCGGACCACACACGCGACGCGCTGCGCTTGAGCAGTGCGCAGCTGTGCATACTCGAACGAATCGGCGAGGGCTACCTGCCGCACGAAATCGCGCGCGAATTGCAGACCACGGAACACGACGTCGGCCTGAGCATCCGCACGCTGTACCGCAAGCTGCAGCTCGAATGGCGTGCCGCATCGATGGCTGGCCAGGCGGACTGAGCGAGCGTCGCCGGGCCCCGAGACAAGTTGCTCGCCATGGGCCACGAAGGGGCCCCTGCGGTGCCCGCTTCGCGCGGATCAAGCCGGCGGTGCGGTATCGATGAAACTTTGGCGCACGACGAGCTTGTCATGCAAGCGCATCAGGTTCGGGTGCGCGGCGCGCCAGGCGATGTCGGGGAAGCGGAAGTCGAGGTAACCCAATGTGCAGCCGACGGCAATGTCGGCCAGCGTCAGGTGCGAGCCGCAGCACCAGCTTCGTTCACCCAGCATGTTGCTCATCGCCGCCAGGCTCGCGTGAATGCGGCTCATCTGGCGGGAGATCCATGCGCCGCTGCGCTGCTGCGCCTCGCGGCCCGGCCAGGTGGCTTCGAGACGGGCCAAGATCGCGGCGTCCAGCACGCCATCGGCCAGCGCTTCCCAGGTGCGCACTTCGGTGCGCTCACGGTTCGGTTCGGGGATCAGGCGCGCCACGGGCGAGCGCGTGTCGAGGTACTCGACAATGACACGCGAGTCGAACACCGCCTCGCGACCTTCCAGCACCAGACACGGCACCTTGCCCAGGGGATTGAGCGCGAGGATCGCATCGTTGCCCCACACATCTTCCAGCTCGAACTGGTAGTCGAGTTTCTTCTCGGCCATCACGATGCGAACCTTGCGCACATAGGGGCTGGTCAGCGAGCCGATCAGTTTCATGGAATTTGTCTTTTGTCCCTGTTGAAACTCATTCTAGCGAACGTAACCGCGCGCGGCGCGGGTGCTAGAGTGCAGCGCCACAGGAAGCCGCACCCGGGCCATACCCGACCCTCGCGGCAGCAACACCTTGAACTCCAGCCAACCTACCGCCGCCGCCATCCAGAACAATGCTCGCGATGAATCCGCATCGCGCAACCCCGTTCGCGATCACCAGCTGTCGATTCAGTTCACCGGCTCGGGCAGCGAGTACTTCCGGATCTGGATCGTCAACCTGCTGTTGATGCTCGTCACGCTGGGCATCTACTACCCCTGGGCGAAGGTGCGGCGCCTGCGCTACTTTTACGGCAGCACGGAAATCAACGGCGCGCCGCTCGACTTTCACGGCGACCCGAAGAAAATGCTGCGCGGCTATGCCTTGACCGGCGTCTTGGTCGGCCTTTATTCGACGGCTGGCAATTTCTCGCCGCTGGCTGGCTTGATCGCGTTCATCTTGATTGCGGCGCTGTGGCCCGCGCTGTTCAAGTCGTCGATGCAGTTCCGCCTGGCCAACACCAGCTGGCGCGGGCTGCGCTTTCGCTTCACGGGCGGCGTCGGCGGCGCCTACCGCGCGATGCTGCCGCTGTTCATCCCTGGCGTTCTGATTCTGGTGGCGGTGCTGTTCGTTCCCGATGGCAAGCAGCCGCCGCCCTGGTACCTGGCGTTGCTGGGCGGCCTGGCCGCGGTCATGTTGTTGGCCGCGCCTTGGCTGTGGTGGAATCTGAAGAGCTACCAGCACAACCACTACGCACTGGCGCAGCAGCAGACCGAACTGCGCAGCACCGTCGGCGCGTTCTACCTCGTGTTTCTCAAGACGCTTGGCGTGACCTTGCTCGCCATCGCGGCTTTGGTAGGCGTGGTGGCGACGCTCGGTGCCCTGGGAGCGGCCGGCGTGGCCGCGCCACGGGGCGGCGGCGCGATCGGCGCGGTGTTCATCGCCGCCGCGATCGGCGCGATCGTCGGGGTGTTCGTCGTGCAACTGCTGCCGCGCCCGTATTTCACGTCGCGCATGCAAAATCTCTTGTGGTCGCGCACCGGCAACTCGTCGATGCGCTTTCGCAGCCGCCTCGAATTCGTATCCCTGCTCGGGTTGACGCTGAAGAACTGGCTGCTGATGGTGTTGACACTCGGCCTGTATTGGCCATTCGCGGCGATTGCGCTGGCCCGCATGCGCCTGCAGGCGGTGAGCTTGACGACGCGAGTCGACCCCGATTTGCTGATCGACCGCGCGCGCGCCAAGGAAGGCGAAGCCGCCGGCGACGCGGCGGGCGACCTGCTCGGGCTGGACATCGGGATGTAGGGCTCGGCGCGAACGCGCTGACGCCCCTTCCGCCCCGCGCCGACCTCCATCCCGCCATGCACGACTCGAACACTTCCCCACCGGAAGCGGCGTTTGCAGCGTCCACGCCGGCCACGCTGGCGGTCGATTATTTCGACGGCCAAAGCGCGCGTGCCCACGCCGTGCAGCTGGTCCGGCGCGGCACGCATCTGCACATCCGGGGCGAGGCGATCGAACTCGACGTTGCCGCCAGCGATGTGCGCTGGTCGGAGCGCACGCGCCACGGCCCGCGCATCGGGCATTTGGCCAGCGGCGGTGCGCTGCACTGCCGCGAGGCGCAAGCGTTCGACACATGGCTGCGCGCCGCCGGGCAAGGCGAGTCGGTGGTGGTGCGCGCCCAGCAGAGCTGGCGCTGGGTGCTCGCCAGCACGGTGGCCTTGGTGGTGGTGCTCGCGGCGCTGTGGATCTGGGGTGTCCCCGGGGCGAGCCGGCTCGTGTTGCTGGCGGTTCCGCAAAGTGTTGACAAGGCGCTCGGCGAGACCACGCTCGGCACCCTGGACCAGCACCTCACGGCGCCCAGCGCGCTCGACCCGGCGCGTCAGCAGCGCATTCGCGAGAGTTTCGCGCGCGCCGTGCGGGCCCAGGCGGCGCAGCCGGGCGCGGCCCGCGCAGCAGCTGCTGTGGCCAGCCCGGCGCATGAACTCGTGTTTCGCCGAAGCCGCGACAAAACCGGCATCGGCCCGAACGCGTTCGCGTTGCCGGGTGGGACGATCGTCATGACGGATGCGTTGGTGGAATTGCTCGAGGCGGAGCCCGAAGTGCTGAACGGCGTGCTGGCGCACGAACTCGGCCACGTCCAGCATCGCCATGGCATGCGCATGGTCGTGCAAGCGAGTCTGGTGGGCTTGCTGTCGAGCGTGGTGCTGGGAGACTTCAGCAGCATCCTCGCCGCCGCGCCGGTGGTGCTGGGCCAGGCGAGCTACTCGCGCGACGCGGAGCGTGAGGCTGACGCGTATTGCGCCGATTTCCTGAAAGGCGCTGGCCTGTCGCCGGCGTTGATGATCGGCTTGTTCGAGAAGTTGGGCGCGGCGCGCCGCGAACGCGCCACCCAGCCCGGCGAAGGGCGGGACGACCCGAATCGACCGGCCGCCCCAGAGGCCTCGGAGTCGGGGCTGGGCATCGCGTTCGCGTCGCATCCCGCCGACCGGGAACGCATCGAGTTCTTTCGCGCCGCCGCTGCACGCTGACCCTGAGCAGCGGCACCGCAAATCGGAGTTCGCCGCTTGGCGCGCCGCGCGCCCGCCTACATCGGCCGGGTGTCGTCCAGACCTTCGAGCCCGCCGAGGATCGTGTCCAACGGCTCGGGCTGCGTGTTCGACAGGCTGTGCGTCGTCAGGCGGTTCTTCTCCGTGCCGGGCACGATACGCGCGACGATGTGGCCGCGGCGCATGATCACGACCTCCTCGCCGGTGCTCACCTGGTCGATCAACTCGGCGAGGCGGCTTTTCGCCTCCGGAATCGTGACGCTGATCATCGGTCGTGCTCCCTGAGTGAGTGAAAGAGGATCGGCTTGCGCCCCGCCGCTATTTGGTGCCGAACAGGCGGTCGCCGGCGTCGCCCAAGCCGGGCAGGATGTAGCCGTGATCGTTGAGCTCACGGTCGATCGCCGCGGTGTAGACCGGCACGTCGGGGTGTGCCTCGCAAAAGTGCTTCAGGCCTTCGGGCGCGGCGAGCAGGCACACGAAGCGGATCGACTTCGGCTTCGTTTCCTTCAGCCGGTCCACCGCGGCGACCGCGGAATTGCCGGTGGCGAGCATCGGGTCGAGCACGATCACGTCGCGCTCGTGCATGTCGTGCGGCATCTTGAAGTAGTACTCCACCGCGACCAGCGTCTTCGGGTCGCGGTACAGGCCGACATGGCCGATGCGCGCGCCGGGCACCACGTGCAGCATGCCGTCGAGCAGGCCGGCGCCGGCGCGCATGATGCTCACGAACACCGTCTTCTTGCCGTCGATCACCGGCGCTTTCATGGCTTCGAGCGGGGTTTCGATATCGATCAGCTGCGTGGGCATGTCGCGCGTGACCTCGTAGGCCATCAGCATGCTGATCTCGCCGAGCAGGCGGCGAAAGCTGTTGGTGCTTCGGTCCTTCTGCCGCATCAAGGTGAGTTTGTGCTGGATCAGCGGATGCGTGAGGTGATGGACTGGCGCGCTCATGGTGCCCTTTCGTGTCGTGTGCTCAGGCTCGGGTGCTCAGAATACCGTGCCGTCGCTGTGAATGTGCAGCGGCGGCGACCCGTCGGCGCGAAGCTCGCGCGCGATTTCGCGCCCTGCCGCCCAGGTGCCGCCTTCGAGCACGCACGCCAGCGGCAGGTCTTGGCTGCTTAGCTCTAGCCGCAAACGCAGCTGGGTTGCGACATCGTCGAGCAAACTCACGGTGAGCGCGCGCCATTCGACGATGAACGGGTCGCCGACGCGGTAGAGCTGCTGCGCGAATGCCGGGTCGCGCGGCACGGTGACGCCTGCGTCGAGCAGCAGGCCGCCGTTGCGGTACTCCGGCAGGCCGGTCAACGCGTCGAGTTCGGTCAGCGTGACGCCGGCCCACTCGAACGGTTCGAGCAGCGAATAGCACAGCCACTGGCTGAGCTTGTGAAATGGGACCCATCCCTTGCTCGCACCACTGCCACCGGCCAGCGGATGCAGCCAGCAATCGCCGAGCGAGGCGCCATCGAGTTCATTGGATGGGCTCGAAGGCCAGATGGCGCCGAAGTGCTCGAGCAGGGCGCTCAGCAGGCGGCTCGCGCCGACGCGGTGGTTGCGGCCGTGGTGGGTCAACGCGTCGAACAGGCCACCGGGCCGGCCGTCGCCGCCGAACACCTCGGGCTGCGCCCGCAGGGCTTCACCCAGCCGGTTCAACAGCGTGACACGGCCGGTCAAGCCGACCAGCGGATTGGCTTCGCTCACCTGGAACGCCTGCGCCAGTGGCTCCGGGCGCAGGCGCAGCAGCGCGCTGGCGTCGACCCGTTGCGGGTCACCCGGGTCGGACGAAAACAGCCCCGCCATGAAGGCATGGAAACTCGCGACGCCCAAGCCCTCGGAGCGCGTGTGAATCATGCCGCCCGGTGCTTCGGCGTAGCGCCAATCGGGGCCGGCCCCAGCGTCGAGCAGCACGCTCACCACGGTCAGATCGATGCGTGAACGCGCCTGCGCCGCCAGCGTGCGGCCGGCGAGGGCCGCGTCGAGTTGGGCCTTGCGGTCCACACCCCCGGCTTCGAAGTGGCGCCAGCGGCTGTGGTACGGAATCTTCAGCGCCGGGAAGCGCGCCCGCGTCAGCGCCTCGACGCGTTCGACCACCTGCGCGAGTTTGGGCAGCGCCAGCGTGAAGTGCTCCGAGCGGCCTTCGGCGACGGCACGCGCAATGTTCGCGCAGCGTTCGCGGATCGTCGCCGCCGAGCGCAGCAGCGCCAAGGACTCAGGCAAGCCCGCGCCCCTTCGTCTGCGTCAGTTGCTGCGTATCGGGAACCTGGCCGTCGGTGAAGTAGCCGGCGGCGATCTTCGCGTCCATCTCGACGCGCGCATCGGCCGGAATCAACGCATCGGGGATCTTCACGCGCTCGGCGACCTCGATGCCGCTGCCGGTGATCGCGTCGAACTTGTCGTTGCTCATCGACACCAGGCGGTGGATCTTGCGGATGCCCAACCAGTGCAGCACGTCGGGCATCAACTCCTGGAAGCGCATGTCCTGCACGCCGGCGACGCATTCAGTGCGCAGGAAGTATTTGTCGGCGCTGTCGCCCCCGAGCTGGCGCTTGCGCGCGTTGTAGACCAGGAATTTGGTGACTTCACCGAGCGCCCGGCCTTCCTTGCGGCTGTAGGCGATCAGCCCGACGCCGCCTTGTTGCGCGCCACGAACGCACTCTTCGATCGCGTGCGTCAGGTACGGCCGGCAGGTGCAGATGTCGGAGCCGAACACGTCAGAGCCGTTGCATTCGTCGTGCACGCGCGCAGTCAGCGTGACATTCGGGTTGGCCAGGTCGGCGGGGTTGCCGAAGATATAAAGCGTCTGCCCGCCGATCGGCGGCAGGAACACCTCGATGTCGCTGCGCGTCACGAGTTCCGGGTACATGCCGCCGGTTTCTTCGAACAGGCTGCGCCGCAGGTCGGCTTCGCTGACGTTGAAGCGCTGGGCCACGCCGGGCAGCCACCAGACCGGTTCAATCGCCGCCTTGGTCACCACCGCCGAGCCGTCGTCGAGCAGCACCTTGCCGTCGGCGTGCAGGCGCTGGAACGCCACCGCCTGGCGGATTTCGGGCAGGTGCACATGCGCTTGCGTCACGGCAATCGTCGGGCGGATGTCGTAGCCGCGCTCGATGTGCTCGGCAAACACCTCGGCGACCAAGGCGCCCCAGGGGTCGATCGAAACGATCTTGCTGGCGTCGCTCCATCCCGGGTAGGGGCCGAAGCGATGCGTCGGCGACGTGTCGGTCAAGTCGGCGCGGTGGCCCTTTTCCAGATTTCCCGCGGCGACCGCGAGCGCGCGGTACACGCCGTAGGAACCCGAGTGTGTGCCGATCACGTTGCGCTGGCTGCGGTTCGCGGTGGTGCCCACCACCGGGCCGCGCTCGGCCGCGCGGGCCGCTCCCCAGCGGATGACGGGCGCGCCCGACGTGCCCTGCTGGCCGGGGTGCGAAGTGAGTCGGATGTGTTTGCTTTGCGTGGGTGTCTCGGTGGGCATGGCGCCTCCTGGGCCGGGGTCTGCACGGCGAGCGGCGAGAGGATACGCGCAATCGCGCGCTGCACTCGGTGTACCGGTGCGGGCCGATCCGACGCGCCGCTTAAAATCGTCAGCACTGCGCAGATTCAAGCCCTGCTCGCGCGGCACCCGCTCCAGCCCCTCCCCCATGAACACCTCCCCACTGTCGGCGCTGTCGCCGCTCGACGGCCGCTACGCCGCGAAGGTCGCCGCGTTGCGGCCGTGGCTGTCCGAATTTGGCCTGATGCGCTGCCGGGTGCAGGTCGAGGTCGAGTGGTTCATCGCCTTGTCGGATGCGGGACTGGCAGAGTTCAAGCCCTTGTCGGACGATTCGCGCGAGTTCCTGCGTGGCCTGGTGCAGCGCTTCGTGGAAGCCGACGCGCAGGCAATCAAGGACATCGAACGCACGACCAACCACGACGTGAAGGCGGTCGAGTACTGGCTTCGCAACCGGTTCGTCGGTGTTCCGGAACTGCTCGCCGCGCAGGAATTCGTTCACTTCGCGTGCACCAGCGAAGACATCAACAACACCAGCCACGCGCTGATGCTGCAGGCAGCGCGCGAGCAGGTGCTGCTGCCAGCGCTCGACAAGGTTCACGCGAAGTTGGTCGCGCTGGCGCACACCCACGCCGCGCTGGCGATGCTCAGCCGCACCCACGGCCAGACCGCGTCGCCCACGACGCTGGGCAAGGAAGTCGCCAACGTCGCGGCGCGGCTGGCGCGGGCCCGGGCCGGCATCGCCGACGTGAAACTGCTCGCAAAGATGAATGGCGCGGTCGGCAACTACAACGCCCACCTCGCCGCCTACCCCGGCGTCGACTGGGAAGGCTTCGCGCGCGAAGTGGTCGAGCAGCGGTTGAAGCTGACGTTCAACCCGTACACGATCCAGATCGAGCCGCACGACGCGCTCGCCGAATTGTTCGATGCGGTGGCGCGCGCCAATACGATCCTGATCGACTGGTCGCGCGACGTCTGGGGCTATGTCAGCCTGGGCTACTTCAAGCAGCGCCTGGCACCCGGCGAGACGGGCTCGTCGACGATGCCGCACAAGGTGAACCCGATCGACTTCGAAAACGCCGAAGGCAATTTCGGTTTGGCGAATGCGTTGCTCAACCATATGAGCCAGAAGCTGCCGATCAGCCGCTGGCAGCGCGACCTGAGCGACAGCACCGTGCTGCGCAACATGGGCGTCGCGCTCGGCCACGCGCTGCTCGGCTACGACTCGCTCGCGCGTGGCCTGGACAAGCTCGAAGTGAACCCGCAGGCGCTGAGCTCCGACCTCGACGCCGCGTGGGAAGTGCTGGCCGAGCCGGTCCAGACCGTGATGCGCCGCTATCAAGTGCCACAGGCTTACGAACGGCTGAAAGAGCTGACGCGCGGCAAGGCGATCACGCGCGAGATGCTGCATGCCTTCATCGGCACGCTCGAAATCCCGCTGGCCGAGCGCAACCGACTGCTTGCGCTGACGCCCGCCGGCTACACCGGCCTGGCCGAGACGCTGGCGCGGCGCTTGTGACGCGGATCAACTTCACTCAGAAACTCGCGCGTGCGCAGGCCGCGAATCGATCGCTGCTGTGCGTCGGGCTGGACCCGGACCCGGCGCGCTTTCCCGAACACCTGAGGGGCGACGCCAGTCGCATCTTCGAGTTCTGCCGCGAGATCGTCGACGCGACGCACGACCTCGCGATCGCCTTCAAGCCGCAGATCGCCTACTTCGCCGCGCATCGCGCCGAAGGCCAGTTGGAGCAGCTGATTGCGCACATCCACCGCGCCGCTCCTGAGGTGCCGGTGATTCTGGACGCGAAGCGTGGCGATGTCGGCAGCACCGCCGAGCAATACGCGCTCGAGGCGTTCGAACGCTACCGCGCCGACGCGCTGACGATTTCGCCCTTCATGGGCTTCGACTCGATCGAACCTTACCTGCGCTACGCCGACAAGGGCCTGTTCCTGTTGTGCCGCACGTCCAACGCCGGCGGCGCGGACTTGCAGGCGCAGCGCCTGGCCAACGGCGAGCTCTTGTTCGAACACATCGCGCGCCTGGCCGCCGGGCCATGGAACCGCAGTGGTCAGCTCGGGCTGGTGGTCGGCGCGACGTTCCCGAACGAGCTGGCGCGGGTGCGTGAACTTGCGCCGACCCTGCCGCTGTTGATTCCGGGTGTCGGCGCACAAGGCGGCGATGCGCAGGCCACCGTGCGCGCCGGCTGGCGCGGCGACGAACAGCGCAGCACCGCTCCCATCGTCGTCAGTTCTTCTCGGACCATTCTCTATGCCGGTGGCGGTGCCGATTTCGCGCAAGCCGCCCGGCACGCGGCGCTTCAGGCGCGGCAGGTGCTGGAAGCCGCCAAGTAGGTCTGCAGCGCCCTTGCTTGCGAAGCGCGGCGGCTTGATTCGGGCGGCGCCCGGCCGACCGTCGGCGCAATGCTTCCCGCCGGATGGTCGCGATGCGGGCTTGAAACGATCGCGAAGCGCCGCATCTTGCGTGTTCACGGGGTAGCATGCGCCCCACCGAACACACAAGGAGCGTTCATGTCTGCAAGAACTTGGTGGGTCGCGCTCGGTCTGGCGGCCAGCTTGAGCCTGCACGGCTGCGGCTACAACGATTTCCAGCGCCTGGACGAGCAGGTCAAGGCCGGCTGGTCCGAAGTGCTGAACCAGTACCAGCGGCGTGCCGACCTGATCCCGAACATCGTCGCCACGGTCAAGGGCGAAGCCAACTTCGAGCAGGAAACGCTGACCAAGGTGATCGAAGCGCGCGCCGCGGCGACGAGCATCAAGGCCACGCCGGAGCTGATCAACGACCCGGTGGCGTTCGACAAATTCCAGAAGGCGCAAGGTGAACTGAGCGGTGCGCTGTCGCGCCTGCTGGTCACGGTGGAGCAGTACCCGAACCTGAAAGCGAACCAGGCGTTCCAGGACTTGCGCGTGCAGCTCGAAGGCACGGAAAACCGCATCACGGTCGCGCGCAACCGCTACATCAAGGCGGTCGCCGACTACAACGTGCTCACGCGCAGCTTCCCGAGCAACCTGACGGCGATGCTGTTCAGCTACTCCGTCAAGCCCAGCTTCACGGTCCAGAACGAAGCGCAGATCGCCGTGCCACCCGCGGTGAGCTTCGACAAGGCGGCGTCGAAGTAAAGCGCCGCGCTGCGCGCCGGGGGGCCCGCGGCAGTGTCGACGCCAGCAACCGCCACGGCCGTGATCATGCGTCGCTGGCTCTCCTCGTTCGCCGCCGTCGTGGCGCTGGTCACGGGCCACGCTGCGGCTGCGCAGGACGTGCTGCCGGTTCCGCCGCTCAGCGCTCGCGTGATCGACCAGACAACGACGCTGAGCGCCGCGCAACGACAGGCGCTCGAATCCAAGCTCGCGGCGTTCGAGGCGCGCCGCGGCACGCAGATCGTCGTGCTGATGGTTGCGAGCACGCAGCCCGAAGACATCGCCGCGTACGCGCAGCGCGTCGGCGACACCTGGAAGATCGGCCGGCGCGACGTGGGCGACGGTTTGCTGATCGTCGTCGCGAAGGGCGACCGGCGCGTCAACATCCAGACCGCGAAGGCGCTCGAAGGCGCCGTGCCGGACCTGGCAGCGCGGCAAATCATCGACGCCTCGATCCGCCCGGCCTTTCGCGCCGACGACTACGCGGGTGGACTCAACGCAGCGGTCGATGCGCTGACGGCGCGCATCGAGGGCGAAGGATTGCCCGGCGTCAAGCCGCACGCGAAGGCCGATGAGTTCTCGCGCCTGTTCGACGACTGGAACCCGACCGAGCTGCTGATCTTCGCCTTTGTCGCGCTGCCGATCGTGGCCGGGGTGGCGCGGCGCCTGTTCGGCCGTGGTCTGGGGTCGCTTGCGAGCGCCGCCGCGACCGGTGGGATTGCTTGGCTTGTGAGCCAGATTCTCTTCGTCGGGATCCTGGGCGCGGTGGTCGGCCTGCTGTTCGGCCTGTTCGCCGGTTCCTCGCGTTCGCTGCGCGCCGGCACGCACCATGGCGGTTGGGGTGGGGGCTTCGGCGGCGGTGGCGGTGGTTTCTCATCCGGCGGCGGAGGCTTTTCTTCGGGCGGTGGCGGCGACTTCGGCGGCGGTGGCGCGTCGGGAGACTGGTGAATGGCACTAACGACAAACGAGCGATGAACGAGCGATGAACAAGCTGTTGCGCATCCTCAAACACCGCTGGCTCGACGAGCGCGACGCCCAGCGTGCCCTCGGCGTCGATGCGTTGGCACGGCTCCAGGCGCGCGTGCAGCTCAGCGAAAAAAAGCACAGCGGCGAGATCCGCGTCTGCGTCGAGGCCGGTTTGCCGATGAGTTACCTGTGGCGCGGCGCAGTGGCGCGCGAACGCGCCGTGTCGATGTTCGGCAAGCTGCGCGTGTGGGACACGCAAGCCAACAACGGTGTGTTGATCTATCTGCTGCTGGCCGAGCACGCGATCGAGATCGTCGCCGACCGCGGCTTGAACCGGCATGTGAATGCGCAGCGCTGGCAAGAGATCATGGCGGCGATGCGCAATGCATTTCGCGCCGGGCAGTTCGAAGCCGGCCTGAACGCGGCGATCGATGCGGTCGACGCCTTGTTGGTGCAACATTTCCCGATCGACGCCACGCAGGCGAACAAGAACGAATTGCCCGACGCGCCGCATCTGACTTGACAGTGCCCCGGCGCTTGTGCGGCCCAGGCGACTACTTCGACGCCGTGCGCACCGGTGGCTCGTCGCGCCTGGCGACCAGCACGCCATGCTTGGCAGGCGCCGCCGGCCCTGCCTGCACGGGAGGCTTGGGCGCGCCCTTCTTGCCGGTGTCGCGCCACTTGCCGCTGCGAATCTCGTCATGCGTCAGGCGCACCACCTCCACCTTGGCCGTGCCTGCGATGTGCAGCTTGCGCGCGGCGGCGTAGCTCAGATCGATCACCCGCTTGCCGTAGAACGGGCCGCGGTCGTTGACCTTCACGATCACGCTGCGCCCGTTGGCGAGGTTGCGCACCCGGGCGTAGCTGGGCAGCGGCATCGTCGGGTGCGCGGCCGTCATCGCATGCATGTTGTAGCGCTCTCCGCTCGATGTGGGCTGGCCATGGAAGGGTTTGCCGTACCAGGATGCGATACCGACTTCGCGCAGCGGCACGTCGCTGTTCTTGGGCTTGTAGGCCACGCCGCGAATGGCGTACGGCCGGTTCGGGTAACCCGCGGCGATGCGCTCGATGCGCGGCACGGCGTCGGCGGTCTTGCTGGCGGGTGCGCCCTTCGCGGCGGAACGCAGCGCGGCTGTGGCGCCGCCGGCGTGCCGTGGCGACGCCGATGTCGAGCCAGGGGTTCGAGCGATCGTGACGCCGAGCGCGAGCAGCGCCGGTGTCAACACCGCGCCCAGAATTCGCAAGGTCCGCAGGTCCATGCCGCCAAGTTACCCAGGCAGCCCGGACACGTGCGGTTACCCGGGGTGAGGTGCTGCGCAGACGTGAATTGGCACCGCGATCGCGGTATTCGCAACGGCCGAATTGCCGGGTTCTTCGGCGCCGGCACAACACAAAAGGCCCTCGATGCTTTCGCATCGAGGGCCTTGATTTCTCGCTGACTGGCAGCGGCAAGTTCAAGCGGCGGCGGTCAAGCCGCCGCCTCAGTCCTTGCCTTACCTCACCTTGCCCGCCTTCCACGCATTGAGCAGCGTGTCGTAGGCGATCGTTTCGCCCTTGGGCTTTTCGTTGGCGAGCTTCTTCCACGGCGCGCCCTTGTCGCTCAACCACTTGCCCGGGTCACCCTTGGCATTGAGCTTGGGCGGGCAGTTGGCCATGCCGGCGCGCTCCAGGCGCTCCATCACCTGGTCCATCTCGTCGGCCAGCGTGTCCATCGCCTGTTGCGGCGTCTTCTCGCCGGTCACGGCCACGGCCACGTTCTTCCACCACAGCTGCGCGAGTTTCGGGTAGTCGGGAACGTTGCCGCCGGTGGGCGTCCACGCCACGCGCGCCGGGCTGCGATAGAACTCGACCAGACCGCCGAGCTTGGGCGCCAGGTCGGTCATCGCCTGGCTCTGGATGTCGCTCTCGCGGATCGGCGTCAGGCCGACGATCGTTTTCTTCAGCGACGTCGTCTTCGCCGTGATGAACTGGGCGTAGAGCCAGGCGGCTGCCGTCTTGTTGGCGTCATGGTCCTTGAAGAAGGTCCATGAGCCGACGTCCTGGTAGCCGTTTTGCATGCCTTGCTTCCAGTACGGGCCGTTCGGTCCCGGCGCCATGCGCCACTTCGGCGTGCCGTCGGCGTTCACGACGGGCAGGCCCGGCTTCACCATGTCGGCCGTGAAGGCGGTGTACCAGAAGATCTGCTGCGCGATCTGGCCTTGTGCGGGCACGGGGCCGGCTTCGCCGAAGGTCATGCCGATGGCTTCCTTCGGCGAATACTTCTTCATCCAGTCGACGTACTTCGTCAGTGCATAGACGGCCGCGGGCGAGTTCGTCGCACCGCCGCGCGAGACCGACGCGCCCACCGGGGTGCACTTGTCGTCGCCGACACGAATGCCCCATTCGTCCACGGGCAGGCCGTTCGGAATGCCGATGTCGGCCGTGCCGGCCATCGACAGCCAGGCGTCGGTGAAGCGCCAGCCCAGGCTCGGGTCCTTCTTGCCGTAGTCCATGTGGCCGTAGATCGGCTTGCCGTCGATCGTCTTCACGTCGTTCGTGAAGAACGCGGCGATGTCTTCATACGCGCTCCAGTTGAGCGGCACGCCGAGTTCGTAGCCGTATTTCTTCTTGAACGCGGCTTTCAAGTCTTCCTTGGCGAACAGGTCGGCGCGGAACCAGTACAGGTTCGCGAACTGCTGGTCGGGCAACTGGTAGAGCTTCTTGTCGGGAGCGGTCGTGAAGCTCGTACCGATGAAGTCTTTCAGGTCCAGACCCGGGTTCGTGAATTCCTTGCCGGCGCCTTCCATGTAGTCGGACAGCGCGAGGATCTTGCCGTAGCGGTAATGCGTGCCGATCAGGTCGGAGTCGCTGATCCAGCCGTCGTAGATTGACTTGCCGGATTGCATCGACGTCTGGAGCTTCTCCACCACGTCGCCTTCCTGGATCAGGTCGTGCTTGACTGTGATGCCGGTGATTTCGCCGAACGCTTTCGCCAGCGTCTTGCTCTCGTACTCATGCGTCGTGATCGTCTCCGAGACGACCGAAATCTCGGTGACGCCTTTCGCCTTGAGCTTGGCGGCAGCGTCGATGAACCACTTGAGCTCAGCGGTTTGCTGGTCCTTGGACAGCGTCGACGGCTGGAATTCGCTGTCGATCCACTTCTTCGCCGCGGCTTCGCCGCCGGTGGCCGCGGGCGCTGCCGCAGGTGCCGCCGCGGGCGCGGGTGCGGCGGTCTTGGGTTCTTCCTTCTTGCCGCAAGCGCCGATCGCGAGAACGATCGCACTCAAGGCCGAGAGGGCTAACAGGGAACGCTTCATTGCTGATCTCCTTTTGGGGTGTTGGACTTGCTCAATCTCGTGGGACTCCTCTGACACTTCCCTCTGTCTCACATGGACGCCGGTGGGGAAGATGGCCGGCCGTCGGTTTCAACCTTTGCGCAGGATCGCGGCGAGCAGCAACATCGAGACGACGAAGCTGAACCAGATCGACGGTTCGTTCTCCAGGCTGAACCAGCCCTTCATGCGGCCGCTCAAGGCAACGAACGCCAAGTTCACATAGGCTGCGGCGAGCAGGCCGATGAACAGCCGGTCGCCACGCGTCGTGGCGATCGGCAACAAGCCCTTGCGCAGCACGGTGGGCGATTTGAACTCCCACAGCGTCATGCCGATCAACATCAGGACGATACACGCAAAGAACACCGCGACGGGCAGGGTCCAGGCCATCCAGTTGAACAAGATCAAACCCTCCCCATAGCGAAGCCCTTGGCGATGTAGTGGCGCACGAACCAGATCACGATCGCTCCCGGGATGATGGTGAGCACCCCGGCTGCGGCCAGCACGCCCCAGTCCATGCCGGAAGCGGACACGGTGCGTGTCATCGTCGCGACGATGGGTTTCGCATTCACGCTCGTCAGCGTGCGTGCCATCAACAGTTCGACCCAGGAAAACATGAAGCAGAAGAACGCGGCGACGCCGACACCGGCCTTGATGAGCGGAATGAAGATCGTGACGAAGAAGCGTGGGAATGAGTAGCCGTCGATGTATGCGGTTTCGTCGATCTCGCGCGGCACGCCGCTCATGAAGCCTTCCAGAATCCACACCGCGAGCGGCACGTTGAACAGCAGGTGCGCCATGGCCACGGCGATGTGCGTGTCCATCAGGCCGAGCGTCGTGTAGAGCTGGAAGAACGGCAGCAGGAACACGGCCGGCGGCGTCATGCGGTTCGTCAGCAGCCAGAAGAAGACGTGTTTGTCGCCGAGAAAACTGTAGCGCGAAAACGCGTACGCCGCGGGCAGCGCGACGAGCAACGACACCACGGTGTTGATCGCGACATAGATCATCGAGTTGATGTAGCCCGAGTACCACGACACGTCGGTGAAGATGGTGCGGTAGTGCGCCAGCGTGAATTCGCGCGGCCACAGGCTGAAGCCGGCGAGGATCTCGACGTTCGTCTTGAACGACATGTTGATCATCCAGTACACCGGCAGGATCGCGAACACAAGGTAGAGCACGAGCAGGATCGTGCGCTTCTTGAACCTGCGCTCATCCATGGCCCGACTCCTTGTCCGCCGTGCCCACCCGCTGCATCCAGTTGTAGAGGATGAAACACAGCAGCAGGATGATCAGAAAATAGATCAGCGAGAACGCCGCCGCCGGGCCGAGGTCGAACTGGCCGACCGCCTTTTGCGTCAGGTACTGGCTCAGGAACGTCGTCGAATTGCCCGGGCCGCCGCCGGTGAGAACGAAGGGCTCGGTGTAGATCATGAAACTGTCCATGAAGCGCAGCAGCACGGCGATCATCAGCACGCCGCGCAGCTTGGGCAGCTGGATGTAGCGGAACACCGCGAACTTGGACGCGCCGTCGATGCTCGCCGCCTGGTAGTAGGCGTCGGGAATCGCGCGCAACCCGGCGAAGCACAGCAGCGCGACGAGCGGCGTCCAATGCCACACGTCCATCAGCAGTACGGTGAGCCAGGCGTGCAGCGGGTTGCCGGTGTAGCTGTACTCGATGCCCAGCGCCTTCAGCGTCGCGCCCATCAGGCCGATGTCGGCGCGGCCGTAGATCTGCCAGATCGTGCCCACCACGTTCCACGGAATCAGCAGTGAGATCGCCAGGAGCACCAGCACCAGCGACGAGCGTGCGCCCTTGGCAGGCATCGATAGCGCGAGCGCGATGCCCAGCGGAATTTCGACGAGCAGGACGGACAGCGAGAAGATCATCTGGCGCCAGAGGGCCCCTTGCAGGTCGTCGTCGCGCATCACCGACTTGAACCATTCGGTGCCGACAAAGACGCGCCGCTCCGGCGAAATGATGTCCTGCACCGAGTAGTTCACGACCGTCATCAGCGGCAGGATCGCGGAGAACGCGACGCACAGCACGACGGGCAGGACCAGCAGCCAGGCCTTCTGGTTGACGGGTTTCATGGGGCGCCGGCCTCCTCGATCAGCCGGTCGTTGCGGTAGTAGCAGGTGTGCGCGCCGATGAGGGCCAGGCGGATCGAGTCGCCAAGCTTCGGCACGGCATGCCCGCCGCCGAGCCGCATGCGCACCAGGCTTGCCTGCGCACCGCTGCCGACCATCGCGCTCACCAACCAGTAGGTGCCGATGTCCTGTACCTGTTGCACCGTGGCCGGCACCGCGTTCGTGTCGTTCGGGCCGGCGATCGTCACGTATTCGGGTCGGATGCCGAGCAGAAGCGCCTGCGCGTCGCGCGGCACACCCGCCGGCACGGCGAAGCTGCAGCCCGCCACGTCAAAACTCGTCGTGCTGCAACGCGCCGACAGAAAGTTCATTCCCGGCGAGCCGATGAAGTGGCCGACGAACGTATGCGTCGGCCGCTCGAACAGCTCCGAGGCGCTGCCGATCTGCACCGCGCGGCCGCGCGTCATCACGACCACCTGCTCGGCGAAAGTGAGCGCCTCGATCTGGTCGTGCGTGACGTAGATCAGCGTCAGCTTCAGCTCGTGGTGAATCTGCTTGAGCTTGCGCCGCAGTTGCCACTTCAGGTGCGGGTCGATCACGGTCAGCGGCTCGTCGAAAAGCACGGCACACACGTCTTCGCGCACCAGGCCGCGGCCGAGCGAGATTTTCTGCTTCGCATCCGCCGCCAGGCCGGCAGCGCGCGAATCGAGCTGGCCGCTCAGCTCCAGCATCTCGGCGACCTTGCCCACGCGCTGTTGGATGCGGTCCGGCGCAACGCCGCGGTTGCGCAACGGAAATGCCAGGTTCTCAGCGACCGTCATCGTGTCATAGATCACCGGGAACTGGAACACCTGGGCGATGTTGCGCTGCTGCGGAGATTGCTTTGTCACATCCACGCCATCGAAGCGCACGTTGCCAGTGGAGGGCGTCACGAGGCCGGACACGATGTTCAGCAAGGTCGTCTTGCCGCACCCCGAAGGCCCGAGCAACGCATACGCGCCGCCGTCGTTGAACGTCATCTTCAGCGGCAGCAAGGCGTAGTCGTCGTCGCCCTTGGGGTGGGGCTTGTACGCGTGCGCGAGGTCAAGATCGATGCGGGCCATCTCAGTGGCTCCACGCCGGCGCGAGAAGCAAGTCCCCGGCCTGGTCGAACACATAGACCTGCGCCGGGTTCAGGTACAACGACACCGGCTCGCCCAAACTGAAAACATGCACGCCGCCAAGCTGCGCGACGACTTCACCGACCGGTGTGGCCGCATGCACAAAGGTATCGGAACCCGAAATCTCGGCGAGTTCCACCTTGCCAAGCAGCACCACATCGCCGTCGCGCGCTTGCACGCGCAGTGCGCCTGCGCGCACGCCGACGGTGAGGGAATCGGTACTGCGCGAAGGCAACGTCAGCGCAAGGCGTACACCCGAGGCCAACGCGACACCGCCGCTCACCGCGGTGGCGGGCAGCAGGTTCATCGGCGGGTCGCTGAACGCGCGCGCCACGCGAATCGAGCGCGGTCGGTGGAAAACTTCCGCGGTCGGCCCGTATTGCAGCAGCTCGCCTGCATCGAGCACGGCGGTGTGGCCGCCGAGCAGCAGCGCTTCAGTGGGCTCGGTGGTCGCATAGACGACGGTCGATTCGCCGCTCGCGAACAAGGCCGTGAGCTCGTCGCGAAGTTCTTCGCGCAGCTTGTAGTCGAGGTTCACCAGCGGTTCGTCCAGCAGCATCAGTGGCGCGCGCTTGGCCAATGCCCGCGCCAACGCCACACGCTGCTGCTGGCCGCCGGAGAGCTCGGCGGGCAGTCGCTTCAGGAACGGTTCGATGTGCAGCTTGGCGGCGAGTTCGAGCACGCGTGCGTCGATGTTTTTCTCGCGGCGCAGCTTCAGCGGCGAGGCGATGTTCTCGGCCACACTCATCGACGGGTAGTTGATGAACTGCTGATAGACCATCGCGACATTGCGGTTGCGCACCGGCATGCCCGTCACGTCGGCGCCGTCGGCGAGCACGCGGCCCTTGCTCGGTTTGTCCAGGCCGGCCATCACGCGCATCAGCGTCGTCTTGCCGGCCTGCGTGGCGCCCAGCAGCACCGTCACGGCGCGAGGCACGAGCGCCATGCTCAGCGCATGAAGGTGGATGTCCACCCCTTGCCGCTGTTCGATGTGCTCCAGGCTCAGTTGCATGCGCTGGTCCTTGGTGCGTCGTCGAACGCACCGGGGGCGGATTCTCGCCAATGTCGGGCGCACCACAGCGCGACGGCGTTGCGCTGCGCCGGATTCAGGTGCAGGCCGAGCTTGCTGCGCCGCCACAGCACGTCGTCGGCGCAGCGTGCCCACTCGGTGCGGTGCAGAAAGTGCAATTCGGCTTCGAAGAGATCGGGCGCGACTTCCACGCCGAGTTCGCCCTTGCCCAGCAGCTCGTCGACACGCGAACCATAGGCGCGCGCCAGCCGAAGGCAGAGCTCCTGCGGCAGGTGGGGGTGGCGCAATGCGAGCGCCTGCACGAAACGCGTGAAGTCAGTATCGGGCCGCAGCGCCTTGCCGATCCACGCCGAGAGGTCGCCGCCGGGCAGCATCGCCGGTTTCGTCCACGCGCCGCGCGGCGTGCCCAACGGCTCTTGCAGCAGATCGGCGGCCTCTTCGGCGAGTTTGCGAAACGTCGTGATCTTGCCTCCCCACACCGTGAGCAAAGGCGCAGGCCGCGGGCCGCGCGTGGGCCCGTTGCCATGGCTGCTGCCGGGCGGCCAGTCGAGCTCGAGCTGGTAGTCGCGCGTCACTTTCGACGGGTCGCCCGAATCGTCGTCGAGCAGCGGGCGCACGCCCGAATAGCTCCACACCACGTCGCTCGGGGTCACGGCGCGCTCGAAGTAGCGGCTCGCCTGCTCGCACAGGTACTGGGTCTCCGCCGCGTCGATGCGCGCATCGCCGATGCCGCCGAAGTGCTCCACGTCGGTCGTGCCGATCAAGGTGAATTCGCCTTCGTAGGGGATCGCAAAGATGATGCGCTTGTCGGGGTTCTGGAAGATGTAGGCGTGCTCGTGGTCGAACAGTTGCGGCACGACGATGTGGCTGCCCTTCACCAGGCGGAGCAGCTGGCTGCGCGGCTCGCCCAGTTGTTCGCCGAGAAACTGCGCGGCCCACGGCCCGGTGGCGTTCACCAAGGCGCGTGCGTTCAACTGCAACAGCTCGCCCGACGCGCTGCTCAGTTCGGCGTGCCAGCGCGCGCCGGCCGCGCCGGTGTCGCGCCAGGCGCGGCTGCAGGCCCAGCGCGTGAGCACCGTCGCGCCATGCGCGGCAGCGTCCACCGCGTTCAGCACGACCAGGCGCGCGTCGTCGACCCAGCCGTCGGAATAGACGAAGCCGCGCGTGAACTGTGGCTTGAGCGGCGCACCGGCCGGGTGCGCGCGCAAGTCGATCGCGCTCGAGCCAGGCAGCACTTCGCGGTGCGCCAGATGGTCGTAGAGGAACAGGCCGGCGCGGATCATCCACACTGGGCGCATGCCGGGGTCGTGCGGCATCACGAAACGCAGCGGCCGCATGATATGCGGCGCGCTGCGCAGCAGCACTTCGCGCTCGGCGAGCGCCTTGCGCACCAGCGCGAATTCGTAGTGTTCGAGGTAGCGCAGGCCGCCGTGGATCAGTTTCGTTGATGACGATGAGGTGTGCGATCCGAGATCGTCTTTCTCGCACAGCAGCACGCGTAAGCCCCGGCCCGCGAGGTCGCGCGCGATGCCCGCGCCATTGATGCCGCCGCCGACGACGAGCACGTCGCAATCGTGCGGCGCGCCGTCGGCGGAGCTCGGCCGTGCCCGGTGTGAGGCGGTGTCCAACGTTTGTCTCGGCAGGAGCGACATGCCGCGCGCTGCGTCGCGCGAAGGCCGTCGACCCTGCTCTTCTTGATTCGGAGGATTGCGAATGTATTCGAAAGATGTTCGTTTGACCCGCGTATTAACCCGAATTTCCTTTCGAATATGTTCGTTTAGATTCGCGGCTGCATGACTCCCAACCCCCGACAAACCGCGATGCTGGAGCAGGTGCGCAGCATCGGCTCCCGCTCGGTGGAGGCCCTGGCGGAGAGCTTCGGCGTCACGCTGCAGACCGTGCGGCGCGACGTGAGCCTGCTCGCCGAAGCCGGCCTGCTGGCGCGCTTTCACGGCGGCGTGCGCGTGCCGAGCTCGACCACCGAGAACATCGCCTACCGGCAGCGCCAGCAACTCAACGCCGCTGCCAAGCAAGCGATCGCGCGCGCTGTCGCGGCGGCGGTGCCCAACGGCTGCTCGCTCATCATCAACATCGGCACCACCACCGAATGCATCGCGCGCGAACTGCTGCGTCACAAGGGCTTGCGCATCATCACGAACAACCTGAACGTGGCGGCGATCCTGTCCGACAACGCCGACTGCGAAGTCATGGTCGCCGGAGGCACGGTGCGCACACGCGACCGCGGCATCGTCGGCGAAGCGACGGTCGAGTTCATCCGCAGGTTCAAGGTCGACATCGGGCTGATCGGCATTTCAGGCATCGAAGCCGATGGCACGCTGCGCGACTTCGACGTGCATGAAGTCGAGGTGTCGCGCGCCATCATTGAACAGTCGCGCGAGGTCTGGCTCGCTGCCGATCACAGCAAGTTCAACCGGCCTGCGATGGTGGAGCTCGGGTCGCTCGGCTGGCTCGACCGGCTGTTCACCGATGCAGCGCCGCCAGTCCCGTTTCCGGCGTTGCTGCTGGAGGCCGGCGTGCGCTGCGAGATCGCGGGGTGAGCCGGCCCGCGTTACCCAGGACCGGCACACACCCGTGCAGCGACTCCGACCTCTTCAACCTCAGCCGGCATTCAACCGCCGATCTCAGGGCGGCGGTGGAATCCTCAGCAGCGCGTGGTAGCAAGGTTTCGACCCGTCGTTGAATGGCGCGTGTGTCAGCAGTGCAGTCGCTGCCTGTGCGCCATTCACGCGCTGCCCGCGCCCGGCGCTGCCGTGGCGATCCAGGCACAGCTCGAAACCGTCGGGCACCGGACGAATCGAGAGCCAGCTGTCGTTATCGTCGCGCGATAGGCCCAACTCCCAGCCGGAAGGCGCCACGGACTGAAGGGCGTCGATCACGCCGGACTCCATGTCGGGCAGCAAGATGCCGCGCGCGACGTATTCCGTGCGCGCGTCATGCCATGGGCCGAGCGCCATGCCCGACACCTGCAGTGAACAGGGTGCGAGCGGCCGGCTGTCGTAGCCCGGAGTCAGGATCGACGCCAGCACCATTGCGGCAATGCCGTCAAAGTGATGCACTCTCCTGCGCTGCGAACCTGCCCATTCATACAGGCGCGGCAACCCGGCGTCCCATCCCGCGTAACCGATGGGATTTCCACCGCGCCGCGCGATCCACAAGGCGGACGGAAATTGCACCGCCAGCGCTGCGCCGAACGCCGCGCCGGGCGCTTGCGGTCCATCGAACCACTGCACGCCGTAGCTTTCGGCCGTGGGCCCAACTTGCACGCGCGGCAGGATCCGCAGGTAGTCGCCAGGCAGCCAGGGGGACTCGAGCCTGATCTGCGCGATGCGTTCAGGAGTCATGGGCCAGAGTGTCGCAGCCGAGCCTGAGCACCCGGTGCACACTATTGGCCGGCACCCGCACCTTTTGACCACGGCACCGCACACAGGAGTCTTGCATGCGCAGCGTCCCCTACCTTCTTGCACTCGACCAGGGGACTTCCAGCTCACGCAGCATCGTGTTCGATGTGCAGGGCCGCATCGTCGCGATGGCGCAGCGCGAGTTCCGTCAGATCTATCCGCAACCCGCGTGGGTGGAGCACGATCCGATGGAGATCTGGCAAACCCAGCTCGCCACCGCGCAAGAGGCACTCGCCAAGGCCGGCCTGCACGCGCGCGACATCGCGTCGATCGGCATCACCAACCAGCGCGAAACGACCGTCGTGTGGAATCGCAAGACCAGTGTGCCCATCTACAACGCCATCGTCTGGCAAGACCGGCGCGCCGAGCCCACCTGTGCGGCGCTGCGCGCGCAGGGGCTCGAAGCGACGTTTCGCGACAAGACCGGCTTGATCGTCGACGCGTATTTTTCCGGCACCAAACTGAAGTGGATTCTCGACAACGTGAGTGGCGCGCGCACGGCGGCGCAGCGCGGCGAACTCGCGTTCGGCACGATCGACACCTGGCTGATGTGGATGCTCACGGGCGGCGCGAAAGCGGGAACACGCGCAGGCGCCGTGCACGCCACCGACGTGAGCAACGCGTCGCGCACGCTGATGCTCAATGTGCGCAGCAACCGCTGGGACGACGAACTGCTGCGTGTGCTCGACATCCCCGCCGAAGTGCTGCCGTCGGTGCACCCGTCGAGCCACGTTTACGGCCACACCCAGGCTGAGTTGCTCGGCGCGTCCGTCCCCATCGGTGGCGTGGCCGGCGACCAGCAGAGCGCGCTGTTCGGCCAGGCCTGCTTCAAGGCGGGCTTGGCGAAGAACACCTACGGTACCGGCTGCTTCATGCTGATGCACACCGGCGGAGCATTTCAAACCAGTTCCAACGGCCTGATCACGACAAGCGCTGCACAGCCCACGGCGACACCGGAATTCGCCCTCGAAGGCAGCGTCTTCATCGGTGGCGCCGTCGTGCAATGGCTGCGCGACGGCTTGCACGCCATCTCGAAAAGCCGCGATGTCGAGCAACTTGCGCAAAGCGTGCCCGACAGCGGCGGCGTCATGTTCGTCCCCGCCTTCACCGGTCTGGGCGCACCCTACTGGAAGCCGGACGCGCGCGGCGCGATCGTCGGCCTCACGCGTGGCAGCACGGTTGCGCACATCGCGCGCGCGGCGCTGGAGAGCATCGGATTCCAGAGCGCCGCGTTGCTGCATGCGATGAGCCGCGACGCGGTGGCGGCTGGCAGCCCGCCGGTGGCCGAACTGCGCGTCGACGGCGGCGCGTGCGTCAACGATTCACTGATGCAGTTCCAGGCCGATCTGCTGGGCATTCCCGTGGTGCGGCCCAAGACCATCGAAACCACGGCGCTCGGCGCGGCCTACCTCGCCGGTCTGAGCTGCGGCATCTACAAGGGGCTGGACGAACTCAGCGCACAGTGGCAGGTCGAGCGGCGCTTTCATCCAACGCTGTCGCGCGACGCGGCGCAGGGTCTGATGCAGCGCTGGGAGCATGCGGTGGCGCAGGCGACGTTGCAGTAGCGCTGCGCACCGTCGCGCAAGTGAAGGACGGGCTTATTCAGCGTTGCCCAATGCTCCGCGTGTTGTTTGCCGGCGCGAGCGCGCTCCTGATCGCGGGCTGCGCCACGCCGCCACCGGGTGGCGCGCACCTCGCCGGCGCCGAGCAGCGCGCCTGCCTTCAATGGTTCGACCGCCTCGACGCTGCCGTGCGCGGCGCCGGCACGGCCGATGCGCAAGAGGCACGCATCGAGAACCATCCGCACCTGCGGGCGAACCGCTTTGTCGCCGCGCTCGCGCAAGACCCAGCCGTGTCCGACCTCGAGTTCGGGCGCGAAGTGCTGCCGAGGCTGCGCGCGCTGGACCGCGCCGCGCGCGCCGCGGAAATCGGCAATCTGCCCGCGCAAGCGCTGCCCGAACTCGGCCTCACGCGAGCCCAGGCGCTGCTGCGAACCGAGCAATGCGCCGCCATCCTGTTCGATGCCCAAGGCCCCGACCGAGCCGCCATCGAAGTGCCCGACGACTACAGCGGCGCGCAGCGCCTGCTCGGCGCCTATGCGCTGGCGCGCTACCCCTTCACCGCCGGCGTGAAGCGCCAGCTCGCCGAGGTGAGCGCGGCCTTCGCCAAGCCCCTCGGCGTGCCGGCCGAGGGCCGCTTGCAGCGCTACGCGCTTGCCGATTCGACAGGAGATGCGGCATCCGCCGCGGCGCCGGACAGCATGACGCCGCATGCGCGCGCACTGCTCGACCGGCATCAACCCGTGTTCGAAATCGAAATCGCGGGCGACGACGACCTGCCCGGCGCGCTGGCCTGGGACCCCACGCGCGATCTGCCCATCGTGCAATCCGAGCAAGCCACCGTCTATCGCCACATCGACTTCACGCGCTACCGCGGCCAAACGCTGACCCAACTCGTCTACACGGTCTGGTTCGGCGCGCGCCCGGCCAGCGCACCCGGCGACCTGTTCGCAGGGCACCTGGACGGGCTGATCTGGCGCGTGACGCTCGGCGTCGACGGCCACGCGCTGATCCACGACACGATCCACCCCTGCGGCTGCTATCACTACTTCTTCCCGACGCCGCGCGCCCAACCCATCCCGGCGCCCGACGACGAGCCCGAGTGGGCCTTCGTACCGCAGACGCTGCGCCAGTTGCAGCCGGAAGAACGCATCGTGCTGCGCATTGCAACGCGCACCCATTACCTGGAGCGCGTGACGATCGAAGCGCGCGAACAGGCGCGGCGCGGCGCGGCGCCGCTTCGTGCGCTCGCGCAGGAACGCCTGCGCACGCTGCCGATCCTCGGCGCGCCCGACGGCGGCACACGCAGCGCCTACGGTCCGGACGGCATGGTCCCCGGCACCGAGCGCCTCGAGCGCTTCCTGTTCTGGCCCATGGGTATCGCGTCGGCCGGACAAATGCGCCAATGGGGGCGGCATGCCACGGCTTTCGTCGGCCGGCGCCACTTCGACGCCGCGGATTTGTTCGAGAAGCGCTTCGCCTTCGAGCTTGACGACCCTGGCGCGGTGCCACACGGGCCGACTGCGCCGGCTGCGCCTGCCGACGCCGCCGCACGCCCTGGGGCGCCATTTCAGCCCGAATAGAGTTGTAGTTGTCATTGCACACTTTGTAGCGTATGCTACAGACATGTGGGCCCTCCTGCTCGTCACCCTGCCGACGCAACCGAACGCCGTTCGGCTGCGCATCTGGCGCTCGCTGAAGAGCCTGGGTTGCGCGGCGTTGCGCGACGGTGCCTATGTGCTGCCGAGCGAGCATGTGGCGGCGCTCGACGCGATCGCCACCGAGGTGCGCGAACACGGCGGCAGCGCGTCGGTGCTGGCGCTCGCGCCGCGCGACGATGCGCAGCACCGCGAAGTGCTCGCGCTGTTCGACCGTGGCCAGGCGTACGCGCAGTGGCAGGCCGACGCAAAGGCGCTGCACCATGAACTGAACCGATTGCCCGAGACCGACGCGCGGCGTCGCCTGCGCGGCATTGCCGACGGATTGGCGGCGTTGCAAGGCATCGACTACTACTCCGGCGCCGCGGCCGAGCAGGCCCAATCCGAATTGGCGGCGCTGCGCGCTGCGCTCGATGCGTGTTTCTCCAGGGGCGAACCGCACGCGCTCGCCAGGCCGCGCGCGGCCGAGGGCGTGGCGCGCCTGGACCGCGCCAAGTTCCAGGGCAAGCGCTGGGCGACGCGCGCCCGGCCCTGGGTCGACCGGCTGGCCAGCGCGTGGCTGATCCGCCGCTTCATCGACAAGACGGCCGAGTTCGTCTGGCTGCCGGCCGACGCCGAGCCGATCCGCACGCCGCGCAGCGCGCTGGGTTTCGATTACGACGGTGCGCGCTTCACGCATGTCGGCGCGCTCGTCACCTTCGAAGTGCTGGCGGCGAGTTTCGGCTTGCAGCAAGACCGCCAACTCCAGCGCATCGGCGCCGTCGTGCACTATCTCGACGCCGGCGGCATTCCCGTGGCCGAAGCCGCGGGGCTGGAAAGCGTGCTCGGTGGCCTGCGCGAGCTGCACGCGGATGACGATCGGTTGCTGGCCGCCGCCGAGGTCGTGTTCGACGCGCTCTACGCGTCGCCGCAAGGGAGTCCAGATGTCTGATCCTGCCCGGCACGAGGCTCCCGAGGCAATCAGCTTCGCGCAAGCCTTTCGCTTCTGGCTGAAGCTCGGTTTCATCAGCTTCGGCGGGCCCGCCGGGCAGATCGCGATCATGCATTCCGAGCTCGTCGAGCACCGCCGCTGGATCAGCGAGAAGCGCTTCCTGCACGCGCTCAATTACTGCATGCTGTTGCCCGGACCCGAGGCGCAGCAGCTCGCCACTTACATCGGCTGGCTGATGCACCGCACGTGGGGAGGCATCGTGGCCGGGGCGCTGTTCGTGCTGCCTTCGCTGTTCATCCTGATCGCGCTGTCGTGGATTTACTTGCGCTTCGGTGACTTGCCGGTGATCGCCGGCTTCTTCTTCGGCCTGAAACCCGCCGTCACCGCGCTCGTGCTGCACGCCGCGCACCGCATCGGCACGCGCGCGCTGAAGAACCGCTGGATGTGGGGCATCGCGGCAGCGGCGTTCGTCGCGATCTTTGCGTTCGATGCGCCGTTCCCGGCAATCGTGATCGGAGCGGCGCTGCTCGGCCACTTCGGCGCGCGCCGCTGGCCGGCTGTGTTTGCGCTGGGTGGCGGGCATGGCAGCGCGCAAACGAGTTACGGCCCGGCGCTGATCGACGACGCCACACCGACGCCCGCGCACGCGCGCTGGTCGCGCGCCCACTTGATCAAAGTGCTCGCGGTCGGCGTGGGTCTTTGGGCCGCGGCGATGGCCTGGCTCGTCGCGAGCCACGGCGTGCAAGGCACGCTCACGCAGATGGGCTGGTTCTTCACCAAGGCCGCTCTACTCACGTTCGGCGGCGCATACGCGGTGCTGCCGTATGTCTATCAAGGCGCGGTCGAGCAGCACCAATGGGTCACGGCGGTGCAGATGATCGACGGCCTGGCGCTCGGTGAGACGACGCCCGGCCCGCTGATCATGGTGGTGGCCTTCGTCGGCTTCGTCGGCGGCTGGGCGAAACACGTGCTCGGCCCCGATGCGCTGTTTCTCGGTGCCGCGCTCGCCGCGAGCGTCGTCACGTTCTTCACCTTCCTGCCGTCGTTCGTCTTCATCCTGGCCGGTGGGCCGCTCGTGGAGGCGACGCATGGCAAGCTGGGTTTCACGGCGCCGCTGTCGGCGATCACCGCCGCCGTCGTCGGCGTGATCCTGAATCTGGCGCTGTTTTTCGCCTACCACGTGCTGTGGCCGGATGGTTTCAGCGGGCGCTTCGAGTGGCTCTCGGCGCTGATCGCCGTGGCTGCCGCGCTCGCGCTGTTTCGCTTCAAGGTCGGTGTCATTCCGCTGCTCGGCGCGTGCGCGGCCGCCGGGCTTGGAATCACCTTGCTCTCGCCGTTGCTGCGCTGAAGGAGATCGCCATGCATGCCCCTGCCCATGTCCAGGCCCTGCCATTCGACCCGAGCGGATTGCCGGGTCTGTCGGAAAAGCTGCTGCGCAGCCACCACCAAAACAACTATGGCGGCGCGGTGAAACGGCTGGGCGCCATCCGGCTGCGGCTCGCCCAATTGCCGATGCGCGAAGCCGCGGGTTTCGTCATCAACGGTCTGAAGCGCGAGGAATTGATGGCAAGCAATTCGGCCCTGCTGCACGAGTTGTACTTCGGCTCGCTCGGCGCCGACGGCCACACGCTGGCCCCGGCGATGGCGCTCGCGCTGGCAGCCAACTTCGGCAGCGTGGAAGCCTGGCGCGAAGAATTCGTCGCGATGGGCAAAGCGCTCGGCGGCGGCTCGGGCTGGGTGCTGCTGACGTTCCAGCCGCACGACGCCACGCTGGTCAACGCCTGGGCCGCCGACCACACCCATTCGCCCGTGGGCGGCGTGCCGATCCTCGCGCTCGACATGTATGAACACGCGTACGCCATCGACCATGGCGCGGCCGCCGGAGCCTACGTCGACGCCTTCATGGCGAACATCGATTGGGACAAGGTCTACGAGCGCTACCAGCACGCGGTGGGCGCGGCGAGCCAGCGCTTCGCGGCGACGCAAGACGACGTGGCCAGTGCGCTCGTGCTCGACGTGCGCCGCGCAGGCGTGTTCGCGCAAGCGGCCACGATGATTCCCGGCGCCACTTGGCGCGACCCCGCAACCGTCTCCCGCTGGGCGGATGAGCTGAGCCCGGATCGCGAAGTCATCGTCTACTGCGTCTACGGCCACGAAGTCGGCCGCGCCACCGCGATGCGCCTGCGCGCCGCGGGCCTGAAGGCGCGCTATCTGCGCGGAGGCATCGACGCGTGGCAATCGGCCGGCCGGCCGCTCGCGCCGACGCGGGGGAACGCCGCGAGCGCCGCAAACGCCGCGGACGAAGCGATCGCCGACGCGACGGCCAATGGAGCGACGCCATGAAGTGGGTGACGCGCGAGCGCCCGAAGATCGACCGCATCGCCTGCCCGTGGTTGATCCAGCGCTTCATCGACGCCGATGCCGAGTTTCTCTATGTCCCAGCGGCCGACGTGTTGAAGGTCGCGCGCGACAGCGGCGCAACACCCTACGACATCCCGGGCGTCGAGATGGGCCATGTGGGCGAGCTGTGCAGCTTCGACGCCTTCCTCGCGAAGTACCGGCTCACCGAAACGGCACTTCAGCAACTCGCGCAAATCGTGCGCGGCGCCGACACCTCGCGCCTCGACCTCACACCGCAATCGGCGGGGCTGTACGCGATCTCGCTGGGCCTGTCGCACAACCACGCCGACGACCATGAAATGCTGCGCCATGGCATGGTGATGTATGACGCGCTTTACGCCTGGTGCCGGTCTTGCCGGGAGGAGGGGCACGCCGCGCCTTCGGCGATGCGCTGACGTGAAACTCGTGCGTGTCGACTTGGGTCGAGCCGTCTGCGGTGCACTGGCTGCTGGCGACCCGAAGCGGCTGTTGTCACAACGCGGCTCGAACGTCGGCTCTGGCGACAAAACAGACATCGGCTTCAACACATTGAGCGTCTGGAGAAAGACTGGGTGCTGTCGCTCAGGTTTGGCGGTTGAACGGCAGCCACCGCCGGAACCTGCCACTCGTTGTCCGCCAAGGTGTCCGGCCGCTGTACACCGGAAGCTGTGGCACATTGCCGATGGCGCGCGGGACAAGACCCTGGCTCGTCGCGCGTGCACCGCCGGCGTCTGCTTCCAAGGTCAGCGGGAGGCAAATCCCGACCCTTTGCTGACGTTGTTGCTGCGTCCATGCCAGCCTCGGCGCGAGGGCAGGTGGCCCGGGGTACGTTCTCCGGTCCACGCTCGCGGGGCACCCGATGTGGTCTGCGCGGCGCAGTTCCATCAACACCAGCCAAGCGCGCCGAGAGCCAGGACACCGCGAATGGGACCTGCGCCCGTATCCCGAGCCACCTGCCCGGGCACCGCCGGTGGTGCGCCTCGTGGTGCCGCGCCAGCGCCCTGCGGCACAGTTGCAGGCGGGCTGGGATTGCGCGGACAAACCCGGTCAGCTGACCTCGCGCCGATGCTGGGGTGTGCGCAGCGACGAACGCCCGCTCCTGGCCGAGAGTGTGAGTACGGGGCCGCGCCAGGAAGCTGACTTTCGATGAGGCAGTACGCTGCTTCAGCTACGGGAACTCCAATGCTACTCAGGAGACGAGTAGTGCACGTAGGACTCGCGGACCACGCCGTCCTTGTCGAAGAACAGCACCTCGACGACATGTGTGCCCGTGATGCCCTTGTAGTGGATCGCAATGCTGTCGACGCCGCGCAGCACGTCGAGCACGGTGAACTTGATGTGGTCGAACACTTCGAAGCCCTTCGTCACGTAGGCGCGCAGCGCCGCCTTGCCTTGCACGGTGCCGCTGGGGTCATGGCTCAGCCGCGCAATCAGCGGCGAGTGGAAGATGACGTCGTTGGTGTAGAAGGCCAGAACGCGATCGAGGTCCTTCGACTCGAACGCGGCGACCCAGCGCTTCACGTAATCGGCGGTTTTCTCCATTGTCAGCATCGGTGTCTCCTCTGGGGCGGGTTACGGCGGCCCGATTTGGGCCGAGTGTCGATCCAGTGTGCCACGCGCCCTGATCTAAATGACTGCCTGGCGGCAGGAAGCGTGAGTACGGCGTCCTTCAAGGCCTCCTGGCGGGCGGGAAATCCACGCGCATGATGTGCCGTGCCACACTTCTCAGCAATACGAGCGCTCAACCGCACTCACACTCAGCGTCGAACATTCCGAACATGAACATTCCCGACGGGTTCGAACCACTGTTCCGCACCAGCCCGGTTCTGGACTTGATCGGCCCGATCTATTGCCGCGGCAAAGGCCCGGAGTTGGTGCTGGGCATGAGAGCTGAGACTAAGCACTGCAACGCCCGCGGCACCGTTCATGGGGGCGTGTTGGCCACACTGGCCGACGTGGCGTTGGGCTACACGATGGCGTTCTCATCCGACCCGCCGGCGAGCCTCGCGACGGCCAGCCTGAACCTCGACTTCGCCGGCTCGGCAAAACCGGGCGATTGGCTGGAAACCCGCGTCGACATCCAAAGGCAAGGCTCTCGTCTGGCGTTTGCCAACTGCTACATCTCGGTCGGAAGTCAACGCATCGTTCGGGCGAGTGGCGTGTTTGTCGTGGCGGGCAACCTATAGGTAAGGCCTGTCGCCTGGAGCCCTTCGCACAAGGCACATTCGCACAAGGCAGAGCGCCAATGAACCCACCGCAATTCCAAACCCTGCCGATCAACGGCATCCAGATGCGAGTCGCCGAACAAGGCAGCGGCCCGCTCGTGCTGTTCTGCCACGGCTGGCCGGAGTCCTGGTACTCGTGGCGGCATCAGATGGCGGCGCTTGCCGCCGCGGGCTACCGCGCGGTTGCACCGGACATGCGGGGTTACGGCGGCAGCGACTCGCCCTTGAGCGTCGAGCAGTACACGATGCTGCATCTGGTGGGCGACATGGTCGAGTTGGTGAAGGCGCTGGGCGAGAAGCAGGCCGTGATCGTCGGCCACGACTGGGGCGCGCCGGTGGCGTGGACGTCGGCGCTGCTGCGCCCGGATGTGTTTCGTGCCGTCGCCGGCATGAGCGTGCCCTTCACGCCGCCGGGCAAGATCGACCTGCTGAGCGCGTTGCAGGCGCAAGGCGTCACGACGTTCTACATGCAGTACTTCCAGACGCCGGGTGTGGCCGAAGCCGAACTCGAGCTCGATGTAGAAGCATCGCTGCGCCGCATCTATTTCAGCGGCTCGGGCGATGGCCCCGAGCGCCCCACCTTCGGCGTATTGGAGCCGGGTGCGGGCGTGCTCACCAACACGGTCGATCCGCTGTCCGCGGGCCACACTCTGCCGGCGTGGCTGCCGCGCGAAGACCTGGCGTACTACGCCGCGGAGTTCAAACGCAGCGGGTTTCGCGGCGGCTTGAACTGGTACCGCAACCTGCGCCGCTCGTGGGAACTGCTGACGCCGTGGCGCGGCTGCGTCATCCGTCAGCCGGCGCTGTTCATCGCTGGCGAGCGCGACAACGTGCTGAAGTTTCCGGCGTCGCAAGCGCAGATCGAGGCCTACCCGCGCACGCTGCCCGGCCTGAGAGGCAGCCACATCCTGCCGGGTGCCGGCCACTGGATACAGCGCGAGCGCGCGGCCGAAGTGAACCGGCTGCTGCTGGCGTTTCTCAGCTCGCTTTGAGCCGCTTCTTGGCGGCCTTGGCAGGCGCTTTGGGTGCTGCCTTGGCTGTTGACTTGTTTGCGGTCTTGCTCGGCGGCTTGGTTTTCGCCTTGACTGCCGGCGCGCGTTTTGCCGTCGCAGCTTTCGCCGCCTTCGTCGCGGTCTTGGCAACCCTGGCCGCCCCCGCTGCCTTCATCGCCTTCGCTGCGATGCTCGGCTTTGCCGCCGGCAGAGCGGGCTTGGCTGCCTTGGCCGCGGCCTTCGCCGCATCGCGAGCCGGCTTGGAAGCCTTTGGCGGCAGTCCGCGCGTGAACGCATAGCCGCGCTCGACCCATTGCGCGATCTGCGTTGGCGCCAGCTCCTGCGCCTTCGGGAACAGCGCGTACTGCTTCATCGTGCGACCCATGATGACGCAGGGGCGCGCTGGCGCTTCTTCGGGAAGGCGCACGATCAGGCGGTCTTCGTGCAAGCCGGCGAACATGTTGCCGTTCACGAATGCACAGGGGCAGCCGAACATCTGGCGGCGCTGCACGTCCGCCGGCCGCGGGCAGGGCGGCGTCGAAGCGTGTGGCCAGTTCCGGCGGTACCTTCTTCCAATCGCTCATCGGGCGGATCCTCGACCGGCTTGGCGCTCGGCGAGCAGCCTGGCCAGCGCCTCCTGCTCTTCAGGCTTCATGGCGTAAGAATGCTCGGCATCGGGAAACTTGCCCTCGCGCACTTCGGCGGCATAGCGCCGCAGCGCTTCAACCGCTATTTCGGAGATCTGCGCATAGCGCTTCGTGAATTTCGGCTTGAACTGGTCGAACACGCCAAGCAAGTCGAAGGCGAGCAGCAACTGGCCGCAGCTCGCGCTGCCGGCGCCGATGCCAAAGGTGAAGACCTTCACTGCGTCGTCGACGGCCTTGGCCACCGGCGCGGGCACCGCCTCGATCTCGAAGCCGACTGCGCCCGCGGCTTCGATCGCCAGCCCGTCTTCGATGATGCGCATCGCCTCGGCGGCGCTCTTGCCCTGCAGCTTGAAGCCTCCGTACTGGTGCACGAAATGCGGGCACATGCCGACGTGGCTCATCACCGGCACGCCGGCGTCGGCAATCGCGCGGATGACATGCGCCTTCTCTTTGCCGCCCTGCATCTTCACGACATCGGCGCCGCCTTCCTTCATCAGGCGCAGCGCGTTGCTCACGCCGACATCGGGCGTGGCATAACTGCCGTAGGTCATCGACACCATGATCATGCAATTGGGAGCGCCCCGGCGCACCGCCTGCGCGTGGGCGATCATCATGTCGATCGTCACCGGCAGCGTATTGGCGAAACCGTAGCTCACCATGCCCAGGCTGTCGCCGACGGCCGCGATGTCGATGCCCGCGCGCTCCGCCCAGACCGCGCTGGGGTAGTCGGGAATCGACGCCATTACCACTTTCTCGCCGGCCTTCTTGCGCAGCGCGAGGTCGGGCACGGTGAGCCTCTTGCGTTCTTCGGCCATGGCGCCGCCCATTTGCTTGCGTGTTGCCGTGAGGTTCAGGCGCGGAAAGCGGTCTTCTCTGTGCCCTGATACAGCGCCTTCACCTGGCGCGCCACCGAGTCGGCGTGCGCGGCGAGAGCGCCTGAGTCGAGGTCTGCCTTGGGCCGGGGTTCATAGTCGAAGTGGTGGTGTTTGTCGGTGCCGCGCACCAGCATCGCCGCATCGCGCACCTTGGTCTGGCGCACGTAGGTGGGGATGTAGCGTATCGCCAGTCCGATGCGCCGGTCGCCGGTGCGGTTCGCATCCGACCCGTGCACCAGCTTGATGTGGTGCAGCGACATCTCGCCCGCGTGCAGCGCCAGGCCGACCGCCTGGCTTTTGTCGACCTCAACCGCGATTTCCTGGCCGCGCGACAGCAGGTTGTCCTTGTGGAAGGTGTCCACATGGGCCAGCTGATCGATCTTGTGGCTGCCCGGAATGACCTGCATGTAGCCGTTTTCGCGCGTGACTTCGGTGAACGCGATCCACGCGGTGACCACATCATCCGGGTCCAGGCCCCAGTAGGTGGAATCCTGGTGCCACGACACGAAGCCGGGGCTGTTCGCTTCCTTGATGAAGAAGTTGGTGGTCCAGCACAAGATGTCGGGGCCGATCACGTCTTCAATGGCGTCGAGGATCTTCGGGTGGTGCACCAACTCGTCCGCCCAGGTGAAGAGCAGGTGCGTCTTGTGGCGTAGATTGCCTTGCAAGGGCTGGCCTGCCTTGGCTTCATGGAGCTCGAGCGCTTCGCGGTATTTGCGCGCCGCGTCGGCCGACATCACCCGCACCGGCGCGTAGTAGCCGTCGCGCCGATAGGCCTCGACGGCGGATGGCGACAGCAACTTGGTCATGGCGCGTGTCCTTCGGGCAGAGACTAATTCTCGACGTCTGACATATTATCAGTATGTCTGGGCACCCGTCCGCGACCTGACATCCAGACGTTCGCATGAGCAAAGCTATCGCAAGCCCGGCGCCGCGGGGCTCGAAACGCAGGCCGCACACCAGTGCGCGAGGCGTTGCAGCGGCTGGAAACCGAGTACCTCGTGAAAATCCTGCCGCGCCTGGGTGTGCAGATCACCGAGATCAACGTCACGCAGCAACTCCTTTTGCTCGAGGTGCGGCGCGTGCTCGAGCGGCTGATCGCCCAGAACGCGGCGCGGCGCGCCACGCCCGAGGAGCGCGAGCAGCTGCTGCGCATGGCCGATACGCTCGAAGCCATGGTCGACGCCGACGTGCTCAAGTTCCTGCGCTACCACTATGAGATCAAGCGCTACATCGCCCAGTGCGCGCGCAATCCCTTCGCGGCGAACGCGATCGCGCCGAGCCACGCGATGTCGCGGCGCTTCTATTTCCTGCATTACCGCCATGCGCACGACCTGCCGGTGGCGGCGAAGCACCACGCCGATGTGATCCGCGCCATCGCATTGGGCGAAGAGGCGCGTGCCGGCTCCGCTGCCGACGCGCTGATGGACTATGTCGAACAACTGACGCGCGCCACCGTCATGCTGAAGGCTTGAGCGCCCGGCAGCGCAGCCCGCCAGGTGGCTTCGTGCGCTGCTCGCTTGTACCGTTGACACTGTTCGAATTCGGCGCCTAATATGTCGCAGGCATATCAGCGGATGCCCCGCGGATGTGTGCGCCGATTCCAGACGCGATACCCAACGAGGAGCATCCGGCCATGTCGACAGCCCGAAGGAGATTCCTGAGAACCACCGCCGTTGCCGGTGCAGGCGCAGTGATGACCGGTGCGCCGGCGCTCGTGCGTGCCCAGGCCGTCACGTCCTGGCGTTGCCAGTCGATGTGGAGCGCCGCGGAGTTGACCTACAAGTGCTTCGAGGACTTCTGCGAACACGTCAAGGCGGCGTCCAACGGCAGGCTCGTCATCCAGCCGTTCGCGGCCGGCGCCGTGACCGGTGCCTTCGAGACGCTCGACGCCGTGACGGCCGGCGCGCTGCAGGCGCATTCGTCGTGGCCGGGTTACTGGACCGGCAAGGACGCCGGGCTGGCGGTGATCAGCGACTTCGTGTTCGGCTACCAGCACCCGTGGCAGGCCGAAGCGTGGTTCTATCACCGCGGCGGCTTGCAGATGCTGCGCCAGGCCTACGCCAAGTACAACCTCTACCCGGTGGGCGTGAGCTGGTGGGGCGTCGAGACCGTCGTGTCGAAGAAGCAGCTCAACAAGATGGAAGATTTCAAGGGGGTGAAGTTTCGCTCGCCGCAAGGCATGACGGCGGAGATCCTCACCAAGCTCGGCGCGTCGATCGTCGTGCTGCCCGGCGGCGAGGTTTATTCGGCGCTCGACAAGGGCGTCGTCGACGCGGCCGACTGGGGAACGCTCTCGATGAACCAGCGCATGGGCTTCCACGAAGTCGCGAAGTTTCCGACCAAGCTGTTCCATTCGATGCCGGTGCAGGAATTCAGCGTCAACCTGGACGCTTGGAAAAAGTTGCCCGATGACCTGAAGGCGATTCTGTCGAGCACGGTGCGCGAATGGACATGGGACCAGGTCCAGCGCGTCGCCGTCGACGACGCGCGCGTGGCGAAGGATCTCGCCGCCAAGGGGGTGACTTCAATGTACTGGCCCGATGCGGAAATGACGAAGATTCGCACCCTCGCCGAGCGCACCTGGGAGGAATGGTCGAAGAAGACGCCGCTGGCCAAGTCGGCGTATGACTCGCAACTGGCCTGGCTCAAGGACCTCAAGGTCATCGCGTAATGGCGCAGGCGTTCGGCAGCCGGGGCCCAAGGCAAGCCTCCCCCGGCCGGGGTGCGGTTTGGCCGATCGCTTTTGCGACATCGTCGATCGGGTCAACAGCTGGGTCGGCAGAGGACTTCGCCCTGTCCATCTTCGTGGTCACCCTGGTCGTTCTCTACGAAGTCGTTTCGCGGGGCGTTTTCGGAGTTGGCCACCACCTGGGCGAACGAGACGACGATCTACCTGTCGGCCTGCGCCTACCTGCTCAGCGGCGGCTACGCGCTTGCACACCGGCGCCATGTGCGCATCGACGTGCTCTATGACCGGCTGGCCGCGCAGACGCGCGTCAAACTCGACGTGTTCACGTTCCTGTTCTTCTTCATCTACGTTGGCGCGCTGATCTGGGTCGGAACCACGCTCGCCTGGGGCTCGTTCCTCGAGGGTGAAGGCACCGGCACGCCGTGGAATCCGCGCATCTGGCCGGTCAAGTTCGCGATTCCCCTCGCGGCCCTGCTGCTGCTGTTGCAGGGCGTCTCGAACCTGCTGCGCGACATGGGCCTTGCGCAATCCAGGAGCCGTGCCTCATGAGCGCCGCCGCCCAGGCTGCCGGAGGTTGACCCGATGAGCATCGAACTGCTGAGCGTTCTGTTCGTCGCGGTCTTCGTCGTCGTTTTGCTGACGGGCCTGCCGCTGGCGTTCGCCACCGGATCGGTGGCGGTGTTCTTTGCCGTCGTGCTGTTCGGCTTGCCTGGGTTGACGCTCATCGTCGGGCGCGTCTTCACGCTGATGGGCAACTACGTGTTGCTGTCGGTACCGCTGTTCATCTTCATGGCCTGCGTGCTTGGAACAGGCCGGAATCGCCGAGGCGATATTTCGCGCCGCGCATGTGTGGGCCGGGCGCATCCGCGGCGGCCTGGCGGTGGCGGTCATCATCTCGTGCGCGCTGATGGCGGCGATGGTGGGCGTGATCGGCGCCGAGATCGTGACGATGGGCGTGGTGGCGCTTCCGGCGATGCTGTCGCGCGGCTACAAGAAAGAGCTTGCGCTGGGCTGCATCTGCGCCGGTGGCGGCCTGGCGACGCTGATTCCGCCGAGCGTCGTGTTCATCATGTACGGCCTGACGGCCGGGCGTGTCGATCGGCCAGCTGTACATGGCCGGCGTGGTGCCGGGCTTGATGCTCGCCGGCATGTACATCGTCTACATCATCGTGCGCTGCAAGTTGCGGCCCGATTTCGCGCCACCGGCCAGCGAAGCCGAACTGTCGATCTCGCTCGGCGAAAAGATCGCGCTGCTGCAAGAAGCTGATCCTGCCGGGGCTGGTGGCGTTCAGCGTGCTGGGTTCGCTCTACCTCGGCTGGGCCACGCCCACCGAAGCGGCTGGCGTGGGCGTGGTCGGCGCGTGTTTGCGATGGCGTGGAACCGCAAACTCAGCTGGGCCAAGTTGCGGCGCGCGGCGCAAGACACGGCCAAGGTCACCGTGATGCTGTACTGGCTGTTCTTCGGCTCGTCGGCGTTGATCGGTGTCTACACCCTCGCCGGTGGAACCAAGCTGATCCAGGATGTGCTGACGAACCTGCCGGTGGGCCCGATCGGCGTCGTGATCCTGATTCAGGTCATCTGGATCATCTTGGGCTGCTTCATCGACTGGATCGGCATCCTGCTGCTCACCGCGCCGATCTTCGTGCCGGTGGTGGTCGCGCTCGGCTTCGACCCGGTGTGGATGGGCGTGCTGTTCTGCATGAACATGCAGATCTCCTACATCTCGCCGCCGTTCGGCCCGGCCGCGTTCTACCTCAAGGGCGTCACGCCGCCGGGCATCACGCTGGTCGACATCTTCCGTTCGATCTGGCCCTACATGGGCCTGCAGGTGGTCGCGCTCGGGCTCGTGATCGCCTTCCCGCAGATCGCGTTGTGGCTGCCGGGAACGATGGCCCGGTGAGGAAAGCGCCTTGTTGCGGTCGCTCGACAGCGTGCTCGACGTCATGCGGGTTCCCGCAAGCGGCGATCCTTCGGTGGCCGTGCTGCCGCTGCCGCGCGTTGAGAATGCGCACGATGCCGCCTGCGAACTCCTGATCGTCGGCGGCGGTACCGGTGGCGTGGCCGCGGCGCTCGCGGCGGCGCGCGCCGGGCGCCACGTGGTCCTGCTCGAAGAGACCGATTGGCTCGGCGGGCAGTTGACCGCGCAGGGTGTCAGCGCGCTCGACGAACACGAACACATCGAAGCCTTCGGCGGCACGGCGAGCTACTACCGGCTGCGCGCGATGCTGCGCGACCACTACCGCGGCCGCGCCGGCGAGCCCGGCCGGCGCGCCGATTTCAACCCGGGGGCCTGCTGGGTGACACGGCTCGCCTTCGAGCCGCTCGCGGCGCTGAGCGCGATCGAGCAGATGTTGCGGCCCTTTGTCGAATCGGGTCGCTTGACGATTCGCCTGCGCACCAAGGCCGTGGCGGCGAGCACCGAGGGCGACCGCATCCGCGCTGTCGTCGCGATGGGCTTGGACGACGCACGGCTGGTAAGGTGGCACCCCGAACTCGTGATCGACGCCACCGAACTCGGCGACCTGCTGCCGCTGTGCGGGGTCGAATGCGTGACCGGTGCCGAGACGCTGGCGCAGACCGGCGAGCCACAGGCGCAGCCCGTGGAGCCCAAGCCGCATTGCGTGCAGAGCTTCACCTACACCTTCGCCTGCGAGCGCCGCAGTGAGGGCGAGAACCATGTCAGCGCGCGGCCCGAGAAGTACGCGCACTACCGCTCGGCGCAGCCCTACAGCCTGCGCATCGAAGTCCATGGCGGTGAAATCTATGGCGAGACGAGCGGCTGGCTCGACTACCGGCTGTACGACACGATGCCGGGAACGAAAGGCGGCCTGTGGAGCTACCGCCGGCTGCTGGACCGCGCCTCGTTCGGCGGCAGCGTGGCCCACGATCTGACTCTGTTCAACTGGCCGGGCAACGATTACCGCGACCGCAGCATCCTGGATGGCTCCGCGATTCAAGCCGCGCAAGCGCTGCAGGACGCCAAGCGCGTCAGCCTGGGCTTTCTGCATTGGCTGCAAACCGAAGCGCCGGCCACGGGCGGGCGCGTTGGCGCGCCCGAGATTCGCCTGCGGCCCGACGTGATGGGCAGCGCCGACGGCCTCTGCAAATTCCCCTACATCCGCGAATCGCGCCGCATCCGGGCGCTGAAGACGATCGTCGAGCAGGAGGTGTCTGCGCATCACCAGCCGGGGCCGCGCGCGGCGCACTTCGCCGATTCGGTCGGCGTGGGCTGGTACCCGATCGACATCCACCGCTCGGGCCCGGACGACGTGGGCGCGAGCTGCCGCACCAAGCCGTTCCAGATTCCGCTCGGCGCATTGCTGCCGGTTCGGATCACGAACCTGATCGCCGGCGGCAAGAACCTCGGCACGACGCACATCACCAACGGCTGCTACCGCCTGCACCCGATCGAATGGAACATCGGCGAGGCAGCGGGCGCGCTGGCCGCGTTTGCGCTCGAGCAGCAGGTCGTTCCGGCTGCGGTACGCCAGCGCGCCGAGCTGCTCGAACGTTTTCAGCGCCGTCTGTTAGATGCCGGCGTGCCGCTGGCCTGGCTCGTCGACGTGGGGGTGGATCACCCGCAGTTCGTCTCCAGCCAGCTCAGCTTCATGCGCGGCGCCGTGACGCCGCGCGACGATTTGATGTTTCACGGCAACGCAGGAGCCCACCCATGACACCCGAACAGATTCTCGCCATTGCCCCGAAGGTGCTGACGCAGCGCCAACGCGAGTTCTATTTCAACGAAGGCTATCTGTGCCTGGAGCGTGCCATCGATGAGCAATGGCTCGCCAGGCTGCGTTCGGCGACCGACGAGTTGGTCGAGCGCAGCCGCGATGTGACGAAGGCCGACGCGATCTTCGACCTCGAGCCGCGCCACACGGCGAGCGCGCCGCGGCTGCGCCGCGTCTCCAATCCGGTCGAACAGCACCCGGCGTTCTGGGAGTACTGCCTGAACTCGGCGATGCCCGACATCGTTGCCGACCTGGTGGGGCCCGACGTCAAGTTCCACCACTCCAAGCTCAACTTCAAATGGGCTCAGGGCGGCGAAGAAGTGAAGTGGCACTACGACATCAGCTTCTGGCCGCACACCAACTATTCGCCGCTGACGGTGGGCACCTACCTGTACGACTGCGGTATGGAGCAGGGGCCGCTGGGCGTGCTGCCGCGCAGCCACCTGATCGAGCCGATGCTGTCGCAGTACGACGCGAAGGGCACGTGGACCGGTTGTCTGTCCGACGCCGACTGCGCCCGGCTCGACCTCACGAAGGCCGTGTTTCTGCCCGCCCCCGCGGGTTCACTCACGATTCACAACTGCCGCACGCTGCACTATTCGGCGCGCAACGATTCGGACCTCGGCAGGCCGCTGCTGCTGAACACGATGACGTCGGCCGACGCCTTCCCGTACACGGTGAACCCGATCAAGCCCAAGCATGACCAGTTCGTGTTGCGCGGCCAGCGCGCCCGGTTCGCGCACCATGACCCGAGGCCCTGCCTGATCCCGCCCGACTGGTCCAAGGGCTACACCTCGATCTTCGCGGTTCAGCAGGAAGAGGTGCACAGCGTGGTCGCGCGCTGAGCCGGGCGTTTCACTGCCATCAAGGTGGCGATCGGCGCGCCGCCGCAGCGCAGCGTTGGGGTGCCGACGCGAGGCACTGGTCCGCGTGCCGGGCCTGACGACGTTCGGCCCGTTGCCTGCGCTGCCAAGCCGGCGCCGGCCGAGCCCGCTGCCGTAACGCGTTGACAAGGACCGGCGAACCGTCGCGCTGCAACCGCCTGCGGCCGGGGTTGCGTGCTGGCGCTACCATGCGCTTCATGACGCACCAGGCGCCGCGGCATTTGCGGCGGCGGCGGCGATCGAAAGGAGACGCGCATGAAGTGGGAGGGCAATCGCCAGAGCGACAACGTCGAAGACGCGCGCCAAGGGGGCAGCGGGGGTGGCGGCCTGCGCTTGGGCGGCGGGCGCGGCGTGGGTCTGGGCACGGTCGCGATCGCCCTGCTCGCCGGTTGGGCGTTCGGCATCAACCCGTTGACGATCCTGGGCCTGCTCGGCGGCGACGGCGGTGCGCCGCTGAGCCAGGTGACGCAAGCGCCCGCCGCCAGGCCGCCGGCGAACGACAAGATGGCCCAGTTCGTCTCCACCGTGCTCGCCGACACCGAAGACGTGTGGCGCACGCAGTTCAAGCGCTTGGGCAAGACCTACGAGGAACCGAAATTGCGCCTGTTCCGCGGCGCCGAGCCCACCGCGTGCGGCCAGGGGCAGTCGGCGATGGGGCCGTTCTATTGCCCCGGCGACCGCAAGGTCTACATCGACCTCGCGTTCTACGAAACGATGCGCACTCGCCTGGGCGCGCCCGGCGACTTTGCCCAGGCCTATGTGATCGCCCACGAAGTGGGCCACCATGTGCAACACCTGATGGGCATCACCGACAAGGTCGACTCGATGCGCGGGCGCGTCAGCCAGGCGCGGCAAAACGCCTTGAGCGTGCGCCTGGAGCTGCAGGCCGACTGCTTTGCAGGCATCTGGGCGCATGACGCGCAAAGCGCGCGGCAGATTCTCGAGCAAGGCGACCTGGAAGAAGCGCTGAACGCGGCCTCGCAGATCGGCGACGACACGCTACAGCGCAAGTCGAGCGGACAGGTGGTGCCCGAAAGTTTCACCCACGGCAGCAGCGCGCAGCGTGTGGCCTGGTTCAAGCGGGGTTTGCAAAGCGGCAGCGTGAGCCAGTGCAATACGTTCGAGTCGGAATAGGGCGACGCTGAAATTCAGCGTCGCCTGGACCCGGGAGCCGGGGCCGCCGCGCCGGCATGACGCAGGGCTCAGGGGTTCGCCGAGAAGAACTTCAGCAGGTGCTGTGCCAGCAGCTGCGGCTGCTCCTCGGGGATGAAATGCCCACAGTCGGGGATGGCGCCGCCTTGCACGTTGTCGGCGAGCACGCGTGCCGAATCGAGCGGCTCCACGCCGCGCCCGCGCGCCTCGGCGCGTGCACCGCCGAGCGCCAGCACCGGCATGGGCAGGCGAAACCCGGCTTCGACACTGGCGCGGTTGTCGGCGGCGTCGACCAGCATGCTGCGGTAGTAGGCGAAACCGGCGCGCAGGGCGCCTAACTGGCTGTAGCAGCGCACGTACTCGTCGATGTCGGAGGGGCCGATCGCGCCGCGCTGCCAACTGAACGCTTCGAAGAACCAACTCAGGTATTCGCGCTCGCGGCCCTGCACCAGCGCTTCGGGCAGATCGGGCGTCATGTGGAAGGCGTGGTGCCAGCGTTTGCCGCCCTGCGACATGTCCGGCCCGATGCCGGGGATGGTCACGTCCAGCAGCGTCAGCGTGCGCACTTGCGCGGTGTGCGCGCGCGCCAGCGCGAATGCGACCGGGCCGCCCCAGTCGTGGCCGACGAGATGAAATCGCCCGAGCTGCAACTGCTCGCACATCTCGCGCAGGTCCAGCGCGATCGTCTTCTTGTCGTAGCCGTCGGCCGGCCGCGAGCTGTCTCCCAGGCCCGGAAGGTCGGGAACGATCAAACGGTGGTGGGGTGCGAGCAGCGGTATGACTTTGCGCCATTCATGCCAGGTCTGCGGCCAGCCGTGCAGCAGCACCACGGGCGTGCCCGCGCCGGCGCTCGCGACGTGCAGCGACAGCCGGCTCAGGCGCAGCGTGCGGTGCTCGATGGGCAGGGCGTGCGTCATGTCGTACCTTCGCTGGGGCCGTCGAAATCGCGCTGCGAACCGCGGTGTTTGGCATAGACGCTGCGCGCCCAAGCGGCGCCCGGATGGCTGGCGTAGCGGTCGAGCAAGGCCTGGAAACCGGGTCCCACGGGTTGCGGGCATGCCATCGGCGAATTGTCCGGTTTGACAAATACGGCCAGCGTCGACGCTGCGGTCAAGTCAGCGATGCTGAACGTCGAACCGCACAGGTAGCCCGTGGCGATGCTGCGCTGGGCCACGAAATCAAACGCCTGCGCCGCCGCCGCATGGCCGTCTTGCACCGAAGCCTCGCCCGTGATGCCATTGCCCTTGCGCACCAGCGGTGCGGCCAGCGGCACGATGCAGGCGTAGGCGATGCGCTTCCACGCGGGCGCGCCGTCGGCGAAGATGCGCGCGAACATGCTCGGCTCTTGCAGCAACGCGTCGAGAACGGTGCGGCGCATGCGCGGCGTGAGGTCGTCGTCGAACCAGCGCTGGATGCGCAAGGCCTCTTCGCGCTGCGTGGCGTCGACGGGCAGCAATGCCGGCGTCGGGTACTTTGCTTCGAGCCATTCGAGGATGCGCGCCGAGCCGTCGACGGCGCCGGCCTCATGCACCAGCACCGGCGTGGCGGTGCCGCCGGTGATGCGTTTCACGACACCCATGTGCGGCCCCGGCAGCAGGCTGCGGCGCAGATGCGGCACGCGCTTCAGATCGAGCGCCCAGCGCGCTTTTTCGTTGTAGGGAGAATGGCGAAACTGCAGCAGTTCGAGCATGGCGGTCTCCGGGCCAGCAAGGTGCAGATCTTCGCAGGATTGCTGCGCTCGCGGCCGCGCAAGCCACAGCGCTGACGCAAGAGGCGAGTCTCGAGCCGATCCGCGCCAGCCGCAGCGCACAATCGCAAGCTCTGGGCCTCGAGCGAATGTTCATGCTGACGCTTCACTACTACCCCGGCAACGCCAGCCTCACGCCGCACATGCTGCTCGAAGAGCTGGGTGTGCCGTACCGGCTCGAACTCGTCGACCGTGCGAAGGCCGCGCACAAGTCGCCGCAGTACCTGAAGCTCAACCCGAATGGCCTGATCCCGGTGCTGATCGACGGCGACCTGGTGTTGTACGAAACCGCCGCGATCTGCCTGCACCTGGCCGACACGCACCCGCGGGCGCAACTCGCGCCGCCGCTGGGCACGCACGAGCGCGCGCACTTCTACAAGCGCCTGATCTGGCTGACGAACACGATGCAGGCGATGTTGATCCACTATTTCTACGGCGAGCGTTTGGTTGACGATGGCAACGTGCAAGCGACCGCGCAGGTCAAGGCGCACGCCGAGGCCAAGGTGGGCACGATGCTGGACCAGCTTGACGCGGAACTCGCCGCTCATGGCCAGCCGTGGTTGCTCGGCGCTGCGTACACCGCCGTCGACCCCTACGCGCTGATGCTTTGCCGATGGACGCGTGGCTTCAAACGCCCGGCACGCAGCTTGCCCCATCTCGGGCCGTACTTGCACAGGGTGCTCGCGCGGCCGGCGGTGCAGCGTGCGTTTGCGCAGGAAGGCCTGAGCGCGCCGCTGGTTTGATCAGGCTTGGCCCGGCGAACGTCTCGCGTCGCGGTCGCTCAGCGCTCACGGCCTCAGCATGCGCGCACGCGGCGGGCCCAATGCTCGGTCAGCGGCGTCGTCGCTTTCGCGCAGCGCCGCTCGTTCAGCAACGCCCGGCCGACGCCGCGGTCGCGCCCGCCGGCCGACGCGGCGAGCAGGGTCTGGTCGATCAGGTCGCGCTGCGCGTGGCTGCCGCCGAAATGGTGCGCGTACGCGCGCAGCGGCAGCAAACGCTCGATGCACTCACGCATGCGGCCGAGCGAGAAGTCGAGCAGCGCCAGCATCAACGGCAGGCCGACATCGGCGGCCATCGCGCGGTTGTCGGGCGAGCTTTGGGATAGACCGCCGGCCGGCCTGTCGGGGCTTGCGCCTTCCGGCGCGTGCGAGGCACGTTCGGCGGCCGCCACCAGCAGGCGCTCGGCGCGCGCCGTGTCGCCGCTGCCCACCAGCGCCATCAACGCGTGCACGTCGTTGAACGCGTAGTAGCCCGCGTGTTCGATCGGGTCGGCCCAGGCGGCGGCCAGCGTCGACCAGCGGGTGCCGACGTCCGCGCCCAGGAGTTGCAGGCGCCACAACAGCGCCGCGCAGTCCAGCCACTGCAGGTTCACGGTGGCCGCGGCGCCGCCGATGCGATCGTCGTAGAGCTGCAGCGCGGCCGCGGTGTCGAGCGACTCCAAACGGAACAGCGCGAGATGCCACCAGTTGTGCCCCGACAGGCCGTTGTCCACGGCCCAGTCGGCCTGGCGCGCGCCGAGCCACACCGAGCCTTCCTCATGGCGGCCCTGCATTTCCATCACATGCGCGACCGCGTGAATCGCCCACGGCACTTTCGCGCTGCCTGCCAGGGCGCGCCGGCCCACCGCTTCGGCCTGCGGATAGACGTTGCACTCCTCCAGGCCGAAGGCGTACATGCCCAGCACATAGGGGTGCAGCGGGTCTTGCTCGGGCCAGTCGGGCAGCACCCGCGCGATGCGCGCGCGCAAGCTCCGCGCGTCGCCGCGGTAGAAGTCGAACAGGTGCGCGCTGTTCAGCGCCAGCATGTCGCGCGGGTGGTGGCGTAGCAGCAAGTCCCACAGGCGCTCGCGTCGCGCCAGCGCCCGGCCATCGCGAGTTCGGTGGCGGCGAAGTGGGCTTGCTCGCGCTCGGTGGCGTGGCGCAGTTGCGAGCGAGCGGCTTCGAATGCATTGCGCGCTTGCGGCAGCATCGCCGGCTCGGTGAGCGTGAGGATGAAGTTCGCCTTCATCAGGTGCGCCAGGCTCCACGCCGGGTCGGCGGCAACGGCTGCGTCAAGGTCGGCGATCGGGTCGCCGAAGAACGAGACCATGCGCCACAGGGCGCGCTCGGCGTGGCCGAGAGCTTGAAGCGACTGGGTGCTTACCGGGCAGTCGCGGGGGTCGTTCATGCTGCGCTCCCTTCGGGTGCGCCATCGTAGCGCCGCAGCTGCGTGCCGGGGCGGGGCCGGGCGTGCCTGTGCGTGTCGAGATGTAGGGCTGCGGCGGCCGTGCGCGCCTCAGGGGCGCACCGGATCCGGCCACGCACGCTGCGCCGGGCGCATCTGCTCCCACGCGTGTGCGACTTGCAGCACGCCCAGATCGTCAAAGCGCTTGCCGACGATCTGCAGCCCGATCGGCAAGCCGCCCGCCGTGTAGCCGCAGTTGATGCTCGCGGCGGGCTGCTCGCTCATGTTGAACGGCAAAGTGAAGGCGATGTGTTCGAATGGGCGCGCCGGGTCGTTCGTCGGGCAGGGCAGTTCCGCCGCGTAGGCAGGCATCGGCGCGGTGGGCGAGAGCACATAGTCGAAGCGGGCGCAGGCCGTGACCGCCGCTTCGCGCATCACGCCCATCTGGCTGTAGCCGCGAAACACCTGCTCGCCGGTCAGGCCCGCGCCGCCGCGCGCCCACTCGGAGATGAAGGGCAGGACTTTCGCGCGCCGCGCTTCGGGCAGCGCCGAGATGTCCATCCACGCGCGGCAGCGCCAGAACTGGTCCATGCCTTCGGCCATGCCCCGGTTCATGAACGGCACGAGCGGCTCGACGCTGGCGCCAGCGGCTTCGAAGGCGCGCGCCGCGGCCTGCACCGCGGCCGATATTTCCGGCTCGGCGTCGAAGCCCCAACCGGCATTCATCATCAAGCCGATCTTCAATCCCCTGACGCTGCGCTCGAGCTGACTCCACGCGATATCCTGCCACGGCAAACTCATCGTGTCGCGAGGATCGGGCTGGCTGAGGATCGCCATCGCGAGCGCAGCGTCGGCGACGCTGCGCGTCATCGGCCCGGCGACTCTTCCCGCGTACGGCGGGTAGATGGGGATGCGACCGAGGCTCGGCTTCAAGGTGAAGATGCCGCACCAGCCTGCCGGCAGGCGTACCGAGCCGCCGATGTCGGTGCCCAGGTGCAGCGGTCCGTAGCCGGCGGCAGCCGCCGCGCCCGCGCCGCTGCTCGAACCACCCGGGTTGCGCGTCAGGTCCCAGGGGTTGCGGGTGAGTTTGTGAAAGCTCGACAGGCCTGAGGACAGCATGCCGTAGTCGGGCATCGTCGTCTTGCCCAGGATCACGGCGCCGGCTTCGCGCAAGCGCGCCGCTGGCGGTGCGTCTTGCGCCGCGGGCGTGAGTTCGGTGGCCGCGGTGCCGAGCGGCACCGGCACGCCGCGTGTCGCGATGTTTTCCTTGATCGTCACCGGCACGCCGTCCAGCGCCGACAGCGGTTGACCGGCGAGCCAGCGCTTCTGCGACGCTTCAGCCATCGTCAACGCCTCGTCGCCATCCAGCGCGTAGGTGGCGTGCAGTTGCGGCTCGCACGCCGCGATACGTTTGAGCGTGTCGCGCGTCACCTCGACAGGCGAGAGGCTGCGCGCACGGTACGCCGCGCCGAGTTCGACGGCTGACAGGTGGGTCGTGGAAGGCATCGAAGACAGCTCTCAGTGGACTTGGGGCGACTCTAGCAGGCGCGCCGCCGCGTCAAAGCCGCATCTCCAGGCGCAGCGCGACGCTCGTGTCGGTGCGGCCGGTGGTCGTGGTGGTCTGCGTCTGCGTGCCGTCGATGATGCTCGAACTCGAATCGCTGTCGCGCGGCGCCAGGTTGGACAGCGACATTCGAAGCCGCGTCGCCGGGTCGATCTGCCACAGCAGGTAGGCGTCGAGCACGCGCTTCGGGCCGAGCTCCTGGCTTTGCACATCGGTGAGCTGGGTGCGGTAGCCGGGCGTGAAAGCAATGTTGCCGCCAAGCGTCCACGGCGTTCCGGCGAACTTATGATCGGCGCCGAGGTTGGCGAGCCACCGCGGCTGCTGGTCGATGCGGTTGTCGGGGCCGGGCACCGACTCGACGCGCGAGCGGTACAGGCTCAGGTTCGCGCGAGCGTTGACCGCGGGTGCGTCCGCGCTCCATTCGGTGAGCTTGAACTTGGCGTCGAACTCGAGGCCTTGTGTCGTCGCGTCGCCCAGGTTTTGCGGACGCGAGACCCAGCGCGGGCTGGTCGCCCAGGGCACGTCTTCCAAGGTCCTGACGTTGCGCAGCAGGTCGCGGATGCGCCGGTAGAACAGGTTCACCGAAACGATTCCGCCGCTGCCGAGGTAGCGTTCGAATGCGAAGTCGATGCCGTTCGCACGCTCGGGCCGCAGCGCGGGGTTGCCTGCGACATCGGGGCTGGACGCGGTGTTGGTTCCCGGCGGCGGAAACAGCGTGCTGAAGCGCGGCACGGCGATCAGGTTTTGCAGCGTCGGCGGCCGGTAACTCTGCGTCAAGCTCAGCCGCAACTGGTCGCGCCGCGGCACGGCAAAGCGCCACACCAGGTGCGCGATCGGCGAGATCACGCGGCTCGTGTTGTTCACCGGGTCGTTCTCGCGCTCGCCGTGCGTGCGGATCTGCTCGGCGCGCAGCCCCGCGTTGGCCGACCAGTCGGCCGCCGGCTCCCATTCGTCTTGCAGGTACAGGGCGAGGCGTTGCGTCGAAGCGCGGATGTCGTCGCCGAATTCGCCAACTTGCGGTAAGCCGTCGAGCAGCGTCGCCGCGCTCTCGATCCGCGCGACGCGCTCGGCCTCCCAGCCGCCGACAAGGCTGTGGCTGTTGTCGAGCAGGTGCAGCAGCTTGGCCGCCAGCGACGCCGATCGGTCGTTCAGCGCGGTGTCCGCATCCTGCGTCAGCACGCTGCTGCCGTCGCCGGCGAACTGCTGCAAGTGGGACCCGCTGGTCGAGCGAAAGGCTCCGACGCTGCCGCGCAACTCGATGCGCGTGCTCTCGGCGAGGCGCCGGTTCAGCTGCGCCACCAGGCGCGTCGAGTCGCTGAGCGAAGTGCCGCTTGCATCGCGCTGCGCGTACGGCGCCGGCATCAATCCGCCGTTGTCGGTGAGCGTTCCGCGGCTCGTGCTGCGGCCGTCGCTGTGCGTCCAGAACGGCTGCAGCATGAAGAACTCGCCGGCCCCGAGGCGCCAGCGCAGTTGCGAGCTGAGCGTGACGCTGTCGCGACTGCCCAGCGTGCTGTCGGTCGCGCTGTGGTCGAGCACGGGGGTCGCGCTGCCCGGGTCGGTGTAGACACTGTGCACAGACGTGTCGGTGCGCTGCTCACCGTGGCGCGCGCCGAGCGTCAGATTGTAGGTGCCGGCATCGTGGAAGCTGTCATTGCGCGTCCACGACACACCCGGCGAAACCAGCCCGCGCTCCACGCCGAAGCCGGCGCGCACGTCGTTGCTCAGCGTGCGCAACGGTTCGCGCAGCACGATGTTGATGGTGCCGGCAATCGCGCGCGTGCCGGTTTCGGCGGTCGGCGCACGGAACAGTTCGATGCGCTCGACGAGCTCGGGGTCGAGCTGGTCGACCGAAAAGCCGCGCGGCGCGCGCTGGCCGTCGATCAGGATCTGCGTGTAGCCGCTGCCCATGCCGCGCATGCGCAACTCGCCGCCGCGCCCGGGGCGGCCGCCTTGGGTGACTCCGGGCAGACGCCGCAACACGTCGCCGAGCGTGGTGTCGCCGAACTGTTCGATCTCTTCGCGGCCGACGACGATCTTCGCCGCGGTCGATTGCCGCCGCTCTTCGACCGGGTTGGCGCGCACCGCATTGACTTCCACCTTGTCGAGCTGCGCCGCGGGTGCCGCGGAGCGTGGCGCCGACGCGGCGGCTGGCGGCGGCCGGGCGGCGTCCTGGGCGAAGCCGGCGGCGCACGCCAGATTCGCCGTCAGAACGAGGAGTGGCGCAAGGCGCAAACGGGTCAACGGATCGGCGATTGCCGGCCTATTGCCAAGACAACGCGCTCAGATCGTTCGCGAAAATCGGCGAACTGGCCCACACGCCCTTCAAGCCCTTTTTGCTCACCGCCACCTGCGCCGGATTGAAGATGAACGCGTTCACCGCGTCGGCGGTCAGCAATTTCTGAATGTCGCCGAACAGCTTCGTCCGCTCCTTCGCATTGCCCTCGGCTGCGTATTTGGCGGCGAGGTCGCGAAACGCCTTGCTGTCGTAGCCCCAGTAATAGCCGGTGTTCGCGTACTGCATGAAGTCGAGCGGCTCGACGTGGTTGATCACGGTCAGGTCGAAGTTGCCCTTGAACGGGCCGCTGAGCCACTGCGCCCACTCGACGTTCTCGATCTTCGCGTTGATACCCACCTTTGCGAGCTGCGCGGCGATCACTTCACCGCCCTTGCGCGCGTACTGCGGCGGCGGCAGCGTGAGCGTTACGTCGAGCGGGGTCGCGACGCCAGCTTCCTTCAACAGCGCCTTCGCCTTCTCCGGGTTGTAGGCGTAGACGCCGGTCAGATCGACATAGCCCGCGTCGGTGGGCGCCATGTGCGAGCCGATCGGCTGCGCCAGGCCTTCGAGCACACCGTCGATGAACGCCTTGCGGTCGATCGCGTGCATCAGCGCGCGGCGCACGCGCACGTCGTCGAACGGCTTCTTCTTGTTGTTGATCGTCATGATGCCCTTGCCGGCGGTGCTGCCGATCGCCACCGTGAAGCGCTTGTCGGCCTGGAACTGCTTGAGGCTTTGCAGGCCTCCGAGGCGCGGCATGGCGTCAACGTCGCCGGCGAGCAGCGCTGCCACATGCGCGGCAGGATCGTTGATGAAGCGGAATGTCACGCTCTTGAGCTTGATGCTTGATGCGTCGCGAAAGCCGCTCCATTTCGTCAGCGTGACCGAGCTGCCCTTTTTCCAATCGGTCAGCGTGTAAGGCCCCGTGCCGACCGGATTCGTGGCGGCGCTGCCCGCACTCTTCGGGTCCAGGATCACGGCCGTGTTCTCGCCCATGCGGAACAGGAAGTTGCCGTCGGCGTTGTTCAGCACAAGAATGACGGTCAACGCATCGGGCGTGCTGATGCTGCTGATGTTGTCGAACACCGCCTTCTTCGCCTTGTTCGTCGACTTCTCGTCCTTCGCGCGCTCGAAGCTGAACTTGACGTCGGAGGAGTCGAACGCCTCGCCGTCGCTGAACTTCACGCCCTTGCGCAGCTTGAAGGTGTAGGTCTTGCCGTCGGGGTCCATGCCCCAGCTCTCGGCGAGCAGCGGCGTCACACGGCCGTCGACGTTGATCTTGGTCAGGCCTTCCAGGATGTTGTAGTGGACGATCTCGCCGATCGCCGCGGCCGGCGCCGTGGTCGGGTCCAGGCCCGGCGGCTCGAGCACCATCGCGAGCACGGCGCTGTCTTTGCGGTTCTGAGCGGTGGCGCCCAGGGCGACCGCGGCGAGTAGCAAAGCACATAGTTTGACGACGGGAAATTTCATCGAGGCTCTCCTTGGGTCTGCAGTGAAGTCGTTTCAAGCATCAACTGTTCGGCGAAATGGCAGGCCGCGAAGTGCCCGCCGGCAACAGCGCGCAGCGGCGGGGCTTCGCTGTGGCACCGCCCTTGACGGTAGCGGCAACGCGCGGCGAATGCACAGGCGTTTGCCCCAATGTCGGCAGGCTCCACTGTATCCGCCGCCACGCCGCCGGGATGCCGCGGCGCGGGTGCGGCCGATGGCACCGCCTGCCTCGCGGCGGGAGCAGCGGTGGCGGCGCCGACACGCGTCTGCTCCGAGGCTCTGAGCAGCTCGCGGGTGTAGGGGTGCGCTGCGGCGCGGAACAGCGTTTCGCTCGCACCCTGTTCGACGACCCTTCCCGCGTACATCACGATCACCTCGTCGCACACATGGTCCACCACGGCGAGGTCGTGGCTGATCAGCAGGTAGGTGACGCCGAACTGGTCTTGCAGGTCCTGCAGCAGGTTCAGCACCTGCGCCTGCACCGAAACGTCGAGCGCGCTCACCGGCTCGTCGGCGACGATCAGCTTCGGCCTCGTGATCAGCGCGCGTGCGATCGCGATGCGCTGGCGCTGGCCGCCGGAAAACTCGTGCGGGTACTTGTCGGCGTCCGACGCGCGCAGGCCCACGGCGTCGAGCATCGCGCCGACGCGCTCGCGGCGCTGCGGGCTGCTGGCGTCGAACAGCGGCTCGGCGACGATGCGCGCGACACGCTGGCGCGGGTCCAGCGAACCGTAAGGGTCCTGGAACACCATCTGGAATTCGCGCCTCGCGTCGCGCAGCTCGGTGCTGCCCAGGCGATTCAGGTCGCGGCCGAGGAACAGCACCTGCCCGGCGCTCGGAGCTTCGAGCGCCATCGCGATGCGTGCCAGCGTCGACTTGCCCGAACCCGATTCGCCCACCACGCCAAGGTTGCGCCCGGCGCGCAGTTCCAGGCTCACTCCGGCCAAGGCGTTCACCACGGGCGCCGGAAGCCACAGCGCCTCGCGCGGCAAGGTGTAGCGGCGCGCGACGTTGCGCAGCTCCAGCAGCGCGGGGCCGGCGCCTGGCGCGGCGGGCGCCCGGGCAAGGGCTGGCGTGGCAGCGGCACTCGCGGCGGGAGCAGCGGCAGGAATCGGTGGCATGGGCACGGATCATCGGGCAAGGCGCGCCGCATGGCTCGGCGCCGCACGCGGCGCTGGAAATAGTCGTTCGTACCTAACCGCAGGAATATTTGCTGCAATGCAACAAATTCCCCTTGCCATACTGCTTGCCGCCCATAGAATACAGCCATGTTGCAATGCAGCAAAACGAGTCCCTGAAGTCATTCCCCAACCCCAAGGAGTTTCACCATGTTCACCCCCGATCAATTCGCCGCCGTTCAACAGCGCAATGTCGAAGCGTTCCTGAGCCTGAGCCAGAAGGCGTTCGAGAACGTCGAGAAAGTGGTTGCCCTGAACCTGCAGACCACCAAGGCGAACCTCGACGACACACGCGAAGTCGTTCTCGGCGCCAAGGACCCGAAGGCTCTGTTCAGCGCCCCGACCGAACTGTTCCAGCCAGCGGTCGAAAAGGCCACGACCTACAGCCGCGAACTCTATGAAATCGCCGCCCAGGCGAACGCCGAGTTCAGCAAGGCCACGGAAGCCAGCGTCGTGCAGGCGCGCCAGCAGATGCTCGCGTTGATCGAAGGCGCGATGAAGAACGCACCGGCCGGCAGCGAAAACGTCGTGAACCTGTTCAAGACGAGCCTGCTCGCCGCGAACCAGGCGTTCGACGGCGTGCAGAACCTGGCAAAGAAGGCCAACGAAGTGGCCGAGGCGAACGTGAACACGTTCACCGCGAAGGTCGCCAAGGCAGCGCCGGCCAAGGCCAAGCGCGGCTGATCGCCCGCTTTCAAGATCGCGCGGGGTGATGCCGTGCGCGGGTGGCTCCAGACGGTAGGCGCAACCGCGTCTTGGCGCAGTCCGTCCGGCGGCGCGCAAGACAACGACGGTTGGTTCGGTACCCCGGGTTCGCCCGGCTATCGGGCCGGCCGCGTCGTGATGCGCCTGACCCATGAGTGGTCCGCCGCCGGACTCGTCTGCGACACTCTGTTGCTGGACGTTGACGACCGCGCCTGCGATGCGCTGCACGGCAGCTGCGCGAGCCTGCCGCTCGACGCACCGCCCGAGCAGCGCTCGACCTTCGTGTGCCTGGGCGCCGAGCTGTTGCGCCACGCGTTCCCCGTCGCAATGCGCATCGGCGCGATCGAGCCGGTGGTGTCGCAGTTGCGCGAACAAGGCGTCGGGCGCGCACCGCTGATGGCCGCAGCGCGGCTGCTGGATATGGCGAGCAGCGAAGAAGCCGTCGTCGACAGCCTGTCCGACATGCTGGTGCGCAGCCTCGGTGCCGAAGAGGCCCGACCCGCGCTCGACCACTTCGTCGCGCGCCTGATCCGCAGCCGCCTCGTCAGTCCGGCGCTGCGTGCCGCGCCCGAAGCGAGCCTGCCCGAGCAACTGCTGCTGCTCGTCAATGGACTGGGCAAGCACCGCGCTCGCCACGTGCTGCGCATCGGCAGCGACTTCGACCTGGTGCCGAGAATCGAGATGTACCGGGCCTGAGCGCGCGTGGGCCTACAAGGTCTCCGCCGGATCGAAGTCCAACTCCACCTTCGCCCCATTCGGGTCGTAGCAGAACAACTGCCACGTCCCCGCACCGCGTTGCTGGCGCAAGTCGTACTTGACGCCGCGCGCGTCGAAGCGCGCTTTCACCTCTTTCAAGCCCTTCGCCGAAAACGCCATGTGGTCGATCACGCCGGCGCGCTGCGCCGGTACCGGCCGGTCGCTGTAGACATGCAGTACGGCGCGGCCGTCGGCGTAGAGCCATGCGCCGGGGAATCCCAGAGCGGGCCGGTGGCCTTGCTCCATGCCGAGCAGGCCGACGTAGAAGTCCAGCGTCTTGCCGATATCTTCCGCGATCACGGTGAAGTGGTTCATTCCGACGATCATTCGCACGCTCCTCAACTGAGTAGTACAACGGCACCGATCGTCGCACGCGCCTCGATGCGTGCATGCGCCTGCGCCGCGGCGGCCAGCGTGAAGCGCTCGATCGGCGGTGCGCGCAACGTGCCTGCCGCCAAAGCGCCCCAGATGCGGCCGGCGCGCTCAGTCAGCGCGGCGTGCGTGGCAACGTAGTGGAACGCGACCGGCCGCGAGAACGTGACCGACTTGTGCAGCAGCCAGTTCACGTCGATGGGGTTCAATGCGCCACTCGCCTGGCCCAGGCTGATCCAGTGGCCGCACAGCGCGAGCGCTTCCATGTTCTGTTCGCGCGCAGCCTCGCCCAGGCCGTCGACGATGACGTCGGCGCCGCCGCACAGGCGCTGCACGGCGTCGGCAAAGCGGTAGTCGCGCGTGACGATCACATGCTCGCAGCCGTGTTCGCGCGCGACGCGGGCCTTCTCTTCGGTGGACGTGGTGCCGATCACGGTGGCGCCCAGCGCTCTGGCCCAGGCGCACAGCAGCAGCCCCACGCCACCGGCCGCGGCGTGCACGAGCAGGCGCGTGCCGCGCTTCACGTGGCCCAGGTCGCGCAGCAGGTAGTCGGCGGTCACGCCTTTGAGCAGCGTGGCGGCGGCGGTCGCGTCTTCCACCTGCGGCGGCAAGCGCAAGACGCGGTCGGCGGGAACGGTGCGCACGCTGCAGTAGGAGCCGGGTGTGCCGTACATGTAGGCGACGCGGTCGCCGGGCAGCACGCCGGTCACGCCTTCGCCTACGTCGAGCACCGCGCCCGCCGCTTCCATGCCGAGCACGGCCGGTGCGCCTTGCGGGTCGTGCAGCGGCAGCATCGATGGGATGTCGCCGCGGCGCAGGTAGATGTCGATGAAGTTCACACCGATGGCGCGCTGCTCGATGCGTACTTCGCCCGGCCCCGGCGCGGCCGCTTCGCCGACGTGCGGCTCCAGCACTTCGGCCTCGCCATAGCGGCGCTGGCGCATCTGGCGCGTCGGCATCGGCAGCCCGCCGCGCCGCGCCGGGCGGGGTGACTGAGCTGTGCCCGCTGCGGCCGCACGCCCCGGATCGCGCGAGGGCCCGTGGCGCAGATGGCGCCGCAGGTTCTCGAACCCCGCTTCATACACGCCCTGCGCCACCAGGTCGCGCAACTCACGCTCGCGCCCAGGCGGCGTGGCGAAGGTGGACTCCCAATGCCAGAACGTGCGGTTGCCGTCGGTCACGCGTTTCAGCGTCACGCTGGCGACGTAGCGCTGCAAGGGAATGGTCGCCTCGACAATGCAGTAAGTGCTCTTGAATTCGGTGTCCGACAGCGTGAGCAACTGTTCGCGCACCCGGTTGCCGTCTTTCAAGGTGAAGTCACGGATGCAGCCCACCTGATCGCTGCGCTCTGCGCCCTCGATGCGGCTCGTCTCGACGACATCGTGCCACTGGTCGTGGCTGTTGAAGTCGCGCAGGACTTCCCAGACGCGCTCGATGGGCGCGTCGATAACAGTGGAGCGCACCACGCGCTGCAGCATCGCAGTCTCAACGCCTGCCGAAATGCCGCTTCAACGCGTCGAACCCACCCTGGAACACGCCGTTGCCGATGGTCTCGTTCAGCTCGCGCTCGCGGCCCTCGGCGCAGTCGAACTCGGCGCTCCACTCGGCGAAGCAGCGCGCACCGTCGGTCACCGGCGTGAGCTTGAGCGTGGCGACGTAGTTCTCCACGCCCATCGGGCTTTCCAGAATCTCATAGGTGCACGAGAAGTCGTAGTCAGACAGCGCGAGCAGCCGCTCGCGGATCATGCCGCCGTCGCGGGTGTGGAAGTGGCGAATGCAGCCGACGCGGTCGCTCGGCTCGTTCATCTCGATGCGGCTGTCCGCGATTGCCGGGTGCCACAGTGGCAGCGCGTTGAAGTCGCGGATGCGCGCCCAGACCGCGTCGGCGCTGGCGTCGATCACGCTGGAGGTGTAGAGCTTGATCATGGCTGGCTGGCCCTCACCCCAGCCCTCTCCCGCGCGCGGGAGAGGGGGCAAGACGGGGAAAGTTTCAGCATCGAACTACTCCTGCGTCGGCGTGGGGCTGGCCGGCGGCAACGCCGCCGTCGCGCCGCTGGCCGCACCGACCAGGCGCTGAATGTCGCCGCCTTCGATGCCGATCTCGCGCAGCAACTGGTCCACCAGCGGCGCCTGCGCGCGGAAGCGCAGCGCAGAGTTGACCAGGCCGTCGGCGAAATTGGCGCCACCGCCGTTCAGCCCGTCGCCGCCGCCGTGCGAGCCACCCAGGCCGTCGACGTGCAGGATCTTGATGCCCTCGATGCGCTCCATCGGCTTCACCGATTCGCGGATGATGCCCTCGGCCTTCTCAACGAGCCTCATGCGCAGCGCCGACATGCGCGCTTCCGGACTGAGCATGTTGTGCGCCTCGTTCATCCAACGCTGTGCCTCGGCCTCGATCTCGGCGCGAATTCGCAGTGCCATCGTCTTGATCTTGTCGGCATCGGCGTCGGCCTGCGCCTGCGCGCGGATCGCCGCGCCGCGGTCGGCGCTGGCATCCTTCTCTGCCGTCGCGGCAACCGTCAAGCGCAATGCGTCGCGCTCGGCGGCTTGGCGTGCGCCGATCAGGTCGATTGCCTTCTTGCGCTCCGCCATCTCGACCTCGCGTGCCGTGAACACGCGCTCTTCGGCCGTCACCGCTTCGGCACGCGCGCCATCGGCCGCGGCCTGCGCCTCGCTTTGCGCCTTGCTCTCGCGCGCCACCGCGATCGCGCGCTGCTGCTCGGCGAGTTCCAGCGCCTTGCGGCGTTCGATCTCCGCGGCCTGCACCGAGCGCTCCTTCAGGATGCGCTCCTGCTCGATCGTCTGCTCCGAGCGGATGCGCGCCGCGTCGATCGTCTGCTTCGCGGCGATCTGCGCGCCTTCGGCGTCTTGTTCGCGCTGCGCGCGCTCGGTTGTCACCTCGGCGCGCTGGCGCGCGCGCGCGATTTCCACTTCGCGCTGCTGGTTCAGCCGCGCGTACTCGCCTTCGCGGTCGATCTCGAGCGACAGCTTCTCGGCTTCGAGGTTCTTGTTGCGGATCGCGATCAGCGTGTCCTGCTCGACATCGTTGCGTTGCTTCTTGCGGTGCTCGATCTGCTCCGTCAGGCGCGTCAGACCTTCGGCGTCGAACGCGTTGCTCGGGTTGAAGAACTCCATGCCCGTCTGGTCGAGCTGGGTCAGCGACGCTGCCTCCAACTCCAGGCCGTTCTTCTTCAGGTCCTCCGCCACCGCCTCGCGCACTTTCTTCACGTAGGTGCCGCGCTTTTCGTGCAGCTCTTCCATCGTCATCTCGGCGGCCGCGGTGCGCAGCGCGTCGACGAACTTGCCTTCCACCAGTTCTTTCAACTGCTCCGGCTCCATCGTGCGCAGGCCCAGTGTCTGCGCCGCCGCCGCCACGGATGAAGGTTCGGCGGCGACGCGCACATAGAACTCGGCGATCACGTCGACGCGCATGCGGTCCTTGGTGATCAACGCCTTGTCGCGGCCGCGGCTCACTTCCAGGCGCAGCGTGTTCATGTTGACCGGAATCACGTCGTGCACGATCGGCAGCACGAACGCGCCGCCGTCGAGAACGACCTTCTGCCCGCCGAGTCCGGTGCGAACGAAGGCGCGCTCTTTCGAGCTGCGCAGGTACAGCCAGTGCAGCAGCCAGACGACGATGGCGACGACGATGGCCGCGACGATCAGGCCGAGGATGAAATTGCCGAATTGGGCGCCGGACATGATTCGATCTCCTAGAAATGGTCAACGAACGATGCGCATGAAGCGCCGCGTCGTTTCTGTCAATGCGGTTTCGGTGGGCAGGCGCTCCATCGAGCTCGCGCCGTAGAAGCCATCGATGCCTTTGCAGCTCTTCAGGATGAACTGCGCGTCTTCGGGCGTGGCAATCGGCCCGCCGTGGCAGAGCACGATTACTTGCGGGTTCACTGCACGCGCCGCCGCCGACCAGGCGTGAATCGGCGCCACGCAGTCGGAAAGTTTGAGCGCCGTGCCCGCGCCGATCGCGCCACCCGTGGTCAAGCCCATGTGGCACACCACGATGTCGGCGCCGGCGCGAGCCATGTCTTTCGCCTCGGCCTCGCTGAACACATAGGGTGTGGTCAGCAGGTCCAGCGCATGCGCGCGCTCGATCATCTGCACTTCCAGGCCGTAGCCCATGCCCGTTTCTTCGAGGTTCGCGCGAAACGTGCCGTCGATCAGGCCGACGGTGGGAAAGTTCTGCACGCCGGAAAACCCGAGGTCGATCAGGCGGCGCAAGAATTGATCGGGAATCATGAACGGGTCGGTGCCGTTCACGCCGGCGAGCACCGGCGTGTGCTTGACGACCGGCAGCACCTCGTGCGCCATCTCGCAGACGATCTCATTCGCGTTGCCATAGGCCAGCAGGCCGGCGAGCGAACCGCGCCCGGCCATGCGGTAGCGACCCGAGTTGTAGATCACGATCAGGTCGATGCCGCCGGCCTCTTCGCACTTGGCGGACAAGCCCGTGCCGGCACCGCCGCCGATGAGGGCCTCGCCGCGGGCAATCTTGGCGCGAAAGCGGTTCAACAATTCCTGGCGGGCGATGCGGGGCATGGGGTGGGTCTCGCGAAGCTTGGGTCATCCCGGCGTAAGCCGGGAACCAGTGCCTGTGGCCAACCGTGGATCCCGGCGTTCGCCGGGATGACGGAAAGCGGCGACTTCGCGCCAGGCGGCGACCAACGCGTTCGCAAACGCCTCGTCGTTGATGTGGTGCGGCAGGCGTTGCAGGCGCCGGTCGCCCCCCGCGCGAAAGCCCTGTTCGATGGCGCTGAACAGCGCCGCATCGGCGGCAGGATCGTGAAACGGCTGGCCGGGTCTGTCGATCGCCGACACGCCGCCTTCGGGCATCAGAAAGCGCACCGGCCCACGCATCGCGTTCAGCTTGGCGGCGATGAACTCGCCGATGCGCCGGTTCTCGTCGACCGTGGTGCGCATCAGCGTCACCGTCGGGTTATGGCGATACAGCTTGCGCCCCTTGAAGCGCTCGGGCACGCTGTCCCAGGCGCCGAAGTTCACCATGTCGAGCGCGCCGCACGAGCCGACGTACGGAATGGTATGGCGAGCAAAGGCGTCCATGCGCGTCGGCCCGGCCGAGAGCACGCCACCGCCGATCTCGTCCGCCACTTCGGTAGTGGACACGTCGATCGCGCCCGCCAGCAGGCCCGAGTCGACGAGTTTCTCCATCGATTGGCCGCCCACACCGGTGGCGTGGAACACGAGGCAGTCGTAGGCGTCGCCGAGCAGCTTGGTGACGGCCTGCACGCACGGCGTGGTCACGCCGAACATCGTCAGGCCGATGGCGGGCTTGGTCGACGCGCTCTCGGCCACCGGATGCGCGATCATCCCGGCGAGCGCGTGCGCCGCGTTGGCGAGCACACGTTCGCTGATGCGGTTGATGCCTTGCACGTCGGTCACCGAATACATCATGCAGATGTCGCTCGGCCCGACGTAGGGCCGCGTGTCGCCGCTGGCCATCGTGGACACCATCACTTTCGGGGCAACCGACCGGCAACGCGCGCATGCCGGCGGTGGCGAGCGTCGTGCCGCCCGAGCCGCCGGCGGAGATCATGCCCGCCCAGGTCGCGCCGCGTGCGAACGAAGGCCTCGAAGGCGATGGCCATCGCCGCAACCGCGCCACCGCGGTCGCCGCTGAACACCGCCGCTTCGCCGCGCGGGTGATGCCGCGCCACTTCGCGCGGGTGAATGCTCGCGGGGAAGGCTTGCCGCTGGTGGACAGGTCGACGGTGACGACGCGCAGGCCGAGTTTTTCCAGGCACTGGCGCAGGTAGGTCAGCTCGCGGCCCTTGGTGTCGAAAGTGCCCGCCACGTAGGCGGCGCGCTCGCTGCTCGCGGCGACCGGAAAATCGAACACCCGGCGGGCCTGACCTCGTGTTGTGTCATCCCGGCGCACGCCGGGAACCACTGCTGGACGCGCACTGTGGATCCCGGCGTGCGCCGGGATGACGGCTGGTGTTGCGTCGGCGCGCGATGCCAAGGGCCCGGTGTCGCGGGCGATGTCCGCCGACTCGCGCGCGATGTCCACCGCTGGCGCCGCGATACCGCCGGCGTTCCAACGGTTGAAGCCGCGCACCGTGCGCGTCGCCATGTCGTCGAGCGAGGGCGCGCCTTCGGCGTGGGCGCGGCGCACGGTGTAGACCTGGGGTCCGCTCGACTGCGCAGGCAGAACTTCGGGTGCGGCGGGTGCGGTGCCGGGCGCGGCGGCCGCCGGCTCGTCGGCATCGCCGCCCGAACGCACTCCCAGCAGGCGTTCCTGCAACCCGCGGTCCGCCGCCAGCTGCGCGGACTCCATCTCCTGCGTGATGCGGCCGTTGACCATCACGCCGATGCGGTCCGCCACGTCGATCGCTACACCCAGGTTCTGCTCGATCAGCAGCACCGCGATCTCGCCCTGCTCCGCGAGGTCGCGCAGCGCCTGCTCCACCTGCTGGACGATCAGCGGCGCCAGGCCTTCGGTGGGCTCGTCCATCACCAAGAGCTTCGGCTCGAGCAGCAGCGCGCGGCCGATCGCCAGCATCTGCTGCTCTCCGCCCGAAAGCTGTGCGCCGCCGTGGCTCTTGCGCTCGGCCAGGCGCGGGAACATGCTGTAGATGCGATCCACATCGCGGCGCTTGCGCGCCACCAGACGCAGCGTCTCGTCGACGCTCAGCGACGGCCAGACGCGCCGCCCCTGCGGAACGTAGGCGATGCCGCGTTTCGTGATCTGGTGGGGCGGTCGGCCGAGAATTTCTTCGCCGAGCAGCTTCACGCTGCCGGTCGCGCTCACCAGGCCGGTGATCGCGTTGCACAGCGTCGTCTTGCCCATGCCGTTGCGGCCGACGATGCCGAGCACGCCGTGTTCGATCACCAGACTCACGCCTTGCAGCGCGTGGGCGCGGCCGTAATAGACGTCCAGGCCCTCGATCGCGAGCACGGGCGCTCTGCGCTTGGGCTCGCGGTCGTTGTCGCGCGAGGGTGACGATGTGGCCATCAGTGTTTCCCGCCCATGTAGATGGCCTGCACCTGCGGATCGTTTTCGATTTCGCCCGGCGTGCCGGTTTTCAGCACGCGGCCGTTGTGCATCACGGTCACACGCTCAACGACGCGCAGCGCGATGTCCAGATCGTGCTCGATCAGCACGAAGCTCATGTGCGCCGGCAGCGAGCGCAGCAGCGCGACGAGTTCGCGCCGCTCGGCGGGCGAGAGGCCGGCCGCGGGCTCGTCGAACAGGATGAGGCGCGGCGCTCCGGCCAGCGACATGCCGATTTCGAGCTGGCGCTGCTGGCCATGCGCGAGATTCGCGACGCGCTCGTCGGCAATGTGCGTCAGGCGCGCGCGCTCCAGCAATTCATTCGTTGCGAGCGTCGATGCGTGGCGCATTCCGGCGCGACGAAAGCTGAAGCGTGCGTTGCCCACGCCGCGCACCGCGAGGAAGAGGTTGTCGCGCACCGTGAGGTCGCGAAACAGCAGCGAAGACTGGTAGGTGCGCCGCAGGCCCTTGCGGATGCGCTCATGCGGCGCCAGTTCCGTGATGTCTTCGCCGAAAAAGTAGATCCGCCCGGCGGTGGGCGGGAAGTCTCCCGTGATGGCGTTGAACAGCGTCGTCTTGCCGGCGCCGTTGGAGCCGAGCACGGCGTACTTCTGGCCGGCGGCGACCGAAATCGACACGTCGTCCACCGCGCGCAGCGCGCCGAACGCGCGCGTCACGTTGCTGAGCGTGAGCGCGTCGTTCGAACCGAGGGCCGAACGCGGGCCCACCGCTGCCGGTGAGGCGGTGGCGCTGCGGATCCGGCTGGCGATGGTGGCCATGTCGGAAAGGGTGTCGGTGTGAGTCGGCCGAATCGGGTTCGGCCCGCGGCAAGGCGCGGGCCTCCCGAATCAATTCAACTCAAGGGCAAGCCGGCACATCGCGCGTGCCCATCTTGAAGTCTGCCGCGCTCATGCCGAGCAGCTGGTCGACGTTGTCGACTTTGCGCGCGACCTTGGTCGTCAGATTGCCTTGCGCGTCTTTCACGACTTCGGTGACGAAGGTCGTGCCGATCGCCTGGCGGTTGCCGTCCAGGCGCACGTCGCCGGTGGGCGTCTTGAGCACCATCTTCGACAGCGCCTCGCGGTACTTCGCCTGGCCGCCGGAGAGATCGCCCTTCACGGCGTCGAGCCCATCGAGCGCGGCCTTCATGTTGACGTAGTAAACGTAGGCGAACAGGCTCGGGCTTGGAAAACCGCCGGCCGACACCGGATACGTCTTCTGATAGTCGGCGACGAAGGCCTTCCATTCCGCGCCGTCGTACGAATCGGCCACCGGCCCGGCGGAGATCGTGCCGACCAGCGAATCGCGCCGCTTGCCCTTGTAGTTCAGGATGTCCTGGCTCACCGTGATCGAGCCGCCGAGCATGGGCTTGTCGCCGCCGGCATTTTCGTACTGGGTCAGGAAGTTCACCGCGTCGGCGCCGCCGAGCACGACGAGCAGCGCGTCGACGTTCTTCGGGATCTTCGCGATCACCGACGAATAGTCCTTGCCGCCCAGCGGCACCCACGCCTTCTCGGGCACCTTGCCGCCGAGCTTGCAGTACTCGGCCATGAAGCCCTGCACCTGCGAATACGGAAACGCATAGTCTTCGGCGATCACCATCACGCGCTTGTAGCCCTTGTCGAGCGCAGCCTTGCCCAGGCCCACCATCCACTGCGCGCCTTCGGTGTTGAAGCGGAAGAAGTTCGGGCTCGGGTTGACGAGCGTTGCCGCTTGCGCGCCCGACGAGCCGTTGATGAACGTGATGTTCGGCTGCGTCTTCGAATAGTCCTTCACCGCGATGCCTTCGCCGCCGGAGAGCGGGCCGACCATGATGTCGACCTTGTCCTGCTCGACGAGCTTGCGCGTCGCGTTCACGGCGACGTCGGGTTTCGCGTCGCTCGAGCCCTTGATGATCTCGATCTTGCGCCCGGCGACGACGCCGCCGCGCTGCTTCACCGCGAGTTCGGCGCCACGCATGCCGTCGGCACCGCCTGCGGCAAACGGGCCTTCCAGCGTGGCGAGCAGGCCGATCTTCACCGGCTGGCCCTGCGCCCAGGCGCTTCCCATCATCGCGGCAAGTGCCGCCGCGCCTATCACTGAAAGGGCGGCCGAGCGCATCAACGTTCTCTTGGTCACTTTCACTTCATGTCTCCTTTGGAGGTTGAGTATTGGCCACCGAAGCGTGAGCGAAACATCGCCCACAGTCCGAGCAAGCCGTCGGGGGAAAACAGCACGATGGCGAGGAACACGCCGCCGATCACGAGGTTGAAGCGTTCGCGATCGATCAAGTCGATCGCGAAGGTTTGCAGCAGCACGAACGTGAGTGCGCCGAGGAAGGCGCCGATCGGGTGCTTCATGCCGCCGAGCACGGCGATCACGAGGATGTTGATGAGCCAGCTGGTGCCTACCGAGCCCGGCGTCATCAGGGCGTTGTACCAGGCCAGGCCGATGCCGCCCACCGCCGCAATCAAGCCGGCCAGCGCATACGCCGCGACGCGGTGCGCGACGACGTGAAAGCCGAGCGCCTCCATGCGCCGCGGATTGTCGCGAATGCCTTGCAGGGCAATGCCGAACGGCGTGCGCACGACATAGCGCACCAGGAGGTAGGCCGCGAGCGCCCAGAACAGCACCTGAAAGTAGAACGGCACCGGCTCGCGCCAGCCGATGCCGAACACGGTGGGCGGCTTGAGTTCGCGCAGGCCCTGGAAGCCGTTGAAAATCGTGTAGTTCTGCAGCACCAGGTAGTAGAACGCGACGCCGATCGCGAGCGTGATCATGATCGTGTAGATGCCCTCGGTGCGCACCGAGAGCCAGCCGATCAATGTGGCGCAGACGACGGCGATGGCAATCGCGAACGGCACCGCCACCCACCACGGCCAGGCGAGGCTGATTTCGGCGCTGCTGCTCGTGCCGAGCACGGCCAGCGCGTAGCCCGAGATGCCGGCCACCGTCATCTGTGCGAGCGACACCATGCCGCCGTAGCCGGCGAGGAAGGTGAGCGAGAGCGCGATCATGCCGAGCAACAGCGATTGCGTCGCGACCTGAAACGTGAGGAAGGGCGTGGCGACGAAGGGGAACAGCAGCACCAGCAAGCCGACAAACACATGGCGTGGCGCGAGCGCTGCGCCACAGGTACTTCAACCAGCGTGGAGCGTCGCTGTCGGCGTAGGGGTCGGGTGCGGTGATGACGGCCGGCGCGTTCGCCGAGATGGCCGCGCGTGGACGCACCGTCGACACCGTGCCGGTATTCATCGCGCGGCGCCATTGGGCTGCACTCATGCCAATGGCCCTCACGCTGCCGATCCCATGATTCCCCGCGGCCGGAACGCCAGCACCAGAATCAAGATCACGAACGTGAACACGACGCTGTACGTCGGCGCATACGCCAGCCCATAGGTCTCGGCCAGCCCCAGAATCGCCGCGCCGATGGCGGCGCCGACGATCGAGCCCATGCCGCCGACGATCACGACGATCAGCGACGCGAGCAGCAGCCGAATGTCTTCGCCCGGCACCATCGACAGCTCGACCGCGCCGATCACGCCGCCGAAGCCGGCAAGCGCGGCGCCGAGCGCAAACGTGATCGCGAACACCAGGTTCACGTTGACGCCGCTGGCGGCGAGCATGCCGCGGTCATCGACCCCGGCGCGGATCATCATGCCCACGCGCGTGCGGTTCAGCAGCAGCCACAGGCCCACGCCGATGGCGATGCCGAAACCCAGCAGGCTCAAGCGATACGCCGAGTACGCGTTGATCAACGGGATGCCGCGGATGGGCCCTTGCAGGAACAAAGGCGCTTCCATCTGGTGCACCTGGCCGGTGAAGATCCACAGCAGGATGTCGGCGATGACGATCGACAGGCCGATCGTCACCATCGTCTGGCGCAAATCCTCACCTTGCATGTGCCGCAGGATCACCACCTGGATCAGCAACCCGACCAGCGACGCCGCGGCGCAGCCCGCCGCCACGGCGAGGATCCACCAACCGGTGCTCTCCGCGACGATGAAGGCGACATAGCCGCCCAGCAGGTAGAGCGACCCATGCGCGAGGTTCACATTGCGCATCAGCCCGAACACAAGCGTGAACCCGCTCGCGACGATGAAATAGAGCGACGCGAGCGTGAGCGAATTGAGCAGCGTCACGAAGTACAGGCGCGTGTTGTCGAACATCGCCCACAGCGAAAACACGGCGATCGGGCCGCCGACGAGCAGCCAGAGCCAGAGTTTGGCTCGGTCGCTCACGCCGCGCGCCCCCACGCACGTTGCGAAGCGATGTCGGGCGCCTTCGCGAACACGCCGTCTTTCATCACCGCGAGGATGCGCTTCGGGTCGCGCAGGATCGAGAGGTTGGCGAGCGGGTCGCCGTCGATCAGCAGCAGGTCGGCGAGATACCCGTCCTTGATCGTGCCGAGTTCGTTGCCGCGCATCATGATCTGGCCGCCGTAGAGAGTGCACGAGCGAATGGCTTCCATCGGCGTGAAGCCGAGGTACTTGACGAAGAACTCCAGGTCGCGCGCGTTCTGGCCGTGCGGCGTGAACGCGAAGCCGTAATCGCCGCCGGGCAGCACGCGCACGCCGCGCTTGTGCATCTTCGACAGCGACTCGAGCGCGGTATCCCACTCGCGCTGGTAACCCACCGCGGTGGCCGAGGCGCGCGTGATGCCCCAGGGCTCGGCCTCATTGAGCATGGCGTAAATGATGCCGATGCCGGGCACGACGAAGACGCGGTCTTTCGCCTCCTCCAACATGTCCAGCGATTCGCTGTCCGTGTAACTGGCGTGGTAGATCAGGTCGATGCCGTGGCGCAGCGCCTGCTTCACGCTCGCCGTGGAGCGCGCGTGCGCGATGCCGCGTTTGCCTCGAATCTTCACCTCTTCCATCGCCGCGGCGACTTCGGCGTCCGTCATCCAGGTGGTCTCGGCCGGCGAGTCGGGCGTGAAGTTGTCGCCCGACAAATTGACCTTGATCGAATCGACACCATATTTCAAGAACATGCGCACCGCCTTGCGCATCTCCTCGGCGCCGCTGACGTTCACGCCGAAGCTGAATTCAGGGAAGGGCAGGTGCGGCAAGGTCTCGTCGCCCAGGCCGCCGAGCACCGTGATCTCCTGGCTTGCCGCGAGGTAGCGCGGCCCGGGAATCTGCCCGGAGTTGATGGCGTTGCGCGTCACCACGTCCAGCCGCGGCTTGGCGCACGCCGCGCCGACGCACGAGGTGAAGCCCGCTTGAAGATACTGTTTGGCGACCTTGGCGCACCACAGCACATGCTCTTCGAGCGGCATCGCCTGAATGGCGCCGAGTGTGGCCGCGTCGTTCCACGAAAAATGCGTATGCGCCTCGCACATGCCGGGCATCAGCGTCGCGCCGGCGCCGTCGATCACGGTGGCGCCACTCGATGAGATCGGCGCCGTGCTGCGGCCGACCTGCCGAATGCGGTTGCCCTGCACGAGCACGCTACCCGCGTAAGGGTTCTGGCCCGTGCCGTCGAGGATGCGAACGTTGGTGAAGAGGGTGTCGGTCATGCTGGCTACTCCTGCTTCTCAGTCTCGAATGCCGTCATCCCGGCGGATGCCGGGATCCACTCTTGGCGTGCAGCGATGGATCCCGGCCTTCGCCGGGATGACGTGGCTGAGCCGATGAATTCGCATCCTTAGGCCGCCCAACGTGTGGTACGCGAAGCGCGCACTGGCGGCGCCCGGTGGAATTGCCCGTCCTTCATCACCGCGAGGATGCGCGATTTGTCTTGCAGCACCGTGATGTCGGCGAGCGGGTCGCCGTCGACCAGCAGGATGTCGGCCAGATAGCCTTCGCGGATGTAGCCCAGCACCTTGCCCATGCGCATCATCGGCCCGCCCCACGCGGTGGCGGAGAGCAGCGCTTCCATCGTGCTCATGCCCACATGCTTGACGAAGTATTCGAGGTCTTTCGCGTTCGTGCCGTGCGGCGTCCACGCGAAACCGTAGTCACCACCCGGCAGGATGCGCACGCCGCGCTTGCGCAGGGCGCGCATGCTCTCGATGGCTGCGTCGAGCTCGCGCGGATAGTCCATCTTCTTCACGACCGCGGGTGTCAGGCCGTACGCGCTGGCGTGGTGCGTTGTGTTGATCAGCCACGCCAGGCCGGGAGCGATGAAGTGCTCCATCTTGTGGGCTTCGAGCAGGTCCAGCGCCTCTTCGTCGGTGAAGCTTGCGTGGTAGATGACTTCGATGCCTTGCTTCACGCACTGCTTGATCGACCAGGTGGACCGCGCGTGCGCCGCGACACGCTTGCCCCAGCGTTTCGCCTCGTCCACGCACACGGCAACTTCTTCTTCCGTGAACTGGCTCATCTCGCCGGGCATGCCGGTGATCGATTCGCCCGACAGATTGATCTTCAGCGAATCGACGCCGTACTTGGTGAACATGCGCACGCAACGCCGCATCTCATCGGGCCCGCTGACGATGGCGCCGAACGCGAATTCGTGTTGCGGCAGATGCGGCATCGTGCTGTCACCCAGGCCGCCGGGCACCGTGATCTCCTGGCTCGCGGCGAGGTAGCGCGGGCCGACAATCGTGCCGTCGTTGATCGCGTTGCGGATCACCACGTCCAGCCGCGGCTTTGCGGCAGCCGCGCCGACGCAACTCGTCCAGCCCATGTCGAGATAAGTCTTCGCGACCTGCGCGCACCACAGGATGTGTTCCTCGGGCGGCATGCGCTGAATCGCGTCCAGGCTCGGCTGGTTGTTCCACGAAAAATGCGTGTGCGCTTCCACCATGCCCGGCATCAGGAACGCGCCTGCGGCGTCGATGACTTGCGTGCCCCCCACAGGCAGCGAACGCGCGCCCTGGCCGGCGCGGAACACGCGCGAAATCTTGTTGCCTTGCACCAGCACTTCGCCGTTGAAGGGCGCGTCGCCGCCGCCGTCGAAGATGCGGGCGTTGGTGAACAGAACGTCGGCCATGTCGGTGTCCTTCGTCTGGGGGCGGCTCAGCGATGCCTGCCGAGAAATTCAGTCAGCTCGCGCGAGCATTCTTCAGCGCGCTCGATCGGTGTCCAGTGGCCGCAGCGGCTGAGCACGACGATCCGCGCGTCCTTGAAGCGGCCCGCGAGCGTGCGCACTGCCTGCGGCGGCGCGATCGCGTCTTCATCGCCGGTGATGAGCAGCGCGCTGGCGTCGATGCGCTCCACCGCAGCGGGTTGGGCGTCGGCGAGCGCGTCGCATGTGCGGGCATAACCGTCCGGGCTTTGGCGTTGCAGGCTCTCGCGCACGAAGGCCACGGCCAGTGGCTGGCGCTCTCGCGTGTCGGCCGAAAGCGCTCCTGCGACGAGGGACTGCGCCAGCTCATGCATGGCCGCGATGCCAGCGCTGCGCAGCTTCGCGGCGCGTGCGCGAACGCCGCTGCGCGCGGTGTCGCCCAGCGCATGCACCGGGCCGAACAGCGCCAGGCTGCGCACCAGTTTCGGGTGCGCCACCGCCAAGTGCTGGCACACGATGGTGCCCAGCGAATGCCCCAGAAAATGCGCGCGTTTCACGTTCAGGCGCGCGCAGGCGGACGCCACGGCTTCGACGAAGCGCGCGATCGACAACGGCCCTTCGACATTCGAGCGGCCGCTTCCTGGCATGTCCGGCCGGATGACGCGGTAGCGGGCGAGCGCGGGCATCAGCGGCGTCCAGGTGTTGGAGGTGCCTCCCAGGCCGTGAATGCAAACCACGGCGTCGCCTTCGCCGTCGTCTTCGACGAGCATTCGGTCGATCGCTGTGCAGTGCCACGGGCTGGTGCCTCAATCGAACTCGAAGCGGTTCTCGATCGAACCGATGCCCTCGATCTCGATTCGCACCACGTCACCCGCACCCAGCCACTTCGGCGGCTTGAAGCCCATGCCCACGCCGGCGGGCGTTCCGGTGGCGATGATGTCGCCGGGGTGCAGCGTGATGCCGCGCGAGCAGGTTTCGATCAGCGTGGGAATGTCGAAGATCATGTCGCGCGTGTTCGCATCCTGGCGCAGCTCGGGCTGCCCGCCCTTGGGCGTGACCCAGCCCCGCACGCGCAGGTTGCGGCCATCGAGCTCATCGGCGGTCACGATCCATGGCCCCATCGGACAGAACGTGTCGAAGCTCTTGCCCAGGTCCCACTGCAGATGGCGCACTTGCACGTCGCGCGCTGTCACGTCGTTGACGATGGTGTAGCCGAACACATGGTCCATCGCTCGCGAACGTGAAATGTCGCGCCCGCCGCTGCCGATGATGACGGCGAGTTCCGATTCATAGTCGATCTGGTTTGAGATCGTGGCCCCGGGCAGGCGCACCGTGTCAAACGGGCCGATCACGCATTCCGCCACCTTGGTGAAGACGATCGGCCAGCCGTCGTCTTGCTTGTCCTGCTTGGGCAGCACGTCGCGGAACACGGTGGTCGCGAGTTCCTGCGCATGGGCTCGATAGTTGCGGCCCACACACCACAGGCCGCGCAAGGGTTTGGGCAGCGGCGCGTTCAACGTGACGGCAGCCAGCGGCAGGCGTGCGCCGCTCGCTGCGGCCAAAGCTTCGCCGCGCACCAGAGATTGAATGAGCCCCAGCACGCCGCTTGACGCATCGGCCACAACGAGCGGGGTGACTTCGCTGCCGTCGGCGGACACGACTCCGGCGTGGTGTCCGCCGCCCCAGTTCCAACAGGCCAATCGCATTCGAGAGTCTCCCGCGCGCGCTGCGCGCGCCCGCATCGGCTGTTTGCTGTTCGACCCTCGCGCGCCGTCAGCAACGAGAAGATGAGACTTGCGTCTCAAATCTGGATCGATGCATCATACGGGGCCTGACACGGGCCGGCCCATAAAAAAACACTTCTCCGAACCCCGGATTAACCCGCATGACCCGGCTCAAACACACCCTCAGCGTGGCGCCGATGCCACCCGCGCGCGGCGTCACGGCGGCAACGTTCAAGCTGTTGCTCGACACCGCCATGGCGCTGATCCAGCAGGACGGGCGCGTTCCGTCGGTCGCCGAACTCGCGGTGCGTTCGCGCGTGTCGCGCGCCACGGCGTACCGCTACTTCCCGAGTCGCAGCGCGTTGATCACCGCGGTGATTCACACGTCGCTCGGGCCGGTGCGCGCGTTCACGTCGAATGCCGCCGACGGGCGCGACCGCGTGCGCGAACTGTTCCAGCAAACGTTCCCGAGATTCATCGAATTCGAGCCGCAGATGCGCGCCGCGGTGCAGCTCTCGCTGGAGCAATGGGCGCTCGAGCGCGCCGGGCTGCTTGAAGAAGAACCCTACCGGCGTGGCCACCGCGTGCGCATCCTGGACCACGCGCTCGCGCCGCTGGCGCCGCTGCTGCCCAAGGCGACGCACGAGCGGCTGCACAAGGCGCTGTCGGTGATCTATGGCATCGAGCCTTTCATCATCTTGAAAGACATCTGGGGTGCGTCGGACCGCGAAACGCAGCGCATCGCGCTGTGGATGGCCGATGCGTTTCTCGATGCCGCGCTGCGCGACGCCGGGGTAGTGCCCAAGCCGGCTGAAGCGCGGGCCGGCAGTGCGATGCCGCGCGTGGCACGCAAGCCTCGCTAGACTGCGCCAGAAGAAATCACCGTCGCGAACGAGGAGACACCGATGTACACCCAGGCCACCCGCCGCGCTCTGTTGTTCGCCGCCACAGGCGTGGTCCTTGGTGCCGCATGCGTGCCCGCGGCGCTCGCGCAGGGCAAGACAATGTTGCGCATCTCCACCCCCGCCGTGCCCGACGACTGGCACGCCAAGATGTGGAGCGTGTTCAAGGAGTCGCTCGACAAAAGCGCGCCCGGTGAATTTGACGTGCAGATCAACCTGAACGGGTCGCTGTTCAAGCAGGGCACCGAACCAGCGGCGATGGCGCGCGGCAACCTCGAGCTCGCGTCGATCTCGGCGTTCGACATCGCCAAGTTGGTGCCCGAGTTCTCAATCTTCACCGCGGGCTACATCGTGCGCGATCCCGAGCACCAGCAGAAGGTGTTCAACGGCGCGATCGGCGAGGAGCTGTTCAAGCTGGTGGCGGACAAGATGGACGTGGTGCCGTTGGCCACCGCCTACCTCGGCACGCGCCAGGTGAACCTGCGCGAAGCGCGCAACGTGCGCACGCCGGCCGACTTGAAGGGCGTGAAGCTGCGCATGCCTGGTAGCAAGGAGTGGCTGTTCCTCGGCGAGGCGCTCGGCGCGACCGCCACGCCGCTCGCGTTCGGCGAGGTCTACCTGGGCTTGAAGACCGGCACGATCGATGGCCAGGACAACCCACTGCCCACGGTGCGCGCGGCGAAGTTCTATGAAGTGACGAAGCAGCTGGTGCTGACGCAGCACCTGGTGGACAGCCTGTTCATCGCGATCTCGAGCAAGACCTGGTCGGTGTTGAATACGGTGCAGAAGGCGAAGGTGAAAGCGGCCGCGCAGGCCGCGGTGGCGTACAACAACGACAACCGGATCAAGGAAGAAGCGCAGATCGTCGAGTTCTTCAAGCAGCAGGGCTTGCAGGTCAGCACGCCCGACGTCGAGGCGTTTCGCAAGGCTGTGCAGTCGGCCTACGCCGCGTCCGACATCGCCAAGGCCTGGCCCAAGGGGCTGCTCGAGCGCATCAACGCGGTGAAGTAGGGCGAACGGGCCCCAGGGCATGCACCGCGGGTTGACACGCTTCGCGCAAGGCGTCGGCGTCGCGCTGTTCGCGGCGCTGTTCGTCGTGTTCCTGGTGCAGATCGCCGCGCGCTTCGCCTTCAACAAGCCCTTGCCGTGGACCGACGAGCTGGCGGTGATCCTCTACGTCTGGGTCATTCTGTGGGCGGCGGCGTTCATCGTCCCGGAGCGCGAGCATGTCGCGTTCGATCTGGTGTGGAACGCCGTGGGCCGCAACGCGCGGCGCTCGATGCGCATCGCCGGCCACCTGCTGCTCGGAACCCTTGCCGCGTGGGCCTTGCCCGGCTGCTGGGACTATGTGCAGTTCATGAAACGCGAAGGCACGCCGGTGCTGGGTGTGCCGTTCATGGTCGTGTTCCTGCCGTTCGTGGCGCTGCTGATCTCGCTCGTGCTGCGCAGTGCCCGGGCCGTGTGGCGCGCCTGCGATGGCCGTGACCTGGACGACCCGGTCGTGACCCGATGAGCATCGCCCTTTGGGCGCTGGGCAGCGTGCTGCTCGCCGGCATGCTGCTGCGCCTGCCGATCGGTTTTTCGATGCTGGCTTCGGGCGCGGCGTACCTGATCGTGAAGCGCCAGGATCTCGGCTTGCTCGCCGAACAGGTGGGCAATGGTCTGTACAACAGCTACGTGCTGCTTGCGGTGCCGCTGTTCGTGTTCGCCGCGAACCTGATGAACGCCGGCACGGTGAGCGAGCGCATCTTCGACTTCTGCCGCATCCTCGTCGGGCGCTTGCGCGGCGGCCTGGCGCAGGTCGACATTCTGGTGAGCGTCGTGTTCTCCGGAATGAGCGGCAGCGCGATCGCCGATGCCGCCGGCCCAGGGTTGGTGACGATCCGCGCGATGCTGAAGAAGCCCGAGTACTCGCCGGGTTTCGCCGGCGCGGTGGTCGTCGCCAGCGCGACGCTCGGGCCGATGATTCCGCCGTCGATCCCGATGGTGATCTACGCGCTGGTGTCGGGCGCGTCGGTCGGCGCGCTGTTCCTCGGCGGCGTGGTGCCTGGAGGGCTGATGGCGCTGCTGATGATGCTCGTCGTGCACATCATCGCGACCAAGCGCAACATGCCGCGCGAAGACAAGGTACCGATGACCGCGTGGCCCGGCATCGTCTGGCGCGGCGCGTTGCCGCTGTCGATGCCGATCGTGCTGCTCGGCGGCATCTACTCGGGCGCGTTCACGCCCACCGAAGCGGCGGCGGTCGCGGCGCTGCACGCCTTGCTGCTGGCGGCGGTGGTGTACCGCGCGCTGTCCTGGCGCAGCCTGTACGCCGTGTTGCTCGAGTCGACCCGCGCGAGTGCCGTCATCACGATCGTGCTCGCCGGATCGTTCATCCTGAACTACGCGTTCACCGCCGAAGGCGTGCCGCAGGCGGTGGTGCAATGGGTCGACGCGCTGCACCTGAGCCGCCTGCAGTTCCTTCTGATGGTGAACCTGCTGTTCCTCGTGCTCGGGTGTTTTCTCGACGTGTCGGTGCTGCTGCTCGTGTTCGTGCCGATGCTGCTGCCGTCGGTCAAGGCGCTCGGCATCGACCTGGTGCACTTCGGCGTGCTGGTCGTGCTGAACATGATGATCGGCCTGATCCACCCGCCGTTCGGCATGCTGCTGTTCGTGACGAAGGCGTTGACGGGAATTCCCATCGGCGAGATGCTGCGCGAGGGCTGGCTGTTCATCGTGATGCTGCTGCTGTTGCTGCTCGCGATGACGCTGTTCCCGCAGGTCGTGTTGTGGTTGCCGCAGACGATGGGGTATGGAGCGAGCTGATTGCGGCATCTCCACCGCAAAAGAAAACCCGGCGAGCGTGGCGCGCCGGGTTTGTCGGTCGGCCAGCCGATCGCCCGAGCGGGCGGAAGGCGATCCGTCAGGGTGCGGGAACGGTGTACGGGGTTGTGCCGATCGTCACGACGAGGTTCGTGAGGCTGTGCACGATCGTCGCGGAGGTGCCATTCGCGCCGGTGACGGTGATCGTGCCACCGGTCGTGGTCCAGTTGCTGAAGGTGAACAGCACGGTGCCCAGGGTCTGGAACACCCACTGGTACGCGCCGTTGATCACGCCGGCCGAAAGGCTGAAGCTGGTCTCGAAGGTGTGGGTGCCGTCGGTGAAGTAGCAGGTGGCGACATTGTTGGCGATGTTGCAAATCGTGCTGCCGGTGATCGCCGACGCGATACCGGTAGAGGTGATGTTGAAGGTGGAGGTAAAGGAGAAATTTGCGTCGTCGACGAAGGTGTCGAGGCGGGTCGTGACCGTGCCGTTGATGAATTCGCCGACCACCAAGGCGCAATTGTTGAACGTGATCGTGAACGTGGTGCCGGGGGCATTGCTCGTGGGTTCGGTGAAGCTGTAGTTGCCGCCGCCCGGGCAGGCCTGTTCCACGCCCGCAGGCAAGAACAAGAAGTTGACGCCACCCGGCAACGATGACGCGGCCTGCATCTTTGCCGCCGCCGCGAAAGAGCTGCGGGCCTCCCCCGCCAGTGCATTCGCGGCCGCTTGGCTGTTGGGAATCACCGCGGTCGGGGCCGCGCCCGGCACCGGACCGGTGGGCACAGCTGCAGGCGCGGAACCTCCGCCACCACCCCCGCATGCGGCAAGGATCGCCGCAAAACAGATCGATAGCAGCGCCTGGTACGAGTTCTTCATGGATTCGCTCCAAGAATCGAAACGGGCATCCATCCTACTGCGGCGCTATCGGAATTGCCAGACACCGCCGACGCCACCGAATCGGAGCTTCTGCACGCTGCCGGGATAGCTGGCGCCGCCGACCGCCACCCCGTTGCGGAAGGCGGTCGCTGGCGCACTCGGGCCGGGACGGTAGGTTTCCTGTCCGAAGTGGCACGTGATGTCGAAGTTGCCGCCGATCGACCATGCGGCATCGAAACGCAAGCGGCCACCGGAGCGCGACTCGGGCCGCAAGACAAAGGCATCGGCCACGCCGTGGGTGTCGACGCTGAGTGTTTGCGAGAACGGCTGGTTCAACTGCAGCGACCCCGCCAGTCGCAGTGGACGTTCGGCGAAAGCCGTTTCCACGAATGCGCCGGCGCGAAGGAACAGTTGGTCCGAGCGCAGGGTTTCGGTCAGCGCCCCCGAAATCGCGGCAGGCCGTATGTGCCGCCGTGTGCGCAGCATGTCCATTCCGGCGCCCAATGTGGCGCCGAAGGTTTCCCACCCCCACCGGTACTCCAGGCCGAGCGCGAATTCGTCGCGCTTCAGGTCCGTCAGCGTTCTCAAAGGCAGGCCAAGCTGGTTTCTGCCGCGGTAGTCGATGGTGCCACTCGATTGCTCGGCGCTCAGTCGCCATGTCCAGTTCTCGACCGTGTGACGCAGGTCCAGTTCCCAACGCAAGAGATCTCCTTCTTCACGGTTGAACAGCGTTCCGCTGGACAGGCGCTCTTCGGAAACATAGCGCGCCGTGCCGATGCTGCCGATCAATTGCGTCGTTCCGGCGGCACCGGTGACAGTGGCCCCGGTCGCGGTGGGCGCTTGCGCGAGGCCGGCGGCGGGCTGCGATAGGGCGCAGGCCAGTGCCGACCAGGTGAGTCTTGAAATGGTTCGTCGCGCACGGACACACTTCATGCCCCTGGCGGCGAGCGCCTCGATCACGAAACCTCCCGAATGTTGTCGACCTCGCCGCCGCGGCAGACGCGCTCCAGCGCCCGCTCGACCCACCCGAACGCTATGCGTTCCTGTTCGAGCCGTATCTGCCGCTCGCCGCCCAAGCGCTTCCAGCGCAAGTCGTCGTAAAGCGCGCGCTCCTCTTGCGTCAATCGCGGCAAGTCGCGTTGGGTCGGCTCGGGCTCATCGGCCCACAGCGCCTCGTGCGCGAGCAGCGTGGCGTGGTCCATCAGAAACGATTCGGTGCGGGGGAAGATCGCACGCAACTGATCCAGGATGGCGAAGCCATGCGTGTCGATGTCGCCCCAATAGTGGATCGTCTTGGCGTGCAGCCATTGCGCGCGTGCCAGTGACGGCAGGCCGTAACCCGCGCCGAAGATCAGCAGGCTGTCGCTCGAGTTCGGAAAGGCGAGATAGTTGATCTCGTTCTCGGTGATGAAGATCCGCGAAGCGGCGACGTCGAGCGCGCTGAATGCGTCCAACGAGAGCGTGATGTCCTGGTCGGCGCCGGCGGCGGGCCAGGCGTGGCGCGCATCGAGCAGGCGAAAGCGAACGCGCAGCGGCTTGTCGCGAAAGCCGTAGCGCTGCACGAAACCAGAGGCGCCGCTGCAGCGCGTGTCGATCGCATCCGCGCTCAGACAGAGGTCGAGCAATTCGGCGAGCACCGCGCGGTGTTCTTCGATGAACTTGGTGTGCACGCCGGGAACCTCGACCTGGCGCAGGTAGACGCCGGGGCGCGGGTGCGACCGGATCCACGCCACGACGTCCAGCAGCAGGGGCCAGACCGGCGCGAGCTCGAGCGCACGCAGCGAGCGCTGTTGCAGCCAGGGCAGAAGCTCCGGCTGCGCGGCGCGGGTCCGCTCGACCAGCTCGGCGAAGCGCCGCGCTTCGCGCTGTTTGCCGATCAGCTCAATCGCGTCGTCCAGCGTATCGAGCCAGACCTCGCTCGGTACCCGGTTCGCGCCGATCACCCGGTGCTTGACGTCGCGCAGCACGACCCGGTGTCCGCGCCGCTTGTTGCTGCCCGCCCCGGCTTGCAGCGCGGCGGCCCAGGCGCGAACTTCGTCGAAGCGTTGCGACAGGTCGGCGGAAGCAGGAGCTTCGAGCCTCAGGCGCAATGGGAACAGCTCGCCGGCATTCACCAGGTACGCGAGCAGTTGCCCCTTGTCCCACAGCTTGACGACCTGCGCGCGCAGGTCGGCCGGTGTCGTCCAGCTCATGCCGGGCCGCGCGAGTCCCGCTCCTTGCGCTCGTCGCGGTACTGCTCGATGCTCAGGTTGCGCAAGCGCGAAGCGCGCCCGTCTTCGTTGTCGACGAAAGCGACATTGGCCACGAAAGGCTCGATGATGTGGATCTTCTGCAGCGGCGTGACGATCAGCAGCTGCAGGTTCAGCTGCTGGAACAGGCGCAGCCCGTACTGCGCCGATTCGTCGGAGCCGCGGCCGAAGGCCTCGTCGATGACGACGAAGCGAAAGCTTGCGCGATCTCGAGGCGCCCCATTCGAGCCCGAACTGGTACGCCAGGCTCGCCGCGAGCACGGTGTAGGCGAGCTTCTCTTTCTGCCCGCCCGACTTGCCGCCCGAGTCGGAATAGTGTTCGTGTTCGCTGTGGTCTTCGCGCCAGCGTTCGCTCGCGGCAAAGACGAACCAGTTGCGAACGTCGCTCACCTTCGCGGTCCAGCGCCGGTCGAGTTCGGCCGTTCCCTCGCGGCCGCGAAAGCGCTCGATGATGCGTTTGACCTGCACGAACTTGGCTTCCGAATACTGCGCGTCCTCCGACCCCGTGATCGCGCCTTCGGTGCAGGCGCGCAGTTCGCTCTGGAAGTCGCGGATGTCGGCATCTGGCGCGAGCTGCGCTTCGAGAACGATGTAGCGCCCCGGGTTGTAGTCGATCTGCGTCAGCGACTGGTTGATGCGCACCACGCGTTCCTTGATCGTCTCGCGCTCCTTGCTCAACTGCGACTGGAAGTTGGCGACCTCGCGGATCGTGTTCTCGTTGAGTAGCTCTTTGAAGCGCGCTTCGAAGCGCGGCAAGTCGTCGGCATTGAGCTGGTCGAGCATGCTTCGATACTCGCTCGCCGCGTCGACGCTCGCATCGGTGTCCTGCGTATCGAGCTTGTACGCTTCCTTGTACTCGGCCATCGCGCGAACGATTCTTGTCGCGCAGGCGCGCGAGTTTCTTGTCTTCGGCGTCGATGCGCTCCTGCAGCCATTTGCGCAACTCCTGCTCGCGCGGGCCGCACGATTCGACGCTCAAGGCGTGTGTGCCCAGGGCCTGCGCGCGCAGCGTTTCCAGCTGAGCGAAGTGCGCCGCATGCGATGCTCGCGACGCACGTGAAGCCTCATCGAGGCCGTCGCGCACGATCAGCGCCTGGCGCAGCAGGGATTGCGCGTCGGCCTGCCGTTGCTCGGCTTTCGCGGCGTCGCGCCGGTGCGCGTCGAGTGCGGCTTCCGTCTTGGCGAGTTGCGCGAGCAGCGTCTCCAGGCGCGCGCCCAGCGTCTTCAGCACGTCGGACGCGGCCTCGAGTTCGCGCTTCTCGTCCAGCAGCTTCGCCGCCTCCGCGGCCAGCGGCTGCCAATCCAACTCGCGGTATTCCCGGTACTCGTCGAGCTTGCTGAGCGCGTCCAAGCGCTCGCGCAGCGCGCGCTGTTCGCCTTGCAGCGCGGCGATGCGGCTGCCGGTGCTGCCTAAGCGCGCCTCGAGAACTTTCACCTGGCCTTGCAACGCGTCGATCTTCGCTTCGTTGCTCCAGCCGAGCACGTAGCGGGCGCGGTCGTCGATGCGGTGCCGGTCGTCTTTCTCGTGGCGCTCGCCGCCGCCCTTGATCTGGCCGGCGCGCGTGATCGCCCGGGTTTCGCGGCGGAACTGCTCCTGGCTGGTGCAGCACGCCACATCGAAGCGCTGCGCGATTTCGCGTTCCAGCCAGGCATGAAACGACGAATCAGGCTTGAGTTGCAGCTTGCGCACCAGCGAGTCGGGGTGCGCGGCCGGCGGCTCGCCGCGAGCGTCTTTGCGCGCCGTGCGAACCCGGAAGTAGACGAGCCGTGCCTTCAGGTGCGTGCGGTCGACCCATTCGCTCACTGCGGCGTAATGCGCATCGGGCACCAGCAGCGACAGACCGAAATTGCGCAGCAGGCGCTCGGCCGCGCCTTCCCAGTCGCGCGCGTCGTCGCGCAACTGGAGCAGCTCGCCGGCGAACGGCATCTCGGCTTCGTCGATCCGCAAGGCCGAACTCAGCGCGGCGCGCATGGCGACCTGTTGCGCGTCGATGTTGCTGCGCCGCGCTTTCAAGCTGGCGATCTCCGCGGCCAGCGCCTCGCGCTCCTGGCGCCCTTGCGCGAATGCAACGCCGGTCTCGTTGAGTTCGTTCTGCACCGCGGCCTCGCGCTCGGCGGCGGCGTCCTGCATCTGCCGGCACAGCGCGCGCTGCGCCAGAAAGTCTTCGCCGCTTTGCATGCTCAGCAATCCGAGCGACGCCCGCAGCGCGTCGTAGCGTTGCGCCTTGGCCAGGCGCCGCGCCTTCTCCTGCTCGACCCGCTCGATCTCGGCGGCCAGGCGCGCGATGCGGTCGCCCCCGCTGTCGCCGATCGCGCGGCGCAGTTCGCGCTCGTCGCGCTGCTGCGCCGCGCGCTGCTCCTCGACCCTCGTGATCTGGCCGGCGCGGCGCCCCAGCTCTTCGGCCAGCTCGGCGATGCGCTGCTCCAGCAGACCGGCCTTCAGCCCGGCGAAATAGCTCTCCAGCGCTTCACGGCAGGCGCGCAGCGCGTCGGCGTGGGCGAGCGCGGTGGCATGCTGGTCGCAGTCGGCCACCAGCGGCGCGAGCAGGACCACCTGGCGCTTGGCCTTGAGCACCGCCTCGTGCGCGCGGTGCAGGTCGTCGAAGTGCGCGAGCAAGGCCTGGATGCGCGGCGCCGGTGTCGAACGGCTCGAGCATGTGGCTGCGCACGAAGTCGGTGAGGTTGCCCACCGACTTCATCGACACCGTCTGGTGGAACAGCTCGAGCGCTTGCTCGTCTCGATGCCCAAGCGCCTGCGCAACTGCGCGCCGTAGGGCGGAAAGCTGTCGTCGACGTCGGCCTTGGACGCGCGCAGGCGCTTGCGCAGTTGCGCGATGTCGGCGCCGAACTTGGCGAAGTCGCGCGCGATGCTCAACTCTCGCTCGGCGCAGACGAACAACCGCGCCGGCTGGCCCTGCGGGTCTTTCCACCAGAACACCTGGGCCAGCGTCACCGTCTGGTCGTAGCCGGCGTTGCGAAACACGCCGAGGATCACCGAGTAACTGCTCGAATCGCGCAGCGCCACGGCGCGGCCGGCGTGGCTCGTATCGATGCGCTCGGACTTGTAGTGCCCGAGCACATACGAGCGCAAGCTGCGTTCGCGCGCGTCCGCGCCGGCCGCCTTGTTGTACGCAATCCGCTGCGCTGGAACGAGCAGCGTCGTCAGCGCGTCGACCAGCGTCGACTTGCCCGAGCCGATGTCGCCGGTGAGCAGCGCGTTGCGGCCCTCGGTGCGGAGCAGTCCAGACCCGGCCGTCGAACGTGCCCCAGTTGAAGACTTCGAGGCGCTGCAGGCGAAAGCCCGCGAGTTGCTCCTCGCCGATGAAATCCAGACTCAGCGCTTCATTCTTCATCGCCGCTCTTGCTCGCTGTCATCCTGCAGCTGAGCGCGGTACGCGGCGAGGCGTTCGTCGAACTGCGCGAGCCACTGCGCGTCGACAAACGCCTTGAGGATGCGCTGCACTTCGACCATGTCGTCCTGGCCGCGCAGGCGGCGCACGAAGCCGAGCTCGGCGACTTTGTTCAGGTGCGTATCCACTTGGTCGATCAGCCGCGCTTCGTTGCTGCCTTCTGGCAGGAACACGCGCAGCATTTGCGCCACCTCGTCGCGCGACAGCACGAGCCGCGTGTCGCCGCCGCCGGCGTCGAACTCGGCGAGCTTCTTGCGCAGCAGCGCGAGCAGCAGGCTCACCGGGAACGACAGCGGCCGGCGTGCGATCAGGCGGGGCGTCTTCGGTACTCCCGGCGCTGCGCCGTCTTCGGGCTCCGGTCGCGAACGCAGGAAGGCGTAGCCCTCGGCTTCGTCGATGCTCAGCTCGAGTCCCAACACCGATACGTAATCGCGCAGCCGGGCCTGCAGGTTCAGCAGGCCGCTCCACAGCGCGGCGTCGGTGTCGCGGTAGAGAACGCCCTTGAGCAGGGGGATGACGAGGGCGGAAAGTTCGGTGGTAATGGTCGTGCTGTGCGCGGCCACCCCCTCACCCCCGCCCTCTCCCCCGAGTACGGTGGAGAGGGGGCCGGAAATTTCTCGCTCTCTCTCCGAGGAGGTGGGTCTTACTCCCTCTCCCGCGCGCGGGAGAGGGTTGGGGTGAGGGTGGCGCGTTGTCTCGACCATCCCGCTACCCCTGCCTCGAAAAAATCACCCGCGCCAAGCGCGCCTGCTTCCACTGACCGTCGCGCGCCTGCCAGGCGACGCACTCCTCGACATCCTCGTCGATCGCCGTGGCAGCATGTTCGCTCGCCAATTCCAGGTACGCCACGAGTTCGGCCAAGCCCTGGCGCAGCGGCCGAGCTTCGAGCAATTCGCGCAGCGTCACCTGGTCGTGTCTGTTCGAGCGTCTGTCGCAGGTGCCGCGCAAGCGCCGGTTTGTCGACGACGAACTGCGCGAACAGCGCCCCGGCATCCAGGTTCTCCGAGCCGGCTTCGAGGTGAATGTCGGCGATACGCGGCTTCGATGCCGCGCTGTGCAATGGCCGCTCCATCGGCAGTTCGATGTCGGCTTCGGTCTGCGCGATCGTCATGAACTCGCCGACCGGCGCCGCGCCGCGCACCGCAAGCGCGCCGGCTTCGATGCCGCGCAACAGGTCCATGATGCGGCGGTTCTCCAGGTACGCCTGGTCGTCCAGAAAGCGCCGCAACTGTTGCGACAACAAGGCGACGGTGCGCTGCGTGTGTTCCCCCGCTTCCAGCCAGTCGTAGTGCACGCGCCGCAAGCGCGGATCGGGCTGCAGTTGCGCCACCGGCGGCAGCGCGAGCACGCGTTCCAGCAGGGCGGTCAACTCCTCCTGGCGCGATTGCGACATCAGGAAATCCCAGAATGCACGGAAGCTGCGGCCCTGGTCGGAATCGGCGATCAGGTCGCGCTCGCCCATGATCCGTTCGAGCAGCGCGCCTTTCGCGCCATCCCACAGCGCGATACGCTCGCGCACGCGCCGGTCGAGCCCGCGAAAGTTGTGCTCGACCTCGCGAAAGTCGGCCAGCAGCTCGCGCGCCATCGCCGTGAATTGCTGGAAGCGCTCTTTCAGCGCGGTATCGCCGAGCAGCGAGACCTCGCCTGCTTGCGCGCGCGCGATCTCGGCGTCGAGCTCGGCGCGGCGCCGCTGCAATTCGCGCAGCCGCAGTTGCGGGTCGGCCTGGCTGCCCTCGCCGATCTGACGCAGCAGCTCGAACAGTGTGAGCAGGCGCGACTCGGTGCCGACGAAGCTGCGCTGCGCGAGGCTGGCGAGCCAGACGATGGCGCGCTCGGTGGCCGGCGTCAGGTCGAAGTGCGGCTCGTCCGAGCCCGGCGGATAGAACTTGCGCAGCCAGCCGCGTTCGTTCGCGGCCCAGTCGTTCAGGTACTCCGCGGCGCTCTTCGGAAACGCATCGCGGCTGTGTTCGCGCACCGCGAACAGCGCATCGTCGAGCGCTTCAACGAGGTCGGACTGGCGCATCGCGCGCACATTGGGCTCGACAAAAGCGCGATGCAAGAAGCTCACGATCAGCGGCGCCGAGCCCGCCGTCAACAGCCGCCACGCCGGATGCTGCTGGCGCATCGCGTCCAAGGTCGCGTAGTCCAAAGTCAAAGCGCTTGCCTCGCTGCGTGGTTCGGACGGGTATTGGAGCACCAAGCCCGACCCGCCAATTTGCGAAACTCCGCCGATGCCCAAGCCACAACGCCGCAAGACAAGCGCCGCCGTTCCGCAAACCGAGCAGATGGAGGCGATCCGCCGCATCGCCGACGCGGGCGACATCGACAAGGCCCAGCAGCGCCTGGCCGCGCTGCGCAAGGCTTTCCCGGGCTTCAAGCCCCTGCTCGGCCTGGCCTGGGAGGTCGAGTCGCTGGCGGGAGAACCGATGCGCGCCGTGGCGCGTGCCTGGGAGTGGCATGTCGCGTCGCCGAGCAGCCTGCTTGCGCTCGAAGCCCTGGCCGACAGTGCGCACGAAGCGGGTTTGCGGGCGGTGCGGGTCCGCGCCGAACAGCGCCTGAGCAGCCTCGACGGCGGCGAGACACCTCCGCCCGCGCCCGAGTCCTTCGAAACGCCGCTCGGGCCGCTCACGCTGCAACAGGCCGAGAAGATCGACTTGTCGCGCATGCACCTGGCCGACGACAAGCCGGGCGCGGCCGCTGCTGTGTTGCACGGCGTGGAGCACCCGAGCGCGCAGAACAACCTCGCGCTGGCGCTGTTCTCCAGCGGCGACGTGCTCCAGGCGCAGGCGGTGGCGCAAGCCGCGTGGCAGGCGCACCCGGACAACCTGTTCGCGCTGGAACGCGCCTTGCGCTGGCGCTGCTGGGCGCAGGGCATGGCGGGCTGCGCCGGTTTCAGCGCGACATTGCGCGCCACCACGCCGCGCCGGCCCGAAGACGCGAACGCGCGCATTGCGGCGCTGCGTTTTCTCGGCGATACCGAGGCGGCGCGCGCGGCGTGGGACGAGGTACAGGACGAGGCGTACTGGGAACATGCCGCACCCGAGCAAGCCGACCTGTTCGACGACCTGGAGGACCCCGACGCCGATGTGCCGGGCGAGCATGGGCTGTGGTTTCCGCGCGTCTGGGAATTGGCGATGGTCCAGCTCTCGCGCAACGCCGACGCGAGCGCGCAAGCCACCGCGATGGATTTGCTGTGGGACGCGAAACTCGACACCTGCGACGCGCATGCCGACTACCTGAAGCGCGCCTGCGAACTCGGCGACCCGGCGGTCAGCTTCCTCGCGCTGGCGGTGCTCAAGCGCCGCGCCAAGCACGGCGACACGGCCGCGCTCGACGCGCTGACGGCGCTGCTGGTCAGCTTGCGCGGGTCCGATCAAGCGCGCATGCAGCTGTTGAACTGGCTCAATGACGAAGCCCTGCGCGACCCGGCGCTGCCGGTACGCATGACCTCCGCGGGCAAGGTGCGCGACATCAAGTCACTCAGTATGACGATCACCGCCAAGCCGCAGCCCAGCCCGTTCTCACCGGAAGGCACGAAACTTGCGCAGCGGATGCACCGGGCCATCGGCCGGGAAGACCTCGAAGAAGCATTCGAGCTGGCGCAGCAACTGAGCGACATGCACCCCGAGCAGGCGACGGCGTTGGCGAATCTGGCGAGCATCCGCCTGAGCCTGGGCGAACCGGCCGATGAGTCGCTGCGCTTGCTGCGCGAAGCGCTGGTGTTGGCGCCCGAATATCTTTTTGCACGCTGCACCCTCGCGCGCTACCTGGCGGGCGAGGGGGAAATCGACGAAGCGCGCGAGCTGCTCGAAGGCCTGGTCGAGCGCGAGGAGTGGCACTACAGCGAGTACCGCAGCTACATGCTCGCGCAGCGCGCGCTGGCGCTGGCGCAAGGCGAGTTCGAAACGCTGAAAGGGCTGGACGAGACGCTGGCCGAGCTCGAGCGCGAGTTCGGCGGCTGAGCGCGGCGCGGTTTGCGGCGGCCGTCGCGCGAACGGGCGACGGCAGTGGCCGCCTCAATTCATCTGCGTCACGAACTTGGTGTTCAGATACCCGTCGAAGGTTTCCATGCCACCCTCGCTGCCATACCCGCTGTCCTTGATGCCGCCGAACGGCGTTTCGGCCACCGCCATGCCGAAGTGGTTGATCGACACCATGCCCGCCTCCAGCCCGTTGCTCAGCGCATGCGCGTTGCGCGTCGACGTCGTGAACGCGTAGGACGCCAGCCCGAACGGCAGGCTGTTCGCGCGCTTGAGCACTTCGTCGATCGTCTTGAAGCGCACCATGCCCGCCACTGGCCCGAACGGCTCTTCCGTCATCAGGCGGCTGTCGTCGGGGATGTCGGCGATGACGGTCGGCGCGAAGAAGTTGCCTTCGCCCGGCAAGGCCTTGCCGCCCGCGAGCACGGTCGCGCCGCGCTGGTGCGCGTCGTCGATGAAGCCAGCGATGGCCGCGACGCGGCGGCGCTGCGCGAGCGGGCCCATCTTCGTGTCGGACGCCAGGCCGTCGCCGACCTTGACCTTCTCCACCTTCGCGAGAAAGCGTGCGACGAATTTGTCGTAAGCACCTTCCTGCACGTAAAAGCGCGTCGGCGAAATGCACACCTGGCCGGCGTTGCGGAACTTGAACGGCGCGAGCATGTCGGCGGCGGCGTCGATGTCGGCGTCGTCGCAGACGATCACCGGCGCGTGGCCGCCGAGCTCCATCGTGCAGCGCTTCATCAGCGAGCCGGCCAGCCCGGCGAGCTGCTTGCCCACCGCCACCGATCCGGTGAAAGAAATTTTGCGCACGATCGGCGAGCGGATCAGGTAGTCCGACACTTCGCTCGGCACGCCCCAGACGATGTTGAGGCACCCCGGCGGCAAACCGGCGTCGTGGAACAGCTGCGCCAGCGCAACCACGGCGCTGGGTGAATCTTCCGGGCCCTTCAGGATCATCGTGCAGCCCGCGCCGATCGCCGCGGCGATCTTGCGGATCGCCTGGTTGAACGGGAAGTTCCACGGCGAGAACGCGGCGCACACGCCGATCGGTCTCGCGCAGCACGAGCTGGCGCACGGCATCGTTGCGCGGCGTGATCACGCGGCCGTAGATGCGCCGGCATTCCTCGGCGCACCACTCGGCGTGTTCGGAGCAGGCGTTGACTTCGCCCACCGCTTCGGCGAGCGGCTTGCCCTGGTCGCGCACGATGTTGCGGCCGATTTCCGCCGATCGCTCGCGCGCGAGCTCGGCGACTTTGCGCAGCACCTTGCTGCGCTCCATCGGCGAGCTGCGGCGCCAGGTTTCGAACGCGCGCTGCGCGCTGCTCAAGGCCTTGTCCAGGTCTTCGCGCGTCGCGTGCGGCAGCTTCGCGATCACCTGGTTCGTCGCCGGGTTGAACACGTCCTGCTCGCGGCGGCCGCCGCCGCTGATGAACTGGCCGTCGATGTAAAGGCTGAGGGTGGGGTACATGGTTCGCGGGGTTGGGTGGAAGGGGCTCGCCGGGGGCGGGCGGTTCGAGAATCGAGGCAACGATGCTACTCGCTCGCGTCTCCCTGCGACGAGAGCCAGGCGCTATGGTAGCGGTCCCGTCCGCGCAGCTCCGACGGCCCGACCGCAAAGTGTTAGCCTGAACTATCGTTGCGCTGCACCTCGAGTCGGCGCAACGGCCGAATCGGTTTTGGACCACGATGGCCTGACCCCATGAACTCCAGCGACCTCCCGACCACTCAGCCCCTGGCGCCGCCGCTCGCCCGCTCGCCGCTGCGCGACGCGATCGGCCGCCTCACGCGCGCGCCCGAACCCGAGTTGCTGCCCGGCCTGATCGACCAGGCGCGCCTGAGCCCGCCGCAGGCCGAGCAGGCGCACGCCCTGGCGCTGCGCATCGCGCGGGCGGTACGCGAGCGCAGCCTGGGCGCGGGGCGCGCGGGCATCGTGCAGGGGCTGCTGCAGGAATTCGCGCTCAGCTCGCAGGAAGGCGTGGCGCTGATGTGCCTGGCCGAGGCGCTGCTGCGCATTCCCGACGCGGCGACGCGCGACGCGCTGATCCGCGACAAGATCGCCCCCGGCAACTGGCAGCAGCACCTCGGCCAGAGCCCGTCGCTGTTCGTCAACGCCGCCGCGTGGGGCCTGCTGCTCACCGGCAAGCTGGTCGCGACGCACAGCGACGCCGGCCTGACCGCGACGCTGCGCCGCGCGGTCGCGCGCGGCGGCGAGCCGCTGGTGCGCCAGGGCGTGCTGATCGCGATGCGGTTGATGGGCGAGCAGTTCGTGACCGGCGAGACGATCGAAGAGGCGCTCGCGAATGCGCGCCCGCGCGAAGCTCAGGGTTTTCGCTATTCCTACGACATGCTCGGCGAGGCGGCGCTCACCGGCGCCGACGCGCAGCGCTACTTCGCGGCGTACGAGCAGGCGATCCACGCGATCGGCGGGGCTGCCGCCGGGCGCGGCATCGTCGACGGGCCCGGCATCTCGATCAAGCTGTCTGCTCTGCACCCGCGTTACGCACGCGCCCAGGTCGAGCGCGTGCGCTCCGAGCTCTACCCGGCGCTGCTGCAGCTGGCGGTGCTGGCGCGGCATCACGACATCGGCCTGAACATCGACGCCGAAGAGTCGGACCGGCTCGAACTCTCGCTCGAGCTGCTGGAGCGGCTGTGCTTCGCGCCCGAACTCGCGGGCTGGAACGGCATCGGCTTCGTGATCCAGGCGTACCAGAAGCGCTGTCCGGCGGTCGTCGACTACCTGGTCGACCTGGCGCGGCGCAGCCGGCACCGCCTGATGGTGCGGCTGGTGAAGGGCGCGTACTGGGACAGCGAAATCAAGCGCGCCCAGCTCGACGGCCAGAGCGGCTACCCGGTGTACACGCGCAAGTGCCACACCGATGTGGCCTACATCGCCTGCGCGCGCAAGCTGCTCGCCGCGCCCGACGCCGTGTTCCCGCAGTTCGCGACGCACAACGCGCACACGCTCGCCGCCGTGCACACCTTGGCGGGGCCCGACTTCACGCCGGGCCAGTACGAATTCCAGTGCCTGCACGGCATGGGCGAGCCGCTCTATGAACAAGTGGTCGGCTCGGTAATTGAGGGCAAACTCGGCCGGCCCTGCCGCGTCTACGCGCCGGTGGGAACCCACGACACGCTGCTCGCGTACCTGGTGCGCCGGCTGCTGGAAAACGGCGCCAACACCTCGTTCGTGAACCGCATCGCCGATCGCGGCGTCGCGCTCGAAGAGCTGGTCGAAGACCCGGTGCGTACGGTGCAGGCGAACGCGGCGCAGCCCGGCGCGCCGCACCCGGCGATCCCGCTGCCGCGCGACCTGTTCGGCGCGGCGCGTGTCAATTCACGCGGCCTCGACCTCGCCGACGAGCGCTGCCTGGAGAACATCGCGCAGGCTTTCGCCGACGCGGCGCGCGAGCCATGGCGCGCCGAGCCGATGCTCGATGGCGGCGCGCCGCAGGGCGAGTGGCAGACGGTCGTGAACCCGGCGGACTTTGGCGACAGCGTCGGCCGGGTTCGCGAAGCGACGCTCGCCGACGTGAACCGCGCAGTCGCTGCGGCGAGCCTGGCCGCGCCGGGCTGGGCCGCCGTGGCGCCGGCCGAGCGCGCGCAGCGCCTGGACGCCGCCGCGATGCAGCTCGAAGCCGAGAACCTGACGCTGATGGTTCTGCTGGTGCGCGAAGCGGGCAAGACCTGCGCGAACGCCATCGCCGAAGTTCGCGAAGCGGTCGACTTCCTGCGCTACTACGCGGCGCAGGTGCGGCGCGACTTCGACAACGCCACGCACCTGCCGCTGGGCCCCGTGGTGTGCATCAGCCCGTGGAACTTTCCGCTCGCGATCTTCACCGGCCAGGTAGCGGCGGCGCTCGCCGCCGGCAACACGGTGCTCGCCAAGCCGGCCGAGCAGACGCCGCTGATCGCCGCCGCCGCGGTGCGCGCGCTGCACGCCGCGGGCATCCCGCGCGGCGCGCTGCAATTGCTGCCGGGCCAGGGCGAGAGCGTCGGCGCCGCGCTTGTCGACGACGCGCGCGTGAACGGCGTGCTGTTCACCGGCTCCACCGAAGTCGCGCGCCTGCTGCAGCGCACATTGAGCCGGCGCCTCACCGCCGCCGGGCAGGTGGTGCCACTGATCGCCGAGACCGGCGGCCAGAACGCGATGCTGGTCGACTCGTCGGCGCTGGTCGAGCAGGCTGTGGCCGACATCGTGAGTTCCGCGTTCGACAGCGCCGGCCAGCGCTGCTCGGCGCTGCGCCTGCTGTGCGTGCAGGACGACGTGGCCGATCGGCTGCTCGAGATGCTGAAAGGCGCGGTCCAGGAGCTCCAGCTCGGCGACCCGCGGCTGCTCGCCACCGACGTCGGGCCGGCGATCGACGCACCCGCGCGCGCCGCGGTCGAGCGCCATGTCGCGGTGATGCAGGCGCGCGGCGCGAGCGTCTGGCGGCCGAGCGCCGAGCCACGCGCGCTGTCACGAGGCCACTTCGTCGTTCCCACGCTGATCGAGATCGACAGCGTCGCCGAACTCGAGCGCGAAGTCTTCGGCCCCGTGCTGCATGTGCTGCGCTACCCGCGCGAACGCCTCGCGCAGACGCTCGAACAGATCAACGCCACCGGCTATGGCCTGACGCAAGGCGTGCACACGCGCATCGACGAAACCGTCGCCCAGGTGCTGGACGCGGCGCGCGCCGGCAACGTGTACGTGAACCGCAACATCGTCGGCGCCGTCGTCGGCGTTCAGCCCTTCGGCGGCGAAGGCCTGTCGGGCACCGGGCCGAAGGCCGGCGGGCCGCTGTACCTGCTGCGCCTGCTCGCGCGCAGCCCCGTGCAGGCGGCGAGGCTGGCGGTGGCGCGAAGCAGCAGTGCCGCAAACGCCGCGAGGTCTTTGCCGCAGCCGATCTTCTCCCTCTCCCGCTTGCGGGAGAGGGTCGGGGTGAGGGCCGGGGTGAGGGCGCCGGCCGGCGCACCGAGCACCGAGGCCTGCCCCCAGCCCTCACCCCCGCCCTCTCCCAGAGGGAGAGGGAGCAAGACAGCCTCTCAACCGAAGCCTTGGCCGAGCTGCGCGCCTGGGCGCTGGCGCAGGGGCTGGGCGAGCTGGCAGCAGAGCTGCGATCAGGCGGTGGCGAACTCGCCGGTGAGTGACTGGCTCAGCCTGCCCGGACCGACCGGCGAAGCGAATCTGTATGCCGTGCTGCCGCGCGCCGCGGTGCTGTGCCTGGCCGACAGCGGGACCGACATCGACGGCGGCACCGACAGCGACAGCGACGCCGACCACGACCGCCTGACGCAACTCGCCGCCGTGCTCGCCGTGGGCAGCCAGGCCGTCTGGCCGGCCGATGCGCGCTCGCTGCACGAGCGCCTGCCGGCCGCAGTGCGCGAGCGCGTGTCGCTGGCGCGCGACTGGGCGCAGCCCGGCGTTCACTTCGACGCCGTGTTGCAGCATGGCGCGAGCGCCGCGCTGCTCGCCACCGCCGCCGCGCTGGCGCAGCGCCCCGGCCCCATCGTCAGCCTCACCGGCCTGCCCGCCCGGCGACGCGCACGTGCCGCTGGAACGGCTGGTGATCGAGCGGTCGCTCAGCATCAACACGGCGGCGGCGGGAGGGAATGCGAGTTTGATGACGATCGGCTGAGCAACCGGGGCCGCGCGGTCAAGCGCGGCCTGCCGTCGGCCGCGGCATCAGCCACGACGCAATGCACCACTGCGCCGCCCAGTAGGGGGTGAGGATCCAAAGGCTCGCCAGCGGCAAGGGTCCGGCAAACCGGTTCGTCGCGAGCAGCGCGTCGGACGCCACGAAGAGCGCGCCGCCGACAGCGAGCACCGCGCCGCGCGGCTCGCCGCGCCGCCACAGCGCGGCCGCCTGTGCGGCCATCGAAGCCAGGCACAGCACGTAGGCGACCACCGGTGCCTGCAGTGCGCCGGGCACGCCCGGCCACAGGCGCCACAGAATCACACCGGCGATGAGCGCGTAGCCAGCGAACGCCGGCCACCAGGCGCCCAAACGCTGGTGCCGCGTGAACGCCACCAGGTACGCCAGGTGCGCCAGCAGAAAGCTCACCAGGCCGGGCAGGAAGCCCTGCGTCGGCCACAGCAGCGCCACGTCGCCGGCGAGCGACAGCCACAGCCCCACGAGCACCCAGCGCCGGGAAACGGCGCCCGCGCCGTCCGCCGCGCCGCGAAGCATCGCGTAAGCGATCACGCACAGCGTGGCCAGGGGCTTGAAGACGAAGTTGAGCGCCGGTGCATCCAGCGCCCAGGGGGCCGAGGCGATCGCGAGCGCGGCGCAGATGCACAGGCCGGCGGCGAACCAGCGCCCGCGCGGGTCTTGCGTCAAGGCCAGTTCGTCGGGCGGCATTTCAGCGATCGAGCGCAAACACGCGGCGTGCGTTGCCCGCCAGAAAGGCCTGCCGCTTCTCATCGGGCAGCGCGAGCGCCGCCAGCCCTTCCAGGCAACGCTGGTGCGACAGCATCGGCCAGTTGGTGCCGAACATCACGCGCGTCGCGCCGGCGCCCTTCATCCACTGCACGAACGCGGCAGGCAACCGGTGCAGCGCGTAGGCCGAGGTGTCGACGTGGAAGTTGGGGAACTTGACGGTCAGCGTCATCAACTCGTCCAACCACGGGAAACCGACGTGCCCGCCGACCACGGTGAGTTGCGGGAAGCCCAGCAGAACGTCCTCGAGGTAGGGAATCAGGCGCCCGGTTTCCGAACTCCGCAGCGGGCCGGTGTGCCCGATCTGGGTGTCCTCCGAAACCAAGAAATACGAACTCGCGGCCGAGAACCGCACGAAACGAATGGCGCTGGCGCGCAAGGTGCGGGCCGAGCTGGACGAAATCGGCGCCGACGGCTCCCGCCGGCGGCCGCACGCGGCGCGCAATGACTGAGCCATCATGCCAACGACCCCCGGCCTCGGCCCCTACTTTGTCTTGCCCTTCTGGCTGTGCGGCACGCTTACTTCGGCCGTCGCCGTGGCGCTATTCCGCGCAGCGTCAAAGCACGTGATCGTGATCGTATAGACGCGGCCGTTACCGTTTCCTGACCGTTCGGCCCGGAGCCGGAGGGCGAGCCCGCCATTGAACACCCAGTCGGGGGCTGTGTCGCCGTCGCCCGTGCCATTGACAGGCTCGTTGCTGCGCACCTCCGAAATGCGGCAGAACGGCGCCGGATCGACCGCGTCGGTGACGGTGACGGACACGCTGACTGTCCGCAAGGCGTGGTTCGGCGGCCAAAGAATGGCGGGACTGACCGCGACGCCTGTAATCGATGGAGGCGTGCCGTCCGCGCCCGCTGCCACCGTTCCGCCGGGCGCGACCGAAACGGGGCTACCGCCGATGGTGACGATGATTGTCTCGGTGTTGTCTCCGGGTGCCGACAACTCATTGGCTGACGGATCGTAGGACAGCGTGGTGCCGGCGTTCAGGTTTGCCGTCGCCTCCTGGCCGCCAACTGAGAAAGCAATGTTCGCGGCGCCCTTGGCGACCGCCGCGGTGAAGCTCCCGCAGGTGATCGCCACCTCCGAGCCGCTGAACACGTTGACTAAGACCTGGGAGTTGCCGAGGCAGGCCTGGATCTCGGCCGGCAACGGACCCTGGTCGGATCCAGTCGCCACCAAGACCCCGTCGTTCGGCGCCGTTTGCGGCGAATCGAGGATCGAGAGGAAGGCCTGGTCGCCACGCGCGACCAAGGTCCCCACGGTATTGCCGCCCAACCCCGCATCGCTGAAATCCGCCGAAGCGACTGTCGGTTGCGTGTCTATGGAATCGAGGATTCCGTCTTCGTCCTGGTCGAACCGGTCGCGGACGAAAATATCTCCGACTCCGTCGCGTCTCCCGCGACCAGGTTGGTGGCCTCCGAATACAATGCCACGAAGCGGCCGTCGACGCTGATAGCGGTTGCGTTGCTAACGCCGTTTCCCTGGGTGCCAAGGCTGTCGACGCTGATGCGCTCGGTGGTCCCTGCCGCTCGGTCATGGACGAAAATGTCGAAGGTCCCGTTCGTGTCACCCGCGACCAGGTTGTCGGACGACGAGCGGTATGCCACGAAGCGGCCGTCGGCGCTGATCGACGGTCTGTTGCTAGACCCGTTTCCCTCCGCGCCGGCGCTGTCGATGCTGACGCGCTGGGTGGTTCCTGTCGCCCGGTCATGGACGAAAATGTCGAGACGGCCCATCAACCCGTTCGAGTCCCCCACGACCAGGTTGTCGGCATCCGAATTGAATGCCACGAAGCGGCCGTCGGCGCTGATCGACGGTCTGTTGCTAGACCCGTTTCCCTGGGCGCCGGCGCTGTCGACGCTGATGCGCTCGGTGGTTCCTGCCGACCGGTCGCGGACGAAAATATCGCCAACGCCGTTCGTGTCACCCACGACCAGATTGGCGGCGTCCGAACTGAATGCCACGAAGCGGCCGTCGGCGCTGATCGAGGTTGAGAAGGTGTTGCTTTCGCCGTCTGCCTGGGTGCCAAGGCTGTCGACGCTGACGCGCTCGGTGGTCCCTGTCGCCCGGTCGCGGACGAAAATATCGGCAACTCCGTTCGTGTCACCCGCGACCAGATTGGTGGCGTACGAAAGAAATGCCACGAAGCGGCCGTCGGCGCTGATGGCAGCCACTGAACTAGCGCCGTTTCCCTCCGCGCCGGCGCTGTCAACGCTGACGCGCTCGGTGGTCCCTGTCGCACGGTCGCGGACGAAAATATCGGCAACTCCGTTCGTGTCACCCGCGACCAGATTGGTGGCCGCCGAATCGAATGCCACGAAGCGGCCGTCGACGCTGATCGAACCCTCGAAACTAGAGCCGTTTCCCGCCGCGCCGGCGCTGTCAACGCTGACGCGCTCGGTGGTCCCTGTCGCCCGGTCGCGGACGAAAATATCGGCAACTCCGTTCGTGTCACCCGCGACCAGATTGGTGGCGTACGAAAGAAATGCCACGAAGCGGCCGTCGGCGCTGATAGAAAAACCCTGGAAACTAGTTCCGTTTCCCTCCGCGCCGGCGCTGTCAACGCTGACGCGCCTAGTGGTCCCGGTCTGCGCCAGCGCATCGCCGGCGAATGGGTCGAGCAGGAACACGGCCAGCGCAAGGCGCAACCAAATCCGCGCCTGATCCACATGCCGCACAAGGCGGGCGATTGTTGCAACGGATTTCATGACTCCCCTTTCATCAAGGACGAACATACGCCAAGGCCCTGGAGCAGTCACCGCATTCCTTAACAGTTTACGGAGGGGGGGCCGAACCGCCAATCGGCCGAACCCTAGGGCCTTGGTGTCAGACCGTGAGGGCGGCGGCGGGGGCTTGGCGGCGCAATTCGTCGCTGCCGAACAAGTCGTGCTGAAGCTGAAGACACCCTGGCGCGACGGCACCACGCAGCTGGCGATCTCGCCGCTGGAGTTCATGCAGCGGCTGGCCTCGCTGGTGCAGCAAACGCCGCACGAAGGTGCCCAGGCAGCGCAACCCGCACAGTGCGAGGCGAACTGTGCGCATCACGGACCGGTGCGGCTGAGTTGGGCCCGGCTGCTCAAACGGGTCTTCGAGCTGGACCTCGAGCAATGCCCGAACTGTGGCGGCGAGCTGAAGATCATCGCCGCGATCCTGGAGCAGCCCGTCATCGAGAAGATCCTCACGCACCTGGGTCTGCAGGCGCGTGCGCCGCCGCGCTCGGCAGCGCGTGGCCAGGCGCTACAGGCGGCCTGACCGCCATCCGGAGCTCCCCGTTCAAGCGGCCCGGCTATGCGGGCTGCGCGGACCGGCTGCGTCCGGGGTTTTCAGGACCGGGGTGAAGCGGCCTGATCGCCAGGGTTGACCCGTATACAACCTCTCTGCTGGACCACCGCTGCCGGGTTCGCCAGCCCGCACTCGGTGCAGCAGGGGTCCCTCATGAGCGCCGGTGTATCCAGCGCCCAGGGGGCCGATCCGATCGCGAGCGCGGCGCAGGCGCACAAGGCGGCGGCGAGCCAGCGCGCGCGCGGGTCTTGCTTCAACGCCCCTTCGTCGGGCGGCATTTCAGCGATCGAGCGCAAACACGCGGCGCGCGTTGCCCTCCAGAAACGCCTGCCGCTTCTCATCGGGCAGCCCGAGCGCCGCCAGCCCTTCCAGACAACGCTGGTGCGACAGCATCGGCCAGTTGGTGCCGAACATCACGCGCGTCGCGCCGGCGCCCTTCATCCACTGCACGAACGCCGCCGGCAATCGGTGCAGCGCGTAGGCCGAGGTGTCGACGTGGAAGTTCGGGAACTTGACGGTCAGCGTCATCAACTCGTCCAACCACGGGAAGCCGACGTGCCCGCCGACCACGGTGAGTTCCGGGAAGTCGAGCAACACGTCTTCGAGGTAGGGAATCAGGCGCCCGGTTTCCGAACTGCGCAGCGGGCCGGTGTGCCCGATCTGGGTACAGAACGGAACCCCGGCATCGATGCACGCTGCGTAGATGGGGTAGTAGCGGCGGTCGTTCGGCGGCAGGCCCCACAGCCACGGAACCATGCGCACGCCGACGAAGGATTTGCCGTCCACCCAACGCCTGATCTCGCGCACCGCCTGCATCGGGTCGTGCAGGTCGGCCGACGCGAGGCCGCGGAACCGCGCGGGTGCGGCGGCAATCTGCTCGGCGACTTCCTCGTTCGTGATCAGGTCGCCCTCAGGGCCGTACCAGGCCGACAGCAACGCGACCTCGACCCCCGCGGCGTCCATCGACTGCAGCGTCGTCTCGACGCTCGGCACGACGGCCGCGCCGGTCTGGCCGGTCCAGCGCAGCAGCGGCTCCAGCCAGGGGCGCTTGGCCATGCGCTCGGTCGTGATCTGGGCCCATACGTCGATCGTCATCGGAAACTCCTCGCTGGCTTGGCCATTCAACGGCTCGCGTGCACGTGCCGGGCAAAGTTGTCCAGGATGGCCTGCCACCCTTGGCGCTGCTGTTCGACGGGATTGTCCGACTCGGCGTCGAACGTCACGCGCACCGTCACGCCGTTGGCGCCGGGGACAAAGGCCACCGAAGCAGCACGGCCGCCAAAGCTGAACTCGATCAACTGATGCGGCACGACCTGGGTGTACGTGCCGGCGAAGTCGAAGCCGAAGCTGCCGTCCTTGGCCTCCATGCGGGAATTGAACGCGCCACCCGCGCGCAGATCGACGCTCGACCGCGTGGTATGCCAATCGTCCGACGCGGCGTTCCACTGCACGATGTCGCCCGGCGTCGTGTAGGCGCGCCAGACCGTGGCGACGGGTGCGTTGACGAGGGTTTCGACGGGATTTGCATGAGCGGGCTCCTTGCGAGTGCAGGCGTGAGTCGTGGCGTGCGGCCGGCCAGGGCCGGACATGCGGATTGTGACGAGCGACCGTGGGTCGGCGATGTACAAGGCAACGTCACGAATGGCCGCAACCGGCCATCTCCCGTCGCTCACGGCCGGCAGTTTCCCGACGGGTCTACATCGTCCCCGTCATCCTGCGGGCGCCGGTCATCGAGAAGATCGTCGCGTACTGTGCCGGCACCCAACGCCAAGCTGCGTGCTCGGGTGCCGCAAGGGTCAGAAGAGCGCTGAGGCAGTGTGAGCATTGCCAGCTGCCAATTACGTCACGGACTCTCGTTTACCACAGGTTACGGAGAACTGGGTTCATATACAGTACCGGTAGGATCACACACGGTGCAACGGGAAGTGACAACAGATCCGCAACCAGAGGGCGCAATGAAATCGGAAGGTCCAGACGACCTTTCAAGTTCCCGGTCGCCCTCTCTGGCAAGTCCTACGCGCGACTTGTCCGTAGCGGTATCAAAGCCAATTGAGCTCGTGTTCGGCGTCGTCGGCCCCACTGGTGTCGACCTCGACAAGGTGTGCGATGCGCTCGGAAGCCAACTGAAAAGTGTGGGCTACGAATCCACACCGTTTCACTAAGCAAGCTGATTCAGAAGTACTACGGGATCGAGAGCTTCTCAAATCACTTCGAGCGCGTCAACACGCTCATGAACCGCGGGATGCGCTCCGGAAAGAATCGAAACGCGAGGCCCTTGTTGGCAGCATGGGAATCGCCGACGTGCGCAACATTCGTGCGGGTATTACTGGTGATCCGAATAGACAGACGATGTACGCCGAATCGCGTACATCGTTCGCTCATTCAAAAGGCCAGAGGAAATCCAACTCTACCGGGGGGTCTACGGCCGAGCGTTCACGCTCGTCTCTGTCTACGCTTCACGAGCGTCACGCATTCAATCACTCACGAAGCGGTGTCTCGGTAGTGCTACGAAAGAACAAACTGCCGAGGAACTTGCGGTCCGTCTTGTAAATCGCGACGACAAGGAAGAAGGTGAGACGTTGGGCAGCGCGTCGGACGGACCTTTCCTCTTGCAGATTTTTTCGTGACAACGGAGTCTCGACCGACCCTCGATGAACAACTTAAACGGTTGGTGCGATTGACATTCGGCGATCCATACATCTCACCGACACGTGATGAGCAAGGCATGTTCTTTGCCCAGGCATCTGCACTACGTTCACTCGACCTGTCACGCCAAGTCGGTGCGGCAATCGTGACCACTGACGGAGATATTCTCGCGACCGGATGCAACGAGGTGCCAAAGTACGGAGGCGGTCTCTATTGGGGCGAGGATCGGTCAAGAGACCGGGACCTCGAGCGTGGCGTTGATTCCAATGTCACGATCAAGACCGAGCTTGTCGAAGATGCGGTGCGCCGGCTTAGAGAAGCGGGTTGGCTCGTGGAGGACAAGAAGCATCGCTCTGACGAAGACCTCGCAAAGGCTGCGTTGTTCGGGGAACGGGCGTTCTTTAGAGATTCCAAGATGTTCGACGTGATCGAGTTCGGACGCGCGGTGCATGCCGAAATGGCGGCGATAACCCAAGCTGGTCGACATGGCATCGTGCCCAAGGAGCTCGACTTTTCTGCACGACATTTCCGTGCCACATCTGTGCGCGACATATCGTCGCAGCCGGCATTCGCGAAGTAGTCTTTATCGAACCGTACGAGAAGAGCCGAACGGTTGAACTATTTTCGGACTCGATTGTGGTCGAGCCACACGAACCATCCGATGCTCGCGCGACTTTCAAACCGCTCGTTGGAGGAGCACCCCGGCGCTATATTGATTTCTTTCAACTTTCCGGAGAACGCAAGACAGACGACGGCAAACTCCTGCCAGAACGAAATTGCCGCGGAACCGAGACTCAAGCGCCGTGTGTCCACCTACCTATACGTGGAGCAGATTGTCGTAGATGAATTAGTTCTGCCCGAAGTGCAGACCAACCGAGAGGAGAAATAGTATGAAGCCGCATTCACGCGAGTGGTTCTTACAGCAGGTTGCCAACACACGAAAGGACATCACAGAACGTTGGCCCGACTGGATGAAGGAGGGCCGGACCGTGGCGACCGCGTCGTTCCCGCGAGTTGGGGAAGACAAGAGGACTGCTCAGAGCAACGAAGCAAACAGAACCGAACGAGTGAAGAGAAAGTGATAGCTCCGGTGAGCTTCCGCTAAACGAGTTGCCGGGCCACCCCGGTCCGCGCGATACGGTAAGTGAGCATCTTTACGCTCACGCCATAGTGGGCTGCAGCGTCACCGTCCTCAAGGCCGCGTCTTCGTATGTGCAGCAGCGCCTCGCGTGGCAGGAGCAGGCACCCGGAGAGCCAGTCCGCTTCCTCTTCTTGGGCTTTCTCGTAGCTCCGCAATAGCATGATCCCCTCCTCGGTCACATCGACTTCCTGCGCCTCGTGTCCGAGGATGCGATGCGCAAGTTCATGGGTGAGGTCACTCGCCTGACGCGCGAGACTGTGCGATGAATTCAAGATCACCACTACCGCCTTCCGCACTACGATGGTTACCGCAGACCAGCAGCTCGGAGTCTTCCCGTCGTTTCGGAGAAGAATTTCGAGGGCGTCGTCACTCAATCCGGGGACATCATTCGTATCCAAACGCGGACCCCAAGATGTTTCGCGAGGGCTCGCGTATCAAGTGGCGCAGTCCCCGGTACGCCGATGGCTTTACGGGCATCGGTCGAGTACCGTTCGCACCACGCTTTGAATCCCCGCTCGAACACGCTCAGCCTTCAAAGTCTTCCTCAAGGATCGCCCGCTGCTCCTTAGAATCATCTCGCCGAGCGCTCGTGCGCTGTCTTTCCTGATCGCCACGCCCTTCTTGAAGTGAACGCGGGCTGTCTGAATCGGGGGCCTACTAATCGGCCGGATGCCCAGGTAAGCGCGGGGTCTTCGTTCAACCATGCCACACTTTGCTGAAGGTCTCCAGGTCGGGAACCTTTCCGTTCTCTACTCGCGAGAGCGTCGCTGGACTCACTCCGACCTCGCGTGCAGCCTCGCGGATCCCCTTGCCGGCGCGATGCGCCTGAATGCGCGCGGCGAGTTGATCGATCCTGATTTCGCTGATTGCCGTGTGATACACATATAAGACACCTCCGTTTGACATGTCGCACAAAAGTGTGCGATCCTCTGTCTGACCAACGAGACATAAGTGTCTCAGGTCGATGGGGGCCAGTCAATCCCGACTGACCCGTGATGTCTCCGTATCTCCTAGGGAGTGGTTCATGAGCAACGATCAAGAAGTCCCCGGCCAGCACAAGCAGTACACGATCTACGTGAACGGTCGTACCCGCACCGTGACGGGCCATCGCCTCACCTACGCGCAGGTTGTCGAGCTTGCGTTCCCGGACGATCCAAAAGACGGGAGCCTTCTCTACACGGTTGCATACGCGAATCCGCACGGACGCGACGGCACGCTCGCCGAGGGTCAGGATGTGGTGCTTCACGAGGGTATGAGTTTCAATGTCGGCAAGACCAATCGCTCCTAATCCGGCGCTCGCACGGCTCATTGACGAGGGCTACGAGATTGAGGTGCGTGAGCAGCACCTCCTCGTGCACTCGGTACCGTACGTAACCGCGTCGCGCGAGGTGATGCGGGCCACGGTCGGATGTCTCTTTATCGAGAACGCCGGAGTGCTCGTCACACCGGACCAATATCCCGACACCCATCAGGTCTGGTTCACCGGCGACTTCCCGTGTTTCAGCACAGGTGCGCGCCTCAACCAGCTTGAGAACGAGAACGACGGCCGCGAGCTCTTCAAGGGGTTCACGATCAAGCACCGGTTCTCGAACAAACCCTTTGGGGTATCGAGTTTCCCCGACCACTACACCAAAGTCCTCCACTACATCACGCTCATCTCCGATCAGGCGCGGGTCATTGAACCGCTCGCCGATGCACGGACGCATCGGGTCATTCCAACTACACCGGAAGAGTCAGTCTTTCGCTACGCGGACAGCGCCTCGGCTCGCTACGGGACGCTTGCCGTCGCTGCGAAGCTCGCACTTCGGCGGATCGCCATCGTTGGGCTTGGCGGAACGGGAAGCTACGTGCTCGATCAGGTAACGAAGACCCCGGCATGCGAGATTCATCTCTTCGACGGAGACGAGTTTGCGACCCACAGCGCGTTCCGTGCGCCGGGCGCCGCGACGATTGATGAACTGAAGGCCCGCATGCTGAAGACGACGTACTTCGCATGCCGTTACGACCCCATGCATCGCGGTATTCACGAGCACCCGTACTACGTGACCGAGGCGAACGTCTCTGAACTTCAGGGCTTTGACTTCGTGTTCGTGTGCGTCGACCGAGGCGCTGCGCGCAAGATCATCACCTCGTACCTCGTTCGTGAAGGTATCCCGTTCATCGACGTGGGCATGGCAGTCGAATTGAACGCTGAAGCACTGACGCTCAGCGCGATTTGTCGCGCGACGCGTGGCACGAGCAGGGTGAACGACCATCTCGCTGCCTACCTCCCGACGAGTGACGAGGGTGTTGATCCGATCTACCGCACGAACATCCAGATAGCCGACCTCAACGCGACGAATGCCATGCTCGCGGTCATCATGTGGAAGCAGCATTTCGGCTTCTACGCGAATGACTTCGATCCCCATCAGCTAACCTACGCGGTGAGCGCGCAGTCGCTCACGAGAGACGTACTCCGCGGAGCAGCTCAAGCATGAGACGGCAAACGCTCGATCCGGAGTTTGTCGAGTTCATGCCAGAAGATCCAATCGAAGGCGTTCTCTACGTGAGCAAGCGATTCAAGCTCGCCATGCATCGATGCTGTTGCGGGTGTGGGAGTGAAGTCGTGACGCCGCTGTCGCCGGCCGAGTGGCGCCTCACGCGACTCGGTACACGCGTGAGCCTCACACCCTCGATCGGCAACTGGGGTTTCCCGTGCCAGTCTCACTACTGGATCAAAGCGAACAAGATCGAGTGGGCTCGACCTATGACTGCGATGCAGATTGCTTGGGTACGAGAGTGTGATCGGACGGACAAAGCTCGATACGTTGGACTCGTGAACGACCGAAAGACGGTAGTGCACGCGCCGAGCTCACCTACGCCGCGCGATGGTCCTCGACCACTGACCCTGCTCGCGAAGCTGATGCGCTGGTGTCATCGGTGATGCCGCCCGCCCCGGTAGACCTTCGACGGCTCTGTCCGGAAAGGTATTGAAGTGTGTGCCTGAGCTTCGAGTGGTTGAGTACTGGTTGGGCACACACCACAACGCATGCGCAACGCGCACTGATCGAAGACTGCACACAGCGACGGGAGTCTGGATGTCGATCTTCAACTGCAAGATCCGGGCTGTTGACGCCGGATCAGGCTGCGACAGCAATGCGCGGCGGCCTTGCTGCGGACGCTGGTTTGCTTGCCGAACGCCGCTGCGTCGAAGTTGCTGGTGTACCAGCGTCGAAGGTCGCAAAGTTGAGCGGCTCGGTCAACCCTTTGTTGGCCTGGATCTTGTACGGCGAAGTGGCGGAAACCACGAGACGAGTTCTCGTGGTGGCGGCCATGAGGGTGCCATAAGGGTCGCCGTTGCCGACGTTCGTGCCCTGCAGAGACCCGCCCTCGCAACCCCAACCAGCGCAGAATCCCGCAATCCCTTCGCCGACGCCTCACCCCCCATGCCCACGCCCCCCTACCCCACAGCCCTCATCGTCGGCGCCGGCCCGGGCCTCGGCGCCAGCCTCGCGCGCGTCTTCACCCGCGACGGCGGCATGCGCGTGATGGTCGCGGCGCGGCGGCGCGAGGCGCTGGAGGCGATCGCGCGTGAAACCGGTGCGGGCGTGGCGACGTGTGAGGCGACGGACGCAGCTTCGGTCGCCGCGCTGTTCGACGCCGCGCACGCGCACTTCGGCGCGCCGCCGCAGGTGGTGGTCTACAACGCGAGCCGGCGCGTGCGCGGCGCGTTTGTCGACGTCGACGCGGCGGCGGTGGAGCAGGCGGTGCGCGTCACGGCGTTCGGCGCCTTCCTGGTCGCGCAGCGGGCCGCGCGCGGCATGTTGCCGGGCGGGCGCGGCGCGATCCTCTTCACCGGGGCGTCCGCGGGCGTGAAGGGCTTTGCGCAGTCGGCTGCGTTCGCGATGGGCAAGTTCGCGTTGCGCGGTCTCGCCCAAAGTCTGGCGCGCGAGTTGTCGCCGCTGGGCATCCACGTCGGCCACGTCGTCGTCGACGGCGGCATCCGCCCGAGCGGCGACGCAGGCGCCGACGCCAAGGACGACCGGCTCGACCCGGACGCCATCGCCGCGAGCTACCTGCACCTGCTGACGCAGCCGCGCAATGCGTGGACCTGGGAGATCGAGCTGCGCCCCTGGGTCGAACGGTTCTGATCGGAGCAACGACGATGTCGATCTTCAATGCCGAGCAGCGCGCCGCCTGGGACCGCGATGGTTATGTGATGGTGCGCAAGCTGTTTGATGACGAGGAGATCGCGATCCTGCGCGGCGCGATCGAGGGCGACCCGGCGTTGCGCGACAGCCTGTACGACCGGCGCGACGCGTCGGGCAAGGCGACGCGCATGGCGGTCTGGAACCACCCGGGCGAGAGCGCCTACGGCTTGGCCGCGCGTTCGCGCCGGGTGGTCGACACGATGGAAGACGTGCTCGGCGGCGAGGTCTACCACTACCACTCGAAGCTGACCGCCAAGGAGCCGCGCGACGGCGGGGCGTGGGAATGGCACCAGGACTACGGCTACTGGTACCACAACGGCATCGTCTATCCGCACATGGCGAGTGTGATGGTGGCGCTCGACCGGGCGACGCGCGAGAACGGCTGCCTGCAGGTCGTGAAGGGCTCGCACCTGTGTGGCCGCATCGAACACGGCGTGCTGCCCGGTGAACAGGTGGGTGCCGACCCGCGGCGCGTCGAGCAAATCCTGAAGCGCCTGCCGATCGAATACGCCGAAATGGAACCCGGCGACGGCCTGTTCTTCCACGCCAACGTGCTGCACCGTTCCGACCAGAACCGCTCCGAACAGCGCCGCTGGACCGTGCTGCACTGCTACAACGCGGCGCACAACAACCCGACCGTCGAACACCACCACCCGATGTACACGCCGCTGATCAAGGTGGACGACGATGCGATCAAGCGCGCCGGCGTGAGGTACGCGAACTCGAAGGCCGAGTTCCGCGAGCGTTCCGCCAATCCGCCGGAACTGACGCGCCGCATCGGCGCGGAAAAATAGCGCAGCAGCGGCAGGAAGATCGAGAAGAAGTCGGCGATGACGCGGCGGGTGGTGCTCGTGTTTGCGGACTAGATGAGCTCGGCGGCCTCCCTCAATCGTTGCGCAGTGGCAGGCAAGCCGGCGCGTTCCAGTGCCGCCGCAAAGTCTTCCGCGGTCGCCTCAGGCTTCTTCCATCGCGCGCGCATGCGCTTGAAGGCGGCCACGGCGACGAGTTGGTCGAGGTCCCACTGCGCGACGATGAACTGGTCAGGATGGATGATCTCAATGCCGAGCGGGCCGACCACGTCGAGGGGGAAGTCGCGTAGGTTCGCCGTGACGATGCAATCGGCATGGCCCGCCAGCGCCGCGGCCAGCACATGAATATCGTCGGGATCGGGCAGCTCGAGACCACCGGCCAACGATTGCCAGGCGCGCTCCTCAACCTCCCAGTCCGGCACCGCCTCGCGCATCTGGTCGCGGCGGTAGTCGAGCCGCCCCTCGAGATCGGGTCTCCGCTCTTCGATCGAGGCGATCCACTCGAGCTCGATGGTTCGTGACCACTTGGCCGCATACAGGCCTGCGCTGGCCAGGCTCATCAGCGCATCGGCAATCGCTATCGGATGGAGCACACACGCATCCAGCAACGCCGTGTAGCGTGCATGCCCCGCCATGTCAATGGCGCCCGGCCGCCCGAAGCCATTGACCGCCCCACGGGCCACGAAGTGGCCCCTGCGGGGCCATGGGGGCAGGAGCGGAGCGACGTGGGGGCTGTTTCATCCTAGTAGTCCAGCCCCAGCTCGCGGGCGTTCTCCGCCATTCGTTCGAGCGCACCCTCCTGTCGTTTGCGCATTTCGCGCGCGTAGGTCACGAGGTCCTCGAAGGCCACACGGCGATGGGTGCCCACCTTGCGGTGCGGCAGGCGGCCCTCTTCGATCTCCTTGATGACGAACGGCCGCGAGACGTTGAGGAAGTTCGCCGCCTCGACGGTGCTGAACTCCTGCTTGGATGGCATCAAGGTGATCGGGCGGCCTTCGCTCATCGCGCCGAGTAACTGGCCGATGAGCTTCAGCGCACCCGGCGGCAGCTCGACCGTCGGGTGGCTGCCGTCGGTGGTGGTCAGCGTGATCGACGCGGCGCGCGAGTGGTCCAGCGCTTCCATGATGCAACGCTGCGCCGCGCGGGCCATCTCGACCTCCTTTGGGGACATCTTGGGCGGCAAGACCTGGCGGACTTTTTCAAGGGCGGTCATTCGGGCGAGCTCCTGGGCTTACGTAGGGACTTGTCGGGCGCGCCCGAAAAACTCTCAGGCTCTGGGTCGAACGGTACCCCACAAGTGAATTAAGTGCAACGTATGCATTGAGTGCCAGGGCGCAACGACCGGAGCAGACGACCGTCAGCGCCCCGTGCCTCGCACCACCAGCATCGCCGCCGCCAGGTCTTCGAGCGCGGTGCCGACCGACTTGAACACGCTGCGCTCGGTGGCGTTCTGGCGCCCGGGCGCATCGCCGCGCGCCAGCCTCGCGAGGTTGCCGCGCACATCCGACGCGCTGAAGACGCCGCGCGCCATCGGGCCGAGCAGGTCGCCGCTCTTGAGCAGCGCCTCGTCGGTGTCGACGTAGATCGCCGCGCCGCGAAAACAGTCGTCGTCGGCCTCGCGCATCTGCGGCGTGAAGCTGCCGATCAGGTCGAGGTGGCTGCCGGCTTGGAGCCAGCGGCCTTCGATCAGCGGCTCGGTCGCGAGCGTGGCGCAGCTCACGATGTCGGCGCCGCGCACCGCGGCTTCGAGGTTCGCGCTCGCCTGCGCGGCAACGCCTTGCTCGCGCCACGCTTGCGCGAGCGCCTGCGCCTTGTGAAACGAGCGCGCCCAGACGGTGATCCGCTCGATGCCGCGCACCGCGCGATACGCCCACGGCAGCAACCGCGCCACCCGCCCGGCGCCGACGATCAGCAGGTGCAGGGCGTCGTCGCGCGCGAGACACGACGCGGCGAGCGCCGACGCGGCCGCCGTGCGGCGCGCCGTGAGCTCGTTGCCGTCGATCAGCGCCAGCGGCACGCCGGTGGTCGCGTCGTGCAGCAGGTAACTCGCGTGCAGGCCGGGCAGGCCGCGGGCAGCGTTGCCCGGCGCGACGTTGACCACCTTGACGCCGTAACACTCGCCTTCCACCCAGGCCGGCATGATCAGCGAGGTGAGCTGCGGCGCGTCCTGCGGCTCGAGACCCGGCACGCGCGGGCTGCCGATGCTGTGCACCTGCCGCGGCGGCACGCTCGCGCCGCTTGCGAAGCGCAAGCGCAGCGCCGGGATCAGGCGCTCGAACGGCAGGGCCGCGGCGGTGGCGGCCGCGTCGAAGATTCGCAGGCCGCTCTCAACGGCGGGTCGCTGGTTGCGCGCGATCGGTTCACGGTCGGTGTCGCCCATGCGCATAGTGTGCCGCCAGCCCAATGCCGCATCCGGAGGGCCGGCCACACGGTTCGGCACGCAGGTTTCAGCGTTTCGACCGGCGGCCGGAAAGGCCATTGCGCGCATTGCGTGGGGTTCAGCCTGCCGGACTGTGGTGTGAGCGCTGGCTCATCTGCAAACTGCATGCGCGCGACATTTCAGCAACCGGTGATGCCTAAGCAGTCAGCCTCAGCTGAGGGGCCAAACCGTGCATTTGTGCACGTCCAAGCCGGGCCTCGCAGCCGTAACCCGAGGTAACCAGGGTAAACCCTAGGATCATGCATAGAATTGCTGCGGTGCACAAAGAAACCCCTCCAGGGTGGCTTGGCGTGCCGACAACCAGGAAAGGATCGAATCCATGGACACCGTTCGTACCCGGCCCGCGGGCCAGGGGCGCGCGATGCCAGCAGGCATCGCCGACCCCGCCCTCGTTTCGGCCGAAGACCGCGCCGACGACTCAACCGAGATTCCCGCACGGCGCCTCAACCTCGCCCTTCAAGGGGGTGGCGCGCACGGCGCCTTCACTTGGGGTGTGCTGGACCGGCTGCTTGACGACCCGAGCCTGAGCTTCGAAGGGCTGAGCGGCAGCAGCGCGGGAGCAATGAACGCCGTGTTCCTTGCCGACGGCTGGCTCAAGGGCGGTCGCGCCGGCGCGCGCAAGGCCCTGGCGAAGTTCTGGACCGAAGTGGCAAAACTGATGCCACCGGGCATCGTGGTCCAGGGCCAGGGCGAGGCGATCCAGCTGTCGCCGGCGAGCAAGCTGCTCATGAACTGGGCCGGTCAGTTTTCTCCGGCGCAGATCAATCCGCTCGACCTGAACCCATTGCGCGACCTGCTGGCGCGGCACATCGACTTCAAGGCCTTGCGCCGGCGCAGCCCGTTCAAGCTGTTCGTCGCCGCCACGCAAGCCAACACCGGCAAGCTGCGCGTTTTTCGCGAGCACGAGCTCACGGTGGACATGCTGATGGCCTCGGCCTGCCTGCCCAAGCTGCACCACCCGGTGGACATCGACGGCGTGCCCTACTGGGACGGCGGCTACTCGGCGAACCCGGCGGTGTTCCCGCTGTTCTACGAGTGCGAGGCGAACGACGTGCTGCTGGTGCTGGTGAGTCCGCTGCAACGCGACGACACGCCCAAGACCGTGAAGGAAATCGACGCGCGCATCGCCGAGCTGTCGTTCAGCGCGAACTTCATGCGCGAGATGCAGACCTTCGCGCACGCCTCCGAGTTCTCCGAACTGTCGGCCGAGACGAACGGAACGTTCGAATCGAAACTGCGCGCGATGCGGTTTCACATGATCGACGTGAATGACCTCAGCAGCCTCGAGCGCACCGACACCAAGGCGCTCGCGCACGCGCCCTTCCTCGAACTGCTGCGCGACCAGGGTCGCGAACGCGCGGCCGCCTGGCTCGGCCAGCACGCGGGAGACGTGGGCGAACGCTCGTCGCTCGACGTGCAGAAGTGGTTCGCTTGAAGGCGGCTCGGACCATTCCCGTCCAGACGATTCAGCGAGCCGGCGCCGGACCGCGCGTGCCCGTGCGCGCGCTGTACGCGCGGCACCGGCCGAAAATCCTCGCTCACCTGCTCGCGCTCGGTCCCGAGGACCGGCACTTGCGCTTCGGCCATCCGGCCTCGGACGCCCAGATTGGCCGCTATGTCGAGCAAATCGACTTCGGCAATCACGAGGTGTTCGGCATCGTCGACCACCGCCTCGACCTCGTGGCGATGACCCATCTGGCCTATGCGAACTCCTGGTTCGACACCGGCGCCTACGCGCGAAAGGGCACCCTCGACACCCGTGAAGCCGAACTCGGCGTCTCCGTCGACGCCGGCGCGCGCGGCCGAGGCTGGGGCACCCGGCTGTTCGACCGCGCCGTCGTGAACGCGCGCAACCGCGGCGTCGACACCCTGGTGATCCACGCGATGGCGGCCAACGCACCGATGCTGCGCATCGCCCGCAGCGCCGGTGCGGCAGTGACTTTCGAGGGGCCCGACGCGCTCGCCCGGCTCGAACTGCCCCCGGCGGACGTGGGTTCGCGCGTCGAGGCGTTGGTCGAGCATCAGCTGGCCGAGTTCGACTACAGCTGCAAGCTCAACGTGCGCTGCCTCAACCGTTGGTTGGGCATGGCGCGCAACGGCGTGAGTTGAAGCCCGCTGCGCCGTGAGGCGCCAGCCGATGGCACGGCCAACAATCTCACCGAGAAATGCGCGAGCGCGCTTGCGGCCGACCTATGCCTCGCGTCGCGCCAAAGCAAGGAAAGCGCCCAGCCCCAGCATCGTGACGCCCGAAACCCGAGTCATCATGCGTGCGCGCGCCTCCCGTGCGGCGCCCGACTCGAGGAGGCGCTGTGCGGCAAAGACGGCCACCACGTCGACGAGCGTGTTGAGCGCGACGCAGATGCTGCCCAGCAGCACGAGCTGCGGAACCAGCGGTACACCCGGCGACGTGAACTGCGGCAGGAACGCCAGGAAGAACAGCGCGGTCTTGACGTTCAAGGCCTCGACCGCGATGCCCTCGAACAGCGCGCGTCGCGCGCCTTGCGACGCCACGGCCTCGACGTGGAATGCCTGATCCTTGCGCAGCAGCATCCGCAGCCCCAGGTAGACCAGATAGGCCGCCCCCAGGTACTTGACCATGTTGAACGCGAATGCCGACTGCGCGACCAGCAGCGACAGGCCGACCGCCGCGGCAAACACGTGCAGCAGCCCGCCGATGCCGGTGCCGATGCACGAGGCCAGCCCTTCGGAGCGGCCGCCCGCGACCGTTCGTGCCACCACGTAGGCGATGCCGGGGCCGGGGGTGATGGCGAGCACGACTGCGGCGATCAGGAAGGCAAGGAATGACATCTTGTTCGTCTCAGTCGTGCGGCTTGGCGCGGCCGGGCACAGGCAGCGTGATGCCGGCCAACGGGTGGCCGATCCCGCCGTCGCCATAGCTGCCCACAACCTGCGCGATCACGACCTGGTAACCGGCCAGCCATTGCCGCTGGCGTTGTTTGGCGGCCATGTGGGCCGGGTGCCGCATCAGGGTCTGCAGCGACTCCATCGTCTCCCAGTAGTACACATTCGAGACGAGCCCGTTTGACGCGCTCTCCCAGCTCTCTTCACCCAGGTAGCCCGGGATGATTCTCGCGGCCTGCGCGATCGCGTTGTCCAGAGCGTGGAACTCGGCGTCGAACTCGCGTTTGGCGAAGGTGAAGGTGGACGTGTACATGGGTCAAGGGTATTCGGCCCGAGTGCCATCAGCCCGACGTCTGCTTGCCGGAGCCGACCAACCGTCGGCCGCGCGGCGAATTGAACTTCGGCGGCGCGAGCCAATCGGTCAGGGCCGCAGCACGGTCCGGCCGCGAATGCGTCCGGCCTTCAGGTCGGCAAGCGCCTGGTTCACGCTCGCCAGCGGCTGCGTCGTCAGCGGCATCGGGGGTAGCGCCCCCGAGCGCGCGAGCGCCATCAGTTCGTGCAAGTCTTGCAGGCTGCCGACGTAGGAGCCGGTGATCGTGGCGGCCTTCATCGTCAGCATCACCGGCAGCAGCGGCGTCGAGCCGCCGAACAGACCCACGCACACCAGCTTGCCGGCGCGGCGCAGCGCGCCCAGGCCGAAGGCGAAGGTGGAGCCGGCGCCGACGAAATCGATCGCCGCGGCCACACCGCCGCCCGTGCCCTTGACCAGCGCCTTGGCCACGCCGTCGGCGCTCGGGTCGATGACTTCGTGCGCACCGGCTTCGCGCGCGATGTCCCATTTGTTCTTGTCGATTTCGGCGACGATGATCTTCGCTTCGACGAGTTTGCTCGCCAGGCGGATGCCCGACAGGCCCACGCCGCCCGCGCCGATGATCAGCAGCGTGTCGTTCTTGGCCATCGGCAACACCTTCTTCAGCGCGCCGTACGCCGTCAAGCCCCGAGCATGCGTAGGTGCAAGCCTGTTCTTCGGGCAAGGGGTCGTATTCGAGCAGGTACTTGGCGTGCGGCACGATCACATGGTCGGCAAAGCCGCCGTCGCGGTTGATGCCGAGCGCCCGCGCGGCGCCGCACAACTGTTCATTGCCGCTCGTGCACTGCGAACAGGTGCCGCAACCGATCCACGGGAACACGATGCGCCGGTCGCCCAGTTTGGTACCTCGCGCCTCCGGCCCAAGCGCGACCACGGTGCCGGCGATCTCGTGCCCCATCACACGCGGCAGGTTCATCGCGCGGCCCATGTCGAGCTTGTTGCCTTCGCCCAGCTCGAAGTAGCCGTCGTGCAGGTGCACGTCGCTGTGGCACAGGCCGCAGCTGCCGACTTTCAGCAGGACTTCGCTGCCTTGCGGTGCCGGCGTTTCGCGCAGCGCTTGCGCCAGCGGTTTGCCGAAGGATTCGACCGGGTAGCTCAGCATGATGGTGGGGCGAGTGCGGTGAGGGCTGCCGCGGCGAGGCGCGGTGAGCGGCAAGGATAACGCTTCAGTGCACCCTCATCCCCCGCCTTCTCCCGGTAGCGGGAGAAGGAGCCGATGCAAATTCGCTGCAGCAGAGTCAGCGTCACATCAAACGCCGAGGTAGGACGCCAGCTCGGCGCTGTCGCGCAGCGCCTCGCAAGGGCCCGCGAGCACGACGGCGCCTTTTTGCAGCACGACGGCGCGGTCGGAGCGCGCGATCACCTTGCGGTAGTCGCGGTCGACGATCAGCGTCGCGATGCCGCTGGCGCGGATGGTCTCGATCACGCGCCAGATCTCCTGCACGATCTTCGGCGCCAGCCCTTCCGTCGCTTCGTCGAGGATGATGAGCTCGGGGTGCGTCATCAGCGCGCGGCCGATCGACAGCATCTGCTGCTCGCCGCCCGAGAGCTGCGCGCCCAGGTTCGCGAAGCGCTCTTTCAGGCGCGGAAAGGTGTCGAGCACGCGTTCCAACGGCCAGTCATTGCGCCCATAGCGTCCGGGGCGCGCCGCCATCACCAGATTTTCGCGCACCGACAGGTTGGGAAACACGCCGCGGCCTTCGGGTACATAGGCGATCCCCTGGCGCGCCACTTCGTGCGGCCGGGCGTTGGACATGTCCTGCCCGAACAGTGCGATGTGGCCCTGGCGCTGCGCCACATGGCCGAGCAGGGTGCGAATCAGAGTGCTCTTGCCCATGCCGTTGCGCCCGAGCAGCCCCAGCGTTTCGCCGCGGCCGATCTGCAGGTCCACACCGTGCAGCACATGGCTCGAACCGTACCAGGCGTGGACCGCGCGCGCGTCGACGATGAGCTTGGGCGCGTTCAATCAATGGCCTCCGAGGTACGCCGCCTGAACCTCGGGGCTCGCGCGCACCGCTTCGGGCGTGTCGCACGCGATCACCTGGCCGTTCACCATCACCGTGATGCGGTCGGCGATGCGAAACACCGCGTCCATGTCGTGCTCGACGAGCAGGATGGCGTGGCGACCTCCTTCAACTCGGCGAGCAGCGCGAGCATGCGCTCGGTTTCGTCGGCGCCCATGCCGGCGAGCGGCTCGTCGAGCAACAGCACTTCGGGCGCGGTCGCCAGGCACATCGCGATTTCGAGCTGGCGCTTCTGGCCATGCGCGAGCAGGCCGGCGTTGCGGTCGAGCAGTGCGTCCAAGCCGGCGCGTGCCGCTGCGGCGCGCGCCGCGCTGCTGCTTGCTTCGCATTGCTGGGCGCTGCCGACGCTCCAGGGCTTTTGCGTGCGCGCTTGCGCCGCGAGGCGGCAGTTTTCGAACACGCTGAACGTCGGGTAGATCGTGTTGCGCTGGTAGCTGCGCCCCAGCCCCGCGCGCGCGCGGCGCGGCTGGCTCCACGCGGTGACGTCGTGGCCGAGCAGCTCGACCTGGCCGGTGCTGGGCTCGATTTCGCCGGACAGGATGTTGATCAGCGTCGACTTGCCCGCACCGTTGGTGCCGATCACCGCGTGCACCGCGCCGCGCTCGAGTTCGATCGACACGCGGTCGACGGCGACCAGCCCGCCCCAGCGGCGGGTGATGTCGCGGCCGCGCAGCAAGACGTCAGCGCTCATGACTGCCCCTCGTCCGACGAGTACGTCGGCCGGTCCCCCGAGGGGACGCCGGCCAGCTTGGGGCGGCCCGGCGCCTGGCCGGCCGAAGCATCGGCATCTGGCACGTGCGGCACGCCGAACAGCCGCTCACGCACCTGCGCCGGAATGCCGACCAAGCCGCGCGGCAGCAGCGCGACGCTGGCGATGATCGTCAGCCCCAGGCCGAGATGCCAATGCTTGGCGAAGCCACGAAAAATCGCTTCCGATTGGAAGAACTCCTGCAGCAGCGTGAAGGCGAACGCGCCGATCAAGGCGCCGCGCAGGTGGCCCAGGCCGCCGAGGATGATCATGATCAGCACCGCGCCTGACAGATGCCAGCTCAGCAGTTCGGGGTTCACGAAACCGTCTTTCACCGCGAACAGGAAGCCCGCCAGACCGGCGATGCCGCCCGAGATCGTGAACGCGGCGAGCTTGTACGGGTAGGTGGAAAAACCGGTCGCGCGCATGCGCTGCTCGTTCACCTTGATGCCGGCGAGCGCACGCCCGAAGCGCGAGCGGCCGAGCAGCGCGAGGAAGCCGAAGCTCAGCACCAGACAGCCGAGCATGAAGTAGTAGAACGCGAGCGGCTTGTCCAGGTCGAGCACGCTGCCGAGCACCGGTTTGGCGGTGAGGTAGATGCCGTCGGTGCCGCCGCCGAGCGGCGTGTCGTGCACGACGTAATACGCCATCTGCGCGAACGCGAGCGTGACCATGATGAAGTACACGCCCTTGGTGCGCAGCGACAGCGCGCCGACGATCAGCGCATACGCGGCCGCCGCGAACACGCATGCCGGCAGCAGCCACAGCAGCGACGCGGCGTCGGTCTTCGGCGACAGCAGCACGGTCGCGTAAGCGCCGATGCCGAAAAACGCCGCCTGGCCGAAGCACACCAGGCCGGTGCCGCCGACCAGCAGTTCGAGGCTGAGCGCGAACACCGCGTAGATCATGATCTTGGCGATCAGGTCGATGCCGAACTTGCCGGCCACCAGCGGATACAGCGCGAGCGCGGCAAACGCGAGCAGCACGAACAGCGCGCGCGGCGAGACCAGGGTGGTGCGGTCCATCGCGATCATCCGGCCTTGAACAGGCCGTCGGGCTTCCACAGCAGGATCAGCGCCATCAGCACGTACACCAGCACGCCGGCGGCCTGCGGGAAGATCACTTTGCCGAAGGTGTCGACCACGCCGATCAACAGCGCCGCGACGAGCGCGCCGCGGATCGAGCCGATGCCACCGATCACGACGACGACGAAGCAGATGATCAGCACCGAATTCCCCATACCGGGGTAGACGGAAGACACGGGCGCCGCCACCATGCCGGCGAGCACCGCGATCGCGACGCCGGCGGCGAACACGACGCGGTACAGGAACTTGATGTCGATGCCGAGCGACTGCACCATCTCGCGGTTCGTGCTGCCCGCGCGGATCATCATTCCCAGGCGGGTTCGCGTGAACACGAAGTACATGCCCAGGGCCAGCGCCAGGCACACGCCGGAGATGAAGAGTCGGTAAACGGGGTAGGTCATCACGTCGCCGAGCGGCAGCGTGCCGGAGAGCAGCTCCGGCGCCTTCACGCCGTAGACATCGTCACCGACGAGGATGCTGCGCAATTCCTCGAACACGAGGATCAGGCCGTAGGTCATCAGCACCTGCTGCAGGTGTTCGCGCTCGTACAGGAAGCTGAAGAACGCCCACTCGAGCACGTAGCCGAGCAGCACGGCGAGCACCAGTCCCACGGCGAGCGTCGAAAAGAATCCGCCGCCAAAGGTGCCGGCGACGAAGGGCGCGAGCGCATACGCCATGTACGCGCCGATCATGTAGAAGCTGCCGTGCGCGAGGTTGATCACGCCCATGATGCCGAAGATCAGCGTCAGGCCCGACGCCACCAGGAACAGCAGCAAGCCGTACTGGAGCGAGTTCAGGCACTGGATCAGGAAGGTCGAGAGGTCCAAGGGGTCTGGGTTTGATCGATGCGAGGCTTGTCATCCCGACGCAAGTCGGGATCCACGGATTGCGCAGCTGCTCGTCGATGGATCCCGACTTGCGTCGGGATGACGCCGAGGTGCTACATCTTGCAGCCGCGCCCCGGGTCTTCCAGCCCCTTGCTGGCGACGCCAATCACCTTGTTCTCCTTGCCGACGACCTGGCGCAGGTACAGGTCCTGCACCGGGTTGTGCGACTTGGAGAGCGTGAACGCGCCGCGCGGGCTGTCGATCTTGGCCTTCTCCAGCGCGGCAGCGAACTCGGCTTTCTTCGACACATCGCCCTTCACCGCCGTCAGGCCGATCGCCAGCATCTGCGCCGCGTCGTAGCCCTGCATCGCGTACACGTCGGGCTGCAACTTGTAGGCCTTGGCGTATTCGAGGCGGAACTTGTTGTCGCGCGGCGTACCCAGGCTGTCGGCGTAGTGCAGCGCGGTGAAGATGCCCTCGGCGTCGGCGCCTTGCGCTTCCAGCGTGCCGTCGGTCAGGAAGCCGGTGCCAAACAGCGGAATGCTTTTCTTCAGGCCCGCGGCCGCGTAGTCCTTGACGAACTTGACGGCGCCGCCGCCGGCGAAGAACGCGAACACTGCGTCGGGCTTCGCAGCGGCGATGTCGGTCAACAGCGCCTGGAACTCGACGTTCGGGAACGGCAGGCTGAGCTCTTTCACGACCTGGCCGCCGCCCTTCTCGAACGCCTCTTTGAAGCCGCCCACCATTTCATCGCCCGCGGCGTACTTCCAGGTGATCGTCACGGCCTTCTTGTGGCCGCGCTTGGCCATCGCCTCGCCGGTGGCGTAGCCGGGCTGCCAGTTGGTAAAGGAGCTGCGGAATATGTTGGGCGCGCACATTGCCCCGGTCACCGCGCCGGCGCCGGCGTTGGGAACGATGAGCAGCGTGCCGGTGTCTTTCGCCACCTTGGCCATCGCCATCGCGACGCCGCTGTGCACGGTGCCGACGATCACGTCGACGTTGTCCCGCTTGATCAGCTTGTTCACGTTGTCGGTGGCTTTCGAGGGCTCGGACTCGTCGTCGACCTTGAAGAATTCGATCTCGCGCCCGCCGAGCTTGCCGCCCTGCTCCGCCACGTGCAGGCGAAAGCCGTTTTCGATGGCCGTGCCGAGCGCCGCGAAGGTGCCGGTGGCGGGCAGCATCAGGCCGACCTTGAGCTTGCCGGTGCTCTGGGCGTGTGCGGGGGTGATGGTCAGCGGGGTGGCGAATGCCGCGAGCGCGGCGGCTGCGGCGAGCAGCGTGTGGCGGGTGGTTTTCATCGTGTCTCTCCTGGGGTGTGGCGCCGGATAAATCGGGAACTTGCAATGATCGTTGTTTCCGGCTGATCGCGATGCGGGGAATGCCCGCAGTCGGCGAGCTCCAGCAGTTCGGTGCCGGGCTTGCGGCGCGCGATGCCGCGAATCTGCTCCAGCGTTCCGTACTCGTCGTGCACGCCCTGGATGGCGAGCAGCGGGCAGGTGATGGACGCGATTCGGTCGGCGATCGACCAGTCGCGAAACGCCGGTGTCAGCCAGGCCTGGTTCCAGCCGCCGAACGCGGAATCGGGGTCGTCGTGGTACCTGGCCAGGCGCTGTTTCAGATCGGTCTGCGCATACGCCTCGCGCGCCATCGCGATGCTTTGCACCGAGATGTCTTCGACCATGATGTGCGGCGCCGCGACGATGGCACCGGCCACCTGCTCCGGGTAGGCCGCCGCATAGAGCAGCGCGATCGAACCGCCGTCGCTGTGGCCGTAGAACCAAGGCGGGTGGGCGCGCGTGTCGACGCCGAGCGCGGCGAAGAGCGCCGGCAGCACTTCGTGCGCCTGACGGTCCATGAAGTCGACGCCCCACAGCTCATCGGCAGCGCGCGGCGTCGAGCGGCCGTAGCCGGGGCGTGAATAGACGAGGCCGCGTGCGCCGGCTGCCTCGCACAACCGCTGCGGGAAGTCCTTCCACATTGACAGCGACCCCAAACCTTCGTGCAGGAACACGATCAGCGGCGCAGCGCGGTCGGTCGTGCCGACCCATTGGTGTTCGATGCGCACCGGGCGCCCGCGCCAGACGATGTCGGCGAAGCACACCTCTCCCAGCGGCGCATCGTCGCGGCGCATCACTTCAACTGCTCGCGTTCGCGGAGCTTGAAGCGCTGGATCTTGCCTGTCGCCGTCTTCGGCAGCTCGGCGACGAACTCGATGAAGCGCGGGTACTTGTACGGCGCGAGGCGGTCCTTCACGAAGGCCTTCAGCTCCTCCTCGCTCGCCGTCTGGCCCGCCTTGAGCACGACGAAGGCCTTGGTCTTGGTCAGCCCGTCAACGTCTTCCTTGCCGATCACCGCAGCTTCCAGCACCGCGGCGTGCTGCACGAGTGTCGCTTCCACTTCGAACGGCGAGACGTAGATGCCGCTGACCTTCAGCATGTCGTCGCTGCGCCCGCTGTAGGTGTAGCTGGCGTCGGCGTTGCGCACGTACTTGTCGCCGCTCTTGGTCCAGCCACCCTGGAACGTGTCGCGTGTCTTGGCGCGGTTGCCCCAGTACATCATCGCGGCGGACGGGCCCTGGATGAACAGGTCGCCGATCTCGCCCGCCGGCACGGGCTCGCCGTTCTCGCCGCGCAATTCGATCGTGTATCCCGGCACCGGCCAGCCGGTCGTGCCGTAGCGCACCTTGTCCGGTCGATTGGAGAGGAAGATGTGCAGCATTTCGGTCGAGCCGATGCCGTCGACGATGTCGACGCCGAAGTGGCGCTTGAAACGTTCGCCCAACTCCGCGGGCAGCGCCTCGCCGGCGGACGACACCAGGCGCAGCGCCACCGCGTCGCGCGCCGGAAGATTGGGGTGCGCGAGCATTCCGGCAAAACCCGTGGGTGCGCCGAAGAAGGCCGTGGGTTTCACGCCGCCAAGAATGACTGTTGCGCCGGTCCAGCGCTTGAACACCGCGTCGGGCGTCGGCCGCTCGGCCATCAGCAGCGTCGTCGCGCCCACGCTCATCGGGAAGCTCAGCGCGTTGCCCAGACCGTAGGCGAAGAACAGCTTGGCCGCGGAAAAGCAGACGTCGGACTCAACCAGCCCGAGCACGGCCTTGCCGTACAACTCGGCCGTCCAGTACGGGTTCGCGTGCGAGTGCACCGTGCCTTTCGGCCGGCCGGTCGAGCCCGAGGAGTAGAGCCAGAAGCCGGGGTCGTCGGGGCCGGTGGCGGCGGGTTTCGGCAAGGGCGGATGAGACTTCACGAAGGAGTCGAAATCGATCTCGGTCGGGCCCAGCGGCGCGGCCACTCTCGACACGATGACCTTCTGCACCTCGTGTTCCGCCTTCGTCATCGCCAGGCTCAGTGTCGGCAGCAGCGCGCCCGACACCAGCACCGCCTGCGCACGCGAGTGCTCGAGCATGTAGGCGTAGTCGTCGGCGGTGAGCAGCGTGTTCAGCGCCACCGGCACGACGCCGGCGTACATCGCGCCGAGAAAGGCCACCGGCCAGTCGTTGCAGTCGTGCATCAACAGCATCACGCGCTCTTCGCGCCGAATCCCCAGGCCGCGCAGCGCCGCCGCGAGCTGACGCGCGCGCTGCGCGAGCTCGCCGTAGCTGAGCACGCCGGCATCGTCGATGCACGCAGCCTTCGCCGGCCTGACGGCGTTGCGCTCGAACAGGTGCTGGGCGAAGTTGAAGCGCTCGCCGGGGGCGGGGACAGGGGTTTCGGCGCTCATGAACTTGTCTCCGGGGCGAGAGTGGCGGTGCGGTCTCTAAGGGGTGGCGCGGAACGGGCGGCGCAGGACGGTGACGTGGGCCGGGTGAGTTCAGCGCGTGAAATCAATGCGCCCTTCGGGCAGCAGGTACAACACCAGCGCGCGCCCCCGCGCCACCGTCGGCCGGTGCGCGCTGCCCGGTGGGCAGACCAGCCAGCCGGCGGGCCGGCCGTCGAACGTGGCGTCGCCAGCGATCGGCATGATCAGGTCAATTTCGCCGAGCGGGTGCGTGTGGTGCGGTCCGGCGACATCTTTCATGTCGACCACGTCGACCGAGAAGCCATGCAGGTCTGGCGCTGCCTTGAAGATTCGCCCGTAGCGGATGCCGCCGCCTTCGCGGTCGCAGAGCCACCCCTGCGCCACGCCGGTCTCGCAGGCGCTTTTCAAGTTTCGGTAGCTCGCGCTGCCGGCGCCGTGTTCGGCGTTCAACCAGGCGTCCAGCGCGGCGTCGAGTGGCTTGCCGGCAAGTTGCCGGGTGAGCTCGGCGAGCGCCTGGCGGAACTGGGCGATGCTGGATGAGTGGGTTTCTTGTGGGGTCACTTGCTTCGATCCGCTTGCGGTGGATGGGAAGATGAAGTATTGTGCGTACACCTGAAGGCTAGAACCAGCGCAGACTGATGTCAAGCACTATATTGCATTCACCCGGGTTAACACTTGCCTCGACGAGGGCTGCGCCCACAGTAGCCGAAGCGGAGCCGGAAGCGAACCAGAAAAACCCTTTCCTCGCGGCCTTGGGCGAGCGCGCTCGCAACCTGCGCGCCAGGCGCGGCATGACCCGCAAGGCGGTCGCGATCGCGGCCGACGTGTCCGAGCGCCACCTGGCCAACCTCGAATACGGCGTGGGCAACGTCTCGGTGCTGGTGCTGCTGCAAGTGGCCACCGCGCTGCAATGTTCGCTTGCCGAATTGCTGGGCGACGTCACCACGTCATCACCCGAATGGCTGCTGCTGCGCGAGCTGCTCGAACACCACGACGAAGCGACCCTGCGCCGCGCCCGGGTCGCGATCGGCAAGCTGCTCGGCACGGGTGGCGACAACGTGGCGCGCAGCCCGCGCGTGGCGCTGATCGGCTTGCGCGGCGCCGGCAAGTCCACGCTCGGCAAATTGCTCGCGCAAGACTTGGGCTTCCCCTTCGTCGAGCTGAGCGGCGAGATCGAGAAGTTCGCCGGCTGCTCGATCGCCGAAATTCAGGCGCTCTATGGCACCAACGCCTACCGCCGCTACGAGCGCCGGGCGCTCGAAGAGGCAATCCAGATCTACCCCGAGGCCGTGCTCGCCACGCCCGGCGGCCTGGTCTCCGACCCCGCGACGTTCAACCAGCTGCTCGCTCACTGCACGACGGTGTGGCTGAAGGCCGACCCCGAGCACCACATGCAGCGCGTGCTCGCGCAGGGCGATACGCGGCCGATGGCGGCGAGCAAAGAGGCGATGCAGGACCTGCACAACATCCTCGCCGGCCGTGCCGCGTTCTATTCGAAGGCCGACCTGACGCTGGACACGAGCGCCCAGCCGCTGGAGGCGACGTTCGAGCTGCTGCGCACGATGGTTCGGCAGGCGCTGAAGGTGCCGGAATGAAAGCCGGAGAGCTTGCTTCTGAAAGAATGCTTGACGCACTAAAGTGCATGCAATATTATTCGTGCCATCTTGAGAGAAACATGCAGTATGTTGCTTTTGAGTGAATCCACTCAGCCCAGGAGAACCGCCCATGAGCCCAGCCGCCCCCCGCGTCGAATACCGGACCGACCCCTCGCAATACAAACACTGGAAGCTCAAGTTCGAAGGCCCGGTGGCCACGCTGGCGGCGGACTTCGACGAGAACGCCGGCCTGCGCCCGGGCTACAAGCTCAAGCTGAACAGTTACGACCTGGGCGTGGACATCGAGCTCAACGACGCGATCAACCGCGTCCGCTTCGAGCACCCGGAGGTGCGCAGCGTCGTCGTGACGAGCGCGAAAGAGAAGGTGTTCTGCTCGGGCGCGAACATCTTCATGCTGGGCGTCTCGTCGCACGCGTGGAAGGTGAACTTCTGCAAGTTCACGAACGAGACGCGCAACGGCCTGGAAGACTCTTCCCGGTACTCGGGCCTGAAGTTCCTCGCCGCCGTGAACGGCGCCTGCGCCGGCGGCGGTTATGAATTGGCGCTGGCGTGCGACGAAATCATCCTCGTCGACGACCGGTCTTCGGCGGTGAGCCTGCCCGAAGTGCCGCTGCTCGGGGTGCTGCCCGGCACCGGGGGTCTGACACGGGTCACCGACAAAAAACATGTGCGCCACGACCTGGCCGACCTGTTCTGCACCAGCGTGGAAGGCGTGCGCGGTCAGAAAGCGAAAGACTGGCGCCTGGTCGACGACATCGCCAAGCCGCAGGTGTTCGCGCAGAAAGTGCAGGAGCGTGCGCTGCAGCTCGCGGCGCAGAGCGACCGCCCTGCCGATGCGAAGGGCGTGGCGCTGACGAAGCTCAATCGCCGGGACGAGGCCGACGCACTGCGCTACGAGTTCGTCACCGTCGAGATCGACCGCGCGAAGCGCACCGCCACGTTCACCGTGAAGGCGCCGGCCCAGCCGCAGCCGACGACGCTCGAGGCCATCGTCGCCGCCGGCGTGAGCTGGTGGCCGCTGCAAATGGCCCGCGAACTCGAAGACGCGATCCTGCAGATGCGCACCAACGAGCTCGACATCGGTACCTGGCTCATCAAGACACTGGGCGATGCCGCGACGGTGCTCGCGAGTGACGCGACGCTGCTCGCGAACCAGAACCACTGGCTGGTGCGCGAGACGACAGGCCTGCTGCGCCGCACCTTCAGCCGCTTGGACGTGTCTTCGCGCAGCCTGTTCGCGCTGGTCGAGCCCGGCTCTTGTTTCGCGGGCAGCCTGCTGGAACTGGCATTGGCCTGCGACCGCACCTATCACCTGGCCTTGCCCGACGACGCGGCGAAGGCGCCGAAGATCACGGTGAATGAGGTCAACTTCGGCATGTTGCCAATGGTCACCGGCCAGAGCCGATTGCAGCGCCTGTTCTACGACGAAAAGCCCGCGCTCGACGCGGTGCGGGCGAAGGTGGGCCAGCTGCTCGACGCCGACGCCGCGTTCGCGCTCGGCCTCGTGACCAGCAACCCGGACGACATCGACTGGGCCGACGAAATCCGCATCGCGGTCGAAGAGCGGATTTCGATGTCGCCCGATGCGCTTACCGGCATGGAGGCGAACCTGCGCTTCAACGGCCCGGAAAACATGTTCACGCGCGTCTTCGGCCGGCTCACGGCGTGGCAGAACTGGATCTTCCAGCGGCCCAATGCGGTGGGGGAGAAGGGCGCATTGAAGGTTTACGGCAAGGGCGACAAGGCCGCGTTCGACTGGAACAGGGTCTGAGCGAACACACCCTCACCCCAACCCTCTCCCTGGCAGGGAGAGGGAGCACAACACACACGGAGCACGAGATGAGCAGCATCAACTACAGCGAAAAGATCCCCAACAACGTCAACCTGAGCGAAGACCGCACCTTGCAGCGCGCGCTCGAAGGCTGGCAGCCGAACTTCCTGAACTGGTGGGGCGAAGTCGGCCCCGAGGGTTCGAAGGACCATGAGGTCTACCTGCGCACCGCCGTCAGCGTGGACCCGCAAGGCTGGGCCCAGTTCGGCTACACCAAGATGCGCGACTACCGCTGGGGCATCTTCCTCAACCCTGGCGATGCGAACCGCGAAATCCACTTCGGCGACCACAAGGGCGAAAAGGCGTGGAACGATGTTCCCGGCGAATACCGCGCAAATCTCCGCCGCATCATCGTCACGCAGGGCGACACCGAGCCGGCGTCGGTCGAACAGCAACGCCATCTGGGCCTGACCTGCCCCAGCCAATACGACCTGCGCAACCTGTTCCAGGTCAACGTCGAAGAAGGCCGCCACCTGTGGGCGATGGTCTACCTGCTGCACAAGCACTTCGGCCGCGACGGCCGCGAAGAAGCCGACGCGCTGCTCGTGCGCCGCTCGGGCGACGCGAACAACCCGCGCATCCTCGGCGCGTTCAATGAAGCGACGCCCGACTGGCTGAGCTTTTTCATGTTCACCTACTTCACCGACCGCGACGGCAAGTTCCAGCTCTGCGCGCTCGCCGAAAGCGCGTTCGACCCGCTGGCGCGCACGACGAAGTTCATGCTCACCGAAGAGGCGCACCACATGTTCGTCGGCGAGAGCGGCGTGTCGCGCGTGATCCAGCGCACCGCGGCGGCGATGAATGAGCTGAAGACCGACGACCCGGCCAGGCTGCGCGCGGCCGGCGTGATCGATCTGCCGACCCTCCAGCGTTACCTGAACTTCCACTTCAGCGTCACGGTCGACCTGTTCGGCGCCGACGAGTCGAGCAACGCCGCCACGTTCTACAGCTCGGGCCTGAAGGGCCGCTTCGAAGAAGGCAAGCGCGCCGACGACCACCAGCTGCGCGGCCAGACCTATCGGGTGCTGAACGTTCAGAACGGCCAGCTCGTCGAGAAGGAAGTGCCGATGCTGAACGCGCTCAACGAAGTGCTGCGCGACGATTTCATCAAGGACTCGGTCGCCGGCGTCGAACGCTGGAACCGGGTGCTCGACAAGGCCGGCATCCCGGCGCGCCTGAAAGTGCCGCACAAGGCCTTCCATCGCAACATCGGCGCCCTGGCCGCGGTGAAGGTCTCGCCGGAAGGGCAGGTGGTGTCCGAGGCTGAATGGAACGCAAACGTCGACAAGTGGTTGCCGAGCCCGCAAGACAGCGCGTTCGTCCAATCGCTGATGGGCCGTGTGGTCGAGCCCGGTAAGTTCGCGAACTGGATCGCGCCGCCGGTGATGGGAATCAACCGCCAGCCTGTCGACTTCGAATACGTTCGATTCGGCTGAAGCGGTGCCGCGTCCATGTCCGACCTGTCCGTGATCAAGCAGCACCTGATCGACCCCGAGATCTGCATCCGCTGCAACACCTGCGAGGCCACCTGTCCGGTCGGCGCGATCACGCACGACTCGCGCAACTACGTCGTCGACGCGGCCAAGTGCAATCTGTGCATGGACTGCATCTCGCCATGCCCGACGGGCTCGATCGACAACTGGCGCACCGTGCTCAAGGCCCAGGCCTATTCGATCGACGAACAACTGACGTGGGACGAGCTTCCAGCTCCAACGCAGCTTCCCGAAGGCGCAAGCCTGGAGGCCGGCGCGACGGCGGCAGCGCCGCAAGCCGTTCCAGCGACGCAGCTCGAAGCCGGAGAAACGCCGTTCGTCGCCTCCGCCTGGGGCGCGACTCTGCCGCCCTGGTCTGCCGCGCATGCATACACGAACCTGTATGGGCCGAAGACCAGCCCGGTCACGGCAACGGTGATGGGCAACGTGCGTGTCACCGAAGTCGGCCGCACCGCAGGCCACGACTACGACACCCACCACATCGTGCTCGACTTCGGCGCGATGCCGTTCCCGGTGCTCGAAGGCCAGTCGATCGGCATCCTGCCGCCGGGCCTGGACGCCCACGGCAAGCCGCACCACGCGCGCCAGTACTCGATCGCCAGCCCGCGCAACGGCGAGCGCCCCGGCTACAACAACCTGTCGCTGACGATCAAGCGCGTGCTCGAAGACCACGAAGGCCGCCCGGTGCGCGGCGTCGGCTCGAACTACATGTGCGACCTGAAGGTGGGCGACACGGTGCAGGTGATCGGGCCGTTCGGCGCATCGTTCCTCATGCCGAACCACCCGCGCTCCAACATCGTGATGATCTGCACCGGCACCGGCAGCGCGCCGATGCGCGCGATGACGGAGTGGCGGCGGCGCTTGCGCGCCAGCGGAAAATTCGAGAGCGGCAAATTGATGCTGTTCTTCGGCGCGCGCACGAAGGAAGAACTGCCGTATTTCGGCCCGCTGCAAAGCCTGCCGAAAGACTTCATCGACATCAATTTCGCGTTCTCGCGCACGCCCGGCGCGCCGAAGCGCTATGTGCAAGACGCGATGCGCGAACGCGCCGCCGATCTGGTGGCCCTGCTGCATGACCCGAACACCTGCTTCTACGTCTGCGGCCTGAAAGCGATGGAAGAAGGCGTCGTGCTCGCGCTGCGCGACGTGGCGCAGCAGGCCGGCCTGTCGTGGGACACGGTAGGTGCCGCACTGAAGAAAGAAGGCCGGCTGCACCTCGAGACGTACTGACCTGGAGAATTCTCCTTCTCTCACTCTCCCTCTCCCGCGTGCGGGAGAGGGTTGGGGTGAGGGTCCGGCAATGGAAATACCGATGACCATCGACAACTTGAAGGGCGCCTCCATCCTCGTGGTCGGTGCCGGCATCATGGGCGCGGGCATCGCGCAGGTCGCCGCGCAAGCCGGACACCGCGTGCTGCTGCACGACGCCCGCGACGGCGCGGCGCAGCAGGCCAAAGCGAGCCTCGCGAAGACGCTTGACGGTCTCGTCGCGAAAGGCAAACTGGATCCGACCGTCGCGCACGACGCGCTCGCGCGCATCGTGCCCATCGCCACACTCGATGCCGAGGCGGACGTCGGCCTCGTCATCGAAGCCATCGTCGAAAAGCCCGACGCCAAGCGCGCCTTGTTCGCGCAGCTCGAATCGATCGTCGGCAGCGGCTGCGTGCTCGCGACCAACACCTCGTCGATCTCCGTGACGGCCATCGCCAACGGCCTGAAGCATCCGGCGCGGCTGGTCGGCATGCATTTCTTCAACCCCGTGCCGTTGATGAAGCTCGTCGAGGTCGTCTCCGGTTTGCAGACCGACGCCACGGTCGCGCAATCGATCTTCGATCTGAGCAAGACATGGGGCAAAACGCCGGTCCATGCCAAGAGCACGCCGGGGTTCATCGTGAACCGCATCGCCCGCCCCTACTACGCCGAGGCGCTGGCGCTGTTGCAGGAACAGGCGGCGACGCCGCAGGTCATCGACGCCTGCCTGCGCGGCGCGGGGTTTCGCATGGGCCCGTGCGAACTGATGGACCTGATCGGCCACGACACGAATTTCGGCGTCACGAACTCGGTGTTCGAGGCGAATTTCTTCGACAAGCGCTACATGCCTTCGCTGGTGCAGCGCGAAATGGTCGACGGCGGGTTGCTGGGCCGCAAGTCGGGGCGCGGCTTCTTCGACTACGCGCCAGGTGCGCCCAAGCCCGGCGTGCCCGTCTTCGAGCCCGCGCCGGTTCCGCGCTGCGCAGCGGGTGACCGTGCGCGGCAACGGGGCGGTGGCGCAGCGCTTTGCCGACGCATTGCACGCTGCGGGCGCGGCGTTCGAGCGCGACACCGCGAGCGCCGAGACCGGCTTGCGCATCGATACGGCGACCCTCATGCTCAGCGACGGCCGCGGCGCGAGCGAGCGCGGCGCAGAGGCCGCGGTGTTCGACCTGCCGCTTGCCACCGAGCCCGGCCAGGCGCTCGCCTGGGCGGCATCGGCAGGCGCGTCGGACGCGTGGCGCGCGGCGGTGCCGTTGTGGCTGCGTGCGCTCGGCTTCAACCCGCAGCAGGTGGCGGACACGCCCGGCCTGGTGGTGGCGCGAACGATCGCGATGCTGATCAATGAAGCGTCAGACGCCGTGCAGCAAGGCGTGTGCACGCCCGAAGGCGCGGATGCCGCGATGAAGCTCGGCGTGAACTACCCGAAGGGGCCGTTCGAATGGCTCGCCGACTGGGGCGGCCCCGCCGCGGTGGCGGTACTCGACGCGCTGGACGCCTGCTACCGCGGCGAGCGCTATCGCGTGAGCCCGCGCTTGCGCAGGTCGAGCGGCCGCTGAGCGACCGCACGGCCGATGAACCGCGGCGGCCGGACTCACGGCCCGCCGCGCGGCCCAGCCTTACTCCTTGTACGCCTCGACGTTGATCGTCAGCTTGATCTCGTCGCCGATCGCCGGAATGCCGTACTTCATGCCGAACTCGGAGCGCTTGATCGAGCCGCTCACGTCGGCGCCGCACATGTCCTTCTTCGACATCGGGTTCGAGCCGCAGTTGAACGACGCCACGTTCAGCTTGACCGGCTTGGTGACGCCCAGCAGCGTCAGGTTGCCCTCCACGCTTTCGAGCTTGTCGCCGTTGAAGTTGAACTTGGTCGACTTGTAGACCATGTCGGGAAACTCGGCCGTGTTGAAGAAATCGGCCGCGCGCAGGTGCTCGTCGCGGGAACGCTGACCGTCGGTGCGCTTGGAGTCGCCGGTGGAGATCGACGCGGTGGCGATCTTCACGTCCAGCGAGCCGCTCTTCGCGGCGCGGTCGATGCTGACCTTGCCGGACATGCGCTCGAAGCGGCCGATCATCGTCGACATGTTCAAGTGCGACACCGCGAAACTCGGGTACGAGTGCAGCGGATCGACGGTGTAGGTTTCCGGCGCGGCGAACGCCGCGAGCGGCAGCACAGCCAGGCTGGCGAGGGTGGAAAGCTTGGTAAGGCGATTCATGGTGAGATCTCCGTGGGGTGGGTTGAGTGGAAAGGTGAAACGCAAGAATGGCATGGCGCCTGCGCGCCTGTTGTCGAGGGGTGCGATCAGCCGGGAGACGCACCCACGCGCAGCCATGCCAGGATGACCGCGAGTGCGGCAGGAACCAGCGCCGCTGCTCCGGCAACGACGGCGGCAACCCAGATCGGGCGGCCGGCGCGAACCTGCGTCAAGTGAACCGCAACGCCGATCAGCGGCATCGGCAGCAGCGCGACCCAGGGCAACTCGCCGGTCAGGCTGGCACCCACGCCGACCAGGCTGCAAATCAGCGCCACCGGCAAGACGATGAATGCGCCCGGCAGCGCAGGTTCGCCGCGAAACATCTGCACCAGAACCAAGGCGCCGGACGCCGCACCGAGCGCAATGCCGATCTGCGCCATCGACGCGCTCGCGCCGAGCAAGGCGAGCGCGCCGCTGGCCACGCCGAGCACGGTGGAGCCGACCGACGCGCGCAACGTGTCGCCCGACAACAGCAGCATCGACAGCACGAGCGTGGCTGCGTACAGCGCCACGCCGGTCCCGGCGAGCCAGAGCGGGGCGCCATCCTTCTGGCCGAGCACGCGCGAGACCATCCACAGCGCGCCGGCGGCTGCAATCGCCGCCAGCCCGGCGCGCAGCGCCGGGCTGAGGGCCACTCGAGCGGCGTCGAGCAGCACGGCGAGCACGCCGCCGGCCAGGCCGGCGAGCACGAGTTTGCGCACGGCAGTCAGCGGCACGAATGAGAACCCGAGCGCCAAGGCGACGACGGCCACGAAGCCGGCCCACGGCACGAGAGCAGACAAGCGCGTGCGCGCCAGCGCCAACGCCAGCAGCAAGCCAGCGATCAGCGGCACCACGCCCGACTGCACGGCAGGGTTGTCCAAGAAGTTGTTCATGAGGGGATCTCCAGGGAGTCTATCGACGCACTTCTCAATGGCCGTGAAGCCGGCTTGAACGCTGATCTCATCGGATTTGAACGATCGCGCGCCTCTTTGGCCTCCTCACCGAGGGCGATCCTGGAATTTCCCAGCCCCGCCAGTCCGCCGCGGTGCTCCCACCGGGCGCGCCGTTGCCCTTCGCGTTCGGTCCGATTCAGCGGGCTGCGGGTTATGCTGCATCTTCGACCCTGTCGTAAGGCCGGCCCACCAGCCATTGCGTCAGCCCGTCCATTCGCGACCTCAACCCCACCCCAGGTGAGACCATGAATCACGCCTTCATCTGCGACGCGATCCGCACCCCCATTGGCCGCTACGGCGGCGCGCTCTCGTCGGTGCGCACCGACGACCTCGGCGCGATCCCGTTGCGCGCGCTGATGGCGCGAAACTCCAAGGTGGACTGGGCCGCGGTGAGCGACGTGCTCTACGGCTGCGCCAACCAGGCCGGCGAAGACAACCGCAACGTCGCGCGCATGGCCTTGCTGCTTGCCGGCCTGCCTCAGGGCGTGCCCGGCGCGACGATCAACCGCCTGTGCGGCTCGGGGTTGGACGCGGTGGGCAGCGCGGCGCGCGCGATCCGCAGCGGCGAGGCGCAGTTGATGATCGCCGGCGGCGTGGAAAGCATGAGCCGCGCGCCGTTCGTGATGCCGAAAGCCGACACCGCGTTCAGCCGCGCCAATGCGGTGTACGACACGACGATCGGCTGGCGCTTCGTCAACAAGCTGATGAAGGAACAGTATGGCGTCGACTCGATGCCCGAAACGGCGGAGAACGTCGCGGCCGACTTCGGCATCGCGCGCGACGCGCAAGACCGCATGGCGCTGCGCTCGCAACTGGGCGCGGTGAAAGCGCAGCAGGCGGGGCATTTCGATGCCGAGATCGTGCCGGTGACGATCGCGCAGAAGAAGGGCGATGCGCTGATCGTCGACAAGGACGAACACCCGCGCGAGACCTCGCTGGAGGCGCTGGCCAAACTCAAGGGCATCGTCACACCCGCGGGCAGCGTGACGGCAGGCAACGCAAGCGGCGTGAACGACGGCGCGTGCGCGCTGCTGCTCGCCGGCGAAGCCGCCGCCGCCCGCCACGGCCTCACGCCGCGCGCGCGCGTGCTCGGCATGGCGACAGCCGGCGTCGCGCCGCGCATCATGGGCATCGGCCCGGCGCCGGCCACGCGCAAGGTGTTGGAACTCGTGGGTCTGAAGCTCGCGCAGATCGATGTGATCGAACTCAACGAAGCCTTCGCCGCGCAGGGCCTGGCGGTGCTGCGCGACCTCGGCCTGGCCGACGACGACGCGCGCGTCAACGCCTGGGGCGGCGCGATCGCGCTCGGCCACCCGCTGGGCATGAGCGGCGCGCGCCTGGCGACGACCGCGGTGAACCAGTTGCAGCGCGGCGGCGGGCGTTATGCGCTGTGCACGATGTGCATCGGGGTGGGGCAGGGGATTGCGCTCGTGATCGAGCGGGTTTGACGGGGCCGGACGGTCACCGCTCTTCTGACGCCGAATGCAGGCCGTACGCTCCGATGCGACTCGAGCAGCATGCCCAAGTCGAAGCTACCGCCACGCGGCTTGATGCGGCATCGCGGTCTACCCATGACAGACATCCTCCCCTACTCCGATTCGGCTCATCGCGGCCAAGTCATCGCGCTTTGGCGAACGATCTTCGGGTACGAGACCGCACACAACGACCCGTCGCTTGCGATCGACAAGAAGCTGGGCGCGGCCGATGGCCTGCTCTTTGTGGCGACGCAAGGCGGCGATGTCATCGGCACCGCGATGGCAGGCTACGACGGGCACCGCGGATGGTTGTACTCGATCGCGGTGCATCCGGCGGCGCGACGCAATGGCGTCGGTGCCGCGCTCGTGCGTCACGCCGAGCAGGCGCTGGCGCAGCGTGGTTGCATGAAAGTCAATCTTCAACTGCTCGCTACGAACGAGGCGACCGCGGCGTTCTACAAGACCTTGGGATACAAGGTCGAGCCAAGGATCAGCATGGGGAAAGTGCTCTCGCAGAACGTGCCCCTGCCTGCGAAAGGCGCCTGATTCCTTCCGGCCGGGCGCGGCTCGTGCGCTGGGGCCCGAAGCTGTTATCGCGCCGTAGCGGCTGGCAAGCTACAACAGCGCGCCCCGGGAATCCGCCGGCGCCTGCGCGCGCTCTTGCATGCCGTAGGCGCGCAGGCAGCTCAATACGTGAATGCGGTAGTCGGCGAAGACTTCGTCGCGGCCCTCGCGCTGCCCGTCGCGGTGGCACAGTTCGTTGCGCCAGCGTGAGACGGCTTCTTCGTCGCGCCAATAGCTCAGCGACAGGAAGACGCCTGGGCGGGTGAGGCTCTCGAATCGTTCCACCGAGATGAAACCGTCGACGCACTGGAGACTCGGTTTGAGCTGCGCGGCGATGTCGAAGTAGCGCTGCGCCTTGCCCGGCAGCGGCGTCACCTCGAAGATCACGGCGATCATGGCTTTGCGCGCAGCTCGCGCCGCAGCAGTTTGCCGGTGGGCGAGCGTGGCAGTGCATCGATCAGGTGGACCGCGTCGGGGCGCTTGATGCGGCCGAGAACCCGTTCGCAATGGAGTCGCACGGCGTCGAGCAGCGTTGACGCATCGAGCTCGGAAACGCTCCCGGGAGCGCCGCCCACGCCCGTCAAGGCCTCGTGAGCAATCGGCACGATGAACGCCACCGGCCGCTCGCCGAAACGATCGTCGGGCACGCCGACCACGGCGCAGTCCCACACGCCGGGCACGTCGCGGATCGCGGCTTCGATCTCCTGCGGGTAGACGTTCACGCCGCCGGAAATGATCATGTCATCCGCTCGATCGGTGAGGTAGAGGTAGCCGTCGGCATCGACATGGCCGATGTCGCCCAGCGTCTGCCGGCCGCCGGGCAGCGTGCGCGCGGCGGTCTTGTCGGACGCCTTGTAGTAGGTGAACGGCGCGATGCCGGAAAAGCACACCAGGCCGGTGCTGCCCGCGGGCAGGTCGTGGCCCGCTTCGTCGACGATGTGCAGCACGCCCTTGCGCGCGCGGCCCACCGAGCCGGGGCGCTGCAACGCTTCGGCGGAGTCGATCAACGTCAGACCCACGCCTTCGCTGCCCGCGTAGTACTCGACGAGGATCGGCCCCCACCAATCGACCATCGCCTTCTTCAGCGCCGGTGGGCAGGGCGCGGCGGCGTGGATCGCCATGCTGTGCGCGGGGGCAGCGAACGCCGCTCGGCGCTCGGCTGGCAATTGCAGCAGGCGCTGGAACATCGCCGGCACCCATTGGCTGTGTGTGATCGCTTCTTGCTCCAGCAGTTGCAGGGCAGTGGGCGCGTCAAAGCGCGGCATCACGACCACGCAGCCGCCACCCGCGGTGACGGCCAACGCGAAGCGCAGTGCCGCGGCGTGATAGAGCGGTGCGGTCGATAGGTAGCGAACGTGATTCCCCGCCAGGCCGAACAGCGCGATCAGGTCGGCGGCGAACGGCGCGGTGCCGCGCCAGTCGGCGCTCGGCAGCGGCCGGTGCACGCCCTTCGGTGCGCCGGTGGTGCCCGACGTGTACATCATCAGCGCGCCGGGCGGCTCGTCGTGGTGCGGCTGCGGCGAGGCCTGCGCGAGCAGGGGCTCGATCGCTTCGAAGCCGGGGATGGCGCCGCGCAGCGAGAGCCAATGCAGCTTTGCTTGCACGAGCGACGGCAGCGGCCCGGCGGCGTCGCGCAAACGCCACATCGACGAGCACGGCTTGCGCGTCGCAGTCCTCCACGAGGTAACGCAACTCTGTCGGCGTGAGCGCGGTGGACAGCGGCGTCAGGTAGACACCGCAGCGCCACGCGCCCCAGGCGATCGCGAGCGCCTCGGGCCGGTTGCCGACGAGCATCGCGACATGCGCGCCGCGCGTCAGGCCAAGGGCGCGAAGCACGCCGGCGAAACGGTTCGCGAGCGCTTCGAGTTCGGCATAGTTCAGCGTCTCGCCGCCGCAGACGATCGCGGTTCGCTCGGGGGCAGCCAGCGCGTGGCGGCGTGGGTCGCAGAACGGCTCGGCCGCCGAGGCGGGAGCCGAATTTGCGTCGGGCATAAGTTTGATGCCGCAGTGGCTCGGCAGCTCAGCGCGCCTGGCCAAGCGTGCGCAGCGCCTGCGTCAGGTGCGGCTTGTCGATCATCGCGCCGTCCAGGTTCAATGCGCCGGCATCCGGGTTCGCGGCGAATGCATCGACGATTGCCTGCGCGTGCGCCAGCTCCGCGCTACTCGGGGTATAGGCCTCGTTGATGATCGGCACCTGGTCGGGGTGGATTGCCATGCGGCCGCGAAAGCCGCGCCGGCGCGACGCGCGGCTGGTCGCGGCCAGCCCTGCGCTGTCGCGAAAGTCGGCGTGGATCGTCTCGATCGGCGGCACGCCTGCCGCGGCCGCGGCGCACAGGCACAGCGACCCGGCGAGTGTGTAGAGCGGCGAGTACGACCCGTCTTCGTCGCGGTTCGCGACCGCGCCGATCGCGGCCGACAGATCCTCCGCGCCCCAGGTCACCGCCACCAGGCGCGGCAGCGGCGCGCTGAAGCTTTGCATGTTGAGCATCGCCTGCGCGGTCTCGGTGGCCACGGGCAGGATCGCGATGCTGCCGGCGGCGATGCCGGCGCGCGCCTCGAGCGCGTCCAGGCAATGGCCCAGGTGCAGCACGTCGGCGGCGCTGTTCGTCTTGGGCAGCATGATGCCGGCCAGGCCGGAGACGACGACGCTCGCCAGGTCCTGCATCGCCATGCCGCTGTCCAGCGGGTTGATGCGAACGAACAGGCGCGCCTCGATGCGCGCCGCATTCGCCGTGATGAACTCGGCTGCGCTGCGCCGCGCCTCCATCTTGCGTGCCTGCGCAACCGCGTCTTCCAGGTCGAGCAGCAACACGTCGGCCGGGCTCGTGAGGCCCTTGGCGAGCTTGCGTTCGCTGTCGGCGGGAACGAACAGAAGCGAGCGCAGCTTCATGACGGCTTGCGCAGCATCAAGGCCTGACGTGTGCAGACGCAGACCTCTTCATTGCGCTGGTTCAGGCCCTGGTGGAACAGCGTCACGATGCCCGCGTTCGGCCGCGACTTGCTTTCGCGAATCTCCTTCACTGTGGTGCGCGCGCGGATCGTGTCGCCGTAGAACACGGGCTTCGGAAAGCGTGTGTCGCTCATGCCGAGGTTCGCGACCGTCGTGCCGAGCGTCGTGTCCTGCACGCTCAGGCCGATCACCAGGCCGAGCGTGAAGATGCTGTTGACGAGCGGTTGGCCGAACTCGGTGCCCTTGCAGTATTCGGCGTCGATGTGCACGGCGGCCGGGTTGCACGTGGCGCCGTTGAACCAGACGTTGTCGGCCTCGGTGACGGTGCGGCGGATCTCGTGCTCGAACACCTGCCCGACCTTGAATTCTTCAAACCAGCGTCCTGCCATCGATGCTCCTGTCTTGCGAGCCGCAAGTCTAGCGGTGCGAGCGCCGCGCGGCTCCGCTTCAAGCCGGTGACAGCACGTGGATGACGCGGCTCGCGATGTGCTCGCGCGTCTTCGCGCCATACGCCGCCATGTGCGGCGCGGCGGCGTGGGCCATCAGGGCGGGCAGGTCGCGCCACTTTTCGATGACGACGAAGGTGTCGGGGCCGAACTTGGTTTGCAGCGACGGCGCGCCTTCGGTGTCGAGCGCAGCGCCGTATTCGATGCAGCCGTCTTCGGCATGAACCGCGGGCACGTTGGCGCGAAACGCTTCGAGCACGGTGTTGCGCAGCCCGGGCTTGGCAGTGATGACGGCGAGGACGTGGATCATGGCGTGGCTTTCGGCGGTGGTGGAGCGGTCAGGGGATCGAATGCAGCGGGCGCTGCCCGGGCGCATGGACTCGGCGCGCAGCTTACCTTGCTCGAACGGCCAAGCGGCTCGGCGTGCGGCGCACGGCACAATCGGCGCTTGACTTGAGCCGCCCATTCGCCAGTCGCCGTGAACACCCCCGAACGCACCCCTGTCGACCTCGGCCTGCTGCAGCAGTGGCTGGGCCGCACCGAACGCCGAATCGATTCGGTCAGCGCCGCGCCGCTCGCGGCGCTGGCCGCCACGCTCGACCGCGACGAGCCCATGCCCGCACCCGGCACGCCGGTGCCGCCGCTCTGGCATTGGCTGTTCTTCACGCCGATCGCGCGCCAGTCGGAGATCGGCGCCGACGGCCACCCCAGGCGCGGCGGTTTCCTGCCGCCGGTGCCGCTGCCGCGCCGCATGTGGGCGGGCGGGCGGCTCGAGTTCCTGCAGCCTCTGCTCGTGGGCGATCAGATCGTGCGTGACTCGCGCATCGTCAAGGTCGACGCGAAGTCGGGCCGCAGCGGCGAACTCGTGTTCGTGACGGTGCGCCATGAAATCTCGACGCCGCGCGGCGTTGCGCTGACCGAGGAGCACGACATCGTCTACCGCGAGGCGCCCGCGCCCGGCGCGCCGGGCGCCACGCCGCAGCCTGCCCGGCGCGACGAAGCCTTTTCGCGCGCCATCACCCCCGACCCGGTGCTGCTGTTTCGCTACTCTGCCCTCACGTTCAACGGGCACCGCATCCACTACGACCGGCCCTATGTGACGCAGGTCGAGGGCTATCCGGGGCTGATCGTGCATGGCCCGCTGATCGCGACGCTGCTCGTCGACCTGTTGCGCCGCGAAATGCCGAACGCGACGCTGCGGCGCTTCAACTTCACGGCGATGCGGCCGCTGTTCGACATCGACCCCTTCACGCTGTGCGGACGCATCGAGCCCGAGGCGCGCAAAGTGGCGCTGTGGGCACGCGACCACGAAGGCTGCCTCGCGATGCAAGCCCAGGCCGAGCTGGCCTGATCGGACTTCTGCAATGCAAACTGTTCAGGGCGACACCGCCTACGCCGACATCCGCGACGCCGTGCGCACGCTGTGCGCGCAATTCCCCGACGCCTACCACCGCGACATCGACGCGAAGCGCGGCTACCCCGAGGCGTTTGTCAACGCGCTGACGCAAGCCGGCTGGATGGCCGCGCTGATCCCGCAGGAATACGGCGGCTCGGGCCTGGGCCTCGCCGAGGCCTCCGTGATCATGGAAGAGATCAACCGCAGCGGCGGCAACTCGGGCGCGTGCCACGGCCAGATGTACAACATGGGCACGCTGCTGCGCCATGGTTCCGCCGAGCAGAAGCAGCGCTACCTGCCGAAGATCGCGCGCGGCGAGCTGCGCCTGCAATCGATGGGCGTCACCGAGCCGAGCACCGGCACCGACACGACGAAGATCAAGACCACCGCGGTGAAGAGCGCGAGCGGCGACCGCTACCTGGTGAACGGCCAGAAGGTCTGGATTTCGCGCGTGCAGCACTCCGACCTGATGATCCTGCTCGCGCGCACGACGCCGTTGGCCGAGGTGAAGAAGAAATCGGAAGGCATGTCGATCTTCATCGTCGATTTGCGCGAGGCCATCGGCGCGGGGATGTCCGTGCGGCCGATTGCGAACATGGTGAACCACGAGACCAACGAACTGTTCTTCGAGAACCTCGAGATCCCGGCGCAGAACCTGATCGGCGAAGAGGGTCAAGGCTTCAAGTACATCCTCGACGGCCTGAACGCCGAACGCACGCTGATCGCCGCCGAGTGCATCGGCGACGGGCGCTGGTTCATCGACCGCGTCACCCGGTACGTGAAGGAGCGCGTCGTGTTCGGCCGGCCGATCGGCCAGAACCAGGGCGTGCAGTTTCCGATCGCCGAAGCGCACATCGAACTGGAGGCCGCCGACCTGATGCGCTGGCAGGCGTGCCGCTTGTTCGACGCGCGCCAGCCCTGCGGCGCGCAGGCGAACATGGCGAAGTACCTCGCCGCGAAGGCGTCATGGGAAGCGGCCAACGCCTGCATCCAGTTCCACGGTGGCTTCGGCTTCGCGTGCGAATACGACGTGGAGCGCAAGTTCCGCGAAACGCGGCTGTACCAGGTGGCGCCGATTTCGACGAACCTGATCCTGAGTTATGTGGCCGAGCATGTGCTCGGCCTGCCGCGCTCGTTCTGAGTGCCCCCAGGGCCGGCTAAGCCCGGCCCGCCCGGTCTACGCGTGCGCGGCCGACACCCGGCTCGGGATCTCGAACGCCGCCAGCCACGCATTGCAATTGCGCACCACCGGTGCGGCCACTTCATGGCCGACGACGATGCGCGCGAAGAAATAGCTGTTGCGCGCGCGCTCGTTCAACGCATCCAGGTCGACATGGCCATGCTCGTCGCAGGGGAAGCGGTAGTCCCGGCCGCCAGCGACGATCGAATCAAACCACAGCTCGTGGCGCGTCAAGGCGGTGGACTTGGTGGAAGAGTCGTGCATGTCGAACTTCAGCAGAGGACGGGCGCAGGGCCCCGCGGACGCAACCCAACAAACAATGACAGATCGTATGCTAACGAATCAATCTGCGATCACCGGTAAAAACACCTAGCACGCATCGTCGGACAATGCGCACCAGGAGCGTGCCCTGAGTCCGCCCCGCGCGCCCCAAACCCGACCTGTCCTCTCATGATCTCCCAAATCAACTACATCACGCCGGTGCAATTCGGCTTCGGCGCGATCACTCTGGTGCAACAAGAGTGCGACCGCATCGGCATCCGCCGCCCGCTGGTGATTACAGATCGTGGCGTGCGCGCCACAGGTATCGTCGATCGGATGCTCGCGCAGCTGCGCGAGCCCTCCAGCGCGACCGTGTTTGACGCGACGCCGGGCAATCCGAATGAGGCCGCAGTGCGCGCCGCGGTCACGATGTTCGTTGCGGGCGGCTGCGACGGCGTGATCGCGGTGGGCGGCGGCTCGTCGATCGACCTGGCCAAGGGCGTCGCGGTGTGCGCGCGCCACGCCGGGCCGTTGAAGAGTTTTGCGCTGATCGAAGGCGGGCTGGCGCGAATCACCGCAGCCACAGCACCTGTGATCGCCATTCCCACCACGGCCGGCACCGGCAGCGAGGTCGGGCGCGGCGCGGTGCTGATCCTGGACGACGGGCGCAAGGTCGGCGTGATCTCGCCGCACGTCGTGCCAAAAGTCGCGATCTGCGACCCCGAGCTGACGCTCGCGCTGCCGCCGCTGCTCACCGCCGCCACCGGCATGGACGCGATCGCGCATTGCATCGAGACCTTCATGGCGCCGGCGTTCAACCCGCCGGCCGACGGCATATCGCTCGACGGCCTGGCGCGCGGCTGGGCGCACATCGAACGCGCGACGGCGCAGCCCAACGACCGCGAGGCGCGGCTGCAAATGATGTCGGCGTCGATGCAAGGCGCGCTCGCGTTTCAGAAGGGCCTGGGTTGCGTGCACAGCCTGAGCCATTCGCTCGGCGGCATCGACCCGCGGCTGCACCATGGCACGCTGAACGCGGTGTTCCTGCCGGCGGTGATGGAGTTCAACCGCGACGCGCCGACGGTGCGCGAACAGAACAAGCTGCAACGCCTGGCCCATGCGATGGGGGTTGATACCGGGACAGACGCCGCCAACGGCATCAGCCAGGCGATCACATCGATGAACGGGCGCCTCGGCCTGCCGGCCGGTTTGAAGGCGATGGGGGTGGCCGACACACTGTTCCCGCGCGTGATCGAGGGCGCCTTGGCCGACCATTGCCACAAGACGAATCCGCGCGAGGCGAGCGCGGCCGACTATGAAGCGATGCTGAAGCGCTCGATGTGATTCGAGCGTGACGGCAGCGCCGCCGCCGATCAGTGCCCGCGCAGGCGCCGCAAAAGGCGGGTGAACCCGCGCTGCAAGCGCTGCCAGAGCGCCCGCCCGCCAGCCAGCCAAGCGGCTCCGTGGAGTCCGCGTGGCGTCTTGTTTGCCGCGCGTGCCGAATTCGCCGGGCGCCCGCGCGGCGCCGGGCCACTGCTGAGCAAGCCGCACAGCGACAGCGAGTTCATCAGCTGGTACACCGTGCGGTGCGGAACCTGGGCAATGTCGACCAGCGCCGCGACGCCGACCTCGCGCTTGGACATCAGCTCGACGAGCCGGGCCGCGTCGGCGTCGCTGCCGAGGTCGGCGGCGTCCGGGCGTCGCACCAGCCGGTAGCTTGTGGACGCGCTGAGCCAGGGCGCGAGGCCGACGTCGCGGCCCAGCCGCGCGCCGACCTGCCAGCACAGACCCATCAGCGACTCATCGCTGAACTGCGCGCCGTCGTTGGGCGCGGGCTTCTTCGCGCCATTGAGCACGCCGAGTTCACCCTGGCCCGAGGCCAGGTCTTCCACCAGCTGCTCCGGCGAACGCATCGTGTGCACGCGCTGGTCTGCCGCGTCGATCACCGCGAGCAAGCGGCCGTCGCCGCTGCGCCGCACCACCGCCAGCGGCGGGCGCTGCGCGCGCCGCAGCTTGTGCAGCGCGACGGCGTTGCGGGTCAGGGCTTGGCTGGCAGCGGATTGAGGGCGCACCGCCGCAGTTTCGCCCGGCGGCTCGGTCGCCCAGCAGCGGCCGGCTGCGCGCGCTCTCAGTTTGTGCCAATCACTCCACAAGCCAGACGCGCGCCGCCGCCGCCCAGCGGCGCCGGATGGTCGGCGTGGTTGTCGCCGCCCACGTGGATCATCAGCGAGCGGTTCTTCACGTCGGCGAGTTTCAGGCGCGGCGCGAGCACGGCGTAGCTCGCCGTTCCATCGGCCAGCACCACGAGGCCGGGCAGGTCGCCCAAATGGCCGTCGCCCCAGGGCTCGCCATGGCGGTTCGTCTTCTGCGGGTCGAGGTGGCCGCCCGCCCCGAGCGCGGGCACCGGCGTGCCGTCGCGCAGCGCAGGCGCGCAACTCGGGTTCTCGTGCACATGAAATCCATGCACGCCGGGCGGCAGGTCGCGCAGCAGCGGCATGAACACCAGCCCATGCGGCGATTCGACGATGCGCACCGTGCCCAGCGCCTTGCCCACGCCGCCGGCGTCGGCAAGCGACACGGCGACGCTGATCTCGGCCGCGCTCAGCGCGGTGCATGAACCAAGCAGGGCGAGCTGGACCGTGAGGTGTTTCATGAGGGGCTCCGCGAGTTTGCGCGAGTATCTCCGCTTCGTGGCCCGAGGCTCGCTGGCCAGGCCAGCGCCCGCCAAGGTCCACAAGCGGGCGGCTCGCCGGCTAGGCCCGCGCCCGCCAAGGTCCACGAACGGGCGGTTCGCCGGCTACGCCAGCGCCCGCCCGATGAGTATCTTCTGCACGTCGCTCGTGCCCTCGTAGATCTGGCACACGCGAACGTCGCGGTAGATGCGCTCGACCGGAAAATCGCTCACATAGCCGTAACCGCCGAAGGTTTGCAGCGCGGCGCTGCAGACGCGTTCGGCCATTTCGCTGGCGAAGAGTTTGGCCATCGCCGCTTCTTTCAGGCAGGGCTGGCCCGCGTCTTTGAGGCGCGCCGCGTGGTGCAGCAACTGGCGCGCGGCCTCGAGCTGCGTCGCCATTTCGGCCAGGCGAAATTGCAGCGCCTGGTGCTCGAAGATCGGCTTGCCGAAGGCGACCCGTTCTTTCGAGTATCCGAGCGCGGCGTCGAACGCGGCGCGTGCCATGCCCACGCTTTGCGCGGCGATGCCGATGCGCCCGCCCTCCAGGCCCGACAGCGCGATCTTCAGCCCCATGCCTTCCTCGGCGAGCAGGTTTGCTTGCGGAACCTCGCAGTCCTCGAACACGATCTGCGCCGTGTCGCTGCTGTGCTGGCCGAGTTTGTCTTCGATGTGCGCGACCTTGTAGCCCGGCGCATCGGTGGGAACGAGGAAAGCGCTGATGCCGCGCTTTCCGGCGGCCTTGTCCGTCACCGCCATCACGATCGCGACGTTCGCATTTCTTCCGCTCGTCACGAACTGCTTCACGCCATTGAGCACATAGGCATCGCCGCGCTTCACGGCGCGCGTGGTCAGGCCGTCGGCTTGCGAGCCGACGTGCGGCTCGGTGAGGCAAAACGCGCCGAGCAGGTCGCCGCGCGCGAGCGGCATCAACCATTGCTGCTTTTGCGCGTCGCTGCCCCACATCATCAGGATCGAACACACGGGGCAGTTGTTGACGCTGACGATGGTGGACGTGCCGCCGTCGCCCGCGGCAATCTCCTCGAGGATGATCGCCAGCGCCAGATAGTCCAGGCCCGCGCCGTCCCACTCGTTGGGCACGGCGACACCATAACAGCCGAGCGCCGCCAGGCCCTTCAGTTCGGCCGCGGGAAAGTGGCGCTCCTTGTCCCAGCGCGCGGCGTGGGGCGCGATACGCTCCTGCACGTAGGCGCGCACGGTGTCTTGCACGGCGCGGTGCTCTTCGCTCAGTGGCATCGGTGGGCCCTCCGGTCGGTTAGCCTCTCAGCGTTCGAGTGATGCGAGTTTCAGGCTCGCCACGTCCTCTTCGTACGCCGTCGCCATCAACACGCGCGGCCCCTGGGCCGTGCGCAGCAGCTGATATGCGGTGCGAAATTCCTGCAGCAGGCTGCCGTCCTTGCGCCAGAGTTTCCACAAGACGTTGACGAAGGCATGGTTCGCGCCGAGCTCGAGCAGGTGCTCGAATTCGAACTCGGCGCGCGCGTAGTCGTTGAGCATGTAGACGTCGCACAGCGCGCGCATGTTCTTGCGCTTGGCCGCGTCGTCGGTCCACAGCGTGATGCGCGCCAGGCGCTTGCCGTCGCTTCCGGTCTCGCTGTCGGTGATGCTGCTAGGCGTGTGCCAGAGGTCGGCCACGGCGTCGCCGTCGAGCGCATTGAACGCGTTGCGGTAGCGTTCGAAGAAATCGTGGACTTCGTGTTCGTTCATCGGAGGTCAGTGGCAATCAATCCCGCTCGGCAAGCGCCAGCCGCGCCGCGAGCCCGGCGAACAGCGCTGCGCCGCCGGCATGCAGCGCGCGCAGTGCCGTCGGCGGCGCGGCCCAGCGCCGCAGCGGCGCGATGCACAGGGCGAACAACAACAGGAACAAACCACCCTGCACGACGAACCAGGCGCCGAGAAACAGGAACGCGAGTTCCTTGTTCGCCGCGTCCGTGGCGATGAATTGCGGCAACAGCGCGAGGAAGAACAGCGCGACTTTCGGGTTCAGCGCGTTCGTCAGCAGGCCTTGGCGAAAGATGGTGCGCAGTGGTGATGCCGAGGCAGCAATGGAGAGGTCTTCGTCGGTGCCAAATATTCCGCTCCCTCTCCCGCTGGCGGGAGAGGGTTGGGGTGAGGGCTGGGCTGAGGGCCGCTCCGTGCCACGCCACGCGGTACCCAACATGCCCCAGGCGAGCCAGATCAAGTACAACGCACCGGCCCATTTGACGACACTGAACGCCGCACTCGAAGCCGCGAGCAGCGCGGCCAGGCCGAACGCCGCCGCGAGCGTGTGAATCACGCAGCCCGCCGCGATGCCGAGCGCCGCGGCCCAGCCGGCGCGAACGCCGTATTGCAGCGTGCGCGTCAGCGTCAACATCAGGTCCACCCCCGGCGTCGCGTTGAGCACGAGCACGGTGAACGCAAACAGCGTCAGGTCACGGGTGCCGAACATGCCGTGTCACTTGCCTTGTGCGATTGCCGTCATGACGTGCATCTCAGGCGTGCGGCAAGCGGGCATCGATGTCTCCAGGGTTCTTGTGATCGTCAGACCCGTCACCACGGCGGCCGGCGCCTTCGTGGTTTGGGAAGGCGTCATTGTCGCCGGGCTTCAGGGCGCCCAGAGCGCGCCGCGGCCGGCAACGCCACCGGCGCACGATTCAGATCAACTCCACCGCCATCGCCGTCGCCTCGCCGCCGCCGATGCACAGCGCCGCGACGCCGCGCTTCTTTCCGTACTTGCGCAGCGCGCCGAGCAGCGTGACGACGATGCGCGCGCCGCTCGCGCCGATCGGGTGGCCGAGCGCGCACGCGCCGCCGTGCACGTTCACGATCTCTGCCGAGAGCTTGAACTCGGTCATCGCCGCCATCGTGACCGCGGCGAAAGCCTCGTTCACTTCCCACAGATCGACGCTGTTCGCGGCCCAGCCCGTCTTCTTCAGCAGCTTCTCGATCGCGCCCACCGGCGCCGTGGTGAACCAGTTCGGCGCCTGCGCGTGCACGCTGTGGCCGACGATGCGTGCGATCGGTTTGCAGCCGAGTTTGGCGGCGGTCGACTCGCGCATCAGTACCAGCGCGGCGGCGCCGTCGGAGATGCTCGACGCGTTCGCGGCGGTGATCGTGCCGTCCTTCTTGAACGCGGGTTTCAGACCTGGGATCTTGTCGAGCTTGGCCTTGAACGGCTGTTCGTCGAACTTGATCACCGTGTCGCCGGTCTTTCCAGGGAGAGTCACCGGCGCGATTTCCCACTCGAAGCTGCCATCCTCGTTCGCGCGTCTGCTGCGCTGCGTCGAGCGGATCGCGAATTCGTCCTGCGCCTCGCGGCTGAACTTGTACTTGGCGACGCAGTCTTCGGCAAACACGCCCATCGCCTTGCCGCGCTCGTAGGCGTCTTCCAGGCCGTCGATCGCCATGTGGTCGAACATCTGCGCGGCGCCGTAGCGCACGCCCTTGCGCGCGAACATCAGGTGCGGCGCGTTCGTCATGCTCTCCATGCCGCCGGCGATCAGCACGTTCGCGGACTCGGCTCTGAGCATGTCGTGCGCGAGCATCATCGCGCGCATTCCCGAGCCGCACATCTTGGACAGCGTCACCGCGCCGGCCGATTGCGGCAGGCCCGCGCCGAGCACCGCCTGACGCGCGGGCGCCTGGCCCTGGCCGGCCATCAGGCAGTTGCCGAGCAGCACTTCGTCGACGGCGTCTCCCGTGACGCCCGCGCGCTGCACTGCGGCTTTCACGGCCACGGCGCCGAGCTGGTGCGCGGCGAGCGCGGAAAAGTCGCCGAGCAAGCCGCCGATGGGCGTGCGCGCGGCGGACACGATGACGATGGATTCAGCCATGATCAGACTCCTTTGATGAGGTCGAGTTGAAATGATGCCCCAGGGCGCACCTCCTGCGCAATCGCGCGGATGTGTGCCTGGAACTGCGGGTCTTCGCCGCGCAGCAGCGTGGGCAGGGCGTTGAAGAAATCGTCGCGCCGGCACCATTCGCGCATGTAGTCGTCCCACGAATTCCAGCGCCGCGCTTCGGTCTCACTCATGTCTGCCTTGTGGGCGACGAGGTAGGCGCGCTCGAACAGCGAGATCAGCATGTCGAAGATGACGAGCATGCGTTCGTGCTGTTCCGGGCTCGGGTGGGGCAGCGCCGTGGTGGTGCGCAGTTGCAGGTCGGAGTGGGCGAGCACGATGCGAAGGAATTCGTTGTACGCGTCGGACAGCAGCTGGTAGCCCTCTTCCTCTTCGTTTTCGCGCTCGCGGCGCTGCTCGTAGAGGAAGACGCCGATCGCGAACGGCAGGCCGATGACGGTGACGAGAAAACTCGCCGTCTCGAGCCACTCGCGAAAGTTCATTGCCCACCCCTCGCGGAGCGCAGTCGGCGCGGGCTCATACCGACCCCAGGCGCGCCGTGCGTGCGTGGCGCCAGGTGCCCGAATCGCCGAGGTCGGCGATGGGTCTGGCCAGGGATCGTGCCGGCTCGAATTCGGGGTCGGCGAGCTGCTCGGGCTGCTCGCCGCGAGCGCGGCGTTGCAGGCGAAAACGCTTGTGCGCGTCGTACGGAAACACGTCGTGCACGTAGCCCGCGAGAATGCGCTCCTTGTGGCCCTGCCAGAAAGCGGCGTCGAGCAGATCGGCGTGGTGCTTCATGAAAACTTCGCGCACGGCGGTGTTGCCGAGCAGGAAGGGTTCGAAGCTCTCGGGGAACACGTCTTTCGGACCGACCGTGTACCAGACTTCGCCCGACATTTCTTCTTCTTCATTGCGCGGCGTGGGCACCTTGCGGAAGTTGCAGTCGGTCAGGTATTCGATCTCGTCGTAGTCGTAGAACACCACCTTGCCGTGGCGCGTGACACCGAAATTCTTCCACAGCATGTCGCCGGGGAAGATGTTGGCGCGCACCAGATCCTTGATGGCGTTGCCGTACTCCACCACGGCGTGCTCGATCTGCGCCGGCGTGGCCTCGTGCAGGTAGATGTTGAGTGGAATCATGCGCCGCTCGATGTAGACGTGGCGGATCACGAGCGTCTCGCCGTCTTCCTCGATCAGGCTCGGGCAGAAGTGCATCAGCTCGTCGATCAACTCATCTTCGAAGCGCGCGCGCGGAAACGCGACGTTGCTGTATTCCAGCGTATCGGCCATGCGGCCCACGCGGTCGTGCTGCTTCACGAGCAGGTACTTGCTCTTGATGATCTCGCGCGTGGTTTCCTTCTGCGGCGGGTAGAAATCCTTGATCACCTTGAACACATAGGGAAAGCTCGGCAGGTCGAACACCAGCATCACCATGCCCTTGATGCCCGGCGCGATGCGAAAGCGGTCGGTGGAGTGGCGCAGGTGGGCGAGGAAGTCTCGGTAAAAGAGGTTCTTGCCTTGCTTTTGCAGCCCGATCGCGCTGTAGATCTCGCTGCGCGGTTTGCGCGGCATCAGCGAGCGCAGGAACTGCACGTAGGCCGACGGCACCTCCATGTTCACCATGAAGTAGGCACGCGCGAAGCTGAACACGAGCAGCAGGTCGTCTTCGCCGAACAGGGCCGCGTCGATGATCAGCCTTGCTGGGGATGAAGGCTCACCGGTGCTTCCAGCCTCGCCCGCCGCGGAGGAGGCAGTCGCCTCGCCGCGGCCCGGCGCGGCGTGTCCATGCAGCACCGGCAGCGCGAACGGCACTTCGTCGAAGCCGTTGATGATCTTGCCGACGATGTAGGCGCCCTTGTTGCGGAAGAACATCGACGACAGCACCTGGATCTGGAAGTTGGTGCGCATGCGGAAGTCGCCGAGCTGCGCCGCCACCGCGTTCATCACATGGTCGATGTCACGTCCCAGGTCTTCGAACTCGCGCTGCAACTCGAACGCGCGCACGATGCTGAGCCAGGTGTCGCGCAGCGTCTCCTTCGTCGGGTAGTAGGCGCGGTAGGTCGGCAGCGACGTCGGCTCTTCGTTTTCCAGGTATTCGGTGGAGACCGCGGGGCGCACGAAGATCACGTCGTTGTTGAAATAGCTGCGGTGCAGGATCTTGGTCGTGACCGAGTTGAAAAAGGTCTCGGCGAGCTCGGGCTGCGACGAATTCGTGAGCAGGCCGATGTAGTGCAGCTTCACCTGCTGCCACACGTCTTTCGGCAGGCTGGACGCCTGGAACTCGCGCTGCAAGCGCTCGGCGGCCTCGTCGACGCGCTTGTCGTAGAACTCGATGCGCTCGCGCTGCGCACGCTGCTGGCCGTGCCAATCGGCGAGTTCGAATCGGCGCTGCGCGCCGGCGCTCGCTTCGCGGAACAGCCGGTAGTGGCGGTTGAAGCCTTCCAACATCGCCTGTGCGATGTCGAACGCGCGTGGGTCGGTCAGTTCGTGCGGAAACATCGGATGTTCGGGGTCAAGTTACGGCCTGCCGCCCTTGCGGATCGCGTCATAGCGTGTGGTCAGCGCGCCCAGTGCCAATCCATAAGCCGGCGCGAGTTCGCTCGCCTTGGCCACCGTGATCTTCAGGTCGTTCAGCAAACCGTCGTGCAGGCCGTAAACCCAGCCGTGCACGACGACACTCTGGCCGCGCTCCCACGCGTCTTGCACGACGGTGGTTTCGCAGACGTTGAGCGACTGTTCGAGCACGTTAAGTTCGCACAGCGCCTTGACGCGCAGCTCAACGTCGGGCATGCCGTCGAGAAACGTGCGGTGCTTGTTGCGCACGTCCTGCACGTGGCGCAGCCAGTTGTCGGCCAGGCCGATGCGGCGGTTTTGCAGCGCCGCGGTCACGCCGCCGCAGCCGTAATGGCCGACGACCATGATGTGCCGCACCTGCAGCAGGTCGATCGCGAACTGCATCACTGACAGCGCGTTCAGGTCGGAGTGCACGACGACGTTGGCGACGTTGCGGTGCACGAACACGTCGCCGGGCAGCAACCCGAGAATTTCGTTCGCCGGCACGCGGCTGTCGGCGCAGCCGATCCACAGGTACTGCGGCGCCTGCTGCTTCAGCAGGTTGGTGAAGAAGCCTGGCGTGCGCCGTTGCGTCTCCGCCGCCCAGCGGCGGTTGCTTTCGAACAGCTCGTCGAGGTGGGTGCTCATGGTCGCAGTGTAGAAACGAACGCAAAGCCGCGGCCGCGGATGGCTCCGATGACCGCCTTCATCTCAATGACCTCCGGTAGCGCGCGTACACCACAAGATCGATCGCCTGGCCGGCTTTGATGGCGCTTTGCGGCTGCACGCTTTCGCGCACCATGCCGGCCTTTTCGGCGACGCGCATCGAAGCCGGATTGTCGGCGTGGATCGGTGCGAAGACACGCGTGATGGCGGGGTCACAGAAGCCACGTTCGATGAGCGCACGCGCCACCTGCGTCGCGACGCCTCGGCCCCAGAACGGCTCGGCGAGCCAGTAGCCGATCTCGGCGTTGCAGCGCAGATGCGATTCCTGTTGGCGAATGCCGCAACCGCCGACCGCGGCGTCGTTGAACGCGATCGCCCAGTTGTCGCCGCCGAAGTTCACATGGCCGCTTTGCACCCACTCCTGCGCGACCTCCAGCGTGTAGGGGTGCGGGAAGCGGTCGCTCATGTTGCGCCAGACGTTCGGGTTGTTGGCGTGTTCGGCCAGCGCAGCGGCGTCGCCGTGGCGCCACGCACGCAGCGCCCAGCCGCTCAGAGGCAGTTCGATCGTCGGCAGCGTCACATCGTCTCGGCGAACAGCTCGCGCCCGATCAGCATGCGCCGGATTTCGCTCGTGCCCGCGCCGATCTCGTACAGCTTCGCGTCGCGCCAGAGCCGACCGAGCGGATAGTCGTTGATGTAGCCGTTCCCGCCGAACACCTGGATGCCTTCACCGGCCATCCACGTCGCCTTCTCGGCGCACCACAGGATCACGCTGGCGCAGTCCTTGCGCACCTGACGCACGTGTTCGGCTCCGAGCATGTCGAGGTTCTTGCCCACGGTGTAGCAGAACGCGCGCGCCGCTTGCAGCACGGTGTACATGTCGGCGACCTTGCCCTGGATCAGCTGGAACTCGCCGATGCTCTGGCCGAACTGCTTGCGCTCGTGGGTGTAGGGGATCACGTTGTCGAGCACCGCCTGCATGATGCCGATCGGCCCTGCGGCGAGCACGGCGCGCTCGAAGTCCAGGCCTGACATCAACACCTTCGCGCCGTTGCCCACGCCGCCGAGCACGTTCTCCGCGGGCACTTCGACGTCCTGGAACACGAGCTCGCCGGTGGAGCTGCCGCGCATGCCGAGCTTGTCGAGCTTTTGCGCGATCGAGAAGCCCTTCATGCCCTTTTCGATGAGGAACGCCGTGACGCCGCGCGAACCCATCTGCGGATCGGTCTTCGCGTAGACGACGAGCGTGTCGGCGTCCGGGCCGTTCGTGATCCACATCTTGTGGCCGTTGAGCAGGTAGACGCCGCCCTTTTCCTGCGCGCGCAGCTTCATCGAAATCACGTCGGAGCCGGCGCCGGACTCGCTCATCGCGAGCGCGCCGACATGCTCGCCGCTGATCAGCTTGGGCAGGTACTTTTTCTTCTGCGCCTGCGTGCCATTGCGGTTGATCTGGTTCACGCACAGGTTGCTGTGCGCGCCGTACGACAGGCCCACCGCGGCGCTGGCGCGGCTGATCTCTTCCACCGCGACCATGTGCGCCAGATAGCCCATGCCGGCGCCGCCATCCGCCTCGGGCACGGTGATGCCGAGCACGCCCAGGCTGCCCATCTTGCGCCACAGGTCCATCGGGAATTTGTCGCTGCGGTCGATCTCGGCCGCGCGCGGCGCGATTTCGGTTTGTGCGAAGGCGCGAACCGCGTCGCGCAGCGCGTCGATGTCTTCGCCCAGTTGGTGGTTCAGGCCGGGAAGGTCCATGGGTATCTCCTTGTGTCAGGGGTGGCTCAGTGCCTGAGCCCTTCGCGGCCCTCGATGGCCATCATCGTCGCCGTCATCGTCGCGATCAGCTTGGGCGGCGCACCCGCGGCGCCGTGCTCGAAGGCGCGGCCGTCGACGACGCTGATCGTGCGCCCGGGTTTGACGACGCTGCCTTCGAAGCGAAACAGCGGACCGCGCGCCGGAGCGAGCAGGTTCAGCTTGAACTCGATCGTCAGCACCGCGGCCTCAATGGGCATCAGCGAGAACGCGGCGTAGCCGCAGGCCGTATCGAGCCCGGTCGAAATCATTCCAGCGTGCAGGAAGCCGTGCTGTTGCGTCAGCGACTCCCGGTGTGCCATCGCCAGCACCACGCGGCCGGGCTCGACGCTTTCCAGCGTGATGCCGAGCGTTTGCATCGCGGTCTGGCGCGCGAACGACGCGCGCGTGCGCTCGGCGTAGGCGGGGTCAGGCGCTTGCATCGCTTCCATCATCGTGCATCAACCCGCGAGCCGCACGCCGTTGCCGCTGCTGTTGCCGAGCAGGCGGCGCGCTTCCTTCTCGTGTGCGCGCACTTCGTCGAGCGTGGCGTGCAGGTCGGCCATCTGTTGCTCGAGCTGGGTTCGGTGCGTGGCCAGCACAGCCAGAAATTTCTTCAACTGCGCCTGCGTGTCGCGCGGCGACTCGTACATGTCGACGAGCTCCTTCACCTCGGCCAGTGTCAACCCGAGGCGTTTGCCGCGCAGCGTGAGTTTCAGGCGAGTGCGGTCGCGCGCGGTGTAGACGCGGTTGCGCCCGCTGCGCTGCGGCTCGAGCAGGCCGCAGTCTTCGTAAAAGCGGATCGCGCGAGTCGTCAGGTCGAACTCGCGCGCCAGCTCGCCGATGCTGTAGGTGGGGTTGCGCGTGGCGGCGGGGCTGGCGGAAGGCATGGCGGATTCGAATTGACGTATACGTCAAGTGTAGCGATTGGTCCCGGGCGCATTGCGTCGCCAAACAGAGTGACTCCGACCCCTACACTGGGCCGGCGAATCGAGCCCGATTGAATCCACATCCACACAGGCGACCGCGATGAATGCGCTGGAGCGAGAGTTGAGTTACCCGCTGGGCGACACGCTGCCGCCGCCCGGCCGCGCGATCGACGTCGCGCCAGGCGTGCGCTGGCTGCGCATGCCGCTGCCGTTTGCGCTGGATCACATCAACCTGTGGTTGTTGCGCGATGAGCGCGCCGGCGAAGCAGGCTGGAGCATCGTCGACTGCGGTGTTGCCACCGATGCGACTCGCGATGCGTGGAACCAGGTGTTCGAAACGAGCCTCGACGCAGCGCCGGTGCAACGCCTGATCGTCACGCACATGCACCCCGACCACATGGGCAACGCGCAATGGCTGACGCAGCGCTGGGGCGTGCGGCTGTGGATCAGCGCGACCGACTGGAACGCGGCGCGCATGGCGAGCGCCTCCACCACCGGCTACGGCGGCGACGCCGCGGCCGCGTACATGGCGAGCCACGGCCTGACCGACGCCGATTCGCTGGAGAAGGTTCGGCGCCGCCGCAACTACTACGCGAGCATGGTGCCCGAAGTGCCGAGCCAGTTTCGGCGCCTGATGCACGGTGACGTGTTGCGCGTCGGCCGCCGCGACTGGGCCTGCCACGCCGGCTACGGCCATGCGCCGGAGCACATTGCGCTGCACTGCGCCGAAAGCAATACCTTGATCAGCGGCGACATGGTGCTGCCGAAAATCTCCACCAACATCAGCGTGATCGACATCGAGCCCGAAGCGAACCCGCTGCCGCTGTTCCTGAACTCACTTGAAGCGATGCGCGCGCTGCCGGCCGACACGCTGGTGCTGCCGTCGCACGGCCGGCCGTTCCGCGGCCTGCACAAGCGAATCGACCAACTCCAGGTGCACCACCGGGAGCGCCTCACCGACGTGATGAACGCATGCGCAACGGCGCCGCGCAGCGCTGCCGAGTTGCTGCCGGTGCTGTTCAAGCGCACGCTCGATCTGCACCAGACCACGTTCGCGATGGGCGAGGCGGTCGCGCATGTGCATGCGCTTTGGTATGACGGCAAGCTGGTTCGCGAGAAGGGGGCGGACGGGGTGTTTCGCTTCGCGGTGAGTTGATCCCGTTTCCAAGCGACCAGGCGTCCAAGCTTCCGAGCGTCCGAGCGTCCGAGCGTCCGAGCGTCCGTCGCGTCCGAAGTTCCGAACGTCCGAGCGTCCGAACGTCCGAACGTCCAAGCATGCGAGCGTCCAAGCAGGGGCAGGTGGCCCGGGGTGCGTTCTCCGGCCCACGCTCGCGGGGTACCAGCCATCGGTCTGGATGCGTTCATGCGTCAACACCGTCGGAGCCGAGGAGCCGTTTGCGGGCCACCGCGAATGGGGCCTGCGTACGCACCCCGAGCCACCTGCCCCCGGCACGGCCGGTGGTGCGCCACGAGGTGCCGCGCCAACGACCCTGCCGCGCAGGTTCCTGGGGCGCGATTGAGTTGGTCCAAGGATCGTCGACCAGGCAGCGTCTATACACCCTCGCGATACGCCTGCGCGCCGGGCGCGAAACCGAGCGCGAATCGCCTTGGCCGCGGGGTGCGGGTCTCGCAGGCAAACCCCTTCAGGGCCCGCCGGTTTGTATACAGTCGCAGGGCTCGCACCCCGGAGAACCGACCGATGAAACTGCGCGTGATCAACCCCAACACGACCGCGGCGATGACGGCACGCATCGGCGCTGCCGCGCGCGCCGCCGCAGCGCCGGGAACGCTGATCGACGCGGTGCAGCCGAGCTTCGGCGCGCCGTCGATCGAAGGCCATCACGACGAGGTATGGGCCGCCGCCGGCGTGGCCGAGCAGGTGCGCGCGGGCGAGCAGGCCGGCGCGCACGCGCACGTCATCGCGTGCTTCGGCGACCCCGGCCTGCACGCCGCGCGCGAGTTGAGTGCCGGGCCGGTGATCGGCATCGCCGAAGCGGCGTTCCACGCGGCGGCGCTGCTCGCCACCGGCTTTTCCGTCGTGACGACGCTGACGCGCACCTGCGTCATCGCCGAGCACCTGGTGCTGCAATACGGTTTTGAGCGGCGCTGCCGCGGCATCCACGGCACCGACATCGCCGTGCTCGAACTCGACGACCCGAACAGCAATGCCTTCGCACGCATCCTCGACTGCGCGCAGACCGCGCTGACGCGCGACCGCAGCGGCGCGGTCGTGCTCGGCTGCGCCGGCATGGCCGACATGTGCCGCAGCTTGCAGCAACGCCTGGGTGTGCCGGTGATCGACGGCGTCGCCGCGGCAGTCAAACTGGCCGAGGCGCTGGTGAGCCTGGGCCTGGCGACGAGCAAGCGGGGTGACTACGCCGCGCCGCTCGTCAAAACCTACGCCGGCCTGGCGGCGCCGTATTCGCCACGTTGAGCCTAGGGGTGCAAGGGGCGTGAGACATGGTTGACACGAACTTCACAGTCAGCGCGATGACGCGCGCCGAACTCGACCTCTCGGTCGACTGGGCGGCCGCCGAAGGCTGGAACCCGGGCTTGCACGACGCGGACTGTTTTTACGCGGCCGATCCGGGAGGGTTCCTGATGGGCCGCTGCGGCGACGAGCCGACGGCGGTGATCTCGGTCGTGAAGTACGGCAGCGGATTCGGCTTCCTGGGTTTCTACATCGTGCACCCCAAATACCGCGCCAGGGGCTTGGGGCTGCGGCTGTGGAACGCGGGCATGGCGCGACTGCACGGGCGCTGCGTCGGGCTCGATGGAGTGGTCGCGCAGCAGGAGAACTACCGGCGCTGCGGCTTCACGCTCGCTTACCGCAACATCCGCTATCAAGGCTCGGGTGGTGCGCCCGCGAGCGCCGATACCGCTGTGGTGCCCTTGTCGACGCTGGACTTTGAAGCGCTGCTCGCGTATGACAAGCCATTCTTCCCGGACGACCGCAAGCGCTTCCTGAAGGCCTGGATCGAAGCGCCTGAATGCACCGCGGTCGGTCTTGTCGACGCTGGTGCACTCGTGGGCTACGGCGTGCTGCGGTCGTGCCGCACGGGCTTCAAGATCGGGCCGCTGTTCGCCGACAACGCCGGCGTCGCCGAGCGCCTGTTCGTCGCCTTGAGGGCGTGCGCGGCTCCAGGGGCGCCGCTGTTCATCGACCTGCCCGAAGTGAATGCCGCGGCGCTCGAGCTGGCGCGCCGGCACGGCCTGACCGTCGTGTTCGAGATCGCGCGCATGTACACCCGCGAACATCCACGCTTGCCGACCGATCGCATCTTCGGCGTGACGACGTTCGAGCTTGGTTGAACACTCCACGGGGCGGGATCAATCCGCCGCGGAGCAGGTGCTGATCGCTGAAAACCGAATTGGACCGCCCCGCATCACTCGAACACCGGCAACAAGTCGTCCTTCAAGTTTCCGCGCGCGCTTTCGTAATCAGGCAGCACCGAGCGCACCACATCCCAGAAGCGTGGGCTGTGGTTCATTTCGCGCAGGTGCGCGAGTTCGTGGGTGACGACGTAGTCGATCGTCGGCAGCGCGAAATGGATGAGCCGCCAGTTCAGGCGGATCGAGCCGTCGGCGTTGGCGCTGCCCCAGCGCGTTTGTGCAGACGATAGGCCGAGGCGCGTGTAGCGCACGTTCAATTGCGCCGCGAAGTGCCGGCAACGCTCTTCGAACACGCGCCGTGCCTGGCGTTGCAGCCAGGACTGCACCGCGTCGCGGATCTGCTCCGGCGCGGCGCTGTCGGGCAGGCCGACGTACAGCGTGAGGCGCGGCACGCCAGCGAGTTGGCCTTGCACGGCGCCGGCGTCGGTGTTCAGCACCGCGCCGGTGCAACGCGAGTCGAGCACGACAATCACGTCTTCGCCGAGGAAGGGAATGAGCGTGCCGTCGCGCCAGTCGACCTTGGCGTCTTGCAGGCGCCGCGCCCGGTCTTGCTGTTCCCGCAGTTTGCGCAGGATCCACGCCGCCTTTTCATGCAGCGCGGCTTCGATGTCGCCGATGCCCACCCAGCGCGGCGCGTTCACGCTCAGGCCCTCGGCGCCGACGATGAAACCGATGCTGCTGCGCCGCGCGCGCTTCAGCGCGTAGCTGACGAGGTGCTGTTGCAGGCGGATTTCGCGGCAGGCCTGCGGGTGGCGGAATGAGGCGGGGGTCAGGCCGGCCGATTCGCGTGGCGGTGACGTTGCCTTGCTGGGCGGTGCGGGTTCCCCTGGCACCGCCGGTGCGGCAGGTGCGGCGGGAATGCCCATGCCTGAGTGCGGCGTCGCGAGCGCTGTGGGCTCGGGGCCCGGGTCCGTGTCGAACAGCGAGAGCTGGCGAGCGTCGGGCGGGCTGGGGGAACGCATGCGCGTGTCTTCAGGCGCTTGCCGTCGCCGGCGCCGCGCTGCTCGGATACGCCTTCGGATCGAGGCGCCGCATCTCGGCTTCGATCCAGCGCTCCACCTCGCGCATCAACTCGTCGGGCTCGCGGCCCACACTCGGGATCGGCTTGCCGATCGACACGTCGACGACGCCAGGCTTCAACGTGAACGTCTTGCGCGGCCAGCAGCGCGCCGACGTGACCGCGATCGGCAGCACCGGTACGCCGGTGGTCACGGCCAGGCGCGTGCCGCCGCTCTTGTAGGTGCCCTGGCTGCCGCGGGCGGTTCGTGTGCCTTCGGGAAACATGATGACCCAGTGGCCATGGTTCATCAATTGCCGGCCCTGCTCGGCCACCTTCGACCATGCTTCGGCGCGCTTGCTGCGGTCGATGTGGATCATGTCCATGCGCCCGATCGCCCAGCCGAAGAACGGAATGTAGAGCAGCTCGCGCTTGAACACGTAGGCCAAAGGGCGCGGCATCAGACCGGGAAACGCAAACGTCTCCCAGGTCGACTGGTGCTTGGGCAGCAGCACGAGTGGGCCATCGGGAAGGTTCTCGAACCCGTGCAGCCGCGCCCGTACGCCGCAGATGATGCGCGCGCCCCAGATCACGGTGCGCAACCAGCCCACGCACATCGTGTAGATGACAGGACCGCGCGCGAAGACCGAGACGAGCACGACCGCCAACGCCCAGGGGATCACGGTGACGATCATGAACAGCACGAACAGCGCCGAACGCGCGCCGTACCAGAGCGCGGTCATCAGAGTCGCTCCCCGTGCAAGGTGTGGCCGTAGAGCGTGTCGTTGTCGTCGCTCGGGCCGTGCTCGATGCGGTCGGTGCGCACCAGCGCCTCGGCGAACGCCGCCAGATCGGCGTGCACGTGCATGCCGGGAATCAGTTCGCGCAGCTGCGCGATCTGCAATGCATCGAGGCCGGCGCTCTTGCCGGTGCGCACCAGGTGCAGCGGGCAACCCAGCGCCTGGCCGGCCTGCAGATCGCGCAGCGAATCGCCGACGACGGGAACGTTTTCCAGGTGCACGCCGTAGCGCTGCCCGATCGATTGGATCAGCCCCGGCGCGGGTTTGCGGCAGTCGCACGCGTCATCCGGTGTGTGCGGGCAGAAGAACACGGCGTCGATGCGCCCGCCCAGGTGCGCGAGCTGGCGGTTCATCTTCACGTGCATCGCGTTGAGCGCGGCCATGTCGAACAGCCCGCGGCCGAGGCCCGACTGGTTGGTGGCGACCACGGTGTGCCAGCCGGCATGGTTGAGCCGCGCGATCGCTTCGAGCGAACCGGGAATCGGCTCCCACTCGTCGGCCGACTTGACGTAGTCGTCGCGATCTTCGTTGATCGTGCCGTCGCGGTCGAGGATGATGAGTTTCATGGGGCTGGCGCTCATGCCGCGAGCTTCGACAGGTCGGCGACCCGGTTCATCGCGAGACTCAGTTCTGTCAACAGCCCAAGCCGATTCGCGCGCAACTCAGGCTGCTCGGCGTTCACCATCACGTGGTCGAAGAACGCATCGACGGGCTCCTTGAGCACGGCGAGCAGTCGCAGCGCTGCGGTGAAGTCGTGGGCATCGGAAAATTTGACGGCGGCCGGCGCGACTTCCGCCAGCGCCGCGTGCAGCGCTCGCTCGGCAGGCTCGATCAGCAGATCGTGCCTGACTGGCGATGGATTCATGCCGCCGGTTCCCGATTGCAGCTCGAGCGTGTTCTTGCGCAGGATGTTGGCGACACGCTTGTTCGCGGCAGCCAGCGCGGCGGCTTGAGGCAACCCGGAAAAAGCCCTGACCGCCGCCAGCCGCTGCGGCGCGGTGTGCAACCTGTAAAGGTCGCGCGAAGTGACCGCTTCGACTTCGAGCAAGCTGAATCCCAGGTCCCGCAGGTAGCTCGACGCGCGTTCGTCGACAAACCCCTTGACCGCCAGGTCGGTGCCGAGCGGCGCATTCGGAAATTCCTGCAGGGCGATCAAGATCAATTGATGCAGCGAACGGTGTTCAGCGACGCGGTGTTCGATGAGCATCCGCACGATGCCCAGCGCGTGGCGGCGCAGCGCGAACGGATCCTTGTCGCCGGTGGGAAGCTGGCCGATGCCGAACAGCCCGACCAGAGTTTCCAATTTGTCGGCCAGCGCGACGGCGATTCCGGCGTCATTGCGCGGCAGCGCGTCGCCGGCGAAACGCGGCTTGTAGTGGTCTTCGATCGCGAACGCGACTGCTTCGCTCAACCCGTCGTGGCGCGCGTAGTAGCCGCCCATGATGCCCTGCAGTTCGGGAAACTCGCCGACCATGTCGGTCAACAGGTCGGCCTTGGCCAGGCTCGCGGCGTGCTCGGCTTGCCGAGCGAGTGCCTCGCCGCCCAGCTGCCGGCCGATCTCGCGCGCGATCGCGCACACGCGCCGCACCCGATCGCCCAGGCTGCCCAGCTGGTGGTGATAGACCACCTTGTCCAGCCCCGCCACGCGCGATTCGAGCGTGCGCTTGCGATCCTGGTCGAAAAAGAATTTCGCGTCCGCCAGGCGCGGCCGCACGACGCGCTGGTTGCCTTCGATCACGCGGCTCATATCGTTTGCGCGGATGTTGCTGACGACGAGAAACTTGTTCGTCAGCTGGCCGTTCGCGCCGAGCAGCGGAAAGTATTTCTGGTTCGCCTTCATCGTCAGAATCAGGCATTCCTGCGGCACTTCGAGGAACTGGCGCTCGAACTCGCAGACCACGACCTGGGGGCGCTCGACGAGCGCGGTGACTTCGTCGAGCAATGCCGCGTCGTCGATCGGAGTCAAGCCTTCCTTGGCCGCGGCGGCGTGCAACTGGCGGCTGATTTCGCCGTGGCGCGAATCGAAGCTCGCGATCACCGCGCCTTGCTCGTCGAGCTGGCGCGCGTAGTGGTCGGCGTCGATCAGCCGCACCGGGCTCACCGGAGCTTCAAAGCGGTGGCCTTCGGTGTCGCGACCGGCTTGCAGGCCGAGCGCAGTGACGGGTACGACCTCGGCGCCGTGCAGCGCCACCAGGCCATGCGCCGGGCGCACGAATTGCACACTGGTCCAGCCGTCGGCGAGTTGGTACTGCATCAGCTTCGGCGTCGGCAGCTTTGCCAGCGTGGCATCGAGCGCGGTTTGCAGGCCGTTGTGCAAGGTCGCTCCCTTGACCTTGGCGTCGAGGAACAGCGCCTGCGCCTTACCGTCGAGCTGGCGCCGCAGTTGCGGCAGCACCGATGCGTCGGCGCCCAGGGCGCTCAACTTTTTCAGCAGCGCCGGCGTGGCCTGGCCATCGGCGTTCAGGCCGACGCTGACCGGCATCAGCTTGTGCGAACGCTGCGCATCGGCGGCGAAAGCATGCACCGCGCTGATGTGCACCGCCAGCCGGCGCGGTGTGGCGTAAGGCGTCGCGGCGCTGTGGCTGGTGAGCAGGCCCTGCTCGCGCAAACCGTGCGCCAGCCCTTCGGCGAACGCCAAGCTCAGCGCCTTCAGCGCCTTCGGAGGAAGCTCTTCGACGCGCAGCTCGACGAGCAGGCTCTTGTTGCTGCTCATGGTGCGACCGCCGCTGCACCGGGACTCGACGGACCGGCTGCGCGAGACGCCAACTTGGCGAGCGTCTCGCTCGCCCAGTCGCGTGGTGCCATCGGAAAGCCCAGGCGCGCGCGGCTGTCGAGATAGCTCTGCGCGACGCTGCGCGACACGTTGCGAATGCGCCCGATGTAGGCGGCGCGCTCGGTGACGCTGATCGCGCCGCGCGCGTCGAGCAGGTTGAAGCTGTGCGCGGCCTTCAGCAGCTGTTCGTAGGCGGGCAGCGCGAGCTGCAAGCCCATCAGGTGCTTCGCCTGGCGCTCGTGCGCGGTGAACGCGGCGAGCAGGAACTCGACATCGCTGTGCTCGAAGTTGTAGGCGCTTTGCTCCACTTCATTTTGGTGGTAGACATCGCGGTACTTCAAGCCCTCGGTCCAGCTCAGGTCATAGATGTTGTCCACACCTTGCAGGTACATCGCCAGGCGTTCGAGCCCATACGTGATCTCGCCCGTGATCGGCTTGCAGTCGATGCCTCCGACCTGCTGGAAGTAGGTGAACTGAGTGACTTCCATGCCGTTCAACCAGACCTCCCAGCCCAGCCCCCAGCAGCCGAGCGTCGGGTTCTCCCAGTCGTCTTCGACGAAGCGCACGTCGTTCGCGCGCAGGTCGAAGCCGAGTGCCTCGAGCGAGCCGAGGTAGAGCTCGAGGATGTTCGCCGGCGCGGGCTTGAGCACCACCTGGTATTGGTAGTAATGCTGCAGGCGGTTCGGATTGTCGCCGTAGCGCCCGTCCTTCGGCCGGCGGCTCGGCTGCACATAGGCGGCGCGCCAAGGCTCGGGGCCGATCGCACGCAGGAACGTCGCGGTGTGGCTGGTGCCTGCGCCGACTTCCATGTCGTAGGGCTGGAGCAGCGCGCAGCCCTGCTCCGACCAGTACGACTGCAGCTTGAGAATGACTTGCTGAAACGAAAGCATGGAGGCAAGCGCCGGCCCGTGGCGTAAACCCTTGATTCTAGGGGCCGATTTCCTCGCTACGCTTGGCCGATGACGACCCAGCAACTGGTGCTGAGCGCGGTGCTCGCGACGATGGTGTTCTCGGTGGCACTCGAACTGCACCTGAGCGACTTCACGCGGGTCGCGAAAACGCCGCGCGCCGTGGTCTGCGGCCTGATCCCGCAGTTCGTGTTGTTGCCCGTGGCCACCTGGATCGCCACGCTGCTGCTCGACCTGCCGCCAAACATCGAGGCGGCGATGCTGTTGGTGGCCGCGTGCCCGGGCGGGTCGCTGTCCAACGTGGTCACGCACATCGGGCGCGGCAATACGGCGCTGTCGGTCAGCATCTCCGCGGTGGCCAGCGTGATGGCCTTGCTGTTGACGCCGTTCAATTTCACCTGGATGGTCGCCAGCAACCCGGCCACCGCGAGTTGGCTGCGCGAGTTGGCCATCGACCCGTCGGGCATCTGGTGGAGCTTGGCTGCGCTGCTGGCGCTGCCGATGTCGCTTGGCTTGTTTGTCGGCCATCGTTTTCCTGGCGCAACCGCGAAGATTCGCAGGCCGCTGGCGCGCTTCAGCGTCTTTGCGCTGCTTGCCTTCATCGCGATCGGCCTGGTGCGCGAGCGCCAGTTGTTGACGGCGCAGATCGCGCCTCAGTTGCTGATCGTCGTGCTGCACAACGCGAGCGGGCTGCTGCTCGGGTGGCTGTGCGCGCTGGCGTTTCGGGTGGACGTGCGCGACGCGCGCGCGGTCATCATCGAGGGTGGCATGCAGAACTCCGGGCTGGCGCTGGGCATCATCGCGGTGCAGTTCAACGCCGATCTCGGCATGGTGATCGTCGCCAGCCTGTGGGGCATCTGGCACATCGTGTCGGGCATGTCGCTGGCGGTGCTTTGGAGGCGCAGCGATGCTCGACACGCTCATTGAAGGTGGCACGGTGGTCGACGGCAGCGGCGCCGCGCCGTTTTCCGCGGATGTGGGCATTCGTGATGGGCGCATCGTCGAGGTCGGCCGCATCACGTCAGCCGCGCGCGAGCGCGTCGAAGCGAATGGCGCCTGGGTCACGCCGGGCTTCATCGACATCCACACCCACTACGACGGCCAGGCGAGCTGGGATCAGACGTTCTCGCCGAGCATCTTCCACGGCGTGACGACGCTCGTGATGGGCAACTGCGGCGTCGGCTTCGCGCCGCTGCGCCCTGGCGAACAGGACAGGTTGATCCGCCTGATGGAAGGCGTGGAAGACATACCCGGCGTCGCGCTCGCCGAGGGCGTGAGCTTCGACTGGCAGAGTTTTCCGCAGTACATGGACGCGCTCGACGCGCTGCCGCACAGCCTGGACTACCTGGTGCAGGTGCCGCACGACCCGGTGCGCATGCTCGTGATGGGTGAGCGCGCGATCGCGCAGCAGGCTGCCACCGACGCCGACATCGCCGCGATGCGCGATGTGGTGCGCGAAGCGCTGCTCGCCGGCGCGGCCGGGTTCTCCACCGGCCGCAGCGACAACCACCGCACGTCGCGCGGCGAAGACACACCTGCCGCGCAGGCGAGCGCGGCCGAGCTCGCCGGCATCGCACGCGCCTTCGACGGCTTGAGACACGGCGTGGTGCAGCTCGTCAGCGACTTCGATCTGCTGCGCGGGCCGGAGCATTTCGACGCCGAGTTCGACCTGGTCGAAGTGCTTGCACGCGCCTGCGGCCGGCCACTGTCGATGACTTGGCTGCAGCGCGACCCGGGTGGCGAGCAGTGGCTGCGCATGCGCGAGCGCGTCGACCGCGCCGTCGCGCAGGGGCTCGATCTGTACCTGCAAACCGCGGCGCGCGGCATCGGCGTGATCAACGGGCTGGACGCGAGCTTTCACCCGTTCATGGGTTTTCCGGGCTACCAGGAGATCGCGCGACTGCCGCTGGGTGAACGAGCCGCAGCACTGCGCGAACCGCAGCGCAAAGCGCGCATCCTCGCTGAGAAGTCGCAGCCGATGGCGGGCGACGGCACGCCGATCCCGCCGCTGGTGGACATTTTGCTGGGCATGATCGAACGCATCAGCGCGCGCATGTTCCCGCTGGCGTCGGGCGATGACGAGGCTCCCGACTACGAGCCGAATGTCGCGGCCAGTTTCTACGTGCGCGCCAAGCAGCGCGGCGTGAGCGCGCTCGAGGCGATCTACGACCACCTCACCCAGGGCGACGGCTCGAACCTGATCTACTTTCCGATCTTCAACTACAACGGCGGCAACCTGGATGCCGTGCGCACGATGCTCGAACACCCGCGATCGCTGTGCGGCCTCGGGGACGCGGGCGCGCATGTGGGGACGATCTGCGACGCGAGCTTCAGCACGTTCATGCTGACGCATTGGGTGCAGGGCCGCGCCAGCGGGCGTTTCGCGCTCGAAGACGTGGTGAACCGGCTCAGCGCGCGCAATGCACGCTATCTCGGCCTCAGCGATCGCGGCCGAGTCGCGCCTGGGCATCGCGCCGACCTGAACCTGATCGACCCACAGCGTCTGGGCGTCGGCGCTCCGAAACTGGTGCGCGATCTGCCTGCCGGTGGCAAGCGTTTCCTGCAAAAGGGCCAGGGCTACATCGGCACCTGGGTGGCCGGCCAACGCGTCCAGAAAGAGGGCGTGGTGACCGCGCGGCGCCCGGGGCGGCTGGTGCGCATGGGGCGCTGACGCCGCGACGCCGATCTGCTCCTACGCCGAGCCGCGGCGGCGCGCCAGCGCAGCGCTCAGCAGCAACGCAGTCCCCAGCAACGGCCACAAGCCGAGCCACCCGGCCCAGCGCGCAAACGGCGTCACGCCGCTGCGCCCCTGCACGCTGCCGTGCAACACACCCACGGTGTGCGGCGCGAGCGCGTGCATGACCTGGCCGCGGTGGTCGATCACCGCGGTGGCGCCGGTGTTCGTCGCGCGCAGCATCGGCAGCTGCAACTCGAGCGTGCGCATGCGCGAGATGTTCAGGTGCTGGCCCACCGCGATCGTCTCGCCGAACCAGCCGATGTTGCTGAGGTTCGCCAGAATCGTTGGCGCTTTCGCCGCGTCGCCGAAACGCGCCGCGAGTTCTTCGCCGAACAGGTCTTCGTAGCAGATGTTGGGGGCGATGCGTTCGCCCTTCACCTCGAACGACGGCGCGACGAGCGCGCCGCGATTGAAGTCGCCCAGCGGAATGTCCATCATGCGAACGAACCACTTGAACAGCGGCGGGATCAGTTCGCCGAACGGCACGAGGTGGTGCTTGTCGTAGCGATAGAAGCCCTCGGGCAGCGTTGCGGTGTGCGCCGCGATGCCTGCCGCCGAATTGGTGTAGCCGATCTGCTCGTTGCCGAGCGGCAGGCCCACCAACGCGGCACGCCCGGGCTGGCGGAAATGTTCGAGCAGCGGCTGCCAGTACAACGGGTCGAGCTGGTGCGGCAGCAGCGGGATCACGGTTTCGGCGCCCACCACCAGGTCGGCGCTTGCGGCCAGGAGTTGTTCGCGTGTCCACTGCAGTGCCTGCGGCAGGTGGCGCAGCGAAAACTTCTCGTCTTGCGGCACGTTGCCCTGCAAGAGCGCCACGCTGAGGGTGCCGGTGGCCCGGGTGAACCGCGGCACGGGCGCGATGGCGAGCGTGCCAAGCAGCAGCAGTGCGACAAACGCGGGCCGCCATGGTTTGCGGAATGTCGCGAGGCCGGTTCCGCCCGAACTCGCGATCGCGCCTCCCGGTTCGGCCGAAGGCGCGTGGCTGCGCTGCGCTGCGGCGGGGGCCGATGCCGTGGTCCAAGGTGTGACCAGCAGCGCCGCGAGCGTCGCGGCGATAGCGCCGATGCCATACACGCCGAGCCACGGTGCGAGCGCGGCGAGCGGCGAATCGACATGCGCGTAGCCGCTGGCGCCCCACGGGAAACCAGTGAACAACATGCCGCGCGCCAGTTCGGCGAGCAGCCACAGCGTCCCGAACAGCGCGGCATCGGACAGCGCCGCGCCACGCCGCCAGCGCGCAAACGCGGCACACGCGAGCGCCGGCAGCAGCGCCATGCCGGCGCCGAGCGCGAACACGCCGAGCGCAGCCATCCACGACGGCAACCCGCCGTAGCGGTGCATGCTGATGAACAGCCACCAGGTCGCGCAGACGAACCAGCCGGTGCCGAAAGTCCAGCCGAGCAGAGCGCCGCGCAGCGCCGTCGCGCGCGACAGCCGCCAGACGAGCAGGGCAACGCACAGCAGCTGCGCGGGCCAGGCCCAGGTGGCGACGACGGGCAGGCTGTGCGCGGCACCGAGCAGGGCAGCGCACAGCGTGTCGGCCCAAGCTGCCAAGCCTGCAGGTGGCGAACGCGCGGCCCGATCACCCGCGGGCGATGGCAAAGGCGTCAAATGATCTCGGTTTCATTGCGCAGCGGGTACGGCGCGCGGGTCACCTTGAACCAACGCACGGCGCCGCCGCGCGTTAGCATCACGCTGAATTGCAGCGGCCCGACGCGCGTGGACTCGCCGCGCCGCGGCACATGGCCGAGCTCGTGCGCGACCAGGCCGCCGATGGTCGCGAAATCATCGGTCGGCAGCGTGACGCTGAACGCCTCGTTGACGGCGTCGATGCTCGTGTCGCCGGCGACGCGCTGGCTGCCGTCCGCCAGCGTGTAGATGCCCGACTCGCCGTCTTTGTCGTCGAACTCGTCTTCAATCTCGCCGACAATTTCTTCCAGCACGTCTTCGATCGTGACCAGCCCGGCGGTGCTGCCGAATTCGTCGATCACGATCGCCAGATGGTTGCGATTCGCGCGGAAGTCGCGCAGCAGTTCGTTCAGGCCTTTCGATTCGGGCACGAACACGGCCGGGCGCAGCAGCGTGCGCAGGTTCAAATCGGGGGAGCGCTGCACTTTCAGCAAGTCCTTGGCGAGCAGGATGCCGATCACGTTCTGGCGTTGCCCCTCGAACACCGGAAAGCGCGAATGGCCGGTGGTGATCACGCCGTGCAGCAGCTCTTCGTACGGGGCGTCGATGTCCAACTGGTCCATGTGCGGTGCGGCGACCATCACGTCGCCGGCCGTCAGGTCGGCCATGCGGATCACGCCCTCAAGCATCATGCGCGACTCGGGCGCGATCAGCTCGCGGTTCTCCGCGTCGGCGAGGGTCTCGATCAATTCGTCGCGCGAGTCCGGGCCGGGCGCGACGAACTCCACCAGCCGCTGGAACAGGCTGCGCTTGTCGGCGGTTGCGGACGCTGGTCTTTCTCGGGAGGGGCGACCGGGGTGCGGCTCGGACATCGCGCCTTGCGACGTGGTTTTGCGAGACGGCGAGCTTACCCGAAGCTGGCGGGCAATCGTCGCCGGGTGGTCCCACGAGGCTTGCTTGCCGCCTCGGGGCTGGACGCGCGGCGACCGGGGGCGAACATTGAAGAGACGGCCGCCGCCCCGGCAAGGCAAGCGAATGTCAAGGTTCTTGACAGGGGCCTGCCCTTGAACCACAGTCACCGACCCTCAAATGCGGGCCTTGTATCCTTGCGGGTTCAGTGCGTCGGGTTCGAACCCGGCGAGCAGTCGCGCAAGCGCGTCGATCTGATTCCCGCGCATCGGTGCACGCTCACATATTTTCGGATCGGACCCGCCCATGACCACCGGCCTCATTCCCGCCACCATCCTCACCGGTTTCCTCGGCTCGGGCAAGACGACGCTGCTCAAGCGCGTGTTGAGCGAAGCGCACGGCCAGAAGATCGCCGTCATCGAAAACGAATTCGGCGACGAGAACATCGACAACGAGATCCTGGTGCAAGACAGCAAGGAGCAGATCATCCAGCTCAACAACGGCTGCGTGTGCTGCTCGATCCGCGAAGACTTGCGCACCACGCTGTCCGACCTGGCGGAAAAGCGCCGCAAGGGCGAGCTTCATTTCGACCGCGTCGTGATCGAAACCACCGGCCTGGCCGACCCCGGTCCGGTGGCGCAGACGTTTTTCATGGACGACGAGATCGCCGAGAGTTACCTGCTCGACTCGATCCTGACGCTGGTCGACGCCAAACACGGCAACGACCAGCTCGACGCGCGCCAGGAAGCGCGCCGCCAGGTGGGTTTCGCCGACCAGATCTTCATCAGCAAAGCCGACCTGGTGGACGCTTCCACGATCGATGCGCTGGCGCACCGCGTCAAGCACATGAACCCGCGCGCCGCGCAGCGCCGCGTCAACTTCGGCGAGGTGCCGCTGTCGGAAGTGTTCGACCTGCGCGGCTTCAACCTGAACGCCAAGCTCGACATCGACCCGGAGTTCCTGAACGCCGACACACACGCTCACGACCATCACGACCACGACCACGACCATGAACACGACGAACACTGCGAGCATCCGCACCACCACGCGCACGACGACGACGTGAAGTCCTTCGTGTTTCGCTCCGACAAGGCGTTCAATCCCGCCAAGCTGGAAGACTTTCTTGGCTCTATCGTCCAGGTGTACGGCCCGAAGATGCTGCGCTACAAGGGCGTGCTGAACATGAAAGGCACGGACCGCAAGGTGATCTTCCAGGGCGTGCACCAACTGATGGGCAGCGATCTCGGGCCGAAGTGGATGCCTGGCGAAAAGAAGACCAGCAAGATGGTCTTCATCGGGCTGGACTTGCCGCGCGAAATCTTTTTGCAGGGGCTGGAGCAATGCCTGGCGTGACATCGGTGGCATCCCTTTGCACGGCGAAAAATTTTCTGCCGCACCCGACAAATCGCGTGGATACAATCCGCCGCCGCGCGATTCCCCGCGACCTCGGTGAACGACCCTCGTGACAAGGGCGATTGCGTCGCTGCAAGGAGAGTTACTTGACCAAGACCCCGGCCCACAAGTCGGCCAGCAAGAAGCCCGCCGCCAAGAAGACGGCTCCCGTGGCCAAGAAGGCGGCGCCCGCCGCGAAGAAGGCCGGCAAGGCGCCGGCCCCGAGCAAGAGCGCCAGACCGCCTGCGCCCGCGGGCAAGGCAAGGCCCGCCGCAAAGCCCACGGCCAAGCCCACCTCCAAGCCTGCTGTGCACGCGAAAGGCGGGCATGCTGCGGTGCCCAAAGTAACGCCAAAACCTGCTGCGAAGCAAGAAGCAAAGCCGGTCGCCAAGACACAAGTTCCGGCACCGGCCGCTGTGAAATCGCCACCCCACAAGAGCACCGACAAATTGACCCAGGTTCCCCCGTTGAGCGCTCCGGCGCCGGTTGTCCCCACGCCGCCGAAGCGTGCCCCGTCGAGCCGGGCGGCCGCCAGGGCGAACGCGGTGCCGGCACAGGCGCCGCTGCCGCCGCCGACCTCGCGCTTCGCCGATCGCTTTGCGCCACCCCGGCCGCCGACGCGCCAGATGGCCAAGCTGGAGTTGGACACGCCGCGCCGCGTGCATGTCTCCGACCCGAAACTCGCCAACGCCTGGAAGACCAAGGCGGGCCGCGACATGACGGAAGCCGAAATCCTGGCGATGCCCGAATCGGAGTACATGAACGACAAGCAGCTGGAGTTCTTCCGTTGCGCCTTGCAGGCGCTGAAGGACAACCTGCTCAGCAACGCGGGTGAAACGACGGAACACCTGCGCGAAGACACGACGATCGTTCCCGACCCGGCCGACCGCGCCACGATCGAGGAAGAGCATGCCCTGGAACTGCGCACGCGCGACCGGGAACGCAAGCTGCTCAAGAAGATTTCCCAGTCGCTGACGCGAATCGAGGCCGGCGAGTACGGTTTCTGTGATGAAACAGGCGAACCCATCGGCTTGGGGCGCCTGATTGCACGACCGACCGCTACACTGTCCCTGGAGGCGCAGCAGCGGCGTGAACTCAAGCAGAAGATGTTCGGTGACTGACCGATTCGCCCCACGCAATCCTTGGCGGCTGGCCCTGCCGGCTGCCGGTTCGGCGTGCGGCATCGCGGCGCAGCAGCGCATGAACTTCGGCGATTGACTGTCCGACAAGCCGAACCCAGACCTCACCATGGCGGACCCCAAAGACAGCCCGAACTTCTTTCGCAAGATGGTGAAGTTCGTGGCGAACCCGTCCACGGAGTGGGCGGAGTTGGCCTCGCCCACCGACGGCCCGCGCGACTCCGACATCGCCAAGTCGGAGCTGAAGTCGATGATCGAGCGCAAGCGCCGCAACGACTTCGTGCGCAAGCGCGAACTCGACATGCTGCGCCAAGTCCGCCGCGACGGCCTGACAGGCGACCAACTCGCGGCCCTGGCCGGCAATTCGCGCAATGACGACTCCGAAGTTCGCGCCTCCGATGGCGCCAAGGCGGACAGCGGCGTGAAAGCGAAGATCGACCAGATCGAGCAGCAGATGGTCGGTGACGGCTACTCCGGCACGCCACGGCGCAACAACGATTTCTACAACAGCCCAACACGGCCTTCGCCGATCGCCAACGCCTCGGGCAGCGCAGCGGGCGCCGGCGCGGCTGCCGCTGGGCGGCCCGCGGCCAAGGCGGAGCAAGCTCGCCCCGCCGCGGCGAGTCAGGCGGCAGGGAACAAGGCGCCGGCCGCGGCCGGGGATGCGCTGCCCATGAATCTGAACGTCGCGGCCGCGGCCATGGCCCGGCCGTTTGCCGCCGAAGCGAGTGAAGTCACGCACGACCCGGACCTCGACGAAGCGGTGATCGCCTTCGCGAATGCCGATTTCGAGCAATGCGAAAACGCCCTGTCGAGCCTCATCGGTTCGGGCGGCGCACGCGAAGAAAACGCCGAAACCTGGCTCGTCCTGTTCGACCTCTACCGCGCCACCGGCCAGCAGCACAAGTTCGAGAGCCTGGCGATGGACTACGCGCAGCAGTTCGGCTGGTCGTCGCCGCAGTGGTTCTCAATGCCGAAGATGGTCGCCGATGCGGCGGCGGACGAACCCACCACGGGCTCGAGCGTCACGGGCCAGATCGGCTGGGTGTGCCCGGCCACGGTCGACACCGACGTCGTCGCGAAACTGTCGTCGCAGACCCTGCAGATGCCTCTGCCCTGGGTGTTCGACTGGAGCGCGCTGCAGAGCATCGACCCCGAGGCGTGCGCGAAATTGAGCGAACTGTTCCGCAAGTGGATCACGCAGAAGCTGGAGATGCACTGGCTCAGCGGCGAACGCCTGTTCACAGTGTTGCAAGAGGCGTCCCCCACTGGCGTGCGCGACGCGGACCCGGCCTACTGGCGGCTGCGGCTCGACGCGCTGCGCATGGCGAATCGCCCCGACCAGTTCGACGAAGCCGCGATCGACTACTGCGTCACCTACGAAGTTTCGCCGCCGTCGTGGGAGCGTGCCGTGTGCCTCGCGCTCGTCCGCGGCTCCAGGTTGTCGGCGACACAGCCGACGATGTCGCTGATCGGCGAGGTGTCGACCAGTTTCGTCGAGTCGCGCACCCTCGAAGACCCGGTATCGGTGCAGATCGCCACCGTCGAGCTCTCCGGGCAGTTGGTCGGCGACATCGCGCCGACGCTGAAGAAACTCGAAGGCGACATCAAGACCGCCGCGATGATCCACGTGACCTGTTCGAAACTGATTCGCGTCGACTTCATCGCCGCCGGCGACCTGCTCAACTGGGTGCTGACACGCAGCACCGAAAGCCGCAAGGTGACCTTCCTCGATGCACACCGCTTGGTGGCGCTGTTCTTCGGCGCGATGGGCATCAACGAACACGCCAAGGTCAAGGTTCGCACCAACTGATCGCGCCGGCGCCGCGCGAAGTGAAACGCGCCGGCTGACGCAAACCCCCCGCGCCACCCATCCCCGCGCATGGAAACCTTTCACGGCACCACGATCCTGAGCGTGCGCCGCGGCTCGCTCGTCGCGCTGGGCGGCGACGGCCAGGTGACGCTGGGCAATGTGGTGGTCAAGTCCACCGCTCGCAAGGTGCGCAAGCTCTACCGCGACCAGGTGCTCGCCGGATTCGCCGGCGCGACCGCCGACGCCTTCACGCTGTTCGAGCGCTTCGAAGCGAAACTCGAAAAGCACCAGGGGCACCTGGTGCGCGCGGCGATCGAGCTCACCAAGGACTGGCGCACCGACCGCGTGCTGCGCCGGCTCGAAGCGATGCTCGCGGTGGCGGACCGCGAAGCCTCGCTCATCATCACCGGCAACGGCGACGTGCTCGAGCCCGAGCGCGGCATCATCGCCATCGGTTCCGGCGGCGCCTTCGCGCAGGCAGCGGCGCGCGCGCTGCACGAGCACACCGAGATGACGCCGAGCGAGATCGTCAAGCGCTCGCTCGAGATCGCCGGCGACCTGTGCATCTACACGAACCAGCAGCACCACATCGAGACACTTGAATGAGTTCGATGACGCCCAGGGAAATCGTCTCCGAACTCGACCGCCACATCGTCGGCCAGGCCGGCGCGAAGCGGGCCGTCGCGATCGCGCTGCGCAACCGCTGGCGGCGCCAGCAGGTGCAGGGCGCGATGCGCGGCGAAATCACGCCGAAGAACATCTTGATGATCGGCCCCACGGGCGTGGGCAAGACGGAGATCGCGCGGCGCCTGGCGCGCTTGGTGGACGCGCCGTTCATCAAGGTCGAGGCGACCAAGTTCACCGAGGTCGGTTACGTCGGCAAGGATGTCGACTCGATCGTGCGCGACCTGGTCGACATGGCGGTCAAGCAGGAGCGCGAACAGCAGATGCAGCGCCAGCGCCACCGCGCCGAAGACGCCGCCGAGGAGCGCATCCTCGACATCCTGGTGCCGCCGCCACGCCAGGGCGGTGATTTCGGCCTCGGTCAGGCCGCGCCCGCCGACAACACGACGCGTCAGACGATGCGCAAGCGCCTGCGAGAGGGCTTGCTCGCCGACAAGGAAATCGAGATCGAGGTCGCCGACCCGAAACCCTCGCTCGAAATCATGGGACCGGCCGGCATGGAAGACATGGCCGAGCAGCTCAAGGGCATGTTCGCGAACCTCGGGCAGGTGCGGCGCAAGCCGCGCAAGCTGCGCATCGCCGACGCGCAGAAGCTGCTCGCCGACGAAGAGGCGGGCAAACTGGTCAATGAAGACGACATCAAGACCGCCGCGCTGTTGAACGCGGAGCAGAACGGCATCGTCTTCATCGACGAGATCGACAAGGTCACGTCGCGCGGCGACAGCCACGGCGCCGAAGTGTCACGCCAAGGCGTGCAGCGCGACCTGCTGCCGCTGGTGGAAGGCACGAGCGTGAACACGAAACACGGCTTGGTGCGCACCGACCACATCCTGTTCATCGCCTCGGGTGCCTTCCACCTCAGCAAACCCAGCGATCTGATCCCCGAGTTGCAGGGGCGCTTCCCGATCCGCGTCGAGCTCGCTTCGCTCAGCGTCGACGACTTCGAGGCGATCCTGACGCAAACCCACGCCAGCCTGGTCAAGCAATACCAAGCGCTGCTCGCCACCGAAGGCGTGACGCTGGAGATCGTACCCGAGGCGATCCGGCGCCTCGCGCAAATCGCCTTCGACGTGAACGAGAGCACCGAGAACATCGGCGCGCGGCGTCTGGCCACCGTGATGGAGCGGCTGCTCGACGAAGTGAGTTTCGACGCGCCGAACCTCGCCGGCCAGACGGTGCGGATGGATGCGACCGCGGTGAACGCGAAACTCGCCGATCTGGCGCGCAACGAGGACTTGTCGCGCTACATTCTCTGAGCGCCGTTCTGCGTGACGAGTGCCGCGTCGCGGCACTTGCGACTACGCTGCCTGCCGCGCCGCCTGCAGCTCCACCAGGCCGTCGAAGATCAGGGTCTCGACGGATTCCAACTCCAGGTCGGTAATCGGCGCGAGTTTCACTGCCGCACCTCCGGACATCAGCACCAGCGGCGCCTGGCCGGTGCGCCTGAGCAGTTTGCGGTGCATGCGCTCCACCGCGCCGGCGATCGCGTCGGCGCCGCCGCTCATCAAGGCGTCGCTCGTGTTCGTCGGGAAGTCGACCGCTTCGCCGGTGGGTGCCTTCAGACCGGCGGTGCCCATCTCCAGCGCGCGCAGCATCAGGCCGAAGCCAGGCAGGATGAGTCCGCCGAGAAATCGGCCGCTGGCATCGAGCGCGTCCACCGTCACGGCAGTGCCGACCATCACCACCAGCGCCGGGCGCGGCTGGCCCGTCGCGAGCACATGGTGGCGTGCGCCGATCAGCGCGACCCAGCGGTCCGCGCCCAGGCGCACCGGATGGTCGTAGCCATTGACCACGCCGCAGGCTTGCGCCGAAGGAACGACCCAGCGCGGTTCGATCTCCCAAAGTTCGAGCTGCTCTTCGACGCGCCGCTTCACGCCTTCGCCGGCGACGACGCAGCCGAGGATCGCCGAAGGCGCCGGCAAGTCGCGCCACTGCGCGTCGGCCAGCGTGTCGATGGTTTCGAGGAACACCGCGCCGTGCGCGAGCAAAGCGGCACCGCGCCGGGCTTGCTCGTAAAGGGCCCACTTGAGCCGGGTATTGCCGATGTCGAGCGCGAGGAAGCTCATGGGCGGCATGGCTTTGCGCCTAGCGCGAGGTCCAGGCGAAACCACGCGGGCCGGTGAGCAGCGTGCGCGCCTGTTGCAGTGCCAGGCTGGCGCTCAGGCTGCGCCGGCGTTGGTTGACACGCGCTTCGACTTCGTCGATCAATCCGCGCAGGTCTTCGCGCGAACGCGCCCGCCACAGCCGCAAGGACGTGAGTGAGCCGGCGAGCGGGGCCTCGGCGCGCAGCGTTCGCAGCAGAAGTTCCCGTGCGCGTTCAAACGCGGCGTCGGCGGGCGGCTGCTCCATCGGGTCGGTCTGGAACCAGGACGACGGGGCCGCCGGCTCGCCGGTGGCCGAGTCGAGAAAACCACTGGCCGGAGGCAAGGTGCGCATCGCGGGCAGATCGGATTCAGTGATTGGATCGTCTTGCCACTCGCGTGACTCGCCGCGCTCCCCGGTGGCTGCCGCGCTGTGCGCGATCGGGGTCGCGGCAGGCTCGCGCATCTCGATCAGGCCGAACGTCAGCAGGTCGGAAAAACAACTGTCCGGAACCCCGGCCTGCGCGCCCATCGCGCGCACCTGCGCTTCGCCGCGGCGCCCGTCAACGAGCAGCAGCAGCGTACGGTGGCGCTGGCTGAGCCGCCGTCGACGGGTATGCAACTCGGCCAGCCCGTCAGGGGTCTTGACCGGTATGTTTGCAGAGTTCAGGTTTGTCTCCGATCGAATCTGTGGCGAGCGTTGGCCGGCTTCAGGTGATCGCCGGTGTTCGTGACCACGTTCACAGGAATTGTGCCGCCAAAGCGGGCCGATGTGCCGCACAGGGCCCTCCGACCCCGGGGCACGTTGCTCGGGGGTTGCGTTGCGGCGAAGGTCTGGGTCAGGCCGGCGGCGACCGGGGGCGCCCAGGGCGAATGCCGGGCCGGCGCTACACTGCGAATTGACGTATACGTCAATTCGATTGCCGCGGGCAATCTCGGTGCGCCATCCGTGCGGCGGCCCGGACCGCGCTCGCACACAGGAGACCCGCCGTGACCGACCTTTCCGCCGAATTCAAGGCCCTGGCCGACTACCGGCCGACGCACAAGGTGCGCCTGGTCACCGCGGCGTCGCTGTTCGACGGGCATGATGCGGCGATCAACATCATGCGCCGCATCTTGCAAGGCATGGGTGCGGAAGTGGTGCACCTCGGGCACAACCGGTCGGTCGACGAAGTCGTGACGGCGGCGCTGCAGGAAGACGTGCAGGGCATCGCGATCAGCAGCTACCAGGGTGGCCACCTCGAGTACTTCAAGTACATGGTCGACCTGCTGCAACAGCGCGGCGGCGCGCACATCCGCGTCTTCGGCGGCGGTGGTGGCGTGATCGTTCCGGATGAGATCGCGCAGTTGCAGGCCTACGGCGTGGCGCGCATCTACAGCCCGGAAGACGGGCAACGCATGGGGCTGGCCGGGATGATCGGCGAGATGGTGATGCGCTGCGACGCCGACCTCTCGGTGCACGCGCCAAGGAACGTGGCGCAGTTGCAAGGCCACAGCGACGCCGCCTGGCGCGCACTGGCGCAAGCGATCACCGCGCTCGAGAATGGCAAGGCCGAGCCGGGCTTCAAGAGCGCCATGCACGCGGCCGCGGCGTCAACCAGGATTCCGGTGCTCGGCGTCACCGGCACCGGCGGCGCCGGCAAGTCGAGTCTCACGGATGAGTTGATTCGGCGCCTGCGCCTGGACCAGGGCGACGCCTTGCGCATCGCCGTGATCTCGATCGACCCGAGCCGGCGCAAGAGCGGCGGCGCATTGCTGGGTGATCGGATCCGCATGAACGCGATTTCGCCGTGGATGATAATCATGAGGCGGGCGCCGGCGCGCCCGGCGGTGCGCGCGTCTACATGCGCAGCCTGGCGACGCGCACCCCCGCGCAGGGCGGCGGCAGCAGCGAAGTCAGCCAGGCCCTGCCCGACGTGCTGGCGGCGTGCAAGTGCGCGGGGTTCGATCTGATCGTCGTCGAGACCTCGGGCATCGGCCAGGGAGACGCGGCGATCGTGCCACTCGTCAACGTACCGCTCTATGTGATGACGCCGGAGTACGGCGCGGCGAGTCAGCTTGAGAAGATCGACATGCTCGACTTCGCCGAGTTCGTCGCAATCAACAAGTTCGACCGCAAGGGCGCCGCGGACGCGCTGCGCGACGTGGCCAAGCAGGTGCAGCGCAACCGCGAGGCGTTCAAGGTGTCGCCCGACACGATGCCGGTGTTCGGCACGATGGCGAGCCGCTTCAACGACGACGGCGTGACTGCGCTGTACCAGGCGCTGTTGCCGCGCTTGGCCAGGCTGGGCCTGAGCGTCAAGCCCAGCAGCTTGCCGCCGGTGCAGGGGCGCCACAGCACGAACCAGGTTGCGATCGTTCCCGGCGCTCGCTCGCGCTATCTGGCCGACATTACCGAGACCGTGCGCGGCTACAAGAAGCGCGCTCGCGAGCAGGCGCTGCTCGCGCGCGAAATCCAGCAGTTGCGCGCCGCCGCGCGCATGCTCACGGTGGGCAAGCCCGACAAACCGCGCGCCGCCGAAGCGGCGATCAACCTCGCCGAACAGCGCGAAGCGCAGCAAGGCGCCGACGCGAAGAAGCTGCTCGCGATGTGGCCGCAGATGCAGGCGGCGTACGCGGGCAATGAGTACGTCGTGAAGATTCGCGACAAGGAAATTCGAACTGCGTTGACGCACACCACGCTGTCGGGCAATACGATCCGCAAGGTCTCGCTGCCGCAATATGAAGATCACGGCGAAGTGTTGAAGTGGCTGATGCTCGACAACGTTCCGGGCAGCTTCCCATATACCGCCGGCACGTTTGCGTTCAAGCGCGAGAACGAAGACCCGACGCGCATGTTCGCCGGCGAAGGCGACGCGTTTCGCACCAACAAACGCTTCAAGCTGCTCAGCGCCGGCATGCCGGCCAAACGCCTGTCTACTGCGTTCGATTCGGTCACGCTCTATGGCAACGACCCCGACCCGCGGCCCGACATCTACGGCAAGGTCGGCAACTCGGGCGTGTCGATCGCGACGCTCGACGACATGAAAGTCCTGTACTCGGGCTTCGACCTGACGAACCCGGCCACCAGCGTGAGCATGACGATCAACGGCCCGGCGCCGACGCTGCTGGCGATGTTCATGAACACCGCGATCGACCAGAACCTCGACAAGTTCCGCACCGATAACGGCCGCGAGCCCACCGACACCGAGGCCGCGAAGATCCGCGCCTGGGTGCTCGCCAACGTGCGCGGCACGGTGCAGGCCGACATCCTGAAAGAAGACCAGGGGCAGAACACCTGCATCTTCTCGACCGAGTTCTCGCTGAAGGTGATGGGCGACATCGCCGAATACTTCGTGCACCACGACGTGCGCAATTTCTATTCGGTGTCGATCTCCGGTTACCACATCGCCGAAGCGGGAGCGAACCCGATCAGCCAACTCGCGTTCACGCTGTCCAATGGCTTCACCTTCGTCGAAGCGTATCTGGCGCGCGGCATGCACGTCGACGACTTCGCGCCGAACCTGAGCTTCTTCTTCAGCAACGGCATGGACCCGGAGTACACCGTGATGGGCCGCGTGGCGCGGCGCATCTGGGCGGTGGCGATGCGCGACCGCTACGGTGCGAACGAACGCAGCCAGAAGCTGAAGTACCACGTGCAGACCAGCGGGCGCAGCCTGCACGCGCAGGAGATCCAGTTCAACGACATCCGCACCACGCTGCAGGCGCTGATCGCGGTGTACGACAACTGCAACTCGCTGCACACGAACGCGTACGATGAAGCGATCACCACGCCCACCGAGGAGAGCGTGCGCCGCGCGATGGCGATCCAGCTCATCATCAACCGCGAATGGGGCCTGGCGAAATGCGAGAACCCGAACCAGGGTGCGTTCGTGATCGACGAATTGACGGAGCTGGTGGAAGAGGCGGTGCTCGCCGAGTTCGAGAAGATCTCCGAGCGCGGCGGCGTGCTTGGCGCGATGGAAACCGGCTACCAGCGCGGCAAGATCCAGGAAGAGTCGATGCATTATGAAATGCAGAAACACACCGGCGAATACCCGATCGTCGGCGTCAACACCTTCCGCAACCCGCACGGTGAGGTGGCGCCGACGGCACTGCTGCTCGCCCGTTCCACCGAAGCGGAAAAACAATCCCAGTTGAAGCGTCTGGCCGACTTTCAGGCGCGCCACGCGAAAGAGTCGCCCGCGATGTTGAAGCGCTTGCAGCAAGCCGTGATCGACAACCGCAACGTCTTCGAGGTGCTGATGGACGCGGTGCGGGTGAGTTCGCTCGGGCAGATCACGAACGCGCTGTTCGAGGTGGGAGGGCAGTACCGGCGCAGCATGTGAGCCGGGGCACCGCGCGAACCGGCTTGGCCCAGGCCGGCACGGCGCAGCTCAGGCCGGGCGCAACCGCGGGTCGAGATTGACTTTGCTCAGGTCGCCGCGCACGCTTGGCAGCTCCACCAGCCTCGGGTCCATCACGCGAAACCACAGCGGCGGCACGTAGGCCAGCGGGAACATGCCGAAGTAGCCGCTCGGCAACTGCGGCAGGTCTTCGAAGTGGCGCAGGCTCTGGTAACGCCGCGACGGGTAGGCGTGATGGTCGGAGTGGCGCTGCAAGTGGAACAGCAGCAGGTTCGTGACCACGTGGTTCGTGTTCCACGAATGGTGCGGCTGCGGCGTCTCGTAGCGCGGCGCATCCGGCGTCGAACCTGGCAGCTCAGCGCGCAGCAGGCCGTAATGTTCGACATAGTTCGCGGAAGTGAGTTGCCACCAGGCGACGAGGTTGTGAATCGCCAGGAACGGCAGCATCACCCAGCCCCACGCGAGCACCAGGCTGCCTTGCAGGATGAGCGTCACTGCGTAGGACTGGAGCATCGTGTTGTGCAAGCTCCATGGCGAGTGGCCCAAACCGGCGAGGCGGCCCGATTCGATCGCCCACGCGCGCCGGATGCCGCCGGGCAGCTCGCGCAATGCAAAGCGGTAGATGCTTTCGCCCATGCGCGCACTCGCGTGGTCTTGCGGCGTTGCCACCCAACGGTGGTGGCCGCGCCCATGCTCGACCGTGAAGTGGCCGTACGCCGGCACCGCGAGCACGAGCCTGGCGAGCCACTGCTCGAGCCGCGTCGCCTTGTGGCCGAGTTCGTGGCCGGTGTTCAAGCCCAAACCCGAGCCCGCACCGGCCACGTAACTGAACACGGCCAGCGCCCACCAGGGCATGGCCTGCGTGCCGACCCACCAGGCGCAGCCGATCAGCGCGACGAAGTGCAGCGGTACCGCGGCCCAGGTGAGCCAGCGGTAATAGGTGTCGGCTTCGAGCTGCGGCACCACCTCTTCGGGCGGGTTGTTGGTGTCTTCGCAGATCAGCGCGTCAAGCAGCGGCAGCAGGCCATAGTTGATGAGCAGCGGCAGCGCCAACGCGATCGGCCAGCCGCTGGCGGCATGCGCGGCGATGCCGGTGAAGGGAAGCAAGGGAAAAACTACCGACAACGACCACCAGGCACGTTTGCGGTCGCGGTAGGTGACCGGCTTGCCCGTGGACGTCATCGCATGCAGGGTTCGCGCCATGCGCAAAGAATACCGGGCTGGTGGGCGCGTGGGAAGCCGGGCGATTCCGGCGACGATCCGGGAATCAGGGCTGGACTGGGCGCACGTCGAACGCGTAGGTCGCCTGGTCGGAGCGGCCCGCGTACTCCAGGCCCTTTCGCAGCGCCCAGGTCGACATCTCGTGGTGCAGCGGGATCAGCGCCTGCTTCTCGCCGATCGCAGTGTCGGTGGCGCGCGCGAGCAGCGCGTTGCGCTGGGTTTCGTCGGCGGTGGTCATTGCGCTGCGAATCAAGGCGTCGACGTCCGCATTGGAAAAGCGGCCACGATTCGCCATGCCCATGCCGGTGCGCGGATCGTGCGTGCCGATCAGGGCGCGCAGCGGCGAACTCGCCTCGCCGGTCTGAGTGCTCCAGCCGGCCAAATAGAACGAGTAGTCGAGCTTGTCCAGGCGCGAGAAGAACAACTTCGCCGGCAGCGCCTCGACGCGCACCCGAATCCCCACTTTGGCCAACATCCCGGCCACGCCGTGCGCGGTGGGCATGTCCTGCACGTAGCGGTCCTGCGGCGTGTGCAGCACGATCGCGAAGCCGTTCGGGTAGCCCGCGCCTGCGAGGAGGCGTTTCGCGGTCTCGAGGTCCTGCGCCGGCGCGGCCAAGGCGGCGCTGGTTCCTCCGCGATCCTGAGGCAGCAGTTGCCCGGCGGGCATCGCGCGACCCGCCAAGTGGCGTTGCACCAGCGCACCACGGTCCAGCGCGAGCGACATTGCGCGCCGCACGTTGGCATCTTGCAGCGGGTTGTTCGGCAAGACCTTGCCGTCTTTGCCCTTGACATGCGGCGACACGGTGCGCTGGCTGTCCAGGTGCAGATAGATCAGCCGGTTCGTCACCGCGGAGACCAGGCTCACCTTCGGCTCTTTGGCCAGGCGCGTCAACTGGTCGGGGCCGATGTCTTCCGTCATCTGCACCTCGCCCGAAAGCAGCGCTGCCTGGCGCTGCGCACCATTGACGATGAAGCGCAGTTTCAGCGTCTGCCACGCCGGCTTCGGCCCCCAGTAGCGGTCGTTGCGCTCCAGAAGCACATGCTTGCCGGCGACGAACTCCTTCAATCGGTAGGGGCCCGTGCCGATGTGCCAGCCGCCGCCGTCGGCCGCCGAAGCCTGGACGATGCGCACCGACGCCAGGTCGTGCGGCAACAGCGGATAGGGATGGCGTGTCTTGATGCGCAGGGTGTGCTTGTCGACCTGGCCGACGGACTCGATGCGGCGCGTGAACTGGCCGAATGACGTTGCGCCGTCAGGCAGCGCCGCGGCGCGGTTCAGCGACGCGATCACGTCGGCGGCGGTGCACGGAGTTCCGTCGTGCCACAGCACGTCGCGGCGCAGCTTGAATTCCCAGGTGGTGGCGTCGCGTGCCGCCCACGACTCCGCCAAGGCCGGGCGCAGGGCTTCGCGTGCGTCGCGCGCGACCAGCGTGTCGAAGAGATGGTCGATCACGCTGTTGTTGCCGGCGGCGTTGCGTTCGTGCGGGTCGAGCGTTTTCAGCGGTGTGGCCAGCGCAACCGCGAAGTCCTGCGCGCACGCGTTTGCGGCGACGCCGAACAACAGCGACGCAAACAGGCAACCGACACCGAATCCGCAATGCATCTTGGCGATGTTCATGACCTCGTCGCGAGCACCGATTCATGCTAGCGCAGCAGGGTGCGCGCCGGGGCGGGTTTCGCGCACGCGCCCCTGCCGCGTGTCGCCTGCGGCGGCGTCGCGAGGACTGCGTCACGCACGCATGGACCGTGCCGCTGGGCGCACCGTTTGCCGCGTGCCGAAGTAACCGTTCGTAGGAGGTCGCCCGCAACGATGTGCCGTGCGAAACGCCACGCGGACTCGGGCCTGGTGGCGTCGCCACGGGTCACCTTCGGCGGCGGATTGCCGAAACTGCGTGAGTCCTGGCTCCCGGCGTGAAAAACCTCAATGTCTGAACCGAGTGTGCAATCCGAGAGCATCGATGGCTGGAACCTTCGCCATCGACTGCTCGCGGCAGATCCGATGCAACGCGTGGCGGCACTGCACGAGCTCGAATGCCTTCTGGCCCGCGCCACGCCCGCGCCGAATGCGCGGCTCGCGCAAGCCATTCAGGACTTCGTCGCGCGCGGCATGCCCTTCTATTCGGAAACGGACCCGCACTACCTGGAGTGGGTGGACCGCGCGGCGGACTACTGGCAGCGCCTTGAGCGAGGCGCCAGGAACGATGACTCCAGCGCCGCACGGCGCTGCGTGAACACGGCGCTTGCATAGGGGGTTCCCCCAGGGGCCGCCCAGGGCTCGGTCCAACTCCCGCCCAGGGCCGCCAGACGGCCCGACTCACGTCAAACCGAACGCTCCTCGAGCAGCACAGGAGCGAGCAAGCTCCAACGGCCGTGCTCGCAACTCACCACGGCCTCGTCGCGCAGCTTGAACAGGTGCGCCGTCAGCGAGCGCTCCGCCATCGCATGCAAACGGGGCGCAACGTCGTCGTAGACCTTGGGCAGCAGCGTCTCGATCGACGCGGGCCCGGATGCCCCCATCACGTCGAGCAGTTTCGCCTCGCGCCGACCGCGGTGCGCGATGATCGAACGCATCGCCGCGTGCGGCGCCGCCATCAGAAAGCCGTGGCCTGGCGCGAGCCACTCGAGCGGTTCGCCGAGCAGGGCGTGCAGCGACGCCAGGTAGGCGCGCATGTCGCCGTCAGGCGGGTTGATCACGACGGTCGACGACTGCATCACATGGTCGCCGGTGAACAGCAGCTGTTCCTGTTCCAGCAGGTAGCACAGGTGGTTCGATGCATGGCCCGGGGTGTGGATCACGCGCAGCGTCGCGTCTTCGCTGAGCTCGAATCGTTCGCCACCCGCCAGCGAAACGTCGGGCACGAAGCTCGTGTCCTGCCACTGCGCATGTGCGGCGACTCGGCCGTGCAGCCTGGCACCGGTCGCTGCCTTCAACGCCTGTGCCGCGGGCGAATGGTCCTTGTGCGTGTGCGTGACGAAGATCGATTCGATCGGCCCGGGCGCGGCGGCCAGAATCGCCTGCACATGCTCAGGCAGCAGCGGGCCGGGGTCGATCGCGGCCCACACGTTGCGTGCGCCGCCGCCCACCAGGTAGGTGTTCGTGCCCGGCCCGGTCATCATGCTGCCGTTGTTCGCGGTGACCCGGATCACGCGCGGCGACAGGCGCACCGCCTGACCCGGTACCAAATCGTAGGAGCAGTGGCCGTGCCCGGCGGGGTCGAGCCGGCCGATTTCGGCCCAGGCGTACTCGTCGGGCAGCACCGGCCGAATGCCTTGCGCGCCGCTGGCCACGCGCGGCATCACGAGTGCCACGTCGCGCGGCGCTGCGGCCCAGGCGAGCAGCGAATTGACCGTGGCGTGGCGCGTCAGCAGTTCGAGCGTTTTCAACGTCGGCGTCATCAGCTTGAGCGTCGCGCTTCGCGCCAAGGCGTCAGCGGGGCGCAGCCAGAGCTGTTCCAGCATTTCGGTGCCGTCGTGGGCGCCGACTTGCGACACGGGTGCCATCGCGATGAAGAAGCGCGTGTCGAAACGCTTCGCGCGACCTGGCGGCGTGAGCCAGTGGCTCAGGTAGACGAGGCGGTCAACTGCCAGCGTCAATTGGGCCTCCCGGCATAACTCGACAATCGAGCGTTCGCCCCGGTGCAGTGGGCCGCGCCACTGAGCCCAGCTTTCGCCGTCGGCGCCGGCCAGGTCGACCAGCCGTCCGTTGCGGTCGTTGGCGAACAGCAGGCCGGCCTCCTCGAAACATTCGCGCGCCGCCGCGACGTAGTAGTCCAGACCGCCTTGTGCGACGCCGAGCGTGGCGCTCGCCGCGGCGTCGTCCAGGCCGTGGCAACAGGCGTGCGCCAGTCGATCCGCGGCGTCAACGATGCCACCCGGAAACACCCACGCGCCGCTGTTGTGATCGCCGCGCTCGGCGCGGCGCGACAGCAGGACCTCGAGGCCCGCCGCGCTGTCGCGCACGACGACCACCGTCGCCGCTGCGCGGGGCGGGCGTTCTCCCGTCATCGGTGGCGTCGTCATTCGCCCCACACCTCGCGCGCCACCTCGACCACGCGCTCGAGCTTGCGCCATTGGTCGTCTTGCGACAGCGCGTTGCCGTGGTGGGTGCTGGAGAATCCGCACTGCGGCGACAGGCACAGGTCCTCGAGCGGAACGAACTTTGCGGCCTGGGCGATGCGGCGCTTCAAGGAGTCCTTGCTCTCCAGTTCGCCCAGCTTGGTCGTCACCAGACCGAGCACGACGCGCTTGCCGCGCGGCAACACCTTGAGCGGCTCGAAGCCGCCGGCACGTTCGTCGTCGAATTCCATGAAGTAACCGTCGACGTTGGTCGAGAACATTGCTTCGACGACGGGGTCGTAGCCGCCTTCGGCGACCCAGGCGCTCTTGAAGTTGCCGCGGCAGGTGTGGATCGTCACCGCCAAGTCGGCCGGTTTGCCGGTCAGCGCGGCATTGATCGCCTGCGCGTAGGTTCGCGGCAGCAGCGCCGGGTCGTCGCCGTTGGCGCGGCTGGTGGCTTGGATGCGCGGGTCGCACAGGTAAGCGAAGCTCACGTCGTCGAGCTGCAGGTAGCGGCAGCCGGCGTCGTACAGATGCGCGATCGCGACCCGATAGGCAGCGCTGACGTCGGCCCAGAACTGCGCCATCTCGGGGTAGGCTAACGCTGAGATGCCGGCGCGCCCGGCGCGCAGGTGCAGCATCGCCGGCGACGGAATCGTCATCTTCGGCGTCGCCTGCGTCACCGACTTGAGGAAGGCAAAGTGCGCCGCCATGATCGGCCGGCTGCACCTCACCGGGCCGGTGACGGTGGGAATCGGCGGCTGTTCGCTCTGGCCTTCGATCTTGAACTTCGGGCCGGGGTTGGCCTTCAGCGTCACGCCATCGAGCTGTGCCATGAAATCGAGGTGCCACCAGTCGCGCCGGAACTCGCCGTCGGTGATGCTCTCCAGGCCGATGTCCTGCTGGCGCCGCACCGCGTCGCGCACGGCGTCGTCTTCTTGTGCCGCGAGCGCTTGCGCGTCCAGCTCACCGGCCTTGAACGCGGCGCGCGCCGCGCTCAGCGCGGCCGGACGCAACAGACTGCCGACATGGTCGGCGCGGTAAGGGATGGCGGGCATCGGCGAATAGCTCGTGATGTGGGTGGCCGCCGATCATAGTTCGGCGTGCCTCGCGCCGGCTATGGCGCCACGTCACATGAGGATGGCCCGGCGAACCTCGGCGAGCGGTGCGTCGTCGCGCAACTGCGCATCGCCGACGCCGAGATCGCGCCACAGCTTGGCCAGATCGGTGTGCACCGCGCGATCCTTCATCTGTTCGTAGAGTTCGACCAGCGCGGTCTGGCCCACCGCGCGGTCGGCCGTGGCGAGGATGCGCACGACCGGCCAGGCGACGCGGTAGTCGCCGCCCGCCGCGAGCACGCCCTGCAGCGCGTGCTGCAGGCCGCGTGCGGCGCAGCCGCGACGGCGCATCTCGACGTCGGCGAGCAAGGCGAACAGCGCGCCGCCCCAGTAGGTTCGGCCCCAGGTGGGGGTGTGGTCCAGACCACGGTCGCCGTCGCGCGGCAGGCCATGCGGCATCTCGCGCTGCCACGCCTGCCACACGGTGCTTGCGCTCAGCATGCCCGCGCGGCCGCGTGCCAGCGCCTCGACGTAGGTCGCGAGCCCTTCGTGCAGCCAGTTCTGCGAACGCGGCACGCGCGGAATGGCCAGATGCACCATCTCATGCACCAGGATCCAATCGTCGGCGAACTGTTCGGCCGTGGTGTCGCGCCCGAGCCGAACGCGCAGCAACGGCGTTGGCTCGGCGTAGCTGACACCCGCCTGAACGCCGGCACCGTCGGCGGGAACCAGCAACAGCTCGACTTGCGGGAGTGGAAAGCGGCCGAAATAGGCGGTGACCGCCTGCGCACAGCGGCGCACCCACGGCAGCGCCAGGGCCTGCAGCGCTGGGCGCAGGCCCGGGGCGAATTGCACTTCCAGCTCGGCACCCTGCACGTCGAGCAGCTCGACGACAGGTGCGTTGTCGGCGTCCTGCTGCGCCGCCGCGCAGCCGAGCAGCGGTGCGCCGGCGAGCGCCCAGAGCAGGGCTCGGCGGCGGGGCTTTGTTGGCGGGCGGGTCACGGGTGACGGCGATGAGGCAGGTTGGCGCGACGGCGCACGCAATGCTCGATGATGCAGCGAACCGAGGCGACCCGCCCATGCCTGGGTCGCATGGGGCGCGCCACGCCTGACACAATTGCGCCCTCACAGTTGGTGAGATCCCGGTTCTGTGTAAGTTAGACCGCCTCGCAACCGACCACGAGGAAGACAATGACTCAAGCACGGCATCGCTCGCCCGCCAATGTGTCGCCTGCAGGCTGGGCGCGCGCATGCGCAGCAGCACCGCGAGCGGCTTGGCGCGGACTGCTGGCCGCGGTGGCCGCAACGATGCTGTCGGGTTGCGCGGGCTTGCCGGTGCTCGACCGCGAACCGATCGCCAGCACCGCGATACCGCTGGCGAAGCAGACGACGCTCGGGCGCATCGCCAGCGCCTACGTTCCGGCCGAAGACCACTCGGGTTTTCGCCTGATGCCGCTGGGCACGTTTTCGCTCGACACGCGCGTGCAGCTGGCGCGCCGCGCCGAGGTGTCGCTCGACGTCCAGTACTACCACTTCGAGATGGACGAAACCGGGCGCTGGCTGTTGCGCGCGCTGCGCGACGCCGCCGAGCGCGGCGTGCGCGTGCGCCTGCTGATCGACGACTTCTACACCGGTGGCGGCCAGGACGAATACTTCCTCGCGTTCGCGGCGCACCGAAACGTGGAGGTACGCATCTACAACCCGTTTTGCTGCTGGCGCGAGCGCGGCCAGATCGGGCGCTTCGTCGGCTCGATCGGCGAGTGGGGCCGCGTCAACCACCGCATGCACAACAAGCTGTTCATCGCCGACGGGGCGATGGCGGTGATCGGCGGGCGCAACGTCGCCAACGAATACTTTCTGCGCAGCACCGGGGAGAACTTCATCGACGTCGACGCGTTCACGGTCGGCTTCGTGGTCCCGCCCCTGCAGGAGTTGTTCGACCGCTACTGGAACAGCGACCCGGTGTATCCGATCCTTTCCGTGACGCGCAGCCGCGCAAGCGCCGCCGAGTTGCGCGCCTGGTTCGAAGACCAGACCGGCTCCGAAAAGACCCCGCCGCCCCCGCCATTGCCCGCCAATGACGTGCTCGGCTACGGCCCGATCTCGGACGACCTCGATGGGGGGCGCCTGGGCCTGCACTGGGGTTACGCCTACGTGTTCGCGGATCACCCGGACAAGCCTTTCGACGGCGAAGCCGGCGGCGAGCTGCTCGAGACCAGCGTCACCTACAACGCCTTCGAGGCGCTGCGCAAGACGAGCAAGGAACTGGTGCTGTCCAGCCCCTACTTGGTGCCGGGCAAAGTGGGCATGCAGCTGTTCAAGGAACTGCGCGACAAGGGCGCGAAGATCACGCTCATGACGAACTCGCTCGGCTCGACCGACGAGCCCATCGTGCACGCCGGCTACAGCATGTACCGCGAACCGATGCTCGAACTCGGCATCGACCTGTACGAGATCAGCTCGTCGCGCGTCAAGCGCAATCGGCGCATGAATCTGTTCGGTTCTTCGCTCGGGCGCCTGCACGCGAAGACGGCGGTGATCGATCGCAAGCTGCTGTTCGTCGGCTCGATGAACCTCGACCCGCGCTCGGCGACGATCAACACCGAACTCGGCGCCGTGATCGAGAGCCCCGAGCTGGCGCGCGAGCTGCTGCGCGTGATCGACATCGACCGCCTGCAAAGCGCCTACCGGGTTCGCTTGGCGCCGAGCGGCGACCGCTGCGAGTGGTTGAGCATGGAAGAGGACAACAGCATGGTCGTGCTCACCGAGGAGCCCGACTCCTCGCCCTGGCAGCGCTTCAAGCTGTGGATGCTGCGCCCGTTCGTGCCCGAGTCACTGCTGTAATGCTTGCGCGGCCGCCTGCGCGGGTAGCGCAGCGACCATGATGTCTAGACGTCGGCGCTGGCGCGCACTTCGTCCAGGTCGGTCAGGCCGGCGAGCACCTTGTCGATGCCGTCCTGGTACAGCGTGCGCATGCCTTTTTGCATCGCGACCTTCTGAATCGCCATCGGGCTGGCGTTGGTTTGCACCAGGTGACGAAGGTCGCGCGTGACCGACATCAACTCGTGCAAACCCAGCCGACCGCGATAGCGCGTCTTGTCGCAGGCCGCGCAGCCGACGCAGCGGTAGTGCATCAGGCGCCCGTCCTTGCCATGGCGCTTCATCCAGTCGGCGAGCACGCTGGCCTGGCTCACGGGCGGCTCATCGACGCCGAACGACTGCATGTATTCGACCAGCAGTTCCTCGATCTGATCCGGCGTCGCCGGCACGCTCGTCACGCATTCGGTGCACAGGCGCCGCGCCAGGCGCTGCGCGAGCACGGCGACCAGTGAATCGGCAAAGTTGAACGGGTCCACGCCCATGTCGATGAGGCGCGTCACGGTTTCGGGTGCGCTGTTGGTGTGCAGCGTCGACAGCACCAGGTGCCCGGTGAGCGACGCTTCCACCGCCATCTGCGCGGTTTCGCCGTCGCGAATTTCGCCGAGCATGATCACGTCTGGGTCGGCGCGCAGGAACGAGCGAAGCACTTTTGCGAAGGTCCAGTCGGCCTTCAGGTTGACCTGCACCTGGCGCAGCCCGGGCTGGGTGATTTCGATCGGGTCCTCGACGGTCCAGATCTTGCGCTCGGGAACGTTGATGTGGCTCAGCGCCGAATGCAGCGTCGTCGTCTTGCCCGAGCCGGTGGGGCCGACGCACAGCACCAGGCCATGCGGGCGCTCGACGGCGCGCGTCAGCTGCTTCAGGTTGTAGTCCGACAGCCCGAGGTTGATCATCGGGATCGGCTTGGCGGACGCGAGGATGCGCATCACCACGTCTTCCAACCCGCTGTTGGTGGGGATCGTCGCGACGCGCAGTTCCACCTTGTGCTGCGCCGAGAAACGCGCGAAGTTGATCTTGCCGTCCTGGCCTTTGCGCTGTTCGGCGATGTCCAGGCCGCACATCACCTTGATGCGCGCGATCAGCGGCTTGCGGTAACTCGCCGGCAGCTCGAGGTAGGTGCGCATCAGGCCGTCTCTGCGAAAGCGGATGCGGATCTTTTCCTGGCCCGGGTAGCTTTCGATGTGGATGTCGGACACGCCCTCCTTGTACGCCTCGACGATCATGTTGTTGATCAGGCGCACCAGCGAGTTGCTCGACTGCTCGACCACATCCGCGGACTCGCTTCGGTTGCGAACCGCGCCCTCGCGCTCCAGCGTCTCGACCAGCTTGCCGGTGTCTTCGCCTTCGGCGTCGAGCGCCTCGCCCGGAGGCCCCTTGTTGCCGTAGCGGCCGGTGTCGGCGCCGACCCTTTCGTAGGCGGTGAGCAGCACCTCGTCGAGCGCCTTCGAGTGCACCAGCACCGGAATGACTTTCATCTGCGCGACGAACTCCACTTCGTCCAGCGCGGCGCGGCGCCGGATCGGGTCGTCGATCGCGACCACCAGGCGCCCGCCGCGCAGCAGCAGCGGCACGACCTGCAGGCGCGTCGCGACCGCATAGCTGAGCTTGGCCAGGGCCGCGACCTCGAGCGGAAACTCGTCGACGTTGACCAGCGGGTAGCCCATCTTGCGGCCAAGCGCGATGCGCAGGTCTTCGGTGGTGACGACGCCCATGCGCACCAGCAGTTCGCCCAGCGGCACGTTGCGATCGATCTGCTGCTGCGCCAGCGCTTCGTCGAGCTCGAGTTTCGTCACCAGCCCGAGCGACAGCAAGGCCTCGCCGATCCTCACGAGCGGCATCCTCGCCTGCTTGTCGATGGCCTCCACCAACTGCTGCGGCGTGACGACCTGGCGCACGAGCAGGATGTCGCCGATCTTGCGCTCGCGCATCGCCTGCTGTTCGTCGGCGGCCTTTTGCACCTGCGCTTGCGTGGCGCGCTTTTGCTCGACCAACACTTCGCCGATGCGCGCCCCGAGCGTCAGGCTCTTGTAGGCGGCGCGAGGCACGAAAACGCGCAGCACGGCGCCATTCTTGTCGGCGCACGGAAACAGGAACAGACCGAAGTCCTTCTCGACATGGCCCGCGGTTTCGCCGCGCAGCACACCGCCGCCGGACAGCGCCAAGCTGAATGGCGCCGGCGGGCGCTGCCCCAGCATGCCGGCGTGCGGGTCACCCTGTTGCAGGCCGATCGGCGCGATCGGCGTGGTCAGCGTGAGCGTCAGGAAATCGCTGAAGCGCAGTGGCATCGTCGTGCGCGCCGGCGGAATCTGCAGGTAGGCGACCGACTGGTCGGGAACGAAGAACGTCAACCTGCCGGAACTGCGCACCCCGGTCAGGCCGACGATGTCGCAGCCGAGCGGGTCGGTCTGGTCCTGGGCCTCGGGGTAGGTGGCAAAAGGCGGTGACGGCCAAACAAAGCCCGCGGGGCTGGACTTCTCAGCTTGCGGGGGCAGTTCCAGCGTTGACGGGATCGTTGAGATTTCCCAGTCCGGCACTGGTGGTCTGTCTGCCATCTGGCTCCTCGCGGTCGTGCCCGCCATGCATCAGGTTCCGGCGAGTGTGGGCGATACCCCTTTCGAGCGGGGGATGGTAGCGCAAGGTGCTCTCACCACCCCGCAGGGGCGCGTACGGGAGACCGCATATGCCCCCCCTGGCGCGAGAAGTGTCACGAATTGCGGCCCTCGGCGGGCTCGTCCGCGAGCCGCTCGGTGGCCGCCGAGCGCGTCGGTGTGGCCCTCAAGCGCGCGCCAGCGCCGCGCGGTCGATCGGCAGGGTGCGCAGGCGCTTGCCCGTAGCGGCAAAGATCGCGTTCACGACGGCCGGTGCCGCGGGCGGCGTGCCGGGTTCGCCCACACCCCCTGGCGCCTCGCGGCTGGCCACGATGTGCACGTCGACCCGTGGCATTTCCGGTAAACGCAACACCGGATAGTCGTGGAAGTTGGACTGCTGCACGCGGCCGTCCTTGAGCGTGATTCGGCCGTGCAATGCCGCGCTCAGGCCGTAGGCGATACCGCCTTCGATCTGGCGCCGGACGATTTCGGGGTTGACCACCATGCCGCAGTCCACCGCCGCGATGACGCGGTGCACCTTCGGAGTTCCGTCCGCGGCGACTGACACCTCGGCCACTTCGGCCACATAACTGCCGAAACTCTGCGCCACCGCGATGCCGCGCGCCATACCCGCCGGCAAAGCCTTGCCCCAGTTCGCGCGCTCCGCGGCGAGTTCCAGCACGGCCTTGTAGCGCGGCTGGCGGCTCAGCAGGGCACGGCGGAACTCGAACGGGTCTTTCTTCGCCGCCGCGGCGAGTTCGTCGATGAAACCCTCCATGAAGAAGATGTTCTGCGAGTGCCCCACCGAGCGCCAGAACCAGACCTGCGGCCCCGGCTCGGCGCGGCCGTAGGCGATGCGCTGGTGCGCGATGGCGTAGGGGTGATCATGAATGCCTTCGAGCGCGAAGTTGTCGACCCCTGACTCGGGCAGCTTCATGAAGCCCGATGCCGCCATGATCGACGGCGAGCCCACGCCCACCTTCAACAATGTGGGCATGCCGCGCGCATCGAGGGCGGCTTCGAAACGCGCCACCGCCGCGGGCCGGTAGTAGCCGGCGGCCATGTCGTCTTCGCGCGTGTAGATCAGCTTGACCGGCTTGCCGCTGAGCTTGGACAACAGCGTCGCATCGATCGTGAAGTCGGGTGCAAAGCGGCGCCCGAAGCCGCCGCCGAGCAGCAGCGTGTTCACCTTCACCTTGGCCGGTGTGACCTGCGCCACCTGGCCGAGAATGCCCTGTGCCGGGCCTTGGCTCTGGGTGCCGGCCCAGATCTCGACTTCGTCGCCGCGAACATGGGCGGTGCAGTTCATCGGCTCCATGCAGGCGTGCGCGAGGTAGGGCGCTTCGTAGACCGCGTCGACGCCGATCGCGCTGTTCGCCGCGGCATCGCGCAGGTTGCCCTCGTCGCGCGACACCGCATCGGCCTGCGCCGCAGCGGAATTCAGCGTCTCGCTGATGTCGGGTGACGACAGGCCGGCGTGCGCGCCGAGGTCCCACTCAACGCGCAACGCATCGCGGCCGCGCTTCGCGGCCCAGTAGCCGTCGGCGAGCACGGCGACGCCGCTCGGAATCGCATGCACCTGGCGAACCCCGGCCACCGCCATCGCCGCGGCCTCGTCGAAGCGGGTCGGTTTGGCGCCGGGCAGCGGCGCGCGCGCCATCACGGCGACGAGCATGCCGGGCACAGCGGCGTCGATGCCGAACCGGCCCGCACCGTTCACCTTGGCGGGGGTGTCCAGGCGCTTCAGCGGCTTGCCGAGCAGCTTGAAGTCCTTCGGCTCTTTCAGTTTCGGCTGCGCCGGCACCGGCAGCTTGGCGGCGAGCGCCGTCAACGCGCCGTACGAGAGTTTGCTGCCCTTGGACGCGATCACGTAGCTGTTCTCGGTGCGCAGCGTTGTCGCATCAACCTTCCACTGCGCCGCTGCCGCGGCCACAAGCATCTCGCGCGCCGCCGCGCCGGCTTTGCGCAAGGGCTCCCAGAACGCGCGAATCGTGGTGCTGCCGCCGGTCGCCTGCATGCCGAACATCGGGTTCGCGTAAGCCGTGTCGACCGGCGCCTGGATCACGCCGACGCGGTTCCAGTCGGCGTCCAACTCCTCGGCGAGCAGCATCGGAATCGCGGTCAGCACACCCTGGCCCATCTCGGCCGAGCCGCAGATGATGGTGATCGTGTTGTCGGGAGCGATTCGCAGGAAAGCGTTGAGCGTGCCCGGCACCCGCGCGGGGGCGCCTGCGTCCAGGCGCTGCGCGGCGGCCGGGGCCGCGGGCAGGCTGAAGCTGATCGCCAGCGCGGCGCCGCCGCTGCCGCGCAAGAAGCCGCGGCGTGTCGTCGAAGACGGTCCATTGCGGTGGGCCATGGTCACACCCCGCGCACGATCAGATTTGCCGCGGCGTCCTTGATCGCCGCGCGAATCTGGTTGTAGGTGCCGCAGCGGCAGATGTTGCCGCTCATCGCTTCGTCGATCTGTACGTCGCTCGGGCGCTTGTGTACCGCGAGCAGCGCGCAGGCGCTCATGATCTGGCCCGACTGGCAGTAGCCGCATTGCGGCACGTCGTGCAGCGTCCATGAGGTCTGCACCGCCTTGCCGATGCGGCTCGCGCCCACGCCTTCGATGCTCGTCACCTGCTTGCCCGCGGCCGCCGACAGCGGTGTCATGCAAGAGCGCACCGCCTGCCCGTCCAGATGCACGGTGCACGCGCCGCACAGCGCCATGCCGCAGCCGAACTTGGTGCCGGTGAGCTGGAGGTTCTCGCGCAGCGCCCAGAGCAGCGGCATTTCCGGGTCGGCGTCCACCGAATGTTGTTTGCCGTTCACCGAAATTTTGATCATTGGAAACGCTCCTTGCGATTCGAGATGGGGCCGAGACGGACGGCAAGCGTAGCGCAAACGCGCTGCCGGATGGCATGGGCCCGAGGCGAGAAATTCGCCACACTCGCGGCACTCGCGTGACGGGTCCAGGTCGATCGAGGGCCCGACCGTGGCCGCCTTGGCCCATCATGCGTATCGCGCCGCGCGGCCGGAGTCTGCTCAGCCGCTGCCGGCCTGTCTGCAACCCTGTCTCCACCCTCCTACTCGACCGCTCGGAAAGACGCTCTGCCATGGAACTCCTGCGTGGACTATTCGATCGATTCATCCTGCTCGCCACGTTTCTGCTCGCCGGCTGCGTGCCCGCCTTCATCGCCCAGTACCGGCAACGTCTGGGCGGCGCGCTCGACCAGGTGATCGAAAGACCTGACGCCGTTTCGCGAAATCGCCAAGCAACTGCACGGCGGCAAGATCGACAAGCTGATCGAGCACCATCAGTTGAGTCCGGACCCGACGTTCCAGGCCGAGGGCAACGCGATCGCCGCGATGATGCGCTCGCTGGAGCGACTGCGCGCCGCGGTCGAGGCGCTCGACACCGACCTGATCCACCAGATCCTCGCGCTCGTCAAGCGCGGCGATCCGCAGATCGCGAAAGCGGCGTGGAGCGCGTACGAGCCGGCGTTCAGCTTCAGCGCCGAAGGCATGTTGTTCGCGGGCGGCGTCGCTTTCGTCGCCTGGATGTTGTTCATGCTGAGCTGGTGGATGTTCTTCGCCCTGCTCGGTTGGGTGCGGCGCGTGCGGGCCTGAGCCTTGCCGCGCTGAATTGCCGCGCTGAATGCGCGCGCCTCTACACTGCGGGTCCTACAACGGACCGGTCAGCAGAGGCGTCGATGGATCTTCAGCTCGGTGGCAAACATGTCTTGATCACCGGCGGCAGCAAAGGCATCGGCCTGGCCTGCGCCCATGCCTTTCTGGCGGAAGGCGCACGTGTCGCGATCGTCTCGCGCGACGCGGCGAACCTGGAGCGCGCAGCCGCGGCGCTGCGCGCCGCGCACCCCGACGCCGCCCCGCGCATCGCCATTTACCGGGGCGACACCGGCAACGCCGAGCAGGCGCACGGCGCGCTCGAACAGGCGTGCCGCGCCGGCGGCCCGATCGACGTGCTCGTCAATTCGGCCGGTGCCGCGCGCCGCACGCCGGCCGACGAATTGACGCCGCAGGCCTGGGCCGATGCGATGCAAGCCAAGTACTTCGCCTGCGTTTACATGCTGGATGCCGTCGTCAAGCACATGGCCCAGCAAGGCGCGGGCGCGGTCGTGAACGTCATCGGCGCGGGCGGCAAGGTGGCGAGCAGCATTCACTTGCCCGGCGGCGCGGCGAACGCGGCGCTGATGCTCGTCACGGCCGGTCTGGCCACGACCTATGCACCGAAAGGCGTGCGCGTGAACGCCGTCAATCCGGGGTTGACGCTCACCGAGCGTCTGTCCGAGGGCATGGCCGCCGACGCACGCGTGCAGGGCATCGCCGTGGACGAGGCGCTGCAACGCGCGCGCTCGCGCCTGCCGCTCGGGCGCATCGCCACCCCGGAAGAAATTGCCGCGGCCGTCGTGTTTCTCGCCAGCCCGCGTGCCAGCTACATCAGCGGCGCGATCCTGGCGATGGACGGCGCGGTGACGCCGATCGTGGTCTAGGGCCTGTTCGCACTGGCATCCGTAGTGTGAACAGGCCCTAGCGTCGCGCGACACCATGGCGGAACTGAACGCGGTGGCCGGGGCCGCCCCGGCGCACGGGCTGCCTGCGACGCCGGACGCTCAGGCGCCGGAGCACGCGGCCGAATCGTCCTACGCATGGGCGCGGCTGATGGCGTCGCTGTTGATGATGACGATCGGCGGCTCGGGCATGTACGCGGTGACCGTCGTGCTGCCGCGCATTCAGCAGGAATTCGGCGTCGCGCGCGCCGACGCGTCGTTGCCCTACACGCTGACGATGATCGGTTTCGGCGTCGGCGGCGTGCTGATGGGAAAACTGGCGGACCGCTTCGGCGTGCTCGCTCCAGTTCTGGTGGGCACGCTGGGCCTGAGCGTCGGTTTCATCGTCGCCGGCATGTCCGGCAGCCTGGTGCAATTCGCGCTGGCGCAAGGCCTGCTGATCGGCGCGCTCGGCACCTCGGCGACGTTCGCGCCGCTGGTGGCCGACACGGCACTGTGGTTCACGCGGCGGCGCGGTATCGCATTGGGCATCTGCATGAGCGGCAACTACGTCGCCGGCGCGGTGTGGCCGCCGATCGTGCAGCACTTTGTCGAAAGCGCCGGCTGGCGTGCCACCTACATCGGCATCGGCGTGTTCTGCGGCTTGGCGATGCTGCCGCTGGCGCTGATGTTGCGGCGCCGGCCGCCGGCGCTGACTGGCGCCGTCGCACCGCCTGCCGCTGCGCCGGCCGCCCTCGCCTCCGCTGAGAGGGAGCAAGACCGATCGACTCACGGCCTCTCGGGGGATCGGCCGCTCGACATGTCGCCCGGTCTGCTGCAAGCGCTGCTGTGCGTCGCCGGCGTCGCCTGTTGCGTCGCGATGTCGATGCCGCAGGTGCACATCGTCGCCTATTGCGGCGACCTCGGGTTCGGCGCGGCGCGTGGCGCGCAGATGCTGTCCACGATGCTCGCGATGGGCGTGCTCAGCCGGCTCGCATCGGGCTGGATATCAGATCACATCGGCGGCCTGCGCACGCTGCTGCTCGGCTCGGTGCTGCAGGGCGTGGCGCTGCTGTCGTTTCTGGTGGCCGATGGCGTGGCGTCGCTGTTCATCGTGGCCGCAATGTTCGGCCTGTTCCAGGGCGGCATCGTGCCGAGCTATGCGCTGATCGTGCGCGAATATTTCACTCCGGCCCAGGCCGGCACGCGCGTAGGCATGGTGCTGATGGCCACGCTGCTGGGCATGGCGCTCGGCGGCTGGCTGTCCGGTGCGATTTTCGATCTGACGGGTTCGTACCGCGCGGCCTTCGTCAACGGCATCGCCTGGAACCTGCTCAACGTGAGCATCGTGCTCGCGCTGCTGTGGCGGGCACGGCGCCTAGCGCCGCGCAAACTGAACTTGAACTGAACTCGCTGCCCGCAGCGAGGCACGCGCCTGCCGCGCCTTCGGGCGCTTCTTGGAGGCCTTCGCCCCTTCGCTGGCTTCGACCGGGAATTCCTACCGCAAAGCGTGTCAATTCACCGGATCGGTGGCGCGCCGATGCGGCAGCATCCGGCAGGCCCAGTGCGCCCAAGCGGCCGGGCTTGGCCGTGACATGAAATCTCTGAGAGTCCATTCATTGAAATTGCGCCTGATCGTGCAGGTGCTCGGACTGCTGTTGCCGATCACCGGGCTGCTCGTCTACCAGACGTGGTCGGCGCTGCAGCGCGCTGGGCAGCTGGCGCAGGCGCGTCAGCACGATACCCGGGCCGAAGGGACTTACGCGCATTGGCGCAACTTCGTCTACGGCGTCAGCGACGCGGTGGACACGGGCCGCGTGGGAAGACAGGCGATGCGTGCGTTCCAGGAGGCGCGTCAAGCGCTGCGCGACCTTGCGGTGGGCGACCCCGGCCTGGACATTGACGCGGTCAGCATCGAGCTGGGCACGGTCGAGGCAGCCCTCGTCGCCGATGCCTCGCTGGCGAGTGCCATCAGCGTGCGCGACCGAATCAATTCGATCGACCGCACGCTGAGGGCGCAGGCCGAGCGCTACCGCCAAGCGCAAAACGCGGCGATCGACGAAGCCACCGACGTGGCGAGGGTGCAGCACCAGGTGGTGCTGATCGCCGCGCTGCTCACATTCGCCGGCGCGGTGTTCTTCCTGTTCCGCCTGGTCAAGGGGCTCACCGAACCCCTGGCCCAGGCGGTGCACACCGCGCAGCGCATCGCGCGCGGTGACCTCACGAGCACACCTGTGCCGCGCCGCCGTAATGACCTCGACGGTCTGCTGCGCTCGCTTGCGGTGATGGAGCGCAGCCTGCTCGAATACCGCGAACAGGACGAGCAGCGCAGCGCCGAGCTGCGCACGCTCACGCAACAGGCGCAAAGCCTGGCCCAACAAGCGCAAGAGGCGAGCCGGGCCAAGTCGCAATTCCTGGCCAACATGAGCCACGAGATCCGCACGCCGATGAACGGCATTCTGGGCATGACGGAGCTGCTGCTGGGCACCGAGCTCGAGCCGCGCCAGCGCCGCTACACCGACAACGTCTACCGCTCGGGAGAGGCGTTGCTGCAGATCATCAACGACATCCTGGATTTCTCCAAGATCGAGGCGGGCAAATTCGAAATCGAAAGCGTCGACTTCGACCTGCGCGCGACGTTGCACGACGCAGTCGAACTGCTCGCACCGCGCGCGCGCGACAAGGAGGTGGGGTTGAGCTGTCAGTTCGATCCCGGCGTGCCCGAACATGTGGTGGGCGATCCCGGGCGGTTGCGCCAGGTGGTGACGAACCTGGTGGGCAACGCGATCAAGTTCACCGAGCGTGGCGAAGTGCGTTTGCGCATCACACGAAGTCTCGCCAGCCCGCATGGGCGTCGGGCGGATGCCGCCGGCGAGTGGCTTGGCGTCGAAGTGCGCGACACTGGCATCGGCATGGACGCGGTCACGCTGGCGCGCCTGTTCCAGCCGTTCTCGCAAGCCAACGGCTCGATGGCGCGGCGCTTCGGCGGCACTGGCCTCGGCCTGGTGATCACGAAGCAGCTCGTGGAGTTGATGGGCGGAGAGATCGAGGTGCAAAGCGTGCCGGGCGCCGGTTCCACGTTCCGTGTCCACTTGCCGCTGCGCGTGGGGACGGCGCCGCCACAGCGCGCGGGCGATCTGGCGGCCCAGCGCGGCAGCGCTTTTGACGCTGGCCACACGACGCGCGCGGCCGCACTCGAATCCGAATTGAAGGGCTGGGGTGTGGCGCTTGTCGAGAGCCAGCTCCCCAGCGCGCCCGTGGCGGCGCTCACGCCGGCGCGGATTCTGGTGGTCGAAGACAACGTCGTGAACCAGGAAGTCGTTCGCGCGATGCTCGAACGTCTGGGCTGCACGGTGACCGTGGCCGACAGCGGCCTGGCCGCCCTGAAGCTGCTCTGCCGATCCGAGTTCGACCTCGTGTTCATGGACTGCCAGATGCCCGAGATGGACGGCTTCGAGGCCGTGGCCCGCTTTCGCCATGGTGCGAACGGAAGGTTCCCCTTCGTCAACCCGAGCTGGCTACCGGTGGTGGCACTCACCGCCAACGCCTTGGTCGGCGATGCCGAACAGTGCCTCGCGTCGGGCTTTGACGACTATGTGAGCAAGCCCTTCACGCAAAACCAACTCGAAGCGACCTTGCGCAAGTGGACCTCGGCGATGCCGGGCGGCGCGACGGACGGGCCGGCAGCCGAGGCCGAGACGATTCGCGACACGCAGCGCGCCGCGCTCGATTCGCACCGCGCCGATCTCGACGAATGGCTCGACCGGCGCGCCTTTGAGGAACTCGTGCCGCACGCCGAAGGCTACGGCTTGTGGCAGGAAGTCTGGCGGCAGTTCGGCAGCGCGTCGGTGGAACGGATCGCGGCCTTGCGCCATGCCGTCGCCGCCGGCGACGCCGTTGCCGCCTGTGCCGCGGCAGACGCGCTGCAAGCGCGCAGCGCTGCCGTCGGCGCGCACGCGCTGAGCCGGCTGTGCGCGACCGTGCGGTCCCTCGCCTGCGACGCCAGCTTTGCCGAAGCGCGTGGCCATGTGGCGATGCTGGAAAGCGAGCACAGCCGCGTTTGCGCGGCGATTCAGGCGCGGCGGATCGACGAAACAAGCTCAGTTTGAAGCCGAGTGCGGCCGCGGGCGGTCGCGCCACGCCTGTTTGTCCGTTCGCGACCCGGCCCTTCGGGTTGGCCTGCTTCTTGGTGCACATGCGTGGCGTTTGCCTCGTCGCAAATGCTCGCTGGGCTGCCCACCGCGGCTGCGCCACGCCCTCAAAACCGGCCCAGACTCCTAGGGCTTTCCCTAGGTTCGGCCCCGGTGACATCGGCCTTGCTCATTCCCGTCTGTCCCAGACCGCAAAATGGTCCGAGCCCGAAGCCGCTTCGCCCATCTCGTTTTCCAACTCAGGAGTCCATTCGATGAAGTCGAGTACCCCCACCGCGGCGCCGAGCCGCCGCGCGTTCGATGCCTGGCTCATCTGCGCCGCAACGGCGGCCGCCGCACTGGCCGCGCCGAGCGCGATGGCTCAGACCAAGGGCGAAATCCGCATCGCCCACATCCACAGCAAGACCGGCCCGCTCGAGGCCTACGGCAAGCAGACTTCCACCGGTTTCATGATGGGGCTCGAATACGCCACCAAGGGCACGATGACGGTGGCGGGAAAGAAACTCGTCGTCATCGAGAAAGACGACCAGGGCAAACCCGACGTGGGCAAGAGCCTGCTCGCCGCGGCGTATGGCGACGACAAGGCCGACATCGCGGTCGGGCCCACGTCGTCGGGCGTCGCGCTCGCGCTGCTGCCGGTGGCCGAGGAGTACAAGAAGATCCTGCTGGTCGAGCCGGCGGTCGCCGATTCGATCACCGGCGACAAGTGGAACAAGTACATCTTCCGCACCGGTCGCAACAGCTCGCAAGACGCGATCAGCAACGCCGTCGCCCAAGACAAGGCGGGCACCAGCATCGCCACGCTGGCGCAGGACTATGCGTTCGGCCGCGACGGTGTGAAGGCGTTCAAGGAGGCGGTGAAGAACGCAAAAATCGTGCACGAGGAATACCTGCCGACGACGACGACCGATTTCACCGCCGGCGCGCAGCGCCTGGTCGATGCGCTGAAAGACAAGCCCGGCCGCAAAGTGATCTGGATCATCTGGGCCGGCGGCGGCGGCAACCCGTTCAAGATCGCCGACCTCGACCTGAAGCGCTTCGGCATCGAAATCGCCACCGGCGGCAACATCCTGCCGGCGATGGCGGCGTACAAGAACTTCCCAGGCATGGAAGGTTCGACCTACTATTACTTCGGCATCCCGAAGAACCCGGTCAACGAGTGGCTGGTCGCGAACCACTACACCAAGTTCAAGAGCCCGCCCGACTTCTTCACCGCAGGCGGCATGAGCGCGGGGATCGCCGTGGTCGAGGCGTTGAAGAAAACGAACGGCGACACCAACACCGAGAAGCTGATCAAGGCGATGGAAGGCCTGAGCTTCGAGACGCCCAAGGGCAAGATGACCTTCCGCCCCGAAGACCACCAGGCGATGCAGAGCATGTACCACTTCAAGATCAAGGACGACCCGGCGTTTGCCTGGGGGGTGCCCGAACTCGTGAGAGAGATCAAGCCCGAGGAAATGAGCATCCCGATCCGCAACAAGCGCTGATCCTTTCACGCCGGGTCCGGCACCCAGCCCATGCTCGAAACCCGCAGCCTCACGGTCCGCTTCGGCGGGCACGTGGCGGTCGACAACGTGAGCTGCACGTTCCGGCCGGGAACGCTGACGGCGATCGTCGGCCCGAATGGCGCCGGCAAGACGACCTACTTCAACCTGATCTCGGGCCAGTTGCGCGCGAGCAGCGGTTCGGTGTGGTTGAACGGCGCGGACCTCACGCGCGAGCCCGCGTCGACCCGCACGCACCGGGGCCTGGGCCGGGCGTTCCAGCTGACGCAGTTGTTCCCGAACCTGAGCGTCGTCGAGAACGTGCGCCTGGCGGTGCAGTCGCGCCGCAAGGAAGGACTGAACCTGTGGTCGGTCTGGGCCGACCACCGCAACACGCTCGAGCGCGCCCACGCCCTGGTCGAGCGCGCGCGCCTGGGCCTGCGCGCCGACGCCGCTGCGAGCAGCCTGCCGCATGGCGACCAGCGCAAGCTCGAAGTGGCGATGCTGATGGCGCTCGAGCCCAAGGTCTACATGTTTGACGAGCCGACCGCCGGCATGAGCCTGGACGATGTGCCCGCGATCCTGGACCTGATCCGCGACTTGAAGAAACTGGAAGACAGGGTCATCCTGCTCGTCGAGCACAAGATGGACGTGGTGCGCGAACTCGCCGACCGCATCGTCGTGCTGCACAACGGCAGATGCGTCGCCGACGGCGAACCCGCGAAGGTGATCGCTTCGCCGATCGTGCAGCAGGCTTACCTCGGCACGGCGGTGGTGGAAGAGGCTTGATGACCCGCCCGCTGCTGCAACTGCTTGGCGTGCACACGCACATCGGCGCGTACCACATCCTGCATGGCGTCGACCTCGACGTGCCTGCCGGCCAGGTCACGGTGCTGCTCGGGCGCAATGGCGCGGGCAAGACGACGACCTTGCGAACCATCATGGGCTTGTGGCGCGCGTCGCGCGGCAGCATCACGTTCGGCGAGCACACCCTGGCGAGCGAGCAGGGCGCGTTCGCCACGCCCGACATCGCCCGCCTCGGCATCGCCTACGTGCCGGAAAACATGGGCATCTTCGCCGACCTGACGGTGCGCGAGAACCTGCTGCTCGCGGCACGCCATGCGCGCAGCATCGAACAGATCGACATGCAGCGGCTCGACTGGCTGACGCGCCTGTTCCCGGCACTGAAGAAATTCTGGCTGTATCCGGCAGGCAAGCTGTCAGGCGGGCAGAAGCAGATGCTCGCGATCGCGCGCGCGATGATCGAGCCGCGCCGCCTGTTGCTGATCGACGAGCCGAGCAAGGGCCTGGCGCCGGTGATCGTCGGCAACCTGATCGAAGCGCTGCGTGAACTGAAGAACACCCAGACCACGGTGCTGCTCGTCGAGCAGAACTTCGCCGTGGCGCGCGCGCTGGGCGATTGGGTCGCGGTGATGGACGATGGGCGCATCGTGCACCGCGGGCCGATGAAAGAGCTGGTGCAGGACGAAGCGCGCCAGCAGCGCCTGCTCGGTTTGTCGCTGGGGGCGGCCGCGTGAAAGTCGGGCTTGCGAGTTCCGACTCCGCGGCAGCCGCCGCTGTGCCGAAGGCGCGCTTCGACTGGCTGCCGCTTGCGCTTGTGGTGGTGCTCGCGCTGCTCGCGCTGCCGGTGATCGCCAAGCCGTCGACCTGGCTCACGCTCACCGTCGCCGGCCTGGCGATGGGCATGATCGTGTTCATCATCGCCTCCGGCCTGACGCTCGTGTTCGGCCTGATGGACGTGCTGAATTTCGGCCACGGCGTGTTCATCGCTCTCGGCGCCTTTGTCGCGGCCAGCGTGCTCGGCTCGATGGCCGACTGGACGGCGTCCGCCAGCCTGTGGCGCAACATCGCCGCGGTGTTGCCGGCGATGCTGATCGCGATGGCAGTCGCGGGCGGTGTTGGGTGGGCGTTCGAACGCGTGATGGTGCGGCCCGTCTACGGCCAGCACCTGAAGCAGATCTTGATCACGATGGGCGGCATGATCATCGGCGAAGAGCTGATCAAAGTGATCTGGGGGCCGGACCAGATCCCGCTGCCGCTGCCCGCCGCGATGCGCGGCTCGTTCATCCTGGGCGACGCTTCGGTGGAGAAGTTCCGCGTGATCGCCACCGCCATCGGCGCGGTGGTTCTGCTGGCGATGCTGTTCACGCTGAACCGCACCAAGCTCGGGCTGCTGATCCGCGCCGGCGTGCAGGATCGCGAAATGGTCGAGAGCCTGGGCTACCGCATCCGGCGCCTGTTCGTCGGCGTGTTCGTCGCGGGCTCGGCCCTTGCCGGCCTGGGCGGAACGCTGTGGGGCCTGTACCAGCAGCAGGTGGTGCCGCAGATGGGGACGCAGGTCAACGTGCTGATCTTCATCGTCATCATCATCGGTGGCCTGGGCTCGACGCTGGGATGCTTTGTCGGCGCGTTGCTGATCGGGCTGCTCGCCAACTACACCGGATTCCTGTTCCCCAAGCTCGCGATGTTTTCCAACATCGCGCTGATGGTCGCGATTCTGCTGTGGCGCCCGCAGGGGCTGTACCCAGTGGCGAACCGTTGATGAGTCTGAACCCCCACGTCCCTTCGCTCCTGCCCCCAGGGCCCAAAAGGGGCCCCTTCGTGGCCCTTGGGGCGCAAGCCTCCTTTGGGGCGGCCCGGCAGGAGGCCTGGCAATGTTGAAGCGACTCCTGTCCCACGACCTGCCGCGCAACCGCTGGCTCTCGCTGCTGCTGCTGGCGGTGCTGCTCGGCCTGGCGTTCGCGCCCTTTCTGTTCCCGGGAACGAAGGCGCTCAACGTCGCGGCGAAGATCATCGTCTTCATCGTGCTCGTCGCGAGTTTCGACCTGCTGCTGGGTTACACCGGCATCGTCAGCTTTGCCCACACCATGTTCTTCGGCATCGGCGCGTATGGCGTCGCGATCGCCAGCACGCGCCTCGGCCCGACCTGGGGCGCGCTCGCCACCGGCCTGGCCATCGCGCTGGCGATCTCGCTGTTGCTGTCGCTGCTGATCGGCCTGTTCTCGCTGCGCGTGAAGGCGATCTTCTTCGCGATGATTACGCTCGCCGTCGCCAGCGCGTTCCTCTCGCTCGCGTCGCAGCTGTCCGACTTCACCGGCGGCGAAGACGGCCTGACCTTCAAGGTGCCGGCGCAGCTTCAGCCCGGCACGGCGTATCTCGACGAGCCGCTGCTCGGCGCGGCGATCGACGGCCGCTTCGCCAGCTACTACCTGTTGTTCGGCACGGCGCTGCTGCTGGTGCTGACGATGCTGCGCATCGTCAACTCGCCGTTCGGCCGGGTGCTGCAGGCGATCCGCGAAAACGACTTCCGTGCCGAGGCGATCGGCTACCGCGTCGTCGTCTACCGCACGCTCGCGTCGGTGCTGTCTGCGCTGTTCGCCACGCTGGCCGGCGTGCTGCTCGCGCTCTGGCTGCGCTACAACGGGCCCGACACGTCGCTGTCGTTCGAAATCATGCTCGACGTGCTGCTGATCGTCGTGATCGGCGGCATGGGAACGATTTACGGCGCGGTGATCGGAAGTGCGCTGTTCGTGCTCGCGCAAAGTTATCTGCAGGACTTGATGAAACTCGGCGCCGGCGCGGTGGAAGGCGTGCCCTTGCTTGCCGCGTTGATTTCCCCGGACCGCTGGCTGCTCTGGCTGGGCATCCTGTTCGTGTTCTCGGTCTACTACTTTCCCACCGGCGTCGTGGGGCGGCTGCGCGCACCGCGGCGGCGGCGCAAGACGGACACACCATGAACAACAGGTCCCACTATCTGCGCTGCGAAGGCCGCGAAATCCACTACACCGAGTGGGGCGAGGCGGACGCGCCGGCATTGATCGCCTGGCATGGCCTGGCGCGAACCGGGCGCGACATGGACGACATCGCCGCCCATCTGGCGCAGGCGCGGCGTGTCATCTGCCCCGACACGTTAGGCCGCGGTCTGAGCCAATGGAGCCCGGACCCGCAGGCCGAATACTGCCTCGCGTTCTACGTGCGGCTCGCGGTGTCGCTCGTGAACCAGTTGGGCCTCGAGCACTTCGATTGGTTGGGAACGTCGATGGGCGGGGCGATCGGCCTGCTCGCCGCCGCCGGGCCGTTGCGCGGCCGCATGCGCAAGCTCATCCTCAACGACAACGGCCCGCAGCTCGCACCGGCAGCGATCCAGCGAATCCGCAGCTATGCGGGCAACCCAGCGGCGTTCGCGACTGTCAGCGAACTCGAAACCTATTTCCGCACGATCTACAAGCCTTACGGTTTCCTCACCGACGCGCAATGGCGCCGCCTCACCGAAACCTCGACCCGCCGCCTGCCCGACGGCCGCGTGACGCCGCACTACGACCCGGCGATGGTGATGCAGTTCACCCACCACGACAACGACTACGAGCTGTGGGACGCGTGGGACACGCTGGAGCTGCCGGTGCTGTGCCTGCGCGGCGAATCGAGCGACCTGCTGCTGCGCGACACCGCCGAGCAGATGCGCCGGCGCGGCCCGCGCGCGGTGGTCGCGGAAATTGCCGGCTGCGGCCACGCGCCTGCGCTGAACACGCCTGAGCAGTTTGCGCTGGTGGAGCGCTTTCTCGCAGCTTGAACGGTGCATGGCAATGAGCCGTTGTTCCCCGCCCCTCAACATCAACGCGAAATGGAGACGCACATGAAGCCCTGGATCCGCCACGCTGCCAGCGCCGTGGCCACACTTTCCCTCTGTGCCGCCGCGTTCGCCGGCACGGTGGGCAGCACTTTCCCCGCCAGCTTCCCGGCGATCGAAGACGCGTCGCTCGGCAAACCGTTGATCGGTTTCGGCGCCGCCGGGCCCGTGACGCGCACGCCGGTGATCTTTCTGCACGGCAACAACGACACGCCGTTTCCGACGGCCTGCAACCCGGTGTTCGGCAACATTCGCACGCTGGCGCAACACCTGGCCGATAACGGCTACTCAACCAGCGAGTTATGGGGCCTGGGCTACCAGGGCGATCAATGCGACTTGGGTACGGTGGGCCAGACGCGCCGCTCCAGCATCGCGCACACCAACGCCGCCAACGTGCCCGACCTGCGCCGCTTCGTGCGCGCGGTGCTCACCTCCACCGGCGCAAAGCAGGTCGACATCGTCGCGCACAGCCTGGGCGTGACGCTGACGCGCGAGTGGCTGCGCCAAGACCGCGCCCAGCGCCAGGTGCGCCGATTCGTCGCGATCGACGGGCCGAACCAGGGCATCATCAACTGTTCGCCCAACCCCGCGAACTACTTCCAGTTGCCGGCGCTCGGCGGCTTCACGCCGCAAAGCGAGGTGTGCCAGGAACTGGGCTCGCCGAACACGCCGTTCCTGAAACTGCTCAACGGCTCGCATGGCGATGACGATGAACATGGCAGCGACGACGGCGACGACGGCCGCGATTCCGGGCGCTCGGTGCGCACGCTCGTGATCCGCAATGCCGACACCAGCTTTGTATTCTTCCCGCTGCAAGACGGCGCGATCGCGCCGGTGCCTGCCGAAGATTCGTTCGGCAAGCCGACCGACTTTTCGCGCAGCGCCGAAATTCGCGGTGCCGAGCAGCTCGACCTCACAGGTCAGGGCGTGTACGACCCGATCCTCGGCACCACGCACCTGGGCATCCTGATTTCGCCGCAGACACGCGATGCGACGTTGGAGTTCCTCACGGCGCGCAAGCGGCACTGACTGAGGAACCGGCGCCGGGCCGCCCCAAGACGGTTGCTCGCCTCCTGGGGGGCGGGCCCAAGCGCCCGGGGAGCGAATACATGAGCCTGAGTCCGTTGTTGCCGACCGCCAGCCCCACGCAAGATTGGGCCACCCTGCTGGCCGACGACGCGGCGCTGGCCGCCGGTGTGGCGGCGATTGCAGCGCGCCATGGGTTGCAACGCGCGGCGGTGCGCCGCTACGACAGCGGCTCGCTGCCGGTGTACGCGCTCGGCGAGCAGCATGTTCTGAAGCTGTTCCCGCCGCACGAAGCGAGCTTCGCCGAGGTCGAGGCTCGCGTGCTCGAATTCCTTGCCGGAAAGCTGCCACTGCCCACGCCCGCTGTCACGGCAGCCGACGCCATGGACAGCTGGCGCTACGTCCTGATGACGCAATTGCCGGGCCGGCGATTGGTGGACAGGTGGTCTTCGCTGGCGATCGGCGAGCGCGACCGGCTCGCCGACGCGCTGGGCGAAGGTCTGGCGGCAATGCATGCACTGGACCTGGCGACGCTGGGGCCCATCGAACCGCAATGGGACAACTTCATCGCGCAACAGGTCGCGAGCGCGGTGGAGCGTCAACGCAAGCGCGGGCTGGCACCGCTGTGGCTGGAGCAAATCCCGGCGTTCCTGGGCGCATGGCAGCCCGCGCCCAGCGGCGCACGCGTCCTGCTGCACACCGAAGTGATGCGCGAACATCTGATGGTCGAGCCGGCGACGGGTGGGCCGCGGCTCAGCGGCTTATTCGACTTCGAACCCGCGATGGTGGGCGACCCCGCCTATGAATTCGCTTCGGTGGGCCTGTTCGTTGCCTGCGGCGACGCGCGCTTTCTGCGCCGCATCCTGGGCGCCTACGGTTACGCCGAAGCCGACCTCGACGCCGCGCTCGCTTGCCGCTTCATGGCGCATGCGCTGCTGCATCGCTACAGCAACCTGCCGTGGTACCTGCAACGCTTGCCGCCGCAAGGCGAAACGACGCTGGAGCAGCTTGCGCAGCGTTGGTGGGCTCTGACGTAATTCCTATTGATTGGCGCTGACAGGTTCGGCGCGAACCTGTCATGCAATCTTCACAACGCACATCGCGGACTCTCTAGAATGCCCGGCTCCCCCGAAAAAAGGCCCTCCCGTGACCTCCGGTGTCATCCGCATTCGCGGCGCACGTCAGCACAACCTGAAGAACCTCGACCTGGACATCCGCACCGGCGAGATGACGGTCGTGACCGGGCCCAGCGGCTCGGGCAAGTCGAGCCTGGTGTTCGACACGCTGTACGCCGAGGGGCAACGCCGCTACGTCGAGACCTTCAGCGCCTACGCGCGCCAGTTTCTGGACCGCATGGACCGGCCGGCGGTGGACCGGGTGGACGGCGTGCCGCCTGCGATTGCGATCGACCAGACGAACCCGGTGCGCAGTTCGCGCTCGACCGTGGGCACGATGACGGAGCTGAACGACCACCTGAAGCTGCTGTTCGCGCGCGCCGCCGAGCTGTTCGACAAGCAAACGGCGCAGCGGGTGCGGCATGACTCGCCGGAGACGATTTATGCGGAGTTGATGGCGCGCACGGCGCCGTCGATGGTGGCGGTCGCGGCCGAGGGCGATGACGAACCGCAGGTCGGCGCACCCGAGAGCGAAGCGAACGCCGAGCCGCGCCTGGTGATCACGTTCCCGGTCGAGTTGCCCGCCGACGCGAGCGCACAAGACATCGAACAATGGCTCGCCGCGAGCGGCTTCACGCGCGTGCAGGCGCAGCGCGCGGTGGCCTCACCCACTGGGCCGCGCAAGCTGCTCGACGTCGTCGCGGATCGCTTTCGCATCCAGGGCACGGAGAAGATTCGCGCGATCGAGGCGATCGAGACGGCGCTCAAGCGCGGCAGCGGCCGCGTCAACGTGTACGCACTGCGCGGCGACGCCGAGCCCGAACTCTGGCGCTTCTCCACCGGCCTGCACTGCCCCGACAGCGACCAACGCTACGCCGAACCGCAACCCGGTCTGTTCAGCTTCAACTCGGCGTACGGCGCTTGCGAAACCTGCCGCGGCTTCGGCCGCGTGATCGGCGTCGACTACGGCCTCGTCATTCCCGACACGCGCAAGACGCTGCGCTCCGGGGCGATCAAGCCGCTGCAAACGCCGGCGTGGAAGGAGTGCCAGGACGACCTCATCAAATACGGCGGCGAGGCCGGCATTCCGCGTGACACGGCGTGGGCGATGCTCACCCCCGCGCAGCGCGACTGGGTCGTCAACGGCACACCCGAGTGGGCCGGTAAGTGGAACAAGCAGTGGTACGGCATCAAGCGCTTCTTCGAGTACCTCGAAAGCAAGGCGTACAAGATGCACATCCGCGTGCTCTTGTCGAAGTACCGCAGCTATACGCCATGCACGGTGTGCGGCGGCGCGAGGCTGAAGACGGAAGCGCTGCTGTGGCGGCTCGGGACGAAGGACGACGCCGACGGCGTGCTGCCGCCCGCGCTGCGCTTCATGCCGCAAGGCGTGGCCTGGTCGCGCGCGCAGCTGGAAGCGCTGCCGGGGCTGACGCTGCACGACCTGATGCTGATGCCGATCGACCGCATCCGCAGGTTCTTCGCCCAACTCTCGCTGCCGAGCACGATGCTCGACGATGCGTTGAAGCTCCTGCTCGACGAAGTGCGGACGCGCCTGAAGTACCTGTGCGACGTGGGCCTGGGCTACCTGACGCTGGATCGCCAAAGCCGCACGCTGAGCGGCGGCGAGGTGCAGCGCATCAACCTGACCACGGCGCTCGGCACCTCGCTGGTCAACACGATGTTCGTGCTCGACGAGCCGAGCATCGGCCTGCACCCGCGCGACATGGGCCGCATCGTCGAGGCGATGCTGCGCCTGCGAGACGCCGGCAATACCCTGGTCGTCGTCGAGCACGACCCGGCCGTGATGCTCGCCGCGGACCGCCTGATCGACATGGGCCCCGGCCCGGGCGAGCGCGGCGGCCAGATCGTGTTCGACGGCACGCCGCAAGACATGCGCAAGGCCGACACGCTGACCGGCGCCTACCTGGGCGGGCGCAAGACGGTGACGATGGGCATCAAGCGCCTGGTCGGGCCGAGCACACCCAAACTGATTCTTCAAGGGGTGCGCGAGCACAACCTGAAGGCCATCGACGTCGAGTTCCCGTTGCTGCACCTGGTGTGCGTGACGGGCGTGTCGGGCTCGGGCAAGAGCACGCTGATGCAGGATGTGCTCTACCCGGCGCTGGCGCGCCACTTCGGCAAGGCGACGGAAACGCCGGGTGCGTTCGACAAGCTGCTCGGCGCCGAGTTCTTAAGCGACGCGGTGTTCGTCGACCAATCGCCGATCGGCAAGACGGCGCGCTCCAATCCGGCGAGCTATGTCGGCGCCTTCGACGAAATCCGCAAGCTGTTCGCACAGACTTCGCTCGCGCTGCAACGCGGCTACGGCCCGGGAATGTTCAGCTTCAACGCCGGCGACGGGCGCTGCGCGACCTGCGGCGGCTCGGGCTTCGAGCATGTGGAAATGCAGTTCCTGAGCGACGTCTACCTGCGCTGCCCGGACTGCGACGGCCGGCGCTTCCGCAGCGAAATCCTCGACGTGAAGATCGACCGGCGCATGGGCAGCCGCGACGACGACGCGCAGTACCGCGACCTGTCGGTCGCCGATGTGCTGGAGCTCACCGTCAGCGAAGCCGTGCAACTGTTCCGCGAAGACCGCGAAGTGCAGCGCGTGCTGCAGCCGATCGTCGACGTGGGGCTGGAATACGTGAAGCTCGGTCAGCCGGTGCCGACGCTCTCCGGTGGCGAAGCGCAGCGGCTCAAGCTCGCGGGATTTCTGGCGGAGACGGCGCAGGAGCGCTCGGCGAGTCGCCAATCGGTGGCCAGGCGCGGGCGCCTGTTCATGTTCGACGAACCGACGACCGGCTTGCACTTCGACGACATCGCCAAGCTGATGCGGGCATTCCGCAAACTGCTCGACGCCGGGCATTCGATCATCGTGATCGAACACAACCTCGACGTGGTGCGCGCGGCGGACTGGTTGATCGACCTCGGCCCCGAAGGCGGCGAAGCCGGCGGGCACGTGGTGTGCACCGGCACGCCGGAAGAAGTGAAGCGCCACGCCACGTCGCACACCGGCAAGGCGCTCGCCGACTACGACCTGACGTTGGGCATTGGAGTTGTCGAAGCGCACGAAGGCCTGCCCTTCTACGCGTCATCCCGGCGGACGCCGGGATCCACTGCTGGCCATCACGAGTGGATCCCGGCGTCCGCCGGGATGACAGCTGCCCCCGAAGTCATCCGCATCGTCAACGCGCGCGAACACAACTTGCAATCGCTGAGCGTCGACATTCCGCGCGGCAAGTTCAGCGTCATCACCGGCGTGTCGGGCTCGGGCAAGAGCACGCTCGCGTTCGACATCCTGTTCAACGAAGGTCAGCGGCGTTACCTCGAATCGCTGAACGCCTATGCGCGCAGCATCGTGCAGCCGGCGGGCCGGCCCGAGGTGGACGCGGTCTACGGCATTCCGCCGACGGTGGCGATCGAGCAGCGCCTGTCGCGCGGCGGACGCAAGAGCACGGTGGCCACCACCACCGAGGTCTGGCACTTCCTGCGCCTGCTCTACGTGAAGCTCGGCTTGCAGCACTGCACGAAAGACGGCGCGCCGGTGAAACCGCAGAGCGCCGAGAGCATCGCCGCGCAATTGCTGCGCGACCACAAGGGCGAACACGTGGGCCTGCTCGCCCCGCTCGTCGTGAACCGCAAGGGCCTGTACACCGACCTCGCGAAATGGGCGAAGGTGCGCGGCTACACGCATTTGCGCGTCGACGGTGAGTTCGTCAGCGTGAGCCCCTGGCCGCGGCTGGACCGATTCAAGGAACACACGCTGGAGCTGCCGGTGGGTGACCTCGTGGTCAGCGCCGACCAGGAAGCAGAACTGCGCGCGCTGCTCGCGAAAACGCTGGAGCTGGGCAAGGGCGTGATGCACCTGCTCGCGCCGCTCGACGGCCTGGACCGGGCGATGGACGACAAGACCTCGGTGCAGGGCATCGGCAGCGTCAAGGTGTTCTCGGTGAAGCGCGCCTGCCCGACCTGCGGCACGAGCTACTCCGAGCTCGACCCGCGCATGTTCAGCTACAACAGCAAACACGGCTGGTGCACCACCTGTGTCGGTACGGGGCTGGCGCTGACGCGCGAGCAGCGCAAGGCGTACGACGATTCGATCCGCGACGATGACAACAAGGGCCGCGAGCAGAGTTTTCCGTCGGAAGAGATGGAAGTCGAAGGCGTCGTCGATCAGCCTTGTCCGGAATGTTCCGGCACGCGCCTGAACGCGGCGTCGCGCGGCGTCACGTTCGAGGGCCGATCCATCGCCGACGTGGCGCAATGGAGCGTCAGCGACACGCGCCAATGGGTCGCGGCGCTGAAACTCACCGGGCGCGACGCGGAGATCGCCCGCGACGTGGTCAGCGAAATCGCGAGCCGCCTCGAATTCCTGGAAGAAGTGGGCCTGGGCTACCTGACGCTCGACCGTGCCGCACCCACGCTCAGCGGCGGCGAAGCGCAGCGCATCCGTCTCGCGGCGCAGCTCGGCAGCAATCTGCAAGGCGTGTGCTACGTGTTGGATGAGCCGACGATCGGCCTGCACCCGCGCGACAACCAGATTCTGCTGAAGGCGCTGCACACGCTGAGCGACAAGGGCAATACGCTGGTCGTCGTCGAGCATGACGAAGACACGATCCGGCGCGCCGATCACATCATCGACATCGGCCCGGGCGCGGGCAGGCGTGGCGGCTCGCTCGTCGCCGAAGGCACGGTGGCGATGGTGTCGGCGAACACGAGTTCCGCGACGGGGCGGTTTCTCGCCCGGCCGCTCGTGCACCCGCTGCAAACACGGCGCGATGTGGCGGCGGTCACCACCAAGACGACACGCCGCGAGAGCGCGGACAACCTGCTGATGACGGTGCACGGTGCGGCTCGGCACAACCTGCAGAACATCAGCGTCGACATTCCGCTGAAGCGCCTGGTGGCAGTCACGGGCGTCAGCGGCTCAGGCAAGAGCACCCTCGCGCGCGACGTACTGCTCGCGAACCTGCAGTTCATCAACTCGCGCGGCGGCAAACCCAATTGGTCAGGGTGCACCCACATCGACGGCTGGGGTTTCATCGACCGCGTACTCGAAGTCGACCAGACGCCGATCGGCAAAACACCGCGCTCGTGTCCCGCCACCTACATCGGCTTCTGGGACACGATCCGCAAGCTGTTCGCCGAAACGCTGGAAGCACGCGCCCGCGGCTACGCTCCGGCGCGGTTCTCCTTCAACACCGGCGAAGGGCGCTGCGCCGGTTGCGAAGGCCAGGGCGTGCGAACGATCGCGATGAGTTTCCTGCCCGACGTGAAAGTGCCGTGCGACGTGTGCCACGGCGCGCGCTTCAACGCCGAGACATTGGCGGTGAGCTGGCGCGGCAAAAGCATCGGCGACGTGCTGAAGATGGAGATCGACGAAGCGGTCGGCTTCTTCGGATCGATGCCCAACATCGCCCACCCGCTGCAACTGCTGAAAGACGTGGGCCTGGGCTACCTGACGCTCGGCCAGCCGTCACCCACGCTGAGCGGCGGTGAAGCGCAGCGCATCAAGCTCGTCACCGAACTCACCAAGGTAAGAGACGACGTCGGCAAGCGCGGCAACAAAGCGCCGCACACGCTCTATGTGCTCGACGAACCGACCGTCGGCCTGCACATGGCCGACGTGGAAAAGCTGATTCGCGTGCTGCATCGCCTGGTCGATGCCGGCCACAGTGTGGTCGTGATCGAACACGATCTGGACGTGATTGCCGAAGCCGATTGGGTGATCGACCTCGGGCCGGAAGGCGGCGTGAAGGGCGGTGCGGTGGTGATGGCCGGAGCGCCCGAGGCGCTGGTGCGCTGCCAGGCCAGCCATACTGGCGCGGCGTTGAAGGCGGTGTTGGCGAGGCGCTGAAGGAACCCGTGCGCTCAGCCGCCGTGCAGGCGTGCAACGCCGGTGGCGTCGCGCCGCGCCTGGAGTTCCTGGAACGAACCGAAATCTTCGTCAGCCGGTACGCTCGCGACCAGTTCGTCGACGGCGGCGGCAATCGCGGGTGTTTCCGCCACTTGCGTCAGGAACGACCAACGCAGCGTCTGGTGTTCCAGATGGCGCTGCTGCAGCACCGAGAACACGCTCTTGAGCACGCGCAACTGAGCCTCTCTTTCAGCCGGGCGCTGTGATAGCTCGAGGTCGGGAAAGCCGGACGGCGTGAAGATGGAATTCACAGTTCTTGCGTTCGATTACGCAGACTTTATAGCACAGCGTGGCGGCTGCGGGTGGATCTATCGCAACCGATCCCAGCGCAACGTGCAGGCGTGGGCGGAGGCCAGATCGTAGACGAAGTATCGGTCGTCCATGCGCCGCAGCAGCGACAGGAACCAGCCCTTGACGTGCTTGCGCTGGACCAGCCCACAGCGCAAGTAACGCCGGGTCAGGTCATCCTGCTGCTGCGGCGTTCCGCGATGATCCGCGTGCAACGCGATGCGCCCGCCCAGCCCGTGCCAGCGGCTCGCCTGGACCGCGGTGTCCAGCAGCAACGGCAGCACGACGAAGCGGTCGGTCACGCCGAGCGACGCCAGCGCGGCCTGAGGTGTGGACGTGAGGAACCAGACGAAACTGCTCATCGCTGCGGCCTCCCCTGGGTGAGGGTAGCCTGTTACCAGCAGCGCCAACCCGACCGGCACATTGCGGCCGGTGGGCGACGCGACGACGAGTTGAAACGCTTCCGTCAATCGGCCATGCGAGTCGTTCAAGACATACGACGCGATCAGGAATCGCGTCCACGACCAGCTGCGGTCCAGGCGAGCCGGGTCCGGCGCGATGAACGGATCGTGAATGAACTTGTGCCAGTTGCGCAACTCACGCAGGCCAGCCTCTTGCACGACGCAGTCGGCCGTGCGCCCGGCCGAGCCGGCGACGGGAATGCGGGTGATGACTTTGGCGGCAGCGTCACTCAAGCGTGCGTCCCGATGGCGGTGGGTGGTGGGTTGGGCCGGGCGCGTCGCGCACCGAAGAAGCCCGAGGGAGATGATCGTCGCGGCGCGGCCTTGGCTGGTTGCAAGGTATGCCGGCGGGATACCGTGGTCAACGACTCTGGCCGGCCTCGAGCAGCGGCCTTGGCGCGGCGCAGAACGCACTGTGTACGTCCATCGAAATGCGCCGCATCCGGCGCGCTTGAAAGATACTCGCCGAACATCCAGTCACAGCAGAGTCCATCGCCATGAAGATCAACGCCGCCGTGCTCGACAAGATGGGCGCCGCCCCGCCCTATGCGACCAGTCGGCCGCTGGCCATCCGCGGCGTCGAGCTCGCACCCCCAGGTCCGGACGAAGTGACGATCAAAGTCGCCGCCGCGGGCCTGTGCCACTCCGATCTTTCGGTGATCAACGGCGACCGGCCGCGGCCGATGCCGATGGCGCTTGGGCATGAAGCGTCGGGTGTCGTGCACGAAGTGGGCAGCGGCGTCGGCGATTTGAAGCGTGGCGACCATGTCGTCGTCGTGTTCGTGCCGAGTTGTGGCCATTGCGCACCCTGCGCCGAAGGGCGGCCGGCGTTGTGCGAGCCGGGCGCCGCGGCGAACGGCGCGGGAACGCTGCTGTCGGGCGCGCGGCGCTTGAACTTCGAAGGCAAGCCGATCCACCACCACATGGGCTGTTCGGTGTTCGCCGAATACGCGACCGTGTCGCGCCGCTCGCTCGTGAAGATTGACGCCGACATTCCACTCGAAGAAGCGGCGCTGTTCGGCTGCGCGGTGCTCACCGGCGTGGGCGCCGTCGTCAACACGGCGCAGGTGCGTGCCGGGGCGTCGGTCGCGGTGCTCGGGCTCGGTGGCGTGGGTCTCGCGGCCTTGCTCGGCGCGGTGGCGGCAGGAGCGCGGCAGATCGTCGCGATCGACTTGTCGGAGGCGAAGCTGGAACAGGCGAAGGCCCTCGGCGCGACGCACGCCGTGAACGCCGGCAGCGCCGACGCGAAAGACCAGGTGCGCGCGCTCAGCGGCGGCGGCGTCGAATACGCGTTCGAATTTGCCGGTGCGATCCGCGCGCTCGAACTCGCCTACGCGATCACGCGGCGTGGTGGCATGACGGTCACCGCCGGCCTGCCGCCGTCCACCGCGAGCTTCGGCATCAATGCGGTGAGCCTGGTCGCTGAGGAGCGCACCTTGAAAGGCAGCTACATCGGCACTTGCGTTCCGTCGCGCGACATTCCGCGTTTCATTTCGCTCTACGCCCAAGGCCGCTTGCCGGTGAACAAGCTGCTGACGGGCCGGCTGCGGTTGGAGGAAATCAACCACGGCTTTGACTTGCTGAACGAAGGCAAGGCGGTGCGGCAGGTGGTCGTGTTTCCCTGATCGCAACCGGCAACGCGCCGGTGTTCGATCAGAACCCGAACGCTGCCGCGGGGTTCGCGACGAGCACGCGCTGCCGAAGCGATTCGTCGCCGGCCCAGTCACCCAACAAGGCGAGCAGATCGGCCTCGCTCGGCGGTGGGTTGCGGTTCGGGTGCGGCCAGTTGCTCGCCCAGACGCAGCGGTCCGGGTGCGTTTGCAGCAAGGCCTTCGCGAGTGCGCCGACGTCGGCATAGTTCGGAGGGCCGAGCTTTGAGGTTTCGTAAGGCGCGGCGAGCTTGACCCAGCGGTTCGGCCGGCCCAGCACATCGAGCAAGACCTTGAATGACGGGTGACCCACCGGCACGGGTACGAGAAACTTTCCAATGTGGTCGATCACCACTTTGCTCGGCAAACGGTTCACCATCTCGGCGTGCTGCGGCATGTCGCGCCCGTCGAGCTGCAGGTTGATGCACCAGCCCAGCGGTGCGATGCGCGCGGACATGCGTTCCAGCGCGCTCCACGGCAATGGACCACCCGCTCCGGGAATCATCATGAAGCGTACGCCGCGTACTCCTGCGCTGTGCAAGCGCTGCAGTTCGGCATCGCTCACGTCTTCGGGCACGGTGCAGATGCCGCGGGCTGCATCGCCCAATTGCGCCAGGCCATCGAGTATGAAGCTGTTGTAGAAGCCGTAGCCGGTGGGCTGCACCAGCACCACGCGTTGCAGCCCGAGAGCCGCTTGAACACGGCGGTAGGCCGACAGCGGTGCGTGCGGCGGTTTGAACGTCGCGGTGGGCGCGAGCGGCAGCGAATCGTCGTAGAGGTGAATATGACAGTCGCAGGCGAGGGCTGGCATGGGGCTGGGTGTCGTCATGCGCGGCGCTCCTTCAGCCTCTGGCGAAAAAGGCCTGCAGCCGGCTTGCCTGCGCGGCGTTCACCGCCCCCTGCGGCACGCGGCCCTGCACGAGCGCGGTGACCTGCTGCACCGTTTCCATCGACTGGTGTTCGATCGCAGGCAGCGTGAGCCCACCGATGTGCGGCGTCGCAATCACGCGCGGATGGCGCGCGAGTTCCGGGCTCGGCATCTGGTCGGGCGCGCGGCCCACGTCGAGTGCGCAGCCAGCGATCTGCTCCACATCGAGCGCGTGCAGCAACGCCGGTTCATCGACGAGGTTGCCGCGCGACGCGTTGATGAAATACGCGCTCGGTCGCATCAATGCAAACTGCGCCGGGCCCATCAGGTTCTCGGTCTGTGGCGTGGCCACAGCCAGGCACAGCACGTAGTCGGATTGCGCCAGCAGCTCGGGCAGAGTCACTTTGCTCAACGCCGGGTTCGTCACGTCGGCATAGGGGTCCGCGACAAGCACGCGCATCTGCAGCGCCAGCGCCACGTCGGCCACCTGCCGGCCGATCTGGCCGTAGCCGATGATGCCCAGCACCGAGCCGCGCAGTTCGCGGCCCATCCGCGCGACCGGCACCGTGCCGGCGTGGTACTGCGCGGCAGCGCTGCCAATGCCGCGGCTCAGGTCGATCATCGCGCCGACGATCCACTCCGTGACCGACGTGATGAAGCCCGCGCTCGCCTGCGTGACGAGGATGCCTTGCGTGCTCGCGGCTGCCACGTCGACGTTGCGGATGTCCACGGCACAACGGCAAAACGCCACCAGCTTCGGCAAGCGCGCCAGCAGCTCGGCCGGGCCCGGCGTGCGCCGGTCGCTGACGATGATGTCGCAGCCGCGGGCCGCAGCGGCGAGATCGTCGATGCGCCAGTCGGCTTCGCTCTTGCCACGCTTCACCTCGGCCACGGCCTCCAGCCCGGCGAGTGCGCGCGGCCCGTAGTAATTGGCGAGCATGCTCGGGCTGTGCCGACCCATCTCTGTTTTTAGCTGTCGCGCAGATCGCAGGAATTTTCGTCGGGTTCGGTGGCTTGATCGGGCCGCCTGGCGATTTTCACGCGCGGACGGAAGCGGCAAAGCTGTTGCAGTCGGTGGTGGCCATGAGCCTCTGGGCGTGATGACGGCGGCCCTGATCCCTGCAACGCTTATTCAGTTTCAACCCGAACCGCAGGTTCTGTGGCAGGTTTCAAGCGGCATCTACATTTTGCTGATCTGGTGTGGCGGTACGTTGGTGGTGTTAATCACTCGAATTCCGCGATTGGTTTCGCGCGCATGCGAAGCGCGCTCCTTTATTCGCCCTGCTGTTCTGGTCGGTTTGGAAGTTCCAATCCAGGTTTCGTTGTTCTTGGCCTTGTTCGATGTTGTCCCAGCGTGGTCGCAAGGGTTTTTCGTCACGGCACTGATGTTCAATTTGTTTCAGCCGGCGACGTTGCTGACGCGGTTCTTGTTCGAAGAGCCGAAGGACTAACCGCAGCCGCCCACATCGCCGCAAACTCACCAGCGGCGGAATTGATCCAAACCGGCCACTGGGCGCGCTGCAGTCGCAAAGGCAGAAATTCGCCGCAAAGGTGACGTTGGTAATATTTTATCGGGGACCGACATTGTTTGGCTGAACGACGCTCAGCTGCATTCGAAATCATCCTCGCCTTTGGCGCAATTGAATGAAGTGCCAGCCCAGGGAGCGTCGGCATCCTGCCGCGCTTGGGGCCATGGAGATCGTCACATGTCCCGGAAATTGGTGCTCCAATTTCGTTTAAGGTATTTTCTTCCACGTCAGTTTGCTGATGCTCACTTTGCCATCATTGACGCTCTTTTCGGCGCGCGGATCAGGGTCAGCGCTATCGCCCTCTAGCGCCACGTCGCGGACAAGGGTCGTTCCGGTCCACAGTTCATTGTGTGAGATGTCGCACTAATGCTCCACGGTCTTGCCGTCAAAGCTGTAGGTGCCGGAATATGCAGCCAGTGTGCGGAACAATGTCGCACGCTCCTGATCGGTGATTGCGCCCGCAACTTTCGGCTTTGGCCTGCCGGCGGCGACGATCAGGGTCATCATACGGCCGTTCGAGTTATAAGTGAGTACACCGGCTGGATGTTTGCCCCTAGGGCTCCGAATTCGCCCGTGTCGATCATCTGTCGTGTGTAGCTCATCAGCCTATAGCTGCCGACTAGTAGCTCGCTAGCCTGCCAGCGTCCGCCCACGTCGACCACAGGGCCGCCGCAATGCCAAATCCCACGATCATTTTCTTCATATCTATATCACTCCCTTGAAGCGCCTTCAGCTGCATTCGAAATCATCCTCGCCCTCTGCCCGGCAGCGGTCGGGCCAGCCGTGCTTTTTCCAGTAGTCGACGAGGCCGATCTTTTGCAGGTAGCTCTTGAAGCGCGGATCGCTCCT
>CAWBTF010000013.1:0-26445 GCA_963791595.1 uncultured beta proteobacterium | reverse complement strand
GTTCGCGCCGGCGCGACGCGTCGAGCAGGCCTTCGGCCTCCAACTTCGCCTTGAGACGCAGAAATTGTTCATAGAGCGCTCCCACCCCGTCGCGCTGCATCGATTCCACGATCATCTGCAGCTCGCCGCGCGCCGGGTACACGTCCAGGCGCCCGCGCACCTCCACTTTCATGCCGTCTGCCGGGGCAAAGTCGAGCAGGCTCGCGGCACGCCGAAACATCGCGCACTTCAGGCTCTCAACGCCGCCCTGGACGTCCCTCAGGCTGAAGTAGCTGTGGCCGCTCGAGGCAGTGGCAAAGCCGGTGACCTCGCCGCGCAGCACGCAGGGATTGAAGCGCGAGGCCAAGTTGTCCGAAACCGCGCGCAGCAGGCTGGCAACCGTCCAGATCAGACGCGTGGATGCGGGGTTGACGGGCTCGATCATCGGCAAACCCAGTGCTGGCGCGGGCCAAGAAGTCCACACCCGCGCGGACTCTGGGCCGGCGCGGCGTTGGCGCTGTCACTGGCGTGAAATAATTTTGCAACCCATTGATTTGGAAGCATTTTTTTATGCCTATTGTTTGGGCAAACCAGCCAGGGCCTTGGAATTGCGCCGTTCTGAAGCGTCTCGCACGGAGTTGCCCACAGTGTTGTCCACATTTGCAGTGGATTGCGAAGCAGCGCAACAAGAGCCCACCGGACGGGGCTCGGATTGATCCATCAACCCGTGGCGCCATAATCGCCGACTTCGATTTCGCACCCGAAAGTTCAGCGAGGACCACCGCTTGATTTCGATCATACAGGCCGCAGGCTGGCCGATCTGGCCGTTGATTTTGTGTTCCATCGTCGCATTGGCCCTCGTGTTCGAGCGCTTTTCGAGCTTGCGCTCGGCGCGCGTGATGCCGCCGCGCCTGCTCGACGAAGTGATGTCGGTGACGCGCGCGCACCTGCCCTCGGCCGACGTGGTGAACAAGCTTGCGAAGAACTCGATCCTGGGCCAGGTGCTGGCCAGCGGCGTGCGCGCCGTGATCGCCGAGCCGCGCATCTCGGAGGAGAGCCTGCGCATGGCCTTCGAGTCCGCCGGCCGCGCTGCCGTGCACCAGATGGAGCGCTACCTCGGGCCGCTGGGAACCATCGCTTCGGCAGCGCCGTTGCTGGGGCTGCTGGGCACCGTGATCGGCATGATCGAGATCTTCGGCTCCCAGGCGCCCACCGGTGGCAACAACCCGGCGCTCTTGGCCCACGGCATCTCGGTCGCGCTGTACAACACGGCGTTCGGGCTGATCATCGCGATTCCTTCGTTGATGCTGTATCGCCATTTCCGCGGGCTGGTCGACGCCTACACGCTCGACATGGAACAAGCCGCCGACCGCATGGTGCCGCACCTGCTGCGCTTCACGGCGCAGCATCGCTAGCGCGGTTGACGAAAGGCCCGCGATGTCACTGCGATTTCGAAAGACCCATCCCGAGGACCCGGAAATCAACCTGATCCCGTTCATCGACGTGTTGCTGGTGGTCCTGATCTTCCTGATGCTCTCGACCACCTACTCCAAGTTCACCGAGCTGCAGATCACGCTGCCGGCGGCCGACGCCGAAAAACTGCGCGACCGGCCGCGCGAAGTGATCGTCGTGGTTTCCGCCGACGGCCGCTACGCCGTGAACCGCAAGCAGGTGGATGGGCGCAGCGTCGAGCTGCTCACCGCCGAGTTGGCCGCGGCATCGAAGGGCAACCCGGAGATGGTGGTGATCGTCTCGGCCGACGCCCTGAGCCCGCACCAAAGCGTGATCAACGTGATGGACGCGGCGCGGCGCGCGGGCCTGCCGCGCCTGACCTTCGCCGCGCAGGGCAGCGGCTCCGGCAAGGCGCGCTGACCGCAACGCAAGCGAGCGCGGCCGAGTGCCAGAGATCGCCGGCCCCTGGTGGTCGCGCGCGCTGCAGGCCGCATGGCTGAGCCGCGGGCCGCTCGCCTGGGCGCTGACGCCCATCGCTGCGCTGTTCGGGCTGCTGAGCGCCGCGCGCAGGCTCGGCTACCGCGCCGGTTGGCTCACGACGTACCAGTTGCGGGTTCCCGTGGTCGTCGTCGGCAATCTGGTCGCCGGCGGCGCGGGCAAGACGCCCACCGTGATCGCCGTCGTCGCGCTGCTGCGCCGCCATGGGTACACGCCGGCCATCGTGTCGCGCGGTCATGGGCGCAGCGATGGCGGCATCCTGGAAGTGCACAACGAAACGCCGGCCAGCGCTTGCGGCGACGAGCCCAAGCTGCTGTGGCAACGCACACGCGCGCCGGTGATGGTGGGGCGTGACCGCGTCGCCGCGTGCCGAGAGTTGCTGCGCCGGCACGCGCAAGTCGACGTGATCGTCAGCGACGACGGCTTGCAGCACCTGGCACTCGCGCGCGACGCCCAGGTCATCGTGTTCGACGAACGCGGCGCCGGCAACGGCTTCCTGCTGCCGGCCGGGCCGCTGCGCGAAACCCTCGGCAGGCGATGCCCGGCGCGCAGCGTCGTGCTCTACAACGCCGCGGCACCGACCACAGCTTGGCCGGGAAGCGTGGCGCGGCGAGCCTTCGGTAACATCGTCGAACTCGGTGCCTGGTGGCGTGGCGAAAGCGCCTCGGCAACGGCGTTCGAATCGCTGCAAGGCCGGCGCCTGCTCGCCGCCGCGGGCATCGCGCGGCCGCAGCGCTTCTTCCAGATGCTCGGCGCCCAGGGCCTGCGCTTCGATGCCCTGCCCTTGCCGGACCACTTTTCCTACGCGCAACTGCCATGGCCCGCCGATGCAACGGACATCATCCTCACCGAGAAAGACGCTGTGAAGATCGCGCCGGAACGCGCCGTCGCGACCCGCATCTGGGTCGCGACGCTAGACTTGCGCACCGGCCCCGATTTCGACTCGGCCCTGCTCGCGCTGTTGCCCGGCGCGCGCTCCGCCTCAGCGGCCCCTTGAGCGAGAACCGATCATGGAAGTACGTCTGCTCGAACTGCTCGTTTGCCCGATCTGCAAGGGCCCGCTCGAATACCTGCGCCCGCCGGCGCAAGACAAGCACGAGCTCGTCTGCCGGGCCGACCGCCTGGCATTTCCGGTGCGCGACGGCATCCCGGCGATGCTCGAGAGCGAAGCGCGCCCGCTCGAGCCAGCGCCCTGAGCGCACCTGCGGGCGGCACCGGCATCATGAGCCTCACGTTCACCGTGTTGATCCCGGCGCGCCTGGCGTCGACGCGCCTGCCGCGCAAGCCGTTGGCCGATATCGCCGGCGTGCCCATGGTGGTTCGCGTCGCGCAGCGCGCCGCACAATCGCGCGCCGGCCGCGTGATCGTTGCGGCCGACCACGCCGAGATCGTCACGGTCTGCAAGGCGTTCGGCGTCGAAGCGATCCTGACGCGCGAAGACCACGCCAGCGGCAGCGACCGTCTTGCCCAGGCCTGCGAGATTCTCGCGCTAGCCGGCGCCGACATGGTGCTCAACGTGCAAGGCGACGAGCCGCTCATCGCCGCGTCGCTGATCGATGCGTGCGCCACGTTGCTGAACGAACGCGCCGACTGCGTGATGGCCACCGCGGCGCATCCGATCGACACGTTGGCCGAGTTGGACGACCCGAACGTCGTGAAGGTCGTGCTCGACGCCGCGGGACGCGCCCTGTACTTCTCGCGCGCTGCGATTCCCTGGTGGCGCGACGGGCGTGCGCGCGTCGGTACGGCCGCGACCGCCGCCTCTCCCTCGACCGCGGCGATCCCCTCGCCGGCCCCGCTGCGCCACATCGGCTTGTACGCCTACCGCGCCGGTTTCCTGCGCCGCTTCAACACCTTGAGCGTCAGCCCGCTCGAAACGATCGAATCGCTCGAACAGCTGCGCGTACTCTGGCACGGCGAGCGAATCGCGGTGCACGTCAGCGACACCCGCCCCGGCCCGGGCGTGGACACGCCAGCCGACCTGGAACGGGTGCGCGCGATGTTCGGGTGAGGGTCGGCCGAGCGAGCGTCGGGACCTGGGCGCGCATGGTATTCTCGACGCGAAAATCGTCACGCACGCATCTCGGTCCGGTCGGGCGAGAGCGATGCAGGGCGCGAGGAGACGCATGAGACTCATCCTTCTGGGTGCTCCCGGCGCAGGCAAGGGCACGCAGGCCAGCTTCATCTGCGGCAAGTTCGGCATCCCGCAGATTTCCACCGGCGACATGCTGCGCGCCGCGGTGAAGGCGGGCACGCCGCTCGGCCTTGCCGCAAAGAAGGTGATGGACAGCGGTTCGCTGGTCAGCGACGACATCATCATCGCCTTGGTGAAGGAGCGCATCGCGCAGCCCGACTGCGCCGCCGGCTTCCTGTTCGACGGCTTCCCGCGCACGATCCCGCAGGCCGACGCGATGAAGGCGGCTGGCGTGAAGCTCGACGTCGTGCTCGAGATCGACGTGCCCGACGCCGCGATCATCGAGCGCATGAGCGGGCGCCGCGTACACGTGGCGTCGGGGCGCACCTACCACGTCAAGTTCAACCCGCCGAAAGTGCCGGACCGCGACGATGCCACCGGAGAGCCCCTGATCCAGCGCGTCGACGATCTGGAAGAGACGGTGCGTAAGCGCCTTCAGGTCTACAAGGACCAGACGCGCCCGCTCATCGACTATTACGCCCAATGGGCGAAGACCGGCAGCGCCGACGCGCCGCGCTACCTGCGCATTCTGGGCACGGGCAGCGTCGACCAGATCACCCAGCGTGTGATGGCCGCGCTGGCCTGAGCACGCACCCCACCCTACGTTTCGGAAGCGAACCCACCATGGAAATCTCAGGCAAGGTCTTCATCGTCACCGGCGGCGCATCGGGTCTGGGCGAAGGCACGGTACGCATGCTCGCCGCGAACGGAGGCAAGGTCGTGATCGCCGATCTTCAGGCCGACAAGGGCGAGCTGCTGGCCAAGGAGCTCGGCGCGACGTTCGTGAAGTGCGATGTCAGCGTCGAGGCCGACGCGATGGCCACTGTCGCGAAAGCGGTTTCGCTCGGCAAGCTGATGGGCTTGGTGAACTGCGCCGGCATCGGGCCGGCAGCGAAGACGGTGGGCAAGGAAGGCGCCCACTCGCTCGCCCTGTTCTCCAAGGTGATCTCGGTGAACCTGATCGGCAGCTTCAACATGATTCGCCTCGCTGCCGAGGCGATGTGCAAGAACGCGCCCGAAGCAACCGGCGAGCGCGGCGTGCTGATCTCCACCGCGAGCGTGGCCGCGTACGACGGCCAGATCGGCCAGGCCGCGTATTCGGCGTCCAAGGGCGGGATCGTCGGCATGACGCTGCCGATCGCACGCGACCTGGCACGCAACGGCATCCGCAACATGACGATCGCGCCGGGCATCTTCGGCACGCCGATGCTTTTCACGATGCCCAAGGAGGTGCAGGACGCGCTGGCCGCCAGTGTGCCCTTCCCGAGCCGCCTGGGCACTCCAGCCGACTACGCGAAGCTGGTGCACCAGATCGTCACCAACGACATGCTCAACGGCGAGGTGATCCGGCTGGACGGCGCGATTCGGATGGCGCCGAAGTAGAAGGCGGCCCCGCGAGATTCAGGCTTTGCGCTTCGCGTACAGCTCCCAGAGCCGCGCCATGTCGGCCGTGCCGTCGGTGCCGCCCACCGTCTTCAACGTGGCTTGCGCCTTGGCGCTGTCGCCCGACATCAGGTAGGCAATCGCAAGGTGCAGCTTGGCGTCATCGGGGCGCTTCAGATTGCCCTTCGCCAGGCCCTGCTGCATCATCGGCAGGCCCTTCGCGGCCTGGCCCGCAAACACCAGGTCGAAACCCGCATTCACCAGAGCGCCTCCGTCCTTTTCCGCGGCAGCCTGCTTTTCGGTTTCAGATCGCGCCGCCACCGCCTCATCCAGCCGCTTGTTGACCAAGTCTCGCAGGCGCTTGTGGCGCTCGCCGTCAGTTCCCTTGCCGAGTACGCCGTTCGCGAATCCCTTGTCGACGACCTGGCGAGCCTCATGCGGCAGGCCCGCCTGCAACGCCAATTGCGCCATCTCTGAATAGTCGTTCGCCGCGCTCATGCTGCCGATGGCCATGCTCAGGCGATACGTGTCGAGCGTGAGCCTGTCAGAAAACCCGGGCTTGCGCTGCATGCGGCTCAGCAGGTCGAGCCAGTATTCCTTCTTCGGGTAATAGGTGACCAGCCGCTCGAGCGCATACACCGTGATACCCGCATCCTTCATCTGCGTGCCGGCATTGAGCAGCAGGTTCAAACGCTCCTGAGGCGGCGGCGTGCCGGACTTCTCGGCCGCCTGAATCTCGATCGTGAGTTCGCGCGCGGCGCCAGCGAAATCGCCGCCCAGGTACTGGCTTTGGATGAGCAAGGTGCGGATCGACTGGCTCGTGCCGCCCTCCTTCAGGTAGCGCTGGCACCAGAGCATCGCCTTGGCGTAGTCCTTCGCGCGGTAGTAACCCACGGCAATCGATTCGACCATCCGGATCTTCTCGGCGCCCGACACCTTGCCGGTCGCGGTCAGCGCGTCGAAGGACTTGGCCGCTGTTTCGAGATCACCCGCACCCGAAGCCGCAGCGATGCGCATGCGCTCGATCAGCAGGCTTTCATTGGCGGTCTTGTTCGGCGCCGCATCGGCTTCGCTCACACGCGCCAGCGCGTCCTTGAACTTCTGCGCCTTGATGGCTTCCTGCGCCGCCTGAAGCGGCTTGCCGACTTCGGGGCGCACGGCATCCTGGGCGAATGCCATGTGCGCCCCACCAGCGAGCGCGAGCACCAGCAACAGGACCCTCATTTGACGAACTGCTCGTTGCCCACCATGCCGAGCTTGGTGACGCCCAGGCGCTGCGCCGAGGCGAGCACCATCGCCACCGACTTGTACTCGACCAGCTTGTTCGGCTTGATGTGAAACTCGGGCTGGTCGGCCATCGCCGCTGCGTTGCTCAAGCGTGCCTCGAGCGCGTTGCGATCGGCCAGCGCCTCGTCGTTCCAGAACACGGTGCCGTCGAAATCGATGTAGAGCGTCACCACCACGGGTTCAGTCGCCGATGGGGGCGGTGCGCCTTGCGGCATGTTCAGGTTCACCGTGTGCAGCTGAATCGGGATCGTGATGATCAGCATGATGATCAGCACCAGCATCACGTCGATCAGCGGCGTGGTGTTGATGTCGATCATCACGTCCGGTTCACCCGAACTCGAGCCCGTTCCGACGTTCATTGCCATGATGTACTCCCAGTCGCCATCGCCTCAGCCACGCGGCGGCGGCTCGGTGACGAAACTGATCTTTGCGATTGCCGCGCGCTGACACGCGAACACCACACGTCCGATCGACTCGTAGCGCGCTTTCTCGTCGCCGCGAATGTGCACCTCGGGCTGCGGGTCCATCACGGCGATCTTCTTCAGGCGCTGAAACAGCGCCTCGCTGTCGGGCACGAGCTGCGCATTCCAGAAGATGTCGCCGTCCTTGTTCACCGAGATTTCGATGTTCTCCGGCCGCGTCTGGCGCGCAATGTTGGTTTCCTTCGGCAGCGTCATCGCGATCGACTGCGTCACCACCGGAATTGTGATCAGGAAAATGATCAACAGCACCAGCATCACGTCGACCAGCGGCGTGGTGTTGATCGTCGAGACGACTTCGTCTTCGTCGCCGGATGAACCCACGTTCATCGCCATGTTGCTGCTCCTGGTTGTCTCGCCACGCTCAGCGCGCCGACATCGCCGAACTCGTCTTCGCGCCCATCAGCACGCCGTGCAGATCGGCGCCGAAGCTGCGCACCTTCTCCATCGTGACCTTGTTGCGCCGCACCAGCCAGTTGTAGCCGAGCACTGCGGGTACCGCCACGGCCAAGCCGATGGCGGTCATGATCAGCGCCTCGCCCACCGGGCCGGCGACCTTGTCGATCGACGCCTGCCCCGCGATGCCGATCGCGGTGAGCGCGTGGTAGATGCCCCAGACCGTGCCGAACAACCCGACGAAAGGCGCCGTCGAACCCACCGTGGCCAGGAACGCCAATCCGTCCTGCAAGCGGCTCTGCACCTCTTCAACGCTGCGCTGCACGCTCATCGTCACCCAGGTGTTGCGATCGATGTTCTCGGTGAGCGTGCCTTCATGGTGCTCGCCCGCCTCGACGCCGGTCTCGGCGATGTAGCGAAACGCGCTGCCTTTCTTCAATGTCTGCACGCCTTCGGTCAGCGACGCGGATTTGAAAAACTTGCGGTTCGCGTTGCGCGCCTCGCCGCTCATCTTCAGGCTCTCATACAGCTTCGTGATCAGAATGTACCAACTGCCCATGCTCATGATGACGAGGATGATCAGCGTTCCCTTGGAGACGAAGTCGCCTTGTGCCCAGAGTGCGGCCAGGCCATAGGGGTTGTCGACGGTTTCTTTGGTGACGATGCCGGTGGATCCGACCGCGGGTGCCGCAGGCGCCGTTGCCGCTGCGCCCTCGGCCGGCCTGGAAGCCTGTGCCGCGACCCAGGTGGGCGCGAATACGTAGCCAGCGGCTAAAGCAAACGCCGCAATTAAAGTGATCATTCTTTTGCTCATGGGGCTTGTCTCCTGCGGTGAGCGAGGTCTGTGTGAATGGCACGCGCACGGCTTGTGGCTGGACGCATGCGATATGAATGGGTGACGTCTGGGTCGGGTGTCAGTTGATTGTGAAGCTGAACTCCTGGGTCGCGATGATGCTGTCACCGGCGCCGCCGGTATCGGTCGTGCAGCTGTACTGCATGATCGACGCCGTCACGGCATTCGCAAACGCTCGCTGGATCTTCCTGTCGCGCGTGCCTTTGATCGTTTCCGAAGGAACCTCGACGCCAGCGACCTTGCCGCCTTTGATCGTGATTTTGGCGAGCAAGCTGATGGTGCCAGTGAAGTCCACGCCGGGCACCTCGGGCTTCACCTGCTTCGGACAGAGAACTCCAATCGTCACCGGCTTTGGCGCAGGCGGTGCCGGAGGTGGCGGAGCGGGAGGCGGTGGCGGAGCTTCGACGACCACAGGCGCAGGCGGCGGCGGCGGCGCCGGAGCAATAACAACCGGCGCCGGCGGTGGAGTGGGCGTCACCACGGTGATCGTGGGTGCCGGGGGCGGCGGAGTCGCAATCTGCACCTCCGGCGGCGGAATGAAAGGCGGCGGCGGCGCTTCGAGTTTGGGTGGCGGAGGCACCACAACTTCTGGCGGCGGTGGCGGCTTCTTGACCTCTTCGATGACCTTGGTTTCGATTGGAGCGCGAACCACGTCGACGACCTTCTTCGCCAGGCCCGTCACGAGCGCATAGACGATCGCAGCGTGGAACACAACGACGAACGTGAAGCCCACTAAGTGGCGCCGCGGGTCGGCTTGCCGCCTCGAAAAATCCATGCTCGAATGTCTCCGCTATCCGAAATGCCTCAGCGATGTTGCCACAGACCTACGGCCTGGCTGCCTAGGGTCGCACCTGAGAAAAAAAAGCCCGCGGACCAATGGTCCGCGGGCGATTGCCTCAACACAGGTCAGTCTAGAACCTGTACCCCGCAGTCAAGTAGACGAAACGTCCACGTGGATCGTACTGGGAGATGTCGTAGCCGGCCTGGAACTGATTGCTAGCCGGCACGAAGATCGCCGGGTCTTTGTCGAACAAGTTGCGTGCCCCAACAGCCAATCGCAAGTTCTTGACGCCCGTGAACGCAACGTTCAAGTCATAGAGTGTCTGACTGGGCATAAAGTGACGTACACCGTCGATCTGGCGGTTACCTGCTTCGTACCCGGTGGCGAAGTTTTGGGTCAACGTGAAGGCCCACGGCCCCGACGTCCAAGTGCCAGCGAGGACGTGTTTCCAACGCAAGACAACGCCCCCATTTTCGGCGCCGGCTACAGGCGCTCCAGTCCCATCGACGATCGTACTGATCTTGTGCGAAATCGCCCCGCTCGGGGTCGTTTCGTCAAACTTGATCATGTAGGTTCCAAGAAGGTTTACGTCCAGGCGCGAAGTGCCATAGCTTTCGCGCCAGCGCAGATCAACATCGATGCCTGAGACCTTTGCGCCACCCGTATTGGACAGGCGCTGGTCGACCGTATCTACGTTGCCATTGGCGTCAAGGGTCACAAGATTGGCGTACGCAGGATCGCCTGCTCGAAACCGCGAGACGAGCAATTGAGCTGACGGATTCTGAATGTAATCCCTGACGTGGATATTGAACCAATCGAGGGCCGCAGTGAAGTTCGTCGAGGGTGACAGAACAATGCCCAAGGTCGATTGAGTTGCCTTTTCGGGCTTCAGGTCACTCTTTCCGCCGTTGATCGCATTCACCTGAATGTTCGGGTCATTCGGGAAGGCCGGATCAGTGAACTGCTCCGAGGTACCAATGGTTTGTGGTGTCCACAAGTCTCCAAGCGTCGGCGCACGGAAACTGGAACCCACCGACCCACGCAACAACACTTCCTTCACCGGCGTCCATCGCAAGCTGCCCTTGTAGTTCGTGGTTTCCCCCACGCCCTGATACTTGTCCCCCCGCAAGGCGAGATTGCCCTCAAGCGACTTGATGATCGGCACATTGAGTTCGCCGAACAGCGACGCAATCTTACGGCTCCGATCTACCGGGGCCGAGGCTCCGCCAAGACCGGCGATGTCGCCGGTGAACTGTGCCGGGCTCGGATTGATCTTGAAATTTTCGGTTCTGAACTGCGCGCCCGCAGCGTATTGACTCTTGCCGCCGGGCATATCAAACGCGTCACCAGTTACCTTGCCATCGATTCCATTGCTGGTCGATTCGTTCTCTGTCGTGCCGCCGGTGTACTTTGCCCCGGAGGCAGCCAGCGCGGCGAGAAACGCTGGCGATTGGTTTAGGGACCAGGGATTCCAGTCGCTCGTCGGACTGCCGACGACTTGCGCATATTTCACTTGGGAGAAGTAGCCGTCCGGCACGGTACCGGAAGTGGTCTGTTTGTTGGTTGCCACGGCGACCTCGTAGTCCTGGCCAAACACGGTTCCACGGCTCCCAACGACCAAGCGCGTCTGTTCCGCAGTGTCCTTGCTGGTTCGGGGACCAAAGTCGAACACTCGTGCGGTGATGGCCAAGGGCAGATTCGCGTTCGCAATTGCAGCAGCTTGCGCCACTGCAGTGGCATAGGCCGTTTGTTGGTCGGCAGATGCGCCGGCGGGAAGCGGCGGCAAGTTGAGAAGGTAGTTGCGAGCGATCGCGTAGTTCGGATTGGTGGGCTGCAGTTTCAGCGCTGGATCAAGCCCTTGATTCGCAAACTCGTTGTCGGTAGTAAGGAAGCTCCGACGAATCGGGCTGGTCTGAAATGTCTGCGTAACTACGCTTTTTGAGAACAACGCGTCCCCGAACAACTCAACCGCATCGTTCACCTTGAAGGCACCGTTGGCGCTCAAGTTGGTGAGCTCGCGCTTGGGTATCAACCCAACAAACGCGTTGCTATCAAACGTGCAGTACGGCAGCTGTTTGCTGGATAGAGTGGGATTCAGGAACATGTTGACAGTCGCGCAGTTGTTAGTCACCGCCAACGGATTGCCAAATCCAGACCCTGGGCTGGCACCGAACCCCGGAGCACGCGTGCCCTCGACATATGTCGCACCCGAACCCGTGGCTGAAGTCTGGTAGCCACCTTCGATATTCCCCTGCCCTGTCGCACCCGCCACGATGAACGGCAACTGATTGCCGGTTTTGGCAAACGTGCGATCCCTGGCAAACAATGCCGTCTCTTTCTCAAGCGAGCCCGAAATCGTTATGTTGTACCTGTCCTTGGCTAGATCACCCATTCCGAAGACACCTGCTACGCCGCTGTTCTTCCCGCCACCGCTACGTGTGGGCCGGCCGGTTGTCGCCGAAATATCCAAGCCACGAAAGTCCTTGGTGAGGATGAAATTGACCACACCAGCGATTGCATCAGATCCGTAAACGCCTGAGGCTCCATCCTTCAGGATCTCGATGCGGTCAATCGCAGCAAGGGGGATCGCGTTCACATTGACTGCCGCCCCACCATTGGCGCTGCCGCCGCCAGCACCGGCAAACGTGGCGAGCCGTCGGCCATTGACCAAAACCAACGTCCGCTCTTCTCCTAAACCGTGCAGAGAAATCGTCGAATACCCGTAGGTCGACGATCCAGCGCCCGTCGCGTTGTTCGTTCCTCCAGCAGAGGATGCCGCTGTAATGGTCGCCAGTAGCTGTTCGGTACTTGTGACCCCGGAACGGACGATGTCCTCACGGGTAACGATCTGGACAGGAAGAGCCCCTTCTGCCTCGATGCGCCTGATGGACGAACCCGTAATCTCAACTCTCTCCAATGCTTGCTGCGAAAGTGCGGGGACTGGCGCCACAGCCATCGTTCCACCAAACGCAAGCAACACCCCAGAATAGACCTTGGTTTTTCTGAACATTTTGTCGTCTCCTCAAACTGCAAAAAAGGTTGATGTTGACCCCAGTGTTGAGGCAAACGCTCGATCACCCTGTACAGGCGCCTGCTGCTCTGCCCGCAACGACATGTAAAAGAATTGTCACCATCGCCAGGAGGTGAGCATCTAGGGTATTCCTGGATCGCACACCCGCTCAGTTTTCGCGGCGCGGACCGAATCAGGAGTTCCAAAGGCCGAATGTCGAGTGTTGATACGGGCTTGTTGCCGGCATGGGAGCCGCGGCAGCGAGGCTCGATATTCGGGCCGTGAGCGCCGCTCCTTAGGGGGATGTACCTAGCCACCGCGAGGCAAATCGTTGGTTGCCAGCAACGAGCACTGCATTTCGATTTCAGCTCACGGCCACACAGCGCCAGAGGGAAGTGACGAGACCGGCATTCAATTTTTAGGTCAGTCTGGACAAGCTCGTCGACCGAATCCAGCGTATCGAGAAGCGACTCGACCTGTCCTGAAGCGCTGCGTGCGATCTGCAGCGCGAACTCTGTGTCGCGCACTTGTTCATCACGCACAACATCGGCGTCGTCGAATACATCGCCGACGAACGCCACGGGAGACGGCATGCCAAAGCGCGCGATTCGCTGCGAGGGTATTCGGCGGCCAGCCGCGCCGATTGGGGGTCGACCGAGGACTTGAAGCGTCAGTTTCCGAAGGCCTCCGTGGTCGCCAACAATTGAATCGTGTTCGACATTGCCAGCGGCGCCTATCGATTGATCGTGTCGTTCAACTGCAGACACCGCGCCGGCGACGTCAAGTTTTTCGGCACCCACGCGGACGACGATGGCGTCGACGCCGCAACGGTCGATCAACCCTGACGATCAAGATATGGCCAAGCAACGAATCGAAATCGAACTGGTGGCAAGCGACGCAAGTTAGAAGCGCGCACTCGGGCGTATGGCATGGTATTTCGATCACCCGCCCAAGGCCGGCACGGCCGACGACACGGAATTCGGCCTGTTGATGCTGATGTGCGAGCGCTGTGAGGCGCAGCATCACCCGGTGCCGCCCCCGGACCCTGTTTCTGCCATCGAGTTCGCGATCGATCAACGTGGCCTGACCTCGGCCGACCTGCAGCGCGTACTCGGATCACGCCAGCGCGTTCACGACATCATGCGACGCAAGTGCCGCCTGTCGCTGGAACACGTGCGTGCCCTGCACAAGGAATTGGGCATCCCGGCTGAGGTGTTGATTTGGGCGTATTGAACAGAAGCGACTCGACCCGCCTTGAATTCGGGCCGCCAAGCCGGACTACTGAATGGCGATCCTCGGCACCGCCGCCAACAAACTCTTCGTGTATTCCGAGCGCGGATAGCGCAGCACCGCCTCGGCAATCCCCGCCTCGCCGATCCTGCCCGCCTGCATCACCGCCACATGGTCGGCGATGTATTCGACGACGCCGATGTTGTGCGTGATGAACAGGTACGCGACGCCGAGTTCGCGCTGCAGGTCGCGCAGCAGATTCAGGATCTGCGCCTGCACCGACACGTCAAGCGCCGAGGTCGGTTCGTCGCAGACGATCAGGTCGGGCTTCACCGCGAGCGCGCGCGCGATCGCGATGCGCTGGCGCTGCCCGCCGGAGAATTCATGCGGGTAGCGCTGGAGCGCATCCTTGCGCAGGCCGACTTGGTCGACCAGCGTGTCGATGGCGGCGCGGCGCGAGCGCGCGCTCAGGCCAGGCAATAGCGCCATTTGCCCTTCTTCCAAGATGTCGAGCACCCGCATGCGCGGATTCAGCGATGCGAACGGGTCCTGAAAAATGATTTGCACGGATCGTCGGGCCTTGCGCAGCTCTCGTCCCTGCAACGCGAACAGGTTGTGGCCGTTGAACTTGACTTCACCGTCGATCAGCGCCTGGCCGCGCAGCAGCTGCACGATGGCCTTGCCGATCGTCGTCTTGCCGCAACCCGACTCGCCCACCAGCGCCAGCGTCTGGCCGGCGCGGATGATGAACGACACGTCCTCGACGGCGTTGAATGCGCCGCGAGCGCGTTGCAGCAAGCCCTTGCGGATGGGGAACTTGACGCTGAGCTTGCGCACCTCGAGCAGCGGGATCGGCCCTTCGGCCTCCTTAGCCTCTTTCGGCCGTGCTTCGGCCAGCGTGGCCGGGGCGCCCGCGGCCTGAACCTCCGGCGCGGTGTTGCCGTCTGCGTAAAGCAGGCAGCGCACGCTGCGCGCGCCGATGTCCTGCAGGTCCGGCAGCGTGGCGTGGCAAGCCTCGAAAGCCCGGTCGCAGCGCGGCGCGAAGCGGCAGCCGCTGAATTCCTGGTTCAACGCGGGCACCGTGCCGGCGATCGCGGCGAGCTTCTCGCCGCGCTTGGCGGCATCGGGCAGCGCGCGCATCAGCAGGCGCGCATAGGGATGCTTGGGGTTCGCAAAGAACTCGGCACTGCTCGCCACTTCGACGATCTGCCCGGCGTACATCAGCGCAACGCGGTGCGCCATGCCGGACACCACCGCCAGGTCGTGCGTGATCAGCAGCAGGCCCATGCCCTGCTGCTTTTGCAGGCTCTTCAGCAGGTCGAGGATTTGCGCCTGGATCGTCACGTCGAGCGCCGTCGTCGGTTCGTCGGCGATCAGGAAGTCGGGCTCGCAGGCGAGCGTCATCGCGATCATCACGCGCTGCTTTTGCCCGCCCGAAAGGCGGAACGGGTAGTCGTCGATGCGCCGCTCGGGCTCTGGGATTCCCACTTTGCCCAGCCACTCGATCGCGCTGGCGCGCGCCGGGGTGCCGCGCAGCGTGGTGTGCGCTTCGATCGCCTCGACGATCTGGTCGCCCACGCGCATGACAGGGTTCAGGCTCGTTCCCGGCTCCTGGAAGATCATGCCGATCTTGCCGCCGCGGATGGCACGCATCTGCGATTCAGGCAAGGCGAACACATCTTGCCCGGCGAGCTGGCAATCGCCCTGCACGACGCGCCCGCTTTCCGGCAGCAGGCGCATCAGCGCCAGCGCCGTCATGCTCTTGCCGCAACCCGACTCGCCCACCAGCGCAAAGGTCTCGCCACGTTGGATGCTCAGGCTGAGGCCGTCGATCGCCTTGACGATGCCGGAATCGGCCTCCAACGCAACCAGCAGCTTGTCGACAGTCAGCATGATCCGGTGCGTGCCGTGTCAGCGCTTGCGAGCAGCCGCAGCGTCAGGAGCCGCAACCGCAGCCGCAGCCGGCACCACCCGCCCGTGCGGGCGAAAGGCCCGCGCGCGCGGGTCGAACGCGTCGCGCACACCGTCGGCAAGCAGATTGGCGGCGAGGACGAGCGTCACCATGAAGCCGAACGCCGCTGCAAAACTCCACCAGACGATCGGGTCGCGCGACATCTCGCTGCGCGCCAGATTGATCATTCCGCCAAAGCTGTTCATCGACGGATCGACGCCTACCCCCACGTAGGACAACACAGCCTCGTACAGAATCAATCCCGAAAACTCGAGCACGGTCGTGATCAGCACCAGGTGCATCACGTTGGGCAAGATGTGGCGCCGCATGATGCGCCAATGCCCGATACCGAACGCCGCGGCAGCTTGAACGAATTCCAGCTCGCGCAGTTTGAGCGTTTCGGCGCGCAGCAGCCGGCACAGGTTGGCCCAGCCCGTCAACCCGAGGATCACGCACAGCAGGAAGATGCGCAGATCGGAGCGCTGCGCGCCGGTCTCGAACAGATCCGGGTTCTTGTCGATGAACACCTGCACCATCAACACGCAGGCGGCGATCAGCAATACGTTCGGCACCGACGACAGCGTCGTGTAGAGGTACTGGATCACCTCGTCGACCCAACCCCGGAAGTAGCCCGCGACGATGCCCAGGACAACGGCAAACGGCAGCGTGGCGAGCGTGGCGAGCGTGCCGATCACGAAGGCGGTTCGCACGCTCTTCAGCGCCTGGTAGAGCACGTCGTTGCCGGTGCGGTCGGTCCCCAGCACGTGGTACTCGCCGGCCAGCGAGACGGCGGCTCCACCCAGCATCCAGGTCAGCCCTGCCGTCAGCAACAGCGCGCGCAGCGGCAGGCGGGTCCGGTTGCGCGCGATGCGTCGCATGCTCTCCCCCACGCTGACGTGCAGGCGCCGCGCCGCAACCCACGCGACGACGATGAACATCAACGCCGCCAAGACGATGCCGCCCGCGGCGCCAGCCGCGGCGCGCATCAGGACGTCCGGAACATGCCCGTCTTCGGGCGATTTCAGATGCACGCCGCCGAACTGCAGGCGCGGAAATGCGCGCACGTTCTGCCCGTCGACCTCGCGCGTTTCCTTGGCAAATGAGTACGCGGCGAGCGGCATCGAATAGGTGGATTCGCGCGAGCGAACCAAGCCGACCAGCAGCGCGTCGAGTACCGACTCGGTGCGCGTGTCGTATGCCGCTGCGGCATCGCTTCCCGCGGCCGGCAAGGCGCGGCGGAAATGCAGGCTGTCCAGCATGGTGACCAGCAAGAACAGCAGCAGCACAAAGGCCGAGCACAGCGCCGGCGCGTCGGCCAGCACCTTGCCCCAACTGCCGCGCAGGTTGGGGCTGCGCCGAACATGCCACACGTACGTTGCGAGCGCGAGCACGAGCAACCACAAGATCACGTCGGTCCACAGGAAAACGAGTTTGGGCGCCATGGCGTCGCTCTAGCTCAACCGCACTCGCGGGTCGGCCCAGGTATAGGCAATGTCGATCAGGATGAACGACAGGATGTAGAGCAGCGAGCCGAGGAACACCATGGTCCGCACGATGGCGAAATCCTGGCCTGTGATCGCATCGATCACGTACGCTCCCAAGCCGGGAATGCCGAAGAAGCTCTCGAAAACCAGGCTGCCGAGAAACACGTAGGGCAGGTAGGCTCCGGCGCTCGTCAGGATGGGAATCAACGCGTTGCGGAACACGTGGCGGAACAGCACGACCTGCTCCGAAAGCCCCTTGGCGCGCGCCGTGCGCACATAGTCCTTGCCGATTTCTTCCAGGAACATCGCGCGGTACAGCCGCGCCTCGCCGCCCAGTCGTGCGATGAGCGCCAGCAGAATCGGCAAGATCAGGAACTTCACCGCATCCAGCCCGCCCGAATACCCTGAAATCGGCACCAACTTGAACAGCCTCGAGAACAGAAACTGACCGACGATGATGTAGAACAAGCTCGAGATCGACAGCATCAGCACGCACAGCACGACGCCCCAGAAGTCGATGCGCGAACTTCGAAAGAACACGAGCAGCAGCGCGAACGCCGTGCTCGCGATCACCTGCAAGACGAACAGTGGCAGCGCGAGCTGCAGGCTCGCGACCATGCGCGTTTTCACCTGGTGGCCGATGTCGCCGGCACTCTCGGCGTCGGCTCGGCCGAAGTCGAGTTTGAACAGCGACACCGAACGCTCCCAGAAAATCGTTTCCGTGAGCTGCTGCGCACCCTGCTTCGCATGGTTCCAGTACAGCGGCTTGTTGTAGCCGCGCTCGGCCTTCCATTTCTGGATCTGCTCTTCGTTGATGCGCTTGCCGCCGATGTTGAGCCGCGCCATGTCGTCCGGCGTGTTCACCGTGAAGAACAGAAAGAAGGTCGCGAGATTCACCCCAAGCAGGATGAGCACGCCGTAACCGAGGCGGCGAATGATGTAGTTCAGCATCGGCTCGGCGTGACGTTCATGCCAGCACTTGGCCGCGCGCGTTCAAGCGCTCGCGGCGGCGGAATGCGCGCCAGCCCAGCACGAACACCGCCACCACGAGGGCCGCCAGCAGCACCGGCGGCCACCATGTGGGCTGGTTCCACAGTCCCAACTTCGCGGTTCTCTCCGCCGGGTCGAGCCGGTAGTACTTGGCCATGTCGCGGATCATGATCGAAGGCTTGCCGTTGTAAAGCCAGGGCTGGAACGCGCCGGAGGCGAACGGGAAGTATCCGAAAGACCAGACGGCGTCTTGCTGGACCATCGCAACCATCTCGTCGATCACTTTCTGTTTGGCAGGCCCGTCGTCCATCAACTGCAGCATCTTGTAGCGCCTGTCGTACTCCGGGTTTTCATAGTTCGCGGTGTTTTCACCGTCGACCTTGGCCTTGGAGTTCGGACCGTAGAGCAGAAACAGGAAGTTCTCGGCGTCGGGGTAGTCGGCAAGCCAGCCCCAGAAGAAGATCTGCTGCTTGCCCTTGCGCATCTTGTCCTGGAACTGGTTGTAGTCCGTCGCGCGAATCTCGAGTTGCACGCCGAGCTTCGCGTACTGTTTGACCATCCAGTCGAGTTCCGACTTGATCTCGGGCGTCGGTACGCGCTGGTAGTCGTAGTTCAACACGAGCGGTTTTCCGCTCACCGCTTCGCGGCCATCCGGATAGCCGGACTCGGCAAGCAGGCGCTTCGCGTCCGCCAGCGGGCGCCGCACGACGCGGCCACCCTCCACGCGGTGCGTCACCGGGTTCACACCATCCGCGGTGCCGTGTCGCGAGCCGAACAGGCCGCCTGGCAATGGGCCCATCGCCGACTCGCCGCCTTTCCTGGGGAAGATGCGGCTGTACTCCTCCCAGTCGATCGCGATCGACAAGGCCTGTCGCAGTTTGCGGTTCTTCGCCTGTTGTTCCGGTGTGGCGCCTTTGCCGACGATGGGGTCGAGCCAGTTGAATCCGACATACCAGTTCGAGATGTCCACGGTGCGCGGCAGCTTGAAGCCCTTGTCCGTGTACTCGCGGTTCACGCGCGCCGAGTCGGCCATGTCGAGCGCGTATTCGACGCCGTACTCGGTGCGCTCGATTTCGGGAACGTCGAAGAAACCTTGCACGAATTTCGCCTTCAGCGGCACCGCTTCCTTCTCCGACGTGAAGACCAGCGTGTCGATGAACGGCATGGTCTTGCCGCAATCGTCCAGCAAGCCAAGCTCCTTGTCTTCGGGCATGCCTTGGCAGGGGTACGGCTCGCCGCGAAAGTTCGGATTGCGCTTGAGCACGTGGCGCCGGTCCTGCACGTAGTCCACCAGCATGTACGGCCCGCTGCCCACCGGCCAGACGTTCAGCGTGAGGCCGTTGCGCGCCATGCCAGGCTGCGCGTAGAACTTGTCGGCCTCCCATGGCACCGGCGCGGTGAATGGCATCGCGAGCCAATACTTCCATTGCGGGTACTTGCCGTGCAGTCGAATTCGCACGGTGTGGCTGTCCAGCACCGTCGCGCCTTCCAGCGGGAATTTGCGAAAGTCCAGAAAAGGCTTGTCCAGGTCGGCGGGGTCGAGCCCCTCGCGCAGCTTCTTGTCTTCGGCACGGATCAGCGCGCCGTACTCCTTCAATCCGAGCACGTACTCGGAAAACGTGGCGTAGACAGGTGCCTGGATGCGCGTCGTGGCATGGCGCTTGATCGCGTAGACAAAGTCCTCGGCGCGCACCTCGCGCGTGCCCTGCTCGGCGAATTGCAGCGGTGAGCGCCGGTCGCCGAGCTCGCCGGGCTTCATGTCGTGATAGCGATGCTTGCCTTGCGCGTCCACTGCAAACGCCGGGTGGGGCGCGTATTTCACGCCGCGCTTGATCGGGATGTCGTAGACGCTTTCGGCGATCAGGTCGCCCGGCGCATCGTCGGGCAGCGGCTTGCCGGATTTGTCGAGATAGCGCGGCGCGACGATTTCCGTCGCCAGCTTCGGTATCAGCGTGTACGGCCGCTTCAGGTAGTGGTAGCCATAGAGCGGCTCGTAGACGTGAAACGTGATCGGCGTTTCATTGTTCGAGTACGACGCCGTCGGGTCCAGGTAGCGCGGCGAGCGTTCGGCAAATGCCGAGAACAAGGTGTTCGTCGATTCGGCGCCGTCCGGGTGCGGGCTGTTGTTGCAGCCGACCAGAGCCGCGGCAAGCGAAGCCGCCAGGGCCGCGCTGCGCGCTGCTCTTGCCACTGTCGTTGCACCACTCATGTCACCGCCCCTCGCGAGAGCCGGGATGATAAGGCCCAGGCGCCACCGAACAGGGCCGGGGTTTCGCGGCACTTCACGGCGCGCCGACCCGCTTCGCGCCGCAACGTTCCTTGTGCTCCTGCTCCAGCATCGACATCACGATCAGCGAGTCGAATCCCGAGTCGGTGCGCACCGACTCGCGCAGCCGCCCCTCCTCGACGAAGCCTTCGCTGCGGTACAGCGCCTGCGCCCGCACATTCAGCGCCTTCACGTCGAGCCAGAAGCGGTGCGCGCCCAGATCGTTGAACGCCATCTGCGCGAGCAACCTCAAACACGTGCGCCCGGCGCCCTGCCCCTGGCGCGCCGGAGCCAGCACCATGCGCTTGAGCTCGATCGAGCAGTGCGGGTTGCGGCAACCTTGCAGAATCACGAATCCCGCGGCCGACCAATCAGCACCGGCCTCGACGATGAAGTGGCGAAAGTCGGGAAAGCGCACCGCGCCTTCGTGCTGGGTGCGGTCCCACGGCGTGATGAACGGCCGGTTCAGCGGGTCACGCTCGACCGAAATCACGAAGTCCAGGTCCGACAGCATCGTCGGGCGCAGGCGAACGTGGCTCGGTGGCGTGACGCTCAAACGTCGACCTCCACGTCGTCGCCGTGCAGCTCCATCAGTTCGCGCCTCGACTGCGCTTCGCCCTTGCCCATCAGCTTGGTCAGCGCGTCGCCGGTCGCGGCAAAACCGAGTTTGGCGAATTCAATCTGCAGCAGGCGCCGCGTCTCGGGGTTCAGCGTCGTGTCCCACAACTGCTCGGCGTTCATCTCGCCAAGGCCCTTGAAGCGGCTGATGTTCCACGAGTCTTCGCGCGCGCCTTCCTTGCGCAGCTTGTCGAGCGCGGCGCCGAGTTCGCCCTCATCCAGCGCATAAATCTTCGCCGCGGGCTTCTTGCCGCGCGCCGGCGCGTCGATGCGAAACAGCGGCGGCTTGGCGACATAAATGCGCCCGGCTTCGATGAGCTTCGGGAAGTGGCGGAAGAACAGCGTGAGCAGCAGCACCTGGATGTGCGAGCCGTCGACGTCGGCGTCGCTCAGGATGCAGACCTTGCCGTAGCGCAGGCCTGAGAGGTCGGCGTCGTCGTTCGCGCCATGCGGATCGACGCCGATCGCCACCGCGATGTCGTGGATCTCGTTGTTCGCGAACAGCCTGTCCCGCTCGACCTCCCAGGCGTTGAGCACCTTGCCGCGCAGCGGCAGGATCGCCTGCGTTTCCTTGTTGCGCCCGAGCTTCGCGCTGCCGCCGGCGGAATCGCCTTCGACGAGGAAGACTTCGTTTTGCAGCAGGTCGCGGCTTTCGCAGTCGGTGAGCTTGCCGGGCAGCACCGCCACGCCCGAGCCCTTGCGCTTTTCCACCTTTTGCGACGCGCGCTGGCGCGTCTGCGCCTGCTTGATCACGAGTTCGGCGAGTTTGCGCCCGTACTCCACATGCTGGTTCAGCCACAGCTCGAGCAACGGCTTCACGCACGCCGAGACCAGGCGCAGCGCGTCGCGGCTGTTCAGGCGCTCCTTGATCTGGCCCTGGAACTGTGGGTCGAGCACCTTGGCCGAGAGCACAAAACTCGCGCGCGAGAACACGTCTTCGGGCATCAGCTTCACGCCCTTGGGCAACAGGCTGTGCATGTCGATGAAGCCCTTGATCGCGCCGAACATGCCGTCTTTCAGGCCGGACTCATGCGTGCCGCCGGCGACTGTCGGAATCAGGTTCACATAGCTCTCGCGCACCGTCGTGCCGTCTTCGGTGAACGCCACGCACCAGGCCGCGCCCTCGCCTTCGGCGAAATTCTCGGTTTCTCCGGCGTCGGCGAAGTGCTCGCCTTCGAACAGCGGAATCACCGGGTCGGCGCTCAGGCTCTGGTTCAGGTAGTCGCGCAATCCCCCCTGGTAGAGCCAGCTTTGCGGCTCGCCGCCCTTTTCGAATGCGAGCGTGACGGTGACACCGGGCATCAGCACCGCCTTGCTGCGCAACAGGTGCGTCAGCTCGGGGCGCGGCAGTTCGGCGCTTTCGAAATACTTCGCATCGGGCCAGACGCGCACCCGCGTGCCGCTCTTCTTGTCTCCCGCGCCGGCCTTGCGCAGCTTCAGCGGCTCGATCACGTCGCCGCCGGCAAAGCCAATCGTCGCGACCTGGCCGTCGCGCCACACCGTCACTTCGAGACGCTTGGACAGCGCATTCGTCACGCTCACGCCCACGCCGTGCAGCCCGCCGGAAAAGCTGTAGGCGTTGCCGGCCCCTTTGTCGAACTTGCCGCCGGCGTGCAGCCGAGTGAACACGATCTCGACGACGCTCACCCTCTCCACCGGGTGCAGGCCGAAGGGGATGCCGCGCCCGTCGTCTTCCACCGACACCGACTGGTCGGCGTGCAGCGTCACGTCGATGCGTTTTCCGTGTTCGGCCAGCGCTTCGTCGGCCGCGTTGTCGATCACCTCCTGCACGATGTGCAACGGATTGTCGGTGCGCGTGTACATGCCGGGGCGTTGCTTCACGGGCTCGAGGCCCTTGAGAACGCGGATCGATTCTTCGCCGTACTTGCCGGTGGGTTTGTTTGCCATGGGCGCGCATTCTAGGCATCGCCTTTGCGTCGGCTCGGCGTGGCGGCGATGCTTACAGAAGGTCGCAATCAGTTGGTGCGGCGAGACAAGCGTCACGCAAACCACGCGATTGGCATGAGAAGCTGCGCGGCCCCGGAGTACGCTCGCGCGGCTTTCGCCTTTGATCTGCTTTGAAGGAGCCTTGTCTCATGACCCCATCCCCATCGACCCTGCGCGCATTGCTGATTGCAGCGGGTCTGTGCACCGCCGCCGGCGCGTACGCCGCCGACATCAACAACCTTGGCGCCTTGGCACAGCCCGCGTTTCGCGGCCTGTCGGAAGACCTCGGCGCGGCGCTGTCGTACAAGCCGCTGGTTCCGGCCGAGCCGCTGGGCATCACCGGGTTCGACGTCGGCTTCGCCGTCACCGGCACCAAACTGCAGAACCGCGCCACGTTCCAGACCGCCGCCAGCGGCACCAGCGTGCCGGCCACACTGCCGGTGCCCACGCTGCGCCTGCACAAGGGCTTGCCGTTGAACATCGACCTCGGCGTGTCGTATGCGGCCGTGCCGTCGAGCAACATCCGGCTCATCGGTGGCGAGCTGCGCTGGGCGGTGCTCGCGGGCGGCGTCGCGACCCCGGCCGTGGCGCTGCGCGCCAGCATGACGAGCTTGAGCGGCGTAGACCAATTGAAACTCAACACGACCGGCCTGGACGTGTCGATCTCCAAGGGCTTTGCGATGCTCACGCCCTATGCGGGCATCGGCACCGTGCGCGTCAAGAGCGACCCGAAAGGCACTGGCGGTCTGGTGACCGAGTCGTTCAGCCAGGGCAAGGTGTTCGGCGGCTTGAATTTGAGCCTGGGTCTGCTGAACCTCGCGTTCGAGGGCGACAAGACCGGCGACGCCACCAGCTACGGCATGAAGTTCGGCTTGCGCTTCTGACGTTGCGCCAAGCGCGGCGGCCTGCGAGCCGCGCGCAATCCCCCTGAAAGCCGGCGCCTACCGCGCAGCGCCGCGAGGCGGTGGCATCGATTCCGTTACAGTGAGTCGATGTCCGCCACTTCCTCACCCGCCTCCCGAGTCCCGCTTTCGATGACGCAGGTGCTGCTGTGCGGCGCCATGATCGTCACGCTGTCGATGGGCATCCGCCACGGTTTCGGCCTGTGGCTGCAGCCGATCACGTTGGAGCGCGGCTGGACGCGCGAGACCTTCGCGTTCGCGATCGCCATCCAGAACCTCGCCTGGGGAATCGCCGGGCCTTTCGCCGGTGCGCTGGCCGACCGCTTCGGCGCGTACCGCGTGTTGATCGTCGGTGCGCTGCTCTATGCGCTGGGGCTGGTGTGGATGGGCCTGGCCACGTCGGGCCTGGGCTTCACCAGCAGCGCCGGCCTGGTGCTGGGCATGGCGCAGTCCGGAACGACTTACGCGGTCGTCTACGGCGTGATCGGGCGCAACGTGGCCGCGGACAAGCGCAGTTGGGCGATGGGCGTCACCGCCGCGGCAGGGTCGTTCGGCCAGTTCCTGATGGTACCGGTGGAGAACTGGCTGATCGGCGGTTTCGGCTGGCAGTCGGCGCTGTTCATCCTGGCGTGCATGGCGCTGGCGATCATGCCGCTGGCGATTGGCCTGAAAGAACCCGCGCACGCCCCGGCGCATCCGAGCCAGCAAAGCATCGGCGCCGCGCTGCGCGAAGCCTTCGGCAACCCGAACTTCCAGTTGCTCACCGCCGGTTATTTCGTCTGCGGTTTTCAGGTCGTGTTCATCGGCGTGCACATGCCGAGCTACCTCAAGGACAACGGCCTCACGCCTGACGTGGCGACGACCGCGCTCGCGCTGATCGGCCTGTTCAACGTGATCGGCACCTACGCCGCCGGCGTGCTCGGCGGGCGCATGCCCAAACGCTACATCCTGTCGGCCATCTACGCCCTGCGCGGCCTGGCGATCCTGGTGTTCATCAGCGCGCCGCTCACCCCGTGGAGCGTCTACATCTTCGCCTCGGTGATGGGGCTGCTGTGGCTGTCGACGATTCCGCCGACGAATGCGATGGTCGCGCAAATCTTCGGCGTGAAGTACCTCGGCATGTTGAGCGGTATCGTGTTCGTGAACCACCAGCTCGGCAGCTTCATGGGCGCGTGGCTCGGCGGCAAGCTCTACGACAGCACCGGCAGCTACGACATCGTCTGGTGGATCGCGATCGCGCTGGGCGTGTTCGGCGCGGTCGTGAATTTCCCGATTCGCGAGCACACGATTGTTCGCCCGGCCCCGGCTTGAGCTTGAAGTGAAACTCGTGTGCGTCGACTTGCGTCAAGCCTTCAGCGGGGAGCTGACCGCTTTCGGCCCATTGCTGCCGTTCGGCCTGCAGCCGGCGCGCCAGCGTTCATGGTCGCAGGTCGGCGGCGGCGCCCCCGTTCTCCGGCCCACGCTCGCGGGGCACCACCGAGGCCCACCACGCACAGCCGCGTCATCACCATCCAAGCGCACGATGAGCCAGGACACCGCGAATGGGGCCTGCGCCCGGGGGCACCACCACCGCCCTGCTGGCACCTGTGGTGGCGCACCACGTCTTCGCCCACCTCGGTCGTGCCCGGGGCAGGTGGTTTGGGGCACGGGCGCAGGCCCCATTCGCGGTGTCCTGGACGGTTCGGGGCAGCGGCTGGCGATGACGAGCCGGCGCTCGTGCACCCGATCTGCTGCCCCGCGAGCGTGGGCCGGAGAACGTGCCCCAAGCCACCTGCCCCGGACCATGCTGGCACGGGGCGCGCAGCGAAGGTCAGCTTTGCGCCGAAAGCAGCCCTTCACGATGCCGTGGCGTTTCATTCTTACCGGGTCGCGCGAAACGTGGTGGAGCAACTGAGTTGAAGGCCCGCCGAATTGCGATCTGGGCTGGTGCCGGGCTGTCGCTGCTGCTCGTGTTCCTGGCCTACCTGCGTCCCGACGTCGCGATGACGCTGGCGTTGCAGTTGTGGAACTGCTTCTGAACCCGGGCCACCGTGTCGAACCACGCTGACCTGCCGGTCTCGCCCTGGGTGCGGCGCTGGTCGCACTTCGTGGCACCGGGCGCGAGCGTGCTCGACGTGGCGTGTGGGCCCGGGCGCCATGTGCGCTGGTTCGCGAAGGCCGGCTGCCGCGTCACCGGCGTTGACCTCGACGCCGCCGCGCTCGAGCCGCTGCGCGAGGTGGCGAACGTGATCGTCGCCGACATCGAAGCCGGGCCGTGGCCATTGGCGGGACAGCGTTTCGACGCCGTGATCGTCACCAACTACCTGTGGCGCGCGTTGTTGCCGACCCTCGTCGCCAGTGTGGCGCCGGGCGGCGTATTGATCTACGAAACCTTTGCGCAGGGGCACGCGTCGGTGGGCAAACCAACAAACCCCGATTTCCTGCTACGCCCGGGGGAGTTGCTCAGCGCCGTGCAGGGCCTGAGGGTGGTCGCTTTCGAGGACGGTTTCGTCTCGCCACCCGATCGCTACATACAGCGCATCGTCGCCGTGCGTGAGCCCACCGCGGTCGCCGATGCCGCGCCACCGCGCTACCGGCTCGATGGCGAAGCGCGCGCCGAGGCGGATTCGCGCGCACCGTAAAATCGCCCGATTCACGAGGGAACCGACCATGAAACCCATTCTCGGCAGCATCGTCGCGATGGTCACGCCGATGCATGATGACGGCAGCGTCGACTACACCGCGCTGCGCAGGCTCATCGACTGG
>CAWBTF010000012.1:0-457439 GCA_963791595.1 uncultured beta proteobacterium | reverse complement strand
GGGCAAGACCGCCATCGCCGAGGGTCTGGCCTGGCGCATCACGCAGGACGACGTGCCGGAAGTGCTGGCCAAGTCGATCGTCTACTCGCTCGACATGGGCGCGCTGCTGGCCGGTACCAAGTACCGCGGCGACTTCGAGCAGCGCCTGAAAGGCGTGCTCAAGCAGCTCAAGGATCAGCCCAACGCGATTCTGTTCATCGACGAGATTCACACCCTCATCGGGGCCGGCGCGGCCTCGGGCGGAACGCTGGACGCCAGCAACCTGCTCAAGCCGGCGCTGAGCTCGGGTGCGATGAAGTGCATCGGCGCGACCACGTTCACCGAATACCGCGGCATCTTCGAGAAAGACGCCGCCTTGTCGCGCCGCTTCCAGAAGGTCGACGTGGTCGAGCCTTCGGTGGAGCAGACGATTGAAATCCTGAAGGGCCTGAAGTCGCGCTTCGAAGACCACCACAGCGTCAAGTACGCGATCGGTGCGCTCCAAGCCGCGGCCGAACTGTCGGCGAAGTTCATCAACGACCGGCACCTGCCTGACAAGGCGATCGACGTGATCGACGAAGCCGGAGCGGCGCAGCGCATCCTGCCGAAGAACAAGCAGAAGAAGACGATCACGCGCGCCGAGGTGGAAGAGATCGTCGCGAAGATCGCGCGTATTCCGCCGGCCAGTGTGTCGAGCGATGACCGCTCCAAGCTGAAGAGCCTGGACCGCGACCTGAACAGCGTGGTGTTCGGACAAGAGCCGGCGATCGAAGCGCTGGCGGCGGCGATCAAGATGGCACGCTCGGGTCTGGGCAAGCCCGACAGGCCGATCGGCTCGTTCCTCTTCAGCGGCCCCACCGGTGTGGGCAAGACGGAAGTGGCGCGCCAGTTGGCGTACATCCTCGGTATCGATCTGATTCGCTTCGACATGAGCGAATACATGGAGCGCCATGCCGTGAGCCGCCTGATCGGCGCGCCGCCCGGCTACGTGGGCTTCGACCAGGGTGGCCTGCTGACGGAAGCGATCGCGAAGAAGCCGCACGCCGTGCTGCTGATGGACGAGATCGAGAAGGCGCACCCGGACGTGTTCAACGTGCTGTTGCAGGTCATGGACCACGGCACGCTGACCGACAACAACGGCCGCAAGGCCGACTTCCGCAACGTCATCATCATCATGACGACGAATGCGGGCGCCGAGACGATGAACCGGGCGACGATCGGCTTCACCACGGCGCGCGAGCAGGGCGACGAGATGGCCGACATCAAGCGTCTGTTCACGCCGGAATTCCGCAACCGGCTGGACGCGATCGTCAGCTTCCGCGCGCTCGACGAAGAAATCATCCTGCGCGTGGTCGACAAGTTCCTGCTCCAGCTCGAGACCCAGCTCAACGAGAAGAAGGTCGAGGTCACGTTCACCGACGCGCTGCGCAAGCACCTGGCGAAGAAGGGTTTCGATCCGCTGATGGGCGCGCGCCCGATGCAGCGCCTGATTCAGGACACGATTCGCCGCGCGCTGGCCGACGAACTGCTGTTCGGTCAGCTGGTCGACGGCGGTCGCCTGACGGTCGATGCGGATGCCGACGGCAAGCCGATTCTGGACATCACGCCCAACAAGAAGAGCGACAAGCCCAAGGCCGAGCCGGCCACGGCCTGAATCTCGCGCCCGAAGGGCGGCCCCTTGAATCCGCGCCGGCCTTGTGCCGGCGCGCTTCATTGGGCAGCGCTCGCCGGGTCTTGGCGGTAGAACTGCGCGAGCAATTCGTAGAGCCGCGGGTGCGCCTCGCGCGTGGGCGTCGGCACGGTGAAGAACGCTTCACTGGCCACGGCAAAGAACTCGTCGGGGGATTGCGCGCCGTAGGGGTCGAGCACGGTGTCGACTTCCTGGTCGACCGACTCGCAGAACGCCTCGTATTCGGCGTCGAGCACCGACAGCCAGCGCTGGCGCGCTTCGCGGTCCGGCAGCGGCGGAACGCCATCGGCCACCCCGTCGCGCATATCGAGCACATGGGCGAATTCGTGAATCACGACGTTGTAGCCCCACTGCGCCGATTCGCCGCTGCTCTGCACGTCTTGCCAAGACAGCATCAGCGGGCCGCCTTCCATCGCTTCGCCGCTCAACTCTTCTTCGTACTCGTGCACGATGCCGTCTTCGTCGACATGCTCGCGCTGCGCCGTCACCGCGTCGGCGTGCACGACGATGCCCCTGAAGGCGTCGTACCACTGCAGGCCGAGCCGCAGGATCGGCAGGCAGGCCTGCGCGGCGATCGCGACCGCCATTTCATCGTCGACCTCCAGGCCGCCGGCACCGTGAAACTCCTTTTCGTTCAGGAACAGCGTTGCCAACTCACGCAGCTCGGTCGCCGCCGCGGGTTCGAGGGTGGCGAGGAATGGATAGCGCAGCAACGTCAGTCGCCACAGCGGTTCAGGGATGGCTCGCTTGCGCAGCACGCGGTCTCGTCGCGCCTGCTGCCAGGCTTTCCACCAGCCATGCATCGTCAACTGAAGCGGTGCCGCGTCAGGCCCGAGGCGTCCAGCCGCAGGACTTCGGCGCGAGGCGCGTGCGCATCGTCGAAACTCCAGTCGCTCAGCACATGGCGCACGTGGCCGGGGCCGAGCGGGCACGTTCCCGGGCGATGGGTGTGCCCATGGATCAGCGTGTTCGAGTCGGCTCGATCCAGCCATTGAACCGCCGCGGAGAAGTCGACATCGGCCCACTCATCAAGGCGGCCGCGCTGCGCTTGGCGCAACTCGCTGCCGGCGCGCATTTCGCGCGCCAGCTCGCGCCGCTCTGCCAGAGGCCGCGCCAACAGTTCGAACTGCCACTCGGCGCTTTGCACCAAGGCGCGAAATTTCTGATACTCGACGTCTTCCAGACACAGCTCGTCGCCGTGGGTCAGCAAGATGCGCTGACCAAATGCATGCAACAGCGTCGGATCCGAAAGCTGTTGCATGCCGCAGGCTTCGCACATCGCTGCGCCGATCAGGAAGTCTCGGTTACCGACCATGAAGGCCAGAGTGGCGGTCTTCGACGCTCGCTCCAGAGCGCCCACGCAATGGGACTCGAACGGATCGAAGCGCGAGTCGTCACCGACCCACGACTCGAACAAATCGCCGAGGATGACCACAGCGCTGGCCCGAGTGCTGCCGAGATACCGCTCCCACGCCGCCAGCGTTTTCGGTGTCTGGGGCGAGAGGTGCAGGTCGCTGATGAACTCGATGCTGCGCCACGAAGTCGGCGCGGCCCACTCGCTGAACTGTGTGGGCCGGGATTGAGAAGCTGACAGCCTATCGATCACGCCAGTGCGTTGCTCGGGCACGCCCGAAGACTCTCAACTACTGAACCACAGCGCTAGGAAATCCGTTTCGCGCTGAGGATCACGACGTCTTCGACGGGAACGTCGTCATGCCCGCCGCGCCGGGTGGTGCCCACACGCTCGATCGCGTCGACCACCTCGGCGCCGGCGATGACCTTGGCGAACACGGCATAGCCCCAGCCCTGCGGGCTCTCCGATTTGAAGTTCAAGAAGGCGTTGTCGGTGGTGTTGATGAAAAACTGCGCAGTCGCCGAGTGCGGCGCCGAGGTGCGCGCCATCGCCAGCGTGTACTTGTCGTTCTTCACGCCGTTGTTCGCTTCGTTCTTGAGCGGCTCGCGAGTCGGCTTTTGTTTCATGCCCACTTCGAAGCCGCCACCCTGAATCATGAAACCCTTGATGACGCGATGGAACACCGTGCCGTCGTAGTGGCCGGCGTCCACATAGGCGAGAAAATTCTTCGCCGACTCCGGCGCGCGCGCGGCGTCCAGCTCGACCTTGACGCTGCCCAGGCTCGTTTGCAGTTCGACCTGTTGGTTCATCTCAGGGCTCCACGGTTGCTTGTTTGATGACCACCGGCTCGACCGGCACGTTCTGGTGCGGGCCCTTGTTGGCGGTGGGCACGCTGCGGATCTTATCGACGACATCCATGCCCGCGACCACCTTGCCGAACACGGCGTACCCATTGCCGTCGCGCGATTCGCTCGCGTTCAGGAATCCGTTGTCTTTGAGATTGATGAAGAACTGCGCGGTCGCGGAGTTCGGATCGCCGGTGCGCGCCATCGCCACGCTGCCGCGCACATTCAACAAGCCGTTCTTGCTTTCCAGCGGAATCGGCGCGCGCGTCGGCTTTTGCGACATGTCGGGCAACATGCCGCCGCCCTGGATCATGAAGTTGTCGATCACGCGGTGAAAGATCGTTCCGTTGAAATGGCCGTCCTTGGCGTACTGCAGGAAGTTTGCTGCGGACTTCGGTGCTTTGGCGGCGTCTACCTCAATCACGATGTCGCCCATCGACGTGGTGAGCTTGACCTTCTGGGCCAGGGCCGGCGAGGCCGCGGCGGCGATCAGTGCGGCGCCGGCCAGGGCGCGTGCGAAGCTTCGAATCATGGGTCGAGTCACTCCTTGGGGTGGGATGGATTGGAATTGCCGGTGCCGTAACTACTGGGGTTTGGCCGGTGTTGCAGCGGCGCGCTTGACATTGAACAACTCTCGCACCAACGCGAGCTTGCCGGGCAGGCGTTCGTTCGATGGGTCGAGCGTCAGGGCTTTCGCATAGGCCCGGCTGGCGAGCATGCCATGCACGTCCCCCAGATTTTCATGGGCTGTGGCGTAGCTCGGGTTGCTGCGCAGCGCCTGCTCGAGTGCAATACGGGCGCGCTCATAGTCGCCGCGGGCGGCGTGAAGTGCCGCCAGATTGTTGTAGGGTTCGGCCAACTCGGGAAACTCTTCCGTCAGTCCCTGAAAAACTTCGATCGCTTCCGCGGCGCGTTGGCTCTCAGCCAGAACCACGCCTTTCAGGAACCGCATCTGAGCGTCCTTGGGGCGAGTGGCGAGAATCTTGTCGGCGAGTTGCACCGCTTCCATACTGCTGCCGGAGCGATGCAGACGCGATACCTCGGCGGTCTCTTCAACGGTCGCAAATGCCGTGCTGCAAGCGAACAGCAAGGCGCCGGTTTGCAGGAATCTGACAAGGCAGATGCGCTGATTTCGCTTGGCGCGTGGCACCGCGCGGGCGCCGGGCGGCGCGGCCGAAGCTTGCAAGAACATCGTCGATTTGCGCTGATTGCCACCGGTATACTGGATTGATTCTACGCTCGCGCTTGCTGCATCCTCGCTGGTTCATGGCCCTTCGCATTCACAACACACTGTCGCGCCGCGTCGAGGTTTTTACGCCCATCACGCCGGGTCGAGTTGGCATGTACGTGTGCGGCATGACGATCTACGATCTGTGCCACGTCGGCCATGCGCGCTTCCTGATGGCCTTCGACGTCATGTACCGCTGGCTGCGCTGCTCGGGCTACCGCGTGACCTACGTGCGCAACATCACCGACATCGACGACAAGATCATCAAGCGTGCGCTGGAGCGCGGCATCCCCATTCGCCAGTTGACCGACGAGATGACTGTCGCGATGCACCAGGACATCGATGCGCTGGGCATCGAGCGCCCCACCTTCGAGCCGCGCGCCACGGAGCATGTGCCGCAGATGCTGGAGATCATTGCTGCCCTCGAGCGCAATGGTCTGGCGTATCGCGCCCCCGACGGCGACGTGAACTTCGCGGTACGCAAATTTCCCGGCTACGGCAAGCTTTCGGGCAAGTCGCTCGACCAGTTGCGTGCCGGCGAGCGGGTCGCGGTTCAAGACGGCAAAGACGACCCGCTCGATTTCGTGCTCTGGAAGGCCGCGAAAGACGACGAGCCCGACGACGCGAAATGGGACAGCCCCTACGGCAAGGGCCGCCCGGGCTGGCACATCGAATGCTCGGCGATGTGCCGTGCCACGTTGGGTGCGCATTTCGACATTCACGGCGGCGGCATGGACCTGCAGTTCCCGCACCACGAAAATGAAATCGCCCAAAGCGAAGGCGCGACGCCCGGGCCGTTCGTCAACTACTGGGTGCACAACGGCTTCCTGAATGTCGACAACGAGAAGATGTCGAAGTCGCTGGGAAACTTCTTCACGATCCGAGACGTGCTCAAGCGCTACGACGGCGAGACGGTGCGCTTCTTCATGGTGCGCACGCATTACCGAAGCCCGTTCAACTTCAGCGACACGAACCTGGACGACGCGCGCAATTCGCTGCGGCGCCTGTACACCGCGCTCGATGGCGTGAGCATCGGTGATTCGCCGCTCGACTGGAGCGAGCCGCGCGCGGCGGCATTTCGCGCCGCGATGGACGACGACTTCAACACGCCCGGCGCAATTGCGGTGCTGTTCGAACTGGCGAGCGAGGTCAACAAGACGCGCTCAGTGCGCGACGCCACCCTGTTGCGAAGTCTCGGCGCGACGCTCGGCCTGCTGCAACAGGCGCCACGCAGCTATCTGCAATTGGGCAGCGGCGGCCTGGATGAAGCGGCCATTGCGCAAGCCATCGCCGAGCGCCAGGCGGCCAAGAACGCCAGGGATTTCGCGACGGCAGATCGAATTCGCAAGGACCTGGCGGCTCAGGGCGTCGTCTTGAAAGACTCGCCCCAGGGCACGACCTGGGTGCGGGCCTGAGCCGGGAGCGCCACGTGGCAGCGATCGTGCAACCGCAGTACTGGGACGAAGCCTGCAAGCACCTGGCCAAGCGCGACCGCGTGATGCGCAAGCTCATCCCGAAGTTCGGCGATGGCCGCTTGCAAAGCCGCGGCGACGCGTTCACGACGCTGGCGCGCTCCATCGTCGGGCAGCAGATATCCGTGAAGGCCGCGCAGACCGTGTGGGACCGCTTCACCGCGCTGATGGAGGGCGCCTCGGCCGGGCTGCTGCCGGCCAGCGTGCTGCAACTGGGCGTGCAGAAGATCCGTGCGGCGGGCTTGTCGGCGCGCAAGGTCGAATACCTGTGCGACCTGGCACAGCACTTCGAGTCGGGCGCGGTTCACGTCGATCAGTGGCAGCGCATGGAAGACGAGGCCATCATCGACGAACTCGTCGCCATCCGCGGCATCGGCCGCTGGACGGCAGAGATGTTCCTCATCTTCCACCTGATGCGGCCGAACATCCTGCCGCTGGACGACGTTGGCCTGCTCAAAGGCATCAGCCTCAACTACTTCAGCGGCGAGCCCGTATCGAGGGCGGAAGCGCGTGAAGTCGGCGACGCGTGGGCCCCTTTTCGCTCGGTGGCCACATGGTACATTTGGCGCAGCCTCGATCCCTTGCCGGTTGAATACTGATCTGAAGCAGCCGCCGCGCGGTTCCCAGGCGAATGCCGCAGCGAGTGGCGCGGAGACTTCCCCATGAGCAAACGACATTTCCTCGAATTCGAGCAGCCCGTTGCCGAGCTCGAGTCGAAGATCGACGAGCTGCGCTACGTGCAAAGCGAGTCGGCGGTGGACATCTCGGAAGAGATCGATCGCCTCAGCAAGAAGAGCCAGCAGCTCACGAAGGATCTGTACGCGAACCTGACGCCGTGGCAGGTGACGCAGATCGCACGCCATGCGCAGCGCCCGTACACGCTGGACTACATCGCCGAAATCTTCACCGACTTCCTCGAGCTGCACGGCGACCGGGCTTACGCCGATGATCAGTCGATCGTCGGTGGGTTGGCACGTTTCAACGGTCAGGCGTGCGTCGTGCTGGGTCACCAGAAAGGGCGCGACACGAAGGAGCGAGGTCTCCGCAATTTCGGCATGTCGCGGCCCGAGGGCTACCGCAAGGCATTGCGGCTGATGAAGCTCGCCGAAAAATTCGGCCTGCCGGTGTTCACGTTCGTCGACACGCCGGGCGCCTACCCCGGCGTGGGCGCCGAGGAACGTGGCCAGTCCGAGGCGATCGGCCGCAACATTTTCGAGATGGCGCAGCTCGAAGTGCCGATCATCGCCACGATCATCGGCGAAGGTGGCTCGGGAGGTGCGCTGGCAATCAGCGTCGGCGACCAGGTGTTGATGCTGCAATACGCGGTGTACTCCGTGATCTCGCCCGAAGGCTGCGCGTCCATTCTGTGGAAGACGGCCGAACGCAGCGCCGACGCCGCCGAAGCGCTGGGCATCACGGCGCACCGGCTCAAGGCGCTGGGGCTGGTTGACAAGATCGTCAGCGAGCCCGTGGGTGGCGCGAACCGCGACCCGAAGCAGATGGCCGCGTTCCTGAAGCGCGCGCTGAACGACTCGATGCGCCAGTTGAGCGACCTCAAGCCCAAAGAGCTGCTGCAGCGCCGCTACGAACGCCTGCGCTCGTACGGGCGCTTCAGCGACACGACGGAGCGCTGAAAAACCTCAGTCTCCGTTCGGATCTTCGCTTTCCCAGGCACTGCGCCCGCGTGCCACGCATGACGCTCCAGGCGCCGCATCCGACAGCGGTGTTGCCGAACAACCTACGGGTTGCCGTCGCGTACAGCGGCGGCCGAGATTCGACGGCCCTGCTGCACGCCACGCTGGCCGCCGCGGCGCCGCTGGGTCTGCAGGTCCATGCCTTTCACATCCATCATGGGCTGAGCCCTCAGGCCGACGCGTGGCGCGACGCGTGCCGCGAGCAATGCGCGCGCTGGGAGAAGCGCGGGTGGCCCGTGAGTTTTTCTGCCGAGCGCCTGTCCGGGCGACCGCAGCGCGGAGACAGCATCGAGGCCTGGGCCCGCGAGCAACGCTACGACGCGCTGTGCCGGTTGGCACAGGCGCACGGCGTCGGCTTGGTGTTGCTCGCCCAGCATCGGCTCGATCAGGCCGAAACGTTTCTGCTGCAAGCCTTGCGCGGCGCGGGGATGAATGGGCTGGCGGGCATGCCGCGCATCGTGCAACGCGACGCCATCACCTGGGCTCGCCCTTGGCTCGACGAACCGCGCGAGGCCATCGAGGCCTATGTTCGAAGCCACCGCCTGCGCTTCATCGACGACGATAGCAACGCCGAGCCTCGCTTTGCGCGCAACCGTGTGCGCCTTCAGGTGTGGCCCGCACTCGCGCAGGCGTTCCCGCAGGCCGACGCGGCGCTGGCGCAAAGCGCTACATGGGCGCAGCAAGCCCAGGCATGTTTGAGCGAATTGGCCAGCATCGATCTTCAAGCCATCGCTAGTGCACGGGGCCTCGATTTGCGCGCGTGGCGGGAGTTGAGTGACGGCCGGCGCAGCAACGTGCTTCGCGCCTGGTTCACACAGCAGACCGGGCAGGCGCCGGCCGCCAGCCTGGCGAGCCGGCTGCTCACCGAACTGCCGGGCAGCCGCAGTGCGCAGTGGCAGTGCCCAGACGGCAACCTGCTTTCGTATCGCGGTGTGTTGACGTATCGGCGTGACCGTGCAGCGCCCCCCGAAGTGCCGCGCGAATCGGAGCTTAGCGTTCGCCGCGCCGGCGTCTACAAGCTGCCCGGCTGGGCAGGCGAGCTGCGCGTGCAGCGCACGGCGCAGGGCGGCGTGCCGCTGGCCTGGCTCGGCCAGCTTGAACTTCGCGAGCGCTCGGGCGGCGAGCAGTTTCAGGCCGGGATCGGGCGGCCGCCGCGCAGCTTGAAGAAGCAGTATCAGTCGGCGGGCCTCGCGGCGTGGCATCGCGCGGGCCCGCTGCTCTACAGCGGCGGGCAACTCGTGTTCGTCCCCGGTCTCGGCATCGATGCCCGCATGCTTGCGTTGGCAGGCCAGGCCCAGGTCACGCTGCAGTGGCAAGGCGGGCCCAGCGAAGACTGATTGCAGGGTGCTGATCGGAGGGCGCGACCCGCCGCTTAAAATGCCGGCTCGGACCATCCCGGCTCGAACAAGAATTCACCTCGGCGGCTCCGCCCGACCTCCCTTTCATGGCACTCCTCGTCCACAAATACGGCGGCACGTCGATGGGCTCGACCGAGCGCATCCGCAACGTCGCCAAGCGTGTCGCCAAGTGGGTGCGCGCCGGGCACCAATTGATCGTCGTGCCCTCGGCCATGAGCGGCGAAACGAACCGCCTGCTCGGCCTGGCCAAGGAATTGCAGCCCGCCGGCGCAACCCAAGCCAACGGGCGCGAACTCGACATGATTGCCGCCACCGGCGAACAGGTGTCGGTCGGGCTGCTCGCGATCGCCTTGCAGGCCGAAGGCTTGGAGGCGGTGAGTTACGCCGGTTGGCAAGTGCCGATCGCCACCGACAGCTCGTTCACCAAGGCGCGCATCCAGAGCATCGACGACAAGCGCGTCAAGGCCGATCTCGCGGCCGGCAAGGTGGTGGTGATCGCCGGTTTCCAGGGCGTTGACGCGGCCGGCAACGTCACCACGCTCGGGCGCGGCGGTTCCGATACCTCGGCCGTGGCGGTTGCCGCGGCGATGCAGGCGGCCGAGTGCCTGATCTACACCGATGTCGACGGCGTCTACACCACCGACCCACGCGTCGTTCCGGAAGCGCGCCGGCTGAAGACGATCAGCTTCGAAGAAATGCTCGAGATGGCGAGCCTGGGCTCCAAGGTCCTGCAGATCCGATCGGTCGAATTCGCCGGCAAGTACCGCGTGCCGCTGCGCGTGCTGTCGAGCTTCACGCCCTGGGACATCGCACTCGACGAAGAGGCGGTGTCGGGCACATTGATCACGTTCGAGGAAGACGAAAAAATGGAACAAGCCATCGTGTCGGGAATCGCGTTCAACCGCGACGAGGCCAAGATCAGCCTGCTCGGCGTGACCGATAAGCCCGGCATCGCGCATCAGATCCTGGGGCCGGTGGCGCAGGCGAACATCGATGTCGACGTGATCATCCAGAACGTCTCGCACCAGGGCCGCACCGACTTTTCGTTCACGGTGCACCGCAACGATTACGCGCGCACGATGGAATTGCTCAAGACCAGCGTCGTTCCCAAGACCGGCGCGGCCGATCTCATCGGCGACCCGAAGATCTGCAAGGTCAGCATCGTCGGCATCGGCATGCGTTCGCACGTCGGCGTGGCGAGCAAGATGTTCGCCGCTCTCAGCGACGAAGGCATCAACATCCAGATGATCACGACGAGCGAAATCAAGACCAGCGTCGTGATTGACGAGAAGTACATGGAACTCGCGGTGCGCGCGTTGCACAAGGCCTTCGATCTGGAGCAGCCGCCCAATTGAGCGCGGTATCGGGAGCTAGAATGGCGCCCGGCGTCAGGAGCTGTGACCGAGTGGCCGAAGGTGCTCCCCTGCTAAGGGAGTATGTGGGCAAAACCTGCATCGAGGGTTCGAATCCCTCCGGCTCCGCCAACAAGACGTTTCGGCAAGACTCGATCGCGGGTCACGCGGCGGCGCTAGACGCTGCCATGCTGTACCAGGCGACACCTTTGGAGTCCGTGTCGACACGCGCCTCGCCGCGATGCACCAAATGGTTCAGGCAGGCCATGCTCTCGCCGGTGGCCAGCCCCAGCAGATTGGGACTGCCCTCGTCGATGGCGCGGCCGAACAGGGCAACGAAAACATCCACTGCACGCCTGGGTTGGGCCAACGACTCGCGCAGCCGATCCAGAATGCGCAGTTGCGAATCGGCGAGGTAGCGCAGCCGCGCGTGCAGGCCGCGAAAGCATTCGTTGTGCGAGGGCAGCACCAGCACGTCGTCGGGCACTTCGCGCTCGATCTTGGCCAGCGATTCGAGCCACTCGCGCATCGGGTCGGCGTCGGGCTCGGTGGGGTGCACCGACACATTGGACGATATTCGCGGCAGCACCTGGTCGCCTGAGATCAGCAGCTTCAGGTCAGAGCAGTAGAGACAAGCGTGCTCGGGCGAGTGGCCGGTGCCGACGATGACGCGCCAATCGTGGGCGCCGATGCGGATGGTCTCGCCGTCGACGAGGCGCCGGTAGCTTTCCGGCAGCGCGTGGATCTGCTTGCCGAAGTTGCCGAAGCGGGCGCGGTAGTCTTCGAGCGCGGAATTCCCCCAGCCGGCGCGGCGGAAGAACGTCATCGCCTCGCTCGGCGCCTCGCGCCCGCTGTCGAAGCACAGGACGCGGCAGTTCAGGTATTCCTGGCGCGTCATCCACAACCGGCAGTCGAACTTTCGCGTCAGCCAGCCGGCCAGGCCCACATGGTCGGGGTGCATGTGGGTGACGAAGACACGCGTGATCGGCCGCGTGTCGGTGGCGTTGACAAACAACTCGCGCCACGCCGCCAGACTCTCGGGAGTGCGCACGCCGGTGTCGACGATGGCCCAGCCGTCGCCGTCGTCCAGCGCCCAGAGATTGATATGGTTCAGCGCGTAAGGCAGCGGCATTCGCAGCCACAGCACGCCGGGTGCGACTTCGAGCACCTTGCCGGTGGCCGGCGGCGCTTCGAAGGGGTAGACGAGGGTAGGTTTTTCCAGACGGTCGCGGGGTGGTTTGAGTTCGGGCATGGGGTGCTTTCGGCGCGGGATGGCATGCGCTCGGTGCGGGTACATTGTCGTTCCAACAGGAGGCGCCTCCCATGTACCCCGCGATCCATGCGCAGCAGCACCCCGATCGGCCCGCGTTCATCATGGCGAGCAGCGGCGCGGTCACGACCTATCGCGAACTCAACGCACGAAGCAACCGCCTCGCGCATTTGCTGCGAGCCACGGGCCTGAAGCAGCGCGACCACTTTGCCGTGTTCATGGAGAACAACGCCCACTACCTCGTCACTAACGCCGCGGGCGAACGCACGGGCCTGTACTACACCTGCATCAACTCGTTCCTGACCGCGCAGGAGTTGGCCTACATCGTCGACAACAGCGACTCGTTGGTGTTGATCACATCCCGCGCCAAACGCGACGTGGCTGCGCAAGCGTTTGCCATGTGCCCGAAGCTGCGTCTGGGTCTGATCGTCGACGCCCCGAGCGACGCGCTCTTCAAGAATCTCGACGAAGCCTGCGCCGAATTCCCCACCACGCCGATTGCCGACGAATGGCTGGGCACGCCGATGCTCTATTCATCGGGCACGACCGGCCGGCCCAAGGGCGTGCTGCGGCCGCTGCCGGACAACCCGCCGAGCCAGCCGCTGCCGCTGTTCCACTTCCTGAACAAGCTGTGGCTGTACCGGGAAGGCATGGTGTATCTGTCGCCCGCGCCGCTGTACCACTCCGCGCCGCAGGCGGCGGTGTCGCTGTGCGTTCGCAACGGAGGCACGGCGATTCGTGATGGAGCACTTCGACCCGGAGCAGTACCTGGCCCTGATCGAGAAGTACCGCGTCACGCACAGCCAGCTGGTGCCGACGATGTTCAATCGCCTGCTCAAGCTGCCGGCCGACGTGCGCGAGCGCTACGACCTGTCATCGCTCGAAGTGGCGATTCACGCCGCCGCGCCGTGCCCGGTGCAGATCAAGGAACGCATGATCGAGTGGTGGGGGCCGATCGTGCACGAGTACTACGGCGCCACCGAAGGCTTGGGCTTCACGGCCTGCAACAGCCAGGAGTGGCTGGCGCACCGCGGCACGGTCGGCAAGGTGATGCTCGGTGACTTGCACATCCTCGACGAGGACATGCAACCCGCGCCGAAAGGCGTTCCCGGCGAGATCTGGTTCAAGACAGCCACCGCGTTCGAGTACTTCAACGACCCGCAGCGCACCGCGCAAAGCCGCTCCGCCGACGGCACGATGACGACGGTGGGCGACGTCGGCTATGTCGACGACGACGGCTTCCTCTACCTCACCGACCGCTCGACGTTCATGATCATCTCCGGCGGCGTGAACATCTATCCGCAGGAGTGCGAGAACCTGCTCGTCACGCACCCGAAAGTTGCCGACGCCGCCGTGTTCGGCGTGCCCAACGAAGACCTGGGCGAGGAGGTGAAGGCAGTGGTGCAGCTCATGCCTGGCATCGAGCCCGAGCCGGCGATCGAGGCCGAATTGATGGCGTTCTGCCAGCAGCATCTGGCCAAGCTGAAATGCCCGAGGAGCGTGGAGTTCGACCCTGCGCTGCCGCGCCTGCCCACGGGCAAGCTCTACAAGAAGGGGCTTCGCGATCGGTATTGGGGCGGCAAGGCGAGCCGCATCGTTTGATCGGGGTCCGGGCCACTCGGCCGGGCAGAGCGGGCTGCGACAATGCCGCGATGGACCTCGTGCCGTGGAGCTCTCTTCGCCATTTTCGTCGTTGCAATCGTCGGAGTGGCGCTTCAGCTGTGGCTCGGTTTGCGCACCCAAGCGCCGTCGGACGAGCTTCGCAACGAGCAGCGCGACGCGGCGCAGCGGCTCTCGCGCGAACTGCGCGACGACATCGCGCGCAGTGCTCAGGCGACGCGTCAGGAACTCGCGGCGACGCTCGGCGTGTTCCAGCAAACCTTGTTGAACCAGCAAGGCGACGTGGCGCGCACCCAGAACGAGCAGATCGATTCGTTTCGCACCCAGCTCGCGGCGACCCAGCAGTCGATCGCCCAGGCACTGCAGTCGGCCACAAGCGCGTTTTCTCAGCAGGGGTTGGCGGGGCGCGAGGCGCAAGACGCCGCGTTGCGGCGCCACGGAGAAACGATGGCGCTGACGCAGCAGCGATTCGGTGAAGTGTTGGCCGAGCAACTGCGTGTCGTCGCGCTGGCCAACGAGCGCGCGCTGGCCGAGGTGCGCGCCACCGTCGAGCAGCGCCTGGCTGCGCTGCAAACGCGGCAACGAGCAGAAGCTCGAACAGATGCGCGCCACGGTCGACGAAAAACTCCACGCCACGCTCGAACAGCGCCTGGGCGAGAGCTTCAAGCAGGTGGCCGAGCGGCTCGAACAGGTGCACCGCGGGCTGGGCGAAATGCAGCTGCTCGCCAAGGATGTCGGGTCACTGAACCGGGTGCTGAACAACGTGAAAACGCGCGGCGTGTTCGGCGAGGTGCAGCTGGCCGGTCTGCTCGAACAAGTGTTCACGCCCGAGCAGTACGCGCGAAATGTGGAAACCGTTCCGGGCAGCGGCGCGCGCGTCGAGTTCGCGATCAAGCTTCCCGGCCGGCGCGACGACGACCTGCCGGTGTGGCTGCCGATCGACGCCAAGTTCCCGCGGGACGACTATGAGCGGCTGGTCGAGGCGCTGGAGCGCGCCGATGCCGCCGCGGCCGAGGCGGCCGGCCGAGCCGTGGAGCAGCGCCTGCGCCTGGAGGCGCGAACCATTCGCGAAAAGTACCTCGCCGCGCCGCACACGACCGAGTTTGCGCTGCTGTTCGTGCCGACCGAAGGCCTGTACGCCGAGGCGCTGCGCCGCCCGGGACTGGTGGAGGCCATGCAGCGCGAGCATCGCGTCATGCTCGTCGGGCCGACGACCTTGCTGGCCACGCTGACCAGCCTGCAGATGGGCTTTCGCACGCTCGCGCTGGAAAAGCGCAGCGCCGAGGTGTGGGAGGTGCTGGGCGCCGTGAAGACCGAATTCGCCAAGTTCGGCGACGTGCTCGACAAGACGAAGCGCAAACTCGACGAAGCCTCGAAGACGATCGAGTTCGCGCAGACGCGCACCAACGTGATGGCGCGCAAGCTCAAGTCGGTGGAGGGGCTGTCGGAGTCGCGCAGCCAGGCGCTGCTGCCGGTGGCGCTGGCGGACTCGGCGGACGACGAAAGCGGCTGAAGAGCGCCGCCGCTAGAACTTGATGCTCACGCCCCCCGGCGCAACGACGGGCGCGGGCGCTTCGGGTTCGGCCACCGGAGGTGGGGCCGCAGGCGCACGTGCCGTCGTGATCTCGCGCTTTTCCGTGACCGGGCTCGGCGCGGGATTGCGGTAATTGGCAGGCAGGCGAGACTCGCGAGGGTATCCTGCGGCGTCCAGGTAGGAGTTCCAGAGTTCGGAGGACAGGCCGCGCAAGGTCTGCGCGCCGAGCGTCAATGTCGGCGCGTCGCGCCCCCCGGTGAGCTTCTCGAGGGCGTCGCCATCCTCGGGTGTCACGACCTGCTTTTCGGTGAACGGTATGCCGCGCTGGCGCAGCAACTGGCGCCCGTTGTCGCAGGGCGTGCAGGCGCTGGCGGTGACGTACAGCGTGACGGGATATCGGGCGACCGGCTGGCGCAATTCTTCGGGCCAGGTGATGACAGCGGCGGGCGCGGTGCCGCGCGCACCGAGGGTCGTGGCTTTGCCTTCGCTGGGCGGTGGCGGCCTGTCGGTATAGGTGACCTTGCCGTCCGGGCCGATGACCTTGAACTGCGCATGGCCGGGGGTGGCCGCGAGGCCAAGAACTGCGGCGAGCAACGACGCAGCGGCTTGCGCCGGTAAACCCCGGATCAGGGGCAGACGAGCATTCTTGCGCTGTGACAGGGTGGTCATGGGCTTCTCCTCGAAGAGGCGATTGAGTTGAATCTACCGCAGAGCTCACGGCGTCTCAAGCCAGGCGACCGGCAACTTGGCGGCGATTTCAGGCAGCGTTGCACAACAGCGCGCCTCAATCGCAACTCAACGTGACAGGCGCTCGGTGGCTTCGACCGTGTTCGACAGCAGCATCGCAATCGTCATCGGGCCCACGCCGCCGGGTACCGGCGTGATCGCCGAGGCGACCTGCGAGACGCCCGTGAAGTCGACATCGCCGCACAGTTTTCCCGCGTCGTTACGGTTCATGCCGACGTCGATCACGACCGCGCCCGGCTTCACCATGTCGGCACGCACCGTGTCGCGCCGCCCCACGGCGACCACCAGAACGTCGGCCTGCCGCGTGTGCACGCCCAGATCAGGCGTGGCGCTGTGGCACACGGTCACCGTGGCGTTGGCCTGGAGCAGCATCAGCGCCATTGGTTTGCCCACCGTGTTGCTGCGGCCGACCACGACGGCGTGCTTGCCGCGCAGGCTTGTTCCGGTGCTCTCGATCAGTTTCATGCAGCCATAGGGCGTGCACGGGCGAAAGCCGCTCAGGCCGCTGGCCAGCTGGCCGGCGCTGTGCACGGAAAAGCCGTCGACGTCCTTGCTCGGGTCGATGGTGGCGATGACCTTCTGCGAGTCGATGTGGCGCGGCAGTGGCATTTGCACCAGGATGCCGTGCACCTTCGGGTCGGCGTTGAGCGCCTCGATCCGCGCCAGCAGTTCGGCTTCACTCAACGTGGCGTCGAACCTGTCGAACACCGAGTGCAATCCTGCCTCCTGGCACGCCTTGATCTTGTGGCGAACGTAGACCTGGCTCGCGGCGTCGTCGCCGACCAGGATGACCGCGAGTCCCGGCTGGAGCCCGCGCTGCGCCAGGGCTGCGGCGCGGTGCGCCACGTCGTCGCGGATGGCGCGCGCCAGCGCCGTGCCATCGATGCGCCGTGCCGTCATCCCGCTGTTTTGGTCTGCGCGCCCAGCGCGATCTTGAGCAGGTCGGCGACCGTGTTGGCGTTGAGCTTTTCCATGATGTTGGCGCGGTGCGCCTCGACCGTCTTGATGCTGATGCCCAGATCGTCGGCAATCTGCTTGTTCAACCGCCCCGCGACGATGCGCTCGAGCACTTGCGCCTCGCGCGTGGTCAGGCGCGAGAGCAACGCGTCGCGGCTCGCCGCCTCCTGATGCTGCGAGAACGCGGATCGGGCCTGTTCGAGCATTCCCTCCACGAGGCCAAGCAGTTCGTCTTCCTTGAACGGCTTCTCGATGAAATCCATCGCGCCTTTTTTCATCGTTGTCACGGCCATCGGCACGTCGCCGTGGCCGGTGATGAAGACGATGGGCAGCGGAGAGTGCCGCTCCATCAGCCGGTCTTGCAGCTCCAGGCCGCTCATGCCGTCCATGCGAATGTCGGCGATCAGGCACGCCACTTCGCGCGGGTCGAAGCGCGACAGGAACGACTCGGCCGAGTCGAAACACTTGACCCGATAGTCCTTGCCTTCGAGCAGCCACTGCAAGGAATCCCGAACCGCCTCGTCATCGTCGACGACGTAAACGGTTCCCTTCTTCGGAATCAGGCTCATGGAATCACCGCCGGTTGGTGGGTGGTTGGGGTCTCTCTTCGCGGAGTCTCAACGGGCAGCGTGAAGGAAAACCGGCAGCCCACAGCGACGTTTCCATTGTAGAGGTTCTGTGCCCGGATCCGGCCCCGGTGGCTCTCCACGATGGTGCGGCACAGGCTTAGGCCGATCCCCAGGCCGTCCACCTTGGTCGAGAAGAAAGCCTCGTACAGGCGCGCCAGCACTTCTTCCCGCAGGCCCGGCCCCTGGTCGGTGACGCTGAACTCGATCACACCGCCGTCTTCCGGCGTGTGGCGCGGAACCACGCGCAGTTCGATGTTTCTGCGCGCCGGCGGTAGCTGTGCGGTGTCGATCGCCTCGGCGGAGTTCTTCAACAGATTGAGCACGACCTGCTCGATCAGGATCGGGTCGACCAGCAGCGTCGGCAGGCGCTGTGCGATGTAGGTCTGAAGCGTGACGTTGCGGCGCCGCAGTTCGATTCCGGCGAGTTCCACCGCGTCTTCGATGATGGCATGCGCCTGCGCCGCCTGGCGCTGAGGCTCGCTGCGCTTCACGAAGGCGCGGATGCGGTGGATGATCTGCCCGGCGCGCTGCGCTTGGCGCGCCGTCTTTTCGAGCGCCGCGATCAGGTCTTCTTCTTCGATGCCGCCGCCCCGCACGCGCGACACCATGCCGTTGCAGTAGTTGGTGATCGCGGTCAACGGCTGGTTCAGCTCGTGCGCGACGGAAGACGCCATCTCGCCCATCGTGACCAGGCGGCTCGTCATCTGCGCCTTGTCGGCTTGCTGCGCGGCCTGTGCCTCGGCGTGTTTGCGCGCCGTGATGTCGGTGGCGATCAGCATTTGCGCCAGCCGCCCGTCGGTCCACTGCAGGTAGCGCGCGCGCACGTCGAACCACTTTTGCAGCGGGTCGACGAGCACTTCGCGCGAGTCGGAACCGGCCTCGGTGAGTTCGCGCGTCGGCAGGCCACCCATGTGCTCGACGGCGTCGTCCATTTCGGCGAGGTAGGGGCGCCCGGGCTCGACTCCCGCGAGCAGCGCATGACCCTGCGAATCGGCACCGAACCAGACGCGGTAGGAGCGGTTCGCGAACAGCAGTTCCCCCTGCTGCACTGACAGCACCGACACGGCCGCATCCAGCCCCTCGAGCACGGTCGTGAAACGTTCGTGCGAGGCAGAAAGCTGATCGCGGATGCGCTTGGCTTCGGTGATGTTGGTCATCGACGTCATCCAGCCGGTCTGCTGGCCTTTGGAGTCGATCAGCGGCGACACGTACATGCGCGAATCGAACAACACGCCGTCCTTGCGCCGCACCTTGACCTCGATGCCCCCGGCCGGGCTGCGCCCTTGCAGCTCTTGTTGCAGCAGACGCGAATTTTCTTCAACGCGCTCCGGCGGCCAGTAGGGGAAGGGCGGCTTGCGCCCGACGAGATCAGATTCGGTAAAACCCGTCATCGCGCAAAACGCCGGGTTCACGTAGGTGATGCGCCCCTCCTTGTCCATCGCGCGCATGCCGGTGAGCATGGAGTTCTCCATCGCGCGGCGGAAGTTGGTCTCTTTCACCAGTGCGAGCTGCATCTGGCCACGATTGCGCATGTGGCGCCAGGTGCCGAGCAGCATCCACACCGTCAGCACCGACAGCGCCGCGACGATCCAGAACAGCGTATTGCCGATCAAGCCGACCGAGGTGCGGTAGCCGTGGCCGCGCAGCACCAGGCCGTTGCTGGCGGGGGCGAGGGCGACGTCGTGCGTGATCGACGGCCGGGTGCGCTTGTTGTCGGCGCTGGGCATCACGGTGCCTGCGAGCACGCGATCATCGGCGTCGAGCAAGACGATGGCGTGGCGCGCCGAAACTTCGCTCGGCACGAAATAGCGGATCAGGCTTTCGACGGAATACTCGGCGACGAGCGCTCCGGTGAATGCGTTCCGGTCGAGCAGCGGGATGTGGACCTGGAACACCGGGTTGCCAAACTTGTCGGTGAACGGGCGCGAATAAACAGGATGGCGGAGGTCTTGCGCGGCCAGGAAAGCGACCCCGGATTCACCGCCCGCGCTGGGGGGCGGCTGCGCCGCCGACTCTTCGTTCGCAGGCGCTTCGGCCTCGGGTTGAAAGCTATTGGCCGCGTGGCTGGCCTTGCGCTTGCGGCTCGCGCTGAGCCACACCAACTGGGTGATCTCAGGACGCTCCTGGGTGAAGATTTCGGCGTCGCCGAGGAAATCGGCCTGATCGACTGCGCCCGTGACGATTTCTCGGGCGATCCGCACCAGCTGTTCCTGGTTTTCGATCAGGCGCAGCCGAATTTGCTGCTGGGTGATTTCAGTGTCGCGCTGAACGGCGTCTCGTTCGCGCTCGAATTCCTCGTTGCGCAGGTACCAGAACGCCAGGATGATCGCGCCGAGGAACAGCACGACGGAAGCGAGCGGCCCGAACGTGGCATAGCGGTCCTGGCGCGCCACGGATTGGCTGCGCCACCACTGGCCGACCAGCCGACTGAGCCAACTGCGCGTCCCGGGATTTGATCTTTCGGCTTGTGGGGCGGGGCGCATCGGCGGATTATCGAGGCCGGGCCATTGACCGGGCGCTTTCATATCGCGATATCCCGCTTCATCGGTCAGGAATGGCGTAGCAATTGTGCGAGACTGCGCCGCCCGCGAAACAACGCGTACGGAAGGAGAGCCGATGTCTGCCATGCCTGAATCGCTGTTTGGTGCCGCGGCCAACGATGCCGATTCGCAGGAGACACGCGAATGGCTCGACGCTCTCTCGGCTGTCATCGCCGCCGAGGGCGCCGATCGCGCGCATTTCCTGCTTGAACAGCTGATCGACCACGCCCGCCAGGCCGGCATCGACATGCCGTTCTCGGCGAACACCGCCTACGTCAACACGATTCCCCCGGACCAGGAAGAGCGCTGCCCGGGCAATCTGGAGATCGAAGAACGGCTGCGCGCCTACATGCGCTGGAACGCGATGGCGATGGTGGTGAAGGCGAATCGCCTGAACCCGGCCGATGGCGGTGACCTCGGCGGGCACATCTCCAGCTTCGCTTCGCTGGCGACGATGTTCGGTGCCGGCTTCAACCATTTCTGGCACGCCGAGACCGAGCAACACGGCGGCGACCTGCTCTACATCCAGGGTCACTCGTCGCCCGGCATTTACGCGCGCGCTTTCATGGAAGGCCGCATCACGGAAGAGCAACTGCGCAACTTCCGGCAGGAGGTCGAAGGCCGCGGCATCTCCAGCTACCCGCACCCGAAACTGATGCCCGAGTTCTGGCAGTTCCCCACGGTGTCGATGGGCCTCGGGCCGCTGATGTCGATCTACCAGGCGCGTTTCCTCAAGTACCTGCACGCGCGTGGCATCGCCAACACCGAGAACCGCAAGGTGTGGGTGTTCTGCGGAGACGGCGAGATGGACGAGCCCGAGTCGCTGGGCGCGATCGGCTTGGCGGCGCGCGAAAAGCTCGACAACCTGATCTTCGTCGTCAACTGCAATTTGCAGCGCCTGGACGGCCCGGTGCGCGGCAATGGCAAGATCATTCAGGAGCTGGAGAGCGAATTCCGCGGCTCGGGCTGGAACGTGATCAAGCTACTCTGGGGCAACTACTGGGACCCGCTGCTCGCGCGCGACAAGGACGGAATCCTGCGCAAAGTGATGATGGACACCGTGGACGGCGACTACCAGGCGATGAAGGCCAACGATGGCGCCTTCGTGCGCAAGAATTTCTTCGGCCGGCACCCCAAGCTGCTGGAGATGGTGTCCAAGATGAGCGACGAGGACATCTGGCGCCTGCAGCGCGGCGGCCACGACCCGCAGAAGGTCTACGCCGCCTATCACCGCGCCGTGCACCACAAGGGCCAGCCGACGGTGTTGCTGATCAAGACCGTCAAGGGCTTCGGCATGGGCAAGATCGGCGAAGGCAAGAACACGGCGCACCAGACGAAGAAGCTCGTCGACGAAGACGTGAAGGCGTTTCGCGACCGCTTCAACATTCCCATTCCCGACGACCAACTTCCCGACATCCCGTTCTACAAGCCCGCCGACGACACGCCCGAGATGCGCTACCTGCACGCACGCCGGCAGGCCCTGGGCGGCTACCTGCCCAAGCGGCGCGCGCGCGCCGACGAGCAGCTGGCGGTGCCCGATCTCGATACCTTCAAGGCCGTGCTCGAGCCCACCGCGGAAGGGCGGGAGATTTCAACGACGCAGGCCTATGTGCGCTTCCTGACGCAGTTGCTGCGCGACAAGACGATCGGCCCGCGCGTCGTGCCGATCCTCGTCGACGAGGCGCGCACCTTCGGCATGGAAGGGCTGTTCCGCCAGATCGGCATCTATAACCCGGAAGGCCAGAAGTACACGCCGGTCGACAAGGACCAGGTCATGTACTACAAGGAAGACAAGGCCGGGCAGATTCTGCAAGAGGGCATCAACGAGGCCGGCGGCATGAGCAGCTGGATCGCCGCGGCCACCTCGTACAGCACCAACAACCGCATCATGGTGCCGTTCTACGTGTACTACTCGATGTTCGGCTTCCAGCGCATCGGCGACCTCGCCTGGGCCGCCGGCGATATGCAGGCGCGCGGCTTCCTGCTCGGCGGAACGTCGGGCCGCACCACCCTCAACGGCGAGGGCCTGCAACACGAGGACGGCCACAGCCACATCCTGGCGGGCACGATCCCGAACTGCATCAGCTACGACCCGAGCTTCGCGCACGAGGTCGGCGTGATCCTGCACCACGGCCTGAAGCGAATGGTGGAACGGCAGGAGAACGTCTACTACTACATCACCCTGCTCAACGAGAACTACCCGCAGCCCGGGCTGAGCCCGGGCACCGAAGAGCAGATCATCCAGGGCATGTACCTGCTCGATGCCGGAGCTGGCGAAGCATCGCGGCCGCGCGTCAATTTGCTCGGCAGCGGCACGATCCTGCGCGAATCGTTGTTCGCGAAGGCCTTGCTTGAAGCCGACTGGGGTGTGACGGCGAATGTGTGGAGCTGCCCGAGCTTCAATGAGTTGGCGCGCGATGGCCAGGACGTGGAGCGCTGGAACCTGCTGCATCCGCAGGCCACTGCGCGCACCGCGTTCGTCACAAAGCAGCTCGGCGCCCACGCGGGCCCGGTGGTGGCCTCCACCGACTACATGAAGAACTACGCCGAGCAGATCCGCGCGTTCATTCCGAAAGGGCGAAGCTACAAGGTGCTGGGCACCGACGGCTTCGGGCGCAGCGACTTCCGCTCGCGCCTGCGCGAACACTTCGAGATCGACCGGCACTACATCGTGATCGCCGCACTCAAGGTGCTCGTCGATGACGGCGCGCTGAGTCCCGCATTGGTGGCGCAGGCGATCGCCAAGTACAAAATCGACACCGAGCGGGTGAATCCGCTGAATGCCTGAAGTCGACGGCCTGCAACCCCGGGCCGGCCAAAGAAAAGCACTGGAGACAAACGACATGGCGTTGGTAGAGGTCAAGGTTCCCGACATCGGCGACTTCAAGGACGTTGAAATCATCGAATTGCTCGTCGCGCCGGGCGACACGGTTCGCGTCGAGCAATCGCTGTTGACGGTGGAGAGCGACAAGGCGTCGATGGAGATCCCGTCCTCCCACGCCGGCGTCGTGAAGGAGTTGCGGGTCAAGCTCGGCGACAAGGTCAACCAAGGCGCGCCGGTGTTGGTCATCGAGACTGCGGCGGCGCCCGCAGGCGCAGCGCCAGCGGCGGCGGTGACATCGCCAGTGGCAGCGACCGTGGTGGCCCCGACCGGCGCGACTGCCCCGACAGTGGCAGTTTCCGGCCCGGTGGAGCTGCGTGTTCCCGACATCGGCGACTTCGCCGAGGTGTCGGTGATCGAAGTGCTGGTCAAGCCCGGCGACCGGGTCAAGCTCGAACAAAGCCTGATCACGGTGGAGAGCGACAAGGCGTCGATGGAAATTCCGTCGTCGCATGCGGGCATCGTGAAGGATGTTCGAGTCAAGCTCGGTGACAAGGTCGCGAAGGGCAGCGTGGTCGCCGTGATCGAAGCCACCGGCGCAGCGAGCGGCCCGGCCTCGGAGGTGACCGGGGCGCCGCCAAGTGCAGCGAGCAGCGTCGCGCCGGCCGCGACGGCAAGCTTGCCGCCATCGGCCAGCGATGCGACCGCACGTGCTTCGCCTACGGCAGCCTTGGCGCCCCCAGAGCCTGCCGCGGCATCGACCAGCCTGCCTCACGCTTCACCGACGATTCGCAAGCTCGCGCGCGAGCTGGGGGTGCCGCTCACTGAAGTTGCCGGCAGCGGGCCGAAGGGCCGCATCACGCAAGACGACGTGCAGAGCTTCGTCAAGCGTGTGATGTCCGGTGCCACGAAAACGCAGGCCCAGGCCGCCAAGGCACCGGCGGGTGCGGCAACGGGCGGCGCTTTCCCCGGCATGCTGCCATGGCCGCAAGTCGACTTCACCAAGTTCGGGCCGGTGCAGCGCAAGGACCTTTCTCGCATCAGGAAAATCAGCGGCGCGAATCTGCACCGCAACTGGGTCTCGATTCCGCATGTCACGAACCACGACGATGCCGACATCACCGAGCTCGAAGCGCTTGCGCGTGCAACTGAACAAGGAAAACGAGAAGTCGGGCGTGAAGGTCACGATGCTCGGATTCCTGATCAAGGCGTCGGTCGCGGCGCTGAAGAAGTTCCCCGAGTTCAACGCGTCGCTCGACGGCGAGCAACTCGTGTTGAAGCAGTACTTCCACATCGGCTTTGCGGCCGATACGCCCAACGGCCTGATGGTGCCGGTGATCAGGGACGCCGACGCCAAGGGCGTGCTGCAGATCAGCGCCGAGATGAGCGAGCTGGCGAAAAAGGCGCGCGAGGGCAAGCTGTCGCCTGCGGAGATGACGGGTGGGTGTTTCTCGATCTCATCGCTGGGGGGCATCGGCGGGCGCTACTTCACGCCGATCATCAACGCGCCCGAGGTCGCAATCCTCGGCGTTTGCAGAAGTGCCATCGAGCCCCGCTGGGATGGCAAGGCCTTCATGCCCCGACTGATGTTGCCGCTGTCGTTGAGCTGGGATCACCGTGTCATTGACGGCGCTGCCGCGGCACGCTTCAACGCCTACCTCGGCGAAATCCTGGCCGACATGCGCCGCGTCTTGCTGTGAGGCCGCGACCGTGACGACGGTGGTGGTGGTGCGCAAGGGTGGCACCGTGGCGATTGCCGCCGACAGCCTGGTGACCTTCGGCGACACGCGCCTGGCGCATGGCTATGAGGCGAACGAGAAGCTGTTTCGCTGCGGCAATTCGTGGATCGGTATGGCTGGCACGACGGCGCACTTTCCGGTGCTGCGCAAGGCCCTCGCGTCGCTGCCGCCCGAAGCGCTGAAGCTGAATTCGCGCGACCAGGTGTTCGACACCTTTCTCGCGCTGCACCCCAAGCTCAAGGAAAGCTACTACCTCAACACCAAGGAAGAAGACGCAGACCCTTACGAGAGCTCGCAGTTCACCGCGCTGATCGCCAACCCGACGGGCATCTACGCCGTCTACTCTTATCGCGAAGTGTTCGAGTTCGATCGGTTCTGGGGCATCGGCACCGGCCGCGCATTCGCGCTCGGCGCGATGTACGCCGCCTACGACCGCGTCAAATCGGCGCGCGATCTGGCCGAGCTCGGCGTGCGCGCCGGTTGCGAATTCGACAAAAACTCCAGTGGGCCGGTGCGCGCCCACACCATCAAGCTGAAAGTCTGACCGCCATGGCCTCCACCACCTCAGCAACGGCAAGCACCGGTGCTGCCGACCTGGAATGCGATCTGCTCGTGCTCGGCGCTGGGCCGGGAGGGTATTCGGCGGCGTTTCGCGCTGCCGACCTGGGATTGAAGACGGTGCTGGTCGAGCGCTATCCCACGCTCGGGGGCGTGTGTCTGAACGTCGGCTGCATTCCGTCCAAGGCGCTGCTGCATGTGGCTTCGGTGATGGACGAGGTGAAGCATTTCGCCGCACTCGGCGTCACATTCAGCGAGCCGGCACTGGACCGAGCCAAGCTCAAGGCGCACAAAGACAAGGTCGTCGGCAAATTGACCGGTGGCCTGGCCGCGATGGCGAAGATGCGCAAGGTGACCGTGCTGCACGGCGTGGGCGAGTTTGCCGACCCGTTTCACATGTCGGTGAGGCCGCTGTCAGGCGCCGCGCAGGTGGTGCGATTCAAGCGCGCGATCATCGCCGCGGGCTCGGAAGCGATGAAGCTGCCTTTCCTGCCCGATGACCCGCGCGTGGTCACGAGCACCGGTGCGCTGGAACTGCGCCAGGCGCCCAAGCGCGTGCTCATCATCGGCGGCGGCATCATCGGCCTGGAGATGGGGACGGTGTATTCCACGCTCGGCGCGCGGCTGGATGTGGTCGAGATGCTGGACGGACTCATGCTCGGCGCCGACCGCGACCTCGTCAAGGTCTGGCAAAGAATGAATGCGCTGCGTTTCGACAAGATCATGCTGAAGACGAAGACCGTCGGCGCGCAGGCCTTGCCTGAGGGGATTGCCGTGCGTTTCGAAGGCGAGGGCGCGCCCTCGCAAGCGCAGACCTACGACATGGTGCTGCAAGCCGTGGGGCGTGCACCGAACGGCAAGAAGATCGGCGCGGAAAAGGCGGGAGTCAGCGTCGGCGAACGCGGCTTCATCGGCGTCGATTCGCAGATGCGAACCAACGTCGCGCACATCTTCGCCATCGGCGACATCGTCGGCCAGCCGATGCTCGCGCACAAGGCGGTGCACGAAGCGCATGTGGCGGCCGAAGTGGCGGCCGGCGAGCAATTGGGCGATGAGAAGCTGCGGCGCGCGAGCTTCGATCCGAGGGTCATCCCCAGCGTGGCCTATACCGACCCGGAAATCGCGTGGGTCGGCGTCACCGAAGACGAGGCGAAGGCCAAGGGCCTGAGCGTCCGCAAGGGCCTGTTCCCGTGGACGGCCTCGGGACGCGCCATTGCGAACGGCCGCGACGAAGGCTTCACGAAGCTGCTGTTCAGTGAAGAGACACACCGCATTGTCGGTGGCGGAATCGTCGGCACCCATGCGGGCGACATGATCGGCGAAGTGGCCTTGGCGATCGAGATGGGCGCCGACGCCGTGGACATCGGCAAGACGATCCACCCGCACCCGACGCTCGGCGAGAGCATCGGCATGGCGGCCGAGGCGTTTGAAGGCGTGTGCACCGACTTGCCGCCGACTAGGCGCTGACCTGGCTGGAAGTGCCCTGCCTGCGCGGAGATGCGCGCAGCGCGCGCGATGAAGCTGCGGCGCGGCTCTCAAAGGTTCAGGGCTTGCGCGCCGGGGGCTTGCTTCCTGGCGTGGCGTTGCTCAGGCGCAGCGCGCGGGCGTCGAGCTCCTCGCGGCTAGTGGACTCCACCGTGATGGGGGTGCCCTCGCAGCGTTCGGGAGCGTCATCGCCCTGCGCCCATTCGGCCGGGTCGGCGCCAGGGTTCGGGGCCCGGCTGAGGCCGAGTTGCATGCCCAGTTGATTCATCGACGCGTGCGCTCGGGCGTACGCCGTCGCCAGGTCATGTTCGGCGTTGGCGTAGGCTCGGGTGGCGGAGTAGCGCTCGTTTTCCGCGTTGAGCAGGTCGAGCAGACTGCGTTGCCCGATGTCGAACTGCTGGCGGTAAGCATCGCGCGCTTTCTCGATCGCCGTGGCATTGCGCTCCAGCAAGACCAGTTGATCGCTGAGCCTGGCGATGTCGTTGAAGGCGATGGCCGCTGCCAGGCGTGCATCGTGGCAGGCCTTGTCGCGCTGGTTGGCCGCCTGGTTCAGGAGGTTGACCTGTTGCCGCACGCGTGCCTGGTCGGCGCCGCCGTTGTAGAGATTCCAAGTCAAGACGAGCTCGGCGGTGCCGGCTCGGGTTCGATCGCGCACGCCGTCCAGATGGTGGCCACTCTCGCCTCGCAGGCGGGCTTCGGCACGCGGCTGATAGGCAGCCTGACGCACGTCGACGAGCGCGCGCGATGCGCGCAGGTTCTCGATGGCCGCGCTGACCGCCGCGTTGTGACGGGTCGCGCGCACCAGTGCCTCGGCCGACTTGATCGGGATGCCGCTGGCGAGTGGCTTCAAGCCCGGCAACTGCCGCGGTGGCGGTGTGCCCACGACGCGCAGGTAGCGCGCCGAAGCGTCGTGCAGGTCGGCGATCTCGAGCGCCAGCGTCGACTCGGCCTGTGCCAGCCGCGCGGCAGCCTGTTCGAGGTCGACGCCCCGTCCGACGCCGGCCTTCACGCGCGACTCGATCTGCAGGTACGCGTAGCGGTGCTGCACATAGTTTTCTTCGGCAAGCTGGACGAGGCGCCGCAACCGCATCACGTCGTAGTGGGTTCGTGCCACTTCGAGGGCGATCTGCTCGGTCGCGTCGAGCCATTCAAAATAGCGCGCCAGCTGGTCGTGGTTCAACCGGGAAACGTCGTTGTGCGTGCCCAAACCGTCCCAGAGCAACTGGGTGATCGTGAGCCCGACACCGGTGCGGCCCATCGATTGGGACACCGGCGTGGCCGCGTCAATGCGTTCGTTGTCGCGCGCGGCGCTGGCGTTGAGGTCGATGCGCGGCCAGTACGAACCACGCGCGGCGGCCGCGGCATCGATGGCGGCCCGATAGGCGTTGAAGCGGGCATTGACATCGGGATGATTCGCGATCGCGCTCGCCGCGGTCGACCGCAACGTATCGCCGCCGGGCTGCGCGCTCGCACAGGTGCCGGCCAGCAGCAGCGCGAAGGCGGCGCAGATGGCGTTCCACTTGTGGAGCATGGGAAATCGGAGCAATGGAGCCTGTTCTGACAACGCAAGAAGCGCCCTGCGGGATTGCCACGGCGGCAATTGCAGGGCGCGCTCGGAGCGACCGGAGTTTACGGCCCGTCGGCGATCAACTGGCCGCGCTGCAGCAGGTGCGCAATGATCGCGCTGTCGGTGGCGCTCGAGTCCAGGCCGAAGACGCCGGCAGAACGCATGTCGACACCGGCGATTTCGATACGCTGGTCTTCCGCGCCGGCGTTGTAGGCCCCGCCCGTGAAGCCCCCGCTGGAGCTGATGCGAATGATGGTGCTGCCCGCCGAAGAGGTGGTGTCGAATTCGAGATACTGGTCGAGCGTGCCGGCGCCGAAGCCTGCCTTGGCCTCGCCTTGCAGCAAGTCGCGCAGGTCGAGCAGGTCGCCACCGGCGGCCGCCGGCGCGAACTCGAAGTCGGAAATGGTATCGATGGCCGGCGCTCCCGCCGCTCCGCGATCGGCGAAGGTCCAGGCGAAGACGTCGCTGCCCAGCCCACCGGTCAACGTATCGCTGCCGGCGCCGCCGGACAGCCGATCGTCACCAACGCCAGCGTTCACCGAATCGTCGCCAAGGCCACCGAGCAGCACGTCGCGGCCATTGCCGCCACTCAACGTGTCCGTCCCGGCATCGCCGTAAAGCAGGTCGTTGCCGTCGCCCCCGCTCAGCACATCATTGCCGGCGAAGCCCTGCAGGTGGTCGTTCGCGATCGTTCCCGCGAAGGCGTCGGCGTTCTGCGTTCCCATCGCCGAGGCGGTGGTTGTCTCGATCACCAGTGCGACGCTTTGCGTCGAGCTTGCGCTGGCGCCGCTGCTCTGCTCCGTCGCGGTCGCACTCAGCGTCAGGTTGACCGTGCCGTTGAATCCCACGGGCGGCAGGAATTGCAGTCCGCTCAACTGCGCGGGCGTGAAGCTCCATGCGCCACCGCCGAGGTCCGTACCCGCGCTGAACGCGGCACCCGCGGGAACGCCAGACACGCTGACGCTGAGCGATTCGGAACCGTCTTGGTCCACCAGACCGGCCCCGAACGAGACCGGCATCGGCATGCCATAGGTGGTGGTGCCGATGGTGATGGAGGGCGTTCCGACGCTCAGCGAGGAACCTCCGCCGGAGCTGCCACCGTTGACGACCAGCCAGTCAAAACGATACTCGCCGGCCATGGTGGCCATGAATCGATAGTTGCCAGAAGCATCGGCGGCCGCTCCGTTCGCATTTGGGCCGGTCTGCTCCGACGAACTCAACTGAACCCACTGTCGAGCGCCGCTCGGGTCGGTGATCGCGAGGATCGCCAGGTCGTTGGCTCCGTTACTGATGAAAGCCGCGACGGTCTCGGCGTTGAAGAACTGCCAGTTGAAATTGGCCGTCTGCCCGGCGCCGATGCTCAACGCATAGGTCGTGGCCTGGCCCCCGATCACGTCGACGAAGCCGGGATCGACGACCGCTGTCGAGGAGGGTGGGTCAAATCGGTTGTCGAGCGTACCTGCGCTCAAACCCAGTGTCGCTTCTAGGTTCGGCTGCAAGATTGCCGGCAACGTGCTGATGGACGTCGATCCGGTGCGCAGCGAATGTTGCGTGGCCTGGCCCACCAATCCTGGTGCGTCGGCCGCCGCCGCGATGTCCACGTCAACTGTGGCCGTCGCGAAACCGCCGGCGCCGTCGCTGGCCGTATATGTGAAAGAGGCAGGTCCCGAGTAGTTGGCCGAAGGCGTAAAGACGACGTTGGCCGAGGAGTCCAGGGCGACCGATCCACCGATGGCACCTTGCACACTGGTGAGGCTCAGCGCGGCGCCGCCATCCGCATCGCTGTCGTTCGACAACAGGCTTGCTGAGGAGATGATCAGTGGCGAGTCCTCGTCTGCCCCAACCACATCTGCGCTGGCGACGGGTACATCATTGCTGCCATGCACGGTGACAGCGACCACGCCGGTCGTACCGTCGGCACTGGTCACCGGGAACGATTCGGTGAACGACTGGCCTTGGGCAAGTGTCTGTACGGCGGGCGAGGAGTTGTTGAGGCTGTAGGTCCAAGCGCCGTCCGCGGACAAGGAGAAGCTGCCGTAGGCCCCCAACACGCCCGACTGCGCGATGAAGCTTGTCTGCCCCGCGTCGGGATCGTCAATGGTCAGCATGCCGCTCGTGACCGTGCTTGCCCCGTCTTCCGACACCGCACCCACCCCCACACCGGAGATGACGGCGACATCGTTCGCGCCCGTCACGGCGATGCTGAGGCTGGCGGTGGCCGTGGCGCCATGCTCATCGGTCACCGAGTAGGGAATGTTCAGCGTGAGGGTCTGCCCATCGGCGAGCGCCTGGTAGCTCCGGTCGGTCGGGTCGAAGCTGAAATTGCCATCGGGCTGCAGGCGCAAGCCTGGAGGACTGGCCGAGGTGAGGGCAAACGACAGCACCGCACTGGCGTCGACATCGGAAGCGACCAAGTTGCCGCGCAGCGTCGGGCCGTCCTCGCTCAGAGCAAAACTTGCGGCCTGAGATTGGGGCGCGTCGTTCGTGCCCATCACCGTGATCGTCAACGTGGCGCTGGAGCTTGCGCCGAACTGGTCGGTGACCGTGTACGCAACGTCCAGCACGCGCGACTCGCCAACGCCCAGCGCCTGATATTCGGGCGCGGTGGCGTCGAATGAAAAAGTGCCGTCGGCGTTCAAGGTCAACCCCGCCGGGGTGGCACTGCGCCCCGTGCTGCCTGCACCCGCGAGGGCATAGGTCAGCACCGAACCTGCGTCGACGTCACCTGCCGAGACGGAACCCGTGAGAAGCGCGTGGTCCTCTTGCGTGCCGGCCGCGGCCGCAAGCGCTTCTGGCGCATCGTTGCTGCCACCGACCGTCACCGCGACCGTGCTGACGGTCCCGTCGGCACTGACGACAGCGAACGACTCGGTGACGGACTGGCCTTGGGCCAGAGCCTGCACCGCAGCCGATGAATTGTTCAGCGCATACGTCCACACGCCGGCGGATGTCAGCGAGAAGCTGCCGTAGATTCCAGCGGTGCCGGCCTGCGCGACGAAGTTCGCCAGCGGCGCCGGGGCGCCGCTGATCGTCAATGCGCCGCTGGAAACGAGGCTCGTGCCGTCTTCGTTCAACGCGCCGGTGGCGATGCCCGAGATGACGGTGGTTCCGCTCCCGGTACCACCACCACCGGTACCCCCGCCGCCGGCACCTCCACTCCCGTTGTGGCAGTGGTCAATTCCGTGGTTGTGGTCGCGCTCGTCGCCGCGGTCATGGCCGCGACCGCGCCCAGTGCGGTGATCGCGATCGTGATCCCGGTGGTGAGGGTGGCCCGAACGATGTGAGGCGGCCGGATGTGAGAACGCCGATGGGCCGTCGTCATGCCGGGCGCTTGCGCCTTGCTTCAGTGCCAGCAACTTTGCTGCGCTGACTCTCGCTTGAGAGGGCTTGCTCATGATGGTTCGTCCTTGCGTGGGTGCCGACAACCTGGGTCGATCCGGACACAGCGTAGGGGACGGTCAGAGTGCCATTGGGCAGGTTTGGTGGGCGGCGTGAACTCGGTCACCCGGGCCCTGCGCAACAAATTGCGTACGTGGTTTGCGCGACACGATCCGGTTTCGAATGGATACGGCTGCTGCGCCGCGCGGCGGGAATCTGCCTGCAATGCGGCGAACGACGGGAAAGGTCGAATCGTCGCCAGGAACGCGGTCAGCGTTCACGCAACGCGTAGGCCTTGGCCTTCAAGACGGGTTTGAGCAGGTACGACAGAACCGTCTTGTGGCCCGTGAGGATGTCGACTTCAGCCGTCATGCCCGGAATGATGGGCATCTTCTCGCTGAAACTGGCCTTCGACGTGCGTACCCGCACCAGATAGAAGGCGTTGCCGCGCTCGTCGGTCACCGTGTCCGGGCTGATGTTCTCGACCTGCGCCGTCAGGCCGCCGAAAATCGAGAAGTCGTACGCGGTGAACTTCACCGTCGCGGCTTGCCCAGGGTGGATGAAGGCAATGTCTTTCGGGTGAACCTTGGCCTCGAGCACGAGGGCGTCGTCCAGCGGCACGATTTCGACGATGTCCTTGCCGGACTGAACCACGCCGCCGACGGTATTGGCGAGCAAACGCTGAACGCGCCCACGCACCGGGCTCTTGATCTGCGACTTGTCGACGCGATCGGTCAGTGCGACTGCGCCTTCGTTGTGTGCATTGAGCTTGCCCATCACGTCGGCCATTTCCCGGCGTGCCTCGTTGCGGAATGCAATTTCAGTTTCCTTGGTCTTGCGCTGCGCCTCGCCGATCGCCGCGTGCACGCGCTCGATCTGCGCGCTGGCCTGTTCAGCGTCGCCGCGGCTGCGGGAAACCTCGCGCTCGAGCCGGAGCACGTCGACCTCGGACACCGCGCCGGTGGCGAGCAGAGGCCGGGTTTTCGCCAGCTCACGCTGGCTGAATTCGAGGCTGCGCACGGCGCTCGTCTTGCGCGCACGCATTTCGCTGAGTTCCTGCTGCCGCTGCTGCAGCTGTTGTTCGTTGATCGCCATCGAGTTGCGCAGCTCCCCGAGCTTGGCTTCGAACAGCAGTCGCTCTTCGTCCAGGATGCGCTTTTCCTCCGCGTTGCTCGCGGCGGGTGGGGCAAACGGCGCCGCTTCGGCCAAGGCGCGCAAGCGTGCCTGGCGCGCGCGCAGCGCGAACCCCTGCGCCGCGCTCTCGCGCACGCCGGAGGTGGCGCGAGTCTCGTCGATTTTCAGCAAGAGCTGGTCCTTCTCCACCACCTGTCCTTCGCGCACCAGGATCTCCGCGACGACACCGCCGTCGAGCGACTGCACGAGTTGCAACTGGCGCGATGGGATCACCTTGGCGTCGCCGCGGGTCACTTCGTCGAGCGTGGCCCAGGCGGCCCACACGATGAGCAGAACGACGATGCCGAGCGCCGCGCGGACGATGAGCTGGGCGCGGCGGGTGCCCTGGCGCGACATGACAGCTTCTGCCTGCAGCTCGAAACTGCGGAATCCGGCAGCGCCTGGCAAGGCCGGCAGTGCGATCGCGGGAGTGTTTTTCGACTGAGCCTTTCGCCGTTCGCCCTGGCGGCTTGGCGTGCTCACCGCCGCAGCTTCGTTCTCCGCACCGGTGGTCTCCTGCTTGCGGCGGTCCGCGGCACTCATTGGCGCACCCTCGCGCGTCGCGCGCTCACTGGAGTACCTTCGTGCTGCGCACTCCGGTATTCGCGCTTGGGGCGGCCCGGCGCGCTCATGCCGCCCCCGCGATCCGGCCGCTGGCCAATGCGGCCATGATGCGGTCACGTGGGCCGTCGGCCACGACACGACCGGCGTCGATCACGATCACCCGCGCCGCCAGCGCCAGCAACGAAGTTCGGTGTGTCACCAGCACCACCGTCTTGTCCCTGGCGAAGGCGGCAACGTCGGCGGTGACTTTCGCCTCGGTCGAGAAATCCATCGCGCTGGTCGGCTCGTCGAGCAGCAACAAGGGCGAGTTGTGCAGCACGGCGCGCGCCAGCCCAACGGCTTGGCGCTGCCCGCCTGAGAGCATTTCGCCGCGTTCGCCCACGGGCATGTCGTAGCCGCGCGGATGCCGATTCACGAACTCGGTCAGGCCGGCCAGTTCGGCGGCGGCCACGACGGCGGAGTCTTCGGCGTAGGGCATGCCGAGCGTGATGTTGTCGCGCAAGCTGCCGTGGAACAGCATCACGTCCTGCGACACGCACGCGGCATTGCGGCGCACGTCGGCCGGGTCGAGCTGGCGCAGGTCGACTCCGTCGAGCAGCACCGTGCCCTTGTTGGGCCGGTACAGGCCGAGAATCAGGCGCTGGATCGTCGACTTGCCCGAGCCGACGCGGCCGATCAGCGCCACATGCTCGCCGGCCTTGATCTTGAAACTCAATCCATCGAGTGCGTTTTCGCTGCGCCCCGGGTAGGCGAACTCGACATTGCGAAATTCGATCTCGCCGAGAAACTGGGCGCGCTGCACGAACTTCTTCGACGCCGGGCGCTCGACCGACTTTTCCATCACCTCATCGAGGTTGCGCAGCGCGGTTCGGGCCGACTGGTACTGCAGCATCAACCCCACCACCTGCCCGGCGGGCGCGAGCGCCCGGCTGGCGAGCATGCCCGCGGCGATCAGAGCGCCCATCGTGAGTTCATGTGCGGCAATCAGGTAGACCCCGATCACGACGGTGGCCATCGTCACGGCTTGGGACAGCACATTCGTGCCGATCATCGCCGCGGCAGACAGGCCGCGCATCTTGACACCCGTGGCGGCGAGAAATTGATTGGCGCGTTCCCACTTCGCCTGGACCTCGCCTTCGGCCACCTGCGATTTGATGGTTTCGATCCCAGTCAGCGCTTCCACCAGTGTGGCATTGCGCATCGCGCCCGCCTGATACGTGGTCTGCGAGAGTCCGTGCAGGCGGTGCTGCAAGAACCCGCCAATGAACAAAATGGCCGCACCGACAAGGATCACCGGCAGGGCGAGCCAAGGTGAGATCCAGGCCAACGCGGCGACGAACAGCAGCGCGAACGGCAGATCGACCAGTGCGGTGACCGTTCCCGACGCGGCGAAGTCGCGCACCTGCTCGAACCCGCGCAAATTCGACGCGAAGGCGCCCACCGACGCCGGGCGGTGCTTGAGTTTCATTCCCAGCACATGCTCCATCAGCGTGGCCGACACCTGCACGTCGATTCGCGCACTCGCTTCGTCGACAAAGCGCACGCGCAACATTCGCATCAATGCGTCGGCGGCCAGCACCAGTGACAAACCCACCGCCAGCGCCCAAAGGGTCTCGACCGCGTTGTTTGGTACGACCCGGTCGTAGACATTCATCGAAAACATCGGCAAGGCCAGTGCGAACACATTGACGAGCAGCGCGGACCACAACACGTCTTGATAAATGAAGCGCTGTTGCAGCAGCGAGCTCCAGAACCAGTGGCCGTCCGGAGCGGCGCGGTCCGGCTCGCTCGAGCGCATGTCGTGGCTGAAATTCGGGTGCACGAACAGCGCGACGCCGCTGTAACGCCGCAGCAGTTCCGCCTTGTCGAGGATCACCGAGCCCTGCCCGACCTCGGGCAGCAGCAGCCGGGCCGATGCCGCGCCCCGCTGCCAGCCGGAGAGCACACAGGCGCGGTCGCCCTTGAGAAGCAAGATCACCGGCAGCGCCGCCGAGTCGATGGCGTCGAGTGCGATGCGCTGCAGTTTGGCGGACATGCCGGCGCGCGCTGCAGCGCGCTGGGCCAGTTCGAGCGTGAGGCTGCCGTGCGGCAAGGGCAGACCTGCCGTGAGGGACGCGCGCGACGCGTTCTTGCCATGCAGGCGACAGACCTCGATCAAACAATCGAGCAGCGGGTCGGGATGGATCAAGTCCTCGCGGAATCGCTGCGGCTGCGCTGCGGCGCTGCCTTCGGCTGGCGCGGCGATGGCCTGGGCGGGCGGTGGGACTTCGACCTCAGCGGTGGACATCATCGTTGCGTGCATTGGCGGGCATCGAGACGATATCGGCCTGGCGCGCGCGAAACCGATCTCAAAGGGTACCCAGGTGTGGCAGATTCGATGCTGGACCGGTTCGGCGTGGTTCCTTTGCTTGCCAATCCGATCACCGAGGCATTCCAATGGGCGTCCTTCCGAGACTGCCCATGTCGCTGATTCGCCAAATCTGGCTGTTGCTGTTCGCCACCTTGTTCCTTTCGCTGGTGGGAAGCGTCAGCGTGCACATCGACAGTTCGCGGGCCTACCTCCAGACGCAGCTGAGCGGCAAGAACAGTGATGACGCCGACTCGCTGGCCCTTTTGTTGTCGCATCAACACGGCGACATGGATTCCATGACCAAGGCCATGACGGGCCTGTTCGAAACCGGCTCCTACAAGCGCATTCGGTTCATTGGATCGGATGGCAAAGTGTGGTTCGAACGCACAGGCAACGCCTCGCCGTGGCACGCGCCGTTCTGGTTCGTGGACTGGGTTCGTCTCGATTCACGTCCCGGCGCAGCGCCGGTGAGCGATGGGATCCGCGATCTCGGCACCGTCGAGGTTCAGGGTCACGCGGCCTTCTTGCATGACCAACTCTGGCTTGCCAGCCAGCGTTCCGCGATCGCGCTCGGCTTGGTCGGCGGCCTGGCGGCGATGTTCGCGCTGTTGGCGGTGGCCCGGCTGCGGGCCCCCATCGATGCCGTGGTTCAGCAGGCGCGCGCCTTGGAGCGGGGCGAGTATCTGACCCTGAGCGAACCGCGAACGCCGGAGCTGAAGCGTTTGACCCGCGCCATGAATTCGATGGTGGGGCGCCTGAAGCTGGTGTTCGAAGCGCAGTCGGCCCAGGTGGAGGCGCTGCGCCGCCAGGCCAATTGCGATGCGCTCACGGGCTTGTCGAACCGATCGCACTTTCTCGGCCAGATGACGGTGGCGATGCAACGCGAGGACGGCGCGGCCCATGGTGGGCTGGTGCTGTTGCGCGTGATCGATCTGGCCGACGCGAACCGGGTGCTGGGCCGCGCCACCACCGACCAGATGCTCGCGGCGATCGCCCAGGTTCTGCAGACCTATACCCAGCGCGGTCATGGTTGCCTGGTGGGGCGCCTGAACGGCTCCGACTTCGCGCTCGGTCTGCCGGTGGGCGGCATGTCGGATGAAACCGCGCATGCCATTGCCGGAGCGCTGCGCGCCGCGTTGCCGGCCTTCGGCCCGAACGTCGCCGTCGCATTCGGTGCCGTGGAAACTTCGCATGGCCAATCGATGGGCGAGCTGATGAACGCGGCCGACATGGCACTGGCGCGCGCCGAGGCGCGAGGCGCCTTTGCCGTCGAGGTGGAAAGCGTATCGGGCGGTGCCGCGATGGCCGGCGCCGGCCTGGGTGAAGCGGCTTGGCGCCAGCACATCCAGGAGGCCCTGACGGCGGGGCGCCTGCAACTCGGAGAAGTGCACGTTCTGGCCGGCGGGGGCCGGCTGGTTCACCTCGAATGCCCGTTGCGGCTTCAGCTCGAGCCCGAGGGCGCCTATGAAGTGGCGGCGCGCTGGTTGCCGTTGGCCATGCGCGGACGCTTGACTTCGCTGATCGACGCGACGGCGGTGTCGAGCGCGCTTGCCGCGATTGGCAACGATGGCCGCGCGCGCTGTGTCAGCGTGGCGTCCGCGTCGCTGGCCGACATCGAGTTCATTCCCAAGGTTCGCGCGGTGCTGGCCCAGTCACCGCGAACCGCGAAGCTGTTGTCGATCAGCGTCGGCGAGGCCGCCGCGATCGACCAATTTGCCCGGGTGCGCGAGCTGTCGCGGCAATTGCGGGCCAGCGGCGTGACCCTCGGCCTGGAACATGCGGGCAATCGCCTGTCGCAGATCGACCGGCTGCTCGACGCGGGCCTGGACTTCGTCAAACTCGACAGCTCGGTGACGATCGGCGTCGCCGCCGATTCGAGCCGCGCCGCATTCGTCGGCGGCGTGGTCGGCATGCTGCACAGCGTCTCGATCGACGTCTACGCGGAGGGCGTGAACGACGCTTCGGATGCCGCGGCATTGCGCAAGCTGGGTGTCGATGGCTTCTCGGGCGCCGCCGCGCCGCTGGCGTCGGAAGCAGTAGCGGCCTGACCCGGCCTCACCGCGCTTGGGCGGCGCGCTCGAGCGCTGCGCCCGCGGTCGAAGCGCCGCGTCAGCCGATGTCGGCGCAGTGCACGCCGAAGTGGCCGCGGCGACGGTCGTCGAAGTAGCGCTGCAAAGTTTCGCGAACCGTGCGAAACGCGAGTTCCTGCCACGGGATCTGGTCCTCCGTGAACAAGCGCGCCTCGATCGTCTCAGGCCCCGGCGCGAACTCGGTGTCGCACAGCCGCGCCCGGTAGTAGAGGTGCAGCTGGCCGACCCGCACCACATTGAGCAGCGTCAGCAGCCCCTCGAGCTCGATGCGCGCACCGGCCTCTTCGACGGTCTCGCGAATCGCCCCCTCCGAGGTGCTCTCACCGAGTTCGAGAAAGCCTGCGGGCAGGGTCCAGAATCCATGCCGGGGCTCGATGTTGCGGCGGCACAGCAGCACCTGGTCCTGCCAGACGGGCACCGTGCCCACCACATTGATCGGGTTTTCGTAGTGGATGGCACGGCACACCGTGCACACCGCGCGTTCGCGGTTGTCGTCGGCGGGAATCTCGTAGCGCACCGCGCCCGCGCAGGTCTTGCAGTGTCGAATGCTGCGCGGCGTGAACATGCAAATCAGTGTAGCGCGGGCCGCGTGGCATGATGCCTGCCGATGAAAGGGGGACCCTGCATGCAGCTCTACAACTACTTCCGCTCCTCGGCCTCGTACCGGGTGCGAATCGCGCTCGCGCTGAAGGGCATCGCCTACGACTACGCGGCGGTGCATCTGGCGAAGAACGAGCACCTCACGCCGAGCTTCAGCGAACTCAACGCGGCACGCCTCGTGCCCATGCTCGAAGACGGCGACAAGCGCTTGACGCAGTCGCTCGCGATCATCGAGTACCTCGAGGAGACGCACCCGACGCCGGCGTTGCTGCCCGCCGATGCGCTGGGCCGCGCCAGGGTGCGCGCCCTGGCCTACGACATCGCCTGCGAAATCCACCCGCTGAACAATCTGCGTGTGCTGCGCTATCTGGTGCACGACCTCAAGCTCAGCGAGGACGACAAGAACCGCTGGTACCGGCACTGGGTCGAGTCGGGTCTGGACGTGGTGGAGCGGCAGCTCGCCGTCCATCCGGCCACGGGGCGCTTCTGTCACGGCGACTCGCCGGGCTTGGCCGACTGCACCCTGGTGCCGCAGATTCATAACGCCCAGCGCTTCAATTGCCGGCTCGACAACCTGCCGACGGTGATCCGAATCTTCGACGCCTGCATGGCGCTGGACGCGTTCTCGAAAACCCAGCCGTCGGCTTGCCCTGACGCCGCATGAGGCGCCGCTCGATTCTGTTGACTTTCCTCGGCGCGATGCGCGAAAGCGAACCGGTGAGCGTGCATCCCGATTGGTTGGTTCCGAGCTGGAACGCCCCCGGCGTCGGCGCGCTGATGACGACGCGTGCCGGCGGTGCGAGCGCCGCGCCGTTTCAAAGCATGAATCTGGGCTTGCACGTCGGCGATGATCCGGCGGCAGTCGACCGCAACCGGGGTCGCTTCGGCGCCGCGCTGGACGCGACGCCGCTGTTCCTGCGCCAAGTCCATGGGACGCGCGTGTTGCGCTTGACGCGCGCCGATCTCCAAGATCCTGCGGCACCACGCGAGGCGGATGCCAGCGTCACCACTGCAGCCGGGATCGCCTGCACGGTCCTCGTCGCCGATTGCCTGCCGGTGCTGTTCGCGGCACCGGGCGCGCGCGCGGTCGGCGCCGCGCACGCAGGGTGGCGCGGGCTCGCGGCCGGAGTCCTCGAGGCGACGCTCGCCCAGGTCTGCGCAGCCGCGCACTGCGAAAGCGCGCAGGTGCAATGCTGGCTGGGTGCGTGCATCGGCCCGCGCCGCTTTGAAGTCGGCGTCGACGTCCTGCACGCGTTCGGCAGCGCGCCCGCGGGCGATGGAGGTGCGGACGCCACGCCTGGTTTCGAGCCGCGCGGCAACGGCAAGTGGCTCGCCGATTTGCCATCCCTCGCGCGCACCCGCCTTCGCGCGTCCGGTGTCACCGCGATTCACGGCGGGCAGTGGTGCACCGCCGAAGGCGCGGACCGCTTCTTCTCCTACCGGCGAGATCGGGAGACCGGCCGCATGGCCGCGGCGATCTGGATCGAGCGCTGAGGCCTGGCGGGTAAGCCCGCTAGGCTCGAAACTTGCACCGTTTGAAAATGTCGCAACGGATCCACTGACCGCAGGGTCGCCGATGAATCACCCAACCGCATTCCCGCTGACCCTTCCGCAGCCGGCCTTGGCAGAGCTGCAAGGTCGCTACCTCGAAGAAGCCACGAATCTGTGGAACCAGGCGCTTCAAGCCCTGCAGGCCGGCCCCGCCGATCCGGCTGGGGCACCGCCGGCGAAGATCGACGACCGGCGTTTTTCCGCCAGCGACTGGTCCGCGCAGCCCTTCAGCGCCTACACGGCGCAGATGTACCTGCTGAACGCCCGCACCCTGATGGCCATGGCCGACAGCGCCGAAGGCGACCCGAAGGCGCGCCAGAAGCTGCGCTTCGCGGTCCAGCAGTGGGTTGACGCGGCGGCGCCGAGCAACTACCTCGCGCTGAACCCGGAAGCGCAGCGCAGGGCCCTCGAGACCCAGGGCGAAAGCATCGCCAAGGGCTTGCAGCAACTGCTCGACGACATGCGCCAGGGCCACATGTCGCAGACCGATGAGAGTGCATTCCAGATCGGCGTGAATGTCGCCACCAGCCCCGGCAGCGTGGTGTTCGAGAACGACCTGTTCCAACTCATTGAGTACCTGCCGTTGACGCCGCAGGTGTACGAGCGGCCGATGCTGTTCGTGCCGCCGTGCATCAACAAGTACTACATCCTGGACCTGCAGCCCGAGAACTCCGTCATCCGCTATACCGTCGAGCAGGGGCATCGCCTGTTCGTGGTCAGCTGGCGCAACCCCGATCCCAGCTTGGCGACGCTGACCTGGGACGACTACATCGAAAACGCGGCGATCTGCGCGATCGAGCGCGTGCAGGAAATCAGCGGCAGCGACAAGATCAACGCACTGGGCTTCTGCGTCGGCGGCACGATTCTCAGCACCGCACTCGCGGTGCTCGCGGCGCGCGGGCAGCGCCCGGTGGCGAGCGTGACGCTGCTGACGACCCTGCTTGACTTCACCGACACCGGCGTGCTCGACGTCTTCATCGACGAAGCGATGGTGCAAGCGCGCGAGCTCACGCTCGGCCCGGACAGCCCGGGCGGCGGCAGCCTGCTCAAGGGCCAGGAGCTGGCCACGACGTTCAGCTTCCTGCGCCCCAACGACCTGGTGTGGAACTACGTCGTCGGCAACTACCTGAAAGGCGACAAGCCCCCGCCGTTCGACTTGTTGTACTGGAATTCCGACAGCACGAACCTTCCCGGTCCGATGTTCTGCTGGTACCTGCGCAACACCTACCTCGAAAACAAGCTGATCCAGCCCGGCGCGCTGCAGGTGTGCGGGGAAAAAGTCGACCTGCGCTCGATCAAGCTGCCGACCTATGTCTACGCCTCGCGCGAAGACCACATCGTTCCGTGGGACGCGGCCTACCGGAGTACCCAGGTGCTGAGCGGCAAGATCCGTTTCGTGCTGGGCGCGTCAGGCCACATTGCCGGGGTGATCAACCCACCGGCCAAGGGCAAACGTTGCCACTGGATCGGCGCTAACGAGAACCTGCCGCCCGACTCGAAGCGCTGGCTGGCGACGGCTTGCGAATCGTCAGGAAGCTGGTGGCCCGACTGGGCACAATGGTTGCATGGACACGCTGGCCGCAAGGTGCCGGCGCCCAAGACGCCCGGGAACCGAAAGTACAAGTCGACCGAGTTGGCGCCGGGGCGCTATGTGAAACAGAAGGCGTAAAGCCAACGCTCATCAATAGGAGAGACGAATGACGCAGAAGATTGCATACGTGACGGGTGGAATGGGCGGCATCGGCACGGCGTTGTGCCAGCGCCTGCACCAAGACGGTTTCAAAGTCATTGCCGGCTGCGGCCCGAGCCGCGACCATGCCAAGTGGCTCGGCGAACAGAAGGCGCTGGGCTACACCTTCTACGCGTCGGTGGGCAACGTCAGCGACTGGGACTCCACCGTCGCGGCGTTCGAGAAGGTGCGCGCCGAGCACGGCAACGCGCTGGTGCTCGTCAACAACGCCGGCATCACGCGCGACGGCATGTTTCGCAAGATGTCGCCGGCCGACTGGCATGCGGTGATCGACACCAACCTGACGAGCCTGTTCAACGTGACCAAGCAGGTCATTGAGGGCATGATGGAAAACGGCTGGGGCCGCATCATCAACATCAGCTCGGTGAACGGCGAAAAGGGCCAGTTCGGCCAGACCAACTACTCCGCCGCCAAAGCCGGCATGCACGGCTTCACGATGGCGCTGGCGCAGGAAGTCGCGAACAAGGGCGTGACGGTCAATACCGTGAGCCCGGGCTACATCGCCACCGACATGGTGAAGTCGATTCGCCAGGACGTGCTCGACAAGATCGTTTCCGGCATTCCGGTAAAGCGCCTGGGCACGCCGCAGGACATCGCGTCGATCGTGTCGTGGGTGGCGTCCGACGAATCGGGCTTTGCGACCGGCGCCGACTTCTCCGTCAACGGTGGTCTGCACATGGGGTGAGTGGTGAGGGACTGCCTGCCAAGGCTTGCGCGCTGTTGAGCAGTCCCTGTTCGCTACCATCCCACTCCACGCTCAACAGCGGCGTCGAGAACCCCGGGAAATTTCGCCGCATCGATTGCAGATACACCGGGTCGTAGTGCGTGACCAGCAGCTCGCGCACGACGGTGTCGACGCGGCCGCCGCGGGCCGCCAACTGCCAGGCGTTCACGACCTCGTGGCCGCGCAGCGTGCGCAGCGCGTCGAGCCGCTCACAGAATGCACCGATGTCGTCGACGAAATGGCGGTATTCGCCCAGCAGCAGGGCGACGCGTGCGTCGAGCGCGAGCTGCAGGTTCACGCACGGCGCAGCGCGCATGTGCTGCACCAGCGACGGCGGCACCTGCAAGTCGCCGACTTTGCGGCTCTCGCTCTCGACCCAGACGCGGCGCTTCGAATCGAAGCAGCGCAGTTCGTGCCACAACAAGGACTCGAACATCTTTTGCCCGGGTTGGTGCTGCCCGGGAGCGAGACCGAGCACCGACCCGCGGTGGTTGGCCAAGGCCTCGAGGTCGAGCACCTGCTCGCCGCATTTCCTCAGAACCTGCAACAGCTGACTCTTTCCCGAACCGGTGGTGCCGCACACCACGCGCAGGTCAAAGGTCCGCGGCAGCGCTTCCAGTTCAGCGACGACGGCTCGCCGGTATTCGCGATAGCCGCCGTCCAGCAGTTCCACCTGCCAGCCGATCTGGCTGAGCACGGTGGCGAGCGCACCGCTGCGCTGGCCGCCGCGCCAGCAATAGACGAGCGGGCGCCAGCCCTTGGGCAAGGCCGACGTCTCGCGTTCGATGTGCGCCGCGATGTTGCGCGCCACCAGCGCCGCGCCGCGCTTCTTCGCCTCGAACGGTGACTCCTGCTTGTATTGCGTGCCCACGTCGCGCCGCTGGGCGTCGTTCAAGCTCGGCCAGTTCACGGCGCCCGGCATGTGATCTTCGGCGAACTCGCTTTCCGAACGAGCGTCGATCAGGGCGTCGAACTCGCCCAGGCGCACAAGAGCATCGGTGGCAGCAGTGCGGCTCAGCGGCATCGGAACCCGGCCCACTCAGGCGCCGAGCGCGGCAAGCAACTCGGTTTCAATCGCGATCTGCTGCCGGTTGTGCTGCAGCTCGGGCCCGTCGATCAGGAACGTGTCTTCGACGCGCTCGCCCAGCGTCGTGATCTTCGCGAGCTGCAGGTTCACGCGGTGGCGCGCCAATACGCGCGCGATCGCGAACAGCAAGCCGGTGCGGTCGTTCGCCGAGACGCCGAGCAGCCAGGCCTGGGCGCGTTCATCGGGGCGCAGCGTGATGCGCGGCGTCACGGGGAAGGACTTGACGCGCCTCGAGACCCGGCTGCGCCTCGGCTCGGGCAGCGGTGCCCGCGCGGCGAGCACCTGCGCGAGCTGCGTCTCCACCAGCAGGATCATGTCGCGGTAATGGTCCTCGGCCGCGGTGCTGGTGACCTGGAAGGTGTCGAGCGCATAGCCGGAGTTCGTGGTGTGAATCTTGGCGTCGAGGATGTTGTAGTCAGCGGTGTCGAAGTAGCCGCAGATGCGCGCGAACAGGTCGGGTTGGTCAGGCGCGTAGACCAGCACCTGCAGGCCTTCGGCCAGCGGCGACAGGCGCGCGCGCACGATGGGCACGTGGCTCCCCACATGCTCGTACAGCACGCGAGCGTGCCAGGCGATGTCGGCGGCGTCGTGGCGTGCGAAGTAGCTCACGCTCAAGGTCTTCCACAGCGCCACTTCCACGCCGGCAGGCAGCGAGTACAGGTTCAGCGAATTGCGCGCGTCCTGTTTTCGCGTCTCGATCTCTGCGTCGAGGTTGAGCTTGGCACCGCCCAGGGCGCGCAGCGCCAGCCGGTACAAGTCTTCGAGGAGTTTGCCTTTCCACGCGTTCCAGACCTTCGGGCTGGTGCCGCGGATGTCTGCCACCGTCAGCAGGTAGAGCGCGGTCAAGCGCCGCTCGGTCTGAACCGCACCCGCGAACGACTCGATGACCTCGGGGTTGGACAGGTCTTCCTTCTGCGCGATGTGCGACATCATCAAGTGCGACTTGACCAGGAACTCGAGCAGCAGTGCTTCTTCTCGCGGCAAATCATGGTCGCGGCAAAAGCGCCGCACCTCCAGTGCGCCGAGGTCGGAGTGGTCTCCGCCGCGCCCCTTCGCGACATCGTGAAACAGCGCGGCGATGTACAGCAGGTACGGCTTGTCCCAGGTCGACGCCAATTGCGAGCAGAACGGATATTCGTGGGCGTGCTCGGGAATGAAAAAGCGCCGCACGTTGCGCAGCACCATCAGGATGTGCTGGTCCACGGTGTAGACGTGGAACAGGTCGTGCTGCATCTGCCCGACGATGCGCCGGAACACCCACAGCGTTCGGCCGAGCACGCTGGTCTGGTTCATGAGCCGAAACGCGTGCGTCTGGCCGCGCGGCTCGCGCAAGATTCGCATGAAGTTGGCGCGGTTCACGGGGTCACGCCGAAAGCTGGCGTCCATCACGTCGCGGGCGTTGTACAGGGCGCGCAGCGTGCGCGCCGACAGGCCGTTGATGCCCAGAGTCTGCTGATACGTGAGGAAGGTTTCGAGAATGGCGTGCGGATCGCGGTGGTAGAGGTCGTCGCTTGCCACCTCGAGCATGCCGGCGCGCTCGAAGAACTTCGCGCCGATCGGCCGCATCGGCGCGTCCTGCGAACCCAGGATGCGCTCTTCGATGTTGAGCAGCAGGATCTGGTTGAGCTGGGTCACGCCTTTGGCCGCCCAATAGTAGCGGCGCATCAACAGCTCCGAGACGCGCTGGCCTGGCCGCGGCGCCTGGCCGAAACTCTGGGCGACGGCGGTTTGCAGGTCGAACACGAGCCGGTCTTCGCGCCGCCCGGCGACGATGTGCAGCCACGCGCGAATCAGACGCAACACGCCTTCGTTGCGTTGCAGTTGATTGACTTCGAATCCAGTGATCAGCCCCTTGGCGGCGAGCGCCTTCCAGGTCTTGCCCAGGCCAGCGGCGCGCGCCACCCAGATCAGAACCTGCAGGTCGCGCAGGCCGCCTGGGCTCTCCTTGCAATTGGGCTCCAGCGCGTACGGCGTGTCTTCGTACTTGTGGTGGCGCTGCTGCATCTCCAGCATCTTGGCCTGCAGGAACGCCTTCGGGTCGATGGCTTGCTCACTCGCCTGCGCGAACTGCTGGTACAGGCGCCGCGAACCGCACAGGTGGCGCGATTCGAGCAGCGCGGTCTGTACCGTCACGTCGCGCTGCGCCTCTGCCACGCAGTCGGCGACGCTGCGTACGCTCGAGCCGATTTCGAGGCCCGTGTCCCAGCACAGCGCGATGAAACCCTCGATGGCCGAGCGTAGCTCATCGTTCTGGCGCGGCTCGCCACCGGCGTCTTGTTGTGCAGCTGGCAGATCGCTGCCCTCAGGCAGCAACAGCAACACGTCGACATCCGAGTGCGGAAACAGCTCACCGCGGCCATAGCCGCCCACCGCGACGAGCGCGGCGGTGTCGGGCATGTTCGCGGAGCGCCAGAGCTCGAGCAGAGCCTGATCGACGTGCTTGCTCAAAGAGCGCAGCAAGCGGCTCGCCGCCGTACCGGTGGGTCGCGAGCGGCGAAACTGATCGATCAGCGCCGCCTTGCCGTCGCGGAACCGGACTCGCAGCGCCGCGCTCGCCGAGGCAGGCCGCGCGGAAACGTTTGCCACGGCAGCCGTGGACATGGGTATGAACGCTCAGCCGGTGATGAACGAAGGCGGCGCAGGGCTGCCGGCCGAAAGCGTCATCACCTCGTAGCCCGTTTCCGTGACGAGCACCGTGTGTTCCCACTGCGCGGAGAGCGATCGGTCGCGTGTCACGATGGTCCAGCCGTCGCCGGTTTCGCGCACGTCGCGCCGGCCGGCGTTGATCATCGGCTCGATCGTGAACATCATCCCCGGCACCAGCTCTTCCTGTGTGCCGGGGCGCCCGTAATGCATCACCTGCGGCTCCTCGTGAAAGCGCCGGCCGATGCCGTGTCCGCAAAATTCGCGCACGATCGACAGACCGTTGCCCTCGGCGAAGCTCTGGATCGTGTGGCCCACGTCGCCCAGGCGTGCGCCGGGCTTGACGCGGCTGATGCCGCGCCACATCGCTTCATACGTCAGCTGGCACAGGCGCTTGGCCGCGATCGAGCCCGAGCCGACGACGAACATGCGGCTCGTGTCGCCGTGCCAGCCGTCTTTGATGACGGTCACGTCGATGTTGACGATGTCACCGCTTTTCAGCGGGCGCTCGTTCGGAATGCCGTGGCACACCTGATGGTTCACCGAGGTGCAGATCGATTTCGGGTACGGCGTGTAGCCCGGCGGCGCGTAGTTCAACGGTGCGGGAATCGTGCCCTGCACATTCACGATGTAGTCGTGTGCCAGCTTGTCGAGTTGGTCGGTTGTGACGCCTGGCACCACATGGGGCGTGAGCATGTCCAGCACTTCGGAGGCAAGGCGCCCGGCAACCCGCATGCCCTCCACATCGGCGGGGCTCTTGATCGTGATCGTCATGGGCCGGGATTATCTACTGGGCCCGTAAAATCCCTGCTTCGCCGCGGGCCGACAGGCCCGGCCCCGCTCGCGCCACTTCGCCGCTTCAAGCTCCAGCGTGACTGCCACCCCCAAGCACCTGATCCACATTGAAGGCGGCAATGCGCTTTCGAGTTTTCGCGCGGCGTCGATGCTCGCGCGGCTGCGCGAGCTGAACCCTCGTATTGCCGCGGTCCATGCGCGTCATGTGCATTGGCTTTGCAGCGACGCGCCTCTGTCGCGCGCCGAGGTCAACAAGGCGCAAGGGCTGCTGCGCTATGGTCAGCCTTACGCAGGCGCCGATGGCGGCGCGCTGATCGTCGTCGCGCCCCGCCTGGGCACGGTGTCGCCGTGGGCTTCGAAGGCCACCGACATCGCGCGCAATTGTGGGCTGGTGCTGCGGCGCATGGAGCGTGTCACTGAATACCGACTGACGCTGACCCAACCTTTGCTCGGCCCGGCGCGGCCGCTTTCCCGCGAGGAATGGGTGGCCGCGGCGCAAGCGCTGCACGACCGCATGACGGAGAGCGTATTTGCCGAGCGCGGCGACGCCGCACACTTGTTCGACGCACAGCCGGGCAAGCCGATGCAGCACATCGACGTGCTGGGTCAAGGCCGCGCCGCGCTGGAGGCGGCAAACACCGAGTTCGGGCTGGCGCTGAGCGACGACGAGCTCGACTACCTGGTCGGGGCATTCACGAAGCTCGCGCGCAACCCGAGCGATGTGGAACTGATGATGTTCGCGCAGGCGAACAGCGAGCATTGCCGGCACAAGATCTTCAACGCGAGTTTCATCATCGACGGCCAAGATCAGGAACGCTCGATGTTCGGAATGATCCGCCACACCGAAGCGCTTGCGCCGCAGCGCACCGTGGTCGCGTACGACGACAACGCGGCGGTGATGCAGGGCGCCGAAGTCGAGCGCTGGCTGCCGCAAGGCTTCACGAACGCGCCCGTGTATGGCGCGCGGCGCGAGCTGACGCACGTGCTGATGAAGGTGGAGACGCACAACCATCCGACAGCCATCTCACCGTTCTCAGGTGCATCAACGGGCGCCGGCGGCGAGATCCGCGACGAAGGCGCCACCGGCCGCGGCTCGCGGCCCAAGTCCGGCGTCACGGGGTTCAGCGTCTCGAACCTGCATCTGCCGGGCACCGACGAGCCCTGGGAGCGCGGCGCCATCGGCCGGCCCGGGCACATTGCGAGCGCGCTGCAAATCATGATCGACGGGCCTCTCGGCGGCGCGGCGTTCAATAACGAGTTCGGCCGGCCCAACCTGGCGGGTTACTTTCGCGTCTTCGAACAAAGTGTCGGCGCGGATGCGCAGGCGGTGCACCGCGGCTATCACAAGCCGATCATGATTGCCGGCGGCCTGGGCTCGATTGCAGCGTCGCAGACGAAAAAGCTGCGCTTTCCCGCGGGCACGCTGCTCGTACAGCTGGGCGGCCCGGGAATGCGCATCGGCATGGGCGGCGGCGCGGCGAGTTCCTTGTCCGCCGGGGAGAACTCGGCGGAGCTGGATTTCGACTCCGTGCAGCGCGGCAACCCGGAGATCGAGCGCCGCGCGCAGGAAGTCATCAACCATTGCTGGGCATTGGGCGAGACCAATCCAATCCTGGCGATTCACGATGTCGGCGCCGGTGGCCTGAGCAACGCGTTTCCCGAAGTCGTTCACGGCGCCGGTGTCGGCGCGGTGTTCGATCTGCGCAAGGTGCCGGTTCAGGAGAGTGGCCTGGCACCGAAGGAAGTTTGGTGCAACGAGAGCCAGGAGCGCTACGTGCTCGCGGTTGCGCCGGATCACCTGCCGTTGCTGGAGGCGATGTGCCAGCGCGAGCGTTGCCCGTTCGCTGTCGTTGGCGTGGCCACGGTCGACGAGCAGCTCGTGCTCGAAGACGGCCCCGGCGGTACTCGCGCGATCGACATGCCGCTCGATGTGTTGCTCGGCAAACCGCCGCGCATGGAGCGCGACGTGCAGCGGATCGCGCGGCGCGGTGCGGCGCTCGACCTGTCGGTGGTCGAACTGAACCGGGTGGCGTTCGACGTGTTGCGCCACCCCACAGTGGCGAGCAAGCGTTTTCTGATCACGATCGGCGACCGCACGGTGGGTGGCCTGAGCCACCGCGATCAAATGGTCGGCCCGTGGCAAGTGCCGGTGGCGGATTGCGCGGTGACGCTTGGCGACTATGCGGGTTTCGCGGGCGAGGCGATGGCGATGGGCGAGCGCACGCCGCTGGCGGCGCTGGATGCGCCGGCATCGGGGCGCATGGCCGTCGCCGAGGCGATCACCAATTTGCTCGCCGCGCCTGTCGAGCTGTCGCGGGTCAAGCTCAGCTGCAACTGGATGGCGGCGTGCGGCGAACCGGGTGAAGACGCGGCCCTCTACGACACCGTCAAGGCCGTGGCGTTGGACTTGTGCCCGGCGCTCGGCATCGGCGTTCCGGTGGGCAAGGACAGCCTGTCGATGAAGACGCGCTGGGTCGACGCCGGCCGCACGCAGCAAGTGACCTCGCCGGTGTCGCTGATCGTCACCGCGTTCGCGTCGCTCGACGATGTACGCGGCACGTTGACACCGCAATTGCAGCGCGGCGACACGCAGCTCGTGCTGATCGACCTCGGCGCCGGGCGCATGCGCCTGGGTGGTTCGATCTTCGCGCAGGTGCTGGGCCAGTTCGGTGACGAGGTCCCCGACCTCGTCGACGCGCAGACCTTGAAGTCACTCGTCGCGGCGATCAATGAATTGCGCGCTGCGGGCCTGCTGCTCGCGTACCACGACCGCAGCGATGGCGGTCTGTGGGCAACGGTGTGCGAAATGGCGTTCGCCGGCCAACTGGGCGTGAGCCTGAACGTCGACATGCTGATCACGCAGAGCGACGGCATCGCCGACAGCCGCGCCGAGTTCGGGGACTCGAAGAATTGGGCGGCGCAGGTGGGCGTGCGGCGCAACGACTTGACGCTGCAAGCGCTGTTCAATGAAGAGCTCGGCGCCGTGATTCAGATCCCGAGCACGGCGCGCGACACCGTGATGGCCACGCTGCGCCGGCATGGCTTGAGCCGCATCAGCCACGTCGTCGGCAAGCCGAATACGGAGCGCCGGGTCGAGGTGTGGCGCGACGCCAAATCAGTCTTCAGTGCAGCGCTGCAAGACCTGCAACAAGCCTGGGACGACGTGAGTTGGCGCATTGCCCGGCTGCGCGATGAGCCGCAATGCGCCGACGCCGAGCACGCGGCGGGGGGCCGCGCCGACGACCCGGGTTTGCACGTTCACACGACGTTCGATCTCACCGAGCGCATCGCTGCACCGTTCCTCAACGGCGCCCGCCCGAAGATCGCGATCCTGCGCGAGCAGGGCGTGAACAGCCACATCGAGATGAGCTACGCGATGCACTGTGCGGGGTTCGAGACCTTCGACGTGCACATGAGTGACCTGCAGGCCGGTCGCGCGCGGCTCGACATGTTCCAGGGCCTGGTCGCGTGCGGTGGCTTCAGCTATGGCGACACCCTCGGTGCCGGCGAAGGCTGGGCCAGATCGATCCTGTTCAATGCACTTCTGGCTGACCAGTTCGCCGCGTTCTTCGCCCGCACCGATACGCTCGCGCTGGGCGTGTGCAACGGCTGCCAGATGATGGCCGCGCTTGCGTCGATCATTCCCGGCGCGATGGCTTGGCCGCGCTTCACGCGCAATCGCAGCGAGCAATTCGAGGCGCGCTTGAGTCTGGTGGAGGTGCTTCCCGGCCCGTCGATTTTCTTTGCGGGAATGGCCGGCAGTCGCATCCCGATCGCGGTCGCGCACGGGGAGGGCTATGCCGACTTCTCGCAGCGCGGCGATGCAACAGCGGTGCAGCGCGCGATGCGCTTCGTTGACAACCAAGGACAGCCGACCGATGCCTACCCGTTCAATCCGAACGGCAGCCCGGGCGGATTGACGGCGGTGACAACGCCCGACGGGCGCTTTACCGCGCTGATGCCGCACCCGGAGCGCGTATTTCGCAATGCGCAGATGAGCTGGACCGGCGGCGACGTGAATGCGCGCAGCCCCTGGATGCGCATGTTCGACAACGCACGCCGGTGGTTCGCCTGAAGAAACCGGCGCGCGAAGCGGCGTCGCCCACGTTGCGCTTTGACCGGCTCGACGCGCTGCGCGGCCTGGCCATCGTCTGGATGGCGGTGTTCCATTTCTGCTTCGACCTGGCCTACTTCAAGTTCACGCAGCAGAACTTCTACGTCGATCCGTTCTGGACCGTCCAGCGCAGTGTGATCGTCAGCCTGTTCATGTTCACCGCCGGGGTCGGCCAGGCGATCGCATTGCAGCAGGGTCAAAGTTGGCAGCGCTTCTGGCGGCGCTGGGCGCGGATCGCCGGCTGCGCGGTGCTCGTCAGCTTCGGCTCGGCGATCATGTTTCCGAAGAGCTACATCAGCTTCGGCGTGCTGCACGGATTCGCGCTGATGCTGATCCTGGTTCGGCTCAGCCACCGCGGGGGAGCGTGGCTGTGGCTCGCGGGTCTGTTGGCGATCGCGCTGCCGCACTTGATGCAGCATCCTTGGTTCGACTCGCGCTGGACGAACTGGGTGGGCCTGGTCACGCGCAAGCCCGTCACGGAAGACTACGCGCCGATCCTGCCTTGGCTGGGCGTGATGTGGTGGGGGTTCGCGAGCGGGCGCTGGGTGCTGGAGAAGCGCGCGGCATGGTTGACAGGCGCGCTGCCGAAAGCGCTGCATGGATTGGCCGCGCTCGGCCGCTGGAGCCTGAGCTTTTACATGTTGCACCAGCCGGTGCTGATCGGCCTGTTGATGGCGGTGATTGCACTTCGCTGAACGCAGCGCTGCCGAATCACGCCGATGGCGCGCGCACCCGGCTCTTTGCGGCAAGAACCTGATCGCGCTCCGCCCGTTCGCGTTCAATGCGAAATCGATGGAACGCGTAGCGTTCGCGCGACTGCGCCGCTTGCGCTTCGCTCCACGCTTGCCAGCCGGTGCGCTCGCCGCTCACAGGGTGCATCGAAATGCAATCCACCGGGCACACGGGCAAGCACAGGTCGCAGCCGGTGCAAAGGCGCTCGATCACGCCGTGCATCATCTTCGGTGCGCCGACGATGCAGTCAACCGGGCACGCCTCGACGCAGAGGGTACAGCCGATGCACGCCGCTTCGTCGATGCGTGCCACCCGCAGGGGCCCCTCGGTGCCGTGTTCTGCGCTCAAGTGAGTGACGGCACGCCCGGTGATCGCGGCGAGTCGGACCACGCCTTCCACTCCGCCCGGCGGGCATTGGTTGATCGGTGCCCCGCCATCGGCGATAGCCACTGCATAAGCGCGGCAGTCGTCATAGCCGCAGCGCCTGCACTGCGTTTGCGGCAGCGCCTGGTCGATGCGTTCGGCGAGGGTGGCGTGAGAACTCACGCCGGAATTGTCACCGCGCGCCGTTCGCGCGCCTCTTCTTCAGTGCAGCGGTGGGCCTGCGCATTGCGCCGCTGCCTTGGTGCGCGGCGATGAAGTCGCGCACCTGCGGGTAGACGAGCTCGCGCCAGCGCCGGCCGGAGAAGATGCCGTAGTGGCCAGCGCCGATCACGTCGTAGTGGAACTGTCGCGACTTCGGGATGCCGGTGCACAGGTCGTGCGCCGCACGCGTCTGCCCCGCGCCGGAGATGTCGTCGAGTTCGCCTTCGACTGTGAGCAACGCGGTGCCGGTGATGTCCTGCGGGCGCACGAGCTGGCCGTCGATCTCCCAGGTGCCGTTGACGAGCGCGAAGTCCTGGAAAACGGTCTTGATCGTGTCCAGGTAATACTCGGCCGGCATGTCGAGCACGGCGTTGTACTCGTCGTAGAACTCGCGGTGGAATTCGGCGCTGTCGCCGTCGCCACGCACCAGGTCGAGGAAGTAGTCGTAGTGCGACTTCAGGTGCCGCCCCGGGTTCATCGCGATGAAGCCCGAGTGCTGCAAGAAGCCAGGGTAAACGCGCCGCCCGGCGCCGGGGTAGTTCACCGGCACGCGGTAGATCACGTTCTGCTCGAACCAGCCATGGGTCTTGTTCATCGCCAGGTTGTTCACCGCGGTCGGGCTCTTGCGCGCGTCAATCGGGCCGCCCATCATCGTCAGCGTGCGCGGAATCTCTTCGCCGCTGCTCGCCATCAGCGACACGGCCGCGAGCACGGGCACCGTGGGTTGGCACACTGAGATCACGTTCACCGAGTTGCCGACTTCGCGGATGAACTCCTGCACGTAGGCCACATAGTCGTCGAGGTGGAACGGGCCAGCGGCCTCAGGAACCATGCGCGCGTCGGTCCAGTCGGTGACGAACACCTTGTGGTCGCGCAGCAGCTCGCGGATCGTTTCGCGCAGCAAGGTGGAGTGGTGGCCTGACAGTGGGGATACCACCAGCACCGTCGGCTGGTCTTTCATGCGCGCCAGCATGTCCGAGTTGTCGGTGAAACGCTTGAAGCGCAGCAGGCGGCAGAAGGGCTTCTCCAGCGTCAGCTGTTGCTGCACCGCGACGTCGACGCCGTCGATGTTGACTGCAACGATGTTGAACTCCGGCTTCTCGTACTCCTTGGACAGCCGGTGCATCAGGTCCAGGCCTGCCGATACGCGCTGCGCGAGCGGCGTATGGGCGAGTGGCGACAACGGATGGGTGTACAGCTTGGACGAGGCGCTTGCAAATTCAGCGAACGGACTCAGCAGCGCGCGATGCGCTTCATACCATTGGTAGATCATTTCGAAAACCCTCCCAAAGCGAGCGTCGTCAAGACCAAGACCCGCGGGCCAAGGGCAGAAACAGGCACGATTTGTGCACTGCAACATTGTACGGGCCGGCACGGACTATCGCTTGATGTTGAAGCGGTTTTCCTAGGGAGTTGCCCCGAGAACCGGGGTAACTACGGGTTAGTTCGGGCCTTCAGGCATGGCCCTTTGACGCGCGTGGTGAGTCGATCCGGCTTTGCGGGGCTGCTCAGTCCCGGGGGCGGGCCGGGTTGACCCGGCCCTGGGGGCGTTCAGACAACTTGGGCGATCGCTGCCACCACGCGGTCGAGGTTGGCGTGGTTCAGCGCGGCGACGCAAATGCGGCCCGAATCGAGGCCGTAGACGCCGAATTCGTCGCGCAAGCGGCGCATTTGTGCGGGGTTCAGACCGGAATAGCTGAACATGCCTTTTTGCGCGGTGATGTAGCTCACGTCCTGCTTCACGCCCGCGGCCGCCCACTTGGCTTCGAGCCGGCTGCGCAGTTCCTTGCGCATCTCCCGGATGCGCTGGCGCATCACGCCGAGCTCGTCTTCCCACTGGGCACGCAATTCGGGCGTCGTCAGTACCGCGGCCACGACTTGGGCGCCATGGGTCGGCGGGTTGGAGTAGTTGGTTCGGATCACTCGCTTGAGTTGGCTCAAGACGCGGGTGGCGGCGTCTTTCGAGTCGCACACGACGCTCAATGCGCCGACGCGCTCTCCGTAGAGCGAAAAGCTCTTGGAAAAGCTGCTCGAGACGAAAAACTCCAGTCCCGCGGCCATGAACATCCCAACCACTGCGCCGTCTTCGGCAATGCCGTCTCCGAAGCCCTGGTAGGCCAGGTCGAGAAACGCAACCAGGTTGCGCGACTTCACGAGGCCGATCACCTCGCGCCACTGCGCGGGATCGAGGTCGCAGCCGGTGGGGTTGTGGCAGCAAGCGTGCAGCACGACGATGCTGCCGGCCGGCGCTGCGTTCAGCGCCGCGAGCATGGCCGGGGCATTCAAGCCACGCCGACCAGCGTCGTAGTAGGGATAGGTCTGCACCGAAAAGCCCGCACCTTCGAACAGCGCGCGGTGGTTTTCCCAGCTCGGGTCGCTGATGTAAACACTGGCCGCCGGCTGACCGGCCGGTTGCAGGCGCCGCAGGAAATCGGCACCGACCTTCAGCCCGCCAGTTCCGCCGAGCGTCTGCACGGTGGCGACGCGGCCCTCGCGCAGCGCGGCGTGCTGCGCGCCGAACACCAGCCCTTGGACCGCCTGGTCATACGCGGCGATGCCGTCGATCGGCAGGTAGCCGCGCGCTTTCGGCGCCTGCACCATCGCCGCTTCCGCGGCGCGCACGCATTGCAGCAGCGGCAGTTTTCCGGACTCGTCGCAATACACGCCGACGCCAAGATTCACCTTGGCAGGGTTCGGGTCGGCGTTGAATTGCTCGGTCAGTCCGAGGATCGGGTCGCGCGGCGCGAGTTCAACGCCGGCCAGGTGCGAGGCCATGGGTGTCCTTGTGGGTCTGGGAAAGAACGGGAAGCAGGTGGGCAAATGACCGCTCAGGGGTTTTCCGCTACCCTGTGCGGTTGCTCAGGCCGGCAACGGCGAGCGTGACACCCCGAAGTTTATCTGCCATGTCTTCAACTGCTGCTGCGCGTTCCCTTCGACCCGACGATGCCGCCGTGCCGGGCGAGTTCGTCAGCTTCGAAGGCTCACCCTTCCAGTTGTTCCAGCCGTATCCTCCGGCGGGCGACCAGCCCACGGCGATCGCCCAGCTCGTCGATGGCATTCGCGACGGCCTGAGTTTTCAGACGCTGCTGGGCGTCACCGGTTCGGGCAAGACGTTCACGATGGCCAACGTGATCGCACGCATCGGCCGCCCGGCGATCGTGTTCGCGCCGAACAAGACGCTCGCGGCGCAGCTGTACGCCGAGTTCCGCGAGTTCTTTCCGAAGAACGCCGTCGAATACTTCGTCAGCTACTACGACTACTACCAGCCCGAGGCCTACGTGCCGCAGCGCGACCTGTTCATCGAAAAAGACAGCTCGATCAACGAACACATCGAGCAGATGCGCCTGTCGGCCACGAAGAGCCTGCTCGAGCGGCGCGATGTCGTGATCGTGGCCTCGGTGAGCGCGATCTACGGCATCGGCAACCCCGGCGACTACATGCAGATGGTGATGCTGCTGCGCGTGGGCGACAAGATCGGCCAGCGCGACGCCATTGCGCAGTTGATCCGCATGCAGTACCAGCGCAACGAGACCGACTTCAGCCGCGGCACGTTTCGCGTGCGCGGCGACACGATCGACGTGTTTCCCGCCGAGCACTCGGAACTCGCGATCCGCATCGAGCTGTTCGACGACGAAGTCGAGTCGCTGCACCTGTTCGACCCGCTCACCGGGCAGATCGTGCAGAAGGTGCCGCGCTTCACGGTGTTTCCGAGCAGCCACTACGTGACGCCGCGCGAACGTGTGGTCGCGGCGATCGAAACCATCAAGGAAGAACTGCGAACCCGCGTTGCCGAATTCGTGGCCGCGGGCAAGCTGGTCGAGGCCCAACGCCTGGAGCAGCGCACGCGCTTCGACCTGGAGATGCTCCAGGAAGTGGGCCACTGCAAGGGCATCGAGAACTACACGCGCCATCTGTCGGGGGCGCTTGCCCGGCGAGCCGCCGCCCACGTTGGTGGATTACCTGCCTCCCGACGCGCTGATGTTCCTCGACGAATCGCACGTGCTGATCGGTCAGTTCGGCGGCATGTACAACGGCGACCGGTCGCGCAAGACGACGCTTGTCGAGTACGGGTTTCGCCTGCCGAGCGCGCTCGACAACCGGCCGCTGAAGTTCGAGGAGTTCGAGCGCAAGATGCGCCAGGCGATGTATGTGTCGGCCACGCCGGGCGCGTATGAGGAACGAACTTCGGGGCAGGTGGTGGAGCAGCTGGTCCGACCGACCGGCCTGGTCGACCCGAGCGTCGAGGTGCGTCCTGCGGCGCGCCAGGTGGACGACGTGCTGCAGGAAATTCGCCTGCGTGTCGAGCTTGGCGAGCGCGTGCTGATCACGACGCTGACCAAGCGCATGGCGGAGCAGTTGACCGACTACCTGGCGGAGAACGGCGTCAAGGTACGTTATCTGCACAGCGACGTGGACACGATCGAGCGGGTCGAAATCCTGCGCGACCTGCGCTTGGGCAGCTTCGATGTGCTGGTGGGAATCAACCTGCTGCGCGAAGGGCTCGACATTCCCGAGGTGTCGCTCGTCGCGATCCTCGACGCCGACAAGGAAGGGTTCCTGCGCTCCGAGCGCAGCCTGATCCAGACGATCGGTCGGGCCGCGCGCCACTTGAATGGCACGGCGATCCTCTACGCCGACAAGGTGACCGACTCGATGCGCCGCGCGATCGACGAAACCGAGCGCCGCCGCAACAGGCAGATCGCGAGCAACCTCGCCGACGGCATCACGCCGCGCAGCATCAGCAAGAAAGTGCGCGACCTGATCGACGGCGTCTACAGCGAGAAGGGCGCCAAGGACGACCTGAAAGCCGCGAATGACGCCGTCGGATTGCTGGGTTTGAGCGAAAAGGACCTCGGCAAGCGCATCAAGCAGATGGAAAAGCAAATGTTCGAGCACGCGCGCAACCTGGAATTCGAGAAGGCAGCGAGGGTGCGCGACGAACTGGCGCGTCTGCGCGAGCAGGTGTTTGGCGCGAGCGTCTCCGACCCCATTGGTCCGCCGCCACCCGAGACGCAGACCACAAAGCGCCGGCTGTAGTTCGCGGAAGCTCCTTTCGGGAGGTTGGTGGCGCGTTGTCAGTGGCCGCTCTCGAAAACCACGGAACTTGTTGGGTCAAACCCGACCAAATCAGTCGGCTACACATATACTCGACTAATCCAGTCGGGCTCTAGGAGAACCACATGCGCTTGACCACCAAAGGCCGCTTCGCGGTCACAGCAATGATCGACCTCGCGTTGCGCGAGCACACCGGGCCCGTGGCGCTGGCCGCCATCAGCGCGCGCCAGCAAATTTCGCTTTCCTATCTGGAACAGCTGTTCGGCAAGTTGCGCCGCCAGCAACTGGTGGAGAGCACGCGCGGCCCTGGCGGCGGCTACTCGCTGGGGCGCAAGGCGGATGAAATCACAGTCGCCGACATTATTCTGGCGGTCGATGAACCACTGGACGCCACCGGCTGTGCCGGCAAGGAAAACTGCATGGGCGATGAGACCGGCCGCTGCATGACGCACGACCTGTGGGCGACGCTGAACTCGAAGATGATCGAATTTCTCAGCTCCGTGTCGCTGCGCAACCTCGTCAACGATCAGGTTGCCAAGGGGGTGTCGATCGTCGAGAGCCCGATGAAACGCGCCATTTCGAGCCAACCGGTGGTCAAGCCGATCAAGATCACCGCGCCGAATTCGGTGTTCGCCTTCGGCGCCGCCTTCGCAAAGTAGGCTTCCCAGGGTTCACCCAGCAGGCCAGCCGCCCCGCTCAGCCCGAATCACCCACCATGGACATGTCTCCGCACTTTCCGATCTACATGGACTACGGTGCCACCAGCCCGGTGGACCAGCGCGTCGTCGATGCGATGATTCCCTGGTTGCGCGAGCACTTCGGCAACCCCGCGTCGCGCAGCCACGCCTGGGGCTGGGAAGCGGAAGCCGCAGTGGAGCGAGCGCGCGAGCAGGTGGCGCAGCTGGTGGGCGCGGACCCGCGCGAAATCGTCTGGACCTCGGGCGCCACCGAGTCGATCAATCTGGCGATCAAGGGCGCGGCGCAGTTCTACAAGACGCGCGGCAAGCACCTGATCACGCTCAAGACCGAGCACAAGGCAGTGCTCGACACGATGCGCGAACTCGAGCGCCAGGGCTTCGAGGTGACCTACCTCGACGTTCAGGAAGACGGCCTGCTCGACATGGCCCGGTTAGAGGCGGCGATCCGTCCCGACACGATTCTGGTTTCGGTGCTGTTCGTCAACAACGAAATCGGCGTGATCCAGGACATCGCCGCGATCGGCGCGTTGTGCCGCGCGCGCGGCATCATCTTCCACGTCGACGCCGCGCAGGCCACCGGCAAGGTGACGATCGACCTGCAGGAGCTGCCGGTCGATCTGATGAGCCTCGCGTCGCACAAGACCTACGGCCCCAAGGGCATCGGCGCGCTGTTCGTGCGGCGCAAGCCGCGCGTGCGCATCGAAGCGCAGATGCACGGCGGCGGCCACGAGCGCGGCATGCGCTCGGGCACCTTGCCTACGCACCAGATCGTCGGCATGGGCGAGGCGTTTCGCATCGCGCGCGAGGAAATGGGTGCCGAGTGCGAACGAATCCGCATGCTGCAGCAGCGCCTGATCAAGGGTTTGTCGGGAATCGAGCAGACGTTCCTCAATGGCCACCCGGAAAAGCGCGTGCCGCACAACGTGAACATGAGCTTCAACTTCGTCGAGGGCGAATCGCTGATCATGGGCATCAAGGGCATCGCCGTATCGTCCGGATCGGCGTGCACCTCGGCGAGCCTGGAGCCGAGTTATGTGCTGCGCGCGCTGGGTCGCAGCGACGAGCTCGCGCATTCGAGCCTGCGCATGACGATCGGCCGCTTCACGACGGAAGAAGAGATCGACTACGTGATCACGACGCTGAAAGACCGCGTCGCCAAGCTGCGCGAGCTCTCGCCGCTGTGGGAGATGTTTCAGGATGGCATCGACATCAGCACGATCCAGTGGACCGCGCACTGACATTCAGACCGAAAACGAACGTTGGAGAGACACCATGGCATACAGTGAAAAGGTGGTTGACCACTACGAGAACCCGCGCAACGTGGGTTCGTTCGAAAAGGGCGACGACACGGTGGGCACCGGCATGGTGGGCGCACCCGCCTGCGGCGACGTGATGAAGCTGCAGATCAAGGTCAACCCCGCGACCGGCCTGATCGAAGACGCGAAATTCAAGACCTACGGCTGCGGCTCGGCCATTGCTTCCAGTTCGCTCGTGACCGAGTGGGTGAAGGGCAAGTCGCTCGATGAAGCGCTGACGATCAAGAACTCGCACATTGCCGAGGAACTGGCTTTGCCGCCGGTCAAGATTCACTGCTCGATCCTCGCCGAAGATGCGATCAAGGCGGCAGTCAACGACTACAAGGCCAAGAGCGGTCTGACTCACTGAGATGGCAGTCACACTGACCGAAGCGGCGGCGCGTCATGTGACGCGCTACCTGAGCAAACGCGGCAAGGGTGTCGGCGTGCGCCTGGGCGTCAAGACCACGGGCTGCTCGGGTCTGGCATACAAGCTCGAATACGCCGACGATCTGGCGCCCGAGGACATCGTCTTCGAAGGGCATGGCGTGAAGGTTCTGGTCGACCCGAAGAGCCTGCCCTACATCGACGGCACCGAACTCGACTTCGTTCGCGAAGGCCTGAACGAAGGCTTCAAGTTCCGCAACCCACGCGAGAAAGACCGCTGCGGTTGCGGCGAGTCGTTCCGCGTCTAAGGTGCTTTGACAGTCGAGCGCGGCCGTTGAGCCGCGCTTTTTCTTTGCCCATGTCTGCCGCTTCCGCCATCGTCATCCGCGCCGAAAGCCCCGATCAGCCGGACATCCGCGCCATGCTGGCCGAGCTCGACACCTATCTGGCGGCCCTGTACCCGCCGGACCACAACCACATCCTGGATGTGACGGCACTGCTCTCGCCCCAGGTGCATTTCCTCGTCGCGCGGCGCGCGGGCGATGCGGTGGGTTGCGGCGCGGTGCGCGTCATGCCCGCCGAGCGGGATACGGCAGGGCAGGCCTACGGCGAGATCAAGCGCATGTTCGTGCGCTCCGGTTTGCGTGGCCAAGGCATCGCCCAGGCGTTGCTGCAGGCCCTGGAGCAACATCTGCGCGGCGCGGGAATCGCACTCGCGACACTCGAAACGGGTGACCACCAGCCCGAAGCACTGCGCCTGTACGAGCGCAACGGTTACGCCAAGCGCTCGGCGTTTGGCGGCTACGCCGGCAACGGCACCAGCGTGTTCTACGAGAAGCGCTTGGCGCCTGCGCCATGAAGCTCGACAGCGACGACTTCGAGCTGTTCGCGCTGCCGCGCACGTTTACGCTGGACCGCGCGGAACTCGACGAACGCCGGCGCAATCTGCAGGCGCAAACCCATCCCGACCGTTTTGCCGCCGAAGGCGCCGCGGCGCAACGCATGGCGCTGCAATGGGCCGTGCGCGTCAACGAAGGCTACGAGCGCCTGAAAGAGCCGGTCACGCGCGCTGCCTACCTCTGTGAACTGCTGGGCCAGCGCATCGACGCGCACACGAACACTGCCATGCCCGCGGCCTTCCTGATGCAGCAGATGGAGCTGCGGGAAGCGCTCGACGACGCGCGCGCGCCCGCGCAAATCGAAGCTCTGGCGGTGAACCTGGCAGAGCAGCGCAACGCGGCATTGCTGCGCATTCAGAACCTGCTCGACGTACAACATGACACCGCCGCAGCGGCCCAGGAAGTGAGAGCCCTCATGTTCTTGGAGCGCTTTGCGCAGGATATCGATGCCCGCCTCGAGGCCTTGGGACAATAGCGCCATGGCCTTGCTCCAGATTTCCGAACCCGGCGGCGCGCCCGACCCGCACCAGCGCCGCATCGCGGTCGGCATCGACCTGGGCACGACGCATTCGCTGGTCGCGGCGGTGCGCCACGGTGTCGCCGAGTGCCTGCCCGACGCCCACGGCCATGTGATCCTGCCCTCCGCGGTGCGCTACCTGGCGCAGGGCCAGCGCCAGATCGGCGCGGCCGCGCTCGCCGAAGCCGCGCTGGACCCGCGCAACACCATCGTCTCGGTCAAGCGCTTCATGGGCCGTGGCGTCGCCGATGTGGCGGGGCGCGAGCGCCTGCCCTATGAATTTGTGGAAGCGCCGGGCATGCTCAAGCTGCGCACGATCGCGGGCGACAAGTCCCCGGTGGAAGTGTCGGCCGAGATCCTCGCCACGCTGCGCCAGCGGGCCGAAGACACGTTCGACGACGAGCTGTTCGGCGCGGTGATCACCGTACCGGCGTATTTCGACGACGCGCAACGCCAGGCGACCAAAGACGCCGCTCAGCTTGCCGGGCTGAACGTGTTGCGCCTGATCAGCGAGCCCACCGCCGCGGCCATCGCCTACGGCCTGGAGCACGGCAGCGAGGGTCTGTATGCGGTATACGACCTCGGCGGAGGCACTTTCGACATTTCCTTGTTGCGCTTGTCGGCTGGCGTGTTCGAAGTCATCGCCACGGGCGGCGACTCCGCGCTGGGCGGCGACGACTTCGACGCCGCGCTCGCCGAAGCTGCGCTGCAGCGCACGGGTCTGAGCGCAACCACACCGCAAGACAAACGTGCGCTGCTCGTCGCGGCGCGCGCTACGAAAGAAAAGCTGTCCTTTGCCGACCATGCCACGCTCGCGTGCCCACTGTCCGACGGGCCGGAGCTTTCCGTGCGAGTGACCCGCGATCAGTTCGAAGCGCTCTCGCAGCCGCTGCTGGCGCGTACGCTCGCCGCGGTGCGCAAGGTGCTGCGCGACGCGAAGGTCGACAAGGCGGAAGTCAAAGGCATCGTCATGGTCGGCGGCTCGACGCGCATGCCGATGGTGCAGGCGGCGGTGGCGCAGCTGTTCGGCAAGCCGCCCCTGACCAATCTCAATCCCGACGAAGTGGTGGCGCTCGGCGCGGCGATTCAGGCCAACGCGCTCGCGGGCAACGCCGGCGCCGATGAGCTGTTGCTGCTGGACGTGATTCCGCTCTCGCTGGGGTTGGAGACCATGGGCGGCCTGGTTGAGCGCATCATCCCGCGCAACAGCACCATTCCCACGGCGCGCGCCCAGGACTTCACGACCTTCAAGGACGGGCAGACAGCGATTGCCGTTCACGTGCTGCAAGGCGAACGCGAACTCGTCGCCGACTGCCGGTCGTTGGCCAAGTTCGAGCTGCGTGGCATTCCACCGATGGTGGCCGGCGCGGCCCGGGTGCGCGTGAGTTTTCAGGTCGACGCCGACGGACTGCTGAGCGTCGGCGCGCAGGAACTCACTTCGGGTGTGCAGGCGTCGGTCAGCGTCAAGCCCAGCTACGGCCTGAGCGACGACGACATCTCGCGCATGCTCACCGACAGTTTCTCCTCGGCAGAGGGCGACATGCGTGAGCGGAGCCTGCGCGAATCGCGCGTCGACGCCGAGCGTTTGGTGCTCGCCACCGATGCCGCGCTGCTTGCCGACGGCGACCTGTTGGGCACCGAGCAGCGCCGGACGATCGACGCGCTGGTCAGTGCGGCGCGCAACGTGCGCGAAAGCGATGACCATCACCGCATCGACGCGGCGGTCGAGGCACTGGCCCAGGGCACCGAAGAGTTCGCCGCGCTGCGCATGAACCGCGGCATTCACCGCGCTCTCGCGGGCAAACGCGTCGAAGACGTCTGACCGAGTCCTCAGTCCCATGCCCGTCATCAAGATCATGCCGCACGCCGAGTACTGCCCAGCCGGGGCACAAATCAAGGCCGATCCCGGCACGTCGATCTGCGAGGCGCTGATCGAGAACGGTATCGAGATCGAGCACGCCTGCGAGATGAGCTGCGCCTGCACCACCTGCCACGTGGTCGTGCGCGAGGGCTTCGAGTCGCTGGGCGAACTCGACGAAAGCGAAGAAGACCTGCTCGACCGCGCCTGGGGCCTGGAGCCGAACTCGCGCCTGTCGTGCCAGGCGATCCTGGCGCAGCGCGATGTCGTGATCGAGATTCCGAAGTATTCGATCAATCACGCCAAGGAAAAGGGCTGAGGCGCGGTGGTCGACATTCACCGATGAACGTCCTGGGCATCGAAACCTCATGCGACGAGACCGGCGTGGCCGTCGTGCGCAGCGACGGCATGGCCACACCGAAGCTGCTCGCGCATGCGCTGCACAGCCAGGTCGAGATGCACGGCGCGTACGGCGGCGTGGTGCCTGAGCTGGCGTCGCGCGACCATATCCGGCGTGTGATTCCGTTGACGCGCCAGGTGCTGGCGGATTGCGGCGTCGCGCTGGACTCGATCGACGCCGTCGCCTACACGCGTGGTCCCGGGCTTGCGGGCGCGTTGCTCGTCGGCGCGGGCATCGCCTGTTCGCTCGCTGCGGCGCTGAGGCGCCCGGTGCTCGGCGTGCATCATCTCGAAGGTCACTTGCTGTCGCCGTTTCTGTCGCGTGATGCACCGCAGTTTCCGTTCGTCGCGCTGCTCGTCTCGGGCGGGCATACGCAGTTGATGCGGGTCGATGACGTGGCGCGCTACGAGCTGCTTGGCGAAACGATCGACGACGCCGCCGGCGAGGCGTTCGACAAGTCGGCGCAACTGCTCGGTCTGGGCTACCCCGGTGGGCCGGCGCTGGCGCGACTCGCCGAGTTCGGCGATGCGAACGCGTTCAGCCTGCCGCGGCCGCTGCTGAAAAGCCCGACGCTCGACTTCTCCTTCGCCGGCCTGAAGACGGCGGTGCGCACCCAGGCGTTGAAGCTTGGCGCTTCAGTGTGCGAGCAAGACCGCGCCAATCTGGCGGCCGGCACTCAATGCGCGATTGTCGATGTGCTCGTGCACAAATCGCTGCTCGCGCTGGAGCGAACCGGCCTGTCGCGGCTGGTCGTCAGCGGCGGCGTCGGCGCGAACCGGCGCTTGCGCGAGCAACTCGACGAGGCCTGCGCGAAGCGCGGCGCGCGGGTGCACTATCCCGAGCTCGAGCTGTGCACCGACAATGGCGCGATGATCGCGCTCGCCGCGGCGATGCGGCTGCAACGTGGCGTCGAAACAGGGTCAAACCACTACGGTTTCGACGTGAAGCCACGCTGGCCGTTGATTCACATGTCCACCCAAACGCATCCGCAAGCAGGAAATTCAGCATGAGACGCGCGATCGAGCAACTGCCGGCATCGAAGATCCGCGAAGTCGCGAACGCCGGCATCGGGCGTGGCGACGTGCTCGCGTTCTGGTTCGGCGAAAGCGACGAAGCCACGCCGGGCTACATCGGCGAGGCCGCGGCGCGGTCCATCGCCGCGGGCGAGACCTTTTACGCGCACAACTTCGGCCTGCCTGAGCTGCGCGCGGCGCTCTCGGTCTACGTGAGCGGGCTCCATAGGCCCGTGCCGATGGAGCGCATCGCCGTCACGTCGAGCGGCGTGAACGCATTGATGCTGGCGATGCAGATGCTGCTGGATGCAGGCGACGAGGTGGTCGCGGTGGTGCCGATTTGGCCGAACCTGACGGCGCAGCCGCAGATCCTCGGCGCGGTCGTGAAACCCGTGCCGCTGCGCGCGCAGGCCGGTGCTTGGCGCCTGGACTTGCAAAGCCTGCTCGACGCGGTGACGCCGAAGACGAAGGTGCTGCTCGTCAACGCGCCGAACAATCCCACCGGCTGGGCGTTGACGCGTGCCGAACAAGAGGCGCTGCTCGCGCACTGCCGGCGCACCGGAACCTGGATCGTCGCCGACGAGGTCTACGAGCGGCTCTACTACGTGCCCGGGCAGCGCTGCGCGCCGAGTTTTCTCGACATCGCCTCGCCCGACGACAGGCTGATCGTCGCGCACAGCTTCTCCAAGAGCTTCGTGATGACGGGCTGGCGCCTGGGTTGGCTGGTTGCGCCGGCGAACACGATGGACGCTTTGGGCAAGCTGATCGAGTTCAACACGTCTTGCGCGCCGACCTTCGTGCAGCGTGCCGGCATCGCGGCATTGGCCCAGGCCGATGAGTCCGTGCCGGCGCTGGTGCAGCGACTGAAGACCTGCCGCGACACGCTTGTGCCCCAGCTCGCGGCGCTGCCGGGGATCGAGCTGGCGATGCCGGATGCGGGGATGTACGCCTTCTTTCGGATCGAAGGTCAGACCGATTCGCTGGCCTTCGCGAAGCGCCTGGTCGCGCAAGCTGGGCTTGGCCTCGCGCCGGGCGTCGCGTTCGGGCCGCAGGGCGAGGGGTGGCTGCGCTGGTGCTTCGCGACGCGCGAGCCCGGTCGGCTGACGCAAGGGGTGCAGCGGCTGGCCCGCGCGCTGGGCCTATAATCCCGCACTTCTCGGACCGCCAAGGTTCGAGAGCCAGCACGGCACCGGTCGGTTTCACCGGTGTCCGCAAGTGATCCATCGGAACCGCGGTGCCTTGTTGCCAAACTCTGGCGCTGGGCGCTCGGTTCCCCCTCAAGCAGGAAACGAGTATGACCGCCACCACGGCACGCAAGGCCGAAATCGTCAAGGCCAACGCGCGCAGCACCACCGACACCGGTTCGCCCGAAGTGCAAGTCGCACTGCTGACCGACCGCATCAACGAACTCACTCCGCACTTCAAGACCCACTTGAAGGACCACCATGGTCGGCGGGGTCTGCTCAAGATGGTGAACCGGCGCAAGAGCCTGTTGACCTACCTCAAAGAAACCGACGCTGAGCGCTATACCGCGTTGATCCAGAAATTGGGTCTGCGCAAGTAAGCTTGCCACCAAGCCGAGTCTGACCATGGAGCCCTGTCTGGAATTCGCCAGTGCAGGCTCCGGGTTCGGCTCACGGGAGTCACCCCGTCATCCTGGCGCCGCTGTGTCATTCCATCGATGTTCCGCGCGGAACACCACTGGAATGGCATCACGCCACGACTGCCCGGTGCTCCGCCCCGCTGAGCCGCCCTTTTGCGGCCAGCCCTCACCGGAGAAATGCACATGAGCATGTTCAAGAAAATCACGAAGACATTCCAATTGGGGTGGCCACAAGGTCACCATGGAAACCGGCGAAATCGCGCGCCAGGCCAGCGGCGCCGTGCTCGTCGACATTGAAGACACCGTCATCCTCGCCACCGTCGTTGCGGCGAAGAACGCCAAGCCCGGGCAGGACTTCTTCCCGCTGACGGTCGACTACATCGAGAAGACCTACGCCGCAGGCAAGATCCCCGGCAGCTTTTTCAAGCGCGAAGGGCGCCCGAGCGAACTGGAAACGCTGACCTCGCGCCTGATCGACAGGCCGCTGCGCCCGCTGTTCCCGGACGGCTTCTTCAACGAAGTGCAGGTCGTCATTCACGTGCTGTCGTTGAACCCGGAAGTCCAGGCCGACATCGCGGCGATGATCGGCGCGAGCGCCGCGCTGGCGATCTCGGGAATTCCGTTCAACGGCCCGATCGGCGCGGCGCGCGTCGGCTACGTCGACGGCCAGTACGTGCTGAACCCGGGCAAGACCCAGCTCTCCACGTCGCAGATGGAATTGATCGTCGCCGGCACGGAAGCGGCTGTGTTGATGGTGGAGAGCGAAGCGCAGCAGCTGAGCGAAGAAATCATGCTCGGCGGCGTGGTGTTCGGCCACGAGCAGGGCAACATTGCCATCAACGCGATTCACGACCTGGTGCGTGACGCCGGCAGGCCGGCCTGGGACTGGGCCGCGCCCGCCAAGGATGAAGCCTTCATCGCCAAGCTCAGCGGGCTGGCCGAAGGGCCGCTGCGCGCCGCGTACCAGATCCGCTCGAAGCAGGCACGCACGCAAGCCTGCCGTGAGGCCTATGCCAACGCCAAGACGGCGTTGAAGGCAGAAGGCGCGGCATTCGACGAAGTCAAGCTGGAAAGCATGCTGTTCGACATCGAAGCGCGCATCGTTCGCAGCCAAATCCTGGCCGGCGAACCACGCATCGACGGGCGCGACACGCGCACCGTTCGCGCCATCGAAATCCGCAACGGCGTGCTGCCGCGGGTTCACGGCTCGGCGCTGTTCACGCGCGGCGAAACGCAGGCGCTGGTCGCTGCCACGCTGGGCACCGCGCGCGACGCGCAGCGCATCGACGCGCTGGCGGGCGAGTTCACCGAGCAGTTCATGCTCCACTACAACATGCCGCCGTTCGCCACCGGAGAAACCGGCCGCGTGGGAACGCCCAAGCGCCGCGAAATCGGCCACGGCCGCTTGGCCAAGCGCGCGCTTGTCGCGGTGTTGCCGAGCCCGGCCGACTTTCCGTATTCGATGCGCGTCGTCTCCGAAATCACTGAGTCGAACGGCTCATCGTCGATGGCCTCGGTGTGCGGCGGCTGCCTCGCGCTGATGGACGCCGGTGTGCCGCTCAAGGCGCATGTGGCCGGAATCGCGATGGGCCTGATCAAGGACGCGAACCGCTTCGCGGTGCTCACCGACATCCTGGGCGACGAAGATCACCTGGGCGACATGGACTTCAAGGTGGCGGGCACCACGACCGGCATCACCGCGCTGCAGATGGACATCAAGATCCAGGGCATCACGAAGGAAATCATGCAGGTCGCATTGGCGCAGGCCAAGGAAGCGCGGCTGCACATCCTGGCCAAGATGGTGGAGGCGATGGGCGGCGCAAAGACCGAGGTGTCGCAGTTCGCACCGCGCCTGTACACGATGAAGATCAACCCGGAGAAGATCCGCGACGTGATCGGCAAGGGCGGCGCGACGATCCGCGCGCTGACGGAAGAGACCGGCACCACGATCGACATCGGCGAAGACGGCACGATCACGATCGCCTCGACCGACGGCGACAAGGCCGCCTACGCCAAGAAGCGCATCGAGGAGATCACCGCGGAAGTGGAAGTGGGCAAGGTGTACGAGGGCCCGATCACGAAGATCCTCGACTTCGGCGCGCTCGTGAACCTGATGCCAGGCAAGGATGGGCTGCTGCACATCAGCCAGATCGCGCACCAGCGCGTCGAGAAGGTCACCGACTTTCTGAAGGAAGGCCAGATCGTCAAGGTCAAGGTGCTCGAGACCGACGAGAAGGGCCGCGTCAAGCTGTCGATGAAGGCCCTGCTGGACCGCGACGCACAGCCTGCGCCGGTGCACCAGGAGTGACACCACAAGAGGGCAGAAGCCATCTGAGCAGCGACCCAGGCTCCCGGAGACTTGCATGAACGCCATCGAAATTTCGAGCTACGGCGCACCCGAAGTGCTGCGCCCGGTGCAGCGCCCCGACCCGGTGGCCGGCGCCGGTGAGGTGCTGATCAAGGTGGCGGCGGCCGGCGTGAACCGGCCCGACGTCTTGCAACGCAAGGGCCACTACCCGGTGCCGCCGGGGGCGTCCGATTTGCCGGGGCTCGAAGTCGCGGGCGTGATCGTCAGCGGCGACGCGGCGGCGATGAAAGCCGCCGGCCTCAATGTGGGCGATCGCGTCTGCGCGCTCGTCGCGGGTGGCGGATATGCGCAACTGTGCACCGCGCCGATTCCTCAGTGTCTGCCGAGCCCCAAGCGCTTGACCGACATCGAAGCGGCCAGCCTGCCCGAAACCTTTTTCACCGTCTGGTCCAACGTCTTCGACCGTGCGCGTTTGCAACCCGGCGAGACGCTGCTGATTCAGGGCGGCACCAGCGGCATCGGCGTCACCGCGATCCAGATGGCCAAGGCCGCGGGAGCGGTCGTGATCGCCACGGCCGGCAGCGACGAGAAGTGCAAGGCCTGCATCGAACTCGGCGCGGACCACGCGATCAATTACCGCACCGCGGATTTCGCCGATGAGGTGCTGCGCATCACCGACAAACGCGGCGTCAACGTCGTGCTCGACATGGTGGCCGGTGCCTACATCGCGCGCGAAATCAAGTGCATGGCGGAAGACGCGCGGCTCGTGATCATCGCGGTGCAGGGCGGAGTCGATTCGCAGATCGACGCCGGCGTCGTGCTGCGCAAGCGCCTCACGATCACCGGCTCGACGTTGCGCCCGCGGCCGATCGCATTCAAGGGTGCGATCGCCAAGTCTCTGCGCGAAAAGGTCTGGCCGTGGCTGGAATCCGGCAAGATCAAGCCGGTGATTCATCAGACGTTCCCTGCGGCGCAAGCGGCTGCGGCGCATGCGCTGATGGAGAGCAACCAGCACATCGGCAAGCTCGTCTTGACGTGGTGAGCGGCGCCGTTACGCACCGGAGGTACGCAGCATGAAGCGCACCAAGCTCGTCGTCGGCAACTGGAAGATGAACGGCAGCCATGCCGCGAACGCGGAATTGCTTGCAGGCCTAAAAGCCGCCGGACCTTGGGTGGCAGAAGTGGCGGTCTGCGCTCCGTTCCCCTACCTCGGCGAAGTAGCGCTGTCGTTGCAGGGCGCGAGCGTTGCCTGGGGTGCGCAGGATTGTTCGGCGTTCGAATCGGGCGCCTACACCGGCGAAGTGGCCGCGGCGATGCTCGCCGAATTCGGCTGCCGCTACGTGATCGTCGGCCACTCGGAGCGGCGTGCGATGCACCGCGAGAGCGATCAACTCGTGGCCGACAAGGCGAAAGCCGCGCTCGCCCACAATCTCACACCCATCGTGTGCGTCGGCGAAACGCTTGCCGAGCGCGAAGCCGGGCAGACCGACATGGTGGTGAAACGCCAACTGTCGGCGGTGATCCACACGCTGGCGCATTGCATCTCTCAGGTGGTCGTCGCCTACGAGCCGGTGTGGGCCATCGGCACCGGCAAGACCGCGTCGCCCGAGCAGGCGCAGGCCGTGCACGCGGTGCTGCGCATGCAACTCGCGGCGGCTTCGGCGAAGGCAGGAGAGATGAAGATTTTGTACGGCGGCAGCGTCAAGGCCGACAACGCCGCGTTGCTCTTTGCCCAGCAAGACATTGACGGCGGCCTGATTGGCGGCGCCTCGTTGAAGGCTGGCGATTTCGCCGCGATTTGCCGCGCTGCTTCCTGAACGCTCAACGAACCCGCGCACTGTTTTCCCCGGAGTCGATCGAATGAATGTGTTGATGAATCTCGTCGTGGCGCTGCAGATCCTGTCGGCCCTCGTGATGATCGGCTTGGTGCTGATCCAGCATGGCAAGGGCGCCGACATGGGAGCCTCGTTCGGTAGCGGGGCATCGGGCAGTTTGTTCGGCGCGACTGGCAGCGCGAACTTCCTGTCGCGCTTCACCGCCGTGTGCGCCGCCGTGTTCTTCGTGTGCACGCTGTCGCTTGCGTACACCGCGAACGACCGCACTCCGTCGCGTGGGGGCAGCGTGCTCGACCGGCCTGCGGCGGCGGCCTCGGGCGTTGCGCCCAGCGGCGCCGAGCAGATTCCGCCAGGTGGGGTGGCAGGCGTTCCCGCGCCGAGCACGGCCGTGTTGCCGACGCCGGCTCCCGCGGCATCGGGCGCTGGGGCGATCCCGACGAAGTGACATTGCCGCAGCCGCGCTCGCGCGCGTCTGCGAGCCTGCGAATTTGCGCGGGCGCAACCCGACTCGGCGTCATGCGTTCGACACTGCGCGTATCGCGCGTCGGCGCAAAGTCTTGTGGTTAGAATCGTCGGCTGTTTGGTGAGCCCAGTGAGTGAGCCCATAAAGGCGATCCAGACCTCGACCGTGGTGCAGCGCCGACGTGGTGAAATTGGTAGACACGCTATCTTGAGGGGGTAGTGGCGAAAGCTGTGCGAGTTCGAGTCTCGCCGTCGGCACCAGAAGAATTCGCGCATCGACGCCACCGCTCTCGCGCAGCGTCGTACCTCATCAAAACAAAGATCGCGCCTTGAACGACCGACCATGAATCTGGAACCTTACCTCCCGGTGATTCTGTTCATTCTGGTCGGCGCAGGTGTCGGTATCGCGCCTCAGGTGCTGGGTTTCGTGCTCGGCCCGCGCCGGCCCGACGCGGCGAAAAACTCCCCCTATGAATGCGGCTTCGAAGCCTTCGAAGACGCGCGCATGAAGTTTGACGTGCGCTACTACCTCGTCGCCATCCTGTTCATCCTGTTCGACCTCGAGATCGCCTTCCTCTTCCCCTGGGCGGTAGCGCTGCGCGAGATCGGCCCCGTGGGCTTCTGGGCGATGATGGTGTTCCTGTTGATCCTGGTGGTCGGCTTTGCCTACGAATGGAAGAAGGGCGCTCTCGACTGGGAGTGAACATCATGGGCATTGAAGGCATCCTGAAAGAAGGCTTCGTCACGACGAGTCTGGACACGGTGATCAACTGGTCCAAGACCGGGTCGCTGTGGCCGATGACGTTCGGCCTGGCCTGTTGCGCGATCGAGATGATGCACGCCGGCGCGGCGCGCTACGACATCGACCGCTTCGGCATGCTGTTTCGCCCGAGCCCACGCCAGAGCGACTTGATGATCGTCGCAGGCACGCTGTGCAACAAAATGGCGCCCGCGCTGCGCAAGGTCTACGACCAGATGGCCGAGCCGCGCTGGGTGCTCTCGATGGGCAGTTGCGCGAACGGCGGCGGCTACTACCACTACAGCTACTCGGTGGTGCGCGGCTGCGACCGCATCGTTCCGGTGGATGTGTACGTTCCCGGCTGCCCGCCCACGGCGGAAGCGCTGCTCTACGGCATTCTGCAATTGCAGGCCAAGATCAGGCGCGAGAACACGATCGCCCGTTAGACGTGAGCCGCCGGCCATGAACCGACTCGACACCCTGCAAGCGGCGCTGCAAGCCGTGCTCGGCGCACGAGTGAAGCGCCTGGTGCGCGAACGCGAAGAGATCACCGTCACGGTGGCGGCGGGCGACTACCTGGCTGCAGCAATGCTGCTGCGCGACCATGCGGAGCTGCGCTTCGAGCAGTTGATCGATCTGTGCGGGGTCGACTACTCGAGCTACAAAGACGTCGCGTGGGAAGGCCCGCGCTACTGCGTCGTCTCGCATCTGCTGTCCGTCAGCAAGAACTGGCGCCTGCGCCTGAAAGTGTTCTGCGCCGACGATCAGATGCCGATGGTCGACTCGCTGGCGGACGTGTGGAGTTCGAGCAACTGGTTCGAGCGCGAAGCGTTCGATCTGTTCGGCATCATCTTCGAAGGCCACCTCGACCTGCGGCGCATCCTCACCGACTACGGTTTCATCGGCCACCCATTCCGCAAGGACTTCCCCACGTCGGGCCACGTCGAGATGCGCTACGACCCGGTGGCCAAGCGCGTGATCTACCAGCCGGTGACGATCGAGCCGCGCGAAATCACGCCGCGCATCGTTCGTGAAGAGCGCTACGGCGGCTTGCACTGATGGCCGACATCAAGAACTACACCCTCAACTTCGGGCCCCAGCACCCCGCGGCGCACGGCGTGCTGCGCCTGGTGCTCGAACTCGACGGCGAAGTGATCCAGCGCGCCGACCCGCACATCGGCCTGTTGCATCGCGCCACCGAAAAGCTCGCCGAGAGCAAGACTTTCATGCAGTCGCTGCCCTACATGGACCGGCTCGACTACGTGTCGATGATGTGCAACGAGCACGCCTACTGCCTGGCGATCGAGAAGCTGCTCGGCGTGGATGTGCCGGTGCGCGCGCAGTACATCCGCGTCATGTTCAGCGAGATCACCCGTCTGCTGAACCACCTGATGTGGCTCGGCGCGCATGGCCTGGACTGCGGTGCGATGAACATCTTCATCTACTGCTTCCGCGAGCGCGAAGACCTGTTCGACATGTACGAAGCGGCCTCGGGCGCGCGCATGCACGCGGCCTACTTCCGCCCGGGAGGCGTGTACCGCGACCTGCCGGACAGCATGCCGCAATACAACACGTCCAGGATCAAGAGCACCGCGGCCAAGGCCAAGGAGATCGCGCGCCTGAACGAGAGCCGCTCGGGCTCGATGCTCGATTTCATCGACGCATTCACCCAGCGCTTTCCGAAATGCGTCGACGAATACGAGACGCTGCTCACCGAGAACCGCATCTGGAAGCAGCGCACCGTGGGCATCGGTGTCGTCTCGCCCGAGCGCGCGCTGAACCTCGGCTTTACCGGGCCGATGCTGCGCGGCTCGGGCATCGAATGGGACTTGCGCAAGAAGCAGCCCTACGAGGTCTACGACAAACTCGATTTCGACATCCCCGTCGGCGTGAACGGCGACACCTACGACCGCTACCTGGTGCGCGTGGAAGAAATGCGCCAGTCGAACAAGATCATCCAGCAGTGCGTCGCGTGGTTGCGCGCGAACGAGGGCCCGGTGATCACCGAGAACCACAAGGTCGCGCCGCCGCCGCGTGTGGACATGAAGTCGAGCATGGAAGAGCTGATCCACCACTTCAAGCTCTTCACGGAAGGCTTCCACGTTCCCGAAGGCGAAGCCTATGCGGGCGTGGAGCATCCGAAAGGCGAGTTCGGCATCTACATCGTCAGCGACGGCGCGAACAAGCCGTACCGGCTGAAGATCCGCGCGCCCGGCTTCGCCCACCTTGCCGCATTGGATGAAATGGCACGTGGCCACATGATTGCCGACGCCGTGGCGGTGATCGGCACGATGGACATCGTGTTCGGGGAGATCGACCGGTGAGCTTCGTGCTAACGGATGCGATTCGCTCGCGGTTTGATCGCGAAGTCGCCAAGTTCCCGGCCGACCAGCGCCAGTCGGCCGTGATGGCGTGCCTGACGATCGTGCAGCAGGACCAGGGGTTCGTGAGTGGCGATGCCGAGAAGATCGTCGCCGTATACCTGGGCATGCCGCCGATCGCGGTGCACGAGGTCACGACGTTCTACAACATGTACAACCAGCAGCCGGTCGGGCGCTTCAAGCTCAACGTCTGCACCAACCTGCCGTGCCAGTTGCGCGACGGCCAGAAGGCGCTGCAGCATCTGTGCAACCGCCTCGGTATCGATGAAGGCGGCACCACGGCGGACGGCATGTTCACGGTGCAGCAAAGCGAATGCCTGGGCGCGTGCGCGGACGCGCCGGTGATGCTCGTCAACGACCTGCAGATGTGCAGCTACATGACCGCGCCGCGACTGGATGACCTGATCGCGACCTTGCGCGCGAATGCTCCAGCCCCGGCCTCCGCGGAGCCGGCGAAAGCGTGATGGCCATGCTCGACCTTTCGCGCTTCCAATCCGACGGCAAGCTCACGTGCTTTCACGGCCGGCACATCGGCGCGCAGATCTATGACGGCCTGAACGGCGGCAACTGGCGCCTGAAGGACTACGAGGCGCGCGGCGGCTACCAGGCGCTGCGAAAAATTCTTGGCAAGGGCGATGGTGCAGGCATGACACCCGAGCAGGTGGTTGCCGAAGTCAAGGCGTCGAGCCTGCGCGGCCGCGGCGGAGCGGGCTTTCCCACCGGCTTGAAGTGGAGCTTCATGCCGCGTTTGTACCCCGGGCCGAAGTACCTGGTGTGCAACTCCGACGAAGGCGAGCCCGGCACCTGCAAGGACCGGGATCTGCTGATGTTCAACCCGCACGCCGTGATCGAAGGCATGGCGATCGCCGCGTATGCGATGGGCACGGCGCTCGGCTACAACTACATCCACGGCGAAATCTTCGAGGTCTACCAGCGCTTTGAAGCGGCCCTCGAAGAAGCACGCGCCGCCGGTTATCTGGGCGCGAACCTGCTCGGTTCGAATTTCAGTTTCCAGCTGCACGCCGCGCATGGCTTCGGCGCCTACATCTGCGGCGAAGAAACCGCGCTGCTCGAATCGCTGGAAGGCAAGAAGGGCCAGCCGCGCTTCAAGCCGCCGTTCCCGGCGAGCTACGGGCTGTATGGTAGGCCAACGACGATCAACAACACCGAGACCTTCGCCGCCGTGCCGTGGATCATCCGCAACGGCGGACAGGCTTACCTGGAAGTGGGCAAGCCGAACAACGGCGGAACGAAGATCTACTCCGTGGTCGGCGACGTCGAATTGCCGGGCAACTACGAAGTGCCGCTGGGAACGCCGTTCCCGAAGTTGCTCGAGCTCGCCGGCGGCGTGCGCGGCGCAGCTCAGGGCCGCAAACTCAAGGCGGTGATTCCCGGTGGCTCGTCGGCGCCGGTGTTGACCGCCGCGACGATGATGGACTGCACGATGGACTACGACAGCATCGCCAAAGCCGGCTCGATGCTCGGTTCCGGCGCCGTGATCGTGATGGACGATACCCGCTGTATGGTGAAGAGCCTGCTGCGCCTGTCCTACTTCTACACGCATGAATCGTGCGGCCAGTGCACGCCGTGCCGCGAGGGCACCGGCTGGCTGTTCCGCATGGTGCACCGCATCGAGCACGGCCAGGGGCGCATGGACGACATCGACCTGCTCAACTCCGTGTCCGACAACATCCAGGGCCGCACCATCTGCGCCTTGGGCGACGCGGCGGCGATGCCGGTGCGCGCGATGATCAAGAATTTCCGCGATGAGTTCGTGCACCACATCGAGCACAAGACGTGCGTCGTCCCGGCTTACGTGTGACGGCCATCGAATCACGCCCCCATGATTGAAATCGAACTCGACGGTCGCAAGGTGCAGGTGCTTGAGGGCAGCGTGATCATGCACGCCGCCGACCAGTGCGGCACCTACATTCCGCACTTCTGCTACCACAAGAAATTGTCGATCGCGGCGAACTGCCGCATGTGCCTGGTCGACATCGAAAAGGCGCCAAAGCCGATGCCCGCGTGCGCCACACCGGTCACGCAAGGCATGATCGTCCGCACCAAGAGTGCGAAGGCGGTCCAGGCGCAGCAGGGCGTGATGGAGTTTCTGCTGATCAACCATCCGCTCGATTGCCCGATCTGCGACCAGGGCGGCGAGTGCCAGTTGCAGGACCTGGCGGTGGGATACGGCGCCGCTGCGTCGCGCTACACCGAAGAAAAGCGCGTCGTGTCGCACAAGGACGTGGGGCCGCTGGTCTCGATGGAAGAGATGAGCCGCTGCATCCATTGCACGCGCTGCGTTCGCTTCGGGCAGGAAGTGGCCGGCGTGATGGAGCTGGGAATGATCCACCGCGGCGAGCATTCCGAGATCACGACGATTGCCGGCGAGACGATCGACTCCGAGCTCTCGGGCAACATGATCGACATCTGCCCGGTCGGCGCGCTGACGAGCAAGCCGTTTCGCTACAGCGCGCGCACCTGGGAGTTGCAGCGCCGCAAGAGCATCAGCCCGCACGACAGCACCGGTGCCAACCTGGTGGTGCAGGTGAAGGCGAACAAGGTGATGCGCGTCTTGCCGCTGGAAAACGAAGCGGTGAACGAATGCTGGATCGCCGATCGCGACCGCTTCTCTTACGAAGCGCTGAACAGCGACGCGCGCCTCACCACGCCGATGATCAAGCAGGGCGGTGAGTGGAAAGCGGTGTCGTGGACCCAGGCGCTCGAATATGTGGCGCGCAGCCTCACGCAGATCATGCTCGACCACGGCGCGCAAAGCGTCGGTGCGCTGGGCAGTGCGCACAGCACGGTCGAGGAGCTGCACCTGCTCACCAAGCTCGTGCACGCGATGGGCAGCCCGAATGTCGACCATCGCATGCGCCACGCCGACTTCAGCAATCCGCCTCGGCCGGGCGAAGCGCGCTGGCTCGGCATGCCGATCGATGCGCTTGCTTCCCTGCAATCCGCCCTCGTTGTCGGCTCGTTCCTGCGCAAGGACCACCCGCTGTTCGCGCTGCGCCTGCGCCACGCCGTGCGCAAGGGCGCGAAGCTGCACAGCATTCATGCGCTGCAAGACGATTGGTTGATCAACCTCGGCGAAAGCATCGTCGCCGCGCCGAGCCGGTGGGTGCAGACCCTGGCCGATGTGGCCGCCGCGATTGCGCAGGCCAAGGGCATTGCCGCGCCGATGCCGGGTCAGGCGAGTGCGGCTGCACAGGCGATGGCGCAATCCTTGCGTTCGGGCGAGCGCAAGGCCGTGTTGCTTGGTAACGCCGCTGCCCAGCATCCGCAGGCTGGCGCGTTGTTGTCGTTGGCGCAGTGGATCGGCGCGCACACCGGGGCGAGCGTCGGCTACCTCACGGAAGCGGCGAACACGGTCGGTGCGCAACTCGTGGGCGCGATGCCTGGCGTGAAAGGTTTGAACGCCGGGCAGATGCTGGGCAGCGCGCCGATGCCGCTGAAGGCACTGCTGATGCTCAATGTCGACCCGCTGTTAGATGCCGCCGATCCGGCCGCGGCCGCCACCGCGCTGCGCGCGGCTGAGTTTGTCGTCGCGCTGAGCCCGCTGCAGCTGCATTCGCTCGAGCATGTCGACGTGCTGTTGCCGATCGCGCCGTTCACCGAAACGTCGGGCACCTTCGTCAACGCCGAAGGACGGGTGCAGAGTTTCCATGGCGTCGTGAAGCCCGCGGGCGATGCACGGCCGGCGTGGAAGGTGCTGCGCGTGCTCGCCAATCTGCTCGAGCTGCAGGGCTTCGACTTCGAGACCTCGGAAGACGTGAAGAAGGAGGCGCTGGGCGATCTGGCCACGCTGTCCGCGCGTTTGAGCAATGCAAGCGAAGCGGACGCAGCCGCACCCGCTGCCGCCGCGGGCCGAGCCAATGCCGGGCTCGAGCGAGTCAGCGACGTCCCGATCTACGCCGCCGATTCGCTCGTGCGCCACGCCCATTCGCTGCAAATGACGGCTGATGCACGGGCGCCGATGGCAGCCTTGCCCACGGTGCTGTGGCAGCAACTGGGCCTCGCGCCCGGCGCGAAAGTGCGCGTCTCGCAAGGCACTGCGCAGGCCGTGTTGCCGGCGCGGCTCGATGCGACGCTGGCCGCGAACACCGTGCGAGTCCCCGCCGGCCACGCCGACACCGCGCTGCTCGGCGCGATGTTCGGTGCCGTGAACGTCGAGGCAGCCTGACATGCTCGACGAATTCCAAGCCTTCGGCAGCAGCCTCTTCGGCGGCGCCTGGCCCGTCGTGTGGTCGCTGATCAAGATCGTCGCGCTGCTCGCGCCGCTGATGGGGTGCGTTGCCTACCTCACGCTGTGGGAGCGCGTCGCGATCGGCTGGTCGCAACTGCGCCCCGGGCCGAACCGCGTCGGCCCGCGCGGCCTGCTCACGCCGATTGCCGACGCACTGAAACTGCTGATGAAGGAAATCATCGTCCCGACGGCGGCGAACAAGGCTCTGTTCTTCCTTGGCCCGATCATGACGATCATGCCCTCGCTCGCGGCCTGGGTCGTCGTGCCGTTCGGTCCCGAGATTGCGCTGGCCGACATCAACGCCGGGCTGCTGTTCCTGATGGCGATCACGTCGATGGAGGTCTACGGCGTCATCATCGCCGGCTGGGCGTCGAACTCGAAGTACGCGTTCCTCGGTGCGCTGCGCGCGTCGGCGCAGATGGTGAGCTACGAGATCGCGATGGGCTTCGCGCTCGTCGTCGTGCTGATGGTCTCGGCCAGCTTGAACATCACCGACATCGTGCTCGGCCAGGGCAAGGGCGCATTTGCCGACAAGGGTCTGATCTTTCTCAGCTGGAACTGGCTGCCGCTGCTGCCGATCTTCGGCGTGTACCTGATCGCCGGCATCGCCGAAACGAACCGCCACCCCTTCGACGTGGTGGAAGGCGAGTCGGAAATCGTCGCCGGGCACATGGTCGAGTATTCGGGCATGTCGTTCGCGATGTTCTTCCTCGCCGAATACGCGAACATCATTCTGGTGTCGACGCTCGCGTCGATCATGTTCCTCGGCGGCTGGCTGCCGCCCATCGACAGCCAGGTGTTCAACGCGATTCCCGGTTGGATCTGGCTCGGTGCGAAGACCTTCGCCATCTGCACCCTGTTCCTCTGGGTGCGCGCCACCTTCCCGCGGTTCCGCTATGACCAGATCATGCGGCTGGGCTGGAAGATCTTCATTCCGCTCACGCTCGTGTGGCTGGTGGTCGTGGGCCTGTGGATCCAGTCGCCGTGGACCATCTGGAAGTGAGCTGAGCTATGGCTGCCGCATCGACACCACTGAAAGATTTCTTCTCGAGCTTCATGCTCGCCGAGCTGTTCAAGGGCATGGCCCTGACCGGCAGGTTCTTCCTGTCGCGCAAGATCACGGTGCAGTATCCGGAGGAAAAGACGCCGCTCAGCCCGCGCTTTCGTGGGTTGCATGCGCTGCGCCGCTATGAAAACGGCGAAGAGCGCTGCATCGCGTGCAAGCTGTGCGAAGCCGTCTGCCCCGCGATGGCGATCACAATCGAGAGCGAAGTTCGCGCCGACGGATCGCGCCGCACGACGCGCTACGACATCGACATGACGAAGTGCATCTTCTGCGGTTTCTGCGAAGAAAGCTGCCCGGTCGACTCGATCGTCGAAACGCACATCTTCGAGTTCCACGGCGAAAAGCGCGGCGACCTGTACTTCACGAAAGACATGCTGCTCGCGGTGGGCGACCGCTACGAGAGCGAAATCGCCGAGAGCCGGCGCGCCGACGCCAAGTACCGTTGATTGGCCAATGAATACGACAAGCGCGCTGTTCTACGTGTTTTCCGCCGTGCTGCTGCTGGCGGGCTTACGCGTCATCACGGCGCGCAGCGCGGTGCACTCGGCGCTGTTCCTCGTGCTCGCGTTCTTCACGGCGGCGTGCATCTGGATGCTGCTGCGCGCCGAGTTCCTTGCGATTTCTCTCGTGCTCGTCTACGTGGGCGCGGTGATGGTGCTGTTCCTGTTCGTCGTGATGATGCTCGACATCAACGCCGACACGCTGCGCGAAGGCTTCTGGACTCATTTTCCGCTTGCGGCGCTGGTCGGTGTGGTGATCGCGCTGGAAATGGCGGCGGTACTGCTGCCCGGCTTTCGCGGCAGCGACGCGGTGGCGCCCACCGCCGCCGAGCTGAAAATGGGCAATACCAAGCTGCTCGGCATCGAGGTCTATACGAACTATCTGTACCCGTTGCAGATTGCCGCGGTGCTGCTGCTCGTGGCGATCATCGCGGCGATCGCGCTGACATTGCGCCGCCGCAAGGACTCCAAGTACGTCGATCCCTCGCAGCAGGTGCGCGCACGCAAGGAAGATCGGGTGCGCATCGTGCAGATGCCATCGGTGCCGCGCGAAACCGGAACCCAGCACGGTGCCGGGGAAGAGGGGGCGCGATGACGCTCGGGCCCGTCACGCTCGGCCACTACCTGTCGCTCGGCGCCTTGCTGTTCGCGATTTCGGTGATCGGCATCTACCTGAACCGGAAGAACCTGATCGTGCTGTTGATGGCGATCGAGCTGATGCTGCTCGCCGTGAACATGAATTTCGTCGCCTTCTCTCACTACCTGCCGGCGAGCGCCGACCGCATGGCCGGCCAGGTGTTCGTGTTCTTCATCCTCACCGTTGCGGCGGCGGAGTCGGCGATCGGGCTGGCGATCCTGGTCGTGCTGTTCCGCAACCGTGCGTCGATCAATGTCGACGAGATGGATTCGCTGAAGGGCTGAACGAGATGTCGGCACAACTCTCGCTTCCCCTGCTGCTCGCGGTGCCGCTCGCGCCGCTGGTGGGTGCGCTCGCCGCGGGCCTGTTCGGCAAGATGATCGGCCGGCGCGGCGCGCACAGCGTGACGATCCTCGCCGTGTTCATCTCGTTCGTGATTTCGGCAATCACGTGGAAAGCCGTCGCGTTCGACGGCGCGCGCCTGAATGCCACCGTCTACGAGTGGATGGTGTTAGAGGGCCTGAAGATGGAAGTCGGCTTCCTGATCGACGGCCTGTCGGCGATGATGATGCTCGTGGTCAGCTTCGTCTCGCTGATGGTGCACATCTACACCATCGGCTACATGGCGGAAGACGACGGCTACCAGCGCTTCTTCAGCTACATTTCGCTGTTCACGTTCTCGATGTTGATGCTCGTGATGAGCAACAACTTCCTGCAGCTGTTCTTCGGCTGGGAAGCGGTGGGTCTCGTGTCGTACCTGCTGATCGGCTTCTGGTACACGCGGCCGACCGCGATCTTCGCGAACATGAAGGCGTTCCTCGTGAACCGGGTCGGCGACTTCGGCTTCATTCTGGGCATCGGCCTGATCGTCGCCTTCGCCGGAACGCTGGACTACGCACAGGCTTTCGCCAAGGGCCCGGAACTCGCGAAGCTGTCGTTCCCGGGCACCGGCTGGATGCTCATCACCGTGATCTGCATCTGCCTGTTCATCGGCGCGATGGGCAAGAGCGCGCAGTTTCCGCTGCACGTGTGGCTGCCCGATTCGATGGAAGGCCCGACGCCGATTTCCGCGCTGATCCACGCCGCGACCATGGTCACGGCGGGCATCTTCATGGTGGCGCGCATGTCGCCGCTGTTCGAGCTGTCCGACACGGCGCTGAGCTTCGTGCTCGTGATCGGCGCGATCACGGCTCTGTTCATGGGGTTCCTGGGCATCATCCAGAACGACATCAAGCGCGTCGTCGCTTACTCCACGCTCAGTCAGCTCGGCTACATGACGGTGGCGCTCGGTGCATCGGCCTATTCAGTGGCGGTGTTCCACCTGATGACGCATGCGTTCTTCAAGGCGCTGCTGTTCCTCGCCGCGGGTTCGGTGATCATCGGCATGCACCATGACCAGGACATCCGCAACATGGGCGGCCTGCGCAAGTACATGCCCATCACCTGGATCACGTCGCTGGTCGGTTCGCTCGCGCTGATCGGCACGCCGCTGTTCGCCGGTTTCTACTCGAAAGACAGCATCATCGAAGCGGTGCACGCGAGCCAGATCGCGGGCTCCGGCTTCGCCTACTTCGCGGTGACGCTTGGTGTGTTCGTCACCGCGTTCTATTCGTTCCGCATGTATTTCCTCGTGTTCCACGGGCAGGCGCGTTTCCACCACAAGCCCTTCCCAGGAGAGCACGATCACCACGACGCGCACGCCAAGCACCACGACCCGCATGAAACTCCCTGGGTCGTGACGCTGCCGCTCGTGCTGTTGGCGATTCCATCGGTCGTGATCGGCTACCTGACGATCCAGCCGATGCTGTTCGGCGAGTTCATGAAAGACTCGATTGCCGTCGACGCCACCCGCCACGGTGCGATGGCCGAGCTTGGCGCGAACTTCCATGGCGCGTGGGCGATGGCGCTGCATGGCCTGAGCAGCTTGCCGTTTTGGCTCGCGCTTGCCGGTGTCGTGATGGCCTGGTATTTCTATCTGCGCAACCCAGCCATTCCGGCGGCGATCAAGGCGCGCTTCGAGCCCATCTACCGCGTGCTCGACAACAAGTACTACATGGACTGGTTCAACGAGAACATCATCGCGCCGGCGACTTGCCGCGTCGGCACCAGCCTGTGGCAGCGCGGTGATGTGGGCATCATCGACGGCGCCATCAACGGCTCGGCGCGCGGCATCGGTGGCGCAGCGGCCGTGCTTCGCCTGTTGCAGAACGGCTACCTGTACTGGTACGCGCTGGTGATGATCGTCGGCGTGGTCGGGCTGATGACGTGGCAGTTGTGGCCCTACCTGTTGGGCAACCCGCTGACGAAATAACCGCAACCAAGAACAAGAACATGGGTCTGTTGAGCGCCGCCATCTGGTTGCCCATCGCCGCAGGGGCGTTGCTGCTCGCGCTCGGGCGTGACGATCAAGCGCCCAGCGCGCGCTGGGTCGCGCTGATCGCCGCGATCGCGAGCTTCTTGGTCACGCTGCCGCTGGTGTCGGGCTTCGACACCGCCACCGCGGCAATGCAGTTCCAGGAAAACGCGGCGTGGATCGCGCGCTTCAACGTGCGCTACCACCTCGGCGTGGACGGCCTGTCGCTGTGGTTCGTGCCGCTCACCGCGTTCATCACGGTGATCGTCGTGATCTCGGCGTGGCAGGTGATCGAGCAGCGCGTCAACCAGTACATGGGCGCGTTCCTCATCCTCTCGGGCCTGATGATCGGCGTGTTCTGCGCGCTCGACGGGCTGCTGTTCTACGTGTTCTTCGAGGCGACACTGATCCCGATGTACATCATCATCGGCGTCTGGGGCGGGCCGAACCGCGTCTACGCGGCGTTCAAGTTCTTCCTGTACACGCTGGCGGGATCGTTGCTGATGCTGGTGGCGCTGATCTACCTGTACTACAAGTCGGGTGGCAGTTTCGACATCCTCACCTGGCACAAGCTGCCGTTGCCGGGGCCCGCGCAGTCGCTGCTGTTCTTCGCCTTCCTGCTCGCGTTCGCCGTGAAGGTGCCGATGTGGCCGGTGCACACCTGGCTGCCCGACGCGCACGTGGAAGCGCCCACCGGCGGCTCGGTGGTGCTGGCGGCGATCATGCTCAAGCTCGGCGCCTACGGTTTCCTGCGCTTCTCGCTGCCGATCACGCCCGACGCGAGCCACCAATGGGCGTGGCTGATCGTCGCGTTGTCGCTGATCGCGGTGCTGTACATCGGGCTGGTGGCGCTGGTGCAGCAAGACATGAAGAAACTCGTCGCGTATTCGTCGGTCGCCCACATGGGCTTCGTGACGCTCGGCTTCTTCATCTTCGACGCCGCCGGCAAGGGCAACGAGCTCGCCGTGTCGGGCGGCATCGTGCAGATGGTGTCGCACGGCTTCATTTCCGGCGCGATGTTCCTGTGCATCGGCGTGCTCTACGACCGGGTGCACTCGCGCGAGATCGCGGCCTACGGCGGCGTGGTCAACACGATGCCCAAGTTCGCCGCGTTCGCCGTGCTGTTTGCGATGGCCAATTGCGGCCTGCCTGGAACCAGCGGATTCGTCGGCGAATGGATGGTGATTCTGGGCGTGACCAAGGTGAACTTCTGGCTCGCCGCACTGGCCGCGACGACGCTCGTGTTCGGTGCCGCGTACACGCTGTGGATGGTCAAGCGCGTCTATTTCGGCGCCATCGCGAAACGACCGTGTGCGCGAGCTGACGGACATCAACCCGCGCGAATTCGCGATGCTCGCGCTGCTGGCCATTGCGGTGCTCTGGATGGGCCTGTACCCGAAGCCGTTCACCGATGTGATGCACGTCTCGGTGCTCGAACTGCTGAAGCACGTTGCCGTGTCGAAGCTGAATTGAGGCTGCCTGCACCATGAACGCACTCATGAACTGGCAAGCCGCCTACCCCGAGATCGTGCTGCTCACGATGGCCTGCGCGATCACGCTGGTCGACCTGTGGGTGACCGACCCGCTCAAGCGAGTTACCTACGGCCTCACCCAGGCCACACTCGCCGCGGTGGCGCTGATGCACCTGGCGGCGTTCAACGAGGGCTCGTCCACCTACGCGATGCAGCGCATGGTCGTGGCCGACCCGCTGGGCCACCTGCTCGGCTTCTTCGCGGCGCTCGCGACGATGATCTCGCTCGCCTATGCACGCCCCTACGCCGCGCAGCGCGACATGCTCAAGGGCGAGTTGTTCTCGCTCACGATGTTCTCGCTGCTCGGCATTCTGGTGATGCTGTCGGCAAACAACTTCCTCGTCGTTTACCTCGGCCTGGAGCTGATGTCGCTGAGCCTGTACGCGCTGACTGCGCTGCGCCGAGACCACGCGCCGGCGACAGAAGCGGCGATGAAGTATTTCGTGCTCGGCGCGCTCGCCAGCGGCTTTCTGCTTTACGGTTTGTCAATGCTCTACGGCGCGACCGGCTCGCTCGAGATCAACGAAGTGTTCAAGGCCATCGGCACCGGCCAGATCAACAAGGGCGTGCTCATTCTCGGGGTGGTGTTCGTTGTCTCTGGCCTGGGCTTCAAGCTCGGCGCGGTGCCGTTCCACATGTGGGTACCCGACGTGTACCAGGGCGCGCCGACGGCGGTGACGCTGCTGATCGGCGGTGCGCCCAAGCTCGCGGCATTCGCGATCACGATCCGCCTGCTGGTGGAGGGCATGCTCGGCCTGGCGGTCGATTGGCAGCAGATGCTGATCGTGCTCTCCGTCGGCTCGATGCTGCTCGGCAACGTGGCGGCGATCGCACAGACCAACCTGAAACGCATGCTTGCGTACTCGACGATCGCGCAGATGGGTTTCATGCTGCTCGGCCTGTGCTCGGGCGTGGTGAACAACAACACGTTGTCCGCGGCCAACGCGTACAGCTCGGCGATGTTCTACGTGATCACCTATGTGCTCACGACGCTCGGCACCTTCGGCCTGATCATGCTGCTGTCGCGGCAAGGTTTCGAGGCCGAGGAGGTGGGCGACTTCAAGGGCCTGGCACGGCGCAGCCCCTGGTTTGCCGGCGTGATGGCGATCTTCATGTTCTCGCTTGCCGGAATTCCGCCGACGGTGGGTTTTTACGCCAAGCTGTCGGTGCTGCAGGCGCTGGTGTCGACCAACGTCACCGGCTACATCGTGCTCGCCATCGCGGCGGTGCTGATGTCGCTGGTCGGCGCGTATTACTACCTGCGGCTGGTGAAGGTGATGTTCTTCGATGAGCCCAGCGACACGCTGCCGATTGCGAGCACCGGCGAAGTGCGCGCGCTGTTGTCGCTGAACGGCGCCGCGGTGCTGGTGTTCGGCTTGCTCCCCGGTGCGCTGATGGCGCTGTGCGAACAGGCGATCGTGAAGGCGCTCGCCACGTGAGCAGGTCTTGATCGACGCCGAGCGGCCGGGCGGCGCTCAATTGGCCGGCGACGCGCATTTGCGCGAAACCCCGGTGCATGCCGAGCAGGTCTACAACGGCCGTTTCCTCGACGTTCGGCGCGATGTGGTGCGCCTGCCCGACGCCCGGCAGACTTCGCGCGAATACATCGTGCACCCGGGTGCGGCGATGGTGATCCCGCTGCTCGACGACGGCCGGCTCGTGATGGAGCGCCAATGGCGGCATCCGGTGGGCCGGGTGATGCTCGAGTTTCCGGCCGGCAAACTGGAGCCGGGCGAAGCGCCGCTCACCTGCGGCATGCGCGAACTCGCCGAAGAAACCGGCTATCGAGCTGCGCAATGGGCGCGCGCCGCGATCACCCACAACGCGATCGCGTATTCGACGGAAGGCATCGAAATCTGGTTCGCGCGCGGCCTGAGCCTGGGGCCGCAACACCTCGACACAGGTGAATTTCTCGACGTGGTCATCTCCAGCCAAGACGAGCTCGAAGCCCTGGCGGGTGCCGGCGAACTCACCGACGCCAAGACCCTCATCGGCCTGATGTGGTTGCAGAATTGGCGCGCCGGGCGCTGGGGCATCCAGTGGCAAGCCGCGCCGGCGCCGAGCCCAGGCCGATAATCGGCGCATGAAAGTCCTGGACCTGCGCTGCAGCCTGGACCACCGGTTCGAAGGCTGGTTCGGCGGCGAAGGCGATTACGAGTCGCAGCGCGAGCGTGGCCTGATCGCCTGCCCGATGTGCAATGGCACCGAGATCACGCGCCTGCCCAGCGCGCCGCGGCTCAACGTCTCGGGTGCGCGCGAGCCGGGCACCGAGGTCGTGGCCACGCATCTGGGGCCGGATGTCGTCGAACCGATCGCCGCTGCGCAAGCCGCGTGGATGCGCGCGGTGCGCCAGATGATGGTCAACACTGTCGACGTCGGCGAGCGCTTCGCCGAGGAAGCGCGCCGCATCCACTACGGCGAAATCGCGCAACGCGGCATTCGCGGCCGGGCGACGCGCGAAGAAGCGCAGGCCTTGCAGGAAGAGGGCATCGAAGTCATGTCGGTGCCCTTGCCGCCTGGCCTGGCCGAGGGGTTGCAGTAAGCCGCGCGGTTGACCTGCGAACCGCGCAGCGCAGGCGTGAACCTCGCCGCACCGGATGCCGTTCAGCACTCAGCCTCAATCGTCCGGTGCCGATAACGGCGTTCGGCCCGTGTCATGGGCGCAGCCGGGGGCAACTGTGATGACGCTGGACAAACAGCAATTTCCAGCCCAGGCGAGACGTATTGCCGCCTACCTCGCGCTCGGCGCATGCCTTGCGTTGGTCGGTTGCCAAGAGCACCCGGAGCCCGCCGCGCCCGCCCGGGACGTCGCCGCTGAATCTTTCAACCTGCCCGCACCGGCCTTCTCGCGGCTTGAGGCGCTGCCCGGTGCCCCACCCTTACACCCTGCCGCGCAAGCGCGCGTTGACGTTTTGAGAAGCTTTTTCGCGCGCGACTTCGATCGGTTGAATCAAGTCTTGGAATCGGCGCACCGCGAATATGTGGAAGGACGCAGCGAGCGCGATGAAGCCAGACGCCTGATCGGGCCGATCCTCAAGACCAAACTCGCTGGCGTCGACGTGTGCGCCGATTGGCTGAAGGCGCAACCGAACTCCTACCCGGCGCACTGGGTCTGCGGTGCCATCTGGCAGGAAGGCGCTTGGCAGGCACGCACCCACGAGGCCGCAAGCAAGGTATCGCGCGAGCAATTTGCCATCATGAATGAGCGACTGATGCGTTCCAACCAGTTGGAACAAATGGCCCTCACGCTTTCGGATCGGCCGATTCAGGCACTCGGCGTGCTGGCGAACAACCTGCACTTGCAGGGTCGCCACGACGAGGCCGAGGGCATGCAAGTGCGTGCGCGCACCATGCTGCCCGCCGACGCCACGGCCTACACGATCGCTGCCAACTTTGCCATGCCGCGCTGGGGCGGCTCGATCGAAGAAGTCAAGGCGATCATCGAACAGGCACGCAAGGCCGGAGTGCATGCGGACAGCGTGACCTACATGCTCGACCACAATCTCGGAGAACCCTGGTCGACGGCGACTCCGGGCGCTGAGCGAGCCTACTGGGAACGTGCCGTCGCTGAGCACGCCAGCGCTGACCGACTGGAAAGCTTATTCCGGCATCTGCTGGGGTTGTCGATCTGGCGCGATGCACTCGCGGTGTCGGACCGCCTGGTTACCGTACGCCCGCAAGATGCCGAGACTCGCTACTGGCGCGGCCACGTCAACGAGGCGCTGGGCCGCATTCCCGATGCCCTTGCCGAGTACCGACTCGCGGCTGCGTTGGGCAACGATACGGCCATCGAGCACCTGATCCGTGCCCATCTGCACGGCACTCTTGGCTTGCCGGCCAAGGACATCCCAGGTCTGTTGGAGGTTTGCCGTTACGGCGCTTCGCTCGGCTCCGGCGCCGCCGCCAACTGCCTTGGCTCCGGCCATTGGGACGGCAGCTTGCCGCCGCTGCCGCGCGATGCAGACCAAGCCCTGGCGTGGCACTTGTTCGCTTCGCGCGCCGGGCATTTCAACTCGCAACACGACTTCGGTTGGCTCGTGTTTTCGAATCGCCAGCCGGCGGGAATGTCGGCCGAGCAGGCCAAGAGGGTCGGCGTGTTCTGGTTGCGCCGCTCGGCGGAGCAGGGTCATACCTTCGCGCCGAAAAAACTCGAACAAGCCGGCGTGCCTGTGGTTGAGCGTGAAGACCCCGTCGCTGTGAGCTGGTTCTGGGTCGTTGAACTGGTGGGCATATTGGTCGATTCAGTACTGCGCCGCTGATTTTGGCGGGACCCGACTATTCCAATACCCGTCCCGGGTTCATCAGGTTGTGCGGGTCCAGCGCCGTTTTCACGGCGCGCATCAGCGCCATCGCCACCGGCGACTTGCGCTTCACCAGTTCCTCGCGCTTGAGCGTTCCCACACCGTGCTCGGCGGAGATCGAGCCGTCGCGTTCGGTCACGGCGTCATACACGATGCGATTGGCCAGCGCCTCGTACTCGGCGACGAACTCGGCTCCCGCCTTGCCCGGCGGCCCCTGCACGTTGTAGTGCAGATTGCCGTCGCCCAGGTGCCCGAAGTCGACGATGCGCACGCCGGGAATCGCGCGCTGCAACGCGGCGTCGGTGCTGGCCACGAACTCGCCGATGCGCGAGATCGGCAGCGCCACGTCGTGTTTGATGTTGGGCCCGTCCTGCGCCTGCGCGAGCGGAATCGACTCGCGCAGGTGCCACATCGATTTCGACTGTTCCAGGCTCGAGGCGACTGCCGCATTGCCAATGAGCTTGGCGTCGAGCGCGGCCTGCAACAGCGCTTCGAACAGCTGCGACGCATGCTCATGGCTCTCGCTGTCCGACTGTTCGAGCAGCACGGTCCATGGCGCGGCTGGTAGAGGATGCGTGAGCTGCGGGAAATGCTGGCGCACGAGATCGAGCGAGAGTTGGTTCATCACTTCGAAGCCGGTCAACCCCGGCCCGAGGCGCGCGCGCGCGAGGCTGAGCAGCGACATCGCGTCCGGCAGCGATTCGAGCAAGGCCATCGCGGTCAGGCGCGCCGCAGGTTGCGGCACGAGCTTCAACGTCGCGCCGGTGATCACGCCGAGCGTGCCCTCGGCGCCGATGAAGATGTCGCGCAAGTCGTAGCCGGTGTTGTCTTTGCGCAGGCCTGACAGGCCGTTCCAGATGTCGCCTTGCGCCGTCACCACTTCCAGGCCCAGGCAAAGCTCGCGTGCATTGCCGTAGCGCAACACCTGCGTGCCGCCGGCGTTGGTGGAGAGGTTGCCGCCGATCGTGCAACTGCCCTCGGCCGCCAGGCTCAGGCCGAACAGCAAGCCCTGCGCGGCGGCTGCTTCCTGCACGGTTTGCAGCACGCAGCCGGCGTCCGCCGTGATCGTCAGGTTGTCGGCGTCGATCTCGCGGATGCGGTTCATGCGCGCGAGGCTCAGCAGCACCTGGGTGCCGCTCGCGTCGGGCACCGAGCCGCCCACCAGCCCGGTATTGCCGCCTTGCGGCACGATGCCTACGCGATGCTGAGCGCAGGCCTTGACCACCGCGGCGACTTGCAGCGTATCCGCAGGCCGCACCACGGTGAGGGCACGCCCGTGGTAGCGCTTGCGCCAATCGACGAGGTAGCTCGCCATGTCGCCGTCTTGCAGCAGGTTCGCGGTGCCGACGGCGTCTCGCAGCTGATTCAGCAATGACATTCGAGCGTTTCCTGTGTCAAGTCGCAGCCGGCCTGGGCGCGCGAAGGCGCACGCGCACGTGGATCACGCATGCGATGAACAACGCCACGCTCAAGACAATCTCGGCACCGGCCAGCATTTGCGATGTGCCGTGCTCGGTGCTCGCACGCACCGCGCCCTCGGCGAAATAGATCCACACCAACAAACTCAGCCAACGGTACGTGGGCATGCGGCACTTCGACAAGCCCGCGATGGCGAACGCCAGCGGCAGCACCTTGAGCGCGAGCGTGCCGCGCCCGGTGGGAGCGAGCCAGAGTTCCCAGGCCAGGCCGAGTCCGATCAAAGCCAAGGTACAGAACACCGCGACGGCACGGCTCCACGCAACGGCAAAGGGCAGGGCAGGGGCAGCGGGCATCGCTGGCTATCATGCCAGCAATGCAGATGCCGACCCGATCGACGCCCGTCACACAAGCTGTGCCTTCGAAAGGGCCGCGGTTCTCGCTCGCCATGCTGCGCGAGCGAGTCGCGCAGACCGTCGCGACGCTGCGCGCCTGGCCGTGGCTCGACACGCTGCGCACCTTGCGCTTGCGCTTCACGGAAGATCGCCTGGGTGTCACCGCGAGCAGCCTGACGTTCACGACGCTGATCTCGCTCGTGCCGTTGCTCACCGTGATGCTCGCCGTGTTCTCGGCGTTCCCGATGTTCGCCGACTTCCAGGGCGCGCTGCAAAAGTACTTCCTGGAACGGCTGGTTCCCGACGCCATCGCCAAGCCGGTGCTGGCCGCGCTCACCCAATTCGCCGCGAAGTCCAATCGCCTGGGCACGGTGGGCCTGGTGGTGTTGTTCGTGACGGCGCTCGCGTTGATGCTGACGATCGACCGCACCCTCAACGCCATATGGCGGGTGCGTACGCCCCGGCCGATCGCCCAGCGCGTGCTCGTTTATTGGGCTGCGGCGACGCTCGGCCCGCTGTTGCTGGGGGTGAGCCTCAGTGCCACGTCGTACGCCGTGTCGGTGTCGCAGGGCTTCGTGAAGTCGCTGCCGGGAGGCGTGGGCGTGCTCTTCGCCGGGTTCGAGTTCGTGCTGCTCACCACCGGCGCCGCGGCGCTGTTCCACTACGTTCCCAATACCCATGTGCAGTGGCGCCATGCCATCGCCGGCGGCTTGTTCGTCGCGGTTGGCCTGGACCTGGCCAAACGCGGACTCGCCTGGTATCTGGCGCAGGTGCCGAGCTATGCGATGGTCTACGGCGCTTTCGCGACGGTGCCGATCTTCCTGGTCTGGATCTATCTGGGCTGGGTGATCGTCCTGTTAGGTGCGGTGACAGCTGCGTACGCACCGAGCCTGCAAATGCGCGTCACGCGTTGGCCCGAAGGCCCAGGCTCGCGCTTTCACCTCGCGCTCGCCTTGCTGCGCGAGCTCTACGCGGCCCAGCGCATCGCGAAACGTGGCCTGAGTCTCGCGCAGCTCTCAGCGGCGCTGCGCACCGACCCGTTGCAGATCGAGCCCATCCTGGACGAGCTGCTGGCCATGGACTGGGTCGGGCGCCTGGACGAAGAAGGCCAGCCGCGCTTCGTGCTGCTGTGCGAGGCGGCGAGCACGCAGGCAGAGGTGCTGGTGATCCGGCTGCTGCTCGAACCCACGCCCGAGTTCGCGGCGTTCTGGAAGCGTTCCGGGTTCAGCGAGATGAGCTTGTACGAGGTTCTGCGCGCGTAGTGCGCAATTCTCGAAGAGCTCTCGAGATGCCTCAACCGAACACTTCGCGCAACGCCCTCAGCACCTCTTCGGGCGCCTCCGCCATCAAGTCATGCCCGGCGGGAACGCTGACAACGCGCGCTTTCAGCGCCTGCGCAATCTCGCGCGTCTGGCGCGGCGTCGTCATCTGATCACGGTCGCCGAGGATCAGCGTCACCGGGCATTGCACCTTGGCCGCGGCCTGCAGGCCGTTGGCGTAGCTGTCGCACAGCGTGAAGTCGTGGTGGAACAGGTTCACTGAGTGCTGCGCGCTGTGCACCCGGCGCATGAGCGCGCGAAAGCCGCCCGGCACCCAGGCGCCGGGGCCCGGATAGGCGGGTTTGGGGGCGAGCGTGGAATGCGAGAACGCGTTGACCATGTCGATCGCCTTGAACGGGTTGTCGCGGGCGGTCGTGAGCAGCGCTTCCGACACCTTCATCGGGTACGCGGTGGCGATCATTGCGACGTGCGTGATGCGTTGCGGCGCTTGCGCCGCGGCCTCGAGCGCGACGAGCGAGCCCATGCTGTGACCGATGATCGCGGCGCGCTGCACCCCCGCAGCGTCGAGCAAGGCCTGCACCCATTGCGCCACCGCTTCCACGCTGCCCAGCGGTGCGCCGGCGCTGCGTGCGTGGCCCGGTTGATCCACCGCGAGCACGGCGTGGCCGTGGTGCGCGAACCAGCGCGCGAGCAAGGTCCACACGCTGTGGTCGTGCAGCACGCCGTGCACAAAGACGATGCAGGGCAGCTTGGGGTCGAATCCTTTGCCGCCGGTGTAGGCGTAGGCGGCGGATGGGCCTTGCGGGGTTTGAACGGTGAGTTCCATCAGGCACCGCCTTTCGCAACTGCCTTCTCGGCGACCTTCAGCGCACGCTTCAAGTCGTCGATCAGATCGTCAGCGTCTTCCAGGCCGATCGACAAGCGAATCGTCCCTGGCGTGATGCCGGCCTGCGCGAGCGCGGCGTCGTCCATGCGGAAGTGCGTCGTCGATGCCGGGTGAATGACGAGCGAGCGGCAGTCGCCCACATTCGCCAGGTGCGAGAAGATCTTCAACGCCTCGATGAAGGCACGGCCCTGCTCGCGCGAGCCGCGAATGTCGAAGCTGAACACGGCGCCGCAGCCGCGCGGCAGCAGCCTATTCGCCAGTTCGTGGTGCGGGTGTGACTCCAGTTCGGGGTAGGCGACCGCCGCGACCAACGGGTGCGCGGCGAGGAAAGCGACCACTTTGCGCGTGTTCTCGACATGCCGCGCCATGCGCAGTGGCAGCGTCTCCAGCCCTTGGAGAATGAGCCACGCCGTGTGCGGGCTCATGCACGCACCGAAGTCGCGCAAGCCCTCGCGGCGCGCGCGCAGCAGGAACGCGCCGGTGCTGCTTTCTTCGCTGAAAACCATGCCGTGAAAACCGGCATAGGGCTGGGTCAGCTCTGGGAAGCGACCTGAGCTTTCCCAATCGAATTGACCAGAATCAACCACGAGACCGCCGACCACGGTGCCGTGGCCGCACAGGAACTTGGTGGCGGAGTGGTAGATCAGGTCGGCGCCCAGGTCGAACGGTTTCATCAGGTAGGGCGTCGTGAAGGTGGAGTCCACCAGCAGCGGCACGCCGTGCTCGTGCGCGATGGCGCTCACCGTTGGGATGTCCAGCACGTCCAGCCCCGGGTTGCCCAGTGTCTCGCCGAACAGCAGCTTCGTGTTCGGCCGGATCGCGGCGCGCCAGGCGTCGATGTCGCCCGGGCGCACGAACGTGGTGACGATGCCGAAACGGGTCAACGTGTAATGCAACAGGTTGTGCGAGCCGCCGTAAAGCGCGCTGGAGGCGACGATGTGCGAGCCGGCGCCGGCGAGCGTCGCAATCGCCAGATGCAGCGCGGCCTGGCCGCTCGCCGTGGCAATCGCACCGACGCCGCCCTCCAGCGCCGCGATGCGCTCTTCCAGCACGGCGTTTGTCGGGTTCGAAATCCGGCTGTACACATGGCCGGCGCGCTCCATGTTGAACAGCGACGCGGCGTGCTCGCTGCTCTCGAACACGAACGAGGTGCTCAAGTGAATCGGCGTGGCGCGCGCGCCGGTGGCGGGGTCGGGGGCGGCGCCGGCGTGCAGCGCCAGGGTGTCGAATCCGGGGTCCGAGTAGCCGGCCATGGTGTCAGCGCCTTTTCAGGTGTCGGGTTGCGAGGGATGCCTTTGAAAGCCATTGTGGGCTATATTGTTTTCACTTCGGTCGGCTGGGAGTGCGTCATGAAAGTCAGCGATATCCTGCGCGTCAAGGGCGGAACCCTGTACACGGTGGCACCAACAGACGAGCTGATGCAGGCCGTGAGCACGATGTCGGAAAACGACATCGGCTCGCTCGTCGTGATGGACCACGGGGAACTGGTCGGCATGCTGACGTTTCGCGAAGTGATCCAGGCCGTGGTGGCAAACGGCGGGTCGGTGGGTCATTCGCAAGTCGGCAGCGTCATGGACGACGCGCCTCTCACCTGCACGCCCGACACTGAAATCGACGAAGTGCGGCGCATGATGCTGGGACGCCACGCGCGCTACATGCCGGTGATCACGCAAGGCACGCTGATGGGCGTGATCTCGTTCTACGACGTCGCCAAGGCGGTGGTGGACGGCCAGGACTTCGAGAACCGCATGCTGAAGGCCTACATCCGCGACTGGCCGGTCGAGGCCGAGCCGCAGGGCGAGCAGAAGGCGGGTTGATCTGCCGGCGAGCCCTGGACGAGCGGCGCGGCGTTGCGCGCGCCGCCTAGAATCGAGGCCCCCAGTACCGCAGACGCCAGGGCGCGCCGCGCCCGCCTGCCGCGCTTGGGTCGCCCCATCGCACCCATGTCCGGCAGCACCCTTGGCACCCTGTTTCGAGTCACCAATTTCGGTGAGAGCCACGGCCCGGCGATCGGCTGCGTGATCGACGGCTGCCCGCCGGGAATGGCGCTGTCCGAAGCCGACATCCAGCCCGAGCTCGACCGGCGCAGACCAGGGACGTCGCGCCACGTGACGCAGCGCAACGAGCCCGATGCAGTCCAGATTCTTTCGGGCGTCTTCGAAGGCATGACGACGGGAACGCCGATCTGCCTGTTGATTGCGAACACCGACCAGCGCAGCAAGGACTACGGCAACCTGCTCAACACCTTTCGCCCAGGCCACGCCGACTACACCTACTGGCGCAAATACGGTCTGCGCGACCCGCGTGGTGGCGGCCGCGCGTCGGCGCGGCTCACCGCGCCGATGGTCGCCGCAGGCGCGGTGGCGCGCAAATGGCTGCGCGAACAGCACGGCACGCAGTTTCGCGGCGGCATGGTCGCGCTGGGCGAGATCGAGATCGCTTTCGAGGGCTGGCAGCATGTGCCGAACAACCCGTTCTTCGCGCCCAACGCGAGCCAGGTCCCGGCGCTCGAAGCCGCGATGGACGAGCTGCGCAAGGCGGGCGATTCAGTGGGCGCGCGGATTCGTGTGGAAGCGACCAACGTTCCGGTCGGGCTGGGCGAGCCGCTGTTCGACAAGCTCGATGCGGAGATCGCCTACGCCATGATGGGCATCAACGCGGTGAAAGGCGTCGAGATCGGCGCCGGTTTCGCCAGCGCGGCGCAGCGCGGATCGGTTCATGGCGATGAGCTGTCGCCGGCCGGGTTCAAGAGCAACAACGCGGGCGGAGTGCTCGGCGGAATTTCCACCGGCCAGGACATCACGGTGCAGATCGCGATCAAGCCGACGAGCTCGATTCGCACGCCGCGCCAGTCGATCGACTTGCAGGGCGCGCCCGCCACGGTGGAAACCTTCGGCCGGCACGACCCCTGCGTGGGCATTCGCGCGACGCCGATCGCCGAGGCGATGCTCGCGCTGGTGCTGATGGACCATGCACTGCGGCATCGCGCCCAGTGCGGTGACGTGCGCATCGCGGTACCGCCGATTCCCGGCGCGGCGCCGAGCTGAGGCCGACTTCTTTCTCTCAACACCCGCTCCAAGGACAACGCTTCAATTGCCGCAACGCCGCGCCCTGTTCGCTTTCGGTAGCGTGTCGTTTGCGTATTTCGCCTACGCGGGGCTGTTCGGCACCTACGCGCCGCTGTGGTTCGCGAGCCTGGGGTTCAGCACACTGGCGATCGGCTCGATCTCGTCGTTGCAAAGCGCGACTCGGCTCGTCAGCCCCTACGCCTGGGCCTGGATCGCCGACCACCACGGCCAGCGAATTCGCCTGCTGCGGGTGGCGGTGGCCTTGTCGTTGTTGTGTTCGGTGGGCTTCGTGGTGGCGCCCACGCCGCCTTGGGTGGTGTGGGTCACGGTCGCCTTGTTTGCGTGCACCGCCGCCGTGGTGCCGATCAGTGAAGCGGCGCTCGCGCACCTGGTCAGCCCGGACGGCGCGCTCGACACCAAGCGCTACGGCCGGGTGCGCGTCTGGGGCTCGGTGGGTTTTGTCTGCGCGGTGATGGCGAGCGGCTTCGGCCTGCAGTGGCTGGGGGTAGGCTGGTTTCCAGTCTTGGTGGTCGCGCTGCTTGCGCTGTTGCTCGCCGCGGTGATGCGCCTGCCGAGTGCGGCCGAACCGCCGCACGCCGCGGCCGCCGCGCATGGCGCACTCAAAGTGCTGCGCGAACCGGTCGTCGCCTGGTTTTTTGCCGGCGTCTTCCTGACGGTGCTGGCGCACACGAGTCTCTATGCCTTCTTCTCGCTGTACCTGGATTCGCTGGGCTACAGCAAGTCGGCGGTCGGGGCGATCTGGGCCCTGGGCGTTGTGATCGAAATCTTCTGGTTCTGGTTCCAGAGCCGATGGGCGCACAGCCTGACGATGCACGGCTGGCTGGTGCTGGCCGCGCTGGTGACCGCGCTGCGCCTGGCCGCGGTGGCGGCGTTCGGCGGCACGGCCTGGGTGCTGGTACTGACGCAGTTCACGCATGCGATCACGTTCGCCGCGCAGCACACGGCGTGCATCGCGGTTGTCAACCAGCATTTCCCGGGGCGGCTGCGCGGCCGCGGCCAGGCGCTGTACTCCGTGCTCGGCTACGCGGCGTCGGGCGTGGTGGGCGGAGTGGCGGGCGGCGCGCTGAGCCAGGCGCTCGGGTTTGGGGCCGTGTTCTGGGCGGCCAGCGGCTGCGCCGTGCTCGCGGCGGGGTGCTGCTGGCGGTCGCTGGTATTGGAGCGTCGCGGCGACGCGTCCGGCGCGAACGCAGCCTGACCCCGCCGATCGACAGTTCATCGCACCGCCAGGGTGCGCCGGGCGGATCAACTCCTACACTGGGCGCTGCCACAAGCAACCGCACTCCACCATGCACAAGCAATGGATCATCGGCGCGATCAGTGCCCTGTGTCTCGCCGCCGTCGTCGTCGGCGCGCTCGCCCTGCAACAGTCGCGCGAACGCGAAGCCGAGCGCAAGAAGGCCGAGCTCGCGAACGTGACGCTCGAATTCGCGCAGCACGAAGTCGTCGCGCCGCAGCTCACGAGCCTGCCCGTCGCGATCGAATTCGCCGGGCCGCTGGTGGCACCGGGCACAGCGGTGGTTCGTGCCAAGGCGAACGGCACCTTGTTGTCGCTCGTGGTGGGCGAAGGCGCGCGCGTGCGCGCCGGCCAGACGCTCGGCACGCTCGACCTGGCCGAGCTGAACAGCAGGGTCGCGGAACGCGGCGCCGCCTTGGAATCTTCGCGTGCCCAGTTGAACCAGGCCGAGCGGCAACACGCGGCGAACCAGCGCCTGGCCGAGCAGCAGTTCATTTCAGGCACCGCGCTGGAGGCGAGCAGCGCGGCGCTCGAATCGGCGCGCGCGCAGTTCACCGCGTCGCAGATGCAGCTTGGCACGAGCCGCGTCAGCCTGCGCGACGCCGAGCTCGTCGCGCCGATCTCGGGCATCGTCGCGAAGCGCCACGTGCTGCCCGGTGAAAAGCTCAGCCCTGAGCAGAACGTGCTGACGATCGTCGACCTGGCGCGGCTCGAACTCGCGGGCAGCGTGGGCACGCATGAGGTGTCGCTGCTGCGCCCCGGCATGCCGGTGGACGTGCAGGTCGAAGGCGTGGCGGTGCCGGTGTCAGGCAAGGTGGAGCGCATCGCGCCTGCGGCCGAGGCGGGCACACGCGCGATCGGCGTGACGATCGTCATTGCCAATCCGCGCGAGACGTTTCGCGCCGGCCAATACGCGATTGCACGCGTGCAGTTGCGCGACGACACGCAGCGCTTGACGCTGCCCGCGAGCGCGATCTCGCAGGCATCGGGCCAGGACCATGTGTGGCTGATTGAATCGGGCACGCTGGTGCGCCGCGCTGTCACGACGGGCCGGCGCGACGCGGCGCAGGGCCGGGTGGAGGTGTTGAACGGGCTCAGCGCACAGGCGCAGGTGCTCGCGGGGCGCTTCGACAACCTGCGCGAGGGCGGCAAGGCCAAGGTGGCAGGCAGTGCCGGCGCGGTGGCTTCGGTGCCGCAGCCGGCGCAGCAACGTTGAACTTACCATGTGGATGACACGCGTCTCGATCGCGAACCCGGTGTTCGCGACGATGGTGATGGTGGCGCTGTGCGTGCTCGGGCTGTTCTCCTACGCGCGCCTGGGTGTCGAGCAGATGCCCGACGTGTCGCTGCCGGTGGCTTTCATCGACGTCGCCTACCCCGGTGCGGCGCCAGAGGCGGTGGAGCGTGAGATCACGAAGCTTGTCGAAGAGGCGCTGAACGGCATTGCCGGCGTCAAGCGCATCACGTCGCGCAGCTTCGAGGGGCGCAGCCAGAGCAGCGCGGAATTCAACCTGAACGCCGACATGGGCCGCGCGATGCAGGACGTGCGCGACCGCATCGCGATCGTGCAGACGGCGTTTCCGAAGGACGCGAAGGCGCCGACGGTGGCGCGCTTCGACGGCGAGAACAGCCAGCCCGCGGTGGTGCTGGCGCTGCTCGGGGCAGGGCGCAGCGCGCGCGAGTTGTCACTGCTCGCAGACCAAACGGTGACGAAACGCCTGCAACGCGTGGAAGGCGTTGCGCGCATCGACGTTGCCGGCGTCGCGACGCGCCAGGTGCGCATCGACCTCGACCCGCAGCGCTTGCGCGCGTATGCGATCACGCCGGCCGACATTGCGACTGCGTTGCGCGACAGCAATGCCGATCAGCCCGTGGGCCTGCTCAGCGACAGCGTGCAAGACTCGATCCTGCGCGTCGAGGGCCGGGTGCGCGACCCGAAAGAATTTGCGAACCTCGTCGTCGGCCGGCGCGGCGCACTGAGCCTGACGCTCGGCGACCTGGGCACGCTGGTCGAGCGCGAGCGCGAGGCGGAAACGCTCGCGCGCATCAACGGCCAGCCCGCGATCACGTTCAACGTGTTCAAGCAGCAAGACGCGAACATCGTCGCCACCGGCGAGGCGGTGAAGGCCGCGGCGGAAGAACTGCGCAAGAACCTGCCCAGCGGCGTGGAGCTGCGCGTGATCTATGCGAACAGCGACTTCGTGAAGAATGCGCTGACGGGTTTGCAGCGCACGCTGATCGAAGGCGCGCTGCTCACGGTGCTGATAGTGCTGCTGTTCCTGCACTCGTGGCGCTCGACCATCATCACTGGTTTGACGCTGCCGATCTCGGTGATCTCGTCGTTCATTGCCGTCTATGCCTGCGGTTTCACGCTCAACTTCATGACGATGATGGGCCTGAGCCTGTGCATCGGGTTGCTGATCGACGACGCGATCGTTGTGCGCGAAAACATCGTGCGCCACATCCACCTGGGCAAGGACCACCGGCGCGCGTCGTTCGAGGGCACGAGCGAGATCGGCCTGGCGGTGATGGCGACGACGTTCGCCATTTGCGCCGTCTTCGTGCCGGTGGCGTTCATGGGCGGCATCGTCGGCAAGTTCTTCGTGTCGTTCGGCATCACCGTCACGGTGGCGGTGCTGGTGAGCCTGTTCGTCAGCTTCACGCTGGACCCGATGCTGTCGAGCGTCTGGAAAGACCCGCCGGGCGAAAAGCTGAAAACCGTGCCGGTGCTCGGCGCGCTGATCCGTGCCACGGACCGCGGCATGGACGCGCTGCACGCCACGTACGAGGGCCTGATCCGGTGGGCGTTCTCGGCCCGGCGCTACGCGCTGCCGCTGCCGGCCTACGCGCATGCGTTCGATGCGCGAGGCGAGCGCGACCCTTCGAGCCCACGCGCGTGGCGCCGCGCGACGCTCACGCCGCGCGCGCTCGTGCTGTGGATCGGCGTGGCCAGCCTGGCCGGCGCGCTGGCGCTCGTTCCCGCGGTGGGCAGCGAATTCATCCCGCAGACCGACCAGGGTTTCACGCAGCTCAACGTGCGCCTGCCGGTGGGGTCGAGCCTGGAGCGCAGCGACGCAAAGATCCGCCAGGTGGAAGAAATCGTCTCGGCGCTGCCCGAAGTGGCGACGGTGTCCACCAACGTCGGCGGTGTCGGCGCCGGCTTGTCGCAGGGGCGCAATCAGGCGTCGATCAACATCGGACTGAAGCCGCGCGGTGAGCGTGAGCGTTCGCAAAAGCAGGTGGAGGACGCGATCCGATTGCAGCTCGCCAAACTGCCCGGCATCGACGTGTCGGTCGGGTTTGATCGGCCGATCTATGTGGCCGTGCTCGGCAACGACCCCGACGGCTTGGCGCGCATCGCGCAAGACCTCGCCCAGCGCATGAAGGAGATCAAGGGCGTGGTCGACATCGAGCTCTCGGTGAAGCCGGGCCTTCCGGCCTACGCCGTGCGCCTGAACCCGGGCGCGGTGCGCGAGCTCGGCCTCACGGCCCCTCAGCTCGCGAGCAGCCTGCGGGCCTACGTGAACGGCGAGGTCGCAACCTATTGGACGACGACCGACGGCCAGCAAATCGAAGTGCAGTTGCGCCTGCCGGCAACCCAGCGCGAGCGCATCGACCAATTGCGCCACCTGCCGGTCGCGTTCAGCAAAGACGGCACGGCGATCGCGCTCGATACCGTGGCGAGCATCGTGCCGGTGGTGAACCCGGAAGTGATCCGGCGCCAGAACCTGCAACGCCGTGAAGCCATCTTTGCCGGCGTCGAGGGCCGGCCGGCGGGCGACGCCGGCAAGGACGTGCAGGCGCTCGTCGACAGCATCAAGCTGCCGCCTGGGTTCAGCTTCGACATCGGCGGCGCCACCAAGGAACAGCAAGACGCGTTCTCGGCGATGCTCGCGGCGCTCGCGCTGAGCGTGATCTTCATCTACATCGTGCTCGCGAGCCAGTTCGGCAGCTTCCTGCAGCCGCTGGCGATCATGGCGTCGCTGCCGCTGTCGCTGATCGGCGTGATGCTCGCGCTGCTCTTCTGGCGCTCCACGCTGAACATCTTTTCGATGATCGGCCTGGTGATGTTGATGGGGCTGGTGACGAAAAACGCGATCCTGCTCGTGGACTTCGCGAATCAGGGGCGCAAGGCGGGCCTGAGCGTGCCTGACGCGCTGCTGCAAGCCGGGCTGGTACGCATGCGCCCGATCATCATGACGACGAGCGCGATGGTGTTCGGCATGCTGCCGCTGGCGCTGGCGCTGAACGAAGGCGGCGAACTCCAGGCGCCGATGGGCCGCGCCATCATCGGCGGCGTGATCACGTCGACGCTGCTGACGCTCGTCGTCGTGCCGGTGCTTTACAGCTATCTGGTGCGGGATCGAAAGGTGAGTGCGCTTGTAGCCGTTGCATCGTGAAACGGCGCTGTAATCGACCCTATCGTTAACCCGGGGTGGCACCCCACGCGGACCACCCTACCATCGGCCGCTGGACTCGCCAACGCGCGTACACGCTGCCGGGGCGGGCGCTGTCAATTCCCAAGGAGACATCTGTGGCCATTCAATTGAGTCTGAACGGTAAGTCCGTCAGCGTGAACGCGGAAGCCGACACGCCATTGCTGTGGGTTCTGCGCGATGAAATCGGCATGACCGGCACGAAGTTCGGTTGCGGCCAGGCGCTGTGCGGCGCGTGCACCGTGCACCTGGACGGCGCGCCGGTGCGCTCGTGCCAAACGCCGGTGTCGGCGGCCGCCGGCAAGAAGGTGACGACGATCGAAGCGATGTCGGCCGACGCCGTGGGCAAGCGCGTGCAGGCCGCGTGGATCGCGCACGACGTGCCGCAATGCGGCTACTGCCAGTCGGGCCAGATCATGAGCGCGGTGGCGCTGCTGCGCAACAAACCGAAGCCCACCGACGCCGACATCGACAACGCGATGTCGGGCAACATCTGCCGCTGCGGCACCTACCCGCGCATTCGCGCGGCCATCCACACGGCAGCCGGGAAAGGAGCCTGATCATGAGCGACTCCACACAAGTCTCGCGCCGCGAATTTCTCGGTACCAGCGCCGCCGCCGGTGGCGCGCTGATGATCGGCTTTGCGATGCCGGGTTGGGCCGCGAATGCGCCGACCAAGACGATGCTGCCCAACTCGTGGGTGGTAGTGGGCAGCGACAACAGCATCACGATCCTGTGCAGTCGCTCGGAAATGGGCCAGGGTGTCTACACCTCGATGCCTATGCTCGTCGCCGAAGAGTTGGGCGTGGACATCGCCAAGATCAAGGTCGAAATGGCGCCTCCGGGTGAGCCCTATATCAACACCATGTTCGGTGCCCAGCTCACCGGCGGCTCCACCTCGGTGCGCGAGGCCTACGAGAGGCTGCGCGTCGCCGGGGCGCAGGCGCGCACGGTGCTCGTGGCTGCCGCGGCGCAAAAGTGGGGCGTATCGGCGAGCGACTGCCGCGCCGACAACGCAATGGTCATGGGCCCCGGCGGCAAGAAGGCGACGTACGGCGAGCTCGCCGAGGCGGCGTCCAAGATCACCCCGCCCAAGTCCCCAGCGTTGAAAGCGGCCAAGGACTTTCGCTACGTTGGGAAGGAAATCAAGCGCTTCGATACGCCGGCGAAGGTGAACGGCACGGCCGAGTTCGGAATCGACGTGAAACTGCCCGGCATGGGCATTGCCGTGCTTGCCCAATGCCCGGCGCTGGGCGGCAAGCTGGAGAGTTTCGACGCGTCCAAAGCGATGGCGATGCCGGGTGTGAAGAAGGTGGTGCAGGTCACCGACGGTGTTGCAGTGGTTGCCGACACCTATTGGCACGCCCGCAAGGCACTTTCGGCGGTCAGCATCAAGTGGGATGAAAGCGCGGTTCGCAACGTGAGCAGTGCAGGCATTGCTGCGGAACTTCGTGAGGCCGCGAAGAAGCCGGGCGCCACGTTCAAAACTGTGGGTGACGCCGACGCAGCGATGAACAGTGCTGCGAAAAAGCTCGAGGCCGAGTACGAGTTGCCCTTCACGGCACATGTGACGATGGAGCCGATGAACTTCACCGCCGACGTGCGCGCCGATTCCTGCGTGCTCGTCGGGCCGACCCAGTTCCAGCAAATGGCGCAGGGTGTCGTGGCGGGCATGCTGAACATGAAACCCGAACAGGTCAAGGTGCGTACCACCTTCCTGGGCGGTGGTTTCGGGCGGCGCATCGACGTGGATTTCATTACCCAGGCGGTTGAGATCAGCAAGGCTGCCGGCATGCCCGTCAAGCTGATCTGGTCGCGCGAAGACGACATGACGCACGACTTCTATCGCCCGGCGAGCATTCACAAGCTGTCCGCAGGTCTGGATGCGGCAGGAAGGCCCGTGGCTTATAAGTTCAGCGTGGCCTCGCCCTCAGTGACCAAGCGCATGTTCGGCCCAGCCGCTGTGAAAGACGGGCTTGACGGGTTGATGCTTGAATACGCGCCGCTTCCCTACGACATTCCCAACCAGGGCGGCAACGTCGTAATTTCCGACACTGCGGTGCGAGTGGGCTACTTGCGTTCCGTGTCGCATGCGATGAACGCTTTTGCGAACGAAGGGTTTATCGACGAGATGGCCGCGGCAGCGGGGAAGGATCCAGTTCAGTTTCGGCGCGAGCTGCTGATCAAGGAGCCGCGTTATTTGCGCGTACTGAACCGCGCCGCGCATGAGGCCGGATGGGGCAAGGAGCTATCGACAGGGCGCAAGCAGGGTGTGGCGATCATGGAAGGCTATGGAACTTACCTGGCGATGATTGCAGAGGTTTCGGCACCGAATAAGCAGATCAAGGTGCACAAGCTCACCATCGTCGTCGACCTGGGCAGCATGGTCAATCCCAATATCGTGAAGCAGCAGATCGAATCGAGTGCAATCTATGGAATGTCCTCGGGCTTGCTCGACGAGATCACGATGGTCGGCGGGCGTGTCCAGCAGGGCAATTTCAACGACTACCGGACGACCCGCATGAACGAAGTTCCGGTCATCGACATGCACATCATTGCCGACGGTGAGGCTCCGGGTGGCATCGGTGAGCCGGTCACGGCGCTGATCGCCCCGGCAGTAGCCAACGCACTTGCCTCATTGACCGGTCAGCGCCTGCGCAGGTTGCCGCTCAAACTTGCATAGCGTGCTCCGCACTGGATTGGAAACCCGCCTCGGCGGGTTTCTTTGCTTGGTGTTGGCGTTGGCCAGTGACGGGGTCGCCGCTCAAGACTACGAGCGCGAAGCGCGTTGGGCCCAGCAGACGCTGGCCACCTTGGCCGACGGCGAAGCGGTGCAGATTGCCCAAGCGAACGGGCATCGCTTCCTGGGTCTTTGGATGCCGGCAAAGCAGCCACGCGGTGCCCTCTTAATCGCGCCGGGTCGAGGCTGGGCGCCGGACTACGAACTGTACGGCGTCGCTGCGCACAAAGCTTGCCGACGCAGGGTACTCGACGTTGTCGATCCAGCTGCCCGTGCTATCGGCGAGCGCGAAAATGGGCGACTACCTCGCGACCTACGGAGATGCAGCCGAGCGAATCGGCCTGGCCACCGACTGGCTGCGTCAGCGAGGCCATGGAAAACTCGGAATCGTTTCCCATAGCCTTGGGGCGTCGATGGCGAACCACTATCTCGTTACGCGCAGCGACCCCAACATTGACGCATGGGTCTTCATTGGCATCATCAATGGCCTCGAAGACATGTTCCGCATCAAGATTCCGGTGCTCGATGTCTTTGGTTCAAAGGACTGGAATGTCACCGTGTACGGGGCCGACGAGCGGCGCAAGCAGCTCGAGCGCATTGCCGGTTCGCAGCAGGTGGTGGTCGAAGGCGCGATGCACTTCTTTGAAGACCACCAAGACGAATTGGTCAAAGTGATCGTCGGGTTCCTCGACAAGGTTCTCGAGCGCAAGTAATTTCTCGCCGGTCTTGCTCAACCGTCTTGCTCAACCTTTCGGCTTCGATGAGACCTTGTGTCTCATCAATCGCCCTTTCTCCCTCTCCCAATCGCGCTTCTTCTCGGTATTGCGCTTGTCATGCTCGGCCTTGCCCTTGGCGAGCGCGATTTCGCACTTCACGCGCCCGCCCTTGTAGTGCAGGTTCAGCGGCACGAGCGTGAAGCCTTTTTGCTCGACCTTGCCGATGAGGCGCTTGATTTCCTCCTTGTGCATCAGCAGCTTCTTCGTGCGGTCCGCTTCGGGGCGGATGTGCGTGGAAGCGCTGCGCAGCGCGTCGATTCGGCAGCCGATCAGGTAGAGCTCGCCGTCGCGAATGACGACGTAGCCGTCGCCGAGCTGAACCTGGCCGGCGCGCACGGCCTTGATCTCCCAGCCTTCGAGCACCATGCCGGCTTCGTAGCGCTCCTCGATGTGATAGTCGTAGTGGGCGCGGCGGTTTTCGGCGATCGACATGGGCGGGAGCGGGGCGCTCGAAGTGCCGCCCCATAGAATTTGCGCATTGTATGAAGCGTGTCGCCAAGTCCGTGCTGCTGTGGTATTCGCCTCGCGAGATGTACACGCTGGTCACGGGCGTGCCTGACTACCCGCAGTTCCTGCCGTGGTGCGAACGCGCCGAATTGCTGGAGCAGCATGGCGACGGCGTGACGGCGCGCCTGCATCTCTGCTATGCCGGCGTGCGCCACGCCTTCACGACGCGCAACCGCCTGGTGCCCGATGCGTCGGTGGAGATCGCGCTGATCGACGGGCCATTCTCGCAACTCGACGGGCGCTGGCAGTTCATCCCGCTGCCGCTGCCGGGCAGCGATGCAGCCCAGGCCTGCCGCATCGAGTTCGAGCTGCGCTACGCGTTTGCCAATGCGGCGCTGGAAGCGGTGCTGAGCCCCGTGTTCGACAAGATTGCCAATACGCTGGTCGACTCGTTCGTCAAGCGCGCCGAGCAGATCCATGGACCCCGTTGACGGGGCGTCGATCGGCGTCGAAGTGGTCTACAGCCCATGTGCGGGCGAGTTCGACTGCGTGCGAGTCCGCTTGCCCGTCGGTGCCACCGTGGGCGATGCCGTGCGGCTCAGCGGCATGCCCGAGCGCCATGCGGGGCTCGGTCTGGAGCAGCACAAACTGGGTATCTGGGGCAAGCGGCGCGGCCTGGACGATCTGCTGCGCGATGGCGACCGGGTGGAAATCTATCGACCGCTGATGCTGGACCCGAAAGAGGCGCGACGCCAGCGTCAGCGCGGGCAGGCAGGCTCCGCCACGGCGACCTGCCGGATTCCTGGGGCTACTGGCAATCGGACGCGATGATCTCGCGCGTGCGCGCCTTTTCTTCGGCGCGTGTCTTGTCGTCGAGCACTTCGCGTTCGCCCTTGGCGTTGGTTCGCACCATGCGCAGCCCATCGTCCAGGCTCTTCATGTGGCCCTTGGCGCGTGCACAGTTCTCCGCCTTGGCCACAGCAATCTTCTCGGTCTGGGCACGTTCTTCGGCCTTGGTCTTCTCGGACTTATCCTGTTCTGCCTTGCGGCGCCGGGATTCGAGTTCGGGGTCGGTGCCGCCCTTGAGCGCGACGTTGGCTGACGATGCCGCCGCCGCAGCAGCCGGAACGACGCCTTGGCGCCCGGTGGTGGAGCGCTGCAGCACGTCTTGCTGCGGAATTCCGGGTGGCGGCGGCAGGTCGCTGTACTGGACGACACCGTTCTTGTCGCGCCATTTCCATTGCGCCGAGGCCGGGGGTGCGAGCGTGGCGCCCGCAATAAGAGCCACGATGAGAAGGTGGTATCGCTGCATGGTGAACCGATGGCTGAAGTTCGTGTGCGAGTTTACCGGGGCGGCCTGCTCACGAGTCGTGACAAGGTGTCAGCAGCCGGGCCAAGTTGCACGGCCGATCGCGTGGCGAAAGGGGCCATGCTGCCCGCGGTGTGCTCCGGCGCAGGGCTTCGCCATGCCCTCCCACAAGCGGCTCGAGAGGGCATCCGTATAATTTCCTTTTGCCCCCGGAGCCATCTTCATGCGCCTGCTCGGCAAAGCGCTCACCTTCGACGACGTGTTGTTGGTGCCCGCCTTCTCCCAGGTGTTGCCGCGCGACACCAGCCTCGCAACCCACCTTTCGCGCAACATCCGGCTCAATCTGCCGCTGATTTCCGCGGCGATGGACACCGTGACCGAAGCGCGCCTGGCAATCGCCATCGCCCAGGAGGGCGGCATCGGCATCGTGCACAAGAACCTCACGCCCAAGCTCCAGGCGGCAGAGGTGGCACGCGTCAAGCGCTATGAATCGGGCCTGCTGAAAGACCCGATCACGATCTCGCCGGGCGTGCCGGTGCGCCATGTGATTGAACTCTCGCGGCAGCATGGCATTTCCGGCTTTCCCGTGGTGGAGTCGGGGCGCGTGGTAGGCATCGTCACGAACCGCGACCTGCGCTTCGAGACGCGCCTGGACGCCCCGGTGCGCGACATCATGACGCCGCGCGAACGCCTGATCACGGTGCGCGAAGGCGCGTCGCTCGCCGAGGGCAAGGCGCTGATGCACCGCCACAAGCTGGAGCGCGTGCTCGTCGTGAACGAGGCCTTCGAGCTGCGCGGCTTGATGACCGTGAAAGACATCACGAAGCAGACGAGCTTCCCCGACGCCGCCCGCGACGGCCAGGGCAAGTTGCGCGTCGGCGCGGCGGTGGGCGTGGGCGAGGGCACCGAAGAGCGTGTCGAGCTGCTGGTGAAAGCGGGTGTCGATGCGCTGGTCGTCGACACGGCGCATGGCCACAGCGCCGGTGTGATCGATCGGGTGCGCTGGGTCAAGCGCCACTACCCGCAGGTCGATGTCATCGGCGGCAACATCGCCACGGGCGAAGCAGCGCGCGCGCTCGTGGAGGCGGGCGCCGACGCGGTGAAAGTGGGCATCGGGCCCGGATCGATCTGCACGACGCGCATCGTCACCGGCGTAGGCGTGCCGCAGATCTATGCGATTCAGGAAGTCGCCAAGGCGATTGAAGGCAGCGGCGTGCCCATCATTGCCGACGGCGGTGTGCGTTTTTCGGGCGACCTGGCCAAGGCGATTGCCGCCGGCGCCGACAGCGTGATGATGGGCGGCGCGTTCGCCGGCACCGAAGAAGCGCCCGGTGAAACGATCCTGTACCAGGGCCGCACCTACAAGAGCTATCGCGGCATGGGGTCGCTGGGTGCGATGCAGCAGGGCTCGGCGGACCGCTACTTCCAGGAAAACTCCGATTCGTCCACGGTCAGCTCGGCCAAGCTGGTGCCCGAGGGCATCGAGGGTCAGGTGCCGTACAAGGGCACGGTCGTCGCGGTGATCTTCCAGATGGCGGGCGGCTTGCGCGCGGCCATGCACTACTGCGGATGCGCCAGCATTGCCGAAATGCACGGGCGCGCTCAGTTCGTCGAGATCTCGTCCGCGGGAATGCGTGAAAGCCATGTGCACGACGTGCAGATCACGAAAGAAGCGCCGAACTACCGCATGGAATGACATTGACCGCGAGCGCGCAACGTCCGGATGGCCGCCGCGAGGCGGCCATGCCTTTCATCCTGATCACGGTGCTGATCGACATGATGGCGATCGGCCTGATCGTGCCGGTGCTGCCGCTGCTCGTCGGCACCTTCACGTCGTCGCCCACCGAGCAGACCTTCTGGTTCGGCGCCGTGGCGCTGACGTTTGGCGTCGCCAACTTCTTTGCCTCGCCGGTGCTCGGCGCGTTGTCGGACAAATACGGGCGGCGCCCGGTGCTGCTGATGGGGTTTTGCGGGCTGGCCGCGAGCTTTATCGTGACCGGCCTGGCGACGGCCCTCTGGATGCTGATCGCGGTGCGGCTGTTCAGCGGCGCGATGCAATCGAACGCGGCGGTGGCCAACGCGTATGTGGCCGACATCACGGCTCCGGCGGATCGGGCGCGGCGCTTCGGGCTGGTGGGCGCGATGTTTGGTCTGGGCTTCACGCTTGGCCCGGTGATGGGCGGCTTACTCGGGTCGATCGACCTGCACCTGCCCTTCTTTGCCGCGGGCACGCTGGCGGTGCTGAACTGGTTGTACGGCTACTTCGTGCTGCCTGAGTCGCTGCCGGTCGAGCGGCGCCGGCCGTTCGAATGGAAACGTGCCAACCCTTTCAGCTCGTTGCGCGGGCTGAGCCAGCTGCACGGCGTGGGCCCGCTCGTCGCCGTGATCGGCCTGGCGTCGCTGGCGCAGTTCACCTTGCACAACAGCTTCGTGCTCTACACCACGTTCAAGTTCGGCTGGGGGCCTGCGCACAACGGCTGGGCGTTGTTCACGGTGGGCTTGATGTCGGTGCTGGTGCAGGGCTTCCTGCTCAAGCACATGCTGAAGAAATTCTCGGCGCGCGTGCTGGCGATCGTCGGGCTCGCGGCGTCGTGCCTCACCTACTTCTCGTTCGGCGCGGCGAGCGAGGGCTGGATGATGTTCGTCATCATCATCCTGGGCAACATCCTGGGCGGTGGCGCGACCGCGGTGATCCAGAGCCAGGTGTCGAACGCCGCCGACCCCAGCACCCAAGGTCAGACCATGGGCTCGGTGGCTGGGCTGAACAGCCTGATGGCAGTAATTGCGCCGGTCGTCAGCGCTCCGCTGCTGGGCATGGTGTCGCACCTGAGCCCGGGCGACTGGCGCATCGGCCTGCCGTTCTATTTCTGCGCCGCGCTGCAGTTGATCGGCACCGTGATCGCAGCGCGTCACTTCAACCGCGTGGCGCTGCGCAGCCATGCCGCCCCGGCGTGAGAAGTTGAGACCTCCATGCACGACAAAATCCTGATCCTCGATTTCGGCTCGCAAGTGACCCAGCTCATCGCGCGGCGCGTGCGCGAGGCCCATGTGTACTGCGAGATCCATCCGAACGACGTGAGCGATTCGTTCATTCGCGAATTCGCGCCGAAGGGAATCATCCTGTCGGGCAGCCACGCGTCGACCTACGAAGACCATGAACTGCGTGCGCCGCAGGCCGTGTGGGACGCACGCGTGCCGGTGCTGGGCATCTGCTACGGCATGTTCACGATGGCGGTGCAGCAGGGCGGCACGGTGGAGGCGAGCAGCCACCGCGAGTTCGGCTACGCCGAGGTTCGCGCGCATGGCCACACCAAGTTGCTCGCCGGCATCGAGGACTTCCAGACCCCTGAGCGCCACGGCATGCTCAAGGTCTGGATGAGCCACGGCGACAAGGTCACCGCGCTGCCGCCGGGTTTCAAGCTGATGGCGAGCACGCCGAGCTGCCCGATCGCCGGCATGGCCGACGAAGAACGCGGCTACTACGGCGTGCAATTCCACCCCGAAGTCACGCACACCGTGCAGGGGCGCGAGCTTCTGAACCGCTTCGTGCTCCAGATTGCCGGCGCGAAACCCGACTGGGTGATGGGGAATTACATCGAGGAGAGCGTCGCTCGCATCCGCGACCAGGTGGGCGATGAGAAAGTGATTCTGGGCTTGTCGGGTGGGGTCGATTCGAGCGTCGCCGCGGCGCTGATCCACCGCGCGATCGGCGAGCAGTTGACTTGCGTGTTTGTCGACCACGGCCTGCTGCGCTTGAACGAGGCCGCGCAGGTGCTGGAGATGTTCGTCGGCCGGTTGCATGCGAAGGTGATTCACGTCGATGCGTCGCACCAGTTCCTCGCCGCGTTGGCCGGCGTGGCCGACCCCGAGGCGAAGCGCAAGATCATCGGTCGCGAGTTTGTCGAGGTGTTCCAGGCGCAGGCGAACCAGCTCAAGGGCGGCGGCGTGAAGTGGCTGGCGCAGGGCACGATCTATCCCGATGTGGTCGAGTCCGGCGGCACGAAGACGAAGAAAGCCACGTCGATCAAGAGCCACCACAACGTCGGCGGCTTGCCGCAGACGTTGGGCTTGAAGCTGCTGGAACCGCTGCGCGAACTGTTCAAGGACGAAGTGCGTGAGCTCGGCGTCGCGCTCGGTCTGCCGCACGACATGGTGCACCGCCACCCTTTCCCCGGCCCGGGGCTGGGCGTGCGCATCCTGGGCGAAGTGAAGCGCGAATTCGCGGAGCTGCTGCGCCGCGCCGACGCGATCTTCATTGAAGAACTGCGCAACACGCGCGACGCGGCGAGCGGCAAGACCTGGTACGAACTGACGAGCCAGGCCTTTGCCGTGTTCCTGCCGGTGAAGAGCGTGGGCGTGATGGGCGACGGCCGCACCTACGACCATGTGGTCGCGCTGCGCGCAGTGCAGACGAGCGACTTCATGACGGCCGATTCGGCCGAGCTGCCGCACGCGCTGCTGAAGAAGGTGTCGAGCCGCATCATCAACGAGGTGCGCGGCATCAACCGTGTGGCGTATGACGTGTCGAGCAAGCCGCCGGCAACGATCGAGTGGGAGTAACGGTGAGGGAAAATATATAAAAATCAACGGCTTATGAACGTCCATTGACAATGTGGCCGTATCGTCAACAAGCCTCATCAGGTTTGCCGCAGACACCTCATCACAAGCCAACCGCGCCTTCTCAAGGCGTTGCACGCCAGTTTGACTTCCTCCCTCTCCCGCGTAACTGCAGCCGGTCAACAACGCGGCAACTGCAGCGGCATGGAACAGCGCTTGGTTCGATGGAGCACTGAGTGACTGCTCTCGCTGCGGACGGCCGTCAAGGCGAAGACATCGACCAGAGCGACAGCCTGGTTTTGCTCCCCGCTGCCCGTTCGTGCGGCCGAGCTCCAGTCGCGTTCAGCGGCCGGAGAACCTTGCCTTGCGCCGCTCCACGAAGGACTGGATGCCCTCCTTGAAGTCTTCGGTGGCGAAGACCTGTTCCTTGATCGCGGGGATGCACGCGACCGCGGCCTGCTCGCCGCCTTCGATGTAGGCCATGGCGGCCTTCTTGGTGGCGCGCAGGCCGATGGGCGCGCATTCGCAGATGGTGGCGGCCAGCTCGCGCGCACGCTCCATGTGCTTGCCGAACGGATGCACCTCCTGCACGAAGCCCAGTTGCAGCGCGCGCTCGGCGCCGAATTCCTCGCAGGTGAACAGCAGGTGCATGGCGTTGCCCCAGCCGGTGCGCGAGAGGTAGCGGAAGTGCGCGCCGCCCAGCGGCGCGATGCCGCGTCGCGACTCCAGCTGCTGGAAGCGGGTGGTGTCGGCGGCGATCACGATGTCCTGCGCCAGTGCCATCTCGATGCCCACGGTGTAGGTGATGCCCTGCACCACGGCGATGACCGGCTTGGTGCAGCGCCGCTCCAGCCCGAAGGGGTCCACCAGCCCCGGCCGGCGGCGACTCGGCTCGGCGGTGGGGCCGAAGAAGCGCGGCATGTCCAGCCCGGCCGTGGTGTGCTCGCCGGCGGAGCAGAAGATGGCGACCCAGAGCTCGTCGTCGTCCTCGAAGGTGGTCATGAACTCGGCCACCTGGTCGAGCATCGCCGGGGTGTAGGCGTTCTTCTTCGCGGTGTTGTCGACGGTGATGGTGCAGACATGGCTGTCGATGTCCATCGTCACGCGGCCGGTTTCAGGGGTTCCCATGGTTCGTTCCTTTGCTGGTGGAGGGGTCAATGTGCGGCAGCCGCCGCCGACAGCACCGTGTTCAGCACCGCATCGGCTGGCGCTGCGTGTATCCGCACCGGCACATGCTTGTGGTGCGGCGTGTCGGCCACGCGGTCGCGCGCCGCGGCGTCTGTCAGCCAGTTGATTGGCGGGCCGACCACCTTGCGCGTGCCGTCGGCCGCCGGATGCCGCTGGCCGTATCCGTGGGGCAGGGCGACATGGCCGCGGCGCATCGAATCGGTGGCCTTTGCACGCACCACCATGCGGGCGCGGGTGGTCTCTACCACTACCGCGCCGCGGTCGGCCACGCCCAGCGCGGCCAGGTCGTCGGGGTGGATGTACAGCGCGCCGTCGGGGTCGCTGGCGCGGGTGCCGGGGTCCCGCAGGATCTGGTTGGCGTTGTTCAGCCGCCGCTGGCCGGCTGACAGCACGAAGGGCCAGGCCGGGTCCGGGACCGCCGACTTGGGGTCGAGTGCACGCAGCCAGTCGAGCATCTGCGGCACGGCCAGGTGGACCTTGCGGTCGGCATGCTCGATGAAGTCCCACGACGAGGTGTGCACCGAGAAGGCCGCGCCCGACCGGGCGCCGACGACGGTGCGGAAGAGCCGTTCGCCCATGACCACGCTGTCGTCGGGCAGGGCATCGGCTGCGGCATCGGCGCCGGCCTGCAGCGCCTGGCGCACCGCCTGCGGCCGCATCCGCGCCAGGCGGTGGCAGGCCTGCCAGAGCGGTGCTGCCGCCGCGGTGCCGTCGGGCAGGGTGCGGCCCAGGGTCTCGTACAGCACCTGGCCGCCGAGCTTGCCGACGTTCCGGTCGGCCGCGGCCGCCTCGGCGAACGCCGCACCGAAGCGGGCCGGATCACGGGCCTCTTCGCGCAGCGCATCCAGCATGGCGTCGTCGGGCATCAGGCCCATCGCGCGCGCCAGCCGGCCGTAGATTTCGGGTTCCGGCAGCGTGCCCGGCAGCGGCGTCAGCACCGGCGCCCGGACGTGGAAGTAGTTGGTCGGCAGTTCGAAGTTGAACAGCGTGAACTCGCACTTCTCGTAGGTGGACGAGGCCGGCAGCACGTAGTCGGCCTGCGCCGCGGTCTCGGTGTAGGCCACGTCAACCACCACCATCAGGTCCAGCGCGGCCATGGCCTGCAGCACGCGGGCGGTGTCGGCCGCGGTGTTCACCGGGTTGGCGCTGTCGACCCACAGCGCGCGCAGGCGGTCGGGGTGGTCGCTGAGCACGGCGTCGGGGAACACGTTGGGCGACAGCAGGCCGCTGATCACCTCGGCCTGGGTGGCGAAGTGGCGCGTGCCCGGGCTGTTGCCCCACAGCGGCGCCAGCCAGCTGTGCAGGCCATGCGTGCCGGGGCGGCTGAAGTGGCCGGTCAGCAGGTACAGCAGCTTCTCCAGGTAGGAGTTCAGCGTCGAGTTCAGCCCCTGCTGGATGCCCAGCTCCACCCGCACCACCATGGCCTTGGCGTCGATGACCATCTGCACCAGTTGCGCGAAGGCGTCGGCGCCGACATCGGCCGCCGCCAGCCACTCGGCCACCGGCACCGCCGCCAGTGCCGCCTTGACCTCGTCCAAGCCCACTGCATGCGCGGCCAGAAAGGCCTCGTCGAAGGCATTGCGGCGCATCAGCTCGGCCAGCAGCGCGCCGAGCAGGAAGGCATCGGTGCCTGGGCGCAGGGCGATGTGCAGGTCGGCCGCGTCGGCCGTCTCGGTGCGCCGGGGGTCGACCACGACCAGCTTGCGCAGCGGGTCCTTGCGCAGGCCGTTGAGCTGGTCGCGCGCGTTGGTGAAACCGTGCGCCAGGCGCGGGTTGGCGCCCAGCACCAGCAGCAGGTCGCAGTGGTGGATGTCCTCGGCCGTGTGGCACATCTGCGAGCCGAAGATGTGGCCGTTGAGCCAGAAGTCGCCGGTCTTCTCCTGCGACAGCGCGTTGAAGATCGTGCGCGAACCCAGCGCCCGCAGGAAGCCGAAGGCATAACTGCCGCCCGCATGGTTGCCCTGGCCGCCGCCACCGAACGCCGCCACTGTCTTGCCGCCGTGGGCGGCCACCACCGCGCCCAGGCGCTCGGCGATCTCGCGCACTGCGGTGTCCCAGTCGATCGCCTCGTGGCTGCCGTCGGGGCGCCGGCGCAGCGGCGTGGTCAGGCGGTCGCGGTGGTGCACGTAGCTGGGGATGGCCTGGGCCTTGTTGCACAGGTAGCCCTGCGAGCGCGGGTTGTCGGCATCGCCGCGCACTTTGACGATGCGCTGTGCTGCGCCGCTGCCGGTACCGTCACCGCTGACGCCGAGTTCGACCCCGCAGTTGATGTAGCAGAGGTTGCAGGCTGACTTGTGCCAGGTGAGTGCGTCCGACGTGCTCATCGTGCTGCCCCGGCGAGGATGGCCTCTTCCACGTCGCGCAGGCGGTCCTTGCCGAACCACAGCTCGCTGCCGATCAGGAAGCTGGGCGAGCCGAAGGCGCCGTGGTCGTGCGCTCGCTGGGTGTTGGCCAGCAGCATGGCCTTGACCTCCGCGTCTTGCGACAGCGCGAGGATCGCCTGGCTGTCCAGGCCGCCCGCGTCCAGCGTGGCGGTGAGGGTGGGCAGATCGTCCATGTTCTTTCCGTCTTCCCACATCGCGGCGTACACCACGTCCAGATAGGCCGGCAGGCAGCCAAGCTTCTGTGCCGCACAGGCGCCGCGCATGATCTTCAGCGTGTTCACCGGAAAGTGCGGGTTGAAACGGTACTTCGACAAACCGTGCCGCGCGACGAAGCGCGTGAGCTCCAGCCTCTCGTAGGCCAGCTTGTTCGGGATGTCGGCGAAGGCCACCATGGGGGCACGGTTGTTGGCCAGCTTGAACAGCCCGCCAAGCAGGATCGGCACGTACTCGAACACGGCGCCGGTGCGCGCTTCGATGGCCGGGATCAGCTTGTGGCAGAGATACGTGTTGGGGCTGCCGAAGTCGAACAGGAATTGAACATTCACGGGTTGCATCGAGGGGCTCCGTTCGGGGGGTTTGGGGCGGAATGGTGGCGGACGGAACAAGCAAGGCGGGTGGCGCTCACCAGCTCTCCATCCACGGCCGCAGCTCGGTCTCGTGCGACCAGGCGTCGCGCGGCTGTTGGTGGATCTGCCAGTAGGTCTCGGCGATGCTGTCGGGGCTGAGGATGCCCTGCTGATCCTTCACCGCGTAGCGCTCGGGGAAGTTGCTGCGGATCCACTCGGTGTCGATCGCGCCGTCGATGATGGTGTGGGCGACGTGGATGTTCTTCGGCCACAGCTCGCGCGCCATGCTCTGGGCCAGCGCTCGCAGCGCGTGCTTGGCGCCGGCAAACGCGGCGAAGCCCTCGCGCCCGCGCAGGCTGGCGGTGGCGCCGGTGAAGATGATGGTGCCGCGGCCGCGCGGCAGCATCACCTTGGCCGTCTCCCGCCCCATCAGGAAGCCGCTGAAGCAGGCCATCTCCCACACCTTCTGGTAGACGCGGGCGGTGGTCTCGGTGATGCCGAAGCGCACGTTGGCACCGATGTTGAACACCGCCACCTCGATCGGCGCGATGTCGCGCTCGATGGACTCGACCAGCGACACCATCGCTTCTTCCTTGCGCGCGTCGCTGCCGAAGGCATGGGCTTCGCCGCCGTCGGCACGGATCTGCTCGACCAGCGGCTGCAGCTTGTCGGCGCTGCGCCGGGTGACGCAGGCGATGTAGCCCTCGCGCGCAAACCGACGGGCGATGGCGCCGCCGGTGGCGTCGCCGGCACCGATGACGAGGATGGCTTTGCGGTCGGACATGTTGGGTGCTTTCATTGCGGGGCAGCGTCAGTGCCGGTGGTCGGCTGCTGCGCGATGGTCTTCATCACGCCCTTGAGCAGCTTGCCGGTGGGCGCTGCGGGCAGGGCGGCCAGGAAGCGGATCTCGCTCGGAATCTTGTAGGGGGCCAGGTGGTCGCGAAGGTGGGCGCGCAGCGCGGCGCTGTCAAGCGACGAACCGGCCGCGCGCTCGACGAAGGCCACGACCTCTTCGTTGCTGTCCACCGTGCGGCCCACCACCGCCGACTGCACCACCTCGGGGTGGGCGTTGATCGCCTGCTCCACCTCCACCGGGTAGACGTTCAGGCCCGAGCGGATGATCAGTTCCTTGCTGCGGCCGGCAATGGTCAGCGCGCCGTCGGGCTCGGTGCGAACCATGTCGCCGGTGTTGAACCAGCCGTCGGCGTCGATCACCTGAGCCGTTAGTTCCGGGCTGCGGTAGTAGCCTTTCATCAACCCGGGGCTGCGCACCCAGAGCTCGCCCACCTCGCCGGGCGGAACTGCCACGCCCCCGGGGCCGACGATGCGGACCTCGACGCCGGGGATCGGGTGGCCGACCGCGCAGTCGCTGCGCCGTTCGCCGGTGCGCGTTTGCGCGACCGTGGGCGCGCATTCGGTCAGGCCGTAGCCGTTGTCAAGCGGCAGGCCGAAGGCGGCTTCGGCCTCCTGCTTGAGCGACGGCGTCATCGGCGAGCCGGCCACGGTCATCAGCCGCAGGCGCGGTGCGGTCAGCGGCGTGCCCGTCTCGCGTGACCAGTCCAGCATCTTGGCCATCATCGCGGGCACGCCGGTGAACATGGTGACGCCTTCGTCGCGCAGCATGCGGGCGGTCTCGGCCGGCGTGAAGCGCGGCGCAAGCGCCAGGGCCGCGCCGCCGCAGAGGTTGCCCATGAACTGCGCCGTCAGGCCGACGATGTGAGCCATCGGCAGCACGCCGTAGCTCAGGTCGCCGGGTGCAGGCCGCGCATGCGCGCCGCGCTGGTGGCGGTGAACAGCATGTTGGCGTGGGTCAGCATCACGCCCTTGGGCGCGCCCGAGGTGCCCGAGGTGTAGAGCACGCAGCCCACCTGCTCGCGCGGGTCGGCAAAGCAGGGCTCCGGCACGGTGGTCTCGTTCAGCGCGCCCACCGGCAGGTCGCCCAGGCCCGGCCAGGACTGGCTGCGGGCGCCGTGGCGTTCGGCGTGGCGGGCGGCCTCGGGCGACACATGCGGCGTGTACAGCACCCGGCGCGGCTGCGCGTGGTCGATGAACAGGTCGATCTCGCGGTCGGACAACCGGGCGTTGGCCACCACCGACCAGACATCCATGCGGCTGGCGGCCAGCACCAGCACGCACAGCGCCACGCAGTTCTCGCCCACCACCAGCAGCCGGTCGCCCGGGCGCAGACCCAGCCCTTCCAGGTGCGCCTGCGCCGTGCGCGCCGCGGCGTCGAGCTGGGCGTAGCTCAGCGACAGGTGGGCATCGCGCACCGCCGGCGCGCCGGGCGTGCTCGGCCACCCAGGGCGCCATCAGCTGGTGGATGCGGGTGATCGCTTGCGGTTGTTCAGCGGGCATGGTGTCTCCAGGTGCCGGGCGGCTGGCGCCCATGCCGCTGCCTGGACGTCTTGATCGAGGACGACGATCGCCATGCTTCAGAATGACGATCGTCATCGTTCAGTATGACGAATACAATCCAGACGGTCAACACGCGGGAAACCACCATGGGACATTCACAAGCCGACAAGGCGCAGAGCCGGGAGCGCATCCTGCGCAAGGCGGCCGATGCGGTGCGCGACACCGGCCTGGAATCGGTCAGCGTCGGCAAGCTGATGCGCAGCGTCGACCTGACGCACGGCGGCTTCTACAACCACTTCGCGTCTCGGTCCGACCTGCTGGCGCAGGCATTGGAGCGGGCGCTGGTCGAAGGCGGCAAGACGGCCACCGCCAGCATGAAGCCCGGCGACGCGCCGCGCAGCTACGAGACGCGGGTGCGGGGCTATGTCAGCCGCGCGCACCGCGACGCGCGCACCAGCGGCTGCGCCATCGCCGCACTGGCCTCGGACGTGGCCCGCGCTGACGATGCATCACGCGCGGTCATGTCAGCGCACATCGACGAGTTCGTCGCGCAGCTCGCGCAGTCGCTGAACAGCCAGGACGAGGGCGATGCCATGCTGGCGGTGAGCGCGATGGTCGGCGCGGTGCTGCTGGCGCGGGTGCAGACCGACCCGAAGAGGTCCGACGCGCTGTTGAAGTCGGTGCGCGACCGACTGCTGGCGCTGAACCGCACCGACCCGGCCTGATACGGCAGCGACCATCTCGGCAGCGCGGCAACAGAAAGGGGAGCGCAACATGACTTCGACTGACCAGCAAGGTTCCGCGGCTTCAACGCCTGAGGTGGCCCTCGTCGTCGGCGGCGGCCCGGGTATCAGCGCCAGCTGTGCCAGGCTGTTCGCGCAAAGCGGCATGGCCGTGGCCATCGCTGCCCGCAACCCGGACAAGCCGGTGCTGCAGTCGCTGGTGCAGTCGCACGGCGTGAGGCCGTATGCCTGCGATGCGGCCGACCCTGCTGCCCTGGCGACGCTGTTCGCGCAGGTGACGCGCGACCTCGGCGCACCCCGCCTGGTGGTGCACAACATCGACGGCCGGGTGCCGGGCATCTTCCGCAAGAGCATCGCCGAGGCCGACCCGGCCCTGGCGCTGGACACGCTGCGCAACGCCGCGTTCAGCGCCTTCCTGGTCGGCCAGCAGGCTGCGCGGCTGATGCTGGCAACGCGCCGGACGCCAACGGCGCGAGGGGAACGATCGTCTTCACCAACGCCAGCGCGGCGCTGAAGGGCTTCCCGGCCAGCGGTGCGTTCGCCATGGCCTGCCAGGCCAAGACCGGGCTGGCGCAGAGCATGGCGCGGGAATTGATGCCGCAGGGCATCCATGTGGTCAACGTGCCCATCGACGCCGCGGTGGGCTGGCGGCAGGAGGACGGCAGTCGCGCACACCGGCTGGCGGGCACGACCACCGACGACAACATGGCCGACCCGGACCGCATCGCCGAGATGTATTTGCAGCTGCACCGCCAGCACCGCTCGACCTGGGCCTTCGAGGTGGTGCTGCGGCCGTGGAACGAGAAGTGGTGATCGGCTGCGGGCCGCGGCACGTGCAGGCGCAGGTTCAGGCCAAGGCGGACCACGCGTGAAGGCCGCGGCCGTTCCACCGCCGCCGTTGTTGCCGGGCCGGGCCCCAGCGCCATCGCTGCTGACGGCACCGATCCTGCCGGCCCTGCTGCGCTTTGCGCTGCCGAACATGGGGGCGATGCTGGCCACGGCGCTGGCGACCGTGGCCGAGACCGCCTATGTCGGCAGTTTCGGCGTGCCAGCGCTGGCCGGCATGGCCCTGGTGTTCCCGATGATCATGCTGCAGATGATGCTCTCCGGCGGCGCGATGGGCGGCGGCGTGTCGTCGGCGATCAGTCGGGCGCTCGGCGCCGGCGCGCCCGAACGTGCCAACGCCCTGGCGGTGCATGCGCTGTGGATCGGTCTGGCCGCTGGCGGGTTGAACTGCCTGCTGATGCTGGTCTGGGGGCCGGCCATCTATGCCGGCCTGGGCGGCCGCGGCGAGGCACTGGCGCAGGCCATCGCCTACTCCAACGTGGCGTTCTGCGGCTCCCTCGGCGTCTGGCTGATGAACACCTTCGCCTCGGTGCTGCGCGGCAGCGGGAACATGCTGGTGCCGTCGGCGACCTTCCTGCTGGTCTCGCTGGCACAGGTGCTCATCGGCGGCGCGCTGGGCCTGGGCTGGGGGCCGTTTCCGCGCCTCGGCATGCCGGGCGTGGCCGCCGGCCAGGTCATCGCCTTCAGTGCGGGGGCCGCCTTTCTGTGCTGGTATCTGCGCAGCGGCCGGTCCAAGGTCAGCCTGGCGGTTCGCGCCACGCCGCTGCAGCGGAACTTGCTGGCCGACATCCTCAAGGTGGGGGCGCTGGCCTGCATCTCGCCGCTGCAGACGGTGGTGACGGTGCTCATCCTGACCCGGCTGGTGGCGCAGTTCGGCGCGACGGCATTGGCCGGCTACGGCATCGGCGCGCGGCTCGAGTTCCTGCTGGTGCCGATCAGCTTTGCCATCGGCGTGGCCTCGGTGCCGCTGGTGGGCATGGCCATCGGCGCCGGCATGGTGGCCCGCGCCAAGCGCGTCGCCTGGATCGCGGCGCTGCTGGCCATGGCCACGCTGGGCCTGCTGGGCGGAGTCGTGGCCATCGCACCTGGCCTGTGGGTGGACCTGTTCACGCGCGACCCGCTGTACAAGCATCGGCCGGGCTCTACTTCCGCTGGGCCGGGCCGGTCTACGGCTTGTTCGGGCTGGGCCTGAGCCTGTACTTCTCGGCGCTGGGCGCGGGCAAGGTCGGTGGCCTGGTGCTGGCCGGCACCTTGCGCCTGCTGGTCGTGGCCGATCGGTGGCTGGATGCTGCTGCAGGCATCGACCGAGCCTTGGACGGTCTTCGCGCTGGTCGCGCTGGGCATGGCGGTGTTCGGGCTGGCGGCAGCGCTTGCCGTTCGGGTCACGCGCTGGGGTGACGAGGGGCTGCCGACGACCCGGTGATTCCCTTGCTTCCCGTGCCAGGGATGTATGATGAACATCATGCGAAATGCAAGACCGAACGCAAGACCCAACGCCAAAGCCGCTGCCAAGGAGGCGTCGCACGAGCGCATCGTGGCGGTTGCCGCACGCGCGATCCGCAAGACCGGCTACGACGGCACCGGCGTCGCCGACATCATGAAGCAGGCCGGCCTCACGCATGGGGCCTTCTACGCCCACTTCGCGTCGCGCGACGCGATGCTGGCCGAAGCGGCGGACGGGCCGGCGCCGAATCGGTGGCGGCGGTGGCCGGCGTGGTCGCCGATGCGCCGCCGGCACAGGCCTGGCGGCCATGCTTCGCGCCTATCTGTCCCGGGCCCATGTCGCCCATCCGAGCTGGGCTGCCCGGCCGCCGCGCTCTGTTCCGAGATGCCGCGCCAGGCTCCCGAAGTCGGCGCGCCGCCACGCGGCACATCAAGGAAATGGTCGACCTGGTGGCCCGCCAGTCGCCCGACTGGGGCAGCCGGGCGCCCACGAGCAAGCACTCGTCACCGTGGCCACGATGGTCGGCGCCGTCGTGCTGGCCCGCGCCGTCGACGAACCGGGCCTGTCGGACTCCATCTGCCAGGCCGCACTGGCACACCTGGTTCCCCATGACGACTGATGCGCTCGTCGTCCATGCGTTCGCCAGGACATATGACGACATCATTTCAAACGGATTCAAGGCTCGTGGATCGCGTGCCAACGAGGAGCTGACATGAAAGCCTTCGTGCTCGACCGCTACGGCAAGCAGCGCGCGCTGCAACTGACCGACGTGCCCGTGCCCGCCCTGCGCGACGACGAGGTGCTGGTGGAAGTGCACGCTGCCGGCGTGAACCTGCTCGACGCCAAAATCAGCAAGGGCGAGTTCAAGCTCTTCATGCGCTACGACATGCCACTCGTCCTTGGCCACGATGTGGCCGGGGTGGTGGTGAAGGTCGGCCCCCGGGTGCGGCAGTTCAAGGTCGGCGACGAGGTCTACGCGCGGGCCGATGACTTCCGCATCGGCACCTTTGCCGAATTCATCCCGGTCAAGGAGTCTTCGCTGGCGCTCAAGCCGACGACGCTGACCATGGTCGAGGCCGCTTCGCTGCCGCTGGTGGGCCTGACGGCGTGGCAGGCGCTGGTGGAGATGGCTGCCTTGAAGAAGGGGCAGAGCGTCTTCATCCAGGCCGGCTCGGGCGGTGTGGGCACGTTTGCCATCCAGCTGGCCAAGCACCGTGGTGCCCGCGTCGCCACCACCACCAGCACGGCCAATGTGGACCTGGTCAAGCGCCTGGGCGCAGACACCGTCATCGACTACAAGACGCAGGATTTCGAGGATGTGCTGCGCGACCAGGATGTGGTGCTGAACAGCCAGGATAGCAAGACGCTGACGAAGTCGCTGCGGGTGCTCAAGCCCGGCGGCAAGCTGATCTCCATCTCCGGCCCCCCGGACCCCGCATTCGGTCGCCAGATCGCCGCGCCGGCCGCCCTGCGGGGGGTGTTGTGGCTGCTCAGTGCGGGCGTCAGGCGCCAGGCGCGCAGCCGGGGCATCGACTACAGCTTCCTCTTCATGCGCGCGGACGGCAACCAGCTGCGCGAGATCACCCGGCTCGTCGACGCGGGCGCGATCCGCCCGGTGATCGACAAGGTCTACCCGTTCGCGTCCACCAACGAGGCCCTCGCGCATGTCGAAAGTGGCCGTGCCAAGGGCAAGGTGGTGGTGTCCATGCGCTGATTACGCTCCGCGCCCTGTCTTTTTTCCCTGAGTCCTTCCTAGCTTACCTCCTACCCCACTTCCAGGAATCCTCACCGAACATCGAAAACGCCGTCGTCCTCGTCACCGGTGCCAATCGCGGCATCGGTCTGGCCTTCTGCCGTGCGTTGCTGGCCCGTGGCGCACGCAAGGTGTACGCGGCTGCGCGTGACCCGGCCAGCGTGACCCTTCCAGGTGTCCACGCGCTGCGGCTGGACGTGAACCGGCCGGCCGACGTGAAGGCCGCCGCAGAGCAGGCGGCGGATGTGACGCTGCTGATCAACAACGCCGGCATCGCGCAACCGGGCGGCTTCCTGGCGGCCGACAGCGAAGACACCGCGCGGCGCCTGTTCGAGACGAACTTCTTCGCGATGCTGCGCATGAGCCAGGCCTTTGCGCCCGTGCTCGAGGCCAACGGCGGCGGAGGCCTGCTCAACGTGCTGTCCGTTGCCTCCTGGGTCAACGGCGGCCAGCTGGCGGCCTACTCGGCCAGCAAGGCTGCCGCCTGGTCGCTGACCAATGCGCTGCGCCATGAGTTGGCCGCGCAACGCACGCAGGTGCTGGGCCTGCACATGGGCTATGTCGACACCGATCTCACGCAGGGACTGAACGCCCCGAAATCCAGCCCCGAGGACATCGTCAGCCGCGCACTGGACGGGCTGGTGGCCGGGCAGCACGAAGTGCTGGCCGATGCACTCACGCAGCAGGTCAAGCAGGGGATGACCGCCCCCACGCCCAGCAACCTTCCGCAGCCGGCCTGACGCCGCGCCGGCCAAGATTTGGCTCGCTGCCGCTCGCCAGCGCCCATCCCAACCTACTCAAGGACAACCCATGCTCTTCGACCCCTTCGAGCTGCGTACGATTCCGCTCGCCAACCGCCTCGTGATGTCGCCGCTGACGCGCAGCCGCGCGGTTGACGACAACACCGCCAATGCGCTGATGGCCACCTACTACGCGCAACGCGCCGGTGCGGGCCTGATCATCACCGAGGGCACGTCGCCTCACCCAACGGCCTGGGCTACGCCCGCATTCCAGGCCTGTTCAACAAGCACATGTGGCCGGATGGAAGCTGGTGACGGATGCCGTGCACGCCAAGGGCGGCCGGATCGTGGTGCAGCTGATGCACACCGGCCGTGTCAGCCACCAGGCCAACCTGCCGGCCGGCGCCGAAGTGCTCGGGCCATCGGCCGACCTGTGCCCGGGCGAGATGTGGACCGATACGCAAGGCAGCCAGCCGCACACCGCGCCGCGCGCCATGACGGCCACTGACATCGCAAATGCCGCAGGAGATAGTGCAGGCGGCCCGCCTGGCCATGGAAGCCGGCTTCGACGGGGTCGAACTGCACGCGGCCAACGGCTACCTGCTGGAACAGTTCCTGAACGCCAACATCAATCGCCGCGTGGACGGCTACGGTGGCACGCCCGAAGGACGCAACCGGCTGGTTCTGGAGGTTGCGGCCGCGGCCGCCCAGGCCATCGGCGCAGACCGCGTCGGCATCCGGCTGTCGCCCTATGGCGTGTTCAACGGCACCGGCGCCTTCCCGGGTGTCGACGCGCAGTATCTGGCGCTGGCCAAGGAACTGTCCGCACTCGGCCTGATGTACGCCCATGTGCTGGACCATTCGGCGCTCGGGGCACCTGCCGTTCCCGATGGCCTCAAGGCCGGCCTGCGCGAAGCCTTCAAAGGGCCGTTCATCCTGCCGGCGGCTTCGACAAGGCGCAGGCCGAACAGGCGCTGACCGGCGGTCGCGCCGACCTGATCGCGATGGGCCGCGCGTTCCTCGCCAACCCGGACCTGGTGGAGCGGCTGCGCCAGGGTCGCCGCTGAATGCGGTGGACCCGCAGACCTTCTACACGCCTGGGGAGAAGGGCTACACCGACTACCCGGCGCTTGACGCCTGACCCTTTGCTGGCCTTGACCGAAGCGGGAGCGACGCCATGACAGACGTTCAAGATGTGCACTCGCAACTCCGCGCCATCAACCAGTCGGCCGAATTCAATCGCTGGTGCGGATTGGAAGTGAAGTCGGCATCGGCTGGGCAGGTTGAACTCGTCCTGCGCTGGCGTGCCGAGTTCGGGCAGTACACCGGCTTCCTGCACGCGGGGATGATTGCTACCCTCATCGATACGGCCTGCGGCTTTGCGGCCGTGACTGTCGCGGGCCCTGGCGTGCTGGCGGCGCGTTTTCGGTGAACTGCCTGCGGCCGGCCCAGGGCGAGCACTTCGTCGCGCGGGCGAGAGTCGTCAGAGCGGGCAAGACTCAAGTCTTCACGGCCTGCGAACTCTTCGCTGTCGCGGCGAAAGAGGAGAAGTTGGTTGCCACCGGCGAAACCTTGCTGAGCGTCGGCAAGGTCGCCGCTCACGAGACGCGGGTTCATCAGGGCTGAGTGCTTCTACGCCGCCAGCGCCTGCATCTCGGCGTACAGGTCCGCCTTGCCTTCGAACCCGATCCCGGGCAGGTCGGGCAGCGTGACGTACCCGTTTTCCACCCTGACGCCATCGGGGAATCCGCCGTACGGCTGGAACAGGTCGGGATAGGACTCGTTGCCGCCGAGTCCGAGGCCGGCAGCAATGGCGAGCGACATCTGATGCCCGCCGTGCGGGATGCACCGCGACGGCGACCAGCCATGCTGGCGCAGCATGTCGAGCGTGCGCAGGTACTCCACCAGTCCGTAGCTCAAGGCGCAGTCGAATTGCAGCCAGTCGCGGTCCGGACGCATGCCGCCGTAGCGAATCGAGGTTGCGCGCATCCTGCATCGAGAACAGGTTTTCGCCGGTGGCCATGCTGTCGCGTAGTGTTTCGCGAGCTCGGCCTGCAACTCGTAATCCAGTGGATCGCCGGGCTCCTCGTACCAGAACAGGGCGTACTGCGATAGCGCCTGCGCGTAGGCGATCGCGGTCTCGAGGTCGAAGCGGCCGTTCGCGTCAACGGCGAGATGCTGTCCCGGACCGAGAATCTTCAGCACGGCTTCGATGCGGGCGCAGTCCTCGGCCAGCGAAGCGCCGCCGATCTTCATCTTGACGACGGTGTAGCCGCGCTCGAGATAACCCGTCATCTCGCGCTCCAGTTCGTCGAGGCCCTTGCCGGGATAGTAGTAGCCGCCCGCGGCGTACACGAACACGCGCGGTTCGGCGTTGCCGTCGCCGTAGCGCTCGGCCAGCAGCCGGAACAGCGGCTGGTCGGCAATCTTCGCGACCGCGTCCCATACCGCCATGTCGATTGTGCCGACGGCGACCGAGCGCTCGCCGTGGCCGCCCGGCTTCTCGTTGGTCATCATGCGGCCCAGATACGATGCGGGTCGAGGTTCTCGCGCTCGCGTCGAGCAGCGTGTCGGGTCGGCTTCCAGGAGGCGCGGCACGAAGCGCTCGCGGATCAGTCCGCCTTGGCCGTAGCGGCCGTTGGAATTGAAGCCGTAGCCAACCACCGGCCTGCCCTCGCGGATGACATCGGTGACCACCGCGACGACGCTAAGCGTCATCTTCGAGAAATCGATGTACGCGTTGCGGATGGCTGAGCGGATCGGACGCGTCGATTCGAGAATATTGACGATTTTCACGGAACGAGGGAGGGGCGAGGCGTCAGGACGCCAGCGAGGCGCCACCGCAGATCGTTAGCTCCTGGCCGGTGATCGCCGCCGCGGCGGGTGAAAGGAGGTACGCGACGAGCTCCGCGATTTCCGCAGGGTCGATCAGGCGGCCCAAGGGCGGCACGCGCGGGGCACTCGCGACGCGGGCGGGATCCTCGAGCATCGGGGTTCCCGCTGCCGCCGGCGCGACGACGTTGATCGTGACGCCCTTCGCTACGACCTCGCTCGCCCAGCTTCGCGCGAGCGCCACGAGCGCGGCCTTGGTCGCTGCGTACTGCGCGCGCCCGGGCATGCCGTGCGCGACGCGGCTCCCGAGCAAGACGACACGGCCGCGACCGCGCTCGACCATCGGCGGGACGAGCACATCGGCGAGCCGCGTCGCCGCCTCGACGTGGATACGCCACATCGTGTCGCCTTCGGCATGATCGAGCGCACCCACTCGTCCCACGCGCATCACGCCGGCCGCGTGGACGAGCGCATCGATAGCGTTAGTGGCGCGCGCGGCATCGGTCGTCTGGCGCCATCGGTGAGATCGACGGTCACCGGGTGAACGCCGCTTCCGCCATGTGGGTGGCGAGCGGTCGAATCCGTGCACGACGGCGTCGAGCGAGGAGTCGCGCGGCGATCGCGCGACCGATCCCGCCACTGCTGCCGGTGACGACGACGCGCGCCGCGGGCGAGGACGTCACTCGACACGTATGTTGGCTTCGGTGATGATCTTCTGCGACCGCGCCATGTCCTCCCGCTGGAAGTTCGCGAAGTCATTGCTGCTCCCGGGCGTGAGCACCAGACCCTGCGGGGCGAACTTGTCACGAATGTCGGCGGACGCGAGCGCCTTGTTCACTTCGCCGTTGAGCCGCGCGCGGATCTCGTCCGGCAGCTTCGCCGGGCCCCACAACCCGTACCAACTATAGAACTCGTAGCCAGGAATGGTTTCGCCGACGGTCGCTACGTCGGGGAGGTTCGGCGCCCGTTCTGGCGGACGTCACGGCGATGACGCGGAGTTGGCCCGCCTTGTGGTACTGCAGCGAGCCAAGGATCGGGTCGATGAAGCCGTCGATGCGGCCGCCGAGAAGATCCTGGAACGCAGGCGACGTGCCTTTGTAGGGGACGACCGTGTAACTGAGCCACCCGCGCGCGCGAGCAACTCGGTGGCGAGGTGGCCGGCCGAGCCGATCGAGCCCACGGCGAAGGTCGTTTTTGCCCCTTCGATTTCGCGTATGCGATCAGCGACTTGATGTCGGTGACCGGCAGGTCCTTGGCGATCGCGACCGACAGCGGCGCCTTGGCCACGAGCGAGATCGGCACGAAGTCCTTCTCGATCGTACGGCACCTCCTTCATCGTCATCGGTGCAGTGACGAAGGTCGACGCATTGAAGAGCAGCGTATACCCGTCGGGCGGCGCCTTGGCGACGGTATCGGCGCCGATGATGCCGTTGCCGCCCGGCCGGTTCTCGACGACGAAGGTTTGACCCATCTGGTCGGACCTTCTGCGCGAGCGCGCGGCCCAGGGGTCGAGCGTGCCCCCCGGCGGGAACGGAATGACCATCCGCACCGGCCGGTTGGGATAACCCTGGCAATCGCGCTGCCATAGTGAGTGACGCGACCACCGCGAGTACGAGACGCAGAAATGCGGGCGCTTCATGGTGTCCTCCTGGTGGGGAATCGTTTCGATGTCGTCGTATTCAGCGCGCCAGCAGGCCGGCCTGCGCGACGGCCGCACGCAGCGCGTCGAGCTCGCGCGCGTCCGGCGGCTCCGTGGGTGGGCGCACGTGGCCGTCGGCGAGCACGCCCGCGAGCACCATGCCAGCCTTCATCCGCGCGTGCGCCTCGCCGGTAGGCTCGCCACCGCCGTAGACCGCGTCCTTGAGCGGCGTGATGATGTCCTGGACAGCATCGCGCGCTTCAGGTCGCCTGCCTTCACGGCGTCCCACAGATCGGCGATCAGCTGCGGAATAAACGTCGCGAAGCCGACGAGCGCGCCGTCGATGCCCTGCACCATGGATGCCAGCAGGTATTCGTCGTGGCAGGTGAGAATCGACTTCGTCGCATCGGCCTCGCGGATCGCCTGGATGTCGCGCGCGTACTTGTTCATGTCGCGCTGCCCGACCTTGAATGCCTGCACGTACGGCAGCCGCGCGAGGTCGGCCAGGAGCTCTGTCGAGTACGACGCCCGAGTCCACGCGGGATAAACGTGGCAGACCAGGTCGAGGGCGGCCGCCGCGATGGCGTCGAAGTACGCGAGTGCGTGGCGCGGCGGCAGCCGAAGCGCAGCCAGTGGTGCGGCGGCATGACGTCGAGGGCGACGGCGCCGGCTTCGGCCGCCATGCGCCCATGCTCGGCGGCGTCGGCGAAACCCTCGCAGACAATCGACGAGATGACCGGCAGGCGTCCACGGAGCTCGTCGGCGACAATGCGCGTCACCGTGGCGCGCTCGTCCGGGTGAGCGAGAACACCTCGCCGGTGTGGCCGTTGGTCATTACCGCGACGACGCCGCGTGCCCGGCCAGCCACGACGCGAGCTTGCGCAGGGCGGGCTCGTCGATCCGATAGTCGGCGGTGAACGGGCAAGCGATCGCAGGGATGATGCCGCGGTAGTTGGCGATCGTAGGCATGGGCTCCTCCAGGGATAAGTGCGCGGCGTCGGTTTGGGTTTGCAATCGCCGTCAGGGACTTCCGCGTCGTCCGGCCACCGGATGGGCCGGTCCAATGCCCGTCCCGGCCCTCTTGTTATGCTTCCGAAAGCATCGCCGATGAGATGACTGTCCTGGCTGGAGGACTTCCAGGCGCTGGCCGAGAGCGGCAACTTCTCGCGCGCGGCCGAGCAGCGCCACATGACGCAGCCCGCCTTCGGCCGCCGCATCAGGGCGCTCGAGGAGTGGCTTGGCCGCCGTTGTTCGACCCAGCGGCCACCCGGTCACGCTCACCGAGGCCGGCGAGTGGCTGCGCGGCACCGCGCAGCAGCTGCTGCCCGCGTCGCCCAGATCCCGGACGAAGCGCCCGACATCGCAGATGCTCGCGGACGCGACCTCGGCGACGCTGCGCATCGCGTCGACGCACGCGTATATCGTCGCCGAGACTTCCTGCCCACGTGGCTGCGCAGTCTCGAGTCACGAATTGCCATCGGGCCGATTCAGCTCGTGAGCGACGTGTCTGCCGGTACGTGCGAGGCGCTGATGCTGCAGGGGCAGGCGTTCAGTTCCTGCTGTGCCATGCGCACGAGCGGGCGCCGTCGGGCCTGGACCCCGCCAGCTTCGTCTCGTGCGAGGTGGGGCGCGACGAGCTGCTGCCCGTGTGCGCACCGGACGCGCAGGGTCGGCCGCGCTTCGAGCTCGATGCCGCACCGCGCCGCAGCGCCAAGGCGGCGCTGCCGATGCTTGCCTACAGCGCCGAATCGGGCCTGGGCCGCGTGCTGCGTTCGCTGCACGGTGCGGCGCTGGAGGCACCGGGCCGCGAAGTGGTGTTCACCGCCCACCTGGCCACCGTGCTGCGCAGCCTGGCGCTCGAGGGCCGGGGCTTGGCCTTCCTGCCGGCGAGCCTGGTCCGGGAGGACCTGGCGGCTGGCCGGCTGGTGGCTGCCGGCCGGCGCGCGCTGGACCATCGCGCTGAGCGTGCGCCTTTACCGCCCCCGAGCCGCATTGAGCGCGGTGGCCGAGAAGTTCTGGGCCGCGGCCAGCCAGGACGCAGACTGAGCGTGGCGACGGCGCCGTTTCACTTGCCGGGTTTCAAGTAATCCGTCAGTCCCTGAAACCACATCACTTCGACAAAATCACCGCTGAGGCTCAGATCCTCATCGTGCAGTGCCGCTAGAAATGCATCCTTGCTGTCCTTCGCCGACAAAATGGCAAAGCCTTTGGCCGCGTTTCTGTAAACGTCATGGTGAACCTCGGGGGCTGCGGATAAGCCCCGCTTTGGACGTGACCTTGCCATCGTGAATGTGGAAATGGCGGCCCGTTCCCGCCCCGCGTTTGAATCTGGAATGCCAGGTCTTTGCGCTCCACATACCGGGCGCATGCCGGATTGCGCTTTACGGCCCGCTGCAGCAGTTTTGTCATTATGCCCACAGCAGGAATTTGAATTTCAACATGGCCTGTCTTTTGCCTCGGTATTATCGGTGGGATGTCGTTCGCGTGCGTCGCCTTATTCGCCAAGAAACTGGATGGCATGCTGCAAGAACCGCTCGGGGTACTGGAACTGCGCGGCGTGCCCGGCATCCGGGTAGATGAACAGTTGCGCGTTCGGAATGTTCTGGGCCATGTGCCAGGAGTTGATGGACGGAACCATCACGTCGTTCACCCCATTGAGGATGAAGGTCGGCTGTTGGATGTCCCGCAGGTGCGCGAACGGAGCGCGTAGCGTCGAGTTTGGGCAGGTAGTACATATTGGCTTCAATCTGCGCCTGTATCACTGCTGCAGAGCTGCGTGGGTCTTGGTCCACACGCTGGTGGCGGCGTTGCCAGAAGTCGCGTCCTGCCTGTTTCGCGGCTTCAGAGCGGCCAAAGAAGAGAAACAGGAAGTCGTCCACAGTCGGCACCGGACGCGGTGCGGCCTCCAGCACACCCGGTTCCGAATCGGGGTTCCCGCCGCGCGGGCCCGTACCCAGAAGCATGAGCTTGCGGACCAATCAGGATGGCGTCGGGTCAGGTCCTGTGCCTGAAAGCCGCCGAGCGAGAATCCAAGCACATCGACCTTGCGAAGACCCAGCGCACGGATCACTGCGGCCGCATCGTCGGCCATGTGTTCGATGCGTGTGCGCGGCTTGCCGGAGGAAGACGCGACGCCGCGGCCGTTGTACAGGATCACTTCGCGCCCGGCACCCAGGCCATCCGTCATCAGCGGATCCCAGTGGTCCATGCCGCCGCGGAAGTGCTGGAGGAAGAACAGCGGCGGCTGGTCGGTCGATGTATTGCCCCAGCGGCGGTATGCAAATCGGTCGCCATCGATTTCAACGAAGCGGGTTGGGGCGGTGAGATGGGTGTCGGCCATGTCGTGTTCTTCCTTCGGAGGGCCTATCGCGCGAGGAACTCGAGTGCCTTGGCAACGAAGTCGGCATGGAACGGAAAGACGGCGCCATGGCCGGAGTCGGGGTAGATGATCAGCGTGCTGTTGGGCAGGCGTCGCGCCAGGTCGTGTGTGTTTGTCGTCGGCACCATGCGGTCGGCATCGCCGTTGGCAACGAGCACGGGTTGCTTGACGACCGACAGGTCCGCGGGCTCCTTCAAGCCCCAGGTGCGCAGGGCTTCCAGTTGGGCAAGGAATGCGCTCACGCTGATTTCCGTGTCACGGTTCTGCGCCCGTTCCTTCAGGCGTTCCAGGAACGCCTTGCCGGCCTCGATGCCGACGGGCGTGCGGGTGAAGAACAGGAACTGCTTCGGATCTTGCCCGGTGAAGAAGCCCCGCAGCATGTCGTAAAAGGTCACGCCGGCCACGGTGCTGATGCCCTCGCCACCGGCAGGACCTGTTCCCGTGAGAATCATCTTGCGCACGAGCTGCGGCCCTTCAGCACGATTTCCTGGGCGACCATCCCGCCCATCGAGAAGCCGAAAAGGTCAACCTGCCTGATGCCCTTGGCCTTGATGAAGATGATGGCATCGTCAGCCATCTGCTCCATCGAACTTGACGGTGAACCGCTGGACGCACCGATGCCGCGGTTGTCGAAGGCGATCACGTGATGCTTGGCAGCGAGGCCGTCCACGATCCGGGGATCCCAGTTGTCCAGCACGGCGGCCAGGTGGACCAGCAGCACGACCGGCGTGCCGCCATGGTGCTTGCCAAGCTCTCGGTACGCGAAGTCCACGCCGCCGGCCGTGATGGATTGAGTCGGCACGTTCGCCCAGCTGATGGCCTGTGCTTGCACTGCAGATTGCGGGCTCGCCGTCGTGGCACCGGGGTGCTGAGCGTCCGCGGCCGTCGTGAATGACGTCAACGGCATAGCGGGCAGGGCGAGCGAGAGGAGGGCTGCTTTCAGTGAGTTGCGCATGGCAGGTGATTTCAGGTTTTCGGCTTGAAGAATGGAAGGTGGGTAGCGGGCGACGCCGTTGGCCAGCCCAGTCAGTGGAAGTGGGAAACTCAAGCGCGCATGCGTTTGGTTTTGTAGGTTCCCCATTGAGTCGATACCAGGGCCTTGAGGAACGCGGCCAGTCCGCTTTCGTTGGCACGAGGGTTGCTGCCCTCGGCGATGCGTTTGAGCTGTCGCGTGTACCAGAGGACCTCCATGAGTCCCAGGCGATCCACCGGCGTGATCCCGGTGGTGATGGGTTGCACGCGCTGGGGGCTGTCGCGCCCTTGCAGCAAGGCGGCAGGGGCGTCGGGGTCGATGGCCAACAGCCGCGCCAGGCCGACAATGTCAAGTGCGCCGGAGCGCAACGCGGCATTCATGCCTTCGGCGGTGCGGAAGCCGCCCGTGACCATCAGGGGCACACGTACTGCCGCGCGCACCTTCTCCGCGAAGTCCAGGAAGTAGGCTTCGCGCGCCGCCGTGGTTGCCTTGTGCGGTTGCTGGAAGGCGCCACTCATGGCGGGAGCTTCTAGGTGCCCCCCGAAATTTCGATCAGGTCGATGCCGGCTTCGGCGAGTGCCTGGATGGTGGCCATCGACTCCTCTTCGGTAAAGCCACCGCGCTGGAAGTCGGCCGAGTTGAGCTTGATGCCCACCGGGAAATCGGCGCGGACCTGGCGGCGCACTTCCGCGTAAGCGGCCATCAAGAAGCGACGGCGGTTCTCCGGGCTGCCACCCGATTCGTCGGTGCGGTGGTTGTGATGGGGTGAGAGGAACTGGCTGACGAGGTAGCCGTGAGCCCCGTGGATCTGCACGCCGCTGAAGCCGGCCTTTTTGCAGATGGCCGCGCTGCGGGCGAAGCGCTGGATGATGTCTTGAATTTCTTCGGCGGTGACTTCGCGTGGGGTCTCGAAGAACGCCGCCATGTCGGCGCGAAACGGGATCGCGGACGGGGAGAGATTGCTGGCGTTCAGCCCCTTGGGCGACTGTTTTCCGGGGTGGTTGAGTTGTACCCACAGCGCCGCGCCGTGGTCGGTCGCCGCGTGTACCCATTGCCGCAGGATGGGCAGATCGGCTTCGTCCTCGATCACCACGTTGCCGGGCTCGCCCAATGCGCGCCGGTCGATCATCACATTGCCTGTGAGCAACATGCCGATGCCCGATGCGGCCCAGCGTCGGTACAAGGCGACGAGTTCGGGTGTCGCGTGGTTGTCGTAGGTGCCCAGGGTCTCGCTCATGGACGACTTGGCAAGACGATTGCGCAGCACGCCACCATTGGGAAGGCGCAAGGGCTGAGCCAGGGGGTTGCTGTCAAACGAGTGCGGCTTGGACATGGTGCTTCTTGGATGTGTTCTCGGTCATATGCCATTGCATTGAAGTGCTCGAACAACGCAATGATGATGAGCATCAGCTAAAAAGTCAAGAACTTTGATGATGCATATAATCAATGTACGGTTCTTCAGGCAAGGCGAGCGATCCCGCCGCGTACCCCCCCATGAAAGTCACCAAGGCACAGGCGCAAGCCAACCGAGCCCACGTCGTCGAGACCGCCTCCCAGCTGTTTCGCGAGCGCGGCTTCGATGGCGTCGGCGTCGCCGATCTGATGGCGGCCGCGGGCTTCACCCATGGCGGCTTCTACAAGCAGTTCGGCTCGAAGGCCGATTTGATGGCCGAGGCCATGGCCTGTGGCATCGCGCAGACCGCAGCGCTGGCCGAAGGCGTGGATGCCTCGGAGTTCGTCAGGCACTACCTCTCGCGCGAGCACCGCGACGGTCGGGCTACCGGCTGCACGATGGCTGCGCTGAGTGGTGACGCTGCACGGCAGCCGGATTCGGTCCGGGTCGCCTTCGAAGATGGCGTTGAGAACCTCGTGGCCTTGCTGAGCCAGCAGGGCCCCTCATCGGACCCGGCCGATGCGGCTCAGGCGCGGGCCAGGATCCTCGACGTGCTGTCGCACGCGGTGGGCGCCCTCGTCCTGTCGCGGGCCTGCCCGGACGATTCCCCCCTCGCCGATGAAATCCTGGCGGTCTGCCGTGATGCCATCCTGAGTTCGCAGTGCGCCGCCGCGCGCCGAGAAGGCAAAGATTCGCAAGCGCAAGGCAGGTTGAGGTCTACCGTCTATTGCGACGAGCGGCCCCGTCGCCGCGGGCGAAGTCGACAGTCAGAAGGCAAACCGCCTGACCGCGTCTTCGTCCCATTCGATGCCGATGCCGGCGCGATCCGGAATCTGCAGCTGACCGGCCACCACCGGGAAAGGCTCCTGCAGGATCGGGTCGGCCCAGTCCTGCCATTCCAGCCAGTGCGCCGTCTCGGTGATGCGCATGAGGTGGGCCGAGACTTCCGGATAGAGGTGCGTAGAGACCTCGATGCCGGCCGCTGCCGCGATGGGAACCGAACGCAGCCAGCCGGACACGCCGCCGATGCGCATCATGTCGGGCATCACGTAGTCGCCGGCCTGCATCGTGACCGCCCGGTACAGCTCGCGCGGGCCGTAGAAGTTCTCGCCCAGTTGCAACGGCGTGCGCAGCTCTCGGGCCAGCAGCACGTAGCCCTCGAGGTTGTTGTACGTGGTCGGTTCCTCGAACCAGTACAGCCCGAGGTCGTCGAGTGCATGGCAGCGTCGGATCGCGTCGCCGAGCGTCAGCCCCTGGTTGAAATCCACCATCAGCTTCACGTCCGAACCGACGGCGGCGCGCACCTGCGAGATCGCGAGCAGGTCGTCCGCCAGCTTGTCGCGCCCGAGCCTGAGCTTGAACGCATCGAAGCCGCCCTCGGCGGCCAGTTCCGCGGCTTCGTCATGGAGGCCGCCGGGATCGGTCAGCCAGAGGCCGTTGCTGTTGTAGGCGGGCACGTTTCCCACCGTGCCGCCCAGCAGCACGGCCAGCGGAACGTCTGCCGCCTTGGCCAACGCATCCCAGGCGGCCATGTCGATGCCGGCGTTGGCGATCATGGCGACACCTTCGTAACCGATGAGGTTGAGCGACTTGCGGCCCGGCTGGAAATCGGCCATCGGCGCCAAGGGCTTGCCCTTTCGGGCTTCGACGAGGTCGCTGATGGCCGGCATGATGTACCGCGGCGAGGCGTGGAGGTAGGGTTCGAGGTAGCTCGTCCCGACGATGCCTTCCTTCGTCTGCAGGTCGATCAGGATCAGGGGCCAGCGGTCGAAGAAGCCGACGCGCGAGACGACCTTGCGCTTCAGCGGCACGAGCACGGCGCGCAGCCGTACGGCCTCGTAGGTCAGGGATTCGACTTTCATGAGGTGCTCCTGGCGGCGAGTGGCCGCGTATGCCGGGCCATCCCGTGGCCTGGACACACACGATGCCCGGGCTGTAGGCCGCGCCGAGGGTACAAGTGCTCCTAGAATCTCTCAAGCGCATAGTTTGCATGCATAGCATGCGACCTGAGAATGTTGAGGGCGTGCCAGTCATCTCGGAGGTATCGATGCTGGAAGAACTGAAGGCGTTCACGGCCGTCGTCGACAGGACGTCCCTGACCAAGGCCGCCGACGCGTTGGCGTTGACGCAGTCGGCCGTCTCGCGACGCGTCCAGCAGCTTGAAGCGATGCTGGGCACCACGTTGCTGGACCGGTCCAGTCGGCCGCCGACCGCCACTGCAGTGGGTCGGCGCGTCTACCAGTCGGCGACGGCGCTTCTGCGCGATCTCGACCGGCTGATGAGCATCTCGAAGGACGATGGCGACCCCAGTGGAACGCTTCGTCTGGGCCTGCCGCAGGTGGTGGCGGACGTGGCGCTGTTCGACGTCGCCATCGGCCTGAAGGCCGCGTTTCCGGGGCTCGATCTCAGGTGTCGGACCGAGTGGAGCAGCGGGCTGCAGCTGCAAGTCGCCAGCGGCGACCTGGATGCTGCTGCCGTCATGGTCCCGAGCGGCAGCGCCCAGCCGGCCGGCACGCGCGGGAGCTTCATTGCGACGCTGGACGTGCTGGTCGTCCAGAGCAGACATGCCCCGATTGCCACGACGCCCGTGACGATCGCGGACCTGGCGGAGCAGCAGTGGATTCTGAACCCGCAGGGTTGTGGCTATCGAGCCGCGCTGCAGCGCGCGATGGACGGCGTGGGAAAGCAAGTGCGACTGGGCATCGACATGCATGGCACCGAGACGCAGCTGCGGCTGGTTTCGGTCGGGCTCGGGCTCGGGCTCGCGCCGACGCGTTTGCTGGCCAACAGCCACTTCCTGAAGGACCTTTGCCCGGTCCAGGTGGCCGACTTCGCGCTCAAGCTCGACTTGTGGCTGCTCCGTGCACCAGCACTCGGCAACCTGAGCCGGGCCTTGGAAGTTCTCGGCCAGGTTCTCGTGCGGACGTTCGAAATCGGACGGCTTTCGCAAGGCGGCAGTGATGGCCGCGCGGCACGACCTCGTGTTGCAAGCAAGACGGCAGGCGCTCAAGGCAAGCGCAGATGACGCTCGGTCGCGTGGAAGAAGTGTCGCTGGTCACCGCAAACCCACGACGCGGGCTTGATGCCTGTTGGTCCGCATCCAGCGGCGGCGGCGCGGCAGATAGCCTGTTCGGTTGCCGGCAGCTCGGCTCGCTCAACGCGTCGTTCTGACCCGTGCCTGGGCCTCCGAAGGTGGCGGGTACAGCCGTCGAAACTCCCAGACGAGCTCGACGTAGGTAAGCTTCCGAGCGAGGAGGGCTGGCCGAAAGGGTCTGACCCGACCGGCCGGCGAGGCGCCTGGGTCACGACCACGGAAGGTCGTGATACCGTCGGTCCGCTCTTGAATGCCGTCTCCGACCCCTGGAGCGAACAGTCGATACCGTCATTGCGTTACAGGACATGCCAATTTCGCACTCGCAGCGCTGTCGCGAACCATCGATGAGTGAGATCGAGACCAGACGGCCCTGGGAGGAGCTCTCGAACGCGACGGTAAATTTGTCGGTATCGTGCCCCGCCTTGAGCGGCTCGCAGCGCGCTTTCACTCTGAGCCGCGACCAACTGTTGACAATTGAGTGGGAATGATCAGGGCAGAATGCCGCAATCGTGCCGACCCAGAAAGAACTCTTCGATCAGACTGAGCGTGCCGTCGTGCGCCTACCGGTGAGCCCGCACCTGCCGGGCACGCCCGGCGGCGCGCCGCTGTCCAAGGCGCAGAAGCAGTTCAACCGCTTGATCGAGCGCATCCAGGAGCAGCGCGATGCGCTGACACGCTGGCAGGATTACATCCCGAAGTATCAGGCGCGGGTCGCGGCTGAACTCGAGCCCTTACAGGAACGCTGCGACCAGGCGCATTTCGCACTGGCCAAGGTCTTCGACGCCGCGCATGGCAGCGCGGGCTTCACGAAGCGTGAACGCGCCAAACTGGCGATGCTCATTTCGGACACTTGCGCCGAATTGCTGCTCGACGGCGAGGAGGAAGACGCACAAATCGTCGCGCTGCACGACCGCTACAGCGACACCAGCCACGCGGAACTGAAAGACGAAGAAACCGAGCTCTTCAAAGGCATGGCCGAGACGATCTTCGGCGTGGAGCTCGACGATCACGAAGCTGCCGGTTCGCCCGAGGAAGTCCGCGAGGCGTTGCACCGCAAAATGGCGCAGCAGCGCGAAGCGCAGCCCGAGCCGCGCCACCGCCGCGCCGCAAGTCGGCGAAGGCGCAGGCGAAAGAGGCGAAGCTGGAGGCGCAGGCGCAAGCCGCGACGCAATCGGTGCGCGAGATCTTTCGCAAGCTCGCCAGTGCGCTGCACCCGGACCGCGAAACCGATGCGTTGGAGCGCGACCGCAAGACGGCGCTGATGCAGCAGGTGAACCAGGCGTATGCGGAGAAGAATCTGCTGCGCCTGCTCGAGTTGCAAATCCAGGTCGAGCAGATCGACGCTCGTCGCTCGCCTCGATCGCCCCGAGCCGGCTCGGCCACTACAACCAGGTGCTGACGGAGCAGGTGGCACAGCTCGAACATGAAATCGATGCCATGGTCGCGCCGTTCATGATGCAGCTCGGCGCATTCGGCCGCGAAGGCCTGACGCCGAAAACGGTGGACCGTGCGCTCGACGGCGACATTGCCGCGATGCGCCGCGACGCGCAGCGCATCGAACACGACGTGAAACGCCTGGGCGATCGTGCGGCGCTGAAGGCCTGGCTCAAGCACATCAAGGTGCAGCGGCGCAGTGACGCCGACACGGCATTCGACGACTTGTTTGACTCCTTCGACGAGACCCGTTGAGGATGACTGACGAGCAGACCCAGCAAGACGTTGCCGGCATGCGGCTCGCGCTCGACCAGGCGCAAAACGCCTGGCTCGTCGGCGAGGTGCCGGTGGGCGCCGTGATCGTTCGCGACACGCCCGGCGGCCGGCAGGTGCTGGCCACCGGCTACAACCGGCCGATCACGGAGCACGACCCGACGGCGCATGCCGAGATCGTCGCGTTGCGCCACGCCGCGACGCTGCTGGGCAACTACCGGCTTCCGGAGTGCGAGTTGTACGTGACGCTCGGAGCCGTGCGCGATGTGCGCGATGGCGCTGCTGCACGCACGCTTCAAGCGCGTCGTGTTCGGTGCGCCAGACCCGAAGACGGGCGCCGCGGGTTCGGTGCTGAACCTGTTCGACGTGAAGCAGTTGAACCACCACACCGAGCTGGTGAGCGGCGTGCTCGAGTCCGAGTGCGGCCGATTGCTCAGTTCGTTCTTTGAAGAGCGGCGCGAGCAGTTTCGGCAGCGCCGGGCAAACGCCGGCGAGCCGGCGCCACCGGTCGATCCGCCTGTTGCGCCCATTCCCACCGGCGAGGCGATCGAGATCGAACCCAGTTCGCTCGAACCCTGAACCTGCGCGATTCGATTGTCGAATCCATGACCCTGGCTGAACCTGTTCACACCCGCCGGCGTGCTGCTCAACGCCAAAGGCGTGCGCCTGGCCGCGAAGCGGCTCATGGCCTTGGGCTTCGAGGTGCGCATCGACGAATCGGCGCTGCTCAAGCACCAGCGCTTCGGCGGCGACGACGACGCGCGCCTCGCGGCGATCCACCGCGTGGCGAAACTCGCGCCGAGCATTGCGTTGGCCACGCGCGGCGGTTACGGCTTGACGCGGCTGCTCGATCGCATCGACTGGAAATTGCTCGCGCGCAGCGTCGCGCAGGGCACGCGCTGGGTCGGGCACAGCGACGTGACGACGCTGCATCTGGGCTTGCTGGCGCACGCCAAGACACCGGGCACCGTGGGCTGGGCCGGGCCGCTCGCGGTGGAAGACTTTGGCCGCGATGTGATTGACGACGTGACGCAGGCGTGTTTTCTGGAAGCGATGAGCGGCGAGCTGGAAGCGGTGGGCTTTCGCACCGAAGCCGGCTTCGATGGCCTGGGCGTCACGGGCACCTTGTGGGGCGGCAATCTGAGCATGGTGTGTTCGATGATCGGCACGCGGCACTGGCCCAACGTCCGGGGCGGCGTGCTCTTCCTCGAAGACGTGAACGAGCATCCGTATCGCATCGAGCGCTGCCTCCTGCAGTTGCACCAGGCGGGAATCCTCGGCGCGCAAAAGGCGGTCGTGCTCGGCGCGTTCAACAATTACAACAAATCGCCGCTGGACCGCGGTTTCACGCTGAAGTCCGCTGTGGCGCACCTGCGATCGGTCAGCAAGGTGCCCATCCTTACCGGCCTGCCGTTCGGCCATGTGCCCACCAAGGTGAGTTTGCCGGTCGGCGCACGCGTGAAGCTGCTTGTCGACGGGCGCAACGCGTTCATCGGCTGGTAAGCGGGCGGCGGGGCTCGTCCGGCGCGTGCGCGTCGGCGCCTGCGTCGGCATGGTTCGCTTGCGCCCGCGCGCATACACCATCGCGCGCCGAGGATCCGCGCGGCGCATCGTGGAAAATGATTCAATGACCCGCGAACCCGATCTCTTCGACCCACCGCCACCCGGCCAAGGCGATGGCGATAGCGCCGTGGCACTGGCGCAGTACGCCGAACGCGCCTACCTCGAATACGCGTTGAGCGTTGTGAAAGGCCGCGCGCTGCCCGATGTGTGCGATGGGCAAAAGCCCGTGCAGCGGCGCATCCTCTACTCGATGCAGCGCATGGGCCTGAGCTTCGGCGCGGGCGGCGGGGCCCGGCCGGTGAAGAGCGCGCGTGTCGTGGGCGACGTGCTCGGCCGCTTTCACCCGCACGGCGACCTGGCGGCCTACGAGGCGCTGGTGCGCATGGCGCAAGACTTTTCGCAGCGCTATCCGTTGATCGACGGCCACGGCAACTTCGGCTCGCGCGACGGCGACGGCGCCGCGGCGATGCGCTATACCGAGGCGCGGCTGGCGCCGATCACCCGGCTGCTGCTCGATGAAATCGACGAAGGCACGGTCGACTTCATTCCCAACTACGACGGCTCGACCGAGGAACCGAAGATCCTGCCGGCGCGCCTGCCATTCGTGCTGCTCAACGGGGCGAGCGGCATCGCGGTCGGTCTGGCGACCGAAATCCCGTCGCACAACCTGCGTGAAATCGCCGCTGCCGCGGTGGCGCTGCTGAAAGACGACAAGCTCGACGACGAAGCGTTCGCCGCGCTGATTCCGGGGCCGGACTACCCCGGCGGCGGCCAGATCATCAGCAGCACGGCCGAGATTCGCGCCGCCTATGCCACGGGCCGCGGCAGCCTGAAGGTGCGTTGCAGCTGGAAGATCGAAGAGCTCGCGCGTGGCCAGTGGCAGTTGATCGTCACCGAGTTGCCGCCGGGAACGAGCACGCAGAAAGTGCTCGAAGAGATCGAGGAGTTGACCAATCCGAAAGTCAAACTCGGCAAGAAGGCGCTGTCGGTCGAGCAGGTGCAGCTCAAGACGACGGTGCTCGCCGTGCTCGACGCGGTGCGCGACGAATCGAGCCGCGACGCGCCGGTGCGCCTGGTGGTCGAGCCCAAGACGAGCCGCATCGAGCAGCAGGAATTGGTCAACGTCTTGCTCGCGCACACGAGCCTGGAGACGTCGGCGCCGATCAACCTGACGATGATCGGCGCCGACGGCCGGCCCACGCAGAAGAGCCTGCGCCAGATCGTCGACGAGTGGTTGCGTGTTCCGCGTGCAGACGGTGCAGCGGCGCTCGCAGTTTCGCCTGGACAAGGTGCTGGCGCGCATCCACGTGCTCGAAGGGCGGCAACTCGTGCTGCTGAACATCGACGAAGTGGTGCGCATCATCCGCGCTGCCGACGAGCCCAAGCCGGCATTGATGGCGCGATTCAAGCTGAGCGAGCGTCAGGCTGAAGACATTCTGGAAATTCGGCTGCGCCAGCTGGCGCGGCTCGAAGCGTTTCGGATCGAACAGGAACTGAAGGAACTGCGCGCCGACCAGGGCAAGCTCGAAGACATCCTTCGCAGCCCGGCGACCTTGAAGCGCACCGTCATCAAGGATATCGAGGCCGACGCGAAGGTGCACGGCGACGAGCGCCGCACGCTGATCCAGGAAGACAAGCGCGCCAGCGCCGAGGTGAAGATCATCGACGAGCCGGTCACCGTGGTCGTGAGCATGAAGGGCTGGGTGCGTGCGCTCAAGGGTCATGAGGTCGAACCCGGCTCGCTGGCGTTCAAGGCGGGCGATGCGCTGTACGGCACGTTTGCGTGCCGCAGCGTCGATGCGTTGCTGGTGTTCGGCAGCAACGGCCGCGTCTACTCGGTGAGCGTGAGTGTGTTGCCCGGCGGGCGGGGTGACGGCGTGGCGATCACGTCGCTGATCGACCTTGAATCCGGCACCACGCCCGCGCATTACGTTGCCGGCGCTTCGCAGCTCACCTTGATGCTCGCGGGCACGGGAGGCTTCGGCCTGCTCGCGCGTGTGGGTGACCTGGTGTCGCGGCAAAAGGGCGGCAAGGCGTTTCTGAGCCTCGAGGCGGATGAGAAGCTGTTGCCGCCCAGTCTGATCGGCGCGGCGACCCGGGTGGCGTGCCTGTCGCTGAGCGGTCGCCTGCTCGTCTTCGGTCTTGATGAACTCAAGCTCCAGCCCAATGGCGGACGTGGCTTGACGCTGATCGATCTCGATCCGGGCGACGCGCTGGTCAGCGTGGCAGCGTTTTCAGCAGCGCTGCAGGTGCTGGGCACGGGCCGTGGCGGCAAGCTGAAGGACGAGGTCTTGAACGCCGCTGGGCTCGCGCCCTACGTCGGCAAGCGGGCGCGCAAGGGGCGCAAGCAAGACGTGATGCAGAAGGTGGTGCGGGTGGTTGCGGCGCCGTGAGTTGATGGCAGTGCCCCGCTCGGAAGGGCCTCCGCCGTGGCCACCCCGGGGGGTGCCTCGCGGCGTGCGTGAGGCTGCTACGGCCTGATGCGTCGTTTCGATCGCCGGTTTTCAGGGCGCGCCCAGTTGTTCCGCATCGTGAAATACCCGATTGCTGCACTGCGACAGCATTTCTCATTGTGAGGAGTGATCTGCCGCATCATGAAATGACGCTGTTAACTTGTTGATTTATTGACGGAAAATATTTAGTCTTCTATAAGACATAAGTCATCGGAACTGGGAATTCGCCGCTACTCTTGCCGTACCGAATTTCCATCTCTCCAACCTACTCACGGAGTTCCGCAATGACCCAACTGACCCGCGATCAACAAGTGGCCGCCCTCCAGAAAGACTGGGCGTCGAACCCACGCTGGAAAGGCGTGAAACGCAGCTACAGCGCTGCCGACGTGGTGAAGCTGCGCGGCTCGCTGCCGATCGAACACACGATTGCGCGGCGTGGCGCGGAAAAGCTCTGGACCCTGGTGAACACCGAGCCGTTCGTCAACACGCTCGGCGCTCTCACCGGCAACCAGGCGCTGCAACAGGTGAAGGCCGGCCTGAAGGCGATCTACCTGTCTGGCTGGCAAGTCGCGGGCGACGCCAACTCGGCCGGCGAGATGTACCCGGACCAGTCGCTCTACCCCGTGAACTCCGTTCCGACGGTCGTGAAGCGCATCAACAACACGTTCCAGCGCGCCGACCAGATTCAGTGGTCGGAAGGCAAGAACGAGATCGATTTCTTCGCGCCGATCGTCGCCGACGCCGAAGCCGGGTTCGGTGGCGTGCTCAATGCGTTCGAGTTGATGAAGGCGATGATCGAAGCCGGCGCCGCCGGCGTGCACTTCGAAGACCAGCTCGCGTCGGTGAAGAAGTGCGGCCACATGGGCGGCAAGGTGCTCGTGCCGACGCGCGAAGCGGTGGCGAAGCTGACCGCGGCGCGCCTGGCGGCCGACGTGATGGGCACGCCCACGCTCGTGATCGCGCGCACCGACGCGGAAGCCGCGGACCTGGTGACGAGCGATGTCGATCCGCTCGACAAGCCGTTCATGACGGGCGAGCGCACCGTGGAAGGTTTTTACCGCAGCAAGCCGGGCCTGGAGCAGGCCGTGTCGCGCGGTCTGGCGTATTCGGAAGTCGCCGACATGGTGTGGTGCGAAACCGGCAAGCCCGATCTCGCCTACGCGAAGGCGTTTGCCGACGCGATCCACAAGAAGTTCCCCGGCAAGCTGCTCGCCTACAACTGCAGCCCGAGCTTCAACTGGAAGAAGAACCTCGACGACGCGACGATCGCCAAGTTCCAGCGCGAGCTCGGCGCGATGGGCTACAAGTTCCAGTTCATCACGCTCGCCGGCTTCCACAGCCTGAACTACTCGATGTTCAATCTGGCGCACGGCTACGCACGCAACAACATGAGCGCCTTCGTCGAGCTGCAAGAAGCCGAGTTCGCCGCCGCCGCCAAGGGCTTCACGGCCGTGAAGCACCAGCGCGAAGTGGGCACGGGTTACTTTGACGCGGTGACGACGACGATCGAGCGCGACGCGTCGACCGCGGCGCTGAAGGGCTCGACCGAGGACGAGCAGTTCTTCGACCAGAAGCACGGCTGAACACCCGCGCCCTTTGCAACGCCCGCGTGGCCTCGTGCCTGCGGGCGTTTTGCCGTCTGCGATCGGGCGGACGATCGGGACGGTTCGAAGCGGCTCGCTGTCCCTGAGTCGGCGCCGGCGCGGCTTCGGGTATCGTGTCGACTGCCTGGACGCCTTGCCGATGAACGACGACATCCCCACCCTGCGCCGCATCCTGCGCGACTGCCGCACCGTCGCCATCGTCGGCCTGTCGGATCAGTGGCACCGGCCGAGCAACTTCGTGGGCAAGTATCTGCAGCAGCATGGCTACCGCGTGATTCCGGTGAACCCGCGCTACACCGAAGTGCTGGGCGAGCGCTGCTTCGCGAATCTGAGCGACATTGCCGAGCCGGTGCACATGGTCGACGTGTTTCGCCGCACCGAAGACGTGTTGCCGATCGCGCAGGAGGCGATCCGCATCGGCGCGAAATGCCTGTGGCAGCAGATCGGCGTCGTGAACCGCGACGCTGCCGCGCTGGCCGAGGCCGCTGGGCTCGATGCGGTGATGGACCGCTGCGTGAAGATCGAACACGCGAGGCTGTTCGGCGGGCTGCACTGGGCGGGCGTGAACACACGCGTCATTTCCGCCAAACGGCCTGTTTGAGCGGACTCGAACAGACAGGCAGTCATGGCCGACCGCATCTTCAGACCCGAAACGCTGGCGATCCACGCCGGGCAGATTCCGGACTCGAGCACGGGCGCCCGCGCGCTGCCGATCTACCAGACGACGAGCTTCGTGTTCGACAGCGCCGACCACGCGGCGTCGCTGTTCAACCTGCAGACCTTCGGCAACGTCTATTCGCGGCTGTCCAACCCCACCGTCGCGGCGCTCGAGGAGCGTGTGGCGGCACTCGAAGGCGGCCGCGCCGCGGTCGCGTCTGCGAGCGGCATGGCGGCCGAGGCGATGGCGCTGCTGACGATTCTTCAGCAGGGCGACCATGTCGTCGCAGCGGGAGCGCTGTACGGCGGCACGGTGACGATGCTGTCGGTGAACCTGGCGCGCTTCGGCATCGAGACGAGTTTCGTCGACGTCTCGCGCCCCGAAGCGTTTGCCGCGGCGATGAAGCCGAACACGCGCGCCGTATTTGCCGAGACGCTCGGCAACCCGAGCCTGAAAGTGCTCGACATCGCGGCGGTCGCCGACGTGGCGCACGCGCACGGTGTGCCGCTGATCGTCGACAACACCGTGCCCTCGCCGTTTCTCTGCAACCCGATCGCCCTGGGTGCCGACATCGTCGTGCACTCCGCCACCAAGTACCTCGGCGGCCATGGCACCACGCTGGCCGGTGTGATGGTGGAACTCGGCAAGCCGCGCGGCGCCTTCGCCTGGGACAACGGCAAGTTCCCCGGCATGACCGAACCGTCGCCCGGCTACCACGGCGTGAGGTTCTACGAGACCTTCGGTGACTTCGGCTTCACGATGCGCGCCCGCATGGAAAACCTGCGTGTGCACGGCGCGGCGCTGGCGCCGACGAGCGCGTGGCAGATCCTGCAAGGCATCGAGACCTTGCCGCTGCGAATGGAGCGCCATTGCAGCAACGCGCTGAAAGTCGCACAGTACCTGAAAGTGGACTCGCGCGTGAGCTGGGTCAACTATCCCGGCTTGCCTGAGGACCCGCAGCATGCGCTGCTGATGCGCCAGATGCGCGGCGCGTCGGGCTTGCTCGCATTCGGCGTGAAGGGTGGCCTGGCGCCGGGCGTGAAGTTCATCGAAGCCGCGCAGATGATGAGCCACCTGGTGAACATCGGCGACGCGCGAACGCTGATCAGTCACCCGGCGTCCACCACGCATCGTCAGTTGGATGCGCAGCAGCAGCTAGCCGCCGGCGTGCTGCCCGACATGATCCGCATCTCGGTGGGGTTGGAGCATGTCGACGACATCTTGTGGGACATCGATCAGGCACTCGCCGCAGCGTGCCGATAGGGAGGCGCCTTGCCGCGGTGCGCCAGGTGTGCCGCGTGCCTGAGTGCCGCGCGCGTCGCGCCGCGGTATGCCTGTGCGCCGCCGCCGTCACCTGGACCTGCGGCACGAGCCAGGTGGCCGCGCAGCAGACCTCCGCGGGCGCGCCGGCCAGTGCTGCCATCAGCGAAGCTGCGGCGGTGCCGCCTCGGCCACGCATCGGCCTCGCGCTGGGCGGTGGCGGCGCGCGCGGCGCCGCGCACATCGGCGTGCTCGAGGTGCTGGAGCGCTTGCGCGTTCCGGTGGACTGCGTTGCCGGCACGAGCATGGGCGCGGTGGTCGCGGGTGCGTTTGCCGCGGGCGTCACCCCGGCGGCGATGCGCGCCGAGCTCGCGCGCGCCGACTGGTCCGACATGTTCATCGACGAGCCCGGCTGGGACGAACGCAACTTTCGCAGCAAGCGATTCACGCAGCGTTTCCTGTCCGGCACTGAGATCGGCGTCAGCAGCAAAGGCCTTCAATACCTGCCTGGCGTGTTGACCGGGCAGAAGATCAAACTGTTCCTGAACCGGCTGGTGCATGGCGACCGCAGCGAGCGCGTCATTCAGGCCTTGCCGCTGCCGCTGTCGATCGTCGCCACCGACATCGGCAGCGGCGATCGCGTCGTGATCCGCGACGGCAGCCTGAGCAAGGCGATGCGCGCGAGCATGTCGATCCCCGGATTGATGGCGCCGGTGGAGCACGAAGGCCGCTCGCTCGTCGACGGCGGCCTGGTCGACAACGTGCCGGTGCGCGAAGTGCGCGAGCGTTGCGATGCGGATGTCGTGATCGCCGTGAATGTCGGCTCGCCGCTGCTCGATGCAAAGGAGGTGACTTCGTTGTTCAGCGTGGCGGCGCAGATGGTGGGCATCCTGACCGAGCAGAACGTCGGCCAGTCGCTGGCGCTGCTGCGGCCGGGCGACGTCTACATCAAGCCCGACATGGGCGACGTTACGGCGGCGGACTTCGATCGCCATGCCCAGGCAGTGCAGCGCGGCTTCGACGCGGCGCTGGCCGGCGCCGCGCAACTGCGCGGATTGGCGGTGAGCGAAGCCGAGTATGCCGCCTGGTGGGGGCGCATCACGGCCGCGCAGGGCGGCGCGCCGATCGTCGATGCGGTCGAGGTGGCGGGACTGCCACAGCTCGACCCGAGGGCGGTGCTGCGCCACTTGACCCAGCCACTGGGGCAGACGCTCGACACGGCGCGCCTGCACCGCGACCTGCTGCGTGTGTACGGCGACGCACATTTCGAGAGCGTCGACTACGCCTTGATCCCGCAGCGGCGGCAGGGGTTGCAAGAGCCACAAGAGCCACCATGGCCGCCAGGGCCACGGGGCGAGCGCCACGTGTTGCGCGTGACGCCGATCGCCAAGCGCTGGGGGCCGGACTTCCTGCGCTTCGCCGCCGGCCTGAACAGCACGCTCAAGCGCGGCTCCACCTACAGCCTGCGCGGTGCGTATCAGAAGACACTGCTCAATCGCCTGGGCGGCGAACTGATGGTCACAGGCGAGGTGGGCAGCACGTCGGCACTGGCGCTCGATGTGCATCAGCCGCTCGATCCGTGGCAGCGCAGTTTTGTCGAAATCGGCGCGCGTGCCGCGAGCAGCGCGGCAATCGTCTACGAAGACGAAGACAAGCTCAGCGAGTACGAGGTGCGCAGCCAGACCTACAGCGTCGCGGCCGGCTTGAACCTGGGCCTGGTCGGGCAGTGGCGGCTGGGCTGGATGGGCCAGAGCAAGCGCTACCAGTTGGACACCGGCCTGGCGGTGTTTCCGCGCGGGCCGTTTCGCACGCCGGGCTGGTTCACGACGCTCGACTTCGACCAACTCAACCATCCGACTTTTCCGTCCGATGGCTGGTCGGCCAGGATGGCGTATTTCGCGCCGCACGGCGGCAGCTTCACGCGCCTGAGCATTGAGGCGCGCGCCGCCAAACAGGCTGGCGCGTTCGTGGTCGCCGGGCGCCTAGCGCACACCAGCTCGCCAAGCGGCGTGCTGCCATTCCACGAAGCCGCATCGCTCGGCGGCTTGCTCAATCTGTCGGCCTACGGGGCCGGGCAGTTCCTGGGGGACGACGTGCAGTACGCGCAATTCCGCGCGGAACGCGTGCTGCAGCGCCTGCCGATCGGCCTGAGCGGCGACTTGCGCGCCGGCATCGCGCTCGAGGCCGGGCGGGTGGGCGTGCGCTACACCGAGACGTCACGCTCGGGCTGGCAGGACTCGGTGTTCTTCTACCTCGGAGGCGCCACGCCGATCGGCCCGCTGTACCTGGGCTACGCGCGTTCCAGCAGCGGCACGGCGAACGCGTATCTGTTCATCGGCAGCCTTTGACAGGTGGCATGGCGCAGCCGCGTGTCGTCATACCGGCGAATGCCGGTATCCACTCGTTGGAGAGCCGAGCGTTCGGTGAAGTGCCCATGGCGGGCATCCAGTGGATCCCGGCGTACGCCGGGATGACCAGTTTCTTGCGTCGCGCACGTTCTGCAAATTCCTGCGGCGCCGAAGTACAGTTGGGGCGCAACGGAGGCCGGCCATGAACGTCAACCCAACATCCCCTCGCGCGTGAAACGCAGGAACGAGCCCGCGCTGGTGCTGCGCGAACGGACTCTCGCGGCGTGATCACGCTCACGCTGAACCGGCCGCAGGCCTTCAATGCGCTGTCGGAGGCGATGCTCGCGGCACTGCAGGCCCAGTTCGATTCGCTGAGTGCCGACGAAAGCGTTCGCGCGATCGTGCTCGCCGCCGCCGGCAAGGCGTTTTGCGCCGGGCACGACTTGAAAGAGATGCGAGCCGACCCATCGCTGCCTTATTACCGCAAGCTGTTCGATCAATGCACGGCGCTGATGCTGAGTGTGCAGCGCGCGCCGGTTCCGGTGATCGCCAAGGTGCACGGCATGGCCACGGCGGCCGGTTGCCAACTGGTCGCGATGTGCGACCTGGCTGTCGCGGCGAGCAGCGCGCAGTTCGCCGTCAGCGGTGTGCGCTACGGGCTGTTCTGCTCGACGCCGAGCGTCGCGCTGTCGCGCAACGTCGGGCGCAAGGCGGCGTTCGAGATGCTCGTGACGGGTGATTTCATCAGCGCCGAGCAGGCGCGCGACAAAGGCCTGATCAATCGAGTCGTGCCCGCGGAAAACCTCGACGCCGAAGTGGAACGGCTGATCACCTCGATTCTGGCCAAGCCGCGCGTGGCGATCGCGATGGGCAAGCAGTTGTTCTACCGCCAGCTCGAGAAGGGCATCGCCGCCGCGTACGAAGACGCGGGGCAGACGATGGCGTGCAACATGATGGACGGCGCCGCGCTCGAAGGCGTGCAGGCGTTCATCGAGAAACGCCCGCCGCGCTGGCCGGCGGCCTGAAGCGCGCCGAGTCGGTGCCGTCGGGCGCACGCGGACCCGATACATGCAGCCGCATCTGTAGCGTCTTCTCACTGCGGCGGCACGCTCGCCGCCGCGCGGCGCGCAGCGCATCACGGTCAAATCGCGCAGACCGTGAATTCAATGCGCCCGAAGTGTCCTCGTGGGCGGCCGACGCTGCGGTTTTCACCGCGCCCGGCCGATGATCCACTTCCCGCGGCCGGCGCTGCACCGCCGCGGCTCTGGCGCCGAAACTCGTTTCACCCATGAACGCAATCAAGTACGCACTGCTCGGCCTGATCGGCGTGATCGGCCTGGTGATTTCGACCTTCGGCCCGTTCAAGATTCCGTACGCCGAGGGTCTGGCCAAGACCTACTACCGCCACGCCATCGCAGGATTGCTGGTGGTCCTGCTCTTTCTCGGCGGGCTGATCGCGATCGCAGTGAGCGTGCTCGACCCGAACCACTTCAAGTCGCAGATCGTGCGAATCGTGCAAGAGCGCACCCAGCGCGAGTTGGTGCTCGACGGCGAACTCCAGCTCAGCTGGTTTCCCAAACTCGGCTTCAACGCGGGCAAGGCCACGTTGAGCCAGCGCCGCAGTGCGCGCGAGTTTGCGTCGATCGACAGCGCACGCATCACGATCGCCTGGCTGCCGTTGTTGCGCCGTCAGGTCCTTGTCGATTCGGCCGAGATCGACGGGTTGCGCGCCCAACTCGTGCGCTTCAGGGACGGCAGCAGCAACGTCGACGATCTGGTGAAAGACATCGCGAGCATTTCCCCGGCGAACATCGACGTGCAAGGCCTGGTGCTGAAGCGCTCGACCCTGCAGTGGAACGACGAAGTCTTGTTCGAACGCGGCAGCCTGAACGATGTGAACATCGAGATCGGCCGGCTCGCCGACGGCCTGGCGGCGCCCTTGAGTGGAAACATGCGCGTCGACGCGCCCCAGGCCGGAATCGATGCCAAGCTGAACCTGAAAGGCCGGCTGCTGTTCGACGCCCAAGCCGGGCGTATTGAACTCGCGAAGCTCGACGCGCAGCTCGACGGCAAGGCGCTCGGCGTCGACAACCTGGCACTCAATCTCAAGGCCGATGTGACCGGGCACGTCGGCCTGCACACGCTGAGCGCCGAAAACCTGGTGCTCACCTCGGCCAGCAAGTCGGGCCTGAGCGTGTTCAATGCGCGCCTCGTCGCACCCGAGCTCAGGTACATCGAGCGGCGCTTCCAGGGAAGCCAGCTCAACATGGACCTGAGCGTCGCGCACCCCGACCAGACGCTCACCGCGGCGCTCCAGGTGCCGAGCTTCGAGGCCACCGGCCGCACCGTGCGCGGTGCGGCCGCCAGCGCCCAGGTGTCGCTGCGGGGTTCGGGCGCGCAGTTGCGCGCGCAGATGTCGAGCCCGGTGTCGCTCGACTTCGGCGCCGGACCACGCATCGAATTCGAAGCGATCGACCTGAGTGCCGACGCCAACCACCCGGCGCTGGGCGCGCAGACGCCGCTGGCCGCCAGCGGCAAGTTGGTCTTCGACCTGGCGCAGAAGAGCGTGCACTTCGCGCTCAACGGCAAGCTCGCCGGCAACGAGCTGCGCGGGCAAATCGCCGTGAGCGACTGGCGCCGCCCGCATTGGACCTTCGAGCTGGCCAGCGCCGGCCTGGACCTCGATGCGCTGCTGGCACAACCGTGCCTGGGGCGTTGGGGCGACGACGGGTTGCCGTTCGACGTGTCGTTCCTGCGTGAGCTGACCCTGGCCGGGCACTTGCGCGCCGACAAGGTGAAGCTGTGCGGCATGAGCGCGAACAACGTGTCGGCGCAGTTCGACGCGCAGCGCGCGGCGTTGAACGTCAGCCCGATCACGGCGCAGGCCTACGGCGGTTCGGTCGAGGCGTCGATCAGCGTCGACGCGGCCGCCGCCGCGCGCGTGTCCAGCAAAGGAAGCTGGGCCGATGTCGACATGCGCGCGTTGCGCGCCGAAGTCGCGTTATGGCCCTGGCTCGACGGGCGCGGCGAATTCGCCTGGGAGCTGCAAACGCAGGGCGCCAGCATCGGCAGCTTGCGCGCAGGGCTGGCCGGGCCGATGTCGTTGGCGGTTGCGGCCGGCAAGATCAGAGGCGTCGACTTGCGCGCGGCGATGTTCGAAGGGCGCGGCGAAGTCGGCAAGGCGACGCCTGCGCGAGTGCAGGCGTTCAACGCCGACGCCGGTACCGCTTTCAGCGACATGAAAGCACGTATCGAACTGGGCGAGGGGCGAATGCGCAGCCAGAACATCGAGCTGCACAATGCGTTGTTTCACGTATCGGGTGGCGGCGAACTGGTGCTTGAGAGCGGGCTGATCGATCTGCGTCTGGCGGCGAGTGTCAACAAGGCGACGACAGAGTTCGCGGCGTTCTCCGGTCTGAGTGTGCCGCTGCTGATCGACGGGCAATGGCGCCAGCCGAAGTTCGCGTTCGATTTCGGCGCGGCCAGCGGTTCGGGCGGCAGCACGCCGGCGAAGCAACAAGACGCCGCCGCCGAGCCGGCGGCGGCGCCGGCCGCCTCGACCGTGGCGGTGTCGGCGCTTGTGCCGCGCGCTGGGGCGGTGCGCGCCGGGCGGTAGCGACGGCCACGCGCCGCCGGGTCAATCCGGCGGCTTCCGCGATTCAACCCGCTCGCGCGGGTTCTGGTCGCGTCACGTCGGTGGTCGCATGGCCTTCGACGATCCGCATCCAGGCACGCCATCCCACCACCGACAGCACAATGAACACGGCGTACAGCACAGCCGTCAGCCACAACCCCTTGTAGGCAAACAGCGCGACGCTGACGACGTTCACGACGATCCACGTCGGCCAGTTCTCGACGTACTTGCGGCCGAGCAGCCACTGGCCGATGACGCTGGCCGCGGTGGGGAAGGCGTCCCACCAAGGGACGTCGGTGTCGGTGGCGGTGGCGAGGAAGGCGCCTGTGGCGGGCCAGGCGACGGCCAACGCGGCGAGTGCGAGCCAGCGGCCGCGCATGGTCAGGTAGCGCACCCGCAGCGCGCTGCCGTCGGGCTGTGTGCCGCGCAGCCACTGCCACCAGCCCCAGCTGGCAATGACCGCGAAGAAGATCTGAAGAGCTGCGTCACCGTAGAGCAAGTTGCTCCAGAACAGCCCGAAGTACAGCAGCGAGCTGATGATCGCCAGAGGCCAGCCCCAGGGATTGACGCGGATGTTGCACCCGACCATCGCCAGCGCGAGCACGAAGGCGACGAGTTCCAGGCGCGTGACGGGTGTGCCCCAGAGGGCGAAGGCCTGCGCGAACAGCGGCGCCAGCAGGTCGAGCCACGCGCTCACGGGCAGGTCGCTTCAGCGCCGTGGAACGCTGACCTGCACCAGGATTTCGTCGGGCTTGAGCATGCCGAGCTCGGCGCGCGCCTTTTCTTCCACCATCTCCAAGCCTTCTTTCAGGTCGCGCACTTCGGCTTGCAGTTGTTCGTTGCGCGTGCGCGCTGCGTCGTTCTCCGCGACCTGTTCGCGCAGCTTGCCGCTCAGCTCCATCGTGCGTGGCACGCCCGATCTTGCCGAACCACAGTTCCGCGTGCACCAGCAAGAGCAGCGCGGCCAGGGCGGCGGTGAGCAGGCGCATGCGGGTGGCCGTTGGAGACGCGTCAGCGCAGCGAGTAGAACGCCGCGCGGCCGGGGTAGCTCGCCACTTCGCCGAGGTCTTCTTCGATTCGCAGCAACTGGTTGTACTTGGCCATGCGGTCGCTGCGCGAGAGCGACCCGGTCTTGATCTGCCCGGCGTTCGTGCCGACGGCGATGTCGGCGATCGTCGAGTCTTCGGTTTCGCCCGAGCGGTGGCTGATCACGGCCGTGTAATTCGCGCGTTTGGCCATCTCGATCGCGGCAAAGGTTTCGGTGAGCGTGCCGATCTGGTTGATCTTGATCAGGATCGAGTTGGCGACTTTGCGGTCGATGCCGTCGCGCAGGATTTTCGTGTTGGTCACGAACAAGTCGTCGCCGACGAGCTGCACCTTCGCTCCCAGGCGTTCGGTGAGGTGTTTCCAGCCGTCCCAGTCGCCCTCGTGCATGCCGTCCTCGATGCTGATGATCGGGTACTTGTCGACCCAGCTCGCGAGCATGTCGGTCCATTCGGGGGCCGAGAGTTGCAGGCTGCTGCCCTCATCCACGTGGTACTTGCCGTCCTTGTAGAACTCGCTCGCCGCGCAGTCCAGGCCGATCGCGATTTGCGTTCCTGCCGTGTAGCCGGCCTTGTCGATCGCTTCCAGAATCAATTGGATCGCCGCTTCATGGCTCGCCAGGTTCGGCGCGAAGCCGCCTTCGTCGCCCACCGACGTGCTCATGCCCTTGGCGTCGATGATCTTCTTCAGCGCGTGGAACACCTCGCAACCGTAGCGCATCGCTTCGCGAAAACTCGGCGCGCCCACGGGGATGATCATCAGCTCCTGCAGGTCGAGGTTGTTGTTCGCGTGCGCGCCGCCGTTGACCACGTTCATCATCGGCACCGGCATCTGCATCGCGCCCGAGCCGCCGAAGTAGCGGTACAGCGGCAGGCCCGATTCCTCGGCGGCGGCGCGCGCCACCGCCATGCTCACCGCGAGCGTGGCGTTCGCGCCCAGGCGGCTCTTGTTGTCGGTGCCGTCCAGATCGATCAGCGTGCGGTCCAGGAACGCCTGTTCGCTCGCGTCCAGCCCCATCACGGCTTCCGACATTTCGGTGTTGATGTGCTCCACCGCTTTCAGCACGCCCTTGCCGCCGTAACGCGCCTTGTCGCCGTCGCGCAGCTCGATCGCTTCGCGCGAGCCGGTCGACGCGCCCGAGGGCACCGCGGCGCGGCCCATCACCCCCGATTCCAGAAGGACGTCGCACTCGACCGTCGGGTTGCCGCGGCTGTCGAGGATTTCGCGGCCGACGATGTCTACGATGGCGCTCATTCAATGTCCCTTGCGTGTGGATGGGTGTGGAAGTTGGATCAGACGCCTTCGACGACGACCATGCGCATCACGGCGGCACCCTCGCGGGCCTTGCGGGCCTTGCCGTATTCGGTGGACGCGTAGAAGGCCTTGGCCTTTTCGACGGACGGGAATTTCAACACGACGATCCGGTCGGGCTGCCAGTCTCCTTCCAGCACTTCCGAGGTGCCGCCGCGCACGCACACCTGCGCGCCATGCGCGAGCATCGCCGCCGACGAGAGCTTCTTGTATTCCTCGTACTGCGCCGGGTTCGTGACGCGCACGTTCGAGATGATGTATCCACTGCTCACTGTTTGGTCTCCAGGGTTCGCGCTCAACAGGAAAAGTCATTCTCCAGCAAGGGCTGGGACTTGATGACTCGGTCCAGCGCCTGCAACTGCTCGAGCAGCGCGCGCATGTGCTTCAGCGGCACGGCGTTCGGCCCGTCGCTCAGCGCTTTCGCGGGGTCGGGGTGCGTTTCCATGAACAGACCGGCTATGCCGACGGCCACCGCGGCGCGCGCCAGCACCGGAACGAACTCGCGCTGCCCGCCTGAGCTCGTGCCCTGGCCGCCGGGCAGTTGCACCGAGTGGGTGGCGTCGAACACGATGGGAGCGCCCGTCTCGCGCATGATCGCCAGGCTGCGCATGTCGGACACCAGGTTGTTGTAGCCGAAGCTTGCGCCGCGCTCGCAGGCCATGAAGTTGTCTTCTGGCAGGCCCTTCTCGCGCGCGGCGGCGCGTGCCTTGTCGATCACGTTCTTCATGTCGTGGGGCGCGAGGAACTGACCCTTCTTGATGTTCACGGGCTTGCCGCTTTGCGCCACGGCGCGGATGAAGTCGGTCTGGCGGCACAGAAACGCCGGGGTTTGCAGTACGTCGACCGCACTTGCGACGACGGCAATCTGCTCTTCGCTGTGCACGTCGGTCAGCACCGGCACCTTGAGTTCGCGTCTTACCTTGGCGAGGATTGCCAAGCCCTTGTCCAGGCCCGGGCCGCGGAAAGTGGAACCGCTCGAACGGTTCGCCTTGTCGAAACTCGACTTGAAAATGAACGGAATGCCGAGCTTGGACGTGATGTCTCGCAGCTGCCCTGCCACGTCCATCTGCAACTGCTCGGACTCGATGACGCAGGGGCCTGCAATGAGGAAGAAGGGCCGCTCCAGCCCCACCTCGAAGCCGCAGAGATTCACCGACTTGCCACTCCGCCGTCATCCCGGCGAAAGCCGGGATCCAGTGTAGGCATGAAGCAGTGGATCCCGGCGTCCGCCGGGATGACAGACAGCGCGTCGACACTTGCGAACGCCATCAAGCTGCCACCTTCTCGCTGCGTTCCGCCTGGTGCCGCAGCGCGGCCTTGATGAACGACTTGAACAGCGGGTGCCCGTCCCAGGGCGTGGACTTGAACTCGGGGTGGAACTGCACGCCCATGAACCAGGGGTGCACGCTGCGCGGCAGTTCGACGATCTCGGTCAGCTTCTCGCGCTGCGTCAGGGCCGAGATCACGAGGCCCGCGTCGGTGAGGCGCTCCAGGTAATTCACGTTCGCTTCGAAGCGGTGCCGGTGGCGCTCGCTCACCACGTCGCCGTAGATTTCGTGCGCCAAGGTGCCCGGCTTGACGTCCGAACCCTGGCCGCCCAGGCGCATCGTGCCGCCGAGGTCGGACGACGCGCTGCGCCTTTGCACCGTGCCGTCGGCGTCTTGCCACTCTTCGATGAGCGCGATCACCGGGTGTTTGCAGTCGGGGTCGAACTCGGTGCTGTTCGCACCGGCCAGGCCCGCCTTGTGGCGCGCGAATTCGATCGTCGCGACCTGCATCCCCAAGCAGATGCCGAGGTAGGGCACTTTGTGCTCGCGTGCGTACTGCGCGGCGAGGATCTTGCCCTCGACGCCGCGCTTGCCGAAGCCGCCGGGAACCAGGATCGCGTCGAAGCGCGCGAGGTTGCCCACGTTGCCGGGGTTCAGGTCTTCCGAGTCGACGTATTCGATCTTCACGCGCGCATGGTTGTGAATGCCGGCGTGGCGCAGCGCTTCGTTGAGCGACTTGTACGAGTCCGACAGGTCGACGTACTTGCCGCACATCGCGATCGTCACTTCGAACTGCGGGTGCTCGACTTCGTGCACCAGGTTGTCCCAGCGCGTCAGGTTCGCGGGCTTGGTGTGCAGGTGCAGCTTGGCGCAGATGAGTTCGTCCAGCCCCTGCGAGTGCAGCATGCGCGGCACCTTGTAGATCGTGTCGGCGTCCCACACCGAGATCACGCCGAACTCAGGAACGTTGGCGAAGAGCGAAATCTTCGCGCGCTCGTCGTCGGGGATCGGGCGGTCGGCGCGGCACAGCAGCGCGTCGGGCATGATGCCGATCTCGCGCAGTTTCTGCACGCTGTGCTGCGTGGGCTTGGTCTTGAGTTCGCCCGCGGCGGCGATCCACGGCACGAGCGTGAGGTGCAGGAACGCCGCGTTCGTCGGCCCCATCTTCAGGCTCATCTGGCGCACCGCTTCGAGGAACGGCAGCGATTCGATGTCGCCCACCGTGCCGCCGATTTCCACGATCGCCACGTCCATGCCGCGCTCGCCGCGCGACGGCGCCTCTTCGGTGCGTTGCGGGTTCAGGCCGGCGCCGCGCCGGATGAATTCCTGAATCTCGTTGGTGACGTGCGGAATCACCTGCACCGTCTTGCCGAGGTAGTCTCCGCGGCGCTCTTTTTCGAGAACGCTTTTGTAGATCTGGCCGGTCGTGAAGTTGTTCGCCCGGCGCATTCGCGTCGTGATGAAGCGCTCGTAGTGGCCCAGATCCAGGTCGGTCTCGGCGCCGTCTTCGGTGACGAACACTTCGCCGTGCTGGAACGGCGACATCGTCCCTGGGTCGACGTTCAGGTACGGGTCGAGCTTGATGAGGGTGACTTTGAGGCCGCGCGATTCGAGGATCGCGGCGAGGGACGCCGAAGCGATGCCCTTGCCCAGGGAAGACACCACACCGCCGGTGACGAAGACGAACTTGGTCATTGTGTGCAGCGCTCGTCGCAGAACAAACGCTGGGGTGGGAAAGCGCGATTATAGGAGTGCGTTGCGCCGTTACCCAGGTGGGTGGCCGGCTCGTGCGGCGCCGAAGCGGGCCAGCCATTGCAACACCGCATCGGCGGTGGCCCGCGGCTGTTCCATCGGGAACAGGTGGCTGCCCTCCAACATCGTGACGCGCGAGTGTGTGATGCGTTTCACTTCGCCAAAGCCCACGCGGCGCATCTCGTCCGAGCGCGTGCCGGCGATGAATGCCACGGGGCAATGCGGCGGGTGCGTGCGGAGCAGGCGCGCCAAATGGTGCGGCAAGGTGTTGTAGATCGTGGTTTCGATGCGCCGCGAGAAGCTCAATTGCAGGTCGCTTGCGTCGCCTGGGGCAGGCTGCAGGCCGCAGTCCAGGTAGTCGTCGAGCACGCCCGGCGCCCAGCGCGCGAACACCGGCTTGCCCGCAAAGTGCGCGCGTGCCGAGTCCACGCTCGGCCACTGTTCGCGCCGGCGCTTGGACACGTGGCCCGGCGAGAAGCGCTCGCCGATGCCGCTCGCCTTGAAGAACTGCACGGTGCGGCCCATCCAGTTGGGCAGCACGGGCGAATCGAGCAGCACGATGCCTCTTGCCACCTCAGGCCGGCGCGACGCGGCGAGCAAGCTGAGATAGCCACCGAGCGAATGGCCGACCAGGTACGCAGGAGCGGCGCCTTGCGCGTCGATGAAGTGCAACAACTCGTCGCGCAAGTGCGGCCAGTTGCTCGTGACGGGGAAGCGCGGGTCGTGGCCGAACTTCGGCATCGCGACGACGCGCCAGCCGGCGTTGCGCCAGTGCGCGAAGAGTTGCCGGTACGTGGCGGCGGGGAAACCGTTGGCGTGCGAGAAGACGATCGTGCGCGAATTTTCTCCCTCTCCCGCCTGCGGGAGAGGGTTGGGGTGAGGGTGATTCATCCCTGTTTCGCGAGCAGCGCCTTCAGCCGGTACAGGGCATCCAATGCCTCCTTCGGCGACAGCGCATCGAGCTCGATCGCCGCGAGCGCCCTCTCGACGGCCGATGGTTCGGCTGGCGGCAGCGGCGCCGGCGCGGCGAACAAGTCGATCTGCGCCTGCCCTGCGATGCGCTGCGCCTCCAGCGCTTCGAGCGTCGCGCGCGCCTGGCGCACCAGGCTGGAGGGCATTCCCGCCAGGCGCGCCACCTGCACGCCGTAGCTGCGGCTCGCCGGGCCGCTTTGGATTTCGTGCAGGAACACGATCGTCTCGCCGCTTTCCGCCGCCGACACGTGCACGTTCAGCGCACGTTCGTGTTTCGCCGGGAATTCGGTGAGCTCGAAATAATGCGTGGCGAACAGCGTGAACGAGCGATTTCGCTCGTGCAGGTGGCTCGCCACCGCGCCGGCCAGCGCCAAGCCGTCGAAGGTGGACGTGCCTCGCCCAATCTCGTCCATCAACACCAGCGAGTGTTCGGTCGCGTGGTTCAGGATCGCCGCGGCCTCGGTCATTTCGAGCATGAAGGTCGACTGCGCGTTCGCCAAGTCGTCGGCGGCGCCGATGCGCGTGTGAATCGCGTCGATCGGCCCGAGCCGGCACTCGCTCGCCGGCACGTAAGAGCCGATCGCCGCGAGCAGCACGATCAGTGCGACCTGACGCATGTAGGTGCTCTTGCCCCCCATGTTCGGGCCGGTGATGATCTGCATCTTGCGCCGTGCGTCCAGGCGACAGTGGTTGGCGATGAAGTTACCCGCGCCGGTTTCCAGCAGCCGCATCTCGACTACCGGGTGCCGGCCGTCGACGATCTCGATGCACGGCTCGCGCACGAACTGCGGGCGGCACCAGCCGAGGCTCGCCGCACGTTCGGCCAGTGCCGCGAGTGCGTCGAGCTGCGCGAGCCCGCGCGCCAATGCGCTCAATGCGTCGACGTGCGCTTGCAGGGCATCGAGCAGTTCGTCGTACAGCAGCTTCTCGCGCGCCAGCGAGCGCTCTTGGGCTGAGAGCGCCTTGTCCTCGAAGGCCTTCAACTCCGGCGTGATGAAGCGCTCGGCGTTCTTCAGCGTCTGCCGGCGCTGGTAGTCCAGCGGCACCTTGGACGCCTGGCCTTGCGTGACCTCGATGTAGAAGCCGTGCACCTTGTTGAACTGGACGCGCAGGTTCGCAATGCCGGTGCGCGTGCGTTCGCGCGCCTCGAGCTCGAGCAGGAACGCGTCGCAGTTCTGCGCGATGCCGCGCAGCTCGTCGAGCTCTGCGTCGTAGCCGGTCGCAATCACGCCGCCGTCGCGCGGCAGCACGGCGGGCTCATCGGCGATGGCCGCACGCAGGAGGTCGGCGATTCGCGGCGGCGGGATCATCGCTTCGAGCAGCATGTCGAGCAGCAGCGCCTGCTGCGTCGGGATCAGCGCGCGCAGCGCTGGCAACGTACCGAGCGTGGCGCGCAGACCCGTCAGTTCGCGAGGCCGCACCTGGCGCAGCGCGATGCGCGCGGTGATGCGCTCGACGTCGCTGACGCCACGCAGCGCGTCGCGCAACGCGATGTTGTCGCCGTCGATCATCGCCGCGAGCGCATCGTGGCGCTGCTGCGCGACCGTGCGATCGCGCAGCGGGTTCAGCAACCAGTGGCGCAATGCGCGGCTGCCCATGCCGGTGCGGCAGGTGTCGAGCAGCGACAGCAGGCTGGGCTCGGCTTCGCCGCGCAGCGTCTGCGTCAGCTCCAGGTTGCGTTGCGTCGTGGGTGGCAGGTCGAGCAGTTCGCTCGCCACTTGCACGTCGAGGCGCCGCACATGCGCGAGCGCCCGGCCCTGGGTGCGCTCAGCGTACGCCAGCAACGACGCGGCGGCGGCGTGCGCCGCGAGCAGGCCCTGCGCGTTGAAGCCGGCCAGGCTCGCCACTTGAAGTTGCTCACACAGCTTGCGCAGGCCGAGCGCTGAATCGAATTGCCACGCCCCTTGCGGCGTGACGGCGAAACGAGGTGCCGTTTGCAGCTCGGCCGGAATCTGCTCGCGATCGACCAGCACTTCAGCTGGGGACAGGCGCGCCAACCAACCGCCAAGCTCGCCCTGCGTGCATTCGCTCAGGCCCAATTCGCCGCGCGTCAGCACCAGCCACGCGAGCCCGAACTTCGTGCCGCGTTTGCAGAGCGCGAGCAGCACCGCGTCGCTCTTCTCGGCAAGCAGTTCGCTGTCGGTCACCGTGCCAGGCGTGACGACGCGAACCACCTTGCGTTCGACCGGGCCCTTGGCGGTGGCCACGTCGCCGACCTGTTCGCACAGCGCGACGGCTTCGCCGAGCTTGATCAACTTGGCGAGGTAGCTTTCGACCGAATGCACCGGCACGCCGGCCATCACCACCGGCTCGCCGGCGCTGTTGCCGCGCGACGTGAGCGTGATGTCGAGCAGCCGGTTGCCCTTGCGCGCGTCGTCGAAGAACAGCTCGTAGAAGTCGCCCATGCGGTAGAACACGAGCGTGTCGGGGTACTCGGCCTTGATGCGCAGGTACTGCTGCATCATCGGCGTGTGGCCGGCCAGGTCGATCGCCGGCGGCGCAAAGGTCTCGCTCATCGGCGCTCCTCGGGCTCAGGCCGTGGTGCCACCCTTGCCCGGGCCGGCCACTCGGCGCATGCGCGGCTCCACAGCCTTGGCCGGTGCGCTGGCGACGAGCGCCTCTTCAGGCGTCAGGGCAGCGGCCTGCGGCGCCGTGTCGGGGGAATGTGCGGCGGTGTCCTTGCCGACCTGCGAAAACGATCCGAGCATCTGCACCAGTTGCCCATAGATCTTCGGGTTGCCCGCGATCACCTCGCGCTGGTACAGGAAGTCGCTTTCACCCGTGAAGTTACCGACCAGCCCGCCCGCTTCGGTGACCATCAAGGCGCCGGCGGCCATGTCCCAGGGGCTCAGGCCCGATTCAAAAAAGCCGTCGTACGCGCCTGCGGCCACGTGGCACAGATCGAGCGCCGCCGATCCCGGCCGGCGCACGCCGGCGCTGGCCTGCATCACGAGTTCCAGCATGTCCATGTAGCGCCGGAACTCGTCGCCGGCGCGAAACGGGAAGCCGGTGCCGATCAACGCGTCGCCCATGCGGTTGCGCTTGGAAACGCGCAGTCGCCGGTCGTTCAGGTAGGCACCACGCCCTTTGGAGGCGATGAACAGGTCGTTGCGCGCCGGGTCGTAGACCACGCCCTGCTGCAACTGGCCGCGAAACGACAAGGCGATTGACACGCAGTACATCGGCAAGCCGTGGATGAAGTTCGTCGTGCCGTCCAGCGGGTCGATGATCCAGACGTAGTCGCTACTCCGAGCGCCATGGGCGCGGCCCGATTCCTCGGCGAGGATTGCGTGGCCGGGGTAGGCGTCGAGCAGGGTCTCGATGATCGCGGCCTCCGCCGCGCGGTCGACCTCGGTGACGAAGTCGCGCGGCCCTTTCGTGTTGACCGCGATGCGGTCCAGGTCCATCGACGCGCGGCTGATGATCGTGCCTGCGCTGCGGGCCGCCTTGACGGCGACGTTGAGCATGGGGTGAAGCGCTTGCGTCATGGGTGGGCGGCGGTGGCCGTCGGAGCTGGGTGGCGGATAAAAAGAGCGGCACGGCGAATCGCCGTGGCAGGCAACCACTCTGGAACAAGCGGCTGCGGATAATGCGCCAGTTTATCCGCCCCACCCAGGCCATCGACGTTTCCCCCGCATGCCCGGCCACGACGACACACGCTTCATCCTGATCGGCACCAGCCACGCAGGCAATGTGGGTGCCGCGGCACGTGCCATCAAAGTGATGGGATTCTCCGATCTGGTGCTGGTGGCGCCGCGCGATCCGAACCTGCAGCGCAAGGCGGAGGCGATCGCGCTGGCCAGCGGCGCGACCGACGTGCTCGCCAGTGCGCGAGTGGTCGCGGACATGACGCAGGCGCTCGAGGACATCAGCTATGTGTGCGCGACCGCGATGACGCCGCGTGACTTCGGTCCGCCGACCCACGCACCGCGCGAACTGTTCACGGCTCTGCAAGGTTCAGCGCACCGTGTCGCGTTCGTATTCGGCTCGGAGCGCTTCGGCATGAGCAACGACGATGTGTACCGCTGCCACGCATGCCTGAGCATCCCGACGCGCGCCGGCTACGGTTCGCTGAACCTGTCGCAGGCGGTGCAGTTGATCGCCTACGACTGGCGCCAGGCGCTCGGCGGCTACGACGTGGTGCCGCGCACCGGCAGCATAGCGCTGGCCGACGCGGTGGCGGTGGAGGGGCTGATCGACCATTGGCGCGAGGTGCTGGAACGCATCGGCTTTCACGACGCGGCCGCGCCGAAAAAGCTGCTGCCACGCCTGAACCGGCTGATCAACCGCGCGCAGTTGACGCAGGAGGAGGTGCACATCCTGCGCGGGATCGCGAAGGCCGTGGCGCGGGCTTCAGGAGAACCGTCCGCATGAATTTGCTTGCCACGTTTGCGATCGGCGCGCTGGCGATGGGGTCGGCGCGGCCCGACTAAACTGGCGCGCAGACCCGCGGCACGCCTTGCACAACTACCATCGCCCCACCATGTTCGCGCGCATCCAAGAAGACATCGCCTGCATCCGTGAACGCGACCCCGCGGCGCGCTCGAAGTGGGAGGTGCTCACCTGCTACCCGGGCCTGCACGCCATCGTCTTCCACCGGTTGGCGCATGCGCTGTGGGTCCGGCGCTGGTTCTGGCTCGGGCGCTTCGTCTCGCACCTCGGGCGCTTCTTCTCGGGCATCGAAATCCACCCGGGCGCGACCATTGGCCGCCGTGTCTTCATCGACCACGGCATGGGTGTGGTGATCGGCGAGACGGCCGAAGTCGGCGACGACTGCACGATCTATCAGGGTGCCACGCTCGGCGGCACCTCGCTCGTGAAGGGCTCGAAGCGCCATCCCACGCTCGGGCGCGGCGTGATCATCAGCGCCAATTCGCAGGTGCTGGGCGGGTTCACGGTGGGCGACGGTGCGCGTGTCGGCGCGAGCGCCGTCGTGCTCAAACCCGTGCCGCCGGGGGCCACGGCGGTGGGCAACCCGGCACGCATCATCCAGACCGAGGGCGACACGAAACGCGAGGAGGCCGCGGCGAAGATGGGCTTCTCGGCCTACGGCATCACGCAGGGGGACGATCCGGTGGCGCAGGCGATGAAGGGTTTGATCGACAACGCCGCCGGCCACGAACACCAGATCGCGATGCTGTGGGCGGCGATCGAAAAGCTCTCGGTGCGCTCGGCCCAATTTCGCTCCACGGACTGCGTGCCCGACGACGCGCAAAAGGCCGAGCACTTTGACGCCGAGCGCCTGAGTCGCCTGGTGAAGTAGCCGCCGTTGCAAAACTTCGACGTCGCGGTCATCGGCGCCGGCGCCGCCGGCCTGATGTGCGCGGCGCTCGCCGGCCAGGGTGGGCGGCGCGTCGTGTTGATCGACCACGCTGCCAAGGTGGCGGAGAAGATTCGCATCTCCGGGGGTGGGCGCTGCAACTTCACGAACCTTGCGGTGGGGCCGGCGAACTTTCTGTCCGACAACCCGAATTTCTGCCGCTCGGCGCTGGCGCGCTACACGCCGCAGGATTTTCTGGCGTTGGTTGAGCGCCATCGCATCGCCTGGCACGAGAAGCACCGAGGCCAACTGTTCTGCGACGGGTCGAGCGAGCAGGTCATTTCGATGTTGCTCGCCGAGTGCAACGCGGGTGGCGTGACCCGAATCCAGCCCTGCGAGGTGAAGGCCTTGCGCGACGCCGGCTCGGGCGAGCCGGCCGGATTTGCCCTCGACACCGACCGCGGCGGCATCGAGGCGAAGCGGATCGTCATCGCGACGGGCGGCCTGTCGATCCCGAAGACCGGCGCCAGCGAATTCGGCTATTGCATCGCGCGCCAGTTCGGGCACACAACCGTTGCCACCCGCCCCGCACTCGTGCCGCTGACGTTCGCGCCCGAGGAATGGGCGCGCTACTCAGGGCTCGCGGGCCTCAGCCTCGAAGTGGCGGTCGAGACAGGCACGGGCAAGGCGTGCGGGGCCTTCATCGAGGACATGCTGTTCACGCACCGGGGTCTGAGCGGGCCGGCGATTCTGCAGATTTCGAGCTACTGGCGCGAAGGGCAGGCGCTGCGCATCGACTTGGCGCCCGGCGTGGACGTGACCGAGGCGCTGCTGCAAACCAAGGCGACGTCGCAGCGGCAGCTGGGCAACGAACTCGCCGCCGTCATCCCGGCGCGGTTGGCGCAGGCCTGGTTGGGCGCCGATGCGGCGATTTCCGCGACGCCGATGCCGCAGCAACGCGACCGCGACCTGCGCCGCATCGGCGACAGTTTGAAGCATTGGCATCTCACGCCCAGCGGCAGCGAGGGCTATCGCAAGGCCGAGGTCACCGCCGGCGGGGTGAACACGCGCGAACTGAGTTCGCAGACACTGGAGAGTCAGCGCCGGCCGGGCCTGTATTTCATTGGCGAAGTGGTCGACGTGACCGGGTGGCTGGGCGGCTACAACTTTCAATGGGCCTGGGCCAGTGCGGCGGCGTGTGCGCGGGCCTTGGTGGCCGACTTGGGCTGAAGGATCGGTCAGTCGCGGCGTCTCAGGGTTCGGTCTGGCGGATCGCCGAAGCCGGCCTGAACGCCCGGCATACCGCAGCGTCGGTCTCGATATAGGGGCCGCCGATCAGGTCAACGCAATACGGAACCGCGGCAAAGATGCCGTGCACCGCGGGTGTGTTCTTGGGCAGGCCTTCCAGCGTCTGTGCGATCGCCTTCGGTTGCCCAGGCAGGTTGATGATGAGCGACTTGTCGCGGACCACGGCGACCTGGCGCGACAGGATCGCGGTGGCGACGAAGTGAAGACTGATCTGGCGCATCTGCTCGCCGAAACCCGGCAGCACCTTGGTCGCGACGTTCAGCGTCGCCTCGGGTGTCACGTCGCGCAGCGCTGGGCCGGTGCCGCCGGTGGTGAGGATCAGGCAGCAATGTTCCTTGTCGGCAAGCACGCGCAGCGCCTCTTCGATCTGCACCTGCTCGTCGGGGATGAGGCGGGTTTCGAACATGAGCGGGTTGCGAACCGCGCGTTCCAGCCAGGCTTGCATCGCCGGAATGCCCTGGTCTTCGTAGATGCCGCTCGAGGCGCGGTCGCTGATCGATACCAGGCCGACTTTCACGAGATCGAATTCGTTCATGGTTGGTCCTCCTTGGCTGCGGCGGCGACTTCGGTGTTCCCCAGCGGCGACTGCTCCTTGATCATCTGGAACAACTCGCGGAAATGGCGCCCGCTGCGCTTTTCGGGAACCAGCGCGGCATCCTTGCGCGCATTGCGAATCACGGCGCGCAGTTGTTGCACGTCGGCGCCGGCATGCGCGGTGGCAAAACGCGTCAGCGCTTCGTCGTCGGCCAACAGCTCGGCGCGCCAGCGCTCGGCCTGGTGCAGCGCGAGCGATTCGCGCGTGCGGCCGATCTGGTCTGTCGCCACCGCCTCGCGCAAGAGATCGACGTCCACACCGCGCAGCAGCTTGCCGATGTACTGCATCTGGCGCCGCCGCCCTTCGTGACTGCGCGTCACCTTGTACTCGAGCAGCGCGTCGAGTACTCGCTCGGGCATGTCGAGCTGCTTGAGCCGCTCTTCCGACAGTTCCACGAGCGCGACACCCAGCGCCTGCAGCTCGTGCGACGCCTGTTTGCGCCGGGTTTTGCTTAAGGCCTCGACCGACGTTTCGCTGGAATTTCCGGGTTCACTCATGCTGCTCGTTATGATAGCCGCCGCCACTTGTGCCACCTTGCAACATTCATGTCGGACACCCCAACGAGCGCGATCGACAACAACCAGGGCTTCGCCTACCGGCGCGAGCAGTTCCAGCAACTCGTCGCAGACGCTCTCGGGTTCGCGAAGACGATCGGCGCGAGCGACGCCGCGGCCGAGGTGTCGGAAGGCGTGGGCCTGTCGGTCTCGGTGCGCAAGGGCGAGGTGGAAAACGTCGAGCGCAACCGCGACAAGTCGCTGAGCGTCACGGTGTACGTCGGCCAGCGCCGCGGCAACGCCAGCACCTCCGACTTCTCGCGCGCGGCGCTCGAACAGACGGTGCGCGCGGCGCACGACATCGCGCGCTTCACCGCCGAAGACGTGGCCGCGGGTCTGCCCGAACAAGAAGACCTGGCCCTGGGCGAAGCGGCCAAGCGCGACCTCGATCTGTTCCACCCCTGGGACATTCACGCCGAAGACGCGCGCGATCTCGCGCTTCGCTGCGAGGGCGCGGCGCTCGGCACGGACAAGCGCATCACCAATTCGGAAGGCGCGGGCGTGTCGGCCCAGCAGTCGCACTTCTTCTCCGGCAATTCGCGCGGCTTTCGCGGCGGTTACGCGAGTTCGCGCCATTCGCTTGTCGGTCGCGCCCATCGCCTCCGGCCCGGGCAAGCGTGCCGACATGCAGCGCGACGCCTGGTATTCGTCGATGCGCTCGCACCGCGAACTCGCGGCGCCCGAAGCGGTGGGCCGCTACGCCGCGCAGCGCGCGCTGTCGCGCTTGAACTCGCGGCGCATTCCCACCTGCGACGTGCCGGTGCTGTTCGAATCGACGCTCGCCGCCGGGTTGCTCGGCGCGTATGTGCAGGCGACGAGCGGCGGTGCGCTGTACCGCAAGTCGAGTTTCCTGCTCGACAGCCTGGGCCAGCAGGTTCTGAGTGCGCACCTCGACATTCGCGAAGACCCGCACCAACGGCGCGGCAAGGGCAGCGTGCCGTTCGACGATGAAGGTGTGCTGACCCGGCCGCGCGACGTGGTGCGCGAAGGCGTGGTGCAGGGCTACTTCCTGTCCACCTATTCGGCGCGCAAGCTCGGCCTTCGCACGACGGGCAACGCCGGCGGCTCGCAGAACCTCAGCCTCACGAGCCGCCTGACGAAACCCGAAGATGATCTGCCGGCAATGCTGCGCAAGCTCGGCCGAGGTCTGTTCGCGATCGAGCTGATGGGGCAGGGCGTCAACTACGTGACGGGCGACTATTCGCGCGGCGCGGCCGGCTTCTGGGTCGAAGGCGGGCAGATCCAGTACCCGGTGCATGAGATCACGATCGCCGGCAACCTGCGCGAGATGTTCAAGGCCGTCGTTGCCGTGGGTTCGGACGTGTACAACCAAGGATCGAAAAGCGTCGGATCGATCCTGATCGAACGCATGAAAATCGCCGGCCAGTAGCGCCTGCGGTCAGCGGAGCGGCGCGGCCCTGCGTTGTTCCGTCCAGCGGCCCCGATGGACCGCTCGCACGGGTAAACACCGGGCGTTCGGGTTGTCCCCTACTTCTAGAATCCGCCGCGTCGCATTGGCTATCCCGTCTTCCACTTCGCTTTTCACAGGAGATTGAGCATGACCATGGAACGTCGTTCCTTCATTCGCAAGACCGGCTTGGCCGGTGTGCTGGCCGCCGGTGCGGCGCCGGCCATCGTGCATGCGCAAGCGAACATCCGCTGGCGCCTCACGTCGAGCTTTCCGAAATCGCTCGACACGCTGTTCGGGGTGTCCGACGTATTCGCCAAGCACGTCAGCGATATGACGGGCGGCAAGTTCGTGATCTCCACGCACGCAGCAGGCGAAATCGTGCCGGCGTTCGGCACGGTGGATGCGGTGCAGGCCGGCACCGTGGAATGCGCCGGAACGGCACCGTACTACTACTTCGGCAAGGACCCGACCTTCGCGCTGGGCTGCGCCATCCCCTTCGGTTTGAACAGCCGCCAGATGACGGCGTGGATGTACGAAGGCAATGGCCTGAAGCTGATGCGCGAGTTCTATCGCAACTACAACATCATCAGCTTCCCGATGGGCAACACCGGCGCGCAGATGGGCGGCTGGTGGCGCAAGGAGATCAAGTCGGTGGCCGACGTGAAGGGCGTGAAGTTCCGCACCGGCGGCTTCAGCGGCAAGGTGTATGAGCGCCTGGGCGGCGTGGCGGCGAACATTCCCGGCGGCGAAATCTATGCCGCGCTGGAAAAGGGCACGATCGACGCGGCCGAGTGGGTGGGCCCGTACGACGACGAGAAACTGGGCTTCCAGAAAGTGGCGCAGCACTACGCCTACCCCGGTTACTGGGAGGGCGGCCCGCAGCTCGACCTGCACGTCAACATCAAGGCCTACGACGCGCTGTCGGGAGAGTACAAGGCCATCATCGAGGCGGCGGCCGCGTTCGCCCACACCGACATGCAAGCCAAGTACGACGGCCGCAACGCCGCCGCGCTGAAGCGCCTGGTGGCCGGCGGCACGAAGCTGTTCCGCTTCCCGAAGGACTTTCTCGACGCCGCGTTCAAGGAGTCGATGGCGCTGTACAGCGAGCTGTCCGCGAGCAACCCGAACTGGAAGAAGGTCTACGAAGACTACGCCACGTTCCGCCGCGACGCGAACCTGTGGTTCCGCTTCACCGAAGCGGGCTTCGACGACTACATGCAAAGCGCGAAGCTGTAATCGCTGCGGCGCGGCGCTTCGGCACCCAGCGCGCGTCCACGGCGCGCCAGCAAGAAAAAAGGGCTGCGAATTCGCAGCCCTTTTTGTTGCTCCCTCTCCCGCCCGCGTCAGCCGAAGGCTGGCGCGCTACTTCTTGGCCTTGTCCGACTCCAGCGCGCGCCTCACCGCTTCCATCGGGTCTTCGGCCGCTGCCGGGGCCGAGCCGCTGTCGGCCGGGCCTCCTGCCTTGTCTGGCGTGGGCAAGCCGAGGTTCGGGTCCGGCGCGGGAGCGTCCGGGCGGGTGCGCCCGCCGCCCATCTGCTCGATCTGTTCGCTCGCCTTGTTCAGGTCGAGCACCTTTTCCTTGTCGAGGAAGATCGTCACCGTCTGCGGGAAGAAGATCACCACCGCCACCAGCACGAGCTGGATGACGATGAACGGAATCGCGCCCATGTAGATGTCGCTCGACTCCACCTTGCGCGGCAGCGACTTGTTCTTGAACAGCGTGTCGGCAATGCCGCGCAGGTAGAACAGGGCAAAGCCGAACGGCGGGTGCATGAAGCTCGTCTGCATGTTCACGCAGATCATCACGCCGAACCACACCAGGTCGATGCCCAGCTTGGCCGCCACCGGCGCGAGGAACGGAATGATGATGAAGGCGATCTCGAAGAAGTCGAGAAAGAACGCGAGGAAGAAGATGAAGATGTTGACCGCGATCAGAAAGCCCAGTTGACCGCCCGGCAGGCCGGCCAGCATGTGCTCGATCCAGATGCCGCCGTCCACGCCCTGGAACACGAGCGAGAACACGCGCGAGCCGATCAGGATGAACACCACCATCGCGGTCAGGCGCATCGTGGTGAGCATCGCCTGCTTCAGCAGATCGAACGTCAGGCGCTTTTGCATCCCCGCCAGGATGAACGCGCCCACCGCGCCCATCGCGCCGGCTTCGGTCGGCGTCGCGATGGCCACGTTGAGTCCGGGCAAGCCGCCCATGCTGCCGAGCACGGTGAAGATCAACACCGCTGACGGGACGATGCCGCGCAGGCACTTGGAAACCAGCGGCCAGCCCTGCAGCGTGCGCCCTTCCTTGGGGACGCCCGGCACATGCTCGGGCTTGATGCGCGACAGCATGAAGGTGTAGAGCGCGAACAGCAGCACCTGCAGGATCGACGGGCCCCAGGCGCCCTTGTACATATCGCCCACCGGCTTGCCCAGCTGGTCCGCCAGCACGATCAGCACGAGCGAAGGCGGCACGAGTTGGGTGATGGTTCCCGAGGCCGCGAGCACGCCGGTCGCGTAGCGCATGTTGTAGCCCCAGCGCATCATCACCGGCAGCGAGATCATCGCCATCGCGATCACCTGGCCGGCCACCGTGCCGGTGATCGCGCCGAGGATGAAGCCGACGATGATCACCGAGTAGCCCAGGCCGCCGCGCATCGGTCCGAACAGCTGGCCCATCGAGTCGAGCATGTCTTCGGCCAGGCCGCAGCGCTCGAGGATCGTGCCCATCAGCGTGAAGAACGGAATCGCGAGCAGCAGGTCGTTGGACAGGATGCCGAACACGTTGAGCGGCAGGTTGCCCATGAAGCCAGCCGGGAACCAGCCCATGTAGACCGCGTAGAAGCCGCAGCCCAGGCCCAGCGCGGTAAGCGAAAACGCCACCGGAAAGCCGATCAGCAGCACGATGACGAGCCCCGCGAACATCAGCGGGGCGAAACTGTCCATCGTCATGGGAGGTCCTCGGCGAATTGCATGGAAATCGGGTTCATTGCAGCGGCTTCTCGTAGTGGAAGTCGGCTTCGTACTTGTGCGCCAGCCAGGCGACGCGCTTGATGGCCTCGGAGATGCCCTGCAAGAACAGCAGCGAGAAACCGAGCGGCAGCAGCAGCATCGCGGGCCAGCGGATCAGGCCGCCAGCGTTGCTCGAGACCTCACCGGTGAGGTACATCTTCCAGAACAGCGGCAGCGAGAAATAGATCATCACCAGCATCGACGGCAGCATGAACAGCACCAGCCCGGTCAGGTCGATCAGCGCCTGGGTGCGCCCCGAGTAGCGGCCGTAGATCACGTCGACGCGAATGTGCTCGTTGACGCGCAGCACCTGCGATGCGCCAAGCATCACGACGCCGGCGAACAGGTACCACTGGATTTCGAGGTACGCGTTGGAGCTGTAGTTGAAGCCATAGCGAACGATGGCGTTGAGCGCACTGATGAAACACGAGGTGATGACGGCCCACTTGGCGATGTCGCCGAAGAGGTCGTTCACCTTGTCGATCAGCCTGGAAAACGCAAGCAGTGAGTTCATGGGTGAATCTTCCCGTGGGAACGAGCCGCATCCGGACAGCTCGCTCGACCGGCCGTTAGGCAGTGTCGCAGTGTAAGAAGGCACGGTGCCTTGCGGCCCGAGGGCAATTCCCTAGGACCTGTGCTCTCTCATCAGCTTTGCGTGGCGGCGCGAAAAAGCCTGCCCGAACGCGCGCCGCTGCGGCAAAACGCCAGGATCGGCTTGGGCAGGCTGCTCAGAAGTTCGCCGAAGCGCGCAATTTCTTCGGGCGACTGATAGCCGCCTTGCACGGGCAGGAAGGCGTAGCTCAAGCCGGCCGCGCGCGCCGCTGCCTCGATGGTGGCGTTGGTGGGCTGATCCGGGCCGCCCTCGAAATCGGGGCGGTTGTTGATGACGCTCTTGAACCCGACCTGCGCGGCCCAGGCCATCGCCGATGGGTCGAGTTGGCCGGCCACGCACACGGTGGGGCTGAGTTGCTGAATCGCCGGTGCGTCCATGGGGTTCTAGGTGCAAGCGGTGGTGCGAGTGCGGGCGTGGTTAGGCTACTTGCTGAGGGCCCTTTTCACCGCCGCCGAGACCAGCCCCATCTCGGCCTGGCCGGCGAGTTGGGTTTTCACGGCGGCCATCACCTTGCCCATGTCGGCAGCGGCGGCGGGGCGGCCGAGTTCGGCGGCAACGCCCTGGATGACGCGGGCCACGGCAGCGTCGATCTGCGAGGCGTCGAGGCGCTGCGGCAAGTAGCCCTCCAGTACCGTCAGCTCGAAAGTCTCTTTGTCCACCAGATCGGTGCGCCCAGCCGTGGCGAACTGGGAGATCGAGTCCTTGCGCTGCTTGATCAGCTTGTCGACGATGGCCACCACGTCGGCGTCGCTGAGCACAATGCGCTCATCCACCTCGCGCTGCTTCATTGCCGCGAGCAGGCCGCGGATCGTGAGCAGGCGCGGCGCATCCTTGGCGCGCATGGCGGTCTTCATGTCTTCCGTGATCCGGTCCTTCAGCGTCATTGCGGCTCCATGAAATGACAAAGCCCGCACGGTGCGGGCTGGTGACAATCCGGTCGGCGCGCGAGCGCGCCTGGATCAGAACAGCTTCTTGGGCAACTGCATGCTGCGCACACGCTTGAAGTGGCGCTTCACGGCGGCAGCCTTCTTGCGTTTGCGCTCGGCGGTGGGTTTTTCGTAGAACTCGCGCGCCCGCAGGTCCGTCAGCAAACCGATTTTTTCGATGGTGCGCTTGAAGCGTCGCAAAGCGACATCGAAGGGCTCGTTTTCCTTGACGCGAATCGTAGTCATGTAGCTGCTGGGTCCTGATCTCTGGGGGCGCCGCTGTTCGGGGCCGGTTTTCGACAAAGCCAGCATTATAGGCCCGGCTTTTGTGCCCCAATGGTTCGCCGGAGTGCATTTTCGCGTCGGTCAATCCGGGACTCCCGCAACGCCAGTTGGAAACAAGGCGAACGAACGCGAACGGTAGACTCGCACGCCATGCCCGAGGTGAAGCCCTTGAACCCGTCGACGCAGGCGGCGCCGGCTGCGGTGGTGGCAACGGCTGCGCCGACGCAGCGCTTGGCGGACGCAAGGGCCGGGCCGGTCGCCAATATCCGTGCCCTGGCCTGGGCGGGGCAACACGCACAGGCGGTGCAACAGGCGAGCGCGGAACTCGCGCCGTTGGCGGCGACTGACGTTTCGAATGCGCGCCTGGACTTGCTCGACGCGCGCGCCGAGAGCCTGATGGCGCTCGGCGATCTGGGGAGCGCCGCCGCCGACGCCGAGGCGATGAGGCGGATCGCCCAGCGCACGCGCGAGGCGGTGCACGAAGCTCAGGCGCTGAACCGCGAGGCGCTGGTGCAAATTCGCGCCGGCAAAGCGCGCGCCGCATCGATCACCGCCGCGACGGCGCTTGCGGCGGCGCGCCGAGCTGCAACGCCGGGCTCGAAGCGCACAGCCTGACGCTGCTCGCCGAAGCGCAGTTTCGCAGCCACAAGGAGCTCGATGCGGCGCTCGCCCGCGCGACACGCGCGGTGGAGTTGTTCGCTGAACTCGGCGACGAAGTTCAGCAGGGGCGCGCGCTGTGGGTGTTGGCGTCGGTTCACAACAACCTCGGTCAACCCGCGCAAGCCGACCGCATTGCGGGGCAGGCCTTGGAGCTGGGCCGGCGCAGTGGCGACCTGCTCGGCCAGGGCAACGCGCTGAACCTGCTCACGTTCAACTGCGCCGACCTCGCGGCGCGGTTTTCGCTGCTCAAGCAGGCGCTCGCCGCATTCGAGGCAGCGGGCTACGTCGAACGCCAAGGCAACGTGGTGCTCAACCTGGGCCGCGCGTATGAATCCCTGGGGCTGTACCCGCGCGCACGGCGCTTGTTCCGCTCCGCTGCCGAGCTGATGGGCACGGCCGCGGACGGCCCGACGATCGGCGTGAATTTCACGCTCGCGTTCTTCGAGGCGCGCATGGGCCACGCGCAGGCGGCGCGCGGCTACGCCGCGAAAGCCGGCGCCCAGGCGACCGTGCTGGGCACGGGGCGCGCCGCGACCTTCCGTGCCGACCTGCAGGGCTGGTTGGCGATGTGCGAAGGCCAACCCGCGCAGGGCGCGCAACATTTCGAGCGCGCCGTGAAACGGGTTGCGCCAGGGCAGGACGCGCTGTTGATGTCGTGCCTGACCGATGCCTCCTGGGCTCACCTGGAAGCGGGCCACCCGGTGTATGCGCTGGCCGCGTCGAGCCGTGCCGCGCAGCTGCACCGTGACAAGGGCCTCGTGGCGCTCGACGGCATGGAGCCGATCGTTCTGTGGTGGCGCCACAGCCAGGCGCTGCGCGCCGGCGGCATGGAGCACGACGCATTCGACGCGCTGCAACTGGCCTATCGCTTCCTGTGTCAGCGCATCGAGGGCCTGAGCGACGCAGGTTTGCGCCGCAACTTCCTGAACAAGCGACGCGAACACCGCGAGATCGTGCTCGCGTGGGTGCAGGCGATGCGCGCGCGCCGGCTGGCGCGAACGGCTTCGCGAGCCGAACCCGTGACGCATCTGGCCGGCGCGGCGAGCCTGCGCGAACCGTTCGAGCGCCTGGTCGACAGCGGCGTGCGCCTGAACGAATTGCGCCGCACTGAGGATGTTCACGAATTCCTGGTCGAAGAGGCAACCGAGCTCTCCGGCGCGCAGCGCGTGCTGGTGGTGCTGGACACGCCGGACGGGCTGCGCACCGCCGCGTCGCTGCTGCCGCCCGGCGAAGACGCGCAGGCGCTGTTGCGCGCCGTGACGCCCTGGCTTGCGCAGGCGCGCCGTACCCGCACGCCGAGCCTGCGCCATGGGCCGCAGGGCGCCGATGCGATCGACCAGCGCTCGTGCCTGATCGCGCCGCTGATCGCGCAACGCGAATTGTTCGGTTACGTGTACGCCGACCTCGAAGGCGCGTTCGGGCGCTTCGACGAAGCCGACCGCGACCTGATCGTGATGCTCGCCTCGCAAGCGGCCGCGGCGCTCGCCGACGTGCGCTGGGGCCAGGACCTGGAGCGCAAGGTCGCGCAGCGCACGGCGGAGCTGGAACAGCGTGCCAACGAGCTCGCGATCATCAACGACATCCAGCAGGGCATCGCGCGCGAACTTGAATTCCAGGCGATCGTCGATCTGGTGGGCGACAAGCTGCGCCAGGTGTTCGACACCGGCCACATCGCGATCTTCTGGTGGGACGAAGCGGCGAGGCTGGCGCGCGGCGTCTATGTCGTGCAGTTCGGCGTGCGGGTGCAGATCGCACCCTTCACGCCCGACCTCGACGGCCCGATGATGAAGGCGTTTGCGTCGAAGCGCCCGATCGTCGCGAACAACCGCGCCGAGATCGAGGCGCTGGGCTTGCACGCGGTGGACCGCGTCGACCCGAGCCTGTCGCGCGCGGTCGTGCCCGTGTATTCGGGCGAGCGGTTGATCGGCGCGATATCGATCGAGAGCCACGAGCGCGAGGGCGCTTACGGCGAAGCGCAGGTGCGGCTGCTGACCACGGTGGCGAACAGCCTGGGCGTGGCGCTGGAGAACGTGCGCCTGTTCAGCGAAACCAAGGAAGCGCTCGAGCAACTGACGGCGACGGCCGACGTGCTGCAGGTGATCGGCAGCTCGGTGTCGGACACCCGGCCGGTGTTCGCCAAGATCTTGGAGAGTTGCGAACACCTGGTGCCCGATACCGCGGCGGTCACTCTGACCCTGATGCAAGACGGCCAGGTGACCCTGGCTGACGTCCGCTTGCACGAGCTGGAGGGCGACACGTCCGAGGCGCTGGCGCAGCGCGTCGAGCAAATTCGCTCTGGCTTCCCATACCCGATGGCGGGCTCGAGCATCGCTGCAGCGCTCCAGAACGGAGAGGTCGTCGTGTACGCCGATGTTCTGCACGGCCCCGACACGCCGCCGCGCGAGCGCGAAATCGCGCGCCGGGCCGGCAACTTTTCGCTGATGGTCGCTCCCTTGCAGTGGCAAGGGCGTCTGATCGGTGCGCTGGGCGTCAGCCGGCGTGCGCTCGGCGGCTTTCGCTCGCAAGAGCGCGCACTGCTCAAGACCTTCGCCGACCAGGCCGTGATCGCGATCCAGAACGCGAGGTTGTTCAAGGAGGCGCAGGAAGCGCGTGCCGCGGCGGAATCCGCCAACGAAGCCAAGAGCGCGTTCCTCGCGACGATGAGCCACGAAATCCGCACGCCGATGAACGCGGTGATCGGCATGAGCGGCCTGCTGCTCGACACCCCGCTCAACGATGAACAGCGCGACTTCGCGAGCACGGTCCGTGACTCGAGCGAAGCGCTGCTGACCATCATCAACGACATCCTGGATTTCTCGAAGATCGAAGCCGGCCGGCTCGACGTGGAAAGAGCGCCCGTCGAGCTGCGCGCGTGCGTCGACTCGGCAGTCGAACTGGTGCGCCACCGCGCCCGCGAAAAAGGCCTCGCGCTGGAGGTGGCGGTCGCGAGCGACGTGCCGCACAGCGTGCTCGGCGACGTGACGCGGCTGCGGCAGATTCTGCTCAACCTGTTGTCCAACGCGATCAAGTTCACCGAGCAGGGCAGCGTGACGCTCAGCGTCGGCGCCGGCCCCATGGATGAGTTGCATTTCGCCGTGAAAGACAGTGGCATCGGCCTCAGCGCCGAGGGCATGGGCAAGCTGTTTCGCAGCTTCAGCCAGGCCGACAGCAGCACCACGCGCAAGTACGGCGGCACGGGCCTCGGGCTGGTGATCAGCCAGCGGCTGGCCGAGGTCATGGGCGGTGCGATGAGCGCGCACAGTGACGGCCCGGGCCTTGGCTGCACCTTCCGCTTTCACATCCAGGCGCCCGCCGTGGCCGCCGCGCCGCAGGCGGGCGCGGCCAAGCCAAAAGCCACGCTGGATCCGCAGATGGCCGCGCGCCACCCGCTGCGCATTCTTCTGGCCGAAGACAACGCGGTGAACCGCAAGCTCGCGTTGCGATTGCTCGGCCAGATGGGCTACACGGCCGACGTGGCGGTGAACGGGCTGCAAGCGCTGGCGCGCGTCGGCCAACAGCCTTACGACGTGGTGCTGATGGACGTGCAGATGCCGGAGATGGACGGGCTGGAGGCTTCACGGCGCATTACCGACGCAGTGGCCCGCCACCGAGCGCCCGAGGATCATTGCGATGACCGCCAACGCGATGCAAGGCGACCGAGAAGAGTGCCTTGCCGCCGGCATGGACGACTACGTGACCAAGCCGATCCGGGTCGATGCGCTGGTCGAGGCGCTGATGGCCGCCAGGAACCGCGATGCAGCATGACGTCACGAGCCGCATCGCCGAGCTCGCCTGGGCGGGCCAGCAGCGGCAGGCGATTGCCGCGGCCACCGAGGCGCTCGCCGCAGCGGGCCTGAGCGCGGCGCAGAAGGTCGAACTGCTGGATCAGCGCGCCGAATCGCTGATGGCCGATGGCCGGCTTGCCGATGCCGCGCTCGACGCCGCCGAGATGCTGTCCCTTGCCGGGACGGGCCAGCCGGCGTCACTGAAGGTCAAGGCGCTGAACCGCCAGGCGCTGGTGCTGATGCGCATGGGCAAGCCCAGCGCGGCGCTGCAGGTGGCCAGCGAGGCCGTTGCCCTGGCCGAGGCAGGCCGCGACGAGCCGCTGCTGGCGCAAAGCCTGCTGCGCCTGGGCGAGGCGCAGTTCCGTTGCCTGCAGTACGACCGGGCCGTGGCCAGCGGGCAGCGCGCGGCGCGCCTGTTCGAGTCGGCGGGCGACGCCGTCGGCCAGGGGCACGCGCATTGGGTGACGGCGTTCGCGCATTCGCGCCATTCGCAAGACGAACTCTCACGCGGCGCGGCGCAGCGCGCCGTCGAACTGGCCCGGCGCACCGGTGACGCGCAGGGCCTGGGAAACGCGCTGAACGTGCTGAGCTTCAGCTGCAAGGACATCGCCGAACGCATCGCCCTGCAGGAGCAGGCAGCGTTGGCCTACGAGCGGGCGGGTGCCGCCTTCGGGCGCGCGATGGTGATGGGCAACCTCTCGCTCGCGTTTGCCGAACTCGGCCTGTACCGGCACGCCTGCAGGCTCGGCGAAGAAGTCATGCGCCTGTGCCAGACCATGGGCGCGGGCCTGAACCGGACTCTGCAGTTCGGCGGCGTGCTGGGCTGGATGATCGCCCTTGGCGACCTCGCCGCGGTACGCGAACGCTGGCCCGAATACGACGCGCTCGTCACCGAGTTCGACGAACCCGCCACGCGCGCGGAACGCACGCTGCGCGCCAGCGCGCTCGCGTTGGCCGAGGGCAACCCTGCGGCGGCGGTGAAGAGCCTGCGCAGCTTGCTGAAGGAGGCTCGCCAAGCGAAGTCGGGCCATGAGCTCCTGGCGCTCGTGCCGTTGAGCAGGGCGCTGCTCGCCGCGGGCGACGCCGCGGCGGCGCTGCGCGCCAGCCAGGAGGCCGCGGCGCTGCACCGGGCGAAGGACTTCACGCGCATCAGCTACGGCAGCAGCCAGGACTTGTGGTGGTGGCACTCGCGCGCGCTGGCGGCCAACGGCCGCTCCGACGAGGCCTGGAAGGCGTTGCAGCGCGCCCACGCGATCCTGCTCGAAGCGGTGCGCAACGTGCACGATGCAGGCCTGCGCCGCAGCACGCTCAACAAGGTGCAGGTGAACCGCGACATCGTGTGCGCCTGGCTGCGCGAGTCGGCGCTGCGCAAGCTGCCGGATGCGCAGCGCCTCGCCCACCTGGCCATCCCGAGCAGCCTGGGCGAGCCCTTCAAGCGCCTGGTCGATACGGGCCTGCGCCTGAACGAACTGCGCAGCGATGCCGAGTTGCACGATTTCCTGATCGACGCAGTCACCGAACTCAGCGGTGCCGAGCGGGTGCTGCTGGTGCTCGAGGCCGGCGCCAGCGTGCAGATCGCCGGCGCGCTGTTGCCCACGGGTGAAGACGCGCGGGAATTGCTGCGCGCCATCACGCCCTGGCTCGACGAGGCGCGCCGCACCCGCGCCGTGAGCCTGCGCCACGGCCCCGAGCCGGCGAGCGCAGTGGAGCAGCGCTCCTGCCTGATTGCGCCGCTCGTCGCGCAGAACCGATTACTGGGCTTCCTGTACGCCGACATCGAAGGCGCCTTCGGCCGGCTCAATGAGGCCGACCGCGACCTGCTCACGATGCTCGCCGCGCAGGCTGCCGTGGCGCTGGACAACGCGCAGTGGGCGCAGGGGCTGGAACGCAAGGTCGACGAGCGCACGGCGCAGGCGCGCGGCGCGCAGGCGCAGGCCGAGCAGCGCGCGAACGAACTCGCCATCGTCAACAGCATCCAGCAAGGCGTTTCGGGTTCGCTCGACTTCCAGGGCATCGTCGACCTGGTGGGTGAGAAGCTGCGCAGCGTGTTCGGCAGCGACAACCTGGGCATCGCCTGGCGCGACGCGAGCAATGAAACGGCGCGCCTGCTCTACGCCATCCAGCACGGGCAGCGCGTCTACCCACCGGTCATGCCAGTGAATCCGGGCAGCCGCTTCATGCAGGCGCTGTTCGCCAACCAACCGATCCTGGCGAACAGCCGCGCCGAGATGGACGCACTCGGCCTGAAGCCACCGCCGGGGTTGCTGCCCAGCCTGGCCACGCTGACGGTGCCGATCTTCGCGAACGACGTGCTGCTCGGCGCCATCACACTGGACAGCCACGACGGCGCGCGCCAGTTCGGCGCCGACGACGTACGCCTGCTGCAAACCGTGGCCGGAACGCTGGGCATTGCGCTCGAGAACGCGCGGCTGTTCAACGAGACGAAAGCAGCGCTCGAGCAGCAGACCGCCACCGCCGACGTGCTGCAGGTGATCGGCAGCTCGGTCGCCGACACCGCCCCGGTGTTCGACAAGATCCTGCACTGCTGCGAACAGCTGTTCTCGGCGTCGATGTTCAGCCTGCACCTCGTCAACGACGCCGGCCTGCTCGACGTGGCGCGAATGCGCTTCACGGCCGCAACGCGCGCGATGATCGGTGAAGCGAATCATCGCGGCGGCCGAGGCTGACCTTCGCTCGGCGTATCCGGCACCGCTGGCGCAAACATCCGCAGAGGTGTCGTTCCGCGCCGGCAAAGTGATCGAGAGCGCCGACGTGCTGAACGACCCGGCGGCGCCCGCGTCGAGCCGCGCCATCGCGCAGAAGACCGGGCGCAGCTTCGCCTTCCTGTGCGCACCGCTGCTGTGGGAAGGCAAGGGCATCGGCACCCTGTCGATGCAGCGTCTCGAGCTTGGGCCGTTTCGCCCGCAGGAACATGCGCTGCTCAAGACCTTCGCCGACCAGGCGGTGATCGCGATCCAGAACGCGCGGCTGTTCAACGAGACGAAGGAGGCGCTGGAGCGGCAGACCGCCACGGCAGAGATCCTCAAGGCGATCAGCGATTCGCCAACCGACGTGCAGCCGGTGTTCGACGCCATCGTTCGCAGCGGCATCCGCCTGTTCAAGGATGCCGCGGTGGGGGTCGGGCAACCCGAAGGTGGCGAGTTCCATCTCAAGGCGATCGCCGAGCACGACCCCGCTCAGGCCGCACGCTGGGCCGCCGCGTTCCCGTTCAAGATCGATCGCTCGTACATGCACGCGACGGCGCTGCTCGATGGCGTGATGGTCGAGATGGACGACGCGCTCGCGCCCACCGAGACCCGCTTTGCCGCCGGGCTGCGCAATTTCGCGAAGACGGGTTACCGCGCGATGACCGTGGTGCCCATGCTGCGCGGCGGTGTGGCCATCGGCACCATCAGCGTGGTTCGCGTGGCGCCGGGCCCGTTGTCGGAGCGACAGAAGTCGCTGCTGCAGACCTTCGCCGACCAGGCCGTCATCGCGATCGAGAACGTGCGGCTTGTTCAACGAGACGAAGGAGGCGCTGGAGCACCAGACCGCGACGAGCGATGTGCTGGAAGTCATCAGTGGATCGATGGCCGATGCCTCGCCCGTCTTCGAAAAAATCCTCGATCGATGCGAGCATCTGTTCGGCGCGACCGACTTGGGGATCTTTCTTGCCGATGGGATGGGTCAATTGGATGTGGCCGCCTATCGCGGCGACTTCGCGCAGTGGGTTCCCCAGCACTACCCGCGACCCATTTCGGGAACCATGAGTGATCAGGTCATGCGGCACGGCAAGCTGCTGCATTGGCCCGACGTCGAACGCGCGAGCAACGTGCCTGGCTACATCCGAGATGTCGTGCGGCGCGGTGGCAACTTCGCGGTGGCCGTGGCGCCGCTGGTGTGGGAAGGGCACGCACTGGGCACCATCGATGTCATGCGCAAGCCGCCGCGCGCTTACACCGAGAAGGAACTGGCACTGCTGTCGACCTTCGCCGACCAGGCGGTGATCGCGATCCAGAACGCGCGGCTGTTCAACGAAGCGCAGCAAGCGCGCGCCCAAGCCGAAAGCGCTCGACAACAAGCCGAATCCGCCAACGAAGCCAAGAGCGCCTTCCTGGCGACGATGAGCCACGAGATTCGAACGCCGATGAACGCGGTGATCGGCATGAGCGGGCTGCTGCTGGACACGCCGTTGACGGAGGACCAGCGCGACTTCGCCACCACCATCCGCGACTCGGGCGATTCGCTGTTGACCATCATCAACGACATCCTGGACTTCTCCAAGATCGAGGCCGGCAGGATGGACATCGAGCGCCACCCCTTCGACCTGCGCGAATGCGTCGAGTCGGCGATGGACCTGATCGGTGCGCGCGCCGCCGAGAAGCACCTGGACATCGCCTATGTCTTCGAGGGCGACGTGCCGCCGGCGATCGACGGCGACGTGACCCGGCTGCGCCAGATCCTGCTCAACCTGCTGAGCAATGCCGTCAAGTTCACCGAACAAGGCGAGGTGGTGCTGAGCGTGAGCGCCGAGAAGAGCGACGCCGGCAACCGCCTGCACTTCGCGGTGCGCGACACGGGCATCGGGCTCACCGAAGAGGGCAAGAGCCGCCTGTTCCAGAAGTTCAGCCAGGCCGACAGCTCCACCACGCGCAAGTACGGCGGCACGGGCCTGGGCCTGGCGATCAGCAAGCTGCTCGCCGAGCTGATGGGCGGCACGATGTGGGTGGAAAGCGAGCGGCCGGGGCGGGGCAGCACGTTCCGCTTCACCATCGATGCGCCGCGCGCCGAACTGCCCGCGAGCACCCGTCGCGACCACAGCGCCGAGCTGCCCGCAATGCAGGGCAAGCGCATCCTGGTGGTCGACGACAACGCCACGAACCGGCGCATCCTGCACCTGCAGATGGCGCAATGGGGCTTGCACGTGCAAGACGCCGATGGGCCCGAGCAGGCGCTGGCCACGCTGCAGGAGCAGCGTTTCGACCTGGCGATTGTCGACATGCACATGCCTGGCATGGACGGCATCACGCTCGCGCAGCGCATCCGCGCCGCTGGCCACGCGCTGCCGCTGGTGCTGTTCACCAGCCTGGGCCGGCGCGAAGCCACCGACCCCGTCTTCGCCGCCACGCTGGCCAAACCGCTGCGCCAGAGCCCGCTGCTCGACACGCTCGTGAACGTGCTCGTGCAAGGTGCAGCGCCCAAGGCCGTGCAGGTGGCCAAGCCGAAAGTCGACGCCGCGATGGCGCAGCAGCACCCGCTGCGCATCCTGCTCGCCGAAGACAACGTCGTGAACCAGAAGCTCGCGATGCGGCTGCTGCAGCAAATGGGCTACCGCGCCGACCTCGCAGCCAACGGCATCGAAGCCATCGAAGCGATCGAACGCCAGCCCTACGACGTGGTGCTGATGGACGTGCAGATGCCCGAGATGGACGGCATGGAGGCGTCGCGCCGCATCACCGCGAAGTGGGCGCCGGGTGAGCGGCCCCGCATCATCGCGATGACGGCCAACGCGATGCAGGGCGACCGCGAAGCGTGCCTCGCCGCGGGAATGGACGACTACGTGACCAAGCCGATCCGGGTGGATGCGCTGGTGCAGGCTCTGTCGGAGACTGTGCCGCGCGGGGCGGCCTGAACGCAGTCTCACCGTGCGAACGGTCGCTCGCGAGGCCTGATGTCACTGATATCATTGTGGAGTTGCGTTCAGACGAAGGGGCAGGTCATGCACAGCATCGCCATACGACAGATCGATAGCGCGTTGAAGAAGCGTCTGCGTCTGGAGGCGGCGCGCCAGGGTTGCTCGATGGAAGAACAGGCGCGGCGCATCTTGCGCGCTGCCTTGGCCACGCCTGCCGAAAAGCGTGCCGGCATGGCGGCGAACACACACCTGGCGCACCGCATTCATGCGCGGTTTGCCGCGGCGGGGGGTGTCGATCTGCCCGCCGTGCCGCGGTCCGCGGCCCGGCCGCCGCTGAAGTTCTGACGCGTGGCGAGCGCCGCAACGGGCTACGTGCTCGACACCAACGTGGTGTCGGAACTAATGCGCGAGCGGCCCGACGCGGCGGTGATGGATCGGCTTTTGAGCCTGGACGACAGCGCCTGGTTCATCACCACTGTCACCGAGGCCGAGTTGCGCTACGGCCTCGCGTGCCTGCCGGCGGGGAAGAAGAAGGGGCGACTGAACAGTGCGCTGCTCGCCTTGTTGTCACAGGACTTCGCTGGCCGCATCCTTGTCTTCGACAGCGCGGCGAGTGTCTACTACGCCGACCTGATGGCCGCACGCCGCAAAGCCGGCAAGCCGCTGCAGGTGCAAGACGCGATGATCGCCGCGTGTTGCCTGGCGCAAGTGGCCACGTTGGTCACGCGCGACACGAGCGGCTTCGACGGGCTGGGGCTGGCGATGTTGAATCCGTGGCAATGACCGCCTTGCTCGATTCCTGAGATCAATTTCGTTCGAGGTTGACCGCATTCGCGGTCTTCTTCCAGATGTCGAGCTGGTCCTTGAGGAAGGCGGCCATCTCCTGCGGTGTTGACGCCTGCACTTCAAAGGCGATGCGGTCGAGCGTGGCTTTTACGTCGGGGTTGGCGGCGACGACGCGCATCTCGCGGCCGATGCGCTCGACCACTTCCTGCGGCAAACCGGCGGGCCCGAACAGGCCGGCCCAGGGCGAGATGGTGAGGCCGCGCAGCCCGGCTTCAGTTGCCGTGGGGGTGTCGGGTACCAGCGGGCTGCGGCTGGGCAGCAGCGCGGCGAGCACACGCAGGCGCCCGCTGGCCACTTGCGGCATGGCGCTGCCGGGCGTGCCGATCATCACCTGCACGCGCCCGGCGATGAGATCGGTGGTGGCGGGTGCATCGCCCTTGTAGGGCACATGCAGCATGTCGAGCTTTTCCTCCAGCGCCAGCTGCGCGGTGGTGAGGATGCTGGTGCCGTTGCCGGTGCCGTAGTTGACCTTGCCCGGATTCGCGCGCACATGGGCCAGAAACTCGGGCACCGTCCTGGCGGGCAGGCTCTCATGCACGAACAGGAAGAATCCGAACTTGCCGACCATCGTGATCGGCGTGAACGCGGTGAGCGGGTCGTAGGGCGGAAGCTTCCGCAGTACCGGCGCGGCATTGAGGCCGGTGGTGGTGGCGAACAGCAGGGTGTAGCCATCGGGCGGCGCGGCGATCACGGCGTTGCCCGCAATCGCGCCGTCGGCACCGCCGCGGTTGTCGACGATGATTTGCTGGCCCAGGCCCATCGAGAGCGCCTGCACCACCGTGCGCGCGGCCACATCGGCCGCGCCGCCGGGCGGGAAGGGAACGATCATGCGGATCGGCCGGTTCGGGTAGGCCTGTGCCAGCGCGGCCTGCGGCAACACCGCGCACAGCGTCAGCAGAATGAGTTGGGTTGCCAGACTTTTCATGGAGGCACCTCCGGTGTTGTGCTGAAGCGGTTGGTCCTTCGCCAGGGCCTTCGAGGCCGACCCGGGATGTGGCGGATTCGGCGTCAGTCGCTCCAGGCTGTGGGTCAGCCCGCGCGATCCAACTTGTCCAGAAGAGCCAACGCGCGCTTCGGATTTCCCCGCGACGCTCGGGTCTCGAAGCGCACCCTGGCGTCATAGTTGGCCAGTGCCACGGTCGCGAGTTCGTCGATCAACTTGTTCATGCTGATCGAGTTCGACCGCGCCAGCGCCTTCAGGCGCTCGTGTTTGTCGTCGGGAAGACGGATCGTCAGAGTGGACATGGAAACACCTCCAGGCATTGCTCGGGCGTCAACACCCTGAGCGAGGGAAATTTCAGCTCGCCGCGCGCCACGTCGCGCAGGTTTCTCGTCACGATCGCGTCGGCTTGCGCGGCCACCGCGAGTTCAATCAAGTGGTTGTCCGCTTCGTCGGGCAAATTGGGGCGCCACGCATAGAACACTTCGACCCAGCGGCATCGCTTCAGGAAACCATCCAGTACTTCGCTGCGCTCCTTCGATGACAAGACGGAGTCCGCAAACAGCTCCGTGCGGCTGAGGACGTCTTCGTACTCGGCCAGCAGCGCTGGCCCGAGCACGGCTTGGTATTGCGCCTGCAGGCAAGCACGGAGCACGGCTCGCGCAGTTCCGCCGCCGCGGAGCAGAGCGGCAACCAAGACGTTGGTGTCCAACACAATCGTGGGCATGCGCTCGATGGTAGCGCATACGCTGTCACAAGTGAATCGTGTGCCACCCGCAATGCGGTGTCGTCCGCTGGCGCACGCGCCTCGGCCCGGCCCGAAGACGAGCCCCCGCAAGCCACCCCGTGCCGATGCGGCAGAATCAATTCATGCGGCGTGCCTCACACAACAAGAAGCCTCGGGGGCCCAGTCTTGACGGGCAGGCCCGCCTCGGTTCCGATGCAGCCAACGGCGCCACCGGCATCGTGCAGGCCCTGAATCGAATCGGTAGCGCGCCGGAGTTGCACTGCTTCGTGATCGACGCCGCGAGGCGCCTCCTAGCCCCCACGCGGGTCTTGCTCGTGCTCGATTCGCAGGCAGGCGCGCAAGTTGCCGCGAGCCGCCTGCCGCGCGGCGAATCGGCACCCTCGCTGCTGGCCGCCGTGCTGCCCTGGCTCAACGACGCGCGTGCGCAAGGCGCGGCCGCTCTGCACATCGGCCCGCCGGGCGCCGCGCCGACCGAGCAACGCTGCTGCATCGTTGCGCCGCTGTGCGGTGCGCAAACCGTTCTCGGCCATCTGTACTGCGACGTCGACGGGCGCTTCGGCCGCTGGGGCGATGCGCAGCGCGACGCGGCCGCGCTGCTCGCCGGACAAGCCGCTGCGGCGCTGGACAAGCTCCAGCTCGTTGCCGACTTCGAATTGCGCCTGGCGCAGCGCGCCGCCGAGGCCGACGAGGTTCGCCAGCAAGAGGCCGCCGCGAACGAGGTGCTCAAGCTCATCAGCCGCTCGGCGTTCGACCTCGGCGCGGTGCTTCAGACGCTGGTGGAGACCGCCGTGCGCTTGTGCGGTGCCGACAAGGGAGCCATCACGCGCAAGCGCGGCGAGCAGTTCTTCCGCGCCGAAACCCACGGGTTCTCCCAAGAGTTCATGAACTATGTGCGCGACCTGCCGGTGGTCGTCGATCGCACCAGCATCAGCGGGCGTGCACTGCTCGAGCGCAGGGCGGTACACATCCCCGACGTGAAGGCCGACGCTGAATTCACCTTCACCGACGCGATGCGCATCGACCCGTTCGGCACCGCACTGGGCGTGCCGATGCTGCGCGACGGCGAAACGATCGGTGCGATCGCGCTGGTGCGCAATGAAGCACGGCCGTTCACCGAGCGCCAGATTGCGCGGCTCACGGCGTTCGCCGAACAGGCGGTCATCGCCATCGAGAACGCGCGATTGTTCAACGAGACCAAGGAAGCGCTGGAGCGCCAGACCGCCACCTCGGAAGTGCTGCGCGTCATCAGCGCCGCGGTGACCGACGTGGAGCCGGTGTTCGACGTGATCGCCGAGCGCTCGGCGCGGCTGATGCGCGCCGAGTATTGCGCCGTGTTCCGGCTTGACGGCGAAACGATTCACCTCGTCAGCGTGTTCGGCATCAACCCCGAAGGCCTGGAGGCATCGCGCAGGGCGTTTCCGATGCAGGCGAATCGGGGCTCGCTGACGGGCAGGGCGATCGTCGACGCCGCCGTGGTCAACGTCGCCGATGTGTTGCTCGACCCCGAGGTCAGCGCCCAGCTCAAGAAAACAGCCACGCAGATCGGCTTTCGCAGCGCACTGAGTGTGCCGATGCGCCACCAGAATCGGATCATTGGCGCCATCACCGTGCAGCGCTCGAGCGTCGGTGTGTTCGAACCCAAGGAAGAGCAGCTGCTCGAAACCTTCGCCGACCAGGCGGTGATCGCGATTCAGAACGTGCAGATGTTCAACGAGACCAAGGAATCGCTCGAACGGCAATCGGCAGTCAGCGACATTCTGCGCGTGATCTCGAGCTCGCCGAGCGACGTCAAACCGGCGCTCGATGCCGTGGCCGAGCGCGCCGCGCGAATCTGCGAAGCACACATCGTGGACATCATCCTGCGCGAGGGCGAGACAATGCGCTACGTGGCGACGTTCGGCGACATAGGCCGTCCGCTCGGCGAGGCGGTTCCTCTGGACCGGACGACAGTGTCGGGACGTTCCATCGTCGACAGGTTACCGGTTCACGTGCGCGACCTGCAGAGCGCGGAGCAGGACTATCCGCTCGGAAGCAAGCACGCGCGCAAGTATGGGCATCGGACCATCCTCGCGGTGCCGCTGATACGCGAAGAGCATGCGCTCGGAACGATTCTCGTCCGGCGCACCGATGTGCGGCCTTTCGAGGACACGCATATCGCACTGCTCAGGACCTTCGCCGACCAAGCGGCAATCGCGATCGAGAACGTGCGGCTGTTCAACGAGACGCAAGAGGCGCTGGAACGCCAGACCGCCACCGCCAATGTGCTGAAGGCGATCAGCCGCTCGACCTTCGACCTGCGCGCCGTGCTCGACACGCTGATCGGCACTGCGGCGCGCCTGTGCCACGCGGGGATCGGCGTGATCTTCAAGGTCGAGGGCGACCTCTGCCAGGCGGCCGGGCTGTTCGGTGCCACGCCGGCGCTGATCGAACACCTGCAGGCGCACCCGATCTCGCTGCTCGACAAGTCGTCAGTGACCTCGCGCGCCGTCGCCGCAGGGCGTGCAGTTCAGGTGGAGGACACCGCCGACACGACCCAATACGGGCGCGGCGACGTGCGCCAGGTGGGCGGCTACCGCACGCTGATGGGCGTGCCAATCCTGCGCGAGGGCGTGGCGGTCGGCGTGCTGACGCTCGGGCGCACCGAGGTGCGGGCCTTCGACGACAAGGAAATCGAACTCGTCACCTCGTTCGCCGACCAGGCCGCGATCGCGATGGAGAACGTGCGGCTGTTCAACGAGACGAAGGAGGCGTTGGAGCGGCAGACCGGAACCGCCGAAATCCTGAAAGTGATCGCCAGTTCGCCGCAAGACGTGCAGCCGGTGTTCGACGCAATCGCGGCGAGTTCGAAGCGCCTGATCGACGGCTTTTCGACGACGGTGTTTCGCATCATCGACGGGGTGATGCACCTGGTCGCGTTCACACCGACGACGCAAGCCGCCGACGCGGCGCTGCGCGCCACCTTCCCGCGCCCGATTGCGGACTTCCCGCCGATGGCGATGGTGAGCGACGGCGAAATCGCGCAGATCGGCGACACCGAGTCCGACACCGGCGTGCCGCCCATGCTGCGCGACCTGGCACGCCTGCGCGGCTACCGGGCCATGCTGTTCACACCGCTGATGCGCGACTCAGCGGTGATCGGCATGATCAGCGTCACGCGCGTCGAGCCGGGCCCGTTCGCGGAGCACCACATCCAACTGCTCAAGACCTTCGCCGACCAGGCCGTGATCGCAATCGAGAACGTGCGCCTGTTCAACGAGACCCAAGTGGCGTTGCAACGCCAGACGGCCTCGGCCGACATCCTGCGCGTCATCAGCAGCTCGCCCACCGATGTTTCGCCCGTGCTCGACGCGATCGTGGGCACCTCGCTGCGCCTGCTGGCGAGCTCACGGGCGAGCGTGCTGCTGCGCGAAGGCGACACGCTTCGCGTCAGCGCGACCGCGCGCGCCGGGCAGGCTGAAGGCTGGCAGGCGCCGCCTCCCATCCCCATCGACGCGCAGCACAACTTCCCTTCGCGTGTGTTGGTGGGCAAGACGACGTTGAACATCGCCGACTACCTGGCCCTCGATCTGCCGGAGCACGAACGAGCGGTTCAGGATCGCACCGGCATGCGCTCGGCGATCTTGCTGCCGCTGCTGCGCGACAACGAAGCGATTGGCGTGCTCGTTGTCGGCCGCACCGAGCCGGGTGGGTATGCCGACGATCAAATCGCGCTGCTGAGATCCTTTGCCGACCAGGCGGTGATCGCGATTCAGAACGTGCGGCTGTTCAACGAGACCAAAGAGGCACTGGAGCAGCAGACCGCGAGTGCCGAGGTGCTGCAGGTCATCAGCAACTCGATGGCCGACGCGAAACCGGTGTTCGAACGCATCCTCGCCAGCACCGAGGAGCTGTTCGACGTCGACATCATGGGCGTGTACCTGGTCGGCGACGACGGCATGGTGCATCAGGCCGCGATGCGCGGCATGTACGTGGACCGACTGAAGCCGCTGTTCCCGGTCGCGTTGGCAGGTTCGGCGACGCAAGCGGCCATCACACTCGGGCATGTCGTCTGTTTTCCCGATGTTCTGCACGGTCCCGACGTGCCGCCGGTGCTGCGGCGGCTGGCGCAGGGCCTGGGGGTGAACTACGCGCTGGCGCAGGCGCCGATGATGTGGGAGGGCCGCGGCATCGGCGCGTTGAACGTGGCGCGAGTCGACATGCGTCCGTTCACGAAGAAGGAGTCTGACCTGCTCGAGACCTTCGCGCGGCAGGCGGTGATCGCGATCCAGAACGCGCGGCTGTTCAACGAGACTCAGGAGGCGCTGGAAACGCAGACAGCGACCGCGGATGTTCTGAAGGTGATCAGCGAATCGCCCACGGACGTGCAGCCGGTATTCGACGCCGATTGCCGAACGTGCGAAGACGCTGTGCGATGCGATCGTCAGTGGGGTGACGCGCTTCGACGGCGAATGGGTGCACCTGGTGGCGTACAAGGGGGTCTCCGCGGATGCAGACGAAGCGATGCGCAGCGCCTTCCCGATGCGGCCGAACGCGGCAGTCGATCACGGCCCGCGCGATCCGCGACCGGGTGCCGGTGCAGATTCACGACGTGATGCTCGATGCCGACTACGGCCCGAAAGAGGCCGCAGCGCGTGCCGGCTACCGCAGCAACCTGGCGGTGCCCTTGCTCAAGGACGGGCAAGGTGATCGGTTCGATCGCGGTGTGCCGCGCCGAGGCCGGCGCGTTCCCGGACAAGCAGGTGAAGCTGCTGCAGACCTTCGCCGACCAGGCGGTGATCGCGATCGAGAACGTGAGGCTGTTCAACGAGACGAAGGAGTCGCTGGAGCGGCAGACCGCCACCGCCGAGATCCTGAAAGTCATCGCCAGCTCGCCCGACAGCGTACAGCCGGTGTTCGACGCCATCGCGCGCAGCTCGAACCGGCTGCTCGGCGGCTACTCGACGATGGTGGCGCGCATCTTCGACGCTGCGCTGCACATGGTGGCATTCACGTCCACCACGCCCGAGGGCGACGAAGCATTGAAGCGCTCGTTCCCGATCGCGCTCGCCACTTACCCGTTCGGCGGCCCGATCCTGCGCGGCGAGATCGTGCACATCACCGACACCGAACGGCTGCCGGACGACATGCAACGCACGCGCGATCTGGCGCGCGCCCGCGGTTACCGCAGCATGCTGTTCTGCCCGTTGCTGCGCGACCGCGAGCCGATCGGCATGATCAGTGTGACGCGGCGCGAACCCGGAACGTTCGCGCCGCACCAGGTGGAGTTGCTGCAGACCTTCGCCGACCAGGCCGTGATCGCGATCGAGAACGTACGGCTGTTCAACGAGACGACGGAGGCGCTGGAGCAGCAGAAGGCAACATCGCAGGTGCTGGAGGTGATCAGCAGTTCGGTGGCCGATGCCACGCCGGTGTTCGACAAGATCCTCGAGAGTTGTGAACGGCTGTTCGCGGGCACCCAGCAGGGCCTGCTGCTCATCGATGAGAAAGATTCCGTCATGCGTGTCGCTGCCCATCGTGGCAGTGCGGTGGAGGGGCTGGCGACGATCTTTCCTTTGCCCTTGGGTGACGAGCCGGTGACCAACTCCATGCGCCAGCACCGGGTGCTGCGCTATGACGACGTGCTGCACGGGGCCGAAGTCCCCAGGGGGGTTCGCCATGTCGCTCGCAAGCTGGACATTGGCAACTACTCGCAGGTGTTCGCCCCAATGCAATGGGAAGGCAATGGCGTCGGGTCGATCTACATCCTGCGGGTGCCGCCGGTTCCGTTTACCGACAAGGAGGTCGCGCTGCTCGAGACCTTCGCCGATCAGGCGGTGATCGCGATCCAGAATGCGCGCATGTTTCGGGAGACCCAGGAAGCCCGTGCCGCCGCCGAAGCCGCCAACGAAGCGAAGAGTTCGTTCCTGGCGACGATGAGCCACGAGATCCGCACGCCGATGAACGCCGTGATCGGCATGAGCGGGCTGTTGCTCGACACGCCGCTGAATGATGAGCAGCGTGACTACGCCGGGACGATTCGCGACTCGGGCGACGCGCTGTTGACGATCATCAACGACATTCTCGATTTTTCGAAGATCGAAGCCGGGCGCATGGACATCGAAGCGCACCCCTTCGATCTGCGCGAGTGCGTCGAATCCGCGCTCGACCTCATCGGCAGCCGCGCTGCCGAGAAACGCCTCGACATGGCCTACGTCTTCGAGGGCGACGTCCCTGCCGCCATCCTTGGCGACGTGACCCGGCTGCGACAGGTGCTGCTCAATTTGCTGAGCAACGCCGTCAAGTTCACCGACCAAGGCGAAGTCGTTCTCACGGCGGCTGTGCAAGGCGAACAACTGCACTTCACGGTCCGCGACACCGGAATCGGCCTCACCGAGGAAGGCAAGAGCCGGTTGTTCCAGAAATTCAGCCAGGCCGACAGCGGCACCACACGCAAGTACGGCGGCACCGGGCTCGGCCTGGCGATCAGCAAGCTGCTCGCCGAGCTGATGGGCGGCACGATGTGGGTGGAAAGCGCCGGCCCCGGTCGGGGAAGTACCTTCCACTTCACGGTTCGGTGCACACCCACCGCGCTGCCCGAAGGCACGCGCAGAGACATCATCGGCGAACAGCCCGCGCTCAAGGGCAAGCGCATCCTTGTCGTCGACGACAACGCGACGAATCGCAAGATCCTCGCGCTGCAAACCGCCAAGTGGGGCATGGTGTCGCAAGACACCGAAGCGCCAGAACAAGCGCTGCAGATGCTGGGGCAGGGCGCCTACGACCTGGCGATTCTGGACATGCACATGCCCGGCATGGACGGCGCGACGCTCGCCGCGCGCATCCGCGAGCAGGGCTACAAGCTGCCGCTCGTGCTGTTCAGCTCGCTCGGCCGCAAGGAAGCGAGCGACAGCCAGTTTGCCGCCACGCTGGCCAAGCCGCTGCGCCAGAGCCAGCTGTTCGACACGCTCGTGACGCTGCTGGTGAGCGACGCACCCAAGGCTGCTGCGCAAGCGGCCAAGCCGAGGATGGACGCGCAGATGGCGCAGCGCCACCCCTTGCGCATCCTGCTCGCCGAAGACAACGCGGTGAACCAGAAGCTCGCGCTGCGCCTGCTCGCGCAAATGGGCTACCGGGCCGATGTGGCGGGCAACGGCGTCGAGGCGATCGAATGCGTGCATCGCCAGCCCTACGACGTGGTGCTGATGGACGTGCAGATGCCTGAAATGGATGGGCTGGAAGCGTCCAGGCGCATCACCGCGAAGTGGCCTGCGAACGAGCGACCGAGGATCGTTGCCATGACCGCGAACGCGATGCAAGGCGACCGCGAAGCGTGCCTGGCTGCGGGAATGGACGACTACGTGACCAAGCCGATCCGGGTGGAGGCGCTGGTGGACGCACTGCTGCAAGTCGTGCAGCGAGAGCAGGCCTGAGGCTGTGCCCGCTAGACTCTCACCCATCGCCGCTTCCTCAGGCGGAAGAAGGCTGCCGGCCGGCCCTTGCCCCGCTATCCACTCCCATGGCTGATGCAATCATCGACCCCACGGTCTTCAAGGAGCTGCAAGACACGGCGGGCGAAGACTTCGCGAAGGAGCTCGTCGACACCTTTCTCGAAGACGCACCGTCGATGCTCGCCGAGTTGCACAGCGCGCTAGCGGCGGGGGACGCCGACAAGTTCCGGCGCGCCGCGCATTCGCTCAAGTCGAACAGCCTGACCTTCGGCGCGATGCGTCTGGGCGACATGGCGCGCGAACTTGAACACAAGGGGCTCGATCACGCCCGCCTGCCCGGCGACGACGGCGTGGGCCCGGTCGACGCGCTCGGCCACGAATATGCGCGCGTCGCCGCGGCACTGACCGAGCTGCGCGATGGCTGAACAACGCGACGGCGTCGCGCGGCTGCTGATCGTCGACGACAACAAGGTCAACCGGCTGCTGCTCGCGCGCAATGTCGAGCTGCAAGGGCACCGCAGCGCGAGCGCCGAAAACGGCCGCATCGCGCTCGAGATGCTGCGTTCCGAGACCTTCGACCTGCTGCTGCTCGACATCGAAATGCCCGAGATGGACGGCTTCGAGGTGCTCGAACAGCTGAAGGCCGATCCGAAGCTGCGCGATCTTCCGGTGCTCGTGACTTCGTCGCTCGAAGGCGTGGCGAACATCGTTCGCTGCATCGAACTCGGCGCCGAAGACTACTTGAGCAAGCCGATCAACCCGGTGCTGCTCAAGGCGCGCATCGGCGCGAGCCTGGAGAAGAAACGCCTGCGCGATCAGCTGCGCGCGATGGTGCGGCGCTTCGCCACCGCCGAGGTGGCGCAAGACCTCGCGCAATCGGGCTTCGCGCTCGGCGGAAAGCGCATCCGCGGCACCGTGATGTTTGCCGACATCCGCGGCTTCACGTCGCTCGTGGAATCGCAGCCGCCCGAAGAGACGCACGAGCTGCTGAACGCCTACTACGCGCTGATGTTCGACGCGATCGGCAACCACGGCGGCGTGGTGAATCAGATGATCGGCGACGGGCTGATGGCGATCTTCGGCGCGCCGCTGCTGCTTCCCGACCACGGCGGCTGCGCGGTGCGCGCGGCGCTGGAGATGACGGAGCTGATCGAGCTGTTCAACCACGAGCGCGTGGCAGCGAACAAACCGGCGATCGCGATCGGCGTGGGCATCGCCACCGGCGACATCGTTGCCGGCTACACCGGCACGCAGCAGCGTGCCACCTACACCTGCATCGGCGACACGGTGAACCTGGCGGCGCGGCTCGAGGCGCACACCAAGGTCGCGAAGCGAACGATCCTGATCGATGAGGCCACGCGGGCGTGCCTGGAACCGGCCCTGGCGCCGGACGCGCTGGAGCCGGTGCAGTTCAAGGGCAAGGCCTCGGCGGTACCGGTGTTCGCGCTCGGCCCGGCTTGATCTGAGGCATGCTTCAAGGGCCGTTTTGCACCTTAAGATTCGGCCCTCGCGCCGATCGAACCCGAAACCCAAACCAACAGCCAAGGAGATCGCCATGAAGAAAACATCGTTGACCGTTGCGATGAGCGTTGCGCTGACGCTCGGATCGCTGCTGGGTTGCAGCACGCCCGTGCCGCCCGCCGCACCGCCCGCTGCTGAACCTGCCGTTCCGGATGCCCCGGCACGCACGGGGGTGCCCTCTCAATTCGAAGCGCCTGCGCCAGCCCCCACACCCGCACCGGCCGCGCCGCAGGCCACCACGCAGCCCAGCGTCGCCACGTCCACGCTGCCCGAGCATCTGGACCCGGCCAGCGCGATCAGCCGCGAGCGCAGCGTCTATTTTGCGTTCGACGAGTCGGCATTGCAGTCGACCTATACGCCGCTGATCGAGCGTCACGGCCGCTACCTGGCGGCGAACGCGGCGCTGGCGGTGCGCATCGAGGGCAATACCGATTCGCGCGGCGGCGTTGAATACAACCTGGCGCTCGGCCAGCGCCGCGCCGAGGCCGTGGCCCGCGCACTCGGATTGCTGGGCGTGAGGTCGAGCCAAATGGAGACCGTGAGCTACGGCGAAGAGCGGCCGTTCGCGCATGGCCACACCGAGACCGCGTACGCGCAGAACCGGCGCGCCGACATCGTCTACCCGAAGCGCTGAGCGGCCATCACACCAACCCTCTCCCGCAAGCGGGAGAGGGAGCGAGTTTGGCCGTGGCGACAGAGTTCACTTGCTCTGCGGCGGCTGCGTCGTCGTGAAACTCGAGCGCTGGCGAATCACGCCTTGCGCGCGCCGGATGTGGGGCATGTCGGAGAGCAGCCTCGCACCCTCGGGGAAGGCTTCGACGTAGAACAGGATCGGCGCGACGAACAAGTCCGCAAAGCTCAGGGTGCTGCCGGCGAGAAAGTCGCCCGTCTTCGCGTAAGCGCGATCCAGCGCGGTGAGTTGCGGCGCCATGTCTTGCACGGCGCGGTCGATCACGGTGCGATCGGGCTTGCCGCCTTCGCCCTTCGGGAAGATGTACTGCAGCACGTAACGCCGCACCATCGAATCGTAGAAGTAGGAGTTGACGGCGCTCACCCATTGCTCGCAGCGCGTGCGCTCGGCGAGCATGCCCGGCGTGAGCGACGGGCCGTCAAAGCCTTCGTCGATGTAGCGCAGGATCGCGCTGGTTTCCCACAGCTCGATGTCGCCGTCGCGCATGCCGGGGATCTTGCCGAACGGGTGCACGGCCAGGATTTCCGGTGAGTTCGGCGCGCAGGGCTGCAGCGTGTAGGCGACGCCCTTTTCGGCCAGACCCATGCGCGCCGTGCGCACGTAGCTGCTGCGCGGGTCGCCGAGCAGCGTGATCGTCGCGGCGCTGCCGCGCGCGTCGAGCAGGTCGTTGAGGCGGTTGAAGCATGAGCTCCAGCCTTGCGTGTGGCCATCGCGCGCCGCCGCAGCGGGGAAGCCGCTGTGCTTCATGCGCAGCTCGGTGCCGCCGTCCTTGGCGACGAACTCCACCTCGATCAGGGTCTCGACGCCGGCCATCGGGCTGTCGCCCTCCCAGTGCCAGGTGTAGGCCAGCTGCTGCGGGCGGTTGACGCTGCGATACGTGCCTGCCACTGTATGGCTGGTGCCCTCGCGCGAGCGCATCTCGATGCGGTAGCGCCCACCGACGCGGGCGTCGACGTTGCACAGGCGCACGCTCATGCCGCGTGGGCTGTGCCACTGGCTCAGCACCGCTTCGTTGACGAACGCGTCGAACACTTTCTCGCGCGGGGCGCGGATGAAACAGCTGAGCTGCAGCTGAAAGACTTCCGGTGCGTTCATGGCGATTTTCCTTTCCTGGGTTTGGCCGGTGGGCGGGGCGGCGTGGCCGGGCGGCGTGCCACGCGTTTGGCGGGTGAGGGTGGGGGGTGCGCGGGCTGTTCGAGCAGGTTGACCAGGCGATCCAGGCTTTCTTCCCAGTGCTCGCGGTAGCGGGCCAGCCAGTCGTGCGCGCTGCGCAGCCCGGGGCCGCGCAATCGGCACACGCGCCATTGGGCATCCACCTTGCGCTCGATCAGGCCCGCGTCCTCGAGCACGCGCAGATGGCGCGACACCGCCGGCCCCGAGATGGCAAACGGCTTGCAGAGCTCTCCCACGTGCGTTTCGCCTTGGACCAGTCGCGCCAGGATGGAACGGCGTGTCGGGTCGGCGAGTGCCGCAAAGGTCAGGCTCAACGAATCCATATTGTGTATTTAAATGATTGGTTAAATGAGTGTCAAGCGGGAAATCCCGGGCAAGCGACGTCGGGCAAGGGCCCGCCGAACCTCGAATTGGCCACAAGCTGCACGCCTATTCGCGGCACCGGAATGCCGATACGCGTAGAACAATCGGCCGGATCGGTCATGGGGCGTTCAATGAAGCATCTCGACAATCGATGCCCGGCGACGGGTGGCTGCGGCAATGCAACGGCAAGGCGCTCGCGCTGGGCCCTCTGGGGCGTGTTGCTCGCCTGCCTGACTCACGCGGCGGCTCCGTGCGCCGCCGCGCAAGCAATCCCTCCAGTGGCGCAGCATTTGCGAATCGTCGGCGGACTGGGTGCGCTCAACCAATACACACGACACGAAGAACCGTTCTGGGCGCGCGAACTCGCTCGCATGAGCGGCGGCCGGGCGAGCGCAGAAATCGTCGCGTTCGACCGAGCGGGTATCCGCGGCCAGGAAATGCTGCGCCTGGTGCAGCAGGGGGCGGTCCCGTTCGGTACCTCGCTGCTCAACCTGAGCGCAGTGCACGACGCGGAATTCGGCGCCCCTGACCTGGCCGGACTCAACCCGGACATGGCCACCTTGCGGCTCAATGCCGGCGCTTTCCGTCCCTACCTGCAGCGGGTGCTGCGCGAGCGCTACGGCATTGAGTTGCTGGCGCTTTATGCCTATCCGGCGCAGGTGACGTTCTGCGCCAAACCGTTCGGCAGCCTGGCCGACCTGGCCGGGCGCCGCATCAGGGTGTCGAGCGCGACCCAGTCGGATTGGGTTGCAGCTCTCGGAGCCACGCCAGTACAGACTGCTTTCGCGGAGGTCGTCGCCGGCCTGCGCAGCGGCAACATCGATTGCGCCATCACCGGCACGATGTCGGGCAATACCGTCGGTTTGCACGAGGTGACGACGCACATCCACGCGGCACCGGTCAATTGGGGTCTGGCAGCGTTCGTGGCCAATGGCGCCGCCTGGAACGCGCTGCCGAGTGATCTTCAGGAACTGCTCAAGCGCGAATTGCCGAAACTGGAACGCGCGATCTGGGCCGAAGCCGAGAACGAAACCAGCGCAGGAGTCGCGTGCAACGTGGGCGCGCCGGCGTGCACCGGCGGGCGAAAAGGGCGCATGACCGAGGTTGGCGAGAGCCCTGCGGACGCAAGCCGGCGCCGCGAGATTCTGATGACCAAAGTGTTGCCTGGTTGGCTGAAGCGCTGCGGTCCGCAATGCGCGCAAGTATGGAAACAGACCCTCGGCCAGGTGGGCGGTGTGGAGCTTCCCTGAACCTGACTCCCACAGCAACGGGTGATGACCTGTACAAGCCACCCTCGCCGAGCATGCAGACCCGAGATCGCTTGATCGTTGCGATTTGGGGCACGGTGGCCGCGTTCGTCATTGCGGCAACCGGCGCCGCCGCGGCGGGCATCCTGCGCGCCGAACGCGATGCCATTGGCGAAGCCGAGGTCCGAGTGATTCGTTTCGTCAGCGGCGCCGAGGCGGCGCTGAATCGCACCTTGATCGGGGTCGACCTGCTGCTGTCCGAGATGGGCGACCTGCTTGCGCCAGCCATCGGCGCAGACTCCACAATCGATCGCGAGCAAGCCGGCCGACTGCTGGGTGGCGTGGTCAGGCGAAATTTGGAGTTCGCCGATCTGGCCGTGATCGAGGCCGATGGCGAAGTGCTCACCGCCGCACGCGGTCACACGCAGCGCATGGGCGTGCCGCTTTCCCCGGGATTCCTCGACAGCGTGCTGAGGCAATCGGTACCGCTGCTGGCGATCAGCGATCCGGTGCAGAACCTGGCAACCGCCGAACGCGGGCTTTTCTTCGCCCGGCCGCTGCAGCTTCCTGGTGGGCGGCGCGTGATTGCCATCGCCGAGATTCCGCTGCCCATCATCACGTCGATCTTGGCGCAGTCGGTGCAGATTTCCGGACTCGTGGTGACGCTGGAGCGCGACGATGGCCAGTTGCTGGCCAGCGTTCCGGAAACCGATGCGCAGCTTGGCATGCGCCTGGCCTCGCCGCTTTCCGAACGGGCCTTGGCCGGCGTGGTTGCCGACGCTGCCGGGCGTCTGGACGGAATTGCGACAGTCCTGGCGGCGCGCCCTTCGCTGTACCGCGCGCTGCGCATCAGTGCGGGCATTTCGAGAGACGCCGCGCTTGCTGACTGGCGGCAGGACCGAAACGTGATCGTGTCCGCTGCCGCCGGTTTCATTGCCATGCTGATCGCCGCCGGTTGCGCCGCCCAGTGGCAGCTCGGTCGACTGACACGCGCCCGGCTCGAGATCGCGCAGGCCAAGGGCATCATGGACCGCGCGCTCGCGTCAATGGCGGACGGCTTCCTGCTGTGCGACGCGCAGGACCGGGTCGTCGCGTGGAACGCGCGCTACATGGAGATGTTCCCGTGGGTGCGCCGGGTACTCGGCGTCGGCGTGAGTTTCGAGACCATCGTCGACGTCGCTGCCCCGTCCATCGTTCCCGACAGCGACCCGACGAAGCGGCAGGCGTGGCGCGAGATGCGGCTCGCAATGCATCGCAGCGGCAATGGCGTGTTCGAGCAGGAGCTCGCGGATGGAAGCGTCATCCATACCATCGAGCGACGCACGCCCGATGGCGGCATCGTCGGCGTGATGCGCGACATCACGAAGGCCGAACGCGAGCTGGCCCGTGCCAAGGCGGCCGCCGAGGCCTCGAATCATGCCAAGTCGCAGTTCCTCGCGTCGATGAGCCATGAAATCCGCACGCCGCTCAATGGCGTGCTCGGAATGAACAGCTTGATGCTCAAGACCGAACTGACGCAAGAGCAGCGCAGCTACGCGCGAACCATCCGGGCCTCAGGCAAGGCGCTGCTGACCCTGATCAATGACATTCTGGATCTGTCGAAGGTCGAGGCCGGCAAGCTCGAGCTGGTGATTGGCGAATTCGACCCGCGCCGGCTGGTCGATGAAGTGGCGGCGTCGGTGGCGACGCGTGCGCGCGAGAAAGGGCTGAACTTTGCAGTGCAGTTCCGGAGCGGGCTGCCCGAGATGCTGCACGGCGACGAAGGGCGGCTGCGCCAGGTGCTGTTCAACCTGATCGGCAACGCCGTGAAGTTCACCGAGCGCGGCTCCATCGGCGTCGAGGTCGCGCATCGCGCGCTGGAAGGCGACGACGTGGAACTCAGCGTCGTGGTGCGCGATTCGGGGATCGGCATCGCGCCTGAAGTGCTGCCCACGCTGTTTCAGCGGTTCATTCAGGCCGACAGCGGCATCACCCGCCGCTACGGCGGCAGCGGGCTGGGGCTGGCGATCAGCCGCGGTCTCATCGACCTGATGGGTGGACGCATCGACGTTCAGTCTCAGGTTGGTCTGGGCAGCACCTTCACGGTCACGCTGAAACTCCAGCGCAGCCACTCGCCGCGACAGCAGTTTTCCGACACCCAATTCGACGCCGACGACGACAACGTGCATGGGCTGCACATCCTGGTTGCCGAGGACAACGAGGTCAACCAGATCGTCATCCGCGCCATGCTGGAGCAGCAGGGGCACACCTGCGACATGGCCAACGACGGCATGGAAGTGGTGGCAAAGGTCGATTCCAGATCCTTCGACCTGGTTCTGATGGACATTCAGATGCCTGTCCTGGACGGCATGGCGGCGACGCGGCGGATTCGCGCGCTGAACAGTGGCGCCGCGCGCATTCCGATCATCGCGCTGACGGCCAATGCAATGCTCGAGGACCGGGGCGCCTACATCGAGGCCGGAATGGACGATCATGTGTCCAAGCCGATCGAACCCAAGCAACTCGCCCGGGCAATCGCCCGCGCCCTCAGCCGTGCCCACGCGGACGCAGGTGCTTCAGTCTGAGACGGGCGCTCGGTTCGGGGCGCAGCGACTCAAGCGCGCAGCAACTCGTTGATGCTGGTCTTGGCGCGGGTTTGCGCGTCGACTTTCTTCACGATCACGACGCACGCGGTGCTGTAGCTGCCGTCGGGCGAGGGCAGAGTGCCGGCGATCGCCACCGACCCGGCCGGGATGCGGCCGTAGCTGATCTGGCGCGTCTCGCGGTCGAAGATCTTCGTGCTGCGGCCGAAGTGCACACCCATTGAGACGACCGAGTTCTCTTCGACGATCACCCCTTCGACCACCGAGGAATGCACGCCGATGAAACAATTGTCCTCGACGATCGTCGGGTGGGCCTGCATCGGCTCGAGCACGCCGCCCACCTGCACGCCCATGCTCAGGTGCACGTTCTTGCCGATCTGGGCGCATGAACCCACACTGACCCAGCTGTCGACCATCGCGCCTTCGTCGACGTAGGCGCCGATGTTGACGAAGCTGGGCATCACGACGACGTTGCGGGCGAGATAGGCACCGCGGCGAACCATCGCCGGCGGCACGGTGCGCACGCCGCTGGCGCGCATGTCGGCTTCGTCGAAACCGGAGAATTTGGAATCGATCTTGTCGAAATACGACAGGCCGCCGGCGTGCATCATCTTGCTCTCGTTCAATCGGAACGACAGCAGCACGGCCTGCTTGACCCACTGGTTCACCGTCCATTCGCCCACGCCCCGGCGCTCGGCGACGCGCAGGCGACCGGCGTCGAGCGCGTCGACGACGAACTCAACGGCCTCGTGCACCAGCGTCGGTTGTATCGCGGCTGGCCCGGCAGCCCAGGCGCGTTCAATGATGGTTCTCAGATTCTGCAGTGTCGGGGCGTCGATTCCGACGCCGCCGACATCGGGCGAGGCGCTGCGATCCGACAGTGTGGTGGGCATGCTGGCGTACTCCAGTGATGTCAGGGGTGGCTTTGTCCACGGACCATGATGCCCCAACGGCATGACGTGCGATGGGTAATATTCCCAATGAGAAGGGTTGAACCCTGCTCAGGGTCTGGCCGGAGCTTGGCTTGACGCACGCCCTGGAGGCGAGCGCAACATCGTCGCGCGGACCCCTGCCGCGACGATCAGCGCAATGCCCAGCACGGCGATCCAGGTGACCCGGTCGCCAAGCAGAAATACGTCGAAGAGGAAGGAAAAGCCGATCCCCAGGTACTGCAGGCTCGCGTTGACGAGCGTGCGGCCGCGGGCGTAGGCGCGGGTCAGCATCAGCTGCGCCAGTGTCGCCAGAACACCCACCGCCAACAGCAGCCCGATGCCGCTCCAGCTGTGAGCGTGCCAGCCGGTCAGCGTGCTCAAGGCCGCGCCGCCGAGAACGCCGCCGATCGAGAAGTAGAAGACGATGCAACTCTCCGATTCGCCGGCCCGGCCGAGCGCGGTGACTTGCAGGTAGCCGGTGGCCGACACCAGGCCCGACAACAGCCCGACGAGTCCATACCACAGCTGATTCTGCTCGATCGTCGGGCGCAGCACCAGGACCACGCCGACGAAGCCGAGCAGCGCGGCGAGCACGAGACGGGGATCCACCGGCTGGGCTTTGAACACGGCGGCGCCGCCGATCAAGAACAAGGCGATCCACAGCGAGGAGGTGTAGTTCAGCGTCATCGCGGTGGCCAGCGGCAATTCGCCGATCGCGTAGAACCACAGGCACAAGGCGGTCACGCCGGTCAGGCTGCGCAAGGCATGCTTCGCAGGCACGGCCGTGCGCAGCGAGATCCCCTGCCAGCGGCTCATGGCGGCGATCATCAGCGCGCCGACCAGTCCGCGGTACATCACGATTTCGCCGCTTCCATACTGGGCCGCCGCAAGCTTCACGCACACGCCCATGGTCGCGAACAGCAGCGATGCGAAGACGATCAGCCACGATGCAGACATGGTGCCCATTCTGCCCGCGTGCGACGCTTGATCCGTTTCGGCTATCTCTGCAGGCGCCGGTATTCGCTGTAATGACGGATCGCCTGGCGTTCGTGGCCCAGCGTCTCGTGCAGGCGCGCCGCGTTGAAGTGGGCGTCGGCCATGCCCGGGTCGATGCGCAGGCACGCCTGGTAGCTGGCCAGCGCCTGTGCCGTTCGCTTCAGGTCTTCGAGCGCGACGCCGAGGTTGAAGTGCAGCAGCGCTTCATTCGGGCAGTGCGCGATGCCTTGCGCGTAGAGATCGGCGGCTTCCGAAGCGCGCCCGGAATCGCCGAGCAGCACGCCCAGGTTGAGATACGGGTCCGGGTAGGTGGGCGCCAGCGCGATGGCTTCGCGGTACGCTTGTTCGGCCTGCGCTGGGTGCTTCGCTTCGAGCGCCACGCCGCGCTCGAAGCAGGCTTTCGCATCGTTGCTGCTGCTGGGCGCCGCGCCCATGAACGCGACACTGCGGGCGCCCGGCTTGACTTCAAAGTCGAAAAGCATCTGCCCTGACTCGGCAGCCCATTGGTGCTCGCCCTCGCGCACCGCGACGTCACCGCCGACAGCGCTGATGCGAAGCCCCGTCAACGGCAACTCATCGGGCAGCGTGGCCTTGAGCTTTTTCAGTGACCGAACGATGCGCCGCGCCGGGATCTGTGCGGCCTGCAAACCATGCGCCGTGCGAAGCAGCACCACGTCCTGAAAACTGAAACGGTACTCGCGGCGCTTGCCGCGCGAGGGCGTCACGAATCCGGCGTCGATGAGGCTGGTGATCACGGCCCTTGACAGGCCGAGCATCGACGCGATGCTGCTGAGCGTGTAGGTCGTGTCGGTGGACAAGCGGTGAAAACGTGGCCGAAGGGCGGCGCAAGGGCGGCGGGTGGACTTACTTCTTCGCGGCGCGCGCGCGCGCCGGAGCCGCCTCTTCGCCGGCCTGCGCCGGGGCGGACGCGGGCGCGCGTTTGGCGGCCTTGCGCTCTTTTGACGAGGGTGCGCCGGATGCCACCTGCGCTTGCGCGTCGGCGGCGACCGCGAGCGTGGCGGCTGAAGCTGGTGCCGCCGTCTGCGCGGCAGCAAGCGCCGGCGCAGCGCCCGCCTTGGCCGCACCCTTGCGCGGTGCGAGGCTCGCGCGCAGCGCCTCGACCAGATCGATCACCTGCGCGCCGGCGGCGGGCTCCTGGCCGTCGGTGGCGACCACCTGCTTGCCGGCAATGCGGTCGTCGATCGCGGCCAGGATGCGCTTCTTCTCTTCGTCCTGGTACTCGCGCGGGTCGTAGCTTTCGGCCGAAATCTGGTCGATCAATTGCAGCGCCAGTTGCAGCTCGGGCTTCTGAATTTCGGCTTTCTCGATCTCCAGGTCTTTCATGGATCGCACTTCTTCGGCGTAGAGCAGTTGCTGCAAAATCAGCCCGGCGTCGCCCGGGCGCACCTGCACGACATACTGCTTGCCCTTCCAGGCCCAGCGCGCGAGCGCGCAACGGCCGCTCTCGAGCATCGCCGCGAGCAGCAGGCCGTAAGGTTTGGCGCCACGTTTGTCGGGCGCGAGGTAGTAGGCCTTGTCGAAATAGATCGGGTCGACCGACGCGAGCGGAATGAACGACACGATGTCCACCGTGGAGCTCGGCGCTTCTTCCAGCGCCTTCAGCTCGGTCGGCGTGAAGATCACGTAGCGGTCTTTCTCGAACTCGTAGCCCTTCACCATGTCGGCGCGTTCGACGGGCACGTTCTCCTTGATGCACAGGTACTGCTGCTTCACGCGCGAGCCGCAGTTGTGAAGCATGTTGAAGCTGACGCTGCTCGAACTTTCGGTGGCGGAGTACACCTTCACGGGAATCGACACCAGGCCGAAGCTGAGCGAGAGCGAAGCGATGGAGCGTGCAGCCATGGTGCGGGCCTGACAGATTGGTCGAGGGGGCGAAGGTTACTGCCAAATTCGCATGCGCATCAAGCCTGGTGGGGCTGAACCGGCGAAATTGTTGCTTTGAGGCCGAGTCGCTTCAGGCCCTCGGTCAAGGTCTGGCGCGCCGTCCAGTAGCCGGCCCAAGGGTCGTCTTTCTGAAATGACAGGTACTCGCGCGCAGTCGCCGCCGTCCATTGGGCGCCGCTTTTCAGCGCGTCCAGCTGCTCCCACGCGATAGGCATCGACACGCCCAGGCCTGGGCGCGCGCGCACCGAAAACGCTGCGGCCGTCGTCGCGCCATGGCCATTGCGCAGGTAGTCGACGTAAATGCGGCCGACCCGATTGACCGCACCGCTCTTCGCGACAAAGCGCGAAGGAATGGTCTTCGCCAGGTGCTGCACGGCCGCTTGCGAAAACCCTTTCACTGCGTCGTAATCAAGGCGTGGCGTGATCGGCACGACGACGTGCAGGCCCTTGCCGCCGCTCGTCTTGAGCCAGCTTTGCAGGCCCAACTCGCCGAGCAGTGCGCGGGTCAGCGTCGCCGCCTCCTGGACGCGGCTCCAAGCGATGCCCTCGCCGGGGTCGAGGTCGAACACGATGCGGTCGGGTTTGTCGATGTTCCTGGCCAGCGAGTTCCAGGTGTGGAATTCGATGACATTGAGCTGCGCGGCGCTGATCAGCGCGGCGGCGTCGGGTACTTCGAGCAGCGGCGGATGGCCGGGCCAGAGTTTTGGGTCGAGTTCGCGCAGACCCGGGATCGCCGAGGTCTCGGCGTACTTCTGGAAGAACAGCTCGCCGGCCACGCCGCTGGGGCCGCGCACCAGCGTGACTGGGCGGCCTTTCAGGTGCGGCAGCATCCACGGCGCGACGCTTTCGTAGTAGCGCACCAGGTCGAGCTTGGTCAAGCCGCTGACGCTGTCGATCACGCGTTCCGGGTTCGAGACTTTGACGCGGCCGACGCGGTGGGCTTCGCTGGCGGTGCCAGTGCCACGTATCCCGGAGCTCGATCGGGGCTCGGCCGGCACCGGCTGCGCCGAAGCTTGCTCGCGCACCACCTCGCGCGCCGGCTTGTCGGCGCGCAGGCCTTGATACGACGCGTGGCGGATGCGGCCGTCGGGCGTCCAGTCGCGAAACCGCACTTCCGCCACCAGCTCGGGCTTCACCCAATGCGGCGTCGCCAGCCGCGCGGCGCGACCAGCGACTCGCTGCAATCGCCTGCGCAAACGGGCTGGTGGGAGTCTCCAGAGGTACGAGGCGCTCTCGCAGGCTCGATGCGGCAGCGGCACTCCAGCCGGTGCCGACGTTGCCGGCGTACTGCAGCGCACCCGCCGCATCGAACACGCCGAGCATCAGGCTGCCGACTTCGCGGCTCGCCCCGTCGCGCTCGATGAAGCCGCCGATCACGAACTCCTGGCGCGAGTGGCACTTGAGCTTGAGCCAGGTGGGGCTGCGCTCCGATGCATAGGGCGCGTCCGTGCGCTTCGCGACGATGCCCTCCAGGCCGAGCGCGCGTGCCGATTCGAGCACGCTTGCCGGGTCGGCGGCGAAGTCGGCGCTGAAGCGCACCGACTCGGGCGCGTTCGCGTCGATCAGTTGGCGCAGCAGCGCGCGCCGCGCGTGCAGCGGGGTGTTGCGCAGATCGAAGCCGTCGGCGAAGGGCAAGTCGAACACGAAGTAGGTGATGACCGCCGTGCCGCTCGAGTCGAACGCGTTTTGCAGGGCGTTGAAGTCGGGCATGCCGTTGGCGTCCAAGACGACGATTTCGCCGTCGAGCCATGCCGATGTCACGCCGAGCGAACCCACCACCCCGGCCAGGGACGGGAGCTTGTCGGTCCAATCGTTGCCGGCGCGCGTGAACAGGCGCGTGCGGCCGGATTCGACGCGCGCGAGCAAGCGGTAGCCGTCGAATTTGACTTCGCAGCTCCAGGTGCCGTGCGCCGGCACGCTCGAAGCGGCGGTGGCGAGTTGCGGGGCCAGTGTTGCCGGGAGTTCGGCGGCCACTGCGCGCGGCAGATCGGCGGCGCGCAGCGCGCGCGCCGGCTCACTGGGCGACGACGCCGTGCCCGACACGCTGGGAGGCCATGCGTGCGGTGTGGGCGAGGGCGCTGTCGAAGGCGTTTCGCGCGGCTCGCGATCTTCGATTCGGCCGAGCGGCTTGGCGATCACGCTGTCGGGCAGCGCGCGGATCACGTCGTACTCGGCCAGCGGCCGGGCCCACGCGTCGCGCTTCTTGAACAGGATCCACGGCTCTTGCTTGTCGCCCGGTTTCGCGATCTTCACCAGCTCCCACAGCCCGGCGAGCTTTTCGCCATGCAACTTGAAGACCAACTTGCCCTGCGCCAAGCCGGCCGCGGCCACGCCGGCCTGCGCCAGGGGGGCTTTCCCCAGGCCGGCCTGCTCCGGGCCCGCTTTGCCATCCCCCACCGGCTCCCACGTGCCGCGGTCCCACACGATCACCGTGCCTGCGCCGTACTGTTTGGGCGGGATCGTGCCCTCGAATCCGCCGTAAGCGACCGGGTGATCCTCGACATGGATCGCGACGCGCTTTTCGGTGGGATCAAAGCACGGTCCTTTGGGCACGGCCCAGCTGAGCAGCACGCCGTTCAGCTCCAGCCGAAAGTCGTAGTGCAGGCGGCTCGCCCAGTGCTTCTGGACCACGAACGACAGTGTCGGCGCCGGTGGTGCCGGCGCCGCGCGCGGCTCGGGCGTTTGTTCGAAGTCTCGTTTGGCGGCGTAGCGCGTCAAAGGCGGCGAGTCTGCTTGCCCCCGGTCGCTTCGCGCCCGCCCCCCGAGGGCAGCGCTGGAGCCCGTTCGCGGCCCATGACGAGCAACCGTCTTGGGTCGGCCCGGCGACGCTTGCTCCGGGGCTGCGCGGCGCTTCGCCTTGGCGGCCATCTTCAGCGCACGGTCAGATCGAATCGATCCACTGCACCAACGCGTCCAGCAGTTCGGCCAGCACGTCGGCGTCTTTGCGGCCGCTGCGCGCGGGCACGTGGAACGAATGATCGGCGTCTTCGAACAGGTGCAGCGTGGCGCGCGCTCCCAGTTGCCGCGTCAGCGACTCCACCAAGCCAAGGTCCGCGAGTTCGTCGCGCGTGCCTTGCAGGAACAGCATCGGCACGCGCACGTCGGCCAAGTGCACGCCGCGCTCGCTGTCGGGCTTGCCGGCGGGGTGCAGCGGAAAGCCCAGAAACGCAATCCCCCGCACCCCCGGCAGCGGCTCGATCGCTTGCGCTTGCGACGTCATGCGCCCGCCGAACGACTTGCCACCGGCCACCAGCGGCATTTGCGGCAGCAGCCGCACTGCCTTCGCCACGGCGGCGCGCACCGTGGCGTGAGCCAGCGCCGGCGCATCGGGGCGCTTGCTTGCGCGCTCCATGTAGGGGAACTGGTAGCGCAGCGTCGCGATGCCGCGCTGCGCAAGGCCATTGGCCGCCGCCTGCATGAACGCGTGGTTCATTCCGGCGCCGGCGCCATGGGCGAACACAAAGCACGCGCGCGCCAAGGGCGGCGTGAGCAGCAGGCCGGAGACGGCTTGCGAGTCCTTGACGCCGATCTGCACCTCTTGGGCAGGCAAATGTGCTGTCATGGGGTTCTCCGATGCTGTTGTTGGCGCGCCCAGGCGATCTCGATCTCTCGGTGCTCCGGGACCTGGGTGAGGAAGCTGTCGCGGGTTGCCGCGTCGCCGATGCGAGCGGCCTTCGCTTGCATCGCGCCGTGGGCATGCGTCAGCATCGCCGCGGCGCGAGCGTCGCCCGCCCGCGTCAGCACCTGGAAGCAAGTCAGTTCGGCCAGTCGGGGTCCGCCGGCGCCCACCAGGCCCCCGTGCTCAGCCAGACATGCGAGCAGCGGCTGGATGTGCACCATCGCCAGAGCCAGATCGCCCTGCGCCAGCGCCGCGCGCGCCATCCCGGCCAAGGCGTCGTACTGCAACCCGTCGTCGATCTCCGCCGCAGCTCGATAGGCGCGCTCGAACGCGGCAGCGCTGGCTCGGGGGTCGTCTGCCGCGAGCGCCGTGGCGCCCAGCGTGCACAGCGCGATGGCTTCGTCTTCCTGGCTCTGCAATTGGCTGGACAATGCCACGGCGCTGCGCGCGAGGGCCAGCGCGAGCAAAGTGTCGCCTCGCAAGCCCGCCATTTCGCTCAGCATCGCCAGCGTGTACGTCTCGGTGAGGCGGTCGCCGACGCTGCGTGAAATCCTCAGTGATTCGTCCAGTGGTTCCTGTGCTTGCGCTGCCAAGCCCACGGACAGCAGCGCGGCGCCAAGATTGCCCAAGTTGATCCCAAGGTCGCGCAGGTTGCCCAGCTCACGGTCCAGCGGCACCAATTGGCGCAGCAGCTCGAGCCTCTCGTACTGGTCGTCCTCAATGCTCGCGATGACCGACAAGGTGTTGAGAAACGCGCACTGCGGTGAGCGCAGCCCCTGGGACAGCGCGCTTGCCAGGCCTTGCCGGGCCAATGCCTTGCCGGCCGTGGTGTCGCCGCGCGAGGCCAATGCAGCCGCCACCTGCCGCTGCGCGCGCAGTTGCAGGACGCGATTGCCCACCTGGCCAGCCAGCGACATCGCCTGCCGCGCGTGCTGCTCCTGAGCTGCGAAGTCCCCGGTGCGCATGGCCAGCACGGCGCGCCGCGAAGCGACTTCGGCGCGGCGGCCGTCATCGGCGAGCGCGTCAGCCAGCGTCTGCATGGCGTCGAGCGCAAGGCGCTGCTCTTCCCGCCTGGAACACAAGTCGTGGCTGCGCTCGCGCACGTCGAGCAGGCGCCAACGCAGCGCCAGCGCACTTCGCGGGTCGTCCGCCACGGCGGCTCCAGGTGCGTCCGCATCGAGCAGCGCCAGCCCTCGTGCCGCGTAGGCGAGGGCGGTGTCGTGCGCGAATCGAACGCGCGCGTGTTCGGCGGCGCGGGCGAAGAATTCGCATGCACGGTTGGCGTTTCCCGCCTCTTCATAGTGCTCGGCTGCAGCACCCAGAAAGTGATTGGCGCGCGCCCCCTTGAATCCCGCGAACCATGCAGCCGCGATGGCGTGAATCCTGCGGCGCACCGACTTGAGTACGGTGTCGTAGGTGACGCGATGCAGAATCTGATGCTTGAAGGCGTATTCGCGCAGTCCGTCCGGCGCCGCGTGGGGGTGCGGAAATGCCAATTCACGCTGCTCCAGCCTGGGCAGAGCCCGTGGTGCCTCGGCATCAATCGCGGCAAGCGCTTGATCCCAGAACACGGCGCCAATCACCGACGCTTGTTGCAAGGCAAGCTTCTCCGCCGGCTGCAGCTGATCGAGCCTGGCCTGGATGACGCCCGTCAGCGTCTGCGGCACATGGGCTGCTGCCAAACGATCGGGATTCGCACTCCAGCCTTGCGCCCCGATCTGAATGGCTCCCACGTCGATCAGCATCTTGATCAGTTCTTCCATGTAGAACGGATTGCCCTGCGCGGTTGCGGCAACGAGCTCGCGCAGCGCAGGGGGCACGCGATCGAGCCTTTGCAGGAGCGCGTCGGTGAGTTCGCCGCGTTGCTGGTCGTCCAAGGGACGCAAATCGATGCGCTGCGTGCCGGGCGGGACGGCACGGTCGCCGCGCCTCTCGAACAGCGTCGGCCGCGTGAAACTGGCCACCAGCATCGGAACGTCGCGGCTCGAGGCGTGCAGGTGATGCAGGAAATCCAAGGACTCCTCGTCCGCGAAGTGCAGATCGTCCAGCAGCAGCACGACAGGAGCGCCGTTGATCGCCGCGGTCCGGCGAAACACCTCGCAAGCCACGTGCAGACCTCGATCACGAAGTTGCCGGACGTCCTCACCGATGCCTTGAATGCCCTGGCCTGGCCTGAAGTCCAGACCGATGAGGTGCGCCAGGACATGTGCATGTGACGTCGCAATCTCAGGGCCCGCGTCAGGCTCGAACAACGGCGCGATGCCATTCTCGACTTGCCGCGTCGCAAATTCCATGCTATCGGCATCGGCGATGCGCAGGTGCCGGGCCAGAACATCGCGCAGCAAGCCATGGGGTTGGTCCTGGGTCTGCGGGTGGGCACGGCCAAGGAACCGCCACGCCGCGACAGGCTGGGACTCGATCCAGGCATGGAACTCGTGCAGCAGGCGGCTCTTGCCCAGGCCGGCATCGGCGACGACGTTCACGCTGATCCACCGGCCTCTCGTGAGCACGCGATGGAACGCGTCCTGCAATTGCCGAAGTTCGAAGTCGCGCCCGATCATGCGTGTCTGCACGCCTTCGATGCCGCGCGTCATGACATGGAATTCGCGCGGCTTGGCGCGCTGCACCAGGTAGGTTGCGAGCGGTTCTTCCAGGCCTTTGAGCTGCAGCGGCGGCTGCGCCAGCACGTCGAAGATGCCGTGCACGTGCCGGTAGGTGTCATGGCTGATGCGCAGCCCGCCGGTCGGCGCGGTCTGTTCCATGCGCGCGGCAACGTGCACCGTGCTGCCGCGAATGCTGTGTTCGGCGTCGACACCGCCGCCCAGCAGCACACGGCCGGTGTGCACGCCGATGCGCACGTCGACGCCTTCCAGTCCCGCTCGACGCGCCTCCAGTGACAACTGCCTCCCGCCCTGTCCGAGTAACGCCAGTCCGCACCGCACCGCGCGCTCGACGTCGTCTTCACGTGCCGAGTCGGCACCGAACACGGCGAGCAGGCTGTCGCCTGCGTACTGCAAGACCTTTCCGCCATGGGCCTGGACAACCCCGGTGCACCGCGCGAGCAGGCCGTCGAGCACGGCGTGGACGTCTTCCGCGTCGAGCCGCTGTGCCAGCGCGGTGGAGCCGACAACGTCGAGAAAGAGAACCGTGACCAGCCTCAGAGTTTGCTCCGGCAGCGCCGCAGATTCCACAGCCGCCAGTTTGGCGCGCAGTGGCCCGATCGCGGCATCTGTGACCGCGTCACCCAGCGCGCCGCGCTGCTGCTCCAGCGCCGCGATCGCCTGATCCAATGCTTGCCGCTCGGACGACATGGTGAAAGAGCATAAATGCAGTCGGACGCCGCCGCCACGGCCTGCGCAAACCACACTACAGGTGACTGCCCTGTCCGCACTGGCATCTGCAGTGTGAGCAGATCGTGTCCCGAGCAACCACCCCGATCAGCGCCAGGAGAACTGCGCGAGGTCGAGTGTCGAGCGCCCGGCGAGGACCGTTTCTGCCAACGCCTCACCCAGAGCGGCGCTGTGTTTGAAGCCGTGGCCCGAGCACGCCGACACCACCACCGCGCGCTCGACCTCGGGGTGCCGATCGATCACGAAGCGCGACTGTGGCGCCACCGTGTACAGGCACGCCGCCGCGTGGCTGCGCCGCGCGCTCAAGCCACGAAACCGGCCGCGCACATGCTGTGCGTGCATCGCCTCGCCTTCGGCCGTGTTCACGCTGCGCTCGGCGCTGTCGGGGTCGGTGTCGAGCTCATGCTGCTGCGTCCCGACCTTCACGCCACCGTGCGGATCGGCCACCGGTATCCCGTAGAACGCCTGCGTCGACTGCGGCCCGTGCGACCAGATGAAGATCGGACAGCGCTGCGGTGCATAGAGCGCCGGGTCTTCGGGCAGGAACCAATGCAGCGCCTGGCGCCGCACGCGGAGCAGCTGCGCGAAGCGGCCTCCCGCCAGCGCCGGATTCCATGCGCCGGCGCTCAGCACCGCGTGCGCGGCACGGTAGGTGCCGCTGGAGGCGATGACCTCGACACCGGTGCCGTTGGCTTTCACCGCTGCGACGGCCTGGCCGGTCACGATGTGTGCACCCGCGCTGCGTGCCAGTTCGAGCTGCGCGGCGATGCAGCGCTCCGGCCGCAGGAAGCCGGACTCCGCCTCGAAGTAGCCGACCTCGTCACCGCGCAACACGAACTGCGCAAAGCGCTCGCCGATCGCGCGGGCGTCGAGCACCTCGTGGGCGATGCCGAACTGCCGCGCCACCGCGATCGTGGCACTGACGAAGTTGCCTTGCCCGTGCATCTCGCCGTCGCCCTCCGGCCGGCCCAGCACCAGGCCGCCGCACTGAACCATCAGGTCGACGCCGAGGGCCGACTCCATCTCGCGCCACAGCTCGTGCGAGCGCCGCACCAGCGGCACATATTCGGGCCCTTCGCCGACCGCCAGCCGCGTGATGCGCGTCTGGCCATGGCTCGAACCGAACTCATGCGGCGGGTTGAAACGGTCGATGCCGAGCACCCGTGCGCCGCGCCGCGCCAACTGGTACAGCGTGGCGCTGCCCATCGCGCCCAGGCCGATGACGATGGCGTCGTAGGTCACCGTGCACCCTCATCCCGACCCTCTCCCAATGGGAGAGGGACCAAGGCCGGTTCGCCTATGGGCTGAGGCTGAGGCCGGGACTCAATCAAGCCACCCCCATCCAGATGCGCAATCGCATTTGCGTAGTAAGCGACGATCTCCCGCGCGCCATCCGCCACGGAAAACAACCCGTCGTCCTCGACCACCATGTGGCGCTGCACCAGCATGCGCAAGCCCACACCGAAGGCGTAATCCTGGTCCTGGCGCGGGATGTATTGGTGCGCGCCGCTGAGCTGCAGGCGCGCCATGCGTTCGTGCATCGCGGCCTTCAGTTCCAGCTCGGACCAGCGGCGCTGCGGTGCGTCGACGAACAGCGACGCGACCAGCGACACCGGCAGCACCGGAATCACCTGGCCGATTTGCTGCATCAGGTGCTCGGCGACGCGCGTCACTTCGAGCTTGCGCTGCGCGTCGGGCAGGTCGGGAAAGCGCACGCCATGCTCTTTGCACCAGGCGCGCATCGACAGCGGCGCACCGAAGTTGACGCAGGCGTAGCCGAAGCGGTGCCATTGCCCGTTCAGCGCCAGCCACAACTGGCCGCCCCAGAATGACAGCAAAGTCTTGATTGATTGGATGCGCCTCGGGCGCGGCGCGTCGGGGTGGAGCTTGAGCAATTGCGTGCGGTCTTCGAGCACGCGGTCGTAGTTCAGGCCGACCGGCAGGAACACGAGGTCGCGCCGGCCGTCGCTTTCGCGCTCGTCGAAGCTCTTCAGCATGTAGTCGAGCAGACCGAAGCGCGGGGCGCGCAGCTTGCCGTCGATCGTCAGGCCGCCTTCCGGGAACATGGCCTGCGTGACGCCGGCCTCGGTGGCCATTTGCACATAGCGCTGCAACACCACGCGGTACAGCGGGTCGCCTGAGTTGCGCCGCACGAAGAACGCGCCCATCGCGCGGATCAGTTGCTGCAGCCCCCAGATGCGCGCCCATTCGCCCACCGCGTACGACAGCGTCACGCGTTCGGCGGCGAGGAACGAGACCAGGATGTAGTCCATGTTGCTGCGGTGGTTCATCACGAACACGAGCGTCGACTTCGGGGAGATCTTGCGCAGCACGGTCTCGTCGGCGAAGCCGATGCGCACGCGGTACAGCAACTTGGCGATGGCACGCGACAGCGAATAGCCGATGCGAAAGTAGACGTAGGCGTTGAACGACGGAACAATCTCGCGCGCGTAGCGGCCGATGCGCAGTGCCACTTGCGCCAGCGGCTCGCCGCTGCTGCTGGCGTGCTCGGCTGCGGCAGCCTGGACTCTCGGGTCGTTGCAAAGGCGGTCGATGAGAGTGAGGCGCCGCGTCAACTTGAACGACGGCAACTCCATGGCCAGGCTCGCGTTGATGCGCTCGATCATGCGAGTGATGCGGCGACGCAGGAACCAGCGCATGCCGGGGGCGAGCAACAGCACGAGGGTGCTCCAGCACGCCAGCGCGGTGAGCAGCACCAGCAGCCAAAGCGGCACGGCAACCGTATCGGTCATGGCGTCTCGGGGCCTGTCGGACTTTGGATCGGGTGCGCGTTGATTTCGTGTGCGCGCGGGTGCGAGTTTGTGCGCGATGATTACAGCATGTGGCCGGCCGCGGCCATGCTCGGTACAACCCTTGGAGACCGAAGGCATGCAGGCTCTGTTCGTTCATGGCATGGGCCGCTCGCCGCTGTCGGGCTGGCCCTTGCTGTGGCACCTGAAGCGCGCCGGCCTCGCGACGCGAACCTTCGGCTACGCGGTGAGCCTGGAGGACTTTGCGGCGATTCGCCGGCGCCTGGTCGCGCGCATCTCGGCGCTGGCGCTGCGTGGCGACTATGTGCTGATCGGGCATTCGCTGGGCGGCGTATTGATCCGCGCGGCACTCCCAACCTTGCCTGCCGGCGTTCGCCAACCGCGCCATGTGTTCCTGCTCGGCTCCCCGCAGCAGCCCTCCCGGCTCGCGCAGCAGTTCCACGGCAACCGCGTGTTCCGGGCGTTGACGCGCGACTGTGGCCAGCTGCTCGGCTCGGCGCAGCGCATGTCGGCGGTGGGCCCGGTGTCGGTGGCCACGACAAGCATCGTCGGCGTGGCCGGCCCGGCGCGGCGCGCCGGGCCGTTTCGCGGCGAGTTGAACGATGGCGTGGTGGCGTTGTCCGAGGTCAGCGCGAGCTGGATCGCCGACCAGGTTCAGGTGCCGATCGTCCACACGCTGCTGCCGATGAGCCGGGGTGTGGCCCGGATCATTCTGGAGCGGCTGGCGCGCGGCTCGGCGTGATCAGGCCGTCCGGTCGGCGCCCACCCGCACCGACCTCAGGCCGCCGAGAAACAGGTCAGCGACGATGGGCGCCATGTCGCGGTGCGTGAGAAGCCCGTCGGGGCGCAGCCAGGTGAACAGCCAGTTCATCATGCCGAACAGCAGCATCGCGAGCGGCTTGGCGAGCGAGCCGGCATCGACGTCCGGCCGCGCCGCGGCGATGGCGCGCGCGAACGCGGCGACGACGTGGCGCTCCTTCGTCATCACGCGCTTGTGGTGCGCCGGGATCAGGAACTTCACGTCTTGCGTGAGCACGCCGTGGGCGTCGCGCGCCATGGCGTATTCCTCGACGAAGCGCTGGATCAGTTTGCGCAAGCGCTCTTGCGGCGCCAGGCTCAGCGCTTCGACTTCGGCGACCAGCGCTTCGAGCCGTGACACGTGACCGTCGGTGATCTCCAGCAGCAGCTGGTACTTGTCGTCCACGTAGTGATAGAGCAGCGCCTTGGAGATTCCGCACTCGCGCGCCACGTCGTTCATCGTCGTCGCGGTGTAGCCCTTGGCCGCGAACAGCGCGGCGGCGGCGCGCACGATCGATTCGCGATTCGGTTCGAAGTGCGCCGAGCGCGCTCTGGCCATCGGTGTTTGCGCGCCCTGGGTCGCTGCTCAGCGCTGGTCGAGCGTGATCGTGACTTTCGCGCTCGTCGGGTGCGCCTGGCAGCACAGCACGAAGCCTTGTGCCACCTCCGACGGCGAGAGCGCGAAGTTGCGGTCCATGCGCACCTCGCCGTCGAGCAACTTGCCTTTGCACGTGGAGCACACGCCGGCTTTGCAGGCGTAGGGCACGTCCAGCCCGGCGCGGCGCGCGGCGTCGAGGATCGACGGGTCACTGAGGCGGAATTCGACCTGGCGGGCCAGGCCGTCGATCACCAGCGTGACCTGGGCATGGTCGGCGTCGGACTCTTCGACGTGGTGCTCGGTTGCGCTCGCCGGATCGCCGAAGCGCTCGACGTGCACGTGCTCGTCGGCGATGCCCGCGCTGCGCAGCGCAGCGCTTACGGCGTCGATCATCCCGGCCGGACCGCAGACGAAGGCCTCGTCGACGCTCGCCGCCGGAACCAGCGAGTTCAGGAAACCCGCCATGCGCTGCGCGTCGAGCCGGCCGTTGAACAGCGGTGCGTCCTGCTCTTCGCGCGAAAACACATAGTGGGCGCTGAAACGCGCGACGTGGCGGTTCTTCAGATCGGCCAGGCCATCGCGAAACATCGTCGTGCCGATGCGGCGGTTGCCGTAGATCAGGGTGCAGCGCGAGTGCGGTTCGGTCGCAAGCGTCGTTTTGATGAGCGAAAGCATCGGCGTGATGCCGCTGCCCGCGGCGACGAACAGGAAGTGGCGCCGTGCCTGAGGATCGAGCGGGACGAAGAAGCGCCCGAGCGGCGGCAGCACGTCAAGAACTTCACCCACGCGAAGGTGCTCGAGTGCCCAGCCCGAAAACACGCCGCCCGGCAGCAGGCGAATCCCGACTTTCAGGATGCTGTCGTGCGGCGCGCTGCAAATGGAGTACGAACGGCGCAGGTCTTCACCGGCGACAAAGGTGCGCAGCGTCAGGTACTGGCCGGCCGTGAAGGCGAAGGTGCCGCGCAGCGCGGGTGGGACGTACAAGCCGACGATCAGCGCATCGGCATCGTGCTCGATGCTCGCCACGCGCAGCGGATGAAAGGCGAGACTCATCGCGCGTCGCTTCTCAGATCGGTTTGAAGTAGTCGAATGGCTCGCGGCATGCGACGCAGCGGTAGAGCGACTTGCAAGCCGTGGAGCCGAACTCTGAGAGCCGCTCGGTGTTGCTGCTGGCGCAGCGCGGGCAGGGCACTTGGCGCGGATGGAAACGCAGGGTGTGGGTGTTGGCCTCGCCTGCGACGGTGTGCGGCGGTGCGATGCCGTAGCGGCGCAGCTTCTCGGCGGCCTCTGGTGCGATCCAGTCGGTCGTCCACGCGGGGGCGTATTGCAGTTCGATCTGAACGCTGTTCGCACCGGCCTGCAGCAGTGCGGCGCGCACCGCGTCTTGAATCGCCTCCGTCGCCGGGCAGCCCGAGTAGGTGGGCGTGACGATCACGTGCACCGACCCGTCTTCGACCGAGACGCCGCGAACGATGCCCAGTTCCAGCACAGAGAGCACCGGCACTTCGGGGTCGAGCACTTGGCCCAGCGCCTGCCAGGCCGAGGCTTCGTCGATGGCCGCACGTGTGGCCGCCACAGCAAAGGCGCTCACCACACCGCCCCAGGAAAGGCGCGCGGCAGCGCCTGCATTTCGGCGAGCAGGAAGCCCATGTGTTCACTGTGGCGGCCGCTCTTGCCGGTGGAGAGAAACGCCGAACCCGTCGGCGGCGCAAGGCGCGCATCGTCGAGCACCGGCTTGCACGGCGGCGAGCCATGGCGCCTGCAAAGTGCTCCACGCCGGGCCGAGGCCGCTGGCCGCGGCCTGGGAGTCGACCGCATCGTCGGCAAACCATTCGGCGCAGTATGGCCACAGGTCGGCAAGCGCAGCCGCGACGCGCCGATGCGATTCTTCAGTGCCATCGCCCAGGCGACGCACCCAGTCGGCGCAATGGCGCTGGTGGTAGCGCGTTTCTTTCGCGCACTTGGTGGCGATGGCGGCGAACTGGGTCACGTTCGAGGTTTCCAGCGCCGGCCACAGCGCACCGAGGAACGCCGACCACAGGAATCCGCGCAGCATGGTGCGCGCGAAATCGCCGTTAGGCAGTTCCAGCATCGTGACGTTGAAATATTCGCGTTCGATGCGCAGAAACGCGAGCGCGTCTTCATCGCGCCCCGCGCCTTCCATCTGGCCCGCCAGCGTGAGCAGTGCGCGCGCCTGGCCGATGTGGTCGAGCGCGATGTTGGTGAGCGCAATGTCTTCTTCGAGCACCGGTGCGTGGCCGCACCACTGCCCCAGTCGCTGGGCGTGGATCAGGCTCGAGTCGGCGATGCGCAGAAGATACTGCACCTGCGGCGTGAAGGCGGACGCGCTCACATGTGGTCCAAGTCAGGCGGCAGCTTGTAGAACGTGGGGTGGCGGTAGACCTTGTCGGCCGCGGGCTCGAAGTCCATGTCGCGCGTGTCCGGGTCGCTCGCCGACGATCTGGTCCGAGCGCACCACCCAGATGCTCGTGCCTTCCTGGCGCCGCGTGTAGACGTCGCGCGCCATCTGGATCGCCATCGTCGCATCGGCCGCGTGCAGGCTGCCGCAATGTTTGTGGTCCAGGCCGCTCTTGCTGCGCACGAACACTTCCCAGAGCGGGAATTCGGCGGTGGTGTGGGTGGTGTTCATGCTTCAGGCCGCCTGAGGTTGCGGTGCGTGCAGTGACGCCTGCCGGGCCGCCTGCTTCTCTGCATAAGCCAGCGCCGCCTCGCGCACCCAAGCCCCGTCGTCCCACGCCTTCACGCGTGCCGCGAGGCGCTCCTTGTTGCACGGGCCGTTGCCGTTCACGACGTTCCAGAACTCCGACCAGTCGATCACGCCGTAGTCGTGCGCGCCGCGCGCCTCGTTCCACTTCAGGTCGGGGTCGGGCAGCGTGACGCCGAGCACCTTCGCCTGGTCGACACACGCATCGACGAACTTCTGGCGCAGTTCGTCATTGGAATTTCTCTTGATCCCCCAGCGCATCGATTGCTCGCTGTGCGTCGATTCGCTGTCGGGCGGGCCGAACATCATCAGCGACGGCCACCACCAGCGGTTCACCGCGTCCTGCACCATCTCGCGCTGCGCTGGCGTGCCCTGCGTCATCATCGTCAGCAGCGACTCGAACCCCTGGCGCTGGTGGAACGACTCTTCCTTGCACACGCGCACCATCGCGCGCGCATAGGGCCCGTACGAGCAGCGGCACAGCGGCACCTGGTTCATGATCGCCGCGCCGTCCACCAGCCAGCCGATCGTGCCGACGTCGGCCCAGGTCAGCGTGGGGTAGTTGAAGATCGAGCTGTACTTGGCGCGGCCGCTGTGCAGCGCGTCGATCAGTTGATCGCGTGATACGCCCAGCGTCTCTGCCGCGGCATACAGGTACAAACCATGCCCGCCTTCGTCTTGCACCTTGGCGAGCAAGATCGCCTTGCGCTTGAGCGACGGCGCGCGCGTGATCCAGTTGCCCTCGGGCAGCATGCCCACGATTTCGGAGTGCGCATGCTGGCTGATCTGGCGCACCAGCGTCTTGCGGTAGTGCTCCGGCATCCAGTCTTTTGCCTCGATGAATTCGCCCGCGTCGATGCGCGCCTCGAACGCCGCTTCGCGCTGCTGTTCCTCGGCCGATTTGACCGGCGTTACTTTGCCCTTGGCCTCGCGCGCCATCGTGTCCATTGCCTGTGTGTACATGATCCGTGTCCTGTCCTCAACCGCGTTGGCGCTTGTCGATCACGCGCCGTGCCTTGCCGACCAGCGTTCGTTCCACCGATTCGGGCGCACCCACGTGCACGCGCGCGCTGACGCCGATCAGCGTCTTGATGCGGTGCTGCAGCCAGCCGGCCGCGGCGTCACGGTCGGCGTCTGCCGCCGTGGGCAAGACTTCGCAACGCACTTCGATTTCATCGAGATGGCCTTCGCGCGTGACGACGATCTGGTACTGACCGGCGAGTTGCCCCTGCTGGAACACGAGCTCCTCGATCTGCGTCGGAAACAGGTTGACGCCGCGGATGATCAGCATGTCGTCGCTGCGGCCGACGATCTTTCCCATGCGGCGCATGCTGCGCGCGGTGGGCGGCAACAGGCGCGTCAGGTCGCGGGTGCGGTAGCGCACGACGGGCAGCGCTTCCTTGGTCAGCGTCGTGAACACGAGTTCGCCTTCACTGCCTTCGGGCAGGACTTCGCCGGTATCGGGGTCGATGATCTCCGGGTAGAAATGGTCTTCCCAGATCACCGGCCCGTCTTTCGTCTCGATGCACTCGTTGGCCACGCCTGGGCCCATCACTTCCGACAAGCCGTAGATGTCGACCGCGTCGATCGCGGCGTCGGCTTCGATCTCGCGCCGCATCGCTTCGGTCCACGGTTCCGCGCCGAAGATGCCGATCTGGACCGACATCTCGCGCGGATCCATTCCCTGACGGCGGAACTCCTCGATGATCACCTGCATGTAGCTCGGCGTGACCATGATGATGTGCGGCTCGAGATCGACGATCAGCTGCACCTGCTTCTCGGTCTGGCCGCCGGACATCGGAATCACCGTGCAGCCCAGACGCTCGGCACCGTAATGCGCGCCCAGGCCACCGGTGAACAGGCCGTAGCCGTAGGCGACGTGCACGATGTCGCCGGCGCGCCCGCCCGAGGCGCGGATCGATCGCGCGACGAGGTTCGCCCAGGTATCGATGTCGTTTTGTGTGTAGCCGACGACGGTGGGTTTGCCGGTCGTTCCCGACGACGCGTGAATGCGCACGACCTGTTCGCGGGGCACGGCGAACATGCCGAACGGATAGTTCGCGCGCAGGTCGGCCTTTGCGGTGAACGGAAACTTCGCCAGGTCGGCAAGCGACTTCAGATCGCTCGGGTGCACGCCGCTCGAGTCGAACGCCTTGCGGTAATGCGCGACGCTCGCGTAGGCGCTGTGCAGCGTGGCTTGCAGGCGCTTGAGTTGCAGCGCCTGCAGTTCGTCGCGGCTGGCGCGCTCGATCGGTTCGAGGTCGCCGGGGGCTGGGTATTTCACGGGCATGCGGACCTCCGGGAATTCAAACCTCGACGAGCGGGCCTTTGAGCCGGTGCGAGCGGCCACGGAACACGGCGATCAGAACCCGGTCCTGGTTGTGCACGTTCACGTCGTAGACGCCGGTGCGCTTGCCTTGCGAGACCACGCTCGCCTGCGCCAACAATGAGTCGCCGATCTTGCCGGCAGCGAGCAATTGCACGTCGAAGCCCGCCGCGACGGCCTGGATGTTCCACGAATTGCACGCATACGCAAACGCCGTGTCGGCGAGCGTCGCGACGAGGCCGCCGTGGCAGATGCCGAAGCCGTTGGCCATGTCGGGGCGAACCGGCATCGACACGCTCGCCGTTCCCGGGCCGATGGCGGCGACTTGCATGCCCAGCGCCTGCGCCGCGGCGTCCTTGCCGAACATCGCATCGCGCACGCGCTCGGCCAGAGACTGCGGGTCCGCGGGATCGGTCGCGGCGGCACCGTGGGGCGGCGCCATCAGCGATCCTTGAACTGGGGCGCGCGCTTCTCGAAGAATGCGCCGACGCCTTCGCGATAGTCGGCGCTATTGCCCATGCGGCGCTGCACGTCGGCTTCCATCGTCAGCGCGGCCGAGAGCGTGAGGTGATCGGCCTGCGTGAATGCGCGCCGCGTTTCTACCAGGGCGCGCACCGGCATCGCGGCCAAGCGCAGCGCGAGCGCTTGCGCCTGCTCGGCCAGGTTCGCATCGTCGACGCAGCGATAGATCAGCCCGATGCGCTGTGCCTCCTCGGCGCTCAGCTTGTCGCCGAGCATCGCCAGAGCCATCGCCTGCGCTCGGCCTACCAGGCGCGGCAGCAGCCAGGTGCCGCCTGCGTCGGGGATCAGGCCGATCTTCGAAAACGCCTGGATGAACGACGCCGAGCGCGCCGCGATCACGATGTCGCAATTGAGGGCGATGTTCGCGCCTGCGCCGGCGGCCACGCCGTTGACCGCGGCGAGCACGGGCACGGGAAAGTCATGCAACAGCAACGCCAGCGGCTTGTAGCGGGCTTCGATCAACGCGCCGATGTCCTTCGGTGCGGCGCCGGGCGTCAGGTCGGGCGCAATCGCCGGGTCCGACAGGTCTTGGCCGGCGCAAAAGCCGCGGCCCGCGCCGGTAAGAACGACGCAGCGCACCTCGGAGTCGGCCGCGGCGGATTTCAGCGCTGCCATCAGCGCGTCGTGCATGGTGCCGGTGAAGCTGTTCAGTGCCTGCGGGCGGTTCAGCGTGAGCGTGAGCACCGCGCCGTCACGGCGCTTCAACAGAACGGCGGAGTCATCGGCCATGGTGAGTGCCTGTCGGGTGTTTGATCGGGGCGCGAACATTCATTGACCGTGCGGTCAATGAATGCGCGAATGTAGTGCAGATCGGCAGGCCAATCAAGCTTTCCACGTGAACGGAAAGGCCAACTGGCGCCAGAATCCGTCGGGCACATAGTCGCCTTGCACGCCGTAGTGCTGCGGCCACTCTCGCGTCGATTTCACGGCGGTACCGAACAGATGATCGAGGAACGCAAAGTGCGCGGCGTAGTTCTTGTCGATCGCGTCGGTGTCCTGCGAATGGTGCCAGTGGTGGAAGTTTGGCGTCACGATCACATGGCGCAACGGCCCAAAAATAGGCCCCGTTGTCGGCACGCTCACGTTGGCATGGTTGAACACCGCCTGGAAGCCGACGATCAGGATGTACGCGTCGATCACCTCCTTGGAAAAGCCGAGCACGAAAATCGGCGCCAGCACCAGCGTGCGCGTGATGATCGCTTCCAAAATGTGTTGGCGCGAACCGGCGAGCCAGTCCATGCACTTCACGCTGTGGTGCACGGCGTGCAGCCGCCAAAGCAGCGGCACTTCGTGGTAGGCGCGATGCGTCCAGTACTGCACGAGGTCGGCGACGAGCACGATCAGGAACAGCGCCACCGGAAACGGCAGGTCCTGCACCCAGAACCGGATACCGTCTTTCGCGGCCCAGCCGAACAACTTGTGCACGAGCAGGTTCACCGCGAGCAGCACGAAGCCGACCAGCATGTGGTTGACGATGAAGTGGTGCAGGTCCGTCTGCCATGCGGCGCGAAACACGGGCTGCTCGCGGCGCAGCGCGAACAGTTTCTCGATGAAGACGAAGATCAGCGTCGAGCCCAGCAGGTCGAGGATGAACCAGTCGAGGCCAATGTAGGGCGTGTTGTCGGCGAAGTCGTTCACCGGCACCTTGTGACCGCCCAGCGCCAGGCTCAATCCGACGAGCACGAACGCGGCCGACGCCAACCAGCGCGAACGGCCGCGGATGATGTTGAACAGGGCCAGAGCACCGGAGACGATCAAGGCGACGAGCATCACCTGACGCAGCAGGTTCACGTCGTAGCTTTGGCGCAGTTGCGGCGTTGTCAGGTACTGGGGAAAGTGAAACGCGAGCACGCCCAGGAAACTGAGACTCGCCAGGCCGAGCGCGATCACGCCCGTCACCAGGCCATGGCCTGGGCGCAGCTCGCCGTGCGATTCGCTGAGGCGATTGAGTTTTTCGAGCGGGTTCATGGTGGCTGGACAGGGGCGGACGGGCAGGTGGATGAGCGCGCATGGCCAGCGCGGCGATTATGCGGGCCCGGCCTTTTGGCAACCCCCTGATTGCGGGGGAGACCGGGCTTCGTGCGCACCATCGCCGACGGCGTTTCGTGCGGCGATCCGGTTCGCGAACTGTCTATCGCAACGCCGCGGCTTGCAGGCAATTCACCGCCGCGGCCGGGGTGCCGACGGGTATCATCTGCGCGCATTGCCGCTCGGGCGGCCGGGCCGAAGCCTCGGGAACTTTGGATGTGTCGAGGCGCCGATGAAGAGGAGCCATGGTCGAATTGACGTTGTCAACGCCCACCGCATCGAATGCCGCTGCCCAGGCTTTGCTGGCAGAACTCGGCGCCGATGGCGCGGCTTTCGGTGGTGTGCTGCTCGAACTGCTGGCCCGCGCCGAGGCGGCGATCTGCGTCAAAGACAGCGTCACCGGGCATTGCATCTACGCGAGCCCGCGCTATGCGGCACTGTTCGGCCACGCGCCGCAAGCCATGCTGGGGAAGATTGACACCGAACTGATGAGCGCGGCGGAAGCGACGGCGATGCGCACCGGCGAGCAGGCAGCGGTTGGCCAGAGTTTGCCGACGGTGAGCGAACAGCGCCTGGAGCGCGACGGCCAGCGCCGCGAATTCACCGTCACTCGCATCATGATTGCGCGCGGCGACGGCACGGCGCCACGGCACCTCTGCGCGATGTGGGTCGAACAAAGCGCGTCGCGCGAGCGCGAGAACCAATTGCGGCTGGCCTTGGCGCAGATCGAGCAGCAACAGCGCGCGCTCGAGGCGCTGCGCCGCGACGCCCAGGAGCTGGCGGCGCAAGGCTCGGACAGCGGCGTCTATCAGGCCGCGACGTTTGCCGACCAACTGCGCCGTGAAGTCGACCTGTCGGCGCGCGAGAGCCGGCAGTTTTCACTGGTGGCGATCGCGCTCGACCCACTGAGCGAAGGCGTTGCCGCGTTCGGGGATGCGGCGCGCGAGCGCATTCTCGAATCGCTGGGGCAGCTGATCCGCGGCAATACGCGGGCGATGGATTCGTCGTGCCGGCTCGGCGTGGACCGCTTCGCCGTGTTGCTGTCGGGAGTGGGCCTGGCGACGGCGCACTCGCGCATGGAAGGGCTGCGGCGCCAATGCGCGACGCAGATCGTCGTGCTCGATGGCGAGGAACTGCGCTTCAGCGTGGCGATGGGGGTCGCGAGTTTTCCGCACACGGCCGGAACGCGCGAAGAGCTGCTGCTCGCCGCCGACTCCGCGCTGGCCAACGCGCGCCGGCGTGGTGGCAACTACGTCGCGCTGGCCGGAATTCGCTTCGAAACGGCGTAAAGTGGCTCACCCCCGGAGCGCCTGCGGCGCTCCCCCTGTGGCCCTGAAGGGGCCACTGCGTGGCCCTTGGGGCGCCGCCAGCGGACCGGCGGAGCCGGCTCCGCGGCGGCTGCTTGGAGTGCGGCGCTTGACCCTCACGCCGTGAGCCCCTTCACGAGCATGTAGCCGGCGAGCGTGAACAACAGGCACGCAAACGCGCGTTTAAGATTGCGCACCCGCATGCGGTGCGCTGCGCGCGCGCCCAGTGGCGCGGCCAGCATGCTCGCCGCGGCGAGCGTGAACAGCGCCGGCAGGTAGAGGTAGCCGATCGCGCCGCTGGGCATGTCGGGCAGCGACCAGCCGGCGATGATGTAGCCCACCGTCCCGGCCACGGCGATCGGAAATCCCAGTGCGGCGGACGTCGCCACCGCGTTGATGATGGGCACGTTGCACGCGATCATGAACGGCACCGTGATGAACGCGCCGCCGGCGCCCACCAGCGTGGAGATCACGCCGACGCCGCCGCCCACTCCGAACAGGGCCGCGCCTTGCGGCATCGAGCGACCGGGCTTGGGCTTGCGGTCGAAGAACATCTGGAGCGCCGAGAACGCGAGAAACACCGCGAACAGTATCGCCAGCACCGCCGAGGGCAGGGCGCGCGCGATCTGCGCGCCAAGCAGCGCGCCGAGCACGATGCCCGGCGCGAGCAGCTTCACGACGCGCCAGTGCACGGCGCCGCGCTGGTGGTGGGCGCGCAGCGACGACAAGGAAGTGAAGCAGATCGTCGCCAGCGAGGTCGCGACGGCCATCTTCAAGATGTGCTGCACCGGCATGTCCTTGAACGACAGCACCAGCGTCATGAAGGGAACGAGCAGCGCGCCCCCGCCGATGCCGAGCAGCCCCGCGAGAAAGCCCGCCACGCTGCCCAGCAGCAACAGCTCGATGACGAGCTGCCAGTCGCTTGGCGAAATCAGATTCAGCCCAGCAACTGGTTCACGGCCTGCCACTCGGCGGCCGTGACGGGCGTGATCGACAAGCGGTTGCCGCGGCGCAGCACGAGCATCGTTGCGAGGCTCGACTCTTGCCGCATGCGTTGCAGGCCGAGCAGCGGCGTCTTGCGCGCGAGTTTCACGTCGACGTGCACCCAGCGCGGCTGCTCGCGCGTCGACTTGGGGTCGAAGTAGTCGCTGCGTTGGTCGAACTGGGTTTCATCCGGGTAGGCGGTGCTCGACACGACGGCCAACCCGGCGATGCCCGGTTCAGGGCACGACGAGTGATAGAACAGCACGCCGTCGCCGAGCTGCATCTGGTCGCGCATGTAGTTGCGCGACTGGTAGTTGCGCACGCCGATCCACGGCACGGTCTGCTTCGCAGCCTTGGCGAGATCGTCGATCGAGCATTCGCCGGGCTCGCTTTTCATCAGCCAGTAGTTCATCTTTGCGCGCGACCGGAGTCGGAAAAGTGTCCGCCGCGAACCGCAGGCTGCATTCCTGAACCCAGGCAGTTCAGGTGGGCGAGGTCAGCCGGGCTTCGGGTTCATCTGACGCGAGACGATCACACCAACCAAGCGATGTTCCAAGCCCTAGCTCATACGAGCATCGGTTCAAGGAAATTAAAACCTGCGCGAATGCGACGGACGAATTTATTCTACGCCGCGCACGGCCCGCATTGACCTCCATTGAGGGGGGCCTTCACAGCAATCGGCCGTCTTCGCTGAGCGCCCGGTCGAGTTTGCGAATTAGTGCATCGATGGGCTCGTTGCTCTCATTCGCGCTGTTCACGGGTGCAGCCGATGCACTACCCTTTGCGGCAGCTTCGTACACCAGGTTCAGCGCAGCCATCACGGCAATGCGCTCGCGCGACTTGATCTTGCCTTTGTCGCGAATCGACGTCATCTCGCGGTCGACCTGGGCAACGGCGGCGCGCAAGCCGTCTTCGCCGCCCTCGGGGCAGACCAGCACATAGGTCTGGCCCAGGATCGTCACGTCGAGCTGTTTCATCGCGACTTCGTGCCGCGCGTTTCGCCAGGCTCGCCGTCGCCGCGATGCACCGGTGCCGAAACGACGCTCACCTCCTTGGGCAGGCGCTCGAGCAGCGCGTCGATCCTGCCGCGCGCCGCGCTCAGGCGCGAGCGCAGGCTGTCGCGCTCGTGTGCCAAGGCTTCCAATTGTTCGCCGAGCAGCGCGTTCGTGCGCTTGAGTTCGTCGTGGCGCAGCAGCAGGCGCTCGACACGTTCGGTGAGGTCTTCGAGCTTGGCCATGGCTGGCGCGATTGTAGGGTCGGGCCCGGGGTGCGCCAGTCCAGCGCGAGACCCCAAACGACGCGAGACGCGCGTCCAAGCTCTACGCGGCCTTCGCGCGCTTGCGCTCAGGCAACACCAGGAAGCCGCTGGCCAGCGCCGTACCGAGCACGATGATTGCGCAGCCGAGCAGCATTGCGCTGGTCACCAACTCGCCGAGAAACCATGCACCCCAGGCCACACCGAAGGCCGGGATCAGGAAGGTCACCGTGATCGCCTTCGAAGCGCCCACGTGCGCGATCAGACGGAAGTACAGGATGTAAGCCGCGCCGGTGCAGACGATCGAGAGCACGGCGAGCGCGCTCCAAGCGCGCAGCGACGGCGCCTGCGTCGGCCACCAGACGATCGCGGGAATGATGAGGAACAGTGCCGCAAAACTCTGGCTGCCCGCAGCGACGGCGAGCGGCGCCACGCCGTTCAGGCGCCGCTTCGTGTAGTTCGCCGAGAAGCCGTAGAGCAGCGTCGCCGCGAGGCAGGCGACGATCGCCCAACCGCTGCCGCCGGGCTTGAAGCCGGCGTCGGCGTTGACGTTGCTCCACGCCAGACCGACCACACCGAGCAAGCCGACGCCCAAGCCGACGATGCGCGAGCGATTCAGTTGCTCGTGGAGCCAGATCCACGCGACCAGGGCGCCGAACAGCGGCGCCGCGGCGTTGAAGATCGACGCCAGCCCGCCGGTGATCGACAAGGTGGCGTACGCGAAGAGCACGAAGGGCAGGGCGGAGTTGGTTACTCCCACCACGGCAATCGGGCGCCACGCCGCGCGCAGATCGCCGAGCTGGCCGCGCAGCGCGAGCAGCGGCAGCAGGAACAGCGCCGCGCCGAGCACGCGCAGACCCGCCAGCGCGACCGGCCCGAACTCGCCCGCGCCCATGCGCATGAACAGGAACGATCCGCCCCACAGCGCCGCGAGCGTGAGCAGTTCGATCAGGTCGCGCGGTTTCACGCCGCCGCCTCGAACGGCAATTCGCCGTGCAGCCTGACCTGCGGTTCGGACGGCAAGACCTGCCGGCGCGATGGCGCGCGCGCCTGCTCGATCGCGAGCAGGGCGACCTTGCGCTCCAGGCCGCCGGCATAACCGGTGAGCGCGCCGCCGCTGCCGAGCACCCGGTGGCACGGCACGATGACTGACACGGGGTTGCGCCCCACCGCCGCGCCGACGGCGCGCGCCGCGCTTGGAACACCAAGCTGCGCTGCGATGTCGCCGTAGCGCCGTGTCGTCCCGCGTTCGATGCGCAGCAGTGCGTGCCAGACGCCGCGTTGGAATGCGGTGCCGTGCAGGTCGAGTGCAACGTCGAATTGCACCACCTCGCCGTCGAAGTAGCGCGCCAGTTGCCGCGCCGCGCGCTGCAGCAAGGGATCGGTGGGTGCGTGCGGCGCGTCCCACGGCGTGGGGTGGTGGCGCTGTTGGTCGAACCATGCGCCTGCCAGTCCCAGTGCCGTTCGCGCCAGCAGCAGCGGCCCGAGCGGGGTGCTGATGCGGCATTGCGCCGTGCAGGCCTGTTGGATCGATGTCAGGGTCGTGCTCATGTCGAAGCCTCCAAACTGTTCCAGAGCCGCAGAACGGCGTACGAGCGCCAGGGCCGCCACGCCTGCGAATGCGCCTCGGCGGCCACCGGGCTCGACACGCCGAAGAGTTGCTGCATCGCCTTGAGCACGGCGACGTCGCGCGGCGGAAACGCGTCGGGCCAGCTCAGCGCCCGCATCGCGATGTAGTGCGCCGTCCACGGGCCGATGCCGGGCAGTGCGCACAGCGCCTCAATCAGCGGTTCGACCACGGCATCAGGCGCCGCACCGCCGCGCAACCGCGCCTCGATGTCTGGCCAGGCCATCGCGAGCGCGAGGATGGCACCGGCGCGGCTGCGGATGATGCCGAGCTCGGCGATGTCTTCAACACGTGCCGCGGCCAGCACCTGCGGCGCGGGGAAGACCCGGTCGATGCCCGGCCACGGCGTGGCCAACGGCGAGCCGAATCGCGCGACGAGCCGGGTCGCCAAAGTGCGCGCTGCGGCGACCGTGACCTGCTGGCCGAGCACCGCCCGCACTGCCAGCTCGAAGCCATCCAGGGCGCCGGGCAGGCGCAGACCGGGTGCGCCGGGCAGGTCGGCGAGCGTGGTGTCGATGCTGTGCGGCGCCGCGTCCAGGTCCAGCCAACGCCGCGCCGCGGCGGCGACACGTGCGCTCATCCGAGCCCACTCGGGGCAGAAGTGGAGCCGGACTTTCGACGCCTCGGGCTCGAAACTCGCTTCGATCCAACCGGCCTCATCCGCCACAATGCCCGCTCGCAGCGTGCGCCGCACTCGCAAAGGCTCAGCGCTTTCGATGCCGGGAATCGCGCGCTGCGCGAAGAAGCGTAGCAAGGCCTGCGCGTCGTACGGATCACGCCAGCCGAGCGACAGCGTGACGCCGGGCGAGCGGGCCGGATCGTCGGGCGCCGCCCGGCGGCGCAGCTGCCCCGGGCTCATGCGGTAGTTGTCGGCAAACGCCGCGTTGAAGCGGCGCAGGCTTCGGAAGCCACTTGCGAGCGCGACCTGCGTCACCGGCAGCTGGGTGTCGGTCAGCAGCTGCTTCGCGAGCAGGAGCCGGCGTGTCTGCACGTACTGAAGCGGCGTGACGCCATGTTCGGCGAGGAAGATGCGGCGCAAGTGGCGTTCGCTGACGCCGAGCGCCGCCGCGAGGTCGGCGATATTCGGCGCATCGCCCGTGCCGGCGAAATGATCGAGCCGCTGCGCCGCCTGGCGCGCGAGCGTTCGCGACGCGTCCATCACGCTCCACGGCAGCCCTGCGCCCGGCGCGATCTCGGGCCGGCATTTCATGCACGGCCGAAACGCGGCCGCTTCGGCCTGCGCCGGCGTGTCGAAGAAGCGGCAGTTCTCGCGCTTCGGTGTGCGCACGCGACAGATCGGCCGGCAGTAGACGCGCGTCGACGTGACGCCGACAAACCAGCGCCCGTCAAAGCGGGCGTCGCGGGCGGTGAGGGCTTGGTAGGCGCTGTCGGCGTCGATGGGCATGGAGTCGATTATGGGCGGCTTGCGCGCCGAGACTCGCCGTTTTCGGACATGTCGAGCAGCCGCCCGTCCCAGGCGATGGCCCGAGGCGAGTGGGAGAGCGAGGGGCGGCCGAGCGGCGTCAGGTTCCTGTGCTGCCGTGACGCCCGGCACCGGCGACAAAACGGGCCGCCCCGCGTTGCGATTCGCCGCTCGCGAGTGTGGCCTTGCCGAACTCGAACTCCTCGGCGAGCGCGTCTTGCAATGCCAGGCCATGCTGGCGCATCACGCTCGCCCGGTCGTTGCGCACGCACTCCTGTGGATGGCTCGCAATCAACTGCGCCCACTCGAGCGCTGCGGCGAACGCCTGGCCGGCCGGGACAACCCGATTCGCCAGACCGAAACCGAGCGCTTCGTCGGCCTTCACGGCGCGGCCTGTCAAGATCATGTCGAGCGCCCGACTCTCGCCGATCAAGCGCGGCAAGCGCACCGTGCCGCCGTCGATGAGAGGCACGCCGAAGCGCCGGCAGTACACGCCGAAGACGGCCGTGTCGCTCGCGACACGCAAATCGCACCACAACGCGAGTTCCAAGCCGCCGGCCACGGCATGCCCTTCGATCGCCGCGATCACGGGCTTGCGCAGGCGCAGCCGCGTCGGCCCCATCGGGCCATCGGCTTGCATGTCGTCGTTCAGCGTGAGGCCCGCTGCCTTGCCGAGCCTGCCCGTCTGCCCGAGTGCGACAGTGCGCAGGTCCGCGCCGGCGCAGAAGTCGCTGCCCACCCCGGTGAAGACCGCGACGAACGCTGCGTCGTGCGCGTCGAATTCGCGGAACGCGTCCGCGAGGGCGCGCGCTGTCGGGCCGTCGACCGCGTTGCGAACTTCCGCGCGGTTCAGGCTGATGGTCCACACCGGGTCTCGTCTGTCGATAATGAGATCGGCCATGGCGCTTTCCCTCGTGCGAATTGATCAGTCGAGCTTGATCCGGACCTTCTCGATGATCGCGCCCCACTTGCGCGCCTCGAGGTCGATGAAAGCCTTGAACTCTGCCGCCGAGCCGCCGCCGATCAACAAGCCCTGTTTCGCGAACGCTTCGCGCACCGCGGGCTCGTTCAACACGGCATTCACGTCGGCGTTGATGCGTTCCAGCACGTCGCCCGCCGTGCCCGCCGGCGCGAACAGCCCGTTCCACGCAAGTGCCTCGAAGCCGAGGTAACCCGATTCGGCAAGCGTCGGCAACTCGCTCATCGCCTCCAATCGCTTCGCGCTCGTGATCGCGAGCAGCCTGATGCGCCCGCCCTGGACGAGCGGCAGCAACGCAGGCGCGACGCTGAACAACGCCTGCGTGTCGCCCGAGGCAAGCGACTGCCCGGCCGGCGGCGAACCAGCGTAGGGCACGTGCACCGCGTCGAATGCGGCTGCGCTCTTCAGCAGTTCCATCGTCAGGTGCGATGAGCTGCCATTGCCGAGCGACCCGTACGACACCTTGCTGCCCTGCTGCCGAGCCCACGCGACGAATTCGCCCACCGTTTTCGCCGGAACCGACGCGTTGACGGCAAGCACGTTCGGCTGCGACGTCGTCAGCACGATCGGCACCAGATGTTTGGCCGGGTCGTAAGGCATCTTCTTGTACAGGTACGGTGCAAACGCGACCGGGCCGTTGAACCCGATGCCGATCGTGTAGCCGTCGGGCGCCGCCTTCGCAACCGCGTCCATGCCGAGCATGCCGCCCGCGCCGGCCTTGTTCTCGACGACGAGCGGCTGTTTCCACCGGTCTTTCAGCCTTTCGCCGAGTGTGCGCACGATGATGTCGAGCGAGCTCCCGGCCGGCGCAGGAACGAGCACGCGAACGGGCTGTTGCGGCCAGGTCTGGGCGCTGGCCGCGTGCATCGTCAGGCTCAAGAGCAAGACCGGAAGGAGTTTCATGGCGATCCATCACTGAGGGGTTTCCACAGGGTAGCGCGGATGCGCCGCAGACCACAATCTCGTTTACGACAACACGGGGGCAAGTTCTTGCAGGTCTTGCAGATCATCATCGGAGGCATCGCGCAAGGCTGCATCTATGGGCTGATCGCGCTCGGCTTCGTGCTGATCTACAAGGCCACCGAGACGGTCAGCTTCGCCCAGGGCGAGCTGATGATGCTCGGCGCCTTCGGCGGCCTGGCGGCGATGACGCTGCTGGGCTTTCCGTTCTGGCTCGCGATTCTCTGCGCAGTCGTCGCGATGGGCGCGTTCGGCGTGCTGCTCGAACGCGCCGTGATCAACCCGATCCTCGGCCAGCCGGCGTTCTCGATCGTGATGCTGACGATCGGCATCGGCTACGTCGCGCGCGGCCTGATCACGATGATCCCGAACATCGGCACCGAAACGCACACGCTGCCGGTACCGTACAAGGACCAGGTGTGGAAGTTGGGAACGCTCGTGCTCAACGTCGAGCAGATGGTCGTGATCGCGGCGACCGCGGTGCTCAGCGCCTTGCTGTACGCGATGTTCAAGTACAGCAAGCTCGGCGTGGCGATGCAGGCGGCGTCGCAGAACCAGCTTGCCGCGTACTACATGGGCATCCCGGTGAAGCGCCTGAATGGCCTGGTGTGGGGGTTGGCCGCGATGGTCGCTGCAGTGGCCGGGCTGCTGCTCGCGCCGATCACGTTCGTGCACGCGAACATGGGCTTCATCGGCCTGAAGGCGTTTCCCGCCGCCGTCGTGGGCGGCTTCGGCAGCTTGCCGGGGGCGATCGTCGGGGGGCTGGTGATCGGCGTCGTCGAGGCGCTGTCGGGGTTCTTCTTGCCCGAGGGCTTCAAGGACATTGCCGCCTACGTGGTTGTTCTCGTGATGCTGATGGTCAAGCCCAATGGCCTGTTCGGCGAGAAGTTGCGCAAGAAGGTTTGAGACACCGCCATGCGCTTCATCTTCAAGACCGCTTACGAGCAGGACATTCGCCTGGCCAAACACGGCGGGCATGTGTTCTGGTACAGCGCGCTGATGCTGCTGATGGCCGCCGCGCCGTGGATCGTGACCGAGTACTGGCTCGCGCAACTCACGTTCGTGCTGATCTACTCGATCGTCGGTCTGGGGTTGATGCTGCTCGCCGGGTTCACCGGGCTGTTCTCACTGGGGCACGCCGCGTTTCTGGGCGTCGGCGCGTACACGCAGGCCGCGCTCACGCATGTCGGCGTGCCGTTTCCGGTTGCTTTGCTCGTCGCGGGTTTGCTGTCGGCCGCGGTGGGCATGGTGGTGGGCCTGCCGGCGCTGCGCGTGAAGGGCATCTATCTGGGCATTGCGACGCTCGCGTTCGGCTTCATCGTCGAGGAGGTGTTCGCGCGCTGGGAGTCGGTGACCGGGGGCAACGCCGGCATCCACCTCAAGGCGCCCGAGCTGCTGGGCTGGAAGTTGGAGTCGGCCGAATCGTTCTACGGCCTGTGCCTGGTGGTCACGGTGCTCGCGACGCTGGCGATCCTGAACCTGCTGCGCTCGCCCACGGGCCGGGCGTTCGTCGCGATCCGCGATTCGGAAATCTCGGCGCAGAGCATGGGCATCCACCTGGCGCGCTACAAGACGACGTCGTTCGCGCTGTCGGCCGCGCTCGCGGGAATCGGCGGCGCGCTGTACGCGCACAAACTGCGCTTCATTTCGCCGGATCAGTTCAACATCGTGCAGTCGATCGACCTGCTCCTGATGGTCGTGATCGGCGGGCTTGGCTCGGTGCACGGCGCGTTTCTCGGCGCGATTTTCCTGATCACGATGCCGCAGGTGATCGCGCTGGGCAAGGACTACTTGCCGGCGGCGATCGGCCAGGCGCCGGGTCTGCAAGGCCTGGTGTACGGTGCCGTGCTGATCGCCTTCGTGCTGTTCGAGCCGATGGGCCTGTACGGCCGCTGGCTGAAAGTGCGCACCTGGTTCCAGGTGTTCCCGTTCTATCGCAAGGGCATGTTCAAGCGGCAGAAGAGCTTCCAGAAATCGGAGCGGCTGCGATGAGCGGCGAGTTCCTTCTTTCTGCACGTCACCTGAGCGTTCGCTTCGGTGGCGTGCTTGCCGTCAACGACGTGAGTTTCGACGTGCGGCGCGGCGAAGTGTTCACGCTGATCGGGCCCAACGGCGCCGGCAAGACGACGGTGTTCAACCTGATCAGCCGCATCTACTTCCCGACTTCCGGTGAAATCGAGTTCGAAGGCTGGTCGCTGCGCGGTGTTGCGCCGCACGAAATCGCGAAGATGGGCATCGCGCGCACCTTCCAGAACATCGAATTGTTCGAACACGCGACAGTGCTGCAAAACCTGCTGATCGGGCGGCACACGCACCGCGGGTCGAACCTCTGGAGCGACTTGTTCTTCACCGGCAAGGCGCGCCGCGCCGAAGTGGCGGCGCGCGCGAAGGTGGAGCAGGTGATCGAGCTGCTCGACTTGCAGCACCACCGCGACTCGCTCGTTGCCGGCCTGCCTTACGGTGTTCGCAAGGTCGTCGAGCTGGCGCGGGCGCTGTGCACCGAGCCGAAACTGTTGCTGCTCGACGAGCCGTCGTCGGGCTTGAACGTCGAGGAAACCGACGACATGGCGTTCTGGATCGACGACATCCGCCACGAGCTTGGTATCACGGTGCTGATGGTCGAACACGACATGACGCTTGTCTCGCGCGTCTCGGACCGGGTGCTCGCGATGAACCAGGGCGAGGTGCTGGCGATGGGAACGCCGCAAGAGGTGCAGGCGCATCCAGGAGTTGTGGAGGCCTATCTCGGCAAGAGCGACGACCTGGCGGCGTTGCGAAGGGTGGCGGCATGAGTGCAGCGAGCGCTGTCGTCAACGCAGCGCACACTGGCGCAGCGCCCGTGCTGCGCCTGATGAACGTGGAAAGCGCCTATGGCCCGATCCGCGCGATCCGTGGGGTGAGCCTGCAAGTCGAGCCGGCGCGCATCGCCACGGTCCTCGGTTCCAATGGTGCTGGCAAGTCGACGATTCTCAAGACGATCTCCGGCATCATCGACCCGCGCAAGGGCAGCATCGAGTTCAGGGGCGAAGACATCACGGCGCGCGACCCGTCGCTGATCGTGCAGCGCGGCTTGAGCCATGTGCCTGAAGGGCGCGAGGTATTTCCGTTGCTGTCGGTGCACGACAACCTGATGATGGGCGCGTACACGCGGCACGATCGCGACGGCGTCGCGCGCGACCTCGAATCGGTTTACCGCTATTTCCCGATTCTGAAAGAGCGCGCGACGCAAGACGCCGGTCTGCTCTCGGGCGGGCAGCAGCAGATGCTGTCGATATCGCGCGCGTTGATGGCCGCGCCGCAGATGATCCTGCTCGACGAGCCGAGCCTGGGGCTGTCGCCGCTGTTGACGCGCGAAATCTTCGAGATCGTGGTGCGCATCAACCGCGAGCGCGGAACGACGATCCTGCTGGTCGAGCAGAACGCCAACATGGCGCTGAACGTCGCCGACTTCGGCTACGTGCTGGAGAACGGCCGCATCGTGATGGAAGACACCTGTGAGCGGCTGCGCGAGAAAGACGATATCAAGGAGTTCTATCTCGGCATGAAGGAAACCGGTGCGCGCGGCGAGCGGCGCTGGAAAAAGAAGAAGAACTGGCGCTGAGGCAGGCAGATGAGCAACCTCTGGAATCTCGACCACCTGAAGCCGAACGACGCGGTCATCGTTCCCGGCGACACGATGACGGCGTTGTTCTGGAACGCCGCCGCGCGGCGCGCGGGCCAGGTGTTCATGCGGCAAAAGGAATTCGGCCTGTGGCGTGAGTGGACCTGGGCGCAAACGGCGCAAGCGGTGCGCGAGATTGGCGACGGCTTGTTGAGCCTGGGCCTGGAGCCGGGGCAGTGCGTGTCGATCCTGTCGAACACGGTGATCGAATGGGTGCTCGCTGACCTGGCGGTGCTGAGCTGCGGCGCGGTGTGCAACGGCATCTACCCCACCGACTCGGCGTCGCAGGCGCAGTATCTGTGCGAAGACTCGGGCACGCGCTACCTGTTCGTGGAAGACGACGAGCAGCTCGACAAGGTGCTCGAGGTCCGCGCTTCGCTGCCGCTGCTGCGCAAGATCATCGTGTTCGACCCGGAAGGCCTGCGCGACTTCTCCGACCCGCAGGTAATCGACCTGACCGCTCTGCGCGAACTGGGGCGCATCCATGCAAAGGCCCATCTGCGACAACTGGATGAACGCGCCGCCGCGTGCCGCCCGCAGGATTTGGCGATCCTCGTCTACACCTCGGGAACCACCGGCAAGCCGAAAGGAGCGATGCACTCCCACGCGGGTCTGGTCTATACCGTGCGCGGCTTCAACCGCATCGTCGTGCAGGACTCGAGCGACGAACGCATGTGCTTTCTGCCGCTGTGCCACATTGCCGAACGCATCGGCGGCGAGTATTCGTCGGTCTACTCCGGCGCGGTGCTGAACTTCGTCGAGAACCCGGAAACCGTTCCCGAAAACGTTCGCGAGATCGCGCCCACCGTGTTCACCGCCGTGCCGCGAGTGTGGGAGAAGTTCTATTCGGCGGTGGCGATCACGCTGCGCGATTCGGGCAAGGTCCAGCAGGCGATTTACGCCTGGGGCATCGGCGTCGGGGCGAAGATTGTCGATCACGTGCTCGCCGGCCGGCCGGTCAGCGCCGGTTTGCGCGCGCAGTTCACGATCGCGCGCTGGCTCGCGTTGAATAACGTGCGCAAGCTGATCGGGATTCACCGCGCGCGCTTTCTTGTCACCGGTGCCGCGCCGATCTCGCCCGACCTGGTGAGGTGGTATCTGGCGCTGGGCGTGCCGATGCTCGAGGTATGGGGCATGACGGAGTCGTGCGGTGCCTCGACCTACATGCCGGCCAGCCGCATCAAGCCTGGCACGGTGGGGCCGGCCTGCCCGTACAACGAAGTGAAGCTCGATCCGACCACCGGCGAGATTTTGGTGCGCGGCCCGAACGTGTTCATGGGCTACCTGAACCAGCCCGAGAAGACGGCGGAGACGATCGATGCCGACGGCTGGCTGCACACCGGCGACGTGGGTACTGTGGATGCCGACGGCTACTTCCGCATCACCGACCGGATGAAAGACATCATCATCACGGCGGGCGGCAAGAACGTGACGCCGAGCGAATTCGAAAATGACCTGAAGTTCTCGCCCTACATCACCGACGCGGTGGTGGTGGGCGACAAGCGCCCCTTCCTCACCGTGATCGTGATGATCGACCAGGAGAACGTGGAGAAATTCGCGCAGGACCGCGACATCCCGTTCAGCAACTATGCGAGCCTGACGCGTGCCAAGGAAGTGCGCGAGCTGATCTGGGGCGAGATCGAACGCATCAACAAGAAGTTCGCGCGCGTCGAGCAGATCAAGAAGTTCTACCTGCTGGAAACCCAACTCGGCGCTGAAGACGACGAGCTCACGCCGACGATGAAGCTCAAGCGCAAGTTTGTCGAGAAGAAGTATGCTGAGAATATCGAGGCGATGTACCGCTGACTCCGTTCCACCCCGTGACCTTCGAAGGAGAGAGAAGATGAAACGTTCGAACACTGTGTTGGCCATCGGTCTGGCGCTGCTGGCGCCTTGCGCGTTGGCGCAGACCCAAGGCGTGAGCAAGGCCGAGATTACGATCGGCTCGATCCAGGACTTGTCGGGCCCGATTGCCGGTTTCGGCAAGCAAACGCGCTTGGGCATGATGCTCAAGGTCGACGAGATCAACGAGCAAGGCGGAATCAACGGGCGCAAGCTCAAGTTGCTCGTCGAAGACTCGGCGTACGACCCGAAGAAGGCCGTGCTCGCGGCGCAAAAGCTCGTCAACCAGGACAAGATTTTCATCATGGCCGGCCACATCGGAACGGCGCACAACAACGCGGCGATGCCGGTGCAGTTCGAGAAGAACGTGATCAACTTCTTCCCGGTGACGGCGGCGCGCGAGATGTACGAACCGTTCCACAAGCTCAAGTACTCGTTCGCCGCGACGTATTACGACCAGATGCGCGGCTCGCTGCCTAAGCTCGTGAAGGACAAGGGCGCGAAAAAGGTCTGCGCGATCTACCAGGACGACGAGTTCGGCTTAGAGGTCGTGCGCGGCGCGGAAGCGGCGCTGAAGACGATGAACATGGACTTCGTCGAGAAGACCTCGTACAAACGCGGCGCGACCGACTTCTCGTCGCAGGTGGCGCGCATGAAGGCCGCGGAGTGCGATCTGGTCGTGATGGGAACGATCATCCGCGAAACGATCGGCACGATCGGTGAAGCGCGCAAGACCGGCTTCAACCCGACTTTCTTCGGCTCGAGCGCCTGCTACACCGATCTGATCCACAAGCTCGGCGGCAAGGCGATGGACGGCCTGTACGCGACGATGACGGTGCAAAACCCCTACACCGACGACCCGTCGCAGAAGATCAGCTTCTGGGCGAACAAGTACAAGACCAAGTTCAATGAAGACCCGACGGTGTTCTCGGTCTACGGCTACAGCATCATCGACGCCTTCGCGACCGCAGCCGCCAAGGCCGGCAACAACCTCACCACCGAGTCGTTCATCAAGGCGATGGACACGATGTTATTGCCGAGCGACATGTTCGGCAGCGCCCCCGCGACGTTTTCACCGACCAAGCGTCTGGGCAGCAACGCCTCGCGGCTGTCGCAGATCACCGATGGCAAGTGGAAGGTGGTGTCCGACTACGTGAAGCCGGACTGACCCGCAAAGCCCCTCGACTCCCTGTGCGCGACGCCTCAGCGCCGCGCCGGCAGCGTGTGCATGAACTTGCAGATGATGCCCAGCATCACTTCGTCGGCGCCGCCGCCGATGGAGGCCAGGCGCCCATCGCGGTACAGGCGCGACACCGGGTTGTCCCAGGTGTAGCCCATGCCGCCCCAGTACTGCATGCACGCGTCAGGCACCGTGCGCAGCAATCGCCCGGCCTTGAGCTTGGCCATCGAGGCCCATTCGGTGACGTCGCGGCCAGCGATGTAATGTTCGGTCGCCATGTAGGTCAGGCCGCGCAGCGCTTCGATTTCCGTCTTCAGCTCCGCGAGCTTGAAATGCACGGTCTGGTGGTCGAGAACGCGCGAGCCGAAGATCTGGCGCTCGCGGGCGTAGTCGGCCGTCACCTGCACGCAATTCAGCAATCCCTGGATCGCATTCGCCGCGGCCCACAGGCGCTCTTCCTGGAATTGCATCATCTGGTATGTGAAGCCCGAGCCTTCGTCGCCGATGCGGTTGCTCTGCGGTACGCGAACGTCGTCGAAGTGGATCAGCCCGGTGTCGCTGGACATCATGCCGATCTTGCGAATCTTCTTCGCCACCGTGATGCCGGGCGTCTTCATCGGCACGACGATCAGGCTCTTGTTCTTGTGACCCGAACCTTCCGACGTGTTCGCGAGCAGACACATCCAGTCGGCCTGCAGGCTGTTCGTGATCCACATCTTCGCGCCGTTGATGACGTAGTCGCCACCCGCCTTGCGCGCTGTCGTCTTGATGGCGGCCACATCGGAGCCGGCGCCGGGCTCGGACACGCCGATGCACGCGACCTGCGCGCCTTGAATCGCGGGCGCGAGGAACTCGCGGCGCAATGCGTCGGAGCCGAAGCGCGCGAGCGCGGGAGTGGCCATGTCGGTCTGCACGCCGATGGCCATGGGAATGCCGCCGCAGGCGACGTCGCCCAGCGCTTCCGCCATCACGACGGAATAGGAGTAGTCGAGCCCCGCGCCGCCGAACTCGGTGGGCTTGGTCAGCCCGAGCATGCCGAGCTTGCCGAGGCCAGCGAACACCTCGTGGGCGGGGAACATTTCCGCCGCCTCCCAAGAGTCGACGCGCGGATTGATCTCCTGCGCGATGAAACGCTTGAGGGTGCTCCTGACGGCTTCGTGTTCGGGCGTCAGCTGCATGGGGCGCAGGGGCGACGCGTTACTTGAGCGTCAACAGCCACTGCACCAGCTGCTTCGCCTCGGCCTCGCTGACTGCCGCGTTCGGCGGCATCGGCACCGGGCCCCAGACGCCTGCGCCGCCCTTGATCACCTTTTGCGCGAGCTTGTCGACGGCGTCTTTTTGGCCGGCGTACTTCGCGGCGACTTCCTTGTAGGCCGGGCCTACGAGCTTCTTGTCGACCGCATGGCAGGCCATGCAGTTCTTCTTGTTGGCCAAGTCAGGGTTGGCGAGGGCGGGGCCCGTGCCGGCGGTTGCCGCGAGCAGCAGCGTCAAAGCATGGAACAACTTCATGGTTTCCTTTCTGGGAGAGTGATCGGTTCGCTTCAGCGAAGGTACATTCGAGGCAACGGATTGTAAGAGCGGCAGGTTGACGCCCGAGGGGCGAGCGTCGCTGAAAAGCGGGAGTTTGGAAATGTGGTTCGTCGCCGTCGGAGTGCTGTTGATCTTGCTCAACCTGTTCGGCGTCGGCCCGTTCGCCGAGTGGACCTGGAACTTGACCGGGGATCTGTGGAAGTTTGCGTTGCCCTTCGTCTTTGCCATCGGGTGGTGGGCCTGGTCGGATTCTTCAGGCTTGACCAAGCGCCGTGAGATGGAGCGCATGGATCGCAAGAAAGATGAGCGGCGCGAGAAGAACATGGACGCGCTGGGGATCAACACCCGGGCCCGGCGCAAGAAGTCCTGACGCGGCAACTTTCGATTCGCCATACGCGCGCCTCGGGCGCTACTCGCCGAGGTCCAGCACCGCCCCCGTGCTGGCGCTCGACGCGTTTCTAGCAAACTTGGCCAGCACGCCGCGCGTATAGCGCGGTGCCGGCGCCTTCCACGCAGCACGGCGCTGAGCCAGCTGCTCGTCTGAAATGTTGAGCTGCAGCGTCAAGGTGTGCGCGTCGATCGTGATCGAGTCGCCCTCGTGGACCAGCGCGATCGCGCCTCCGGCGTACGCTTCGGGCGCGACATGGCCGACCACCATGCCCCAGGTTCCGCCGGAAAAACGCCCATCGGTGACCAGCCCCACCGTTTCGCCCAAGCCCTGGCCGATCAAGGCGCTGGTGGGAGCGAGCATTTCGGGCATGCCAGGTGCGCCCTTCGGGCCGAGGTAGCGCAGCACCATCACGTCGCCGTCCTTGATTTGGCGCGCCATGATGGCGGCCATCGCGCTTTGTTCGTCGTCGAACACGCGCGCTGGGCCGGTGATCTTCGGGTTCTTCAGGCCGGTGATCTTCGCGACCGCGCCTTCCGGGGCGAGGTTGCCGCGCAGGATCGCCAGGTGACCCTCGCGGTACATCGGCTTGTCGATCCCGCGAATCACGTCCTGATCGGTGCGCGGCGCGTCGGGAACATCGGCCAGCGTCTGCGCGATCGTCTTGCCGGTGATCGTCATGCAATCGCCGTGCAGCAGGCCGGCCTTGAGCAGGACTTTCATGACCTGCGGAATGCCGCCGGCCTTGTGCAGATCGACCGCGAGGTACTTGCCCGAGGGCTTGAGGTCGCACAGCACCGGAACCTTGCGCCGCATGCGTTCGAAGTCGTCGATTGTCCACGGCACCTGCGCGGCGTGCGCGATCGCGAGGAAGTGCAGCACCGCGTTGGTGGAGCCGCCGGTGGCCATGATCACGGCCACCGCGTTCTCGATCGACTTGCGCGTCACGATGTCGCGCGGCTTGCGGTCCGCCTTGACGGCGTCCACCAGGACGCGCGCCGCGGTTCGAGCGGTGTCGACGATCTCGGTGTGCGGGTTGGCCATCGTGCTCGAGCTTGGCAGGCTCATGCCCAGCGCCTCAAACGACGAACTCATCGTGTTCGCGGTGTACATGCCCCCGCACGAGCCGCTGCCGGGGATGGCGCGGCGCTCGATCTGGCGGAAGTCTTCCTCGCTCAACTTGCCGGCGGTGAACTGGCCCACGGCCTCGAAGATGCTGACGATGTTCAGGTCCTGGCCCTTGTAATGGCCCGGCAAAATGGTGCCGCCGTAGACGTAGATCGCGGGCACATTGGCGCGCAGGATGCCCATCATGCCGCCGGGCATGTTCTTGTCGCAGCCGCCCACGACGAGCACGCCGTCCAGCCACTGGCCGCCGACGCAGGTTTCGATGCAATCGGCGATCACCTCGCGCGACACCAGGCTGTACTTCATGCCCTCGGTGCCCATCGCCATGCCGTCGCTGATGGTGGGCGTGCCGAAGATCTGCGCGTTGCCGCCAGCTTCCTCGATGCCGGCCACGGCTGCGTCGGCGAGCTTTTGCAGGCCCGAGTTGCACGGCGTGATGGTCGAGTGGCCGTTGGCGACGCCGATCATCGGCTTTTTGAAGTCGCCCTCCTCGTAACCCAGGGCGTAGTACATCGAACGATTCGGGGCGCGGGCCACGCCTTCGGTGATGTTCTTCGAGCGACGGTTGTAGTTCATGGCGGATTCGTGAGCTGAAGCGTGTGGGCGATGAAGGTTGCACTATAGCCAGCCGCGCGCCGCGCGCGCGGCAGGGCGTTCCCAGGGCTTCGAGTGCCGGGGCTCATGGGTAGGCCCCTTATCATCGGCGCATGCTGGTCCATCCTCAATTCAGCCCGGTCGCGTTGCAGCTCGGTCCGGTGGCGATCCATTGGTATGGTCTGACCTACCTCGTCGCGTTCGGTCTGTTCATCTGGCTTGCGACGCTGCGCGTCAAGCACCCGCAGTTCGCGCCATCAGGTTGGACACGCCGCGACGTGGAAGACCTGCTGTTCTTCGGCGTACTCGGCGTCGTGATCGGCGGCCGGCTCGGCTATGTACTCTTCTACAAGCCGGGTTACTACGCCGCGCATCCGCTCGAAATCTTCGCCGTGTGGAAAGGCGGCATGGCATTTCACGGAGGTTTGCTGGGGGTCGTGGCGGCAATGGCGTGGTTCGCGCGCGCGCGCGGCCGCAAGTTCCTGGAGGTGGCCGACCTCGTGGCCCCCTGCGTACCGACCGGATTGGCATCGGGGCGGATCGGCAATTTCATCAATGGCGAGCTGTGGGGGCGCGCGGCCGACCCGAGCCTGCCGTGGGCGATGGCGTTTCCGCAATCAGGAACGAACATCGCGCGGCACCCGTCGCCGCTCTATCAATTCGCGCTCGAAGGCCTGCTGCTGTTCGTGCTGCTGTGGGTCTATGCGCGAAAGACCCGTGCATTGGGGCAGGTGTCGGGGGCGTTCCTGGTCGGCTACGGGATCCTGCGTTTCATCGCCGAGTTCTATCGCGAGCCCGACAGCTTTCTGGGCCTGCAGGCGCTGAACTTGAGCATGGGCCAGTGGCTCTGTGTTCCGATGGTGCTCGGCGGACTCGGCCTCTGGGTCTGGGGGGCGCGTCAGATCGGCCCGACTCCAATCAAGGCATGACGATGCGACAAGTCTTTCTGGACACCGAAACGACCGGCCTGAACCCGCAGGGCGGCGACCGCATCATCGAAATCGGTTGCGTGGAGATGCTTAATCGCCGCCTGTCGGGGCGCAACCTGCACTTCTACCTGAACCCGCAGCGCGCGAGCCACGAAGACGCGTTCAAGGTGCATGGCCTCAGCGACGAGTTTCTGGCCGACAAGCCGCTGTTCGTGGCTGTGGTCGATCAGCTGCTCGAATATGTGGACGGCGCCGAAATCATCATCCACAACGCCGAGTTCGACGTCGGCTTTCTGGACTGCGAACTCGAACGCATCGCCAAGCCGCGCTTCGAGACGAATGTCGCGCGCATCACCGACAGCCTGTTGCTCGCGCGCGAGATGTTCCCGGGCAAGTCGAACTCGCTCGACGCACTGTGCAAGCGGCTGGAAGTGGACAACACGAGCCGCACGCTGCACGGCGCGCTGCTCGATGCCGGGCTGCTCGCCGAAGTCTACCTGCGCATGACGCGTGGCCAGAAGTCGCTCGTCATCGATTCGAGCGAGCCCTCCGAATCCGAGGCTGGTTTCGAACGAATCGATCTGCGCAAGCTCGAATTGCTGGTCGTCGAGGCCCAGGGCGACGAGCTCGCCGCACACGGCGCGGTGCTCGCCGAGATCGACAAGGCCAGCGGCGGTAAGACGGTCTGGCGCCGGGCGTTGAGCACCGCCTGAGCCAGGGCCGGTGCCGGACCCATGTGGCACAATCCCGCTCCTTCCGGCGCCTCCAAAATGCGCCGGTCCGGGCGGTTAGCTCAGGGGTAGAGCGCCTCGTTCACACCGAGGAGGTCGCAGGTTCGAAGCCTGCACCGCCCACCAGGCCCACGACAGGCCGTGTTCCCGTACATTGAACTGTGGCGCGGCCACCTTGACCCCCAATTCGCGGCGGGTGTCGGGATCTGCGGGATGCTAGGGATTGACGAGGCGAGCGGCATGGCCAAATATGGGCTACTCGCAGCCTTGTTGGGCTCGAGTGAGCCTGCACGCCATGAGCCACCCTCCTTACATCGGAAAATATCAGATCCGCCGCCCCCTGGGCCAAGGCGCGATGGGCATGGTGTATGAGGCGTTCGACCCGGTGATCGAACGCAAGGTCGCGATCAAGACGATTCTTTCCGAGCACCTGGCCGATGGCGGCGCATCGGCGATCGCCAGGTTCAAGCGCGAAGCGCAGGCCGGTGGGCGCCTTCAGCACCCCGGAATCGTGGGGGTGCACGAGTACGGCGAGGACCGCCAGTTCGCGTACATCGTCATGGAGTACGTCGAGGGCACGGAGCTGCGCAAACTGATGCGCGAACGCGGCCGGTTCGAACTCAGCGATTCGTTCGAAGTGATGCGCCAGTTGCTCGCGGCACTGGCCTATTCGCACGAGTGCGGGGTCGTGCATCGAGACATCAAGCCCGCCAATGTGATGGTGCTAAAAGGCCTGAAGGTCAAGGTGATGGACTTCGGCATCGCCAGGATCCAGAGCTCGTCGATGACGCAGGTGGGAACCGTGCTCGGAACGCCCACCCATATGGCGCCCGAGCAGCTGATGGGCGACACGGCGGACGGCCGCACCGACCTCTGGGCGGCAGGCGTGATCTTCTATGAATTGCTCACCGGGCGCAGCCCCTTTGCCGCCGACTCCCCGGCTGCGGTGATGCACCGCGTGATGCAGGGTGAACCCATGGCACCGTCGCGCCTGGTGATGGATGTGCCACCGATCCTGGACGCGGTGATCGAGCGCGCGTTGCAGAAGAGCGCGGACCTGCGCTTCCAATCGGCCAACGAGTTTTCTCAGGCGCTGGCGCAGGCGGTCGACTCGATGTCGACCGACCCGACGATCGCCTTGGCGCCGCGGGGCGCGCAGCAGGGACCGAACCAGACCGTGGGCGGCGCCAGCCGAGCCGCGTGGCAACAACAAACCGTGGTCGACCCGGCTCGAGCCTTCGACCCATCGGTCATGCGCGAATTGTCGGCGCCGACCTGGGGCGCGATCGAGGTGGCGCTGCGCGAACTGATCGGGCCGATGGCCCGGCATGTCATGCGCTCAACGGCGAGCCACGTTCACAGCGTCGATGAGTTCTTTGCCGCGCTTGCGGACAAGATTACCGATACGCATGGGCGCGAAGCCTTCAAGGCGCGGCTGGCTCGGATCGCGCATCAGGGCGGATCGCAGGGTGTCGAGCTGCGCACCGTGCCCGGCGCGCGCTCGCAGCCCAAGACTCAGTTCGCGTTCGATGCCGCGACCCTGGCGCGCGCCGAGAAGCAGCTGGCACATCACGTCGGCCCTTTGGCCAAGGTGTTGATCAAGCGTGCGGCCAGCGACTCGGGCAATGTGGCCGAGCTGCACCGAAAGCTCGCTGAGTTGATCGAATCGGAGCCGCAACGCAGGGAGTTTCTGGACTCGCTGCGCTACTGACGCTCGGCTACCGCGCGTTCAGGCGCGGTCATGGGGCCGGTCAGAACTCCTGCAGCGTTCAGGCGGCGCGCGCGACAGAAGAAGGCGCGACGCGCCAGTCCTTCGGGTCGCGAAACGTCAACGTGCACCCCGAGCAGCGGTACAGGCTCGTCGCCCGGATCGCCCCGGCGCCGTTGCGGTCGAACACGCTGCGATAGCTGGTGGAGCCGCACAGGTAGCAGCTGAAGTGCGCTCTGACGGCGGGGGTCAGTGAATGCATCATGTCTTTGGATCTCCCCGATCACTGTTTGTCGGCGTGTCAAACCAAGCGCTTCAAGGCTAGCTGCCGCTTCGGGGATTGCAAATCCCGGGGACGCGGAAAATCAGGGTAACCCCCCGTACCTGAGTGTCGGGTAAATACCGATTGCCAAACGAATATCAGTACAGGGAAGCTGCTCAAAGGCCCATCGCCAGTTCCAGGCCTGCCGTGCTTGGCCCGAGCCGGTACCCCGAAGCCAAGTCAGAGTCTCAGCGGTGCATACTGCCGGATTCTTCGTGCACGCTGGTGGAGGTTCAGATGGGTTGTCTTGACATGCTGCGGTTCATCTGCACTCCTCGCCTGGGGGGATTGCTCGCGTGCTGTTTGGCGCTGGGCTCCGGTTCGGTGAGCCTCGCGCAAGACTATCCCTCGCGTCCGGTGCGCATCATCGTGCCGTTCGCCGCCGGCGGGCCTGCCGACATCTACGCGCGCTTCATCGGGCAGCGCCTTCAGGAAGTGCTGGGGCAGAGTTTTGTCGTCGACAACCGGCCCGGCGCTGGCTCGATCATCGGCACCGACGCGGTGGCCAAGAGCGTGCCCGATGGCTACACGCTGCTGTTGATGTCGAACACGCACACCGTCAACGAGTCGCTGATTCCGAACAAGCCGTTCCAGTTGCTGCGGGACTTCGAGCCGATCGCGCCGATCAACTACTCAGACCTGGTGCTCGTGACGAAGGCGGACCTCGCGGCGGCGAACCTGGGCGATCTGCTGAAGATGGCGAAGGCGAAACCGGGCGGCATGTCGTATGCGTCGAGCGGACCCGGAACGCCGTACCACATGGCGGGCGAGCTGTTCAAGGCGATGGCGGGAGTCGACATCGTGCATGTGCCCTACAAGGGAAGCTCGGGCGCGCGGACCGACGTGCTCGGCGGCCAGTTGGAGATGATGTTTGACGCGATACCGACGATGGTGGAACATATTCGCAGCGGCAAGGTCAAGGCGCTGGGAACCAGCGGCAAGGCGCGCTCGGCGGTGCTGCCCGAGGTGCCGACGATCGCGGAAGCCGGTGTGCCGGGCTTCGAGGCGACGATCTGGCTTGGCTTGATGGCACCGAAGAACACGCCGGCGCCGATCGTCGCGCGCCTGAATTCGGAAGTGGCGCGAATCGTCGGCCAGGTGGAAGTTCAGCGCGCCTGGGGCGCGCAAGGCGCGACGCCGATGCGCATGGGGGTTGACGAGTTCGCGCGCTACCTGCAGGACGATATCGCCAAATGGGCGCGCATCGTCAAGATCTCGGGGGCGACGCCTGGGCAATGAGACGTACCCGCTGGGCCCGCAGCTGGGTCCAACCTCAGCCCGGCGCGCGCCAGTGTCCGTCGGTCAAGATTTCGTGCGGGCCGAACTGTGCCTTGTAAGCCATCTTCGCGCTGCCGGCGATCCAGTAGCCTAAATACAGGTAGGGCAGTTTCAGCATGCGCGTCTGCTCGATCTGCCACAGCACGTTGAAGGTGCCGTAGCTGGCGCGCTCCACCGGCTCGTAGAAAGTGTAGACCGCTGACAGGCCGTCGTTCAACACGTCCAGGATCGACACCATCTTCAACGCGCCCAATCCGTCTTCCCTCGGTTCGCGAAATTCGACGAGCCGCGAGTTGACCCGGCTTTGCAGCAGGAACTGGGTGTACTGGTCGACGCTGTCGTGGTCCATGCCGCCGCCGCTGTGGCGACCCGCCTGGTAGCGAAGGTAGAGCTGGTAATGCTCCGGCACGAAACACAGTCGCAGCACCCGCGCCTTCAGCGACGCATGGGCGCGCCGCGCGCGTGTCTGGCTGCGCGTGGGCTTGAAGGTCTGGACGGGAACGCGCAGCGGCACGCAGGCGCGGCAGCCGTCGCAGTGCGGGCGGTAGGTGAACATGCCGCTGCGGCGGAAACCGTTCGCGACGAGGCCGGAGTAGGCGTCGGCGTGGATCACATGGCTCGGTGTGGCGACTTGCGAGCGTGCCATGCGCCCGGCGATGTAGCTGCACGGGTAGGGCGCTGTTGCATAAAACTGCAACGACGCGAGTGGAAGCTCTTTGGGATGCGTCACGTGGCGATGTCCTGGGCGTCCGGGCGATGCATGCGAGCCTGACCTTTGAAGGGGCCCGCCAGATGGCGCCACAGGCGCGGATGATAAGTCCAATCGTCGATGGAGGAGCCGCTCACTCCCTGCTTCAGGCCGTGCTCGAATTCGCTGCGCGTCATCTCCCGCGCGCCCAACGAAACCAGGTGGCCGGTGCGCTGCTGGCAGTCGATCATTGCCACGGTGTTTTCCCGGCAAAAGCAGACCAGCGCGGCCAGCGCGATCTTTGACGCATCGGTGGTGTGCGAGAACATCGACTCGCCGAAGAACATCCGGCCCAGACTCACGCCGTACAGGCCACCGACGAGCTGGCCTTCGATCCAGGTCTCGAAGCTGTGCACACGCCCGGCTTCATGCCATGCGCGGTAGCCCTGCACCATCGCGGGCACGATCCAGGTGCCGGCCTGGCCCTCTCGAACCGCGCCGGCGCAGGCCTGAATGACGCTCGCGAAAGCGCTGTCGACGCGGATCTCGCAGCCCGGCGTTCGGATGAAGCGCGCGAGCGTCTTGCGCAAGGACCGCGAGACCTTGAAGTCGCCGACCCGCAGCACCATGCGCGGGTCGGGCGACCACCAAAGCACGGGTTGCCCCTCGCTGTACCAGGGGAACACGCCTTTGCGGTAAGCCTCTTCGAGGCGTTGCAGTGTCAAGTCGCCGCCCGCGGCGAGCAGCCCCGGCGCGGCCGAATCCGGCGGCAGTGCCGCGCGCGTGTCGGGCAGCGCGTCTTGTGGACCGCGCAGCCAGTGGATCATGCGGCTTTCGCAGCCACCGCTGGCGCTGCCGTGGCCGTCGCCGAAGCGCCACCCGCCGTCAGATCCATGGCACGCAGTTGCAGCGTCGTGTCGGCGCGCATCTTGAACTTGGCGACGCGGTGCGTTGGCGTTTGCGGCAGGGCGTCGACGAAGACCACGTAGCGCGGCACCTTGGCCGCCGCGAGCCGTTCGCGCACCCAATCGGCCAGGCCTTGCTCGGTGAGCGTGGCGCCGGGCTTGAGTGTGGCCGCGACCAGTATCTCGTCGTCACCGAGTTCATTGGGAACGGGAATCGCGGCGGCTTGCACGACGTCCGGATGCAGTTCGACGATCCGGTCGAGCTCGGCGCCAGAGATGTTTTCGCCGCGCCGGCGAATGATGTCCTTCTTGCGCGCGACGAACCAGAAATAGCCGTCGCTGTCGCGCCAGGCAAGGTCGCCGGTGAGAAACCAGCCGTCGCGAAACGCAGCTTCGGTTTGCTGCGGGTCGCGGTAGTAACCGCGCATCACCATCGGCGTTTTCACGACCAGTTCGCCGGTCTGGCCGTCGGGCAGCTCATTGCCTGCGTCGTCGACCACGCGCAGCTCGGCCAGGCGCAGCTTCGGGTCCGGGTGGCGGCTGGGTTGACCCATGCTGCCGATCTTGTGCGGCCCGAGAAACGGGTTGTTCAGCGCGCCCGGTATTTCGCTCATGCCGTAACCTTCAATCAAGCTCGGCACGCCGAATTCTTCATTGAACACCCGATAGATCTCGGCCGTGAACGGTGCGCCATAGATTTTGCGCAACGCGTGGCCGGGAACGAATTCGTCGCGCGGGCGGCGCATCAGGATCGAGGAGACGGCCGCCATCGTATTCACTTCGGTCGCGCGAAAGCGTGCCACGTCGGCCCAGAAGCGTGACGCCGAAAAGCGCGAAATCAGAATCAGTGCGGCGCCGGCGCAGAGCGCACCGGACAGGGAATAGAACAGCGCATTGATGTGAAACATCGGCAGGATGCACATCAAGCGCTCTTCCGGCTGAAGGTACATGCGCTGCACGAAACCCTCGCCGGCGAGCACGACATTGCGCTGGCTGTGCATGACGCCCTTCGGGAAACCGGTCGTCCCCGAGGTGTAGATGAAGACGCACGGCGCGTCGGCTTGCCCGGCTGCCGCCGGCGCGGCGGGCACATCTGCATTGGCGCGCTGCACGGCAGTGTCGAACAGCTCCGCCGCCGCGGCTTCGGCGTGTGACGCAGCGGCACCGTCCTGCGGCAACTCGTTCAGCATCAGCCAAGGGCGCAGCCGCGTCGGTGCGAGCGCGTCGCGCACCGTTTCCAGGGCCGCGGGCGAACAGATCACGCCGCTCACTTCGGCGTGGCTGAGCACATAGCGTGCCTCCTCGGCGCGAAACTCCGGATTCACCGGCACCATCACGGCGCCCAGGCGCGCCAACGCAAACAGAACGAAGACTGTGCTCGGGTGATTCAACGACATCACGCCCACACGCTGCCCGGTGCCGATGCCACGCGCATGCAGCATCGCTACAGTGCGGTCGACTTCAAGCAAAGTCTGCGAATAGGTCCAGCTCCGTTCGCCGAACACCAAAAACTCGCGCTGGCCGGCGCTCGCGGCGCGGCTGGCGAGCAAGGAACCGAGCGTCCAGCGGTGCGCCGGGTAGCGGGCCAGGACTTGTGCGGGTTCGAGCATCGTCACGGCGTAGACATCGCGGCGGACTTGGCCTGCGTCCAGCGGTCGAGCTTGGCCCGGGCATCGTTGAGCGCCGGGTCCATTTCGCGGTCGTGACCGGGCAGCTTGGCGCACAGCTCGATCACATAGCCGTTGGGGTCGCGAAAGTAGATCGAATGGATGAAATGATGGTCGGAGACGCCACGCGTTTCCACACCCGCGGACCGGCCCTTCGCCAACATCTTCGGCAAGACTTCGGCGCGCACCTCGAGTGCGATGTGCAAGTCATAGTCGTGCTGCGCCTTGAACTCGAACGGCATGTCGGGTGCCTCGAAGAACGCGAGATGCGAACCGTCGTCGAGCCGATAGAAGGTGTGCAAGGTCTGCGTCTTGCGCCCGCTCTTGGTTTCCTTGATTTCGAGCGTGCCCACCAGCGGCAGGCCGATGAACTCTTCGTAGAACTTGCGGGTTTCCTCGGAATCGCGACAGCGGTACGCGTTGTGGTGCAGTTTTTCGATCATGGTTTCGGGCTCCGGTACCGTGGCGTCACACGGCTTGCAGTGCATTGCCCTTGAGCGACGCGCCGAACCCGTCGATGGTCTCGTTGACGCGCTTCCAACTCGGCAACTGCTTCATCCGGCCGAGCCAGCGCTTGACGTTGGGGTACGCCGAGTAGTCGCTGCCCAGCAATTCGCCGAGCGCGACGAATGACGAGCCGTAGTAGTCGGCAATCGTGATCGCGTCGCCGCAGAGGTAAGCGTTGTCGGGTCCGAGGATGTGCTGGTCCAGCACCTTGAGCCAGCCCTGGGTGCGCTCCTTGCCCCAGGCGAGCGTGGCGGCGTGCGCTTCATCGCTGCGGCGCTTGTGGAACGGGAAGATCTGCGGGTAGACGAATCCGTAGGCGAAGTCTCGGCACAGCTGGGTGTTGATCCAGTCCATTCGTTCGTTGACCCGAGCGCGCTGCTGCAAGTCTTTCGGGTAGAGGGCTGAGTTCGACTTGTCGGCCAGATATTTCAGGATCGCCGAGCTTTCGGTGAGACGGAATGCGCCGTCTTCCAGCACCGGCACCAGGTGGTTCGGGTTCACCGCTTCGAAAGGCGGCTGGTAGTGCTCGCCGGTGAACAGGTCGACGACCTTCTCCTCCAGCGGGATACGGCTTTCCGCGGCAAACAGCATGATCGGTCGGCTGGTCGTGGAGGCGGGGTGGAAGTACAGCTTCATCGGTGGGACCTTGTTCAGTTTCATGTGGTGGTCTGCATCGCCTGGCAGACCAGGAGCGGCGCAGCAGCGGTGAATCGACAACGTTACTGGGGTTCGTCAAGTGTGACAAGTTGCCAGCTCGCGGCCTGGGGTCATTGCCTGCCGCAGGAAATGGGGCCTCCAGTTCGCGCAGCAACGGCCGAAAACTGACGGGTGCCGGATGCCGATTTTTCATCGCTGGGGTTTTTCGAGATCGGCTTGCCCGCGCTCTTGCTGCTGGCATCCGTGATCGCCGCTTGGAAGTTCCTGGGCGGTCCGCTGCGCCTGCCGTGGCCGGCCCGGGCCCGCGAATCCTCGAACCGGGAGACCGAGCAGCGCCTGCGCTTCGTGTTCGACAACTCGGTCGACGGCATCATGACGTTCTTGCCCGACGGCACGATTCTGTCGTGCAACCCCGCGGCAAGCCGGTTGTTCGGCGGCGTTGGCGAGAACCTTGTCGGTCAGCGCCTGTACGACAGGCTGGCGTCATTTGTCGATTGGCGCCACGACGAACCCATCCCCACCGGCTTGCACGAGACGTTGGCGCGCCGGGCCGACGGAGCGACCCTGCCGGTGGAAGTGACGATCAGCGAGTCGCAGCTCCATGGCCAGCGCCAACTGATCGCCTTCATCCGCGACATCGCCGAGCGCAAAGCGTCGCAGGATCGGCTGGCGCTGCTCGCGAACTACGACAGCCTCACCGGCCTGCCCAATCGGCTCTTGTTTCGCGATCGGCTGCGCGAAGCCATGAAGCGTGCCCAGCGCAGCGGCAGCGTGATGGGCTTGATGTTCCTCGACCTGGACCGCTTCAAGGTCGTGAACGACAGCCTGGGTCACGAGATGGGCGACCGGCTGCTCCAGCATGTGGCGCAGGCGTTGACGCGTTGCTTGCGCAGCGGCGACTCGGTCGTGCGCGGCATGCCCGACGATTCGGTGACGATCGCACGCCTGGGTGGCGACGAGTTCACGATCGTTGTGGAGGGCATCGAAGGGCCGGACGACGCCGCAGCGATCGCCCGCCGAATCCTCGAGGAACTGCTCGTGCCGTTCCAGGTCGAGGGCGAAGAAATCGTCATTTCGGCGAGCATCGGCATCTCCCTGTACCCGCTGGACAATGCCGACATGGACGGCCTCATTCGCCACACCGACATGGCGATGTACCGCTCCAAGGGCCTGGGGCGCAATACCTTCAGCTTCTACAACGCCGACATGAACGCCGAGGTTCAGGCCCGCCTGTCGCTGGAAACGAGCCTGCGACACGCCCTCGACCGCAATGAATTCAGCCTGCTGTACCAACCCAAGGCCGATCTGCGCACCGGAAAGATCACCGGCGTCGAGGCGCTGATTCGCTGGAACCGGCCCGGCATGGCCGTGGTTCCGCCCGACCAGTTCATCGGCATTCTCGAAGAAACCGGGCTGATCCTGCCCGTGGGTGCGTGGGTCATCCGCACCGCCTGCGCGGACCTCGCCGCCTGGGACAGGATGGGACTGCCGCCGCTCAACCTCGCCGTAAATCTCTCGGCGCGCCAGTTTCGCCACCAGCATCTGTTCCAGTTGATCGCCGAAACGCTGGCGCAGTCACGCATCGCGCCGCATCGATTCGAGCTCGAACTGACCGAGAGCCAGTTGATGGAAGACAACGACGCAAGCCGCGCCATGCTCGCCAACATCGCCAAGCTCGGCGTGAGGGTGGCGATCGACGACTTCGGGACTGGCCATTCGTCGCTGAGTTACCTGAAGAGATTCAACATCGACACGCTGAAGATCGATCGCTCCTTCGTTCGAGAAGTCACCAACGACGACGAAGACTCGGCCATCGCAACCGCCGTCATCGCGCTGGGGCGCAGCCTGCAACTCAAAGTGATCGCCGAAGGCGTGGAGACGCTGCACCAGGCCGACTATCTGCGCGCGCTGGGCTGCGACGAGATCCAGGGGTACCTGCTCAGCCGCCCACTGTCGTCGCAGAAACTGGTCGCCTGGCTGGGTTCGTACCGCAGTCCGAAGGTGCTGGGCGTCGGCGAGTACCTTCCAGGCCAGGACGACTCGCCGTCCGAGCTCATCCGCTTGGACCTGCCTGAAGAAGCGCTGCTGTCCGGTTGAGCATCGCGGGCCAGCGCGCCCGGTTTGCTACTTCCCAACCGCGGCCGGCGGCGTCGCGGACGCCGAACCCGTGCGCGGTGTGCTGCCGGGGTTGAAGCCAATCAGCGCCAACATCACAAAGAATCCGATCACGTAGGCGACGGCGACGTACCAGCCGTGGCGCAGCCACTGCACGACCGATCGCGCCTGCGGATACATGTTGGCCAGCGCCACACCGGCCGAGGAGCCGAACCAGATCATCGAGCCGCCGAACCCCACGGCGTAGGCCAGGAAGCCCCAGTCGTAGCCGCCCTGGTTGATCGCCAGCGCGGTCAGCGGGATGTTGTCGAACACGGCGGACAGGAACCCCAAACCCAGTGCCGACTGCCAAGACGCGGCTGGAAGATGCTCGACCGGCATCATCGACGCGCACAGCACCAGCGACAGCAGAAACACCGAGCCCTTGAAGGCGCTGGGCAGCAGCGACCAATCCGGCTTGCGCAGAGCAGTCGACAGCAGCAACGCAGCCCAGACCGCGGCGCCGAGGAACGGGAATGCGTCCGACGCATGGTTGAAACGCGTGTTCACGACGACGTTCACAACGACGGCGGCAATCAGGATGAACGCGACGACGGCAACCCGCGGCCAGTCGACCTGGGCTCCGGGGGTTGCGTCGCTTTGAATTGGCGAGAACGCCTGCTGTTGCAGCGCCGCGGGAATGCCGAACACGACCACGGCGACCGTCGCGGCGATGTAGGCCTCGAACACTTCGATCGGGGAGATGCCGGCAATCCACATCATGGTCGTCGTGGTGTCGCCCACCACGCTGCCGGCGCCGCCGGCGTTCGACGCTGCAACGATGGCCGCGAGGTAGCCGATGTGCACCTTGCCGCGAAACACCGTGTGCGCGATGGCGCCACCGATCATCGCGGCTGCGATGTTGTCGAGAAAGCCCGACAGCACGAACACCAGCAGCAGCAGCACGAAGCAGCCCTTCCAGTCATCGGGCAAGTAGCGCGGCAAGACGGCGGGCACCTGGCTATCCTCGAAATGCTTGGCCAGCAGCGCGAAGCCCAGCAACAACATCAGCAGGTTGGTCAGGATCACCCACTCATGCGTCAGGTGGTTCAAGAACCCCGGCAATCCCACACCCGTCTTGAAGGGCGAGGCAATGATCTTGTACGCGGCGATCGTCACTGCCCCGGTCAGCGCCACGGGCAAGGTGAGTTGGTGAAACATGGCCACGCCCGCCAGGACGCAGGCGAACAGCAGGAACTCCACCGGAACCGACCCGACGGTGGGCCCGGAAAACGGCCATGCCGACGCCGCCGCGTCGGCCGCCCAAGCCCCGGTGAAGGCCATGCATCCGAGAGCCGAAGCGACGCCTCGTACCGCCACGCGCGCGGTGCTTGATAACAGGATCATGTCAAGGCGCCTCGTTCTTGTTGGACGGCGATTCTATGGACACCACGGCGCGCGGCGCCGGATGGCTCAGTGGTCGACGAATTTCGCGAACGATTCGAGCGAAGCGCGCTCCGTCACAAGACGATTCTCGATCGCGTTCGGGTCGGCGTAGCCCAGCGACATGCCGCACACGACTTGTTCGTTCGCGGGCAAGTTCAGGTGCTCGGTGATGATCCGAAAGAACGGCGTGAAGGCGGCCTGCGGACAGGTGTCCAGGCCATGGCCGCGGGCGCTGACCATGATGCTTTGAAGGAACATGCCGTAGTCGAGCCAACTTCCCTGGCACAGAATACGGTCGATCGTGAAGATGAGGCCTACGGGAGCGCCGAAGAACTGGTAGTTGCGAGCGTGCTGGGCATGCATGCGCGCCTTGTCGTCTTTGCCGATGCCGAGCAGCCCATACAAGTCCCAGCCCACCTTGCGGCGCCGATCGATGAAGGGCGAACTCCACTGCGTGGGGTAGTAGGCGTACTCCTCGGTGTGCAGGGCGCGCTGCTGCGGGTCGTCGAAGGCCGCAAGGATCTTGCGTGACAGAGCCGACTTCGCTTCGCCCGTCAAGACGTAAACGCGCCAAGGCTGGGTGTTCGTGCCCGACGGGGCGCGCGACGCAACGCTGAGAATCTGCTCGAGCGTCGAACGCTCCACCGGTGTGGGCGCGAAGGCACGGATCGAGCGGCGCGACAGGATGGCTGCATCCACGATGGCGGCTTGTTCTTGGGTGAGTGTCACAAACGGTCCTTGGGCGAAGGGCGGGGTTGGGCGGGTCCAGCCACAGGGGCGAAGCGGCGATTGTTCCACTGCCCGTCCGCTGACCTCTCAAGAGCGATGGCACAGGCCATGGGCGCGATGAAATTTAGTGGCTTGAGTCAAATCTGCTGCGTTGCAGCAAAAAGCGCTTGATCTTCCGCTCGGTGCCTCTATACTTCAGGTCATGCTGCGCCGCACCATTTGTCGGCCGATCGCAGCAAGTCCAGATTCATCCACCTGCCAGGAGCCACTCATGATCATGACCGCTGAACAAGCCATCGCGTCCCAAAAAGCCAACATCGAAATTCTCTTCGGCCTGACGAACAAGGCGTTCGAAGGCGTTGAGAAACTCGTCGAACTGAACCTCCAGGTCGCAAAAACCGCGCTGACCGAAGCCGCCGACACCGCGAAGGCCGCACTGTCGGTGAAGGACGCGCAAGAGCTGATGGCGCTTCAGGCCAGCCTGCTCCAGCCCGCCGCTGAAAAGGCGTCGGCCTACAGCCGGCACATCTACGAGATCGCTACCGCGACAAATGCCGACGTCACCAAGGTGACCGAGGCCAGCGTTGCCGACGCGCAAAAGAAGTTCGTCAACCTGATCGACACGGCCGCGAAGAACGCACCGGCGGGCAGCGAAAACGTCGTCGCTTTCGTGCGCTCGGCCGTGGCCGCAGCGAACAACGCTTTTGACGGCGTTCAGAAGGCGACCAAGCAAGCGACCGAAGTCGCTGAGGCCAACTTCCACGCGATCACCGCGACGGCCACCAAGGCCGCGCAATCGGCGGGTAAAGTCAAGCGCGGCGCTTGAATTCATCCTTGGTCTGGGCGCGGATTGCGCCCGGCCGGCTGAATTGTCGAACGGGGCTTGAACTTTTGTCGCGCTCTCCAATCTGACAGCTACCGCAGGCCAGTCCTGCGGTTCCCTGAAAGGTTGTCTCCTCGGTACCCTCAAGGTACCTTTCGGCTCGGTGTCTCACCGGGCCGTTTTATTTTCTGGGCCGCAATTGGAGCGAATTCTCAGCGAGTCTTCGCGGCGATGCGTGCCGCGAGTTCGGCAAGCTGGGCCCGAGCGGCGTCTCTGCCCGCCTGGATGGAGCGTTTGCGCGACGAGAAGTCCGCGCTCGAGACGCCGGGAAGATGCGGGCGAACCACGATGTCGGCGTCGCGCAGTTCGAAGTTGTTGATGCTGCGGCCCATGATGGCAAACGTTTGAAGCAGCATCCGCATCGCGTCGCCGGTGGCGTTGCCCTCCGGCGCGGATGAAATGTCGACTGCGATCACGACCTCGGCGCCCATCTGCCGCGCGAAGCGTACCGGCACCGGAGCGACGAGTCCGCCGTCGACGTACTCGCGCCCGCCGATGCTGACAGGCTGAAATACGGCCGGAACCGCGCTCGACGCACGCACGGCGGTCCCCGCGTCGCCCACTTCGAACAGGATCGCCTGGCCGCTGTCCAGATCGGTCGCGACGATTCCCAGCGGAATGCCCATCTGTTCGATGGTTCGGCTGGCGGTATGGTCGCGCACGAACTTGGCCAGCGCCGCGCCGCGGATCACCCCGCGGCCGGGGTAGGACCAGTCGGTCAGGGTCGATTCGTCCATTTTGTCGGCCAGGGTGCCGAGCTCCGTACCGTTCTTGCCGGCCGCGTAGAGCGCGGCAACCAGACTGCCGGCCGAGGTGCCGACGATCAGATCGGGCTTGATTCCGTTCTCTTCGAGCACCTGGATCACGCCGATGTGCGCGAAGCCCCGTGCCGCGCCGCCGCCCAGCGCCAAGCCGATCTTGGGTGGCCGGGGAGGGGGCTTGATCGGCTCCACTGCCGGTGGTTTGAGCACGGTTTCGACGGGAGCTGCGGGCAGCTCCGGAGCCTTGGGAGGGCTTTCGCAGCCGACCAGCAGGCCCGCGACCACCAAGCACGCACCCCAGCGCGTGCGCAGTCCCAGCGCCCGGCCGGTCCATGGAGCCCCAACGCGGCCATCACCGACAACTCCTGTCATGAGAAATTCTAGAGTGTCGGCAGCCATCTCATATTCTAGGAACGAATGAACAGAGAAGAAGAATGTCGTTGGAAACCATAAGGCTCGTCAATAGAGTTCGCTGATCCCAACTTTGCTGGCCTGCGGCGGCGTGTCTGCTTTCCGGCTACCCCAGCTTTCGAATGGACCTCACGGCAGTCATCAGCGGATTCGGCGTCGGCGCCATCGTGGGTCTGACCGGTGTCGGCGGCGGCTCATTGATGACGCCTTTGCTGCTTTCCGTTTACAGGCTGAGTCCTGCTGTGGCGATCGGCACCGACTTGTGGTTCGCGGCGATCACCAAGACGGCAGGTTCGGCGTCGCACCACCAGTCCGGCCATGTCAGCTGGCGCATCGCCGCCTTGTTGATGGCAGGCAGCCTGCCTGCGGCGGTGGCAACGTTGTCGATCATGCACTGCGCAGGTGCGATCAAGGGTGGCGCGAGTCTGCTGACGTTTTCGCTCGGTGTGGCGTTGCTGCTGACGGCGGTGGTCGTGGCCTACCAGAAGTCCTGGCACGCCGTCGGCTTGCGAATGGAGCGCTGGATCACGCCGTCGCGCCAGCCGGCGCTGACGGTCGCCAGCGGCGCGCTGCTTGGCGTTCTGGTGTCGGTCAGCTCGATTGGCGCCGGTGCCATCGGCGCGACGCTCATCATGCTGCTGTATCCGCGCTTGGCCGCGCAGCGCGTCGTCGGCACCGACATTGCACACGCCGTGCCGTTGGCGCTCGTGGCCGGCATCGGCTACGCCACGCTTGGGCATGTCGAGTGGGAGCTGCTCGCCGCGTTGCTGCTCGGCTCGATCCCCGGCATCTGGCTCGGCGCCCGGTTGACCCGGGCCCTGCCCGAACGCTGGGTGCGCGGTCTGCTCTGTGCCTCGCTCGTGACCGCCGGTTTGAAAGTGATCCACTGACCATGTACCAATACACCGAATTCGACCGTTCGTTCGTGCGCCGCCGCGCGGCCCAGTACCGAGACCAGCTCGAACGCCACCTCGCCGGCAGCCTCAGCGACGAAGAGTTTCGCCCGCTGCGCCTGCAAAACGGCTGGTACGTACAACGCCACGCGCCGATGTTGCGGGTTGCCGTTCCCTACGGGGAGATCAGCTCGGCGCAACTTCGCGCGCTCGCTCAGATCGCGCGCAAGTTCGACCATGTCGACATCGGTACGTCTCAAGAACGCGGCGGGTTCGGCCACTTCACGACGCGCCAGAACGTCCAGTTCAACTGGATCCCTCTGGAGCGAAGCGCCGAAGTGATGGACGCGCTTGCCGCGGTGGACATGCACGGCATCCAGACCAGCGGCAACTGCATTCGCAACATCACGAGCGACGCACTCGCCGGCATTGCGCCGGACGAAACGGTGGACCCACGCCCGTACTGCGAAATCCTGCGCCAGTGGAGCTCGCTGCACCCAGAGTTCGCATTCCTGCCGCGCAAGTTCAAGATCGCGGTCACCGGCGCGAAGGAAGACCGGGCCGCGATCGCCTGGCACGACATCGGCCTGCAACTGCGGAAGAACGACGCGGGCGAAGTCGGGTTCAAAGTGCTGGTCGGCGGAGGCATGGGCCGCACGCCGGTGGTCGGCAGCGTGATCCGCGATTTCCTGCCGTGGCAGCAGATCCTCGTTTACATCGAGGCGATCGTTCGCGTCTACAACCGCTACGGGCGTCGCGACAACCTGTACAAGGCGCGCATCAAGATCTTGGTGAAGGCCGAGGGTCAGAAGTTTTTCGACGCGGTGAACACCGAGTTCGACCACATCCTGACCGATGACATCGATGGCGCGACGCATCTCATCCCACAGGCCGAACTTGACCGGGTGGCGCGCAGTTTCGTCGTGCCGCAGGGTGTGTTGGAAGTGTCGACACCTGGGCAGACCGTACCGAAAGCCGTCGCCCCCGCGGCCTACGTTCGCTGGCTCGCGCGCAACGTGCATGGACATCGCCTGCCCGGCTACCGCGCCGTCACGCTGTCGATCAAGCGCCCGGGTCAACCGCCCGGCGACGTGAGCGCCGATCAGATGGACGCGGCCGCCGCGATCGCGCAGCGCTTCAGCCACGCCGAACTGCGCGTCACGCACGATCAGAATCTGTTGCTGCCCTGGGTTCGCGAGGCCGACCTTCCGGTACTGTGGCAGGAAGCGAAGGCAGCCAACTTCGCATCCCCGAACATCGGTTTGCTCACCGACATGATCTCCTGCCCCGGCGGCGACCTGTGCGCGCTGGCCAACGCGCGCTCGATCCCGATCGCCGCCGACATCACGGAGCGCTTCTCCGACCTCGACGAGCTTCACGACATCGGCGACATCGACCTGCACATCAGCGGCTGCATCAACTCCTGCGGCCACCACCACAGCGGCCACATCGGCGTGCTCGGGGTCGACAAAGACGGCATGGAGTGGTACCAGGTCCTGCTCGGAGGCTCCGACGGCTCCACGCAAAGCGGCGCATCGGTGGCCGCCAAGGTGATCGGCCCCTCGTTCGCGGCCGACGAAGTGGCCGATGCGATCGAGGCCGTGATCGAAACCTATCGCCTCCAGCGCAGCGGCAGCGAACGCTTCATCGACACGGTGCGGCGCATCGGCATCGTCCCGTTCAAGGACCCCGCCAATGCCGTGCGCCGCAGCACGGCGACCGCGCACGCCGTTTGATCCGAATCGAGTTTGCCTCACCATGAAGTTCATCCAGTCTCGCCACGACCCCTGGCACTCGCTCGACGGCGAAGACGGGCCTCCCGTCAGCATCAATGCCCGCCCGAACCTGCTGCTCGACTTGCCCCAGTGGCACGCCGTGCGCGCGCGCTGGCCGCAGGGCTTGGCGGTGGGGGTGGCGGTCGCCAACGACCAGGATGTCGAAGACATCGTTGCCGACCTCGACCGCTTGGCGCTGATCGCGCTGCACTTTCCCAAGTGGACCGACGGGCGTGCCTACAGCCAGGCGCGGTTGCTGAGGTCGCGCTATCGCTTCAAGAGCGAGATTCGCGCCACGGGCGAAGTCGTCGCGGACATGCTGCCGCTGCTGCAGCGCACCGGGTTCGACGCAGCCGTACTGCGCGCCGACCAGTCGATTGAAGTCGCGGAACGCGCGCTGGGGTTCTTTCGCGGCCACTATCAGGGCGACGTGCAGCAAGGTCGCCCCCTGTTCGGATTACCACCCGGCGCCGCCGCCGCGCTGGCGCGGCAAGCCGAGCCCGAATTCGTGAATGAGGGAGCATCGATATGAGCGCCATCGGCCTCTACGCGCGTGTCACCGCGGGTTACGCGCAGCGCCTCACGCACGCCATCACGGTCCTGCAGGTCGCGGCACTCGAGCATGGCTCGCGCATCGTGCAGGCGACGAGCCTGGGCGCCGAAGACATGGTGATCACCGACATGATCGCGCGCCACCACCTGAACATTTCAATCTCAACGCTCGATACCGGCCAGCTCCACAGTGAGACCTTGGAGTTGATTCCGCGCATCGAGCAGCACTATTGCGTCGACGTGAAGCGCTTCGCGCCTCCGAGCGAATCTGTTCTTCACTTCGTTCGCAGCCACGGCGAGTCCGCGATGTACCGCAGCATCGAGCTGCGCAAGGCCTGCTGCGCACTGCGCAAGCTCGAACCGCTGGCGCGGATGCTCGACGGCGCCAGCGCGTGGATCACGGGGCTCAGGCGCGAACAGTCGAACGCGCGCGACAGCGTGCCTTTCCGCGAAGACCACGCGCAGGGTCGCACCAAGATCAACCCACTCGCGGACTGGAGCTGGGCCGACGTGTGGCGCTACATCGCCACGCACGACGTTCCCTACAACCCTTTGCACGACCAGTTCATGCCCAGCATCGGCTGCGCGCCGTGCACGCGCGCCATCGCGGTGGGCGAAGAGTTTCGCTCGGGCCGCTGGTGGTGGGAGGCCGATGCCACCAAGGAATGCGGCTTGCACGTCGCACAAGCGCGGACGGAAGGAGTTGCGGCATGAACGCACCGGCAGGAATCGAACAGTTGTTGCCGCCGATCGATCACAGCCATCTCGACTGGCTCGAGGAAGAGGCGATCTTCATCCTGCGCGAAACGGCCGCCGCGTTCGAGCGGCCGGCGCTGTTGTTCTCTGCTGGCAAGGATTCGTGCGTCGTGCTGCATCTGGCCGAGAAGGCGTTCAAGAGTCGGGGCGCCGGTGCGGGCGAATTCAAGGGCCGCCTGCCGTTCCCGCTGCTTCACGTCGACACGGGCCACAATTTTCCCGAAGTTATCGAGTTTCGCGACCGGCGTATCGCCGAGACGGGCGAACGGCTGGTGGTCGGGCATCTGGAAGACTCGATCCGACGCGGCACGGTGCGTCTGTCGCACCCGCAAGAGTCGCGCAACGGCCACCAGAGCGTGGCGTTGCTGGAAGCGATCGAGGCGCACCGCTTCGACGCGCTGATCGGCGGTGCGCGGCGCGACGAAGAAAAGGCGCGCGCCAAGGAGCGCATCTTTTCGCATCGAGACGCCTTCGGGCAGTGGCAACCCAAGGAGCAGCGCCCGGAACTCTGGACGCTGTTCAACACGCGCATCAAGCCCGGCGAGCACATGCGCGCGTTTCCGATCAGCAACTGGACGGAGCTCGACGTGTGGCTCTACATCGCGCGCGAATCGATTCCGTTGCCGAGCCTGTATTACACCCACGCGCGACAGGTGATGCAGCGCAAGGGCCTGCTCGTGCCGCTCACCGACGTCACGCCCGCCTTGCCCGGTGAATCGATAGCAACCGCACAGGTGCGCTTTCGAACCGTGGGCGACATGACCTGCACTTGCCCGGTGGCGAGCCTGGCGGGCAACGCCGCCGAGGTTGTCGGCGAAACGCTGCAAGTCACCGTCAGCGAGCGCGGCGCTACGCGCATGGACGACCGCACCTCGGAGGCTTCGATGGAGCGGCGCAAGAAAGAGGGCTACTTCTGATGAACTCGGCTGTCGTTTCAGCGGCGCTCCATGCGCCGGGGCATGTGGCGCTGCATGTGCCCACAGGGCCGCGTCACAAACGCGCGCTGCGCTTTCTCACGGCAGGTTCGGTCGACGACGGCAAGAGCACCTTGATCGGCAGGCTGCTCTACGACAGCCGCGCGATCCTGGCCGACCAGATCGATGTGCTGGAGAAGAGGGCCATCGGTGCCCTGCGGCTCGAAGGCGCACCGTCGTTCGACCTGTCGTTGTTGACCGATGGTCTGGAAGCCGAACGCGAGCAAGGCATCACGATCGACGTGGCGTTCCGCTACTTCACGACCAAGGCACGAAAGTTCATCATCGCCGACGCGCCCGGCCATGAACAGTACACGCGCAACATGGTCACGGCCGCCGCCGGCAGCGACGCCGCCGTGGTGCTGGTGGACATCACCAAGCTCGACACGAGGGCAAGCCCCGTGCGACTGCTGCTGCAGACCCGGCGCCACGCCTTGCTCGCCGCGCTGCTGCGGGTGCCGAACATCGTGTTCGCGGTGAACAAGCTCGATGCGGTCGATCGCCCCGGCGACGCCTACCACGCGGTTCGCGAGGCCCTGCTCAAATTCGCCGCGCAAGCGAACATCGACATCGCCGGTGTCGTGCCGGTGTCGGCGCTGCGCGGCGACAACGTCACGCAGCCGTTGGCAGCGGCATGGTACGACGGGCCGTCGCTGCTCCAGGTGCTCGAGACCCTGCCTGCGACACAGGAGCTGCACGATGGTGAGCTGTCGATGCCGGTCCAGTACGTGGCACGCGAAGGCGAGGGCACGGGCCACCAGCCGCGCACGCTGTGGGGGCGCATCGCCAGTGGCGAGGTTCGCCGCGGCGACACTGTCCAGATCTTGCCGAGCGGCGCATCGGCCGTGGTGGCCGAGGTGCGGCTGGCCGGGCAGGCAGTCGATGAAGCCGGCGCAGGCCAGTCGACCGGAGTCGTGCTCGACCGACAACTCGACGTTTCGCGCGGCGACTGGATCGCAACGCCGGGCGGCGCTCGCGAGTCGACTCGATTCGCGGCGACGCTCGCCTGGTTGGACGTCGAGCCGGCAGTGGTCGGCCGAAAGTACTGGGTGCGCCACGGCAATCGTTGGGTTCAGGCGCGCATCGCGGCGATCGAAAGCGTGCTCGACATCCACTCGCTCGAGGCGCATGCCGCGGACCGGCTGGCGGTCAACGAGATCGGCCATGTGATCGTCGAAACGCAGCAGGCTCTGCCGATCCGGCCCTATGAAGACAACCGTGTGCGAGGCTCGCTGATCGTCGTCGACCCGGCAAGCAACCGCACCAGTGGCGCGCTTCTGGTCAAATCCGCGCTTTGAGCAACCGTCGCCGGGCCGCCCCAAGACGGTTGCGCGCCCCCTCGGGGGGGCGGGCGCGAAGCGACCGGGGGCGAACATCCAAGGGGCTGATTGAGCCATGGGAAGAGTCATCTTCATCGGCGCCGGCCCCGGCGCGGCCGACTTGATCACGCTGCGCGGGGCGCGCTTTCTCGCGAAGGCGCAGGTCGTGCTGTTCGACGCGCTCACCGACCCGGCGCTGCGCGAGTTCGCACCCGCCGCGCAATGGTTCGATGTGGGAAAACGCGGTTTCTCACACAGCACGGGACAAACGGCGATCAACGCCTTGCTGGTCAAGCACGCCGATGCCTCGGACCTCGTGGTTCGCCTCAAAGGCGGTGATCCGAGCATCTTCGGCCGGCTGGAAGAAGAAATCGAGGCGCTGCTCTCGGCAGGCATCGAGTTCGACGTCGTGCCCGGCGTCACTGCGGCGCTCGCCGCGGCTGCGGCGACGCGGCGCCCGCTCACGCGGCGTGGCCGCGGGCGCAGCGTCAGCCTGAGCACGGCAATGACGCTCGAAAAGCAATTGCACGCGGGCCGGACGGCGGACACGGAGGTGTTCTACATGGCCGGGCGGCAGCTCGGTGGCCTGGCGCGTCGCCTTATCGCCGCCGGATGGCCGGAAAACACGGCGGTCAGCGTGGTCTCGCGCGCCGGTTGGCCCGACGAGCTGCGCTCGGACCATGTGCTCGCTCAGCTGGGCCAGGCGAGCCTGTTGCACAGCGGGCGCCCGAGTGTCGTCGTCGTCGGTGCCGGCGCGGTGCCGGTCGCATCCGTGAACCCAAGCGTGTCGAGCGGTGCCGACGCTGTGGCCAACCCTGCCAGGCGAGTGGCCCGCACCAAGCCCTAGAATTCGCGCTCGCCTTTTCCTCGGCGCGAGCCCACGCGTTCCGACGGTGCTGCGGCAATTGCAACTGGCTCCCTCAACTCAACGGTTTTCTCCCATGACCCACGTCGTCCTCGAATCGTGCATCCGCTGCAAGTACACCGACTGTGTTGACGTCTGTCCGGTCGATTGCTTTCGCGAAGGGCCGAATTTCCTGACGATCGACCCCGACGAGTGCATCGACTGCGCGGTGTGCATTCCCGAATGCCCGGTCAACGCGATCGTTCCCGAGGAAGACGTTCCCGGCGACCAGCAGCACATGATCAAGCTGAACGTGGACCTTGCCAAGAAGTGGCCGAGCATCACGAAGCGCAAGACGCCGTTGCCGGACGCCGACGAATGGAAAGACCGCACCGGCAAGCTCAAAGAGCTGATCAAGTAGTGGCTGTGCGGCGCGCATGACGTCAACGCCAGGCGCCGCGCCGATCGAGACCGACGCCGTCATCGTCGGCGCCGGCCCGGTTGGTTTGTTCCAGGCCTTCGAGCTCGGCCTACTCGAAATCGGGGCGCACATCGTCGACTCGCTTGCCGCGCCCGGCGGGCAGTGCGTCGAGCTCTACGCCGACAAGCCGATCTACGACATTCCGGGAATTCAAGTGGTCACGGGCCGCGAGCTGACGGCGAACCTGCTCAGGCAGATTGAACCGTTCAAAGTGCCGATGCACCTGAACCAAGAAGTGACGCGGGTGGCCACACGCGTCGATGGCCGGTTCGATGTCGAGACCTCGAACAGAACCTGCTTCATCGCGAAGACCGTTTTCATTGCGGGCGGAGTCGGTTCGTTTCAGCCGCGCCAGTTGAAGGTCGAAGGGCTGGACAAGTTCCACTCGACCCAGGTCTTGTACCGATTGCCTGAGCTTGCGCAATGCGCCGGCAAGAAGTTGCTGATCGTCGGCGGGGGCGACGAAGCGCTCGATGCAGCGATCCACTGTGCATCCACCGGCCCGCGAGGTGCCGCCCCAGTCACCCTGGTTCACCGGCGCGACAGCTTCAACGCCTCGTCCAAGAGCATCGCGGGTCTGAGCGAACTGCGCGAACGAGGCACTGTGCAGTTCCTCGCCGGGCAGGTCTCTGGCCGTCGAAGAAACGGCGGGGCGGCTGAGCGCCGTCACGGTTCTCGGCCCGGATGGCGAGACCCGCCGGGTCGCCGTCGACATCCTGCTCGTGCGCATGGGCGTCAGCCCGAAGCTCGGCCCGATCGCCGATTGGGGCCTGGCGCTCGAACGCAAGCAGATCGCGGTGGACACCGAGAAGTTCGAGACCAGCACTCAGGGCATCTTTGCAGTGGGCGACGTCAACACCTACCCCGGTAAGAAGAAGCTGATCCTCTGCGGCTTTCACGAGGCCGCGCTGGCCGCATTCGGCGCGGCGCGCTACGTTTTCCCCGAGCAGCCGATTCAACTCCAGTACACGACGACGAGCACGCGGCTGCACAAGCTGTTGGGGGTGAGCCCACCGACCCTGCCATAATTCCTTCGCGGCGCCGAGTGCGCTGCATCCGCTAGGGGTGTTGGGCCGTTTGACCGACCGCTCGACTGAGAAAGTCCCTTTGAACCTGATTGAGGTAATCCTCGCGCAGGGAAGCTTGTTCCGGTGCGCCGCGCTCTGCGGCAGCCTCCGATTCCAGCCGACCTGCCATCGAAACCGTGAGTGACACGATGGCTTTGCTCGAATCAAACCTTCCGCGCGCGACGCTCGTCACGCTGCTCGCCGGCAGTTTGTCATTGAACGCCGCGGCGCAAAACGATGCCACGCAGCTCGCACCCGTCGTCGTGACGGGCCGCGCGGCGACGAACCTTGGCGTCGCGGGCTGGGGCGAGCTGCCGCTTGCGCGCATCCCGATGCAGGCCAGCGTGCTCAGCGCGGATCAGGCCAAGGACAGTGGCGCACACCGGTTGTCCAGCCTGCTCGGGCTGGAGGCCGCACTGGGTGATGCGTACAACGCCGAAGGCTACTGGGACTTCCTCACCGTGCGCGGCTTTGTGCTCGACAACCGCCGCAACTACCGACGCGATGGCTTGCCCATCAACGCCGAAACGTCGATTGCGCTGGACAACAAGGCGCGCATCGAAGTTCTGATGGGGCTCAGCGGCATGCAGGCCGGCACGAGCGCTCCGGGTGGGCTGGTGAACTATGTCGTGAAGCGGCCCAGCGACGCGCCGCTGAGCAGTGCAAGCCTGGAATGGCGCGAACGGGCGAGTGCCTACGCTTCAGTCGACTTGAGCCGCCGCTTCGGCGACAACGAATCGTTGGGTGTTCGCCTGAACGCCGCCGCGGCGAGCCTCGAGCCCGTCGTTCTCGGGGCCCAGGGTCGCAGCGCATCGCTGGCGCTGGCCGGCGAATGGAAGCCCAGCGCGGCGACCCGCGTCGAGCTGGAAGGCGAATCGAGCCGGCGCTCGCAACCCAGCGTGCCGGGTTTCAGCCTGTTGGGCAACTCCGTGCCCGATGCGCGCGGCATCGATCCGCGCATCAACATCAACAACCAGGCGTGGAGCTTGCCGGTTGTGCTCGACGGCAACAGTGCATCGCTGCGCGTCACGCAGCGCCTCGATGCCGATTGGTCGGTGACCGTGCATGCAGCGATCCAGCGGCTGCGCAGCGACGATCGGATCGCTTTTCCCTTTGGTTGCAGCGACCCGAATCCGGTGCCCACCGGCACCTACTACCCGGACCGCTATTGCCCCGACGGTACGCTGGACCTGTACGAGTTCCGCAGCGACGGCGAGCGCCGCGACACCGATGCCCTTGATGTATCGGTGGCTGGAAGTCTCATGACCGGATCGCTGCGCCACCAGTTGCAAGCTGGGCTGCTGCGCTCGGTCTTCCGAGCTCGCTTCGGCCCGCAGCTGTTCGCGTTCGCCGGCACCGGCAATGTCGGCGGCACGGCGCAGGCGCCGGCCTCCGGCGGCACGCCGATCGCCAACATGAATCGCGACGAGCGCTCGACCGAGCTGCACGTACGCGATGTGCTGCGCTTGACCGAGGCGACGGCGTTGTGGCTCGGCTTGCGCCACACCCGACTTCAGCGCGGCAGCGTGGGCACCGATGCGTCACAGCCCACCGACTACGCGCAGAGCGTGATCGTGCCATTCGTGGCGTTGAGTCAGCAGCTGGACATGCAGCACATGCTCTACGCCAGCTGGGGGCAGGGCGTTGAATCCGAGGTGGTGCCCAATTTGCCGCAGTACTCCAACCGCGCACAAGCCCTTCCAGCATTGAAGAGCTGGCAGATCGAAGGCGGAATCAAGGGCGCAACCGAACGGTTCGAGTGGACTGCCATCGGTTTCGACATTCTGCGGCCGGCGTTCGCCGACTTTGGTGCGTGCGACATCAACGTTGCTGACTCGTGCACCCGAACCCTCGACGGTAACGTGCGGCACCGCGGCCTCGAGCTCAGCGGCGGCGGGCGCTTTGGCGCTTGGGGGCTGCGCGGCTCGAGCCAGTGGCTGCGCTCGCGGCGCGAGGCCAGCCAGCAGCCCGGGCTGAATGGCCGGCAACCCACCAACGTTCCCGCGCTTACCCTGAAGGGACAGGTCGCCTACACGATCGCCGACATCCCCGGTTTGAGCGTGCAAGCGAACGCGCTGCGCGAGTCGCGCCGGCAGGTACTGCCCGACAACAGCGCGTCGATCCCTGGCTACACGCGGTTCGACGCCGCGCTGCGCTTGGACACGCGCGTAGGCGCCACCGGATGGACGTGGCGCGCTGGGGTCGACAACCTGACCGACACACGCGCCTGGAAGGAGTCGCCCTACCAGTTCAATCATGCGTACTTGTTCCCTCTGGCCCCTCGCACTTGGCGCCTGTCGGTGCAAGCCGATCTCTGAAGCTCGCGGCCCTGGCTATAATTCGAGGCTGTTCCTCGATAGCTCAGTCGGTAGAGCGCCGGACTGTTAATCCGTAGGTCCCTGGTTCGAGCCCAGGTCGAGGAGCCAAAAATGCGAACGGCCCGCAGCGATGCAGGCCGTTTCTCCTTGCAGCGCCGCATCAACGCGCTCAGTGTTGAAGGATCTTCGACAAGAATTCCTTCGCCCGCGGCGAGCGCGCGTCGGGGTCGCCGAAGAACTCTTGTTGTCTGCAGTCCTCGACGATTTTGCCCGCGTCCATGAAGATCACGCGGTGGCTGACGCGCTTGGCGAAGCCCATTTCGTGGGTCACGACCATCATCGTCATGCCTTCCTTCGCCAGCAGCACCATCACGTCGAGCACTTCGCCCACCATCTCAGGGTCCAGCGCCGAGGTAGGTTCGTCGAACAGCATCACGATCGGGTCCATCGACAGCGCGCGCGCGATCGCCACGCGCTGCTGCTGGCCGCCGGACAGCTGACCGGGGTACTTGTCCTTCTGCACCATCAGGCCCACGCGGTCGAGCATCTTCAGGCCGCGCGTCTTGGCCTCGTCCTGATTGCGGCCCAGCACCTTGATCTGCGCGAGCGTGAGGTTCTCCGTCACGGTGAGGTGCGGGAACAGCTCGAAGTGCTGGAACACCATGCCCACGCGCGAGCGCAGCTTGGGCAGGTTGGTCTTGGCGTCCGAGATCGAAATGCCGTCGACGACGATGTCGCCCTTCTGAATCGGCTCCAGCGCGTTCACCGTCTTGATCAGCGTGCTCTTGCCCGAGCCCGACGGGCCGCACACGACGACGACTTCACCCTTCTCGATCTTGGTGGTGCAGTCGGTCAGCACCTGAAAGCTGCCGTACCACTTGCTGACGTTCTGGATGGCGATCATGGTCTGCACCCCGGGCTCAGTACTGCGCTAGCGAATGATCTGAATCTTCTGCTGCAGCCGGCGCACGAGCATCGACAGGCTGAAGCAGATGATGAAATAGACAACCGTGGCGACGAGGTAGGTCTCGACCGGGCGGTTGAAGTTCTTGCCGGCGACCTCGAATCCCTTCAGCAGGTCGTAGGCACCGATGGCGTAAACGAGCGACGTGTCCTGGAACAGGATGATGGTCTGCGTCAGCAGCACCGGCAGCATGTTGCGGAAAGCCTGGGGCAGCACCACGAGTTGCATGCACTGCCCATAGGTCATGCCCACCGCATAGCCGGCGTAGACCTGGCCCTTGGGCACGCTCTGAATGCCCGCGCGCATGATCTCGGAGTAGTACGCCGCCTCGAACACGGTGAACGTGATCACGGCGCTCAGCTCGGCGCCCATTGGCCGGCCGATCAGCAGCGGGATCAGCAGGAAGAACCACAGAATCACCATCACGAGCGGAATCGAGCGCAGCGTATTCACGTAGAACGCCGCCGGCAGCACCAGCCACTTGATGCCCGACAGCCGCATCAGCGCGAGCACCGTGCCCAGCGCGATGCCGCCGATCATCGCGACGAGCGTGAGCTGCACCGAAAAGATGAAGCCCTTGGCGATGAAACTGGAAATCACACCCCAGTTGAGGAAGGCGAAATCGAGGTTCAGGTTCATGCCGGCCCCGTCACTTCGCACCGATCATGCCGGGCACCTGCACGCGTTGCTCGATGAACAGCGCGAGTCGGTTGATCGCGAAGGCCGACACGAAGTACAGGCCCGTCACGGCAAGGTAGACCTCGATGCCGCGCGATGTTTCCTCTTGCGCCTGCATCGCGAACATCGTCAGCTCGGCGATGCTGACCGCGAACGCGACCGACGAGTTCTTGATGATGTTCATCGACTCGCTCGTGAGCGGCGGAATGACAATGCGAAACGCCATCGGCAGCAGCACGTAGCGGTAGGTTTGCGGCAGCGTCAATCCCATCGCCAGGCCGGCGTAGCGCTGGCCCTTGGGCAGAGCCTGGATGCCGGCTTTCACCTGCTCCGAAATCCGCGCGGAAGTGAAAAAGCCCAGCGCGAACACGACGAGCACGAAGCTCGGCACGCCGCGCAGCGTGAGGAAGATCGACGGGATGACGTGGTACCAGAGGAAGATCTGGACCAGCAGCGGAATGTTGCGGAACAGCTCGGTCCAGGACGTGCCCAGCGCCACCAGCCACTTGTTCGGCACGGTGCGCAGAATGCCCATCAGCGAGCCGACCGACAGCGCCACGACCAGAGCGCAGAGCGCGACCGAGAGCGTCCAGCCCCAGGCGCTGAACATCCACTCCAGGTAGGTCTGTCCGCCCCCAGTGTCTTGCAGGAAGATCTGCCAATCCCACTTGCCCAAGGCCACCTCCTGTCGGCACGCTGCCGACAGTGCAGCATAAGCCGCGCCCAGGTCAGGTGGACCTGGGGCTTACCTCAGGCTCGCTGCGCGCTGCAGCGCGCAGCCGGGTTCACTTCTTCGCGTAGTCTTCCATCGGCTTGTCGTTCGGCGCTGCCCAGGCGGCCTTGGTGGCTTCCGACAGGGGCAGGCCGACCTTGGTGTTGCTGGGTGGGATCGCTTGCAGGAACCACTTGTCGTAAAGCTTGGCAATTTCGCCCGAGCGCATCATCGCGCGCACGCTGTCGTCCACCGCCTTCTTGAAGCCGGCGTCGTCTTTGCGGTACATGATCGCGATGGGCTCGACTGACAGCACTTCGCCGACGATTCTGTAGTCGGCTGGCGCCTTCGACTTGGAGATGAGCCCGGCGAGGATTTGCCCGTCCATCACGAAGGCATCGGCGCGGCCCGATTCGAGCAGCAGAAAGCTGTCGGCGTGGTCCTTGCCGAACACTTCGTCGAAGTTGACGCCCGTCGCACGCTCGTGTTTGCGCAGGTGCTGCACGGAGGTGGTGCCGGTGGTGGTCGCGACTTTGCGGCCGTTGAGCTGGCCGATCGACGTGATGCCCGAATTGGCCTTCGCCGCGATGCGCACCTCTTCCACATAGGTGGTCGGAGCGAACGCCACGTCTTTCTGGCGCGTCGCGTTGTTCGTCGTCGAGCCGCATTCAATGTCCACGGTGCCGTTCTGCACCAGGGGAATGCGGTTCTGCGACGTGACCGGCTGGTACTTCACGTCCAGCTTCGCCAGGCCCAGCGACTTCTGAATGTCGGCCAGCACGCGCTGGCAGACCTCGACGTGAAAGCCGACGTACTTGCCGTCGCCCAGCGTGAAACTCAACGCCCCCGACGATTCGCGCACGCCCATCGTCGCGGTTCCGGTGTCCTTGAACTTCTTCAGGGTGTCGGTGGCTTGGGCCTGAGCGCTGCCTTGGGTAGCGATAGCGGCAGCCAGCAGCGCTGCACTTGCGAGCGATGACTTGATCATGGGTTCTCCAGCACGGGTTGTGAAGCGAAACGGGTGAATTCTAGGGATTGAACCCGAAGCGGAACCGAGTGGAACCCCTTGGAGCGGTCTTGAAGGACGGCGCAAGCTTCCTGCCCGCCCCATGGCGCGCACCGCGAATCCGCCCGGTCGCTGTAATAGAATCGTCACCAGAATCTGTAGAGGGTTAGCGGGTGGGAACCTGCTAACCCTCTTTCAATTGGCACTCAATGTGGCCCTCGCTTCATGCTGAACCTGGGATTCAACCTTCAATTCACCGATCTGTACGAGCGCCGGGGCCTGCTCAAGGTCGATGCGGCGTTCCTGGCCGAACTCGAAGCTTCCGACGCTGCGCTGCACGCGCGACTGGCAGCGGCCCGGCGCGAACCCACCTCCATTGACGCCAAAGGGGAGTCGCAACTTCTGATCGACCTGGCCCCGCACGTTGACGACTTCCTGGGCCGCCTGTTCGGCATTCGCGCGCAGATTCGCGCCCTGGCCGAGCAGCACCAGCGCCTCGCGCCACTCTACGAAGTGAAGCGCCAGTTCGTGCAGCGTAGCGCGGCCAAGGCCTTCACACCCGCCGACGCGCAGGCGTTCGACGGCGACAGCCTAGGTGCCGACCTTGCGGCGCGCATCGGCGCACAGCCCGGCGATCTGGCAGCATTCGAGCTTGCTTTCGCATGCAGCGTGCAGCGCTGGCAGGCCGATGAAGGCTCCTGCGCCACCGAGCTTGCGCTCGCGCTTCGCTACGCGGCATGGGCGCTGCACAGCGAAACGGGGCACCAGCGGCATCACAAGGGTCTGCTGTTCAAGGTGCCGGCCAAGACCGACCCCATGAACCTGCTGGACCATGCGATCCAGCGCCACGATGGGCGGCCGGGGTCGGAGCAGCCGTTCACCACGTTCACCATCAAGCCCGAGCAGATCCGCCGCCGCAACGGCTTCAAGCTCACCGACCAGGGCACCGACCTGGCAGGCGCGCTCGACCAGGCGAACTACTGCATCTGGTGCCACAAGCAGGGCAAGGATTCGTGCTCGACCGGCTTGAAGGAAAAGCCAGCGGCGGACGGCAGCGTCGCCTTCAAGCGCTCGGCGTTCGGCGTCAAGCTCGCCGGCTGTCCGCTCGAAGAAAAGATTTCTGAGTTTCACATGGCCAAGGTGAGCGGCCATGTGGTCGGTGCGCTGGCGATCATTGCGGTGGACAACCCGCTCGTCGCGGCAACCGGGCACCGCATCTGCAATGACTGCATGAAGGCGTGCATCTATCAGAAGCAGGAACCGGTGAACATTCCGCAGGCCGAGACCCGAACGCTGAAAGACGTGCTCGAACTGCCCTGGGGCTTCGAGATCTACTCGCTGCTGACGCGTTGGAACCCGCTGAACTTGCGCCGCTCCTTGCCGGCGCCGCGCAGCGGCTACCGGGTGCTGGTGGCGGGCATGGGCCCGGCGGGCTTTGGACTGGCGCACAACCTGCTGAACGACGGCCATGCCGTCGTGGGCATCGACGGCCTGAAGATCGAGCCGCTGCCGGGGCACGTGTGCGGTGTGGCAGCGGACGGTTCGCGCGCCGCCTTTGAGCCGATCGAGCGTTACGCCGATCTGCAGGAAGACCTCGACGAGCGCACGCTCGCGGGCTTTGGTGGTGTGGCCGAATACGGCATCACGGTGCGCTGGGACAAGAACTTTCTGAAAGTGGTGCGTCTGCTGCTCGAGCGCCGCGCCGAGTTCGCCCTGTTCGGCGGGGTGCGCTTCGGTGGCACGGTGACTTTGGAGGACGCCTGGGCGCTGGGCTTCGACCATGTCGCGCTGGCGATGGGCGCGGGCAAACCGACGACCTTGGACATTCCGAACGGCTTGGCGCGCGGCGTGCGCACCGCGAGTGATTTTTTGATGGCCTTGCAGCTCACCGGTGCCGCCAAGCGCGAGTCAATCGCGAACCTGCAGGTGCGGCTGCCGATCGTCGTGATCGGTGGCGGGTTGACGGCGATTGACACCGCCACCGAGGCGCTGGCGTATTACGGGGTGCAAGTCGAGAAATTCCTGGCGCGTGCCGAGGCGATCGGCCTGGCCGAGTTCACGGCCGGCTTGACGATCGAAGAGCGAGGCGTCGCGGACGAGTTCATCCGCCACGCCAACGCACTGCGCGCTGAGCGAGCCGCGGCGCTGGCCGCACGGCGCTCACCCCGGATGCTGGAACTGCTGCGCGAATGGGGTGGCTCGACCATCGTTTATCGCAAGCGCCTGATCGACAGCCCGGCCTACACGCTGAACCACGAAGAAGTCGAACTCGCGCTGCAAGAGGGCATCGTGTTTGCGGAGTGTCTGAGTCCGAGTGGCGTGCAAGTAGACGAGCATGGCGCCGCGCGCGCGCTCGTGTTGCGACAACAGTTGCGTGCCGACGATGGCACGTGGAGCGAGGGCGAGAGCGTAACGCTGCCGGCGCGCGCGATATTCATCGCCGCGGGCACGTCGCCGAACACCGTGCTTGCGCGCGAAGACGCCCAACATTTCAAGCTCGACGGAAAGTATTTCTCCGCCGTGGACGCCGACGGCCGCGGTGTCAAGCCGGAAGCAGCGAGCAGCAAGCCGAAGCAGGCGCATGTGCTGATGTCGAAATCGCCCGACGGCCGTTTCGTCTCGTTCTTCGGCGATCTGCACCCGTCCTACTTCGGCAATGTGGTCAAGGCGCTGGGCTCGGCCAAGCAGGGGTCGCCGGTGGTCAGCGCCGCGCTGCGCCAGAAGTCGCCAGCGTCAGGCGAGGCCGACGTCGCATTCATCGCCAAGCTCAACCACGACTGGCGCGCCACTGTGCACGCAGTTCAGCGATTGACGCCGACCATCGTTGAAGTGGTGGTGAAGGCACCGGCGGCGGCACGCGGATTTCAGCCCGGGCAGTTCTATCGGCTACAGAATTTCGAGGCGACAAGCCGGGTGGTGAACCGCGTTGCGCCCGTGACGCGCTTGACGATGGAAGGTCTGGCGCTGACCGGCGCCGCCACCGACAAGGACAAGGGCTTGCTCTCCACCATCGTGCTCGAGATGGGCGGTTCGGCCGACCTGTGCGCCGACCTTCGGCCGGGAGAGACGGTTGTGCTGATGGGGCCAACCGGAACGCCGACGCACATCGCCGCCAACGAGACGGTGCTGCTCGTCGGTGGAGGCTTGGGCAATGCGGTGCTTTTCTCCATCGGCTCGGCGTTTCGTGCGGCGGGCTCGAAAGTGCTCTATTTCGCCGGCTACAAGAGGATGATCGACCGCTACAAGGTCGAAGAGATCGAAGCCGCGTCCGACGCTATCGTCTGGTGTTGCGACGAACGCCCGGGCTTCGAGCCCACGCGCGGTGGTGACAAGCGTTTTGTCGGCAACATCGTGCAAGCGATGGTGGCTTACGCGAACGGCGAACTGGGGCGCACGGCGATTCCCATGCCAGCCGTCGACCGCATCATCGTGATCGGCTCCGACGGCATGATGGCCGCGGTGGCGCAGGCCCGCCACGGTGTGCTGCGCGAACACCTGAAGGCCAACCACTTCGCGGTCGGCTCGATCAACTCGCCGATGCAGTGCATGATGAAGGAAATCTGCGCCCAGTGCCTGCAACCGCACACCATGCCCGATGGCTCAACACGATACGTGTTCTCCTGCTTCAATCAGGACCAGGAGCTCGACCGCGTCGACTGGCCGGCGCTGAACGCGCGCCTGCGGCAAAACAGCGTACAGGAAAAGTTGACCGCGAAGTGGATCGCGGTTTGCCGGGCCGCTGCCTGAGGCGGCAGCGCCATCCCGGCGAGAACGCGGCCAGGCCGATCATGCCCACGGTGCCGCGCGTTTCGTCTTGTTGGAAGGGGCTCGTGCTCGTCTGCACCGTCGCCTGCGCGCTAACGGCTCGGGCTGATGAGGTGAGAGTGGCTGTGGCGACGAACTTCGCCGAGGTGGTGGAGAGGATCAAGCCCAGTTTCGAGAGCCGAACCAGCCATCGGCTGGTGCTTGTCAGCGGCTCCACCGGCAAGCTGTACGCGCAAATCAAGAATGGCGCGCCCTTGCACGTTCTCTTGTCCGCAGACGCGCAGACCCCGCAGCGCCTGGTCGCGCAGGGCGACGCCGTGCCGGGGTCACACTTCACCTACGCTCTCGGGCGGCTCGTTCTGTGGAGCGCAACGCCCGTGGTGGTCGGCGCCGACGGCGCCGCGACGCTGAAAGCCTCGACATTCCGCCATCTGGCGATCGCCAATCCGGAGCTTGCACCGTATGGTGTGGCGGCCAGGGAGGTGTTGCGCGAGTTGAAAGTCTGGGAACTCCTGCAACCCAGAATCGTGTACGCGCAAAACATCGGGCACGCGTTTTCGATGGTCGCCAGCGGCAACGCCGAGTTGGGGTTGATCGCGGCCTCGTCCCTGGCGGGAGCCGGCGGCGCGGTGGGAGGGAGTTCGTGGCCCGTTCCAGCGAGTCTGCACGCGCCGATTCGCCAAGACGCGGTCCTGTTGCAGCGAGGCAAGAACAACGTCGGCGCGCGCGCGTTTCTGGCGGAGCTGAGGACCCCCGACGTGCGCAAGGCGATCGAGTCGTTCGGTTACGCACTGGAGTAGGGCGAGCATGCCGCTCGATCCAGGGCCCCTGTGGCTGACACTCAAGCTCGCCGCCACGGCGACGCTGGTGCTGCTGTTGCTTGGCTCGCCGTTGGCGTGGTGGCTGGCGACCACCAGGTCGCGCATCAAGGTCGCGGTCGAGGCGGTCACTGCCTTGCCTCTGGTGTTGCCGCCGACCGTGCTTGGCTTTTACCTGTTGCTGCTGTTCAGTCCGAACTCGGGTTTCGGTGCCTGGTGGGTGCAGGTCACCGACACCACGCTCGCGTTCTCATTCGCAGGCCTGTTGATCGCTTCGGTGCTCTATTCGTTGCCGTTCATGGTGCAACCGCTGCAACTCGCGTTCGAAGCGGTAGGCCGCGCCCCGCTCGAAGCGGCCGCGACGCTGCGTGCATCTCGCCTCGATGCGTTCTTCAGCGTCGCGTCGCCGTTGGCTTTTCGGGGGTACCTCAGCGCCGTCGTGCTGACCTTCGCGCACACCATCGGCGAATTCGGCGTCGTGCTGATGGTCGGGGGCAACATCCCCGGGCAGACGAAGGTGATTTCCATCGCGATCTACGAGCATGTCGAAACGCTGCAATACGCCAGCGCGCATGTGCTGGCTGCCGGATTGCTGGCGTTTTCGTTCGTCGTGCTGCTGTTCGTCTACACGATGAACCGGCGCTACCCGATGCAGGTGGGCTGATGGCCTCGCTGTCGCTCGACCTGCGTTTGGACTATCCGGGGTTCGAGCTTCGAGTTCGGCACGAAGGCGTGATCGACGGCATCACGGCCTTGTTCGGCCCCAGCGGTTCGGGCAAGAGCACGTTGCTGCGCTGCATTGCCGGGCTCGAGCCCGCTGTCGATGGGCGATTGCGCTTTGGCGATGACGTCTGGCTGGATGGTGCGCCTGCGAAGGCTCTGCCTGCTCACGTGCGTGGCGTCGGTTTCGTGTTTCAGGACGCGCGCCTGTTCCCGCACCTGTCGGTTCTGGGCAACTTGCGCTACGCCGACAAGCGCTCTTGCGACGTGATCGGCGCGACGCGAATCGGCTTTGACGACGTGGTGCAGGCGCTCGATCTGGCAAGCCTCCTGCAGCGCCGGCCGGCGTCGCTGTCGGGCGGCGAGCGCCAGCGGGTGGCCATCGGCCGTGCGCTGCTGACGCGCCCGCGCCTGCTGTTGCTGGACGAGCCGATGTCGGCTCTCGATGCGGCACGCAAGGCCGAAATCCTGCCGTACCTGGAACGTCTGCCGGCGATGTTCGGCGTTCCCGCGCTCTACGTCACGCACGACATCGATGAAGTCGCGCGCCTCGCGACACGGATGCTGATTCTGATGCGCGGGCAGGTCATCGCCGCCGGGCCGATTCAGGAGATCCTGGAGCGCGCCGACCTGCAACACGTGACAGGGCGCTTTGAAGCCGGCGTGCTGTTGACGACGCGTGTGGTGCGCCACGACGCCGAATTCTGCCTGACCCACCTGGACCTTCAGGGCCAAAGCCTCGTCGTGCCGCAGGCGAGCGCCGAGATCGGTGGCGCGATGCGGGTGCGGATCCGCGCGCGCGACGTGGCGCTCGCTTTGCGCAAGCCCGAAGCTTCGAGCATTCGCAATGTGCTCTCCGGCAGCGTGGTCGAGATCGTCAGCGACCCGGCCACACCCCATGCCGAAATCCTGGTCGACATCGGCGGCGCCAGGTTGCGCTCGCGCGTGACGCGGCACGCCGTGGCTGAACTGGGGTTGACCGAGGGCACCAGTGTCTTCGCGCTGGTGAAAAGCATCGCGCTGGGGTGAGAATCACCAATATGAGCAAGGCCTTCACGCGCGAGAGCGAAGCGGCGCAGGACGATGACGAAGATGACGTCGCTGCGCCCGCATTGCCGAGCGGCACCCGCAACTACCTCACCCCGCAAGGGTATGCGCGCCTGCGCGCCGAATTGCTGGGGCTGCTCGACGACGAGCGCCCGAAGATCGTGGAAGTGGTCTCGTGGGCCGCGAAGAACGGCGACCGTTCCGAAAATGGCGACTATCTCTACGGCAAGAAGCGGCTGCGCGAGATCGACCGCCGGATTCGCTTTCTCACGAAGCGACTGGACATCGCGGAAGTCGCCGACCCGAGCGTGCACCACGGCAAGGACCAGGTGTTCTTCGGCGCGACAGTGAGCTATGTCAATGAACAGGGCGAAGAGCGCCGGGTCACGATCAAGGGCGTCGATGAAACCGACAACCTGGCCGGTGAAGTGAGCTGGGTGTCGCCAGTCGCGCGCGCGCTGCTGAAGGCGCGGGTTGGCGACGAGGTTCAGGTGATCACGCCGCGCGGGCTGGAGCGCATCGAAGTAATTGCTGTGACTTACCCGGCGCCCTGATTCACGCCAGCGCGCATTCGCCTATGGCTTGGTGCGCGCGACGCGCAACACGGCGCTCGAGCGCTTCAAGGTGCGGATCACGTCGGCGAGTTGAAGCCTGTCGCGCACGCTGAGCACGAGGTTCAACTCGGCGGTGGTGGCCGCCGTGTCGTTGCCCATCTCGATGTGCGTGATGTCGGCCTCGGCCGTGCTCACCGCTGCCGCCACCTGGGCGAGGCCACCCTTGGCGTTGCGCAGCAATACGGTCACACCGGTCTCGAACGACCGTGCAAGTTGTTCGGCCCATTCGACGCCCATCCAACTTTCCGGGTCGCGCTCGAACAAGCGTTTGCCGACGCTGCATTCCGCGGTGTGCACCAGCAGGCCTTCTCCGCGGCCGAGATAGCCGACGATCGCGTCGCCCGGGATCGGCCGGCAGCAAGTCGCCAATTGCACCTGCGCGCCGTTGCTGCCGTCGATGACGATCAGGCCTTGCGAAGGTGTCGACTCGTCTTCGCCGTAGCGGCCCATCGTCAAGGTCAGCGCATCGGGCTTGGTGCCGCTTTCGACGAGCAGGCGCGCCAGGCGCTTGGCGACAATCGTCGCGATCTTTCGGCCCAGGCCGATGTCCACCAGCAAATCGGCCTGATTGCGGTTGCCGCTCCAGCGCACCAGGGCTTGCCAGATCGGTGCGCCTTGCGCGCCGGAATCCGGAAGGTGCAGGCCTTCGGCCAGCAGCGCGCGGGCGAGGAGCCGCTCGCCGAGTTCCTGCGATTCCTCCTGCTCCATGTTCTTCAGGAAATGGCGAATCTTGGAGCGGGCGCGCCCGGTGCGAACGAAGTTGAGCCACGCCGGGTTCGGCCTGGCGCCGGCGGCAGTGATCACCTCGACCACATCGCCGCTGCGCAGCTCGGTGCGCAGCGCGACCGGTTCGCCGTTGACCTTGGCTGCGACGCAACGGTCTCCGACATCGGAGTGGATCGCGTAGGCAAAGTCGATCGGCGTCGCTCCGCGCGGCAGCGCGAGGATCTTCGATTTCGGCGTGAACACGTAAACCGCGTCCGGGAACAGGTCGATCTTGACGTGCTCGAGGAACTCGCTCGCGTCGCGCGTTTCGTCTTGAATGTCGATCAGCGATTTCAGCCACAGCGTGCCCAGGCGCTGCGCTTCCTGCGCCTGCGCCGTGCTGCCGCCATGGCTCTTGTACATCCAGTGCGCGGCGATGCCTTTTTCGGCCACGGCGTTCATCGGCTCGGTGCGTACCTGAAACTCCACGGCCGTGCCTAGCGGGCTCACCAGCGTGGTGTGCAGCGACTGGTAGCCATTCGCTTTCGGGATCGCGATGTAATCCTTGAAGCGACCGGGCAGCGGCTTGTAGGTCTGGTGCAGGATGCCGATCGCCGTGTAGCACTCCGAGAGCGAGCCGACGACGACACGAAAGCCGAAGATGTCGCTCACCTGTGCGAAGGTGAGGTGTTTCTCGCGCATCTTGTGGTAAATCGAATAGAGCGTCTTCTCGCGCCCCGCGACCTGGACCGGCATCTTGGCTTGGGCAAACGCGCGCTCCACGTCCTGCTGAATGCGGTTGAACACATCACGCCGGTAGCCGCGAGCCTTCTGGACCGCCTTGGAAAGCGCCTGGAAGCGCCAAGGGTGCTGGTGCTCGAATGAAAGTTCTTGCAGCTCGCGGTAGGTCTGGTTCAGGCCGAGGCGGTGCGCGATCGGCGCGTAAATTTCCAGCGTTTCGGCGGCGATTCGGGTTCGCTTGGCCGGCGCGATCGCGTCGATCGTGCGCATGTTGTGCATGCGGTCGGCGAGCTTGATGAGGATCACGCGAACGTCGCGCGCCATCGCCAGCAGCATCTTGCGGAACGACTCGGCCTGCGATTCCTCTTGCGTCGAAAACTGCAGCTTGTCGAGCTTGGTCAAACCGTCCACCAGGTCGGCGGTGGGGGCGCCGAAGCGCTCGATCAACTCTGACTTGCTGACGCCGCAGTCTTCGATCGCGTCGTGCATCAGCGCGGCCATGATGGCCTGTACGTCGAGCTTCCAGTCGGCGCACAGGCCCGCGACGGCGATCGGATGCGTGATGTACGGCTCGCCCCCGGCACGGAACTGGCCGAGGTGGGCTTCGTCGGCGAAGCGATAGGCTTCGCGAACATGCTTGATCTCGGCTGCGCTCAAATAGTCGAGCTTCGCCGTCAGCGCGGCGAACGATGCCGACGCGGCGTCGGTGGCGCCTTGCGCCGCGGCAGGCGCACGACTGCGCCGGGCCGGCCGGAAGGTCGGCTCCAGCACGGTGGCGGTGGAGCGGCTGCTCATGCCGCGAATTTAGCGCGGATCGGCGGTGACTGCCTGTCGCGAACGGAAATTGTCGCGCGCCGGGCACGCCCTGGAGGCCAGGCCGGTGGCCCTTGCAGGACGCGCGCCGGCGCCTCGACCTGGTGTCTGTCCTTAGATCGGCACCTTGCGCAGCATCTCGATGCCGATTTCACCCGCCGCGATCTCGCGCAGCGCGGTCACGCCGGGCTTGTTCTTCGATTCGATCTTCGGTGCGTGCCCCTGGCTCAGCATGCGTGCCCGATACGTCGCTGCCAGCACGAGCTGAAAACGGTTCGGAATCTTCACAAGGCAGTCTTCGACGGTGATGCGAGCCATTGGCAATTCCAGAGTTGACGGCGGTGAGGCAGTGTGGCGGACTGAACAGGTCAATCCAGATCGAGGGCAGCAAACACGGCGGGCTTGCTGCGGCGCAGAGCGCTGTACTTGAGCCGCTGCGAGTGAACAATCGTTTTCAGGTCGAAAACGGCCGCCTCGAACAGAGCGTTGATTATAACGAAGTCGAAGCTCCGAGCCTGCGCCACCTCGACGCGCGCGTTGGCCATGCGCCGCTCGATCACCTCGGGCGGGTCTTCGCCGCGGCGCGTCAAGCGCTGGCGCAGCTCGTCCCAGCTCGGCGGCAGCACGAAGATCAGCACCGCATGCGCGAACAGCTTCTTGATCTGCAATGCGCCTTGCCAGTCGATTTCCAGCACCACGTCCTGGCCGCGCCGCAAGTCTTCCTCGATCGCCGCGCGCGACGTGCCGTAGAGATTGCCGTGCACCTGCGCCCACTCGAAGAAGTCGTCATGCGCGATCTTGGCGCGAAACGTCGCCTCATCGACGAAGTGGTACTCGCGGCCTTGCTGCTCCTGGCCGCGCGGCGCGCGTGTCGTGTGCGACACCGACAGCACGAGATGGTGGTCGATCTCGAGCAGCGACTTGACGAGGCTGGACTTGCCGGCCCCACTGGGCGCGGCCACGACGAACAGATTGCCCGGAAACTCCATGCAGGCCGGCGATCCCATCGGCAAACGCCGGGCAGCGAGTGGCCGCGCGGCGTTCTGATTTCGGTGGTGGAGAGGAGGAGGATCGAACTCCCGACCTTCGCATTGCGAACGCGACGCTCTCCCAGCTGAGCTACCCCCCCACGCGAGCTGGGAGTCTAACAAACCCGGGATGGGCACCGTTGGCGGGCTTTGGGCCGGCGCGCGAATCGTTGACAATCGCGCCGGCCCCCAACCCCACTCCAGGCATGACGAGGACACCGATGATTTCATTCGATCCCGCTTGGCTCGACCGGCAATACAACAATCGGGCGCTGATTCCTGAACACCCTGAAATCTTTGCGCGCTGGGAGCGGGCGTCGGCGCTGGCGCGCGACAAGTCGGTGTGCCAGATCGACTTGCGCTACGGCAGCGGCCCGAATGAAACGCTCGATGTGTTCGTTCCCCGCCTGGAGAACGCGCCGATCCTGGTGTTCGTCCACGGCGGCTACTGGCGCTCGCTCGACAAGCGCGATGTTTCCTTTGTCGCGCCGTCTTTCATTCAAGACGGCGCGATGGTCGTGGTGCCGAACTACGCGCTGTGCCCGAGTGTCACGATCGAGCGGATTGCTTTGCAGCTCGTGAACTCGCTGGCCTGGGTTTACCGTAACGCGGCGGCGTATGGGGCCGACCGGAACCGGATCGTCGTCGCCGGCCATTCGGCGGGCGGGCACTTGGCGGCGATGATGCTAAGCTGCCTGTGGCGTGATGTTGCGTCGGACTTGCCCGCCCACCTCGTGAAGTCGGCGCTTTCGATCTCGGGCATGTTCGACCTCGAGCCGCTGCGCCACACGCCGTTCCTGAAAGACGACCTGCGGCTCACCGAAGCGTCAGCGCTGCGCTTAAGCCCGGCGTACTTCACCGCGCCCAAGGGGGTCCTGCACGCAACGGTCGGCGCGCTCGAAAGCGACGAGTTCCTGCGCCAGAATCAATTGATCCGCGATCGCTGGGGCGCTGCATCGGTGCCGGTGTGCGAGCACATTCCGGCCATGAACCACCTCAACGTTCTACATGACCTCGCCGACTCGAAAGGCCGGCTACACGAACTGGGGCTGCAGCTGCTCGGGCTCGTGCAACCGATGGGAGTCGCGGCCGCCGCCGTGGCTTGATCTATCTCATTGAGTTTGCCAATCTCTTGAATTGCTCGATTGAATTGGCACGACACTGCGCGGTGCAGTAAGGTACGCCGCCTGCCGCAACCGGGCAGCCACTTTCTCAACGACAGGAGATGAACATGGGCTTGAAAGGATCGAAGACCGAGCAGAACCTGAAAGACGCCTTTGCCGGCGAATCGCAGGCCAACCGGCGCTATCTGTATTTCGCAAACAAGGCCGACATCGAAGGCCAGAACGACGTTGCCGCGTTGTTCCGCTCCACCGCCGAAGGTGAGACCGGCCACGCGCACGGCCACCTGGAGTTCCTGGAGGCCACGGGCGACCCCGCCACCGGGCTGCCCATCGGCTCGAGCCGGCAGAACCTGAAAGCGGCCGTGGCCGGCGAAACCCACGAGTACACCGACATGTACCCGGGCATGGCCAAGCAGGCGCGCAGCGAAGGCTTCGACGAAATCGCCGACTGGTTCGAGACCCTGGCCAAGGCCGAGCGTTCGCACGCGAATCGCTACCAGAAGGCGCTCGACGCGCTGGTCGACTGACCTCGCCTGACGCTGACCGAGCAAGGGGCTTCGTGCCCCTTGTTCATTCACAACCCGAAGCACCATGAGCAATCGAGAAGGCAACCTCGAGGCCCCGACACGCCACCCCATCGACTGGAAGAACCCCGCTTTCTACGACGAAGGCGCGGCGCTGGCCGAGATGGAGCGCGTGTTCGACATCTGCCACGGCTGCAGGCGCTGCGTGAGCCTGTGCCGCTCGTTTCCGACACTGTTCGACCTGGTGGACGGAACAAAGGACGGTGAGGTGCACGGCGTCGACAAAAAGACCTACTGGAACGTCGTCGACCAGTGTTATCTGTGCGACCTGTGCTACATGACGAAGTGCCCCTACGTGCCGCCGCACCAATGGAACGTCGACTTCCCGCACCTGATGCTGCGCGCCAAGGCAATCAAGCACCAGGCCGGCAATGTGGGTGCGGCCGAGAAGTTTCTCGCCTCGACCGACGTACACGGCCAGTTCGCCGGCATTCCCATCGTCGTGCAGACGGTGAACGCGATCAACAAGACAAAGCCGGCGCGCAAGCTGATGGAAAAGACGCTCGACGTGCACCGCGATGCCTGGATGCCCGAGCTGGCCACGAAGCGCTTTCGCTGGAGTGCTGCCAAGAAAGGCGCCGCGACCGCGGTCAAGGACGGCAGGCGCAGCCCCGGCAAGGTGGCCGTGTTCGCCACCTGCTTCGTCAACTACAACGAGCCCGGCATTGGCCACGACCTGCTCAAGTCGCTCGAACACAACGACATTCCTTACGTGATCGTCGAGAAGGAAAGCTGCTGCGGCATGCCCAAACTCGAACTGGGCGACCTGGAAGGCGTGGCGCGTCACAAGGATGCCAACATTCCCGTGCTTGCGAAGTACGCCCGAGAAGGCTATGCGATCGTCACGGCGATCCCGTCGTGCACCCTGATGTTCAAACAGGAACTGCCGTTGATGTTCCCCGACGACGCCGACGTTCGTGCGGTCAAGGAAGCGATGTTCGACCCGTTCGAATATTTTGTCGCACGCCACAAGGACGGGCTGTTGAGAACTGACTTCAAGCAGCCGCTCGGCAAGGTCAGCTACCACATCCCGTGCCATGGCCGGGTGCAGAACATCGGCAAGAAAACGCAAGAGCTGCTCGAGCTGATCGGCAAGACGGTGCCGGTGCAGCTCAACACGGTCGAGCGCTGCTCAGGCCACGCCGGCACCTACGGCGTGAAGAAAGCGTTCCACGAGTCGGCGATGAAAATCGGCAAGCCGGTCTTCAAGGCGATGGCGAAAGACGCGCCCGACTACATCAGCTCCGACTGCGCGCTCGCCGGCCACCACATTGCGCAAGGCATGAGCAACGAGTCCTTGCCGGCCGCTCGGCTGGAACACCCGCTGAGCCTGCTGCGCATCGCTTACGGATTGGAGTGACACGAATGGCCATCACCCGCGACAGCCTGATGAGCCTGGAGGCTTATGCCAAGGTTCGCAAAACCTCGGCGCCGGAGATGATCGCGCACCGCAAGCTGCGCACCGTGCACCTGGGTGAACATGTGAGCGTGCAGTTCGAAGACGAGCCCACGATCCGGCGCCAGATCCAGGAGATGCTGCACATCGAGAAAATCTTCGACGAGGCCGGCATCCAAGGCGAGATCGACGCCTACGCCGCGCTCGTTCCCGATGGCGGCAACTGGAAGGCGACGATGCTGATCGAGTACCCCGACGTGGCCGAACGCAAGCGCGAGCTGGCGCGGCTGATCGGCGTGGAGGACCGCATGTTCGTCGAGGTCGAGGGGCACGGCCGCGTCTACGCCATCGCCGACGAAGACCTGGACCGCGAGACCGACGAGAAGACCTCCGCCGTGCACTTCCTGCGCTTCGAATTCTCTAAACCGATGCGCGAAGCGGTTCGCGCCGGTGCGGCGGTGAAGCTCGGCTGCGACCATTCCAACTATCCGGCGCATCTGGCGATTCCCGCCGAAACGCTGGCGTGCCTGGCGGGCGATCTTCGGTAGCTGGCCGAGCAACTGTCGCCCGGCCGCTCCGAAGACAGTTGCTCGCCCCCTCGGGGGGCGGACGCGGTACTCCGCGACCGGGGGTCGACATTCAGCGGCTTGCGCGGCAGGCGACATCTCCTTACACAAAGTTCCATGCCGGTCCCCCATTCAAGGGGGGATTTGTCATGATCGGCGGCACAAAATCACGGACGAACAAGGACATCGTCTGGAGTCGACATGCCGCAAACCTACAACGTCGGTGCCCGCTCGCGGTTCGTGACCGCCACCGCCTGGGTCTTCATCTTCCTGGCCGCGCTCACCAGCGCCGCGGCGATCGTGCAGAACGCCGCCGTCGCCTCGCGGCTTCCGAACCTGGGTTTGCCTCTTGACCACGCGGCGCTGCCGCTGCTGACCGGCTTGCTGATCGGCTACTTGCCGTGGGTCGTGGGCGCGGGTCTGGTGGTCTCATGTGCCACCTTGGCCGCGGCGATCGGGCTGCTGCTGCGCTTGAATTGGGCGCGGCGCACCTTCATCGGCCTGCTCGTGTTCGCGATCGTTGCGAACCTGCTCGGCATGTGGCTGCAGCAGGAAGTGGCCCAGTCGCTGGTGGATGCCACCTTGCGCAGCGTGCGCCTGCCCCAAGGCGCGCTCAGCGTGTTCGGCGGCTTCGTCACCTTGGCGCGTGTGCTCGCCGTCATGATGACGCTGTGCGCCTGCATGGTTCTGGCATGGATCATCCGCCGGCTGATGTCGTTCCAGATCCGCCAGGAATTTGCCTGATCGGTCCGGCTTCTCATTGCAGATCGAGCTGCCAGATCTCGCCGATCAGGTCGTGCCCGAAGCTGTGGTGTGACTCGCTGTTCATCAGCCGATACCCCTTGCCCTGGTAGATCGCGCGAGCGGCGAGCAGCACGCTGTTCGTCCACAGAACGATGCGCCGGTAGCCGCGTTCGCGCGCAAAGCGCTCGCACTCGGTGACGAGTGCGCGGCCCAGGCCCAGGCCGCGTGCCGAGGGCTCAACCAGCAGCATGCGCAGTTGGGCGCTGTCCTCGATCGGCGCTTGCGTCTGCTCGTCGCGCGCCTGCACGAGAAAGGCGCAGCCGAGGTTCGTGCCGTCGCGCTCGGCGATCCAGCAGGCCTCGCGCGAGGCGTCGAAGCGGTCGATGAAATCGGCCGCGATGCGCGCGACCAGCGCTTCGAAGCGCATGTCCCACCCATATTCGCTGGCGTAAAGCGCGCCGTGGCGCGCGATCACCCAGCCGATGTCGCCGGGCGCGTGAGGCCGCAGGCGGTAGGTGGGGGCGCTGCTGGGCGCAGGGGCTGGGTCGACGCGCATCGGAGCCTGCCGGTGGACGAAATGGATTTCGTGAAGTATCGGGTTGCTGGGGGATGTGTTCGGGGATGCCGGGGCTTGCGTTGAGAACTGTATAAACGTACAGTTATCAAATGGGCCCCCCATCCGCAGCCACCTCTCCCGTCGCTCTTGCCGCAGCCCGCGCGCCTGTCTCGGGCGGGGGCCCGGTCATGCGCCGGATGCCGGGCGCGGCGGGCCAACCGGGTGGGGCGTTGGCTCCCGAGACCCTGCACCCCGACCTGTGGCGCGGCCATCAATTCGGGCGCCTCACCGAGAACGGCGTGCCCAGCGGTTTTGCGCTGCTCGACGCGCAACTTCCCGGCGGCGGCTGGCCGCGCCGCGCGCTCACCGAATTGCTGCTGCCGCACCCCGGCGTGGGTGAAATCCGCTTGCTGAGCCCTTGCTTGCGCGCCACGCAGCACAGCGGTCGGCCGGTGATGCTGTTCGACCCGCCAGCCGCGCTGTCGGGCTGGGCCCTGGCGCAGCTCGGATTGGACGTGGAGCAGTTGTTGGTCGTCGTGACGCGCTCCGAGCCTGCGCCGGACGGTAATGCGCACACCAATGCCCGCTTATGGGCCCTGGAACAAGCCCTCAAGAGCGGCCATGTCGGAGCCGTGCTGGCCTGGCTGCCGCCGCGCCTGCGCACCGATTCCTTGCGCCGGCTGCAACTCGCGGCGCATGGCCACGACGGGGTGGCGTTCGTGTTGCGAGAAATCGCCGCCGCGCAGCGCCCGAGCGCCGCGCCGCTGCGCCTGGCTTTGCGCCCGAGCGGCGCCGATGTGCTGGCGCTGCGTGTGCTGAAGCGCCGCGGCCCGCCGTTGGAAGCGCCGCTGCGGCTGGCGCTGCCGCCGGTGTTGTGCCGCAGCGCCCACCAGCGCGCACGTGCCGGGGCGGCGCAAGCCCCTGAGCTGAACTCTGCGCTTAACCCCGTGCTGCACGCGGCAACCTTTGTCAACCTGGCCAGAGTATGAGAACTTTTCTGCCGCGTCGTCCATGAGCGTGTGCAGCGCAGGCGGCTCTTGTCAGGCCGAAGCCCGTGTGCCACCCCATTCGTCATCGAGCCCATCCTCGTGCTCTGGATCGCATTGCATCTCCCGCTGCTTTCGCTCGAATCGTTCGCCGCCACGTTTTACGGCGCGACCGACGCGGTGCCGCTGGCGCTGCTCGACGTGCAGCGCATCGCCCACGCCAACCCTGCCGCACAGGCGCTGGGTGTCAAGCCCGGTCTGAAGCGCGCCACGGCGCTGGCGCTGGCGCCGCACCTGGTGCTTGGCCAGGCGGATCCACGGCGCGATGCGCAGGCGCTGACGGCGGTGGCGCACGCCGCGTTGGCGTTCACGCCGAGCGTCTCGATCCACGCGCCCGAACAGCGCACGGCGGCGGCGCAGACAGTGCTGCTCGAGGTGGAAAGAAGCTTGCGCTACTTCGGTGGCTTCGACGCGCTGCTGCCGCGCCTGCACCAGGCGCTGGCGGGCTTGCAGCATCGCATCCACTGCGTTGACGCGCCCACCGCGCTGGGCGCGGCCCTGCTGGCGCGCATCCACCCGCAACTGCATTGCCCCGATCTCGCCACCCTGCACGCCAGGCTCGACGCCGCCCCGGTGTGGCTGCTCGGCCCGGGGCGCGAACATTGGGACGCTCTGCAAGGCATGGGCCTGTGCACGCTGGCCGACTTGCGGCGCTTGCCGCGTGGGGCAATCGCACGCCGGTTCGGCGAGACCCTGCTTGGTGAGCTCGACCGCGCACGCGGCGACAGCCCCGACCCGCGCGAAGCCATCGTCTTGCCCGATCGCTTCGAGAGCCGCATCGAACTCTTTGCGCGGGCCGACACCACCGAGCAGGTGCTGCAAGGCGCGAACGTGCTGCTGGCGCGCCTGGTAGTGTGGCTGGCCGCGCAGCAGGCCCAGGTGCGCCGCTTCACGCTGCGCCTGTGCCACGAAACCCGGGCTCGCGGCGCCGTGCCCGCGACGGCGTTGAGCATCGCCTTGGCCGAACCCTCGCGCGACCCGGCGCACTTGCTGGTGCTGCTGCGCGAGCGCTTGGCGCGCCTGCCCTTGAACGCGCCCACGTTCGAGCTGCACCTGAGTGCCGATGAGATCGCGCACCGCGCAGCGCCGAACCAGGAGTTGTTCCCCACGCCGGGCAGCGAAGCCGAAGGCCTGGTGCGCCTGGTCGAGCGTTTGCAGGCGCGTCTGGGCAACGAGCAGGTGCGGCGCCTGGTGCTGGTGCACGACCACCGGCCTGAGCGCGGCAGCCCGGCGCAGGCGGTGCAAGCGGTGCAGGCTGGGGCCGGGGTATCGAGCAAGTCGGCCTCGAAGCCTCCGGCACAGGCCGTGGCAAAGATCGATTCGAACCCGCGGCTCGCGCCGCGCCCAGTGTGGATGCTCCCCGAGCCTCAGCCCCTGCCCGAGCGCCAATCGCGCCCCTGGTTCGAGGGCAGGGCATTGCAGCTGTTGAGCGGGCCGGAGCGCATCGAAGCCGGTTGGTGGGACGCAGGTCTGACCGAGCGTGATTACTTCATCGCCCAGGCGTCCGACGGCGCCTTGCTGTGGGTGTACCGGACCCGTCTGCCGCTCTCGGCACAGGCGCCGGGCTGGTTCTTGCAGGGGCGGTTCGCTTGACTCGAACCGCACCACAGCCGCTATCGGCGTTGCGTTAGCATCCCTGCACAACAGCGACAGCAGCCGGAGCCCGCCCATGAAATCAACCCTTCGTCCACTCTTTGCAATTGCCCTGGCACTGCTCGCGCAAGCGGCGGCGGCCCAGGAGGTCTCGCTCAAGTTCCACCACATCTGGCCGCCGCAGGCGATGGCGCCGGTGCAGGTGATCGCGCCGTGGTGCGACAAGGTCGCCGCCGAGTCGAACAACCGCATCAAGTGCCAGTTGCTGCCGGCGATGTCGGGCGGCGGCACGCCGCCGCAGCTGGTGGACCGCATCAAAGACGGCGTCGATGACCTGACGATCACGCTGCCGGGTTACACGGCGGGGCGCTTCCCGGCGATGGAAGTGTTCGAACTGCCCTTCATGACCAACTCAGCGGAAGCCGGCGCGGCCGCGGCGTGGGACTACCTGCAGAAGTACGCGCTGAAGGAGTTTCCGGGAACGAAGATCCTCGCGACCTGGGTCCACGACGAGGGTTACGTGCACACGCGCGACAAGCCGATCAAGTCGCTCGACGACTTCAAAGGCATGAAGCTGCGCGCGCCGACGCGCCAGACCAACAAGTTGCTCGCCAAGCTCGGCGCGTCGCCGGTGGGCATGCCCGTGCCGAGCGTGGCCGACGCGGTGAGCAAGGGAACGATCGACGGCTTCGTGCTGCCGTGGGAAGTGATTCCGGCGTTCAAGCTGCACGAGATGGTGAAGTACCACACCGAGACCGACCCGTCGCGCCCGGCGATGTACAGCGCGGGTTTCGTCTTCGCGATGAACCAGGCCAAGTACGACAGCCTGCCGGCCGACCTGAAGGCGGTGATCGACAGGAACAGCGGCGCCGCGCTGTCCCGGCAGATCGGCAAGATCTGGGACGCGAGCCAGGCGGTCGGCCGCAAGGCCGCCGTCGACCGGGGGAATTCGTTCATTCAACTGTCCGCCGCCGAGACCGACAACTGGGTGAAGGCGTCGGCGCCGCTGTACGACGAATGGGTCGCCGACATGGACAAGCGCGGCCTGCCGGGCAAGCAGATGCTCGACGACGCACGCGCGCTGCTCGTCAAGTACAAGAAGTGATTCGCCGCGGCGCGGCACGGCACGTTTGTCGCACCTTCCCGTCGGGAGCTGAATGCCTGGGTTATTGCGTCGCCTGGCGACGCTGTTCGCGTTGCTCGGCTGCGCGGTCGCGTCGCTCACGGCGGCGATGACGGTTGCCAGCATCGCCGGGCGATCGCTGCTGTCCACACCAATCCCGGGTGACATCGAGCTGACCCAGTTCGGCATCGCGCTGGCGATCGCGATGTCGCTGCCTTGGTGCCAGCTTCGCGGAGGCAACATCATCGTCGACTTCTTCACTCAAGAGCTGCGTTCTCGGCAGCGCCAGTTTCTGGATGGCGTCGGCACGCTGCTGCTCGCGCTGATGACGGGCGTGCTCGCGTGGCGCACCGCAGAGGGCGCGGTGTCGGTGTACCAGGCCTCCGAGACGACGATGATCCTGGGCCTGCCGATGGGCCACACCTACGCGGTGCTCGCCCCAGGCCTGGCGCTGTCGGCGCTGATCGCTCTCGTGCAGACACTGCGGCACTGGCGCGGCCAGGTCGCGACAGACACCGCGACGTGAACGCCCGATGAGCCCAACATGAGCGGCGCCGCGATCGGCGCGACGATGTTCGGCGCGATGCTGCTGATGATGGCGCTGCGCGTTCCCATCGCCGCCGCGATGTTCGTTCCCGGCGCTTTCGGTTACTGGGCGATGAGCAGCGATCCGGCGCTGTTGAACTTGCTGAACCTGCTGAAGGGTTCGGCGGTCGCGAGGCTCACGGTCTACGACCTGAGCGTGATCCCGCTGTTCCTGCTGATGGGCCAATTCGCGACGCAAGGCGGCTTGAGCAAGGCGCTGTTCCGCGCGGCTGCCGCTTTCGTCGGCCACATTCGCGGCGGCCTGGGAATGGCAGCGATCCTCAGCGCGGCGGCGTTCGGTGCGGTCTGCGGCTCGTCGGTCGCGACCGCGGCGACGATCACGCAAGTGGCGTATCCCGAGATGAAGGCGCATGGCTACCACGGGCGCCTGTCGACCGCGACGCTCGCCACCGGCGGCACCTTGGGCATCCTGATTCCGCCGTCGGTGCCGCTCGTCGTCTATGCAATCCTGACGGAACAGAACATCGCCAAACTGTTTGCCGCAGCGCTGGTGCCGGGGCTGATCGCGACTGCGGGTTACCTGATCGTGATTGCGCTCTATTGCGCGATTCGCCCTGATCTCGCCACGCCGAGCGCGCCGCTGCTCTGGGTGCAGCGCTGGCGCGCGCTGTGGGGCGTGTGGCCGATCGCGGCGATCTTTCTGATCGTGTTCGGCGGGATTTACGGCGGCGTCTTTTCGCCGACCGAAGGCGCGGCGGTCGGGGCGGTGGGCACCTTCGTCGTCGGCCTCGCGCAGCGTGAACTCAAGCTGGAAGGCATCCGCCGCAGTTTCCTCGGCACCGCAGAAACATCAGCGATGGTGTTCATGATCTTCCTCGGCGCCGACATGATGAACGCCGCGCTGGCGCAGACGCAGATGCCGGCGCGGTTGTCGGAGTGGGTGGGCCACTTGCACGTCGCGCCGCTCGTGATCGTCGGCTGCGTGCTGTTGTTTTACGTCGTGCTCGGCTGCGTGATGGACGAACTGTCGATGCTGCTGCTGACGATTCCCGTGATCTTCCCGACGATCATGCAACTCGAGCTGTGGGGACTCGCGCCGCAGCTGAAGGCGATCTGGTTCGGCATCCTGGTGTTGATGACGGTGGGCATCGGCATGATCGCGCCGCCCGTGGGCCTGAACGTTTACGTCGTGAACTCGATCGCGCGCGACGTGCCGATGAGCGAAACGTACAAGGGCGTGTTCCCGTTCCTGGCGAGCGACGTGATTCGAGTGCTCGCGCTGCTGTTCTTCCCGTCGTTGAGCCTGGGACTGGTGACGTTGCTGTTCAAGTAGCGCCGTGTTTGTCGGCTTCCGAGGTGAACGAGTCGGCGTAGAACTCCTCAGGCGGCAGGCGACACTGGTTGACGAAGTCGCGCCGGGATGAGTCCACCATCACCGGCACGCCGCAGGCGTAGACCTGATGCCCGCTCAAGTCTGGCAGATCCTGCGTCACGGCCTGGTGCACGAAGCCGCTGCGGCCCGTCCATGCATCTTCAGGCTTGGCTTCCGAGAGCACTGGCACATAGCGCAGGTTCGGCAGGCGCTGCGCCGCCTGCTCGGCCCACTCGTGCAGGTAGAGATCGGCGCGGCTGCGGCAACCCCAGTAGAGCACGGTGGGGCGCGCGATGCCCTTGAACTCGATGTGTTCGATGATCGCCTTGATCGGCGCAAAGCCGGTGCCCGAAGCGAGCAGCACGATCGGTTTGTCGGAGTTCTCGCGCAGGAAGAAGCTGCCGAACGGACCTTCGATGCGCAGGATGTCCTTTTCCTTCATCGCGCCGAACACATGGTCGGTGAATTTGCCGCCCGGCATGTGGCGCAGGTGCAGCTCGATCGCTGGCTTGTCGGCCTGGGTGTGCGGCGCGTTGGCCATCGAGTAGCTGCGTCGCGCGCCGTCGCGCAGGATGAATTCGATGTACTGGCCGGCGTGGTACTTCAGCGTGTCGTTCGCAGGTAACTGCAGCGTGACGATCGCCACGTCCGCTGCAGGCTTGGCGATGCCGAGCACGCGGCACGGCATCTTGCGCACCGGGTACTCGCCGGCGCCGGGCACCATGCGCGCTTCGAGCACGATGTCGGTGTGCGGGATCGCGCTGCACGTCAGCATCCAGCCGCCGCGTTCTTCTTCGTTGCTCAGCGCCTTGAGCTGGTGAGTGCGGTGTTCGACCTTGCCTTCGAGCAGGCGGCACTTGCACGAACCGCAGGCGCCGTCGCGGCAGCCATAGGGCAGGCCGATGCCTTGGCGGATTGCCGCGCCGAGCAGGGTCTCGTCGGGTTCGGTCTGAAAGGTCCGCCCGCTGGGCTGGACCGTGATCTGGAACGTCATCGCGCAGGAAGAGTGGGGATAGCGGATTGAGGGCAGGGGGTAAAGTGACGCGCGATTGTGCCCGCTGCGCCATGACCCTTGCCCCCGACCGCCCCGCTCGATTCAAGCGCCTCACGCTGCTGATCGTGGGCTGCGGCGACATCGGCATGCGTGTCGCGGCGTTGCTGCGCGGGCGTTGGCGGCTGCTCGCGCTGACGTCCGATCCGGCGCGTGTGCCCGCGCTGCGGCAAGCCGGCATTCAAGCCATCGTCGGCGATCTCGACGATCCGCGCTCGCTGTCCCGGTTGGCGGGTCTTGCCGACGCCGTGCTGCACCTCGCGCCGCCGCCCGCGGCCGGGTGCGACGACACGCGCACCCGCAACCTGCTTGCCGCGTTGGCGCGCAAGTGCAGTGTGCGGCGCATCGTCTACGCGAGCACGAGCGGTGTGTATGGCGATTGCGGCGGCGCGCTCGTCGATGAAGTTCGCGGCGTCGATCCGCGCAGCGAGCGCGCAATGCGGCGTGTCGACGCCGAGGCGCGACTGCGCTGGTTCGGCCGCGCCCACCAGGTGCGGGTCAGCCTGCTGCGCATTCCCGGCATCTACGCCGGTGACAGGCCGGGAGGTCACCCTCGCGAACGCCTGCAACGCGGAACGGCCGTGCTGCGCCCGCTGGACGACGTCTACACGAACCACATCCACGCCGACGATCTGGCACGCATTTGCGTCGCCGCGTTGCAGCGCGGTCTGCCGCAGCGCGCCGTGAACGCGAGCGACGACACGGCGCTGAAGATGGGCGACTACTTCGACCTCGCGGCCGACCTGTGTGGCCTGGCGCGCCCGCCGCGCATCACGCGCGAACAGGCCGAGTCGACGCTCAGCCCGATGCTGCTGAGTTTCATGAGCGAATCGCGGCGCCTCGTGAACCTGCGGCTCAAGACCGAGCTGCGGGTGCGCTTGCGGTATCCGACGGTGCAGCAGGGCCTGCTTGCCTGAGCGGGCGGGGTGGCGCGGCGCGCGGCTGCTGGCGCGCGCCGCCCAGCGCGAACGTGGCCATCAGATGCCTTTGGGCTTGCTCAGCACCTGGGCGCGATCGACGCTGTGCACAGTGACCGTCTGCGACTGTCCACCGCGGCGGACCTCCAACACCACATCGCGTTCCGGGGCTTTCCGCCAGAGCGTCTTGTACAAGGTCTCGAGCTGGCTCACGGGCGTGCCGTCGATGCTGACGATGCGGTCGCCCGGCAGCAAACCTGCGTCTTCCGCCGGGCTGTCGCGGTTCACGCGAATCACGCGCACCGCGCCTTCGTGTTCGACGCAGTTCACGCCGAGCCACGCGCGCGAGCTGCTGCGAGACGCACCGTCGCGGCGCATCTCGCCCAGGATGGGTTTGAGCAGATCGATCGGCACGAACATGTTGCCCGGCAAACGCGGGTGGTCGTCGCCCAAGGCGTTGGTGACGACAAGCGAGCCGATGCCGAGCAACTCGCCATTCGCGTTGAACAGCCCGGCGCCGCTGTGGTCGCTGCGCGCCGGAGCGGTGAACAGCGCGCCGTCGATGTGGTACTCCCAGTAGCCGGAGAACGCCCTGCGCGACACGAGCTGCGCCAGGCTGCGCGCACCTTCTTCACCGCCGCTGCTGATCATCAACGGCTCGCTGTCCGACACGCTGGCCGATGCACCCAACCTCGCCGCGCCCACCTTGACGGGCGCCAGGGCCTGAAGCAGGCCGAAGCCCGACGCCAAGTCGTAGGCGACGACGCGCGCGGGCACGGTGCGCTCGCCCTCGATCACGAGGTCGACCTGCTCGGCCTCGAGGATCAGGTAGCCGATCGTCAGCACCAGGCCATCGGTGTCGATGACGACGCCCGAGCCCTGGCGTTTGCGGCCCAGCGTTTCGGCGGAGCGTGCATCTTCGACGGCGATGCTGCGCACGCCCACGACGGCGGCGTTGGCTTCACGCAGCACGCGAACGCGTGCCTGCATCTCGGCTGATTCGGCTTCGGCCGGCGCGCTTGATTGCGCGAGACTGCCTGCCACCGCGCAGACGCTCAACGCCAGCGCGACCCCGGCCCCGATGAGCCGGCGCCGCTGCCCAGAATTCAACCCAACGCCCAGATTCGACACCGTACTCATACAGCCTCCGGCAGCGACAACGTCATGCATGCAAGCATGCGGCAAGTCAGTCGAATTGGAAAGACTGCGCGGCCCGATCGGCGCAAAAATTTCAGGCCAGGCAAGGAAATAGTGGCTTCAGCGGCGCCCGAAAGGCGGCTGGCCGCGCCAGTAGCGCAGCATCAGCACACCGCCGAGCATGCCGCCCAGGTGCGCGAAGTGCGCGACGCCGCTGCGCGGGTCCATCACGCCGAGCACCAGCTCGATGGCACCGTAGGCGAACACCAGCACCTTGGCCTTCATCGGAATCGGCGGAATCAGCAGCATCACGGTGCGGTTCGGGAACATCATGCCGAACGCCAGCAGCAGGCCGAACAGCCCTCCGGAAGCGCCGACCGTCGGGTTGTGCGATCCGAGCAATCCATTCACGAGCAACTGCGTCGCCGCAGCGGCGAGCACGCTGGCCAGGTAGAAATGCATGTAGCGCTTGGGCCCCCACACGCGCTCGAGCTCGGCGCCGAACATCCACACGCCCAGCATGTTGAAGAACAAGTGGCCGAAGCTGCCGTGCAGGAACGCGTACGACACCACCTGCCAAGGCAAGAATCCGCTGCCCAGCGGCCACAGCGCAAACGCCTGCGTGAACCAAGCGCCAAGAAAGATGTCGAGGCAGAACGCCGCGGTGTTGACGAGCAGCAGCGCTTGGGTGATGGGGGGCAGGGGGGGCATGCGAGGCAGTCCGGTAAGGCGGAAGTGCGCAGTTTACGTGCTGCGATTGGACGGCACGGCGCGGACAGATCGCGGCGCATCGAGCCGAATCACCGAGCGATGCAAAGCAGGCGATGCGGGGCGATGCGAAGCGAGCAACTCAAGCGAGCAATGCGAAGCGAGCGGCCGAATGGTTTGATCGGCGTCGCGAGCGGCGCAAGGTGCGTTCGAGAAGCGCAGCCGTACTGCTGTACGGCGAGCATCGCAGGACGCAGATTGCGCCGCGCAGCAGCCGAGCAAGCCATTCGTGGTGCCGGAGGCCGGAATCGAACCGGCACGGTGTTTCCACCGGCAGATTTTGAGTCTGCTGCGTCTACCAATTTCGCCACTCCGGCGGGAGTGGGCAGGCGCGTTTGCACGCCTGCGAAGGGTGCGGATTATGGCACGCACCTCAGCGACGAAAGACGCGCCCTGCCACAATGCCGCACCGAGCCACCAGCGCCGAAATGATGAACCGCTACCCCACCGTCGAAGATGTCATCGGCAACACGCCGCTCGTGCGCTTGGTGCGCGTTCCCGGCCGCGAATTTGACGCACGCGGCAACGTGCTGCTCGGCAAGCTCGAGGGTAACAATCCGGCCGGCTCGGTGAAAGACCGGCCGGCGATCAGCATGATCCGCCGTGCCGAAGAGCGTGGTGACATCAAACCCGGTGACACGCTGATCGAGGCGACATCGGGCAACACCGGCATCGCGCTGGCGATGGCCGCGGCGATTCGCGGCTACCGCATGCTGCTGATCATGCCGGAGGACTTGAGCGTCGAGCGTGCGCAAACGATGAAAGCGTTCGGCGCCGAGCTGATCTTGACGCCGCGCTCGGGCGGCATGGAGTACGCGCGCGACCTGGCCGAACAGATGCAGAAAGAAGGCAAGGGTGTCGTGCTCGACCAGTTCGCGAATGCCGACAACCCGCGCATTCACTACGAAACCACCGGCCCGGAGATTTGGCGCGACACGGCGGGGCGCATCACGCATTTCGTCAGCGCGATGGGAACCACCGGCACGATCACCGGCACCTCGCGCTTCCTGAAAGAAAAGAACCCGGCGGTGCGCGTGATCGGCGCGCAGCCGCTGGAAGGCTCTCGCATTCCCGGGATCCGCAAGTGGCCGCAAGCCTACTTGCCCAAGATCTACGACGCCAGCCTTGTCGATGAGACGATCGGCGTGAGCCAACTCGACGCCGAAGAAATGGCGCGGCGCCTGACGCGCGAAGAGGGGCTCTTCGCCGGCATCTCGGCTGCTGGCGCCTGCTGGGTTGCGCTGCAACTCGCGCAGACATTGCGCGAGGCGACGATCGTGTTCGTCGTCTGCGACCGAGGCGACCGCTATCTGTCCACCGGTATCTTTCCAGCCTGAGCGGCGACTGCCGACCTAGAATCCACGCCTTCATCAGGAAGCGACATGCAAGCGCAGAAAGAACTCGACACCCGCGGTCTGAACTGTCCTTTGCCGATTCTGAAGGCGAAGAAGGCGCTCGCCGAATTGACGAGCGGCCAGGTGCTGAAAGTGGTGGCCACCGACCCGGGTTCCGTGCGCGACTTTCAGGCCTTCGCGCGCCAGACGGGCAATGAGCTGGTCGAACAGTCGACGCAGGGCGACGAGTTCATTCACTTCCTGCGACGCCGCTGAGCCCCGCGGATTCCCGCGCAGTCTGCGCAGCCTGCCGCGCCGGGACCCTGTCAGCGCAGCTTCAGAGATTCAAGGTTCGCAGGTAGTCTCGAAAACCCGGCCCGATCTGCGGATGGGCGAGCGCCAGTTCGACGTTGGCTTGCAGAAAGCCTTCCTTGCTGCCGCAGTCGTAGCGCCGGCCCTCATAGCGGTAGGCAAACACCTTCTCGCGGCGCAGCAGCCCGGCAATGCCGTCGGTGAGTTGGATCTCCCCGCCCACGCCGCGCGGCTGGTTCGCGATTTCGTGGAACACGCCCGGCGTGAGGATGTAGCGCCCGGCCACGCCCAGGCGTGACGGCGCCACGTCGGGCGCGGGCTTTTCGACGATGCGGTTCACGTCGAGCAGCTGGTCGCTGATCGGCGTGCCGGCGACGATGCCATAGCGCCGCGTGTGCTCGGCCGGCACTTCCTGCACCGCGAGGATCGAAACCCGCCATTCGTTGAACTGCTCGACCATCTGCGCCAGCACCGGCTTGGCGCCGACCATCAGGTCGTCGGCCAGCAAGACGGCAAAGGGATCGTTGCCGATCAGGCGCTGCCCGCACATCACCGCATGGCCCAGACCCAGCGCCTGCGCCTGGCGTACGTAGATGCACTCCATGTCATCGGGCTTGACGCTGCGCACCACGTCGAGCAGTTCCTGCTTGCCCGAGTTTTCGAGCGCGACCTCCAACTCGAAAGTCATGTCGAAATGGTCTTCGATCGGCCGCTTGTGGCGCCCGGTGACAAAAATCATTTCGCGCACGCCCGCTGCGTAGGCTTCTTCCACGGCGTACTGGATCAGCGGCTTGTCGACGACGGGCAGCATCTCTTTCGGCTGCGCCTTGGTGGCCGGAAGGAACCGAGTTCCCAGCCCTGCCACCGGAAATATCGCTTTGGTCACTTTCATGATTTATCGGTGCTGTCCAAGGTGCGGCGGATTCTGGCACGGTCGGATCGTCAACGCCGATGTGTTAAAACCTCGAACCCTATGGATCTGTTGATTGTTGAAGCCCTCGAAGACGAATTGATGCAATGGCTCGAGGCGCGCCACAGCGTGCGCTTCGCCCCGGAGCTGGCGCTGGACCCACGCGCCTTTCGCCAGGCCTTGTACGACGTGCGCGCCGCGCTGGTTCCGGCCAGTGTCGCGCTCGATGCGCAGGCGCTGCGCCATGCGCCGGCGCTGCGCGCGGTGGGGCGAGTCAGTGCCGGGCCCGACAGCATCGACGCAGATGCCTGCAGCCGTGCCGGCGTGGAAGTGGTGCGCAGCCGCACTGCCTGCGCCCAGGCCGAAGCCGAGTTCATGATCGGTGCGCTGTTGTCGCTGTTGCGCCGCGTGCCGGTGATGGGGGCCGACGGCAGCTTTGTCGGTCGCGAACTCGGTACCGCGACGGTGGGCTTGCTGGGCATGGCTCCCGCGGCGCGCTCTCTGTCGCAGTTGCTCGCGGCCTTCGGTTCGCGTGTGCTCGGCTACGACCCGTCGCTTCATGGCAGCGACCCGGTCTGGGAGCGCTGGCGCGTCGCGCCGGCGGGTCTGCACGAGCTGCTCGAGCAGTGCGACGCGGTTTGCGTGCAGCTTGCCTACTTCAGTCGCTACCACGGCCTGCTCGGCGAGCGCTTCCTGCAGTTCTGCAAACCCGACCAGGTGATCGTCAGCATTGCGCACTCGGGTCTGTTCGACGAAGCGGCCTTGGCCGGCGCCCTGGCGAGCGGGCGCATTGCCGGCGTCTGGCTCGACAGCGCCGAACCCGGCATGCTCGACGAAGGCCGGCCCTTGTTCGGCATGCAAAACGTCCAGATCACGCCGCGCTTGTCCGGCACGACGCGCGAGTCGCGTCTGCGCAGTTCGTGGACCGTGATCAAGCGCATCGACGAGCTGCTCGCGCAGGCGCCCCTGGCGCCGCGCGAGTTCAGGTCGACGGGGGCAGGCGTGCCAATTGATCTTTCAGGCTCGCCAACGTTGCAGTGAAGCCAGCGAGGCGCTGCCTTTCCTGCTCGACCACGGCGGTCGGCGCGCGCGCGACGAAGCTCTGATTTTCCAGCTTCGCCTTCGCCTTGACTTCTTCGCCGGCGATGCGCTGAATTTCCCTGGTGAGCCGTTCGCGCTCTGCCACCGGGTCGATCTCGACCTTCAACGCGAGGCGAATGTCGCCTTGCATCACGACGGGTGCGTCGGCCGTGGCGCTGTTGAATTCGGCCAGGCTCGCGAAGCGGCGCACTTCGGACAACCTGCCGAGTGTCTTGAGCAGCTCGCTGGCCTGCTCGACGAAGGCATGGTCGCCGTGCGTGAGCAGCGGCACTCGCTCGCCGGGCGACAGGTTCATTTCGCTGCGCAGCGTGCGGCATGAGCCGGCGAGCGCCTTGAACTTGGCGACCCAGGCATCGGCCTGAGGGTCGACCTTTTCGATTTGTGCCTTGGGGTAGGGCGCGGCGACGACGCCTAAAGTGTCAGCCGCAAGCTTACGCCCCGCCACCGGCGCGACCACTTCCCACAGCTCGGCGGTGATGAACGGCGTGAGCGGGTGCAGCAAGCGCAGCGTCGTTTCCAGCACGCGGATCAGCGTGCGGCGAGTCGCGCGCTGCTGCGCATCGCTGCCGGCGCGCAATTGCACTTTCGCAATCTCGATGTACCAGTCGCAGTACTCGTCCCAGACGAAGCGGTAGAGCAGGTTCGCCACGTTGTCGAGCCGGTATTCGGCGAAACCCTGCTCGACGGCCGCCTCGACGCGCTGCAGCTCGCCCGTGATCCAGCGGTCGACGGCGGAAAATTTCAGGTAGCCATGCGCCGGGCCACCGGGTGCGCATTCGGCTTTCGTGTGCTCTTTCAGCCCGCAGTCCTGGGTGGCGCAGTTCATCAGCACGAAACTCGTCGCGTTCCAGAGCTTGTTGCAGAAATTGCGGTAGCCCTCGCAACGCTTCGTGTCGAAGTTGATGTTGCGCCCCAGACTCGCGTAACTCGCCATCGTGAAGCGCAGCGCGTCGGCGCCGTAGGCGGGCATGCCCTCGGGGAATTCCTTCCTGACGCGTCCCGCCACCTTCGGCGCGGTCTCGGGGCGGCGCAGGCCGACGGTGGACTTGCGCACCAGTGTTTCCAGGTCGCAGCCTTGGATCAGGTCCACCGGATCGAGCACGTTGCCCTCCGACTTGCTCATCTTCTTGCCTTCGCTGTCGCGCACCATGCCGTGGATGTAGACATGGGCAAACGGCACGCGGCCGGTGAAATGGGTCGTCATCATGATCATGCGTGCGACCCAGAAGAAGATGATCTCGTAGCCGGTGACGAGCACGTTCGATGGCAGGAACAGCTCCAGCTCCTTGGTCTGCGCGGGCCAGCCGAGCGAAGAAAACGGCACCAGTGCCGACGAGTACCAGGTGTCGAGAACGTCTTCGTCGCGCCTGAGCTCACCGCGGTAGCCGGCGGCCTGTGCCTGCGCTCGCGCCTGGGCTTCGTCGGTCGCAACGAAGATTTCGCCGCCGCTGCCGTACCACGCCGGAATCTGATGCCCCCACCACAGCTGGCGCGAAATGCACCAGTCCTGGATGTTCTTCATCCATTGGTCGTAGGTGCTGACCCAGTTGCCGGGAACAAAACTCACCGCTCCGGAAGCGACCGCGTCGATCGCCTTGCCGGCGATGCTCTTGCCGTCCGGACCGGGCTTGCTGACCGCGACGAACCACTGGTCGGTGAGCATCGGCTCGACCACTTCTCCGGTGCGTGCACAGATCGGCACCATGTGTTTGTGCGGCACGGATTTCTCGAGTAACCCCTGCGCCTGCAGATCGCGCAGCACCGCCTTGCGCGCAGCGTAGCGGTCCAGGCCTTGGTAGGGCTTGGGGCCGGCCTCGTTGATCTTCGCGTCGAGCGTGAAGATCGTGATCAGCGGGATGCCATGGCGCATCGCGCAGGCATAGTCGTTGAAGTCGTGCGCGCCGGTGATCTTCACGCAGCCCGAACCGAACTCGCGGTCGACGAAGTCGTCCGCAATGATCGGAATGCGCCGGTCGCACAGCGGCAGGTCGACGAATTTGCCCACCAAGTGCCGGTAGCGTTCGTCTTCCGGGTGCACCGCGAGCGCACCGTCGGCCATCATCGTTTCGGGCCGCGTCGTCGCGATGTGCATGCCGGGCTTGCCGTCGATCGCGCCGTCCGAGAACGGGTAGAGGATGTGCCACATGTGGCCGTCGCGCTCTTCGTTCTCCACTTCCAGGTCCGATACCGCGGTCTTCAGCACCGGGTCCCAGTTCACGAGGCGTTTGCCGCGGTAGATCAGCCCCTGCCGGTAGAGCTCGACGAAGGTCTGGGTCACCACGCCCGAGAGCTTCGGGTCCATCGTGAAGTACTCGTGCGACCAGTCCACACTCGCGCCCATGCGCCGCATCTGCTGCGCGATCGTCGAGCCCGATTGCTCTTTCCACTCCCAGACCTTGTCGATGAACTTCGCGCGGCCGAGGTCGTGGCGCGAAATCTTCTGCTGTTCGAGCTGGCGCTCGACGACGATCTGCGTGGCGATGCCCGCGTGGTCGGTTCCCGGCACCCACAGCGTGTTCAGGCCCTTCATGCGGTGGTAGCGCGTCAGCGAGTCCATGATCGTCTGGTTGAACGCATGGCCCATGTGCAGCGTTCCCGTCACGTTGGGCGGTGGCAACTGGATCGAGAACGAGGGCTTGTCGGCATCGAGCGACGCCGCGAATGCGCCGCTGCGCTCCCAGTGCTTGACCCAGCGCGCCTCTATTGCCGCGGGCTCGAATGTCTTGGCGAGATCGGTCATTGAAACTGGGTTCACATCGTTCACATCAACAGGTGTTCGCCGGCGTTGTCGCCACCCAGGATCACGTAGTTCACCTTGCGAATGTCGGCCAGCTTGGTGCCGCCGGCGTAGCTGATCGAACTCTGCACGTCTTCGCGCATTTCGCGCAACGTGTCGGCGAGACGGCCCTTGATCGGCTCGAGGATGCGCTTGCCCTCGACGTGTTTGTACTCGCCCTTGTTGAAGTCGCTCGCCGAGCCGTAGTATTCCTTGAACAACTTGCCGTCGACTTCGACGGTGCGGCCTGGCGATTCTTCATGGCCTGCAAACAGCGAGCCGATCATCACCATCGCCGCGCCGAAGCGCACGCTCTTGGCGATGTCGCCATGGTCGCGAATGCCGCCGTCGGCGATGATGGGTTTGGTCGCGACGCGCGCGCACCATTTCAACGCCGAGAGCTGCCAGCCGCCGGTGCCGAAACCCGTCTTCAACTTGGTGATGCACACCTTGCCCGGGCCGACGCCGACCTTGGTCGCGTCCGCGCCCCAGTTTTCCAGGTCGATCACCGCCTCGGGCGTGGCCACGTTGCCGGCGATCACGAACGCGGCTGGAAGCTTTTTCTTGATGTGGTCGATCATCTTGTGCACGCTGTCGGCGTGGCCATGCGCGATGTCGATCGTGATGTAGTCGGCCCCCACGCCCTCTAGCGCGAGTTGGTCAATCACCGCGCAGTCGGGCGCCTTCACGCCGGCGCTGAGCGAGACGAACAGGCCCTTGTCGCGCATCTGCTTGGCGTATCCGACGGCGTCGACGTCGAAGCGGTGCATCACGTAGAAGAAGCCGTTCGCGGCGAGCCACTGCGTGATCGGCTCGTCGACCACTGTTTTCATGTTGGCCGGAACCACCGGCAGGTTGAAGCGGCGCGGTCCGAACTCGACGCTCGGGTCGCACTGGGCGCGGCTGTCCACGCGGCACTTGCGCGGCAGCAGCAGCACGTTGTCGTAGTCGAAGATTTCCATTGTTGGGGCTGGTTGTCCTGGGCGAAGAATAGACGATGCGTGCTTGGGCGCACCGGGCGGGCTGGCAGCGCGCCGGCTTGGCCTAACGCTGCGTCTTGTCCTGGGCGTTCTGGGCTTCGATGCGGTCGCGCGCGGCGCGCCAGTCGGCGTCGCTCCAGTTTCGCAGCTCGTAGAAATTGCCGCCGGTGGCGAGTGCGTTCGCGCCGTCCATCGCGATCGTCTGCCCGGTGAGCCAATCGCATTGGCCGGGAGCCATCAGGAAAGCCGCGAGATTTTGCAGTTCGCTCATGTTGCCGGGGCGCGCCATCGGGTTGCGCTCGCGGCTGCGCGCGCCGGGTTCTTCGCCGGGGTTCAGGCGCTTGCTCATGCCCTCGGTCGGGATTTCACCCGGCGCCACGGCGTTCAGGCGAATGCCGTGGCGTGCCCATTCCACCGCCAGCGACTTGGTCATGACTTCGATGCCCGCCTTGCTCATCGCCGAGGGCACGACATAGGGCGAGCCGTTGTCGACCCAGGTGACGATGATCGACATCACGTTGCGGTAGGCCATGCCGGCGCGCCAGGCGCCGGCCTTGGCTTGTTCGACCCAGCGCTTGCCGACCGCCTGCGTGACGTAGAAACTGCCGTGGAACACGATGTTGGCGATGGCGTCGAACGCGCGCGGCGACAGGCTCTCGGTCGGCGCGATGAAGTTACCCGCGGCGTTGTTGACCAGGCCCGTCAGGCCGCCACTTTGCCAGAGCGAGTCGACCATTTCTTCCACCGCCGAGGCGATGCGAATGTCGACGCCGAAGGTGTCGATGCGCGCCTTCGGAAACTGGGCGCGCCAGGCTTGCGCTGTTTCATCACAGACGCTCTTGCGGCGCCCGCAAATCGCCACGTCGGCGCCCAGGTGCAGAAACTGTTCCGCCATCGCCCGGCCGAGGCCCGTGCCGCCGCCGGTGACGAGAATGCGCTGGCCTTTCATCAAATCGGGTTGGTACACGGCGAAAGCTCCTGTTCGGGAAAGGGTCGGGTCGAGTTCGATCCGATGCTGGGGCGCGCGAAGCGGGCACGATTGTGCGCCGCTCCTAGAATCGGGCTATGAGCCTCCGAATCGACGCTGCGCCAGCACCGCCCACCGCCAGCGCAGCGCCAACTTCAGCGCAGAGCGAACCCCGAGGTCTGTTGCGCGGCCTCAACCCGGAGCAACTCGCCGCGGTGACCTTGCCCGCGCAACCGGCGTTGATTCTCGCCGGAGCCGGTTCCGGCAAGACGCGGGTCTTGACGACACGCATTGCGTGGCTGATCCAGACCGGCCAGCTCTCGCCGGGTGGCGTGCTCGCGGTGACGTTCACGAACAAGGCCGCGAAGGAGATGCTGACGCGACTGGGCGCGATGCTGCCGATTCCCGTGCGTGGCATGTGGGTCGGCACTTTTCATGGCCTGTGCAATCGCTTCTTGCGCGCCCACTGGAAGATCGCCGCGCTGCCGCAGGGCTTTCAGATCCTCGACTCGTCGGATCAGCTCTCGGCCGTGAAACGAATCGTCAAGGCGATGAACCTGGACGAAGCGCGCTACGTTCCCAAGCAGGTCGCATGGTTCATCGCCGCAGCCAAGGAAGAGGGGCAGCGCCCCAAGGACGTGCCGGTGCACGACGAGATGTCGCGCGTGATGGTCCAGGTTTACCAGGCCTACGAAGAGCAGTGCCAGCGCGAAGGCGTGGTCGACTTCGCCGAGCTGATGCTTCGCACCTACGAGCTGATGCGCGACAACCTGTCGCTGCGAGACCATTACCAACGGCGCTTCCGGCACATCCTGGTTGACGAGTTCCAGGACACGAACAAACTGCAGTACGCGTGGTTGAAGATGTTCGCCGGCCCCCCCGGCCCGGGCGGCGCGGCAGTTCTTGCGGTTGGCGACGACGACCAGAGCATCTACGCGTTTCGCGGAGCGCGCGTGGGCAACATGGCCGACTTCGAGCGCGAGTTCAAGGTCGCGAGCGTCATCAAGCTGGAGCGCAACTACCGCTCGTTCGGCCACATCCTCGACTGCGCGAACGAGCTGATTTCGCACAACGAGCGGCGCCTGGGCAAGAACCTGCACACCGAAGCCGGCCCGGGCGAGCCGGTGCGCGTGCGCGAAGCACCGAGCGATTTTTCCGAGGCGCAATGGTTCGTGGAAGAGGCGCAGCAGCTGCACCGCGAAGGCACCGCCCGCAGCGAGATCGGCTTGCTGTACCGGAGCAATGCGCAAAGCCGGGTGCTGGAAAGCGCGCTGTTCAACGCCGGCCTGCCCTACAAGGTGTATGGCGGCTTGCGCTTTTTCGAGCGCGCCGAGGTCAAGCATGCGCTGAGCTACCTGCGCCTGCTCGAGAATGCCGATGACGACACGAGCTTCCTGCGCGTGGTGAATTTCCCCACGCGCGGCATCGGTGCGCGCACGATCGAGCTGCTGCAAGACAGCGCCCGCGCCGGCGGCAAGAGCCTCGCGCAAAGCGTGGCGTCGATGGCAGGCAAGGGCGGAGCGAACCTGCTTGCCTTCGTTGCGCTGATCGACTCGATGCGTGACGCCACCCGAGGCAAGACGCTGCGCGAAATCATCGAACACGTGCTGCACGCTTCGGGTTTGGTCGACTTCTACAAGACCGACAAGGAAGGGCGCGAGCGGCTCGAAAACCTGGACGAGCTGGTCAACGCCGCCGAGTCGTTTGTCACCCAGGAGGGTTTCGGCAAAGACGCGGTCGCGTTGCCGGTGGATGAAATCGCCACCGCCGGCGCGCCGATCCAGGTTTCCGCGGCGGGTGCCGGTGCGCAGGTGATTGCCGATGTGGAGTCGGGCGAAATCATGTCGCCGCTCGCCGCGTTTCTGACGCATGCGTCGCTCGAAGCCGGCGACAACCAGGCGCAGGCCGGGCAAGACGCGATCCAGCTGATGACGATCCACTCCGCGAAAGGCCTGGAGTTCGACTGCGTGTTCATCACCGGTCTCGAAGAAGGCCTGTTCCCGCACGAAAATAGCCTGTCGGATGTGGACGGCGTGGAAGAAGAACGGCGCCTGATGTATGTGGCGATCACGCGGGCGCGCAAGCGCCTGTACCTGAGTTTCAGCCAGACGCGCATGCTGCACGGCCAGACCCGCTACAACGTGAAGAGCCGCTTCTTCGACGAGTTGCCCGAAGGCTCGTTGAAGTGGATCACGCCGCGCAACCAGGGCTTCGGTTCGGGGTTCTCACGCGAGTACCAGAACGCCTGGACGCGCGGTTCGGGGCTGGGTTCGATCGTCGGCGCGGGCCGGGTCGAGGCACGGCCGGTCGCCCCCGCGCCGGCCATGCGCGTCGCGAAAGCGGACACGCACGGTCTGCACTCAGGTCAGAGCGTGTTCCACAACAAGTTCGGCGAAGGCGTCGTGATCACGCTCGAGGGGCGCGGCGACGACGCGCGCGCCCAGGTGAACTTCGGCCGCCACGGCATGAAGTGGCTGGCGCTGTCGGTAGCGAAGCTCACGCCGATCGGCTGAAGAGGCTCCCTCTCCCGCCTGCGGGAGAGGGTAGGGGTGAGGGTCGCTATCCTCGCCCGACGAACGGCATCTTGGTCGCCATCACCGTCAAGAACAGCACGTTCGCCTCGATCGGCAAGCTCGCCATGTGAACCACGGAGTTGGCGACATGGGCGACATCCATGCGGTCTTCCACTTTCATCTCACCGTTGGCCTGGGGCACGCCCTTGGTCATGCGCAGCGTCATCTCGGTCACCGCGTTGCCGATGTCGATCTGGCCGACGGCGATGTCGTAGGCGCGGCCGTCGAGCGACGCCGCTTTTGTCAACCCGGTGATCGCGTGTTTTGTCGCGGTGTAAGGCGAGCTGAACGGGCGTGGCGCGTGCGCCGAGATCGAGCCGTTGTTGATGATGCGCCCGCCGCGTGGCGTCTGGTCCTTCATCATGCGGAAGGCCTCTTGCGTGCACAGGAACGCGCCGGTGAGATTGACGTCGACGACGGCCTTCCACTGCTCGAACGTGATGTCTTCCAGCGGCACCGGCGGCGAGCCCGTGCCGGCGTTGTTGAACAGCAGGTCGAGCCTGCCGAACGCGCTCTTGGTCGCCGCGAACAGCGCCTTCACCGATTGCGGGTTGCCGGCGTCGGTCGGCACCGCAAGCGCGTTGCGCCCGAGTTCACCGGCCTGAGTGACTGTGTCATTCAAGGCATCGGCGCGCCGCCCGGCAAGCACAACGCGGTAGTCGGCACGCAGCAGTGCCAGCGCCGTGGCACGGCCAATGCCGCTGCCGGCGCCGGTGACGATCGCTACTTTCATAGAGTCTCCTGGATGGTGGTGAGGTCGTCGTCCTGCACAAAACAGTCGGCGAATGTGAAGTACAGAGAAGCATAGAACACGGTCGAGAACAACAGCGACGCAGGCATTGCCAGCAGACCGAGCAGGCGCACCTGGCCGACGGCGAGCAGCAAGAGATTGGCGAGCAGGGCGAAGCCGGTGATCACGCCGGTCCACGTCAACGCGTACACCGCGAACGCACCCTTGTTGCGCCAGCACGCGACCGTGCTGAAGAACAGCGCTTTCGACGCTGCCTGGCCGCCCCAGTGCACGAGCGCCGGGGCATGCCAGAACGGCAACGCCAGCAAGCCCGCCAAACCAAAGCGCAGCACCAGACCGAACAGGAATTGCCCGTCGCGCATCTGCTCGGCGATCTTTTCGGGCGGCGTCTTCGGGTCAGACAGCACGCGCAGCAATGCTTCGAGCGTTCCACCATCGGCGAAGTCACTGAACATCATGATCAGCAAGGTGGCGGCGGCGTAAGCCACGCCGAGCTGGCCCAGAGCCAGCAGCCGCGCCCTGCCGGTGTGCACAGGCTCGGTGAACGCCGTGGGCAGGGGAGAGCCGCCGCGCGCGGCGGCACGCGTGCCGATCATGAAGCCCAAGGTCGCCGCCGGTAGCCCCGCCAGCAGCATAAAGGTGCCGACGAAAGGCAGCAGCGCCAGCACGAACAGGGCGAACATGAACACCGCAAACACCGCGGAGAAGGCCAGCGGCTGCTTGAAGAAGATGGCAAAGCCCTGGCGCACCCAAATGGCGCCTCGGGCGGGAGCAGCGAGCTGGAGTCTCATGGTGTGCAGCGTATCAGGTGGGCGGGCGCTGTGCGAAGCCTCAGGGGCGAAGATAGTGCCAGGGCGAATCGATGCGCTCGCGCAGCACGCGCTCGAACGGGGCGGGGTCGTGCGCTTTCAGAACATGGGCGCTGCGCGGCAGGTGCAAGTCCCAAAGGCGCGACAGCCAAAAGCGCAACGCCGCGGCACGCATGAGGGCCGGCAGCAGGCGCAGCTCATCGCCGGTGATGGACCGAGCGGCATCGTACGCGCCGAGAAAGCTCTGCGCGCGCGGCTCGACCAGGCGCCCGGTATCGGTGTCGCTGCACCAGTCGTTCAGGCATACCGCGATGTCGAACAAGAACGCATCGACCCCTGCGAAATAGAAGTCGAAGAAGCCGGTGAGGCGCTCACCGTCGAACATCACGTTGTCGCGGAACAGGTCGGCGTGAATCGGCCCGCGCGGCAGCGCTGCGTAGGCCGGCGACCCGGCCAGGTGAGTCTGGAACTCGAGCTCGGCCTGCAGCATTGCGCGCTGCGCCGCGCTCAGGTGCGGCAACACGAGCTGCGCAGTCTCTTGCCACCACGGCAGGCCACGCAAGTTCGGCTGATGCATTGCAAAGTCCATTCCGGCCAGGTGCATGCGCGCGAGCATGGCGCCCACACTCGCGCAGTGCGCGGCGTCGGGCGCGAGGTTGTGGCGGCCTTTGAGGCGGTCAACCACCGCGGCAGGCCTGCCGACCATGCTGTGCAGGATCTCGCCTTGCGCGTCGGCATGCGGCTCGGGCACCGGGATACCGCGCCGGGCCAGGTGTTGCATCAGGCGCAGGTAGAACGGCAGTTGCTCGAATGTCAGGCGCTCGAACAGCGTGAGCACGTAGCGGCCGGCGTCGCTGTCGGCGAAGTAGTTGGTGTTCTCGATGCCGCCGGCGCAGGGGCTCAGCGTTTTCAACTCGCCCAGGCCAACGCGCGCAAACAGCGCGGCGGCGTCGCGCAATGGCACTTCGGTGTAGACCGCCACGAACCGACGGTCAGAAACTGAACATGTGCCAGACGCGCTGGCCCACGGCGCCGCGCGTCGCGTTCGGGGCCATGGCCTGATTGCTCGAACCGTCCCCGGTGATGATCTGGTAGGCCGGTGCCACGCCGCGTTTGGGGGTCACGGTCACGCGCTGCGTGTGGCCGCGCACACGCAATTCGTCGATGCGCATCGCGTCGTCTTCGATCACGATCACGTCGACCTTGGGCTCGATCGGTACCCGAAAGCCCGCCGCGTCTTGGGCCTGGCAAGGCAATGCCAGCGCGCACACGATCAAAGCCAAGGGCCGGTTCATGCGCCGATTCTATGGGTTGTGTGGCTGGCACTGCCGCCGTCCCGCCGCGGCCCTGCCCAGGACCTCGCGTGCCTTGGAAGACAATCGATCCATGCGTGAAAAACTGCTGCTGCTCGTCGATGGATCGAGCTACCTGTACCGGGCCTATCACGCGCTGCCCGACCTGCGCAGCCCGGACGGCTTTCCCACCGGGGCGATCCACGGCGTGATGGCGATGCTCAAGCTGCTGCGCAAACAGTTCGACGCCGAACACGCGGCGTGCGTGTTCGATGCGAAGGGCCCGACGTTTCGCGACGAGTGGTACCCGCAGTACAAGGCGCAGCGCGCACCGATGCCCGACGACTTGGCCAAGCAGCTTCCGGCGATCGTTGAGGCGGTGGCCTTGCTTGGCTGGCCGGTGCTGAGCGTTCCGGGAATCGAGGCCGACGACGCGATCGGCACCTTGGCGCGGGTCGCCGCGCAAAGCGGCCACCGCGTCGTCGTCTCCACCGGCGACAAGGACCTCGCGCAACTCGTCAATAAAGACGTGACGCTGATCAACACGATGAGCAACGAGAAGCTCGACATCGCGGGCGTCAACGCCAAGTTCGGCGTGCCGCCGGAGCGCATCGTCGACTACCTGACTTTGACGGGCGACAGCGTCGACAACATTCCCGGCGTTGAAAAGGTCGGCCCGAAGACCGCCGCGAAGTGGATCGCCGACCACGGCTCGCTCGCCGGCGTGATCGCCGCGGCGGCGTCGTTCAAGGGCGTTGCCGGGGAAAACCTGCGCAAGGCGCTCGACTGGTTGCCTCAGGGCAAGCGTCTGGTGACGGTGCGCACCGATTGCGATTTGAGCGCGGAGCTGCCGGGGTTTCCGGCGCTGGACGCACTCACGCTGCGGGAAGTGGATCGTGCCGCCTTGCTGGCGTTTTATGACCGCTACGGATTCAAAGCCTGGCGCCGCGAACTCGAAGTGGCGGGCGGGTCCGGTGCCGCATCGGGCCCGAACGCTGGGACGCCGGAGGGCGGCGCGCAGCCGCCTCCCGCACCACCGGCGCCGCCTGCCGAAAGGCACTACGAGACGATTCTGGATCTCACTGCACTCGAGCGGTGGATCGCGAAGATCGGCGGCGCAACCCTGACGGCGATCGATACTGAAACCGATTCGCTCGACGCAATGTTGGCTCGAATCGTCGGCATTTCGCTCGCGGTGCAGCCCTTTGAGGCCGCCTACATCCCGCTGCGCCACGCTTACGCCGGCGCGCCCGATCAGTTGCCGATCGACGCTGTGTTGGCTCGGCTGCGGCCCTGGCTCGAAGACGCGTCGGCCGCGAAGCTCGGGCAGAACATCAAGTACGACGCGCATGTTTTTGCCAATGCCGGCATCGCGGTGCGCGGCTACGCGCACGACACCCTGCTGCAGAGCTACGTGCTCGAAGCGCACAAGCCGCACAGCCTGGAAAGCCTGGCGCAGCGCCATCTCGGCCGCCACGGCCTGAGCTATGAAGACGTGTGCGGCAAGGGCGCGAATCAGATTTCGTTCGCGCAGGTCGACATCGCCAAGGCCAGCGAATACTCGTGCGAAGACAGCGAGATGACGCTGCAAGTGCACCAGCGGCTCTGGCCGCAGCTCGAAGCGGCACCCGGCATGCTCGACGTGTACCGGCGCATCGAAATGCCCACCGCGGTGGTGCTCGGGCGCATCGAGCGCCATGGTGTGTTGATCGATTCGCGATTGCTCGGGCGCCAAAGCCAGGAACTCGCGCAGCGCATGGTCGCGCTCGAAGCGCAGGCGCATGATCTGGCGGGCCAGCCGTTCAACCTGGGCAGCCCGAAGCAGATCGGCGAAATCCTGTTCGGCAAGCTCGGTCTGCCGGTGAAGCGTAAGACGGCGAGCGGCGTGCCGTCGACTGACGAAGACGTGCTCACCGAACTCGCCGCCGACTACCCGCTGCCCGCGAAGCTGCTCGAACACCGCAGCCTCTCCAAGCTCAAAGGCACGTATACCGACAAGTTGCCGCTGATGGTGAACCCGGCCACGGGCCGCGTCCACACCACCTACGCGCAGGCGGTTGCGGTGACGGGGCGACTGGCGAGCAACGACCCGAACTTGCAGAACATTCCGATCCGCACCGCGGAGGGCCGGCGCGTGCGCGAGGCCTTCATCGCGCCGCCCGGTCACGTGATTCTGAGCGCGGATTACTCACAGATCGAACTTCGCATCATGGCGCACATCAGCAGCGACCCGGGGCTGCTGAAGGCGTTCGCGCAAGGCATGGACGTGCACCGCGCCACCGCCAGCGAAGTGTTCGGCGTCGCGCCCGCGGACGTGAGCAGCGAGCAGCGGCGCTACGCGAAGACGATCAACTTCGGCCTGATCTACGGCATGGGCGCGTTCGGCCTGGCGACGAGCCTGGGCATCGAGCGCAAGGCGGCGGTCGCCTACATCGAACGCTATTTCGAACGATTCGCAGGCGTGAAGCGCTACATGGACGAGACGAAAAAACTCGCCGAGCAGCGCGGCTATGTCGAAACCCTGTTCGGCCGGCGCATCTATCTGCCCGAAATCAACGGCGGCAGCGGCCCGCGCAAGAGCGGCGCGCAGCGCCAGGCGATCAACGCACCGATGCAGGGCACGGCGGCGGACTTGATCAAGCTCGCGATGATCGCGGTTCAGGAGCGCCTGGACGCCGAGCGCCGCGCCACGCGAATGATCATGCAGGTGCACGACGAACTGGTGTTCGAGGTGCCGCAGGCCGAGCTCGAATGGGCGCGGGCCGAGGTGCCGAAGGTGATGGCGTCGGTGGCTCAGTTGGCCGTGCCGCTGCTTGCCGAGGTTGGAGTCGGCGCGAACTGGGACGAGGCCCACTGAAAAGCAGCTGAGTCAGCCGAACCAGCGGTGCAGGTCGACGCTGGCGCTGCGCCCGACTCGGTCGCCATGCTGCTCGACCCACGCCTGCCCGCAGGCACGCCCCTGATCGCGCAGGCGTTCGAGGAACGGGCCGTGGGCGAGCATTTTCGTGTCGGTGCGGTGCAGGCTCGCGTGCGACGTGCTGTCGACCATGTGAAAGCGCGTGCCGCGCAGGCGCCGCTCCAGGCGCCCCAGCGGCAGCCAGCCGCTCGACGCAAACTGGGTCGCGTTCACGAACATGCGCATTTCGCGCATGAAGTGGGCGCTGAAGGCGATTTCCAGCGAGCGTTCGCCGATCTGCTCCGCGCTGCTCGGCGTGGCGTCGTACTGCAACGGGTTCAACAGCACGAGCAGGATGTCGCGCGCATTGCAGTCGTAGAACAGCGGATAGACGGCGGGGTTGGCGCAGTAGCCACCATCCCAGTAAGGCTCGCCGTCGATCACCACGGCGCGGTGCATCTTGGGCAGGCAGGCGGAGGCGAGCACGCTGTCGGACGTGAGTTCGGTCTCGCGAAACAGTCTGAGCTTGCCGCTGTTGGCCTGGGTTGCGGCGATGAACAGTTTGAACGGGCTCGACGCGCGCAGCGCCGCGAAGTCGACGTGCCGGTTCAGCAGGTCGCGCAACGGGTTCAGGTCGAGCGGGTTGAGCTGGGTGGGCGAGAACATGCCGGCCCATTGCATCAACATCTTGCCGGTGCTCGAGATGCCGATGTTCTCGCCGCTGCCCTGCACCATCAGGCCCATCCCGGCGCCCTTGCTGAGCGCCGTCCAGAACCCTTGCAGCGCTTCGCGTGCGCCGTCGCGCCCGCCCTTGCGCCAGCCTTCGGCGAGCAGTACGGCGTTCATGGCCCCGGCGCTGGTGCCGCTGATGCCTTCGAACGCGAGCTGCGGTTCGGCGGCCAGCAGCGCGTCGAGCACGCCCCAGGTGAACGCGCCGTGCGCGCCGCCGCCTTGCAGCGCCAGGTTCAAACGCGGTGGTTTGCCACCGAGACTGCGCCGAACGCGGGACAACCAAGATGACGATGAGTCGGCCAATCGGGCTCCTTGAAAGCCGCACAGTGTGCCAGTGTGCGGGGCGGGAGATCGGATCGAGAGGCGGCCACGGCCGAATCGGGAGACATTCACTGTCACGAGTCTGTCGCAATAGCGTCATAAACTGCTCCGATGAACGATCTCACCGCGCCGGCCAGGCTAGCGATGCCGGCGCTTCTGAACCGCGAGCGCGCGACGCTCGAATTCAACCGGCGTGTGCTCGCGCAAGCGCAACGCACCGACGTTCCGCTGCTCGAGCGGCTGCGCTATGTATGCATCGTGTCGTCCAACATGGACGAGTTCTTCGAAGTGCGCTTCGCCGACTACATCGAAGCGGCGCGGCGCCGCGGCGGCGGGGTTTCTTCGAGCGACGTGGCGGCGGTCGCTGCCGACGCGCACGCCTTGATCGACCGGCAGTACGCCGTGTTCAACGAAGAGGTGATGCCGGCGCTGACGCAACGGGGCATTCGCATCGTCAGCCATTCGCAGCGCACGGCGCCGCAGGCGCGCTGGGTCGCGAAATTCTTTAACGACCAGGTGCGCCCGCTGCTCGTGCCCGTGGGGCTCGACCCCTCGCACCCGTTCCCGCAAGTCGCGAACAAGTCGCTCAACTTCATCGCCAGGCTCGCCGGCGAAGACGCGTTCGGTCGGGCGAATACGATCGCGATCGTCAAGGTGCCGCGGGTCTTGCCGCGAGTGATCAAACTGCCGGCGCACCTCAGCGGCGAAGGTCAGGCCTTCGTGCTGCTGACGAGCGTGATCCGCGCCCACCTGGGCGAGTTGTTCGCGGGGCGCGAGGTCGAGGCGTTCTCGCAGTTCCGCGTGACTCGCGATTCGGACCTCGAAGTCGACGAAGACGACGTGACCAACCTGCGCCAAGCGCTGCGTTCCGGCCTGACGACGCGCCATTTCGGTCAGGCGATCCGCCTCGAAGTCGTCAATACCTGCCCGAGCGAACTGGTCGAGTTCCTGCTCCAGCAATTCGGCTTGCCACGAAGCGCACTGTACCGAGTGAACGGCCCGGTGAACCTGGTGCGGCTGAACCAGTTGATCGACCAGGCCGACGCGCCGGCGCTGCGCTTTGCGCCGTTCGCGCCAGCCTGGCCGGCGGCGCTGGTGCGCGAGCAGCCGATCTTCGAGCAGTTGCGGCACGGTGACGTGCTGCTGCACCATCCGTTCGAGTCGTTCGATCCGGTGGTGCAGTTCCTGCGCGAGGCTGTGCACGACCCTGAAGTGCTGGCGATCAAGCAGACGATTTACCGTACCGGTGCCGAATCGCCGCTGATGGACCTGCTGATCGAGGCGACACGGCGCGGCAAGGAAGTCACTTGCGTCGTGGAACTGAAGGCGCGCTTCGAGGAAGAGGCGAACATCAACTGGGCCGAGCGCCTCGAAGCCGTGGGCGCGCAGGTGGTGTACGGCGTGGTGGGCCTGAAGACGCACGCCAAGCTGTTGCTGGTGACGCGGCGCGAGGCGTCCAAGCTGCGCCGTTACGCGCACCTGTCCACCGGCAACTACAACCCGAAGACGGCCCGGCTGTACACCGACATCGGCTATCTCACTGCCGATACCGACATCACGCAAGACGTTGAAGCCGTGTTCCAGCAACTCGCCAGCCTGGGCCGAATGAGGCCGACGCGCGCGCTGCTGCAAGCACCGTTCAGCCTGCATGGGCAGATGCTGGCGCACATTCGGCGCGTGCGCGCCGCCGCTGCCGCAGGGCGCGACGCGCGCATCGTCGTGAAGATCAACGCGCTGACCGATGTGCCGCTGATCGAAGCGCTGGTCGGTGCGGCGCGCGCGGGCGCGCGCATCGACCTGCTGGTGCGCGGCGCGTGCATGCTGCCGGCGGCGATTCCCGGTGTGACCGACCGAATTCGGGTGCGCTCCATCGTCGGGCGATTCCTCGAGCATTCGCGTGTCAGCTACTTCCGCTGGGGTAAGGGCGAAAACGGCGAGGCCTTGTACCTGTCGAGCGCCGACTGGATGGGGCGCAACATGTTCGGCAGGATCGAGGTGGCCTGGCCGGTGCGAGACGCGCTGCTGCGCCAGCGCATCATCGACGAGTGCCTCGTGCCCTACCTGCATGACAGCCGCGACGCCTGGGAGCTGGGCGCTGACGGCAACTACGAAGCCATGGCCGAGCCCGGCGTGAGCGCGCAGCAGGCCTTGCTGGCGCGCTTTGCCGGCGAGCATTGACGCATCGATTCCATGGACCTGCTGTTATGGCGCCATGCCGAGGCCTTCGATGCCGACATCGGGCAAGACGATCTGTCCCGCAAGCTCACGCCGAAGGGCGAACGCCAGGCCAAGCGCATGGCCGACTGGTTGAATCGGCACCTGGCCGAGTCCACCCGCGTTCTCGTCTCGCCGGCTTTGCGTTGCCAGCAGACCGCCGCGGCGCTCGGCAAGAAGACCAAGACGGTCACTGAATTGGCGCCGGGCGCTCCGGTGCAGGCTTTGCTGGACGCCTCGCGCTGGCCCGATTCGAGTTCGCCGGTGCTGATCGTCGGCCACCAGCCGACGCTGGGCAAACTCGCTGCGCAGTTGCTCACCGGCACGCCTTATCCGCTCGCGCTGAAGAAGGGCGGTGTCTGGTGGTTGCGCCATCGCACCCGGGACGGCTCTGCCGAGGTGGTGTTGCAGGCAGTCCAGTCCCCCGACAATCGCTGAACGCATGCGGCCGCGGCCCGGGCTGGCCAAGTCTAGTCCGGGCCGGAGCTGCAAGGTGGATGGGTCGTTATGATGGCAGCGACATGAACGTGGAGAATGCAGGTCATGGACGAATCGAACTCGGTGAAGGTGTTCAATTTCTGGACCTTTGACAAAGGCGTCGAGACGCCGACGCTGGCGCCGTTCAAGGCGACGCGCGAGGCGATCCTGCACACTTGGCACGGCAAAGTGGCCGAGGGCACGGAGCAGGGTGTCGACGAATCGGAGCTCGACACAGACGGGCGCTATCGGCGCATTGCCAGCGGGTGGGGCGAGCTCGCCTGAATATCCGGCCGCCTCTCACGCCTGCAGCTCCAGGCGGAATGCGTTCGTCCGGCTCCAGAACTGAATTTCCTCGTTGAACAGAAAGAGGGAACGCGGCTGTTCCTGCGCCCAGCTCGGCGGGAAGCGCAAGGTCACGTGCATCGCGTCGGCGGCGATGCGCATGGCGCCGAGGTCGACTTCACCTCGCGCGTGACACTTGATCACCGCGAGTCGCAGGCACAACAGCTGCCATGCGAAGTGCAGCTCCATGAGATGTGGATCGACCTTGCGCAAGCCGCCGCGCTGCCCGAGAACGAGTGCCGACAGGCGCCGGAGCTGGCTCTGCGAAAAGCCGGCGGCGTCGACATGGGCGAGCAGGTAGCTGCTGTGGCGGTGGTGGTCGTGGTGCGACACCATCATGCCCACTTCGTGCAGCGCGCAAGCCCAGAGCAACTCGCGCTGCGCCTCGGTGCCCGCGTCGGGCTGGACCTTTCGGTACAGGCGCTCGGCGACCCGCGTCACGCGCTGGGCCTGGTGCACGTCGACCATGAAGCGGCGCTGTAGATCGCGCACCGATGCGTCGCGCACGTCGTGCCCCACCTGGTGCAGCGCGGCGGCGTGGCGGCGCTCGTCCAGGTCGAAGATCAGTCCTTGGCGCAGTGCGCCCTGCGCAGGTTTGAGTTCGTCGATGCCGAATTGCGCGGCGAGGGTATAGAGAATCGCCACGCCGCCGGCAATGACGGCGCGGCGGTCGTCTTTCAGGCCGGGCAGGGCGAGGCTCTGTACATGGCCGGCCTCGACGCAGCGTTTGATGAGCCAGCGCAGTCCCTCGGCGGTGATGCGTCCGTCGGTCACGCCGCTGGCGGCGAGCAGTTGCGAAATGGCGCTGACGGTGCCTGACGAACCCAGCGCCTCCTGCCAGCGCCCCGGAGCAAATGTCTCGAGCCCCTCTTCAAGCTCCGCACCCGCGGCCACTTGCGCGGCGCGAAAGGCCTCGGCGCTCAACTTGCCGTCGGCGAAGTAGTCGAGCGAGAGTCCGACACAGCCGACGCGGAACGACTCCGCCTGCTGCGGGTTGCGCCCGCGGCCGAGGATCATTTCGGTGGAACGCCCGCCGATGTCGATCACCAGGCGCTGTGCGTTCGACGTTTGCAGGCTCGCAACGCCTTTGTAGGTGAGGCGTGCTTCTTCGCGCCCGGACAGCACTTCGATGCTCTGGCCGAGAGCGGCCTGCGCCTGCACCAGAAAGCTGTCGCGGTTGCGTGCTTCGCGCAGCGTTTGCGTGGCCGCTGCGCGAATCTGCTGCGGCAGAAAGCCTTCGAGGCGGCGCGCGAACCGCGCCAGGCAATCGAGACCGCGCTGCGCGGCCTGCGGGGTCAGCATGCCGTCCTGGTCGAGCCCGGCGCCCAGGCGGACCGTTTCTTTCAGGTAGTCCACACGCCGATAGCGACCCTGGATCAACTGCCCGATCTCGAGCCGAAAACTGTTCGATCCCAGATCGATGCCGACCAGTTGGCCGGGCCAGCGCGAGTCGCGGTCGAGCGTGGTGAGTGAGGCTTCCGACATGGCCGAGATTGTGGGGTCAAACTCGCGGCGCACTCGATCCCAGCGAGGCTGGCGAAGGCCTCCATAGAATGGCGGCCTTCTCATCCTGGCGCAGGAGACCCATCGCATGCTGAAATCCGAGCTCGACAGCCTGACCCCGACACGCACCTTCAGCCGCCGCGACTTCGTGCGAACCAGCGTCGGCAGCGGCTTTGCGGCCGCCGTGCTGCCCATCTCGGCGCAGGCGATTCGCACCGACAGCACCGGTCTCACGTCGGGCGAGGTGACGATTCCCGTGGGCGATTTCAAGATGCCCGCCTACCGCGCGATGCCGGCAGGCAGGACGAATCTGCCGGTGGTGCTGGTGATCTCGGAAATCTTCGGCGTGCACGAACACATTGCCGACGTGGCGCGGCGCTTTGCGAAGCGCGGCTACCTCGCGATCGCGCCGGAGCTGTTCGTGCGCCAGGGCGACGCACAGAGTTATGGAGAAATAGCGAAGCTGATCGCCGAGGTGATCTCCAAAGTGCCCGATGCGCAGGTGATGGGCGACATGGACGCCAGCGTCGCCTGGGCCAAGGCGAACGGCGGCAACACGTCCAAACTGGCCGTGACGGGCTTTTGCTGGGGCGGGCGCATCACATGGCTGTACAGCGCGCACAACCCGGCAGTCAAGGCGGGCGTGGCCTGGTACGGGCGGCTGGTGGGGGCGGCAAGCGCATTGACACCCAAACACCCGGTGGAGCTCGCAGGCAATCTGAATGGTCCGGTACTGGGCCTCTATGGCGGGCAAGACAGTGGCATCCCGCTGGACACGGTGGACAAGATGAAAGCGGCTTTGGCGACCGGCAGCGCCGCGGCCAAGCGCAGCGAGTTCGTGATCTACCCCGAAGCACCCCACGCCTTTCATGCCGACTACCGGCCGAGCTTCCGTAAAGAGGCGGCCGAAGACGGCTGGAAGCGCTGCATCGCGTGGTTCGAGGCGAACGGCATGGCCTGAGTGGGCCGTCGCCCGCGCCGCGGATGCACTTCACCGGCGACGGCCATGGCGGCCCGCCATGAGCGGACAAGCTTCGAGCTTCAACCATGACCCTGCTGTACATCGTGCTCGCCACCTTCGCCGGGGGTGTGCTGTCGGTGCTGATTTCGGCGGCGCTCACCGTGAGCGTGCTGGGTCGCGTGGTGCGCCACCTGGTGAGCCTGTCCACCGGGGTGTTGCTCGGTGCAGCGTTGCTCAACCTGCTGCCCGAAGCCTTCGAGGGCCAGGCAGACCCGCGGCACCTGTTCCTGACGCTGCTCGCGGGCCTGCTGTTTTTCTTCCTTCTCGAAAAGGCCGAACTCTACCGGCACGGCCACCACCATGAGGGCGACCCCCACGATCATCACCACGGCTTCGACAAGGCGCAGGCCGGGCGCGGCGGCTGGAGCGTGTTGGTCGGCGACAGCTTCCACAACTTCACCGACGGGCTGATCATCGCCGCGGCATTCCTGGCCGACACGCACCTGGGCGTTGTCACCGCGGTGGCGATCGTCGCGCATGAGATTCCCCAGGAGGTCGGCGACTACATCGTGCTGCTCAACGTCGGGTTGTCACGCGTGCGTGCGCTCGCGTACAACGCGGTGTCGGGGTTGGCCTCCGTGCTGGGCGGCGTGGCGGGTTATTTCCTGGTGGGGCCCTGGGCCGAACTGTCACCGTACCTGCTGGTGGTGGCGGCGAGCAGTTTTGTCTATGTGGCGGTGGCCGACTTGATTCCGCAGCTGCAGCATCGGCTGACGTTGCGCCAGACCCTGGCGCAGCTGGCTTGGCTGGCGGCGGGGTTGGGGTTGATCGCCGTGGCGACGAGCCAGAGGCACGGCCACTGACCAGCGGCACCGAACCTGGCCCGCAGGGGCGCTCGCGCCCAGCGTCAACGAACCACGAGCACCGGGATCGTCGAGTGCGTCAGGACCTTCTGCGTTTCGCTGCCGAGCAACAACGCCACCATGCCGCGCCGGCCATGCGAGGCCATCACGAGCAAGTCACAGTCCATGCGCGCTGCGTGATCGATGATCGCTTCCCAGGGGTGCAAGGCCTCTACCGTGTGGCCGTTGCATGTCACCCCGGCGGCCGCGCAGGCGTCGCTCACGGCTTTCACGCGCGCGGCGGCGATGCGCTCTTGCGCGTCGAAGAATTCCTGTGGCGGCGTGGGCTGCATCTCGGAGATGGCGCTGTAGGGGAAGGGCTCCTTGACGCTGATCGTGTAGATCGCAGCGCCCACCGCTTTCGCCAACTCGATCGCTTTGCCGACCGCCTTGTCGGTGATGTCGGAACCGTCGGTGGGAACCAGGATGCGTTTGAACATGAGTCGCTCCTCGCAAGGTGTGGCAAGCAGTATGTCCGATAGGCTAGGCGCGAGTTTGATCCGCGTCAAGACGCCGTTTGTGCAGCCTCGGGCCCGCCGCCGGACAGTTCATGGGCGGTCTGTGCCGCGAGGAATCAGCTGTGAGTCAGCCTCGTGCGACTGGCCGTGACGGGTCAGACGACCACTCGCTCCACGACCCGGGGTAGAGTTTCGATCCGGTGAGCCCGGCCAATTCCATCGCGAGCAGGTTGTGGCAGGCGGTGACGCCCGAACCGCACTGGTGCACGACCGCATGAGCGTGCCGCCCGGCGGCGAAGCCAGCGAACTCTTCGCGCAACTGTGCGGCGGGCTTGAAGCGGCCATCCGGCCCCAAGTTGTCCTTGAAGAATCGGTTCAGCGCGCCGGGAATGTGCCCGGCCTGGGCGTCCAGCGGCTCGACTTCGCCTCGAAAGCGCTCGGGCGCGCGCGCATCGATCAAGCGGATGGTGCCCAACGATGCGCCCAACGCTGAGGCGTCTACGAACTCCACAAGCGCGGCGCGCTGCGGGTAGGCCGGTGCTTCGGCGGGCTGCGTGACCTGCGTCGTCAGTGCACCGCCTGCGGCGAGCCATGCGCCAAGGCCGCCGTCGAGCACCGCCACGTCGTCATGCCCCATCCAGCGCAACATCCACCAGGCCCGTGCGGCGTAGGGGCCGCCCTGGGCGTCGAGCGTGACCACCAGGCTCCTCGGTGTGACGCCGGCGCGGCCAAGGGTGCGCGCGAATTCGGCACGCTCGGGCAGCGGGTGGCGGCCGTTGCGGCCGGTTTTGGCGCCGGCCAGGTCGGTGTCGAGGTGCAGGTAGACCGAGTTCGGAACGTGACCGGCTTGCCATTCGCTGCGCCCGGCGTGGGGCTTGAGCAGATCGAAGCGGGCGTCGATCACGACGATGTCTTGGCGAACCCGCAGCAATTCGCGCAGCGATTCGGCCTGGATCAGGGGTTTGCTCAGCATGTTCAGCTCATGGTCGCAGTGGCGGCATTGTCGGCGGGCCGCGAGCTGCTGCGCAGCAGCGTGGCCGCGACGCCGGCGCCCACCACGAGGGCCATGCCCAGGACCGCGGACCAGGTCATGCGGTCGTCGAAGAACAGCATCCCGAACACGTAGGCATAGACGATGCCCAGATACTGAAGGCTCGCGTTCACGAGAATCCTGCCGCCCACGAAAGCGCGCGTCATCATGAGCTGTGTAACGCTCGCCAGAACGCCGATGGCCAGCAGCAAGCCGATGCCCTTGAGAGTGTGAGGTTGCGTTCCGGCGAACCCCATCGCCAGCGCGCCGACGACCAGGCCACCGACGCAAAAGTAGAACACGGTGCGCTCTTCGGGTTCACCGGCGCGCCCGAGCGCATCTACCTGCAGATAGGCCATGGCTGCGAGAACGCCCGACAGCAGGCCCATCAAGCCGTGCCACAGCTGATCGTGTTCGATCGTGGGGCGCAGGATCAGCGCGACGCCCGCAAAGCCCACCAACACGGTGGCGATCAGCCGGCCGTCGATCCTGGCGCTGCCGAGCATCGCCGCGCCGCCGATCAGGAACAGGCCCATCCAGATCGATGCGAACTTCGCGCAAAGGCCCATCGCCGCGAACAGGAAGGTCGCGACGACCATCAGCCAGGAGGCCGACACCTCACGTTGCCGACATCGCGCGCCGGTACCACTCGTGGAACTGCTGCATGCCGTCTTCCATCGGGCTCTGGTACGGGCCGTACTCGTCGTCGCCGCGCGCCAGCAGCGCGGCGCGGCCCGCGTCCATGCGCAGCGCGATCTGGTCGTCTTCGAAGCAGGTTTCCATGTAGGCGGCTTGCTGCGCTTCGACGAACTCGCGCTCGAACGCGTGAATCTCCTCAGGGTAGAAGAACTCGACCACGTTGAGCGTCTTGCGCGGCCCACGCGGGAACAGGCTCGAGACCACCAGCACATGCGGGTACCACTCGAGCATCACGGTCGGGTAGTAGGTGAGCCAGATCGCGCCTTGCCGCGGTGCCTGGCCGTCGGAGTAGCCGAGCACCACCTCGTGCCACTTCTTGTACACGTCCGATCCCGGGCGGCCGAGCACCTTGCCGCCTGGGGTAGCGATGCCCACCGTCTGCACCGAGTGGTCGGGTCCCATTTCCCAGCGCAGGTCGTCGCAGGTCACGAAGTTGCCCAGGCCCGGATGGAACGGGCCGACGTGGTAGTCCTCGAGGTAGACCTCGATGAAGGTCTTCCAGTTGTAGTCGCATTCGTGCAGATGAACTCGGTCGAGCACGTAGCCGTCGAAAGCGAAGTCGGCCTTCGGGCCCAGGCCCGCCAGCTCGGCGGCGACGTCGCGCTCCCCCGCGTCGAACAGCAGCCCGTTCCAGCGTTGCAGCGGATAGTTGCGCAAGTTCAGGCAAGGGTCGACCGGAAAGTGCGGTGCGGCGATCAACTGGCCATGCGTCGCATACGTCCAGCGGTGCAAGGGGCAGACGATCTGGCTGCCGGTACTGCCCCGGCCGTGCAGCATCACGGCCTGGCGGTGTCGGCACACGTTGGAAATGAGCTCCACGCCGCGCTGCGTGCGCACCAACGCGCGGCCTTCGGCCTCTTGCGGCAGCGCATGGTAGTCGCCGAACTCGGGCACGCTCAGCTCATGGCCGACATAGCGTGGCGCGCGGCTCAGCACCAGCGCCGATTCGCGCTCGAAGGTCGCCACGTCGAAATAGCTCGCCACGCCCAGTTGCGAACGGCTGCGATCCAGCGCGGCGATGCCGATGCTCAGGTCGGACATGATCGAAACGGCCCCAGGAAATTTCAGTTTCACCGGTTCTTCGCCGGGTCCGGCGAAGCCCATTCGCCCGCGAACCACGCGGGCCGCGGATTCTAACGGCCGGGTCCGCGTTGACCGAGGCTCGATAACCCGAGGCGGCGAGGTGAAAATTGCCCTCGCGGTTGACCCGCGCGGGCCGGGCCCTGGAGTGATACGCTGACTACAATCGGCCCGGACATGCGGACCGCCAAGACTCCAGCACCAGCACCGGCGCCAGCGCCGGCCTCGACGGCCGAGATGAGCTACGAAGACGCGCTGAGCGAACTGGAACGACTGGTCGCGTCAATGGAAGAGGGCCAGTTGCCTCTCGATCGCCTGATGCAAAGCTACGAACGCGGGGCTGAACTGCTGCAACTGTGCCGCTCGCGGCTCGACGCCGTGGAGCAGCAGGTCAAGGTTCTCGAAGACGGCCGGCTCAAACCCTGGGCAGGCGCATGAATCTGGGTGAATTCGACCTGTGGATGAAGGCGGAGCTGCAGGCTGTCGAGAGCGCCTTGCTCGAGTGGGTTCCGGCCGATGCCCCGGCCGGCCTGGGGCAGGCAATGCGCTACGGCGTGCTCGACGGCGGAAAACGCTTGCGCCCGCTGCTCGTATTGGCTGCGAATCAGGCAGTGAACGGCTTGCGCGAGGCCGCGATGCGCGCGGCCTGCGCTGTCGAGCTGATCCACGCCTATTCGCTGATCCACGACGACATGCCCTGCATGGACAACGATGTGCTGCGGCGCGGCAAGCCCACCGTGCACGTTCAATTCGGCCAGGCGCAGGCCATGCTTGCGGGCGATGCGATGCAGGCCTTGGCATTCGAAGTGCTGACGCCCGAGCGCGGCGTGCCGCCGGCCTTGCAAGCGCGGCTGTGCGGTCTGCTCGCGCGCTCCGCCGGGCACGCGGGCATGGCGGGTGGCCAGGCGATCGATCTGGCGAGCATCGGCCTGGCGCTGGACGAGCCCGAGCTGCGCAACATGCACCGCCGCAAGACCGGCGCGCTGCTGCGCTCGAGCGTGCTGATGGGCGCGGCTTGCGGCAATCCGAGCGAGCGCGCCTGGACTGCGCTGGAGGCCTATGGCGAGGCGCTGGGCCTCGCATTCCAAGTCGTCGACGACATGCTGGACGTGACCCAGGCCTCCGCCGTGCTGGGCAAAACCGCGGGCAAGGACATGGACAGCAACAAACCCACCTATGTCACGGTGCTGGGCCTTGACGCTGCGCGGCGCCACGCCGACGATCTGCGCGACCAGGCCCAGGCCGCCTTGGCGCGCAGCGGCCTGACGAATGCTGCCTGGCTCAGCGTCCTGGCCGACAAGGTCGTCGACCGCGACAGTTAGGATGCCGGCATGCTCATGAAACACTCGTTGCTGCAAACGATCGACTCGCCGGCCGACTTGAAGCGCCTGTCGCGCGCTGAACTGGTTCAGCTGGCGGGCGAAGTGCGCCAGTTCATGCTGCACAGCGTGTCGCAAACCGGTGGGCACCTCGGTTCGAACCTGGGAACAGTGGAGCTGACGGTCGCCTTGCACTACGTGTTCAATGCGCCGCACGACCGGCTGGTGTGGGATGTGGGGCACCAAACCTATCCGCACAAGATCCTCACCGGCCGGCGCGACCGCATGGGAACGCTGCGCCAGTTGGGCGGAGTTTCCGGCTTCCCCACCCGCGCCGAGAGCGAATACGACGCCTTCGGCACGGCGCATTCGTCGACCTCGATCTCGGCGGCGCTGGGCATGGCCGTTGCAGCGCGCATGAAGGGCGAAGACCGCAAGACAGTGGCGATCATCGGCGACGGCGCCATGTCTGCCGGCATGGCGTACGAGGCGCTGAACAACGCCGGCGTGTCCAACGTCGACATGCTGGTCGTGCTGAACGACAACGACATGTCGATCTCGCCGCCCGTGGGCGCGCTGAACCGTTACCTGGCCCGCCTGATGAGCGGCAAGTTCTACGCGGCGGCGCGCGACACGGCCAAGAACGTCCTGAAGAACGCGCCGCCGCTGTTCGAGCTGGCGCGGCGTTTCGAGGAGCACGCCAAGGGCATGGTTGTTCCCGGGACGATCTTCGAAGAGCTGGGCTTCAACTATGTGGGCCCGATCGACGGCCATGACCTCGATTCGCTGATTCCGACGCTCGAGAATCTGCGCGATCTGAAGGGCCAGCAGTTTCTGCACGTCGTCACGCGCAAGGGTTACGGCTACAAACTCGCCGAGGCCGACCCGGTGGGTTACCACGCCGCTTCGGGCAAGTTCGATCCCGCGGTCGGCTTCCAGAAGCCGGCGCAGCCACCCAAACTCAGCTTCACGCAGGTGTTCGGCCACTGGCTCTGCGACATGGCCGAGAAAGACGAGCGCCTGGTGGCGATCACGCCTGCGATGCGTGAAGGTTCGGGAATGGTGGAATTCGAGAAGCGCTTCCCGCGGCGCTATCACGACGTGGGCATCGCCGAGCAGCACGCGGTGACGTTCGCGGCTGGATTGGCGTGCGAAGGGCTCAAGCCCGTGGTCGCGATCTACTCGACCTTCCTGCAACGCGGCTACGACCAACTGATCCACGACGTGGCGATCCAGAATCTGCCGGTCGTGTTTGCGCTCGATCGCGCCGGCATCGTCGGCGCCGATGGTCCCACACACGCCGGCGCCTACGACATTGCCTACCTGCGCTGCATCCCGAACATGAGCGTGCTCACGCCGGCCGACGAAAACGAGTGCCGGCAGTCGCTTTACACCGCGTTCCTGCAAAACCATCCGGTTGCGGTGCGCTATCCGCGCGGCAGTGGCGCCGGTGTGGCCGTGCAAGCCGAGATGACGGCGCTGCCCTTTGGCAAGGGCGAAGTGCGCCGCCGCGGCAGCCGTATCGCGATCCTTGCCTTCGGCACGGTGCTGTACCCGGCATTGGCCGCCGCGCAAGCGCTGGACGCCACGGTGGCGAACATGCGATTCGCCAAGCCACTCGACGAATCGTTGGTGCTGGAGCTGGCGCGCACGCACGACGCCATCGTCACGGTCGAGGAAGGCTGCGTGCAGGGTGGTGCCGGCAGCGCGGTGCTGGAGGCTCTGGCACGCGAGGGCGTGCTCAAGCCTGTGCTCAACCTGGGACTGCCCGATGTTTTCATCGATCACGGCGACCCAGCCAAGCTGCTCGCGCGCTGCGGTCTGGACGCGCCGGGGATCGAGCGCGCCATCGTGGAACGATTCGGCGTCAGACAGGCCGCGCTGCGCTCCGTGGCGAATCACTGACCGCCCAAGCGTCCACCGAGTCTCATGTCCCTGCGCCAACGCAGGGTGCCGATTGCTGGCACGATGAGCCCCGCCGATATCAAGGCACTTACAACCGAACCACGCTTTCATGACGACGCTCAAGGACGCGCAGCACATTCCCGATACGCAGAGCGCGCGCGACGAGCGCCACCTCGCGATTCAGCGCGTCGGCGTGCGTTCGATGCGCTACCCGATCGGCCTGCGCATCGGCGCGGCAGTGACGAGCAGTGTCGCCCATTGGGATCTCGATGTCGCGCTGCCCGCGCAGCGCAAGGGCACGCACATGTCGCGCCTGGTGGCCTGGCTCGACGGATTGCACGAGCCGGTCGACTTCGCGAGCCTGCGCACTGAACTGCCAGCGATGCTCGAGCGGCTGGGTGCCAGCGAAGGGCGGGTCGAAGCGCGGTTTCCGTTTTTCCTGCGCAAACGCGCTCCTGTGTCCGGGGTGCAGAGCCTGCTGGAGTACCAAGGCCGGTGGGTCGCCGAACAGCGCGATGGCGCGACCGCCATCTGGGCGAGCGTGACGGTGCCGGTCAAGTCGCTGTGCCCTTGTTCGAAGGAAATTTCCGAGTACGGTGCGCACAACCAGCGCTCGATGGTCGAGGTGTGCGTCGAGTTGCTGGCCGAGGTCGGCTGGCATGAACTGGTGCGCTTCGCCGAAGACAGCGCGTCGAGCGAAATCTGGTCCTTGCTGAAGCGCCCCGACGAGAAGTGGGTCACCGAGCGCGCCTACGAGAATCCGAAGTTCGTGGAAGACATGGTGCGCGACGTGGCACTGCGGCTCAACGCCGACGCACGCGTGGGGCGCTATCGCGTCGACGTCGAGAACTTCGAATCGATCCACAACCACTCCGCGGTCGCACGCATCGAGCGCGGCCCTTTGCCCGCCGGAATCTGAGCCGGGCGCGGCCGGTGCTGCCGCACCCAAGTGCCGTGCCTGCTACTGGTCAGCGGGCTGGCGCGCCAGCCCGAGCAAGGCTGGGTCGCCGCGACCCAGCCGCAACAGCACGGCGTCGCCGCCGCTCAAGTCGACCACGGTGGTGGGCAGCATCGAACATGCACCGGCGTCGAGCACCGCCTGAAGCAGCTTCTGAAAGCGGTTGCGAATCTGCTGCGCGTCGTTCATGGGGTCGGTCTGGCCGGGCGGGATCAGCGTGGTGGCGAGCAAGGGTTGGCCGAGTTCGGCGAGCAGTTGCTGCGCCACCTTGTGGTCCGGGACGCGCAAGCCGATCGTGCGCCGTGATGGGTGCGACAGGCGCCGCGGCACCTCTTTCGTGGCCTCCAGAATGAAAGTGAAGGGGCCGGGCGTTCCGAGCTTGAGCATGCGGTACTGCCGGTTGTCGACGCGCGCGTACATCGAGAGTTCGCTCAGGTCGCGGCACAGCAGAGTCAGGTGGTGCTTGTCGTCGACGCCGCGAATCCGTCGCAGGTTCTCCGCGGCGTTCTTGTCGTCGAGGTGACACACCAGCGCGTAGCTCGAATCGGTGGGAATCGCCGCGATGCCGCCGCCATGCAGGATCTGCGCGGCCTGGCGGATCAGCCGAGGCTGAGGGTTGTCCGGGTGGAGTTCGAAGAGCTGCGACACGGCCGCGATTGTCGGCCGATCGTCGCCGACGCGTGCACCGCGCGGCTGGGCGCTGCGCGAAACCATCAGGCGCGCAGGTGCAGCAATGCCCGCGCGATCTGCTTCGGCGAAGCCAGTGCCGGGCTCATCGCCCACCGGTCCAACTTCTCGTTGCCGATTCGAACCATGCCGGTGTGCTGGTTCAGATCGGCGTCGATCAGCGGGTCGTCGTTGAAGAAGCCGAGCTTGCGCCGGATCGCGTCCATCTCGGCGGGCTTGCCGGTGAGGAAGGTCCAGCCCTTGGGGATTTCATAGCGATCGACGTAATCGCGAAGCGCCTGTGGCGTATCGATATCGGGGCGCAGCGTCAGCGAATACATGAAGACTTCTCTGCCCAGGTGGTTCGACAGCTCCTGCTGCACGCGCTTCAGGTTCGCGGTATTGCCGGGGCAGATTCCGGTGCAAGCGGCGTACATCATGTTGATCGCGACCACCTTGCCCTTGATCACGTCGTCGTAGAAGCGGAGCTTCCGCCCATCGTGGGTCTCGACGATCGAGTTGGGAAAGTAGTCGGCGCGTGGCCCGGGGCGGGCGCGGACCGATCGATCCGCCGCCGCCACGACGCCGGCCACGCTGGCCGCGCCGACGATCGAAAAGAGATGGCGCTTCGAGATCATGGCTCAGGCCACCACGTCCCAGCGAATCATCATCGCGTGGTCCTCGTGCGTCAGGTTGTGGCAATGCATCATGTACTTGCCAGTGAAGTCGCTGAATCGCATCAGGACACGCACCTTCTCGCCCGGCTTCAACACGTAGACGTCCTTACGGCCGCTCTCGTGCGCCGGCGGAGCGACGCCGTTTCGCGTCAGGATCCGCCCTTCGACCATGTGGATGTGCACCGGGTGGTGCCAGCCGCCGTTGCCCTCGAGGCTCCAGATCTCCGTGGTGCCGCGTTTCACCGTCGCGGTCACGACATTCGGATCGAAGATCTTGCCGTTGACTGTCCAGATGTCGTTTTCCTTGTCGAACCTGAAGTTGCGCGTGCGCACCACTTCCGACAAGATTGATCGGCGCGAGCGGGCGCAAGGTCGCTGGAACGCGGCTCGGGTCCGCCACCGTCGCCGGGAGGCCACGTCGAAGCGCAGCAGTTGGGTGCCCGCGGCGATCAGGTCGCCGTTGGCGTTGCGCACGTTCGTCAGCGCGTCTTCGGGGCCTCGCCCGTCCTTCTGGATCAGGCGATTCACGAGGAACACCTGGGAGCCGGCGTGCTGAGAAAAATCGATCACGATGTCGCCGCGTTCCGCCGGGGCCCAGCGCCACCTTGTTCATCTTCAGCGGCGCGGGCAACAGGTTGCCGTCGTTGGCGATGTAGTCGAACGTCTGGTTCACGCCGGCCTTGACGACGTACAACTCGTAGAAGCGCGACAGGCTCGCATCGAGCAAGCGGAAGCGGTACTTGCGCGGCTGGACCTTGAAGAAGGGCTGAATCTTGCCGTTCACGCAGAACTTGTCGCCCAGGTGGCCTTTGGTGTTGAACTGGTCGTACGACAGGTAGCCGCTCGAATTGAACTGCAAGTCGCTCAACGCGAGCGGAATGTCATAGACGCCCACGCCGCTGGGCAGGCGCAGGGCGGCGGGGTTGGGATCGTTCTCGTTGTCCGAATCGATGTGGTCGAACATCAGATGGAAGCCGACCAGGCCGCGATAGCAGTTGCCTGCCGTGAAGTCCATGCGGTGGTCGTGGTACCACAGCGTTCCCAGTGCCTCGCGCGGGTCGCCGTTGGTCGTGTCGAAGCGGTCGTAGTTCGCGTAGCAGTTCGGGTAGTGGTGGTCCTTGTAGCTGCCCGGGGCGGTGAGGGTCGGGCCGGCCTTGGTGGCGCTGTAGTAATCGGTTGTGAAGCCATCGCTTTCCGACGCGCAGTGCAGGTTGTGCAAGTGGGTCGAGATTTCGGGCGAACCGAAGCCCGTCGTATCGGCCGGCAGTTCGTTCTGGATGCGAACGATCGAGGGCTCGCCGTAACGCGACACGAATGTCGGGCCCGGGAAAGACGCCGTCGTAACCCCAGATCGTTTGCGCCGGCAGGCTGGGGTGGAAGGAATGACGTCCCCTGCTTGACGCGCAGCTTGTACGTCGTCTTTTTCACCGGCCAGTTGTTCCAGCCCTGGTGGGTCGCGCGGCCGCACTCGCCGTTGGGTGTGTCTGCCCATGCCTGCGGGGCGGGGCTCAAGGTTTCCGTGGCCTTGGGCGCATAGACCGGCAGCGCCACCGCGAACGGCGAGGTTGTCGGCGAAACCGGGTCCTTGGCCAGCGCCGACGTGAAGCCGAGCTGCGCCGGCAAGGCCGTGGAAGCGGTTGCGGCGGCGCCGATTTTCAGCAGGTTGCGTCGGCCTTTACGCGAGGGGGTTGCGTCGTTCGTGCTCATCTCATTTCTCCCGGTGATGCTTGTTTGGCGCGCGGCTGACTTCGAGGTAGCGTCGGCACGTGCGTTCGTGAATTAAGTTCAGTCTAAGAACTTGCGGCGGCGTGCGCCACCCTCCGGATGTGGGATCGGATCGCCACCCCCTAGGATCGAAATGGCCTGCGCGAATCGCGCGCCGATGTGCTCGCACAAGTGCACTTGCATGGCACTGCCACACACTCGCAGCGCACGACCATGGAGGCTTCGCAAGACGCGCCGGTGCTCAACGGTGTACGCTTTGGGTTGTGCGCTGGTCGAGCGCTGAGGCTGGAGCTTTCAATGACACGTTTTCTCCCCATGCTTGCCGCGGCAGCCTGGGTGGTCTTCGCCGGTGGCGCATTCGCCGCCGCCGATGAATTCCTGGACCCCGAGGTGGCGTTCAAGCTGTCGGGACGTGCGCTTGATGCACGGCGCATCGAGGTTCGCTTCGACATTGCGCCGGGCTACTACCTGTACGGCGACAAGTTCAGCCTTGAAGCCAGTGCGCCCGGTCTGAAACCCGGGTCGCTGCAGGTTCCTAAAGGAAAGATAAAGTACGACGAGACTTTCCAGAAGGACGTCGAGACGTTTCGCGACAGCGTGACGATGACGGTCGCGCTGGCCGACGCGGTGCAGTCGCCGGTGAAGCTGCTTGTGGGCAATCAAGGCTGCGCCGACAAGGGCCTGTGCTATCCGCCGACACAGCGTGCGTTTCGGGTCGATCCCGGTCAGGCGGGAGAACCGCCGCGCTTGACATTGCTCAGCGAGGCCAAGGCTGCGGCGTGGTCGCCGGGCGGGGTGGTGGATGCCACCGCACCCAGCGCTGCCAATTTGGCAGGCAAGGCCACAGGGGCAGAGCTCGGAAGTTTCGGCTCGGCGCTCGAGTCGAAGAACCTGCTGTGGGTGGCTGGCGCCTTCTTGGTGGCGGGTCTATTGCTGTCGCTGACGCCTTGCGTCTTGCCGATGGTGCCGATTCTTTCGTCGATCATCGTCGGCCAGTCCGGTACGGTTACGCGCGGCCGAGGTTTGAGCCTGGCGCTGGCCTACTCGCTGGGCATGGCGGTCGTCTATACGGCCTTCGGCATGGTGGCCGGGCTGCTGGGCGAAGGCCTCGCGGCAGCGCTGCAAAACGCCTGGGTACTCGGCGCGTTCGCGCTGTTGCTCGTGCTGCTGTCGCTCTCGATGTTCGGCGTGTACGAGCTGCAGATTCCTGCCGGCATTCAGTCGCGCCTGGCGCAGGTGTCGGGCCGACTGCAAGGCGGCCGCTACGCCGGCGTGTTCGCGATGGGCGGGCTGTCGGCGGTGATCGTCTCGCCTTGCGTGGCGGCGCCGTTGGCCGGCGCGCTGGTCTACATCAGCCAGACGCGCGACGTGCTGCTCGGCGGTGTGGCGCTGTTCGCGATGGCGGTGGGAATGAGTGCGCCGCTGCTGCTGCTCGGCGCGTCGGCGGGATCGGTATTGCCGCGGGCCGGCGCATGGATGGAGCGGGTGAAGCACGGATTCGGCTTCATATTGGTCGGTGTCGCGCTCTACATCGTGGCGCCGGTGTTGCCTGCCTGGGCCGCGATGCTGGCGTTGTCTGCGTTGCTGCTGGCGAGCGCCGTCTATCTGGGCGCGTTCGAGCGCCTCGAGCACGCGGTGACGCCGCGCCGTGCGATGACCAAGGGCGCTGGAGTCCTGCTCGCGCTGCTAGCCGCTTTGCAGCTGGTGGGCGCGGCATCGGGCGGGCGCGAAGTACTGCAGCCGTTGCTGCACTTGTCGTCAGCGCGCGGCGGCGCGGGTTCGGCAATTGCCGCGGGTCGGTCGCAGCTTGCGTTTCAGCCGATCGCCAACCTCCAGGCGCTCGACGCGACACTGAAGTCGTCGAACAAGTTGGTGATGCTCGACCTCTACGCCGACTGGTGCGTGTCGTGCAAGGAGATGGAGGCTTTCACGTTCACCGATGAATCAGTGCGCGGCCGCTTGAGCGAAATGACGCTGGTTCGGGTCGATGTCACGGCCAATTCGGTGGACGACAAAGCCTTGATGCGGCGCTTCGGATTGTTCGGCCCGCCGGCGCTGCTGTTCTTCCGCCCAGGGGGTGAAGAATTGAGTGCTGCGCGGGTGATCGGCTACCAGGACGCCAAGACCTTTCTGGCCCACTTGAGCCGGCTCGATCAGGGTGATGGCGCGCTGAAGCTCAGTCAGCGATGATGCAGCGCTGAGTGCCAGTTCAGGCCGGATCCTCCGGCCTGATGCAGGGCCGGTTCAGGCCTGGTAGTCGCTCACCGGCGGACAAGTGCAGGACAGGTTGCGGTCTCCCCAGACGTTGTCGACGCGTCCCACCGGCGACCAGTACTTCCACTGGCGCAGCGCGGGCAAGGGATACGCCGCCTGCTCGCGTGTATAGGCGTGGGCCCAGGTGCCGGTGAGCAGCGCTTGCGCAGTGTGCGGGGCATGCTTCAACGGATTGTCGTCGCGCGGCCATCCGCCCTTGGCGATTCGGTCGATCTCGCCGCGGATGGCGATCATTGCGTCGCAGAACCGGTCCAGCTCGTGCAGCGACTCGCTCTCGGTGGGTTCGACCATCAGCGTGCCGGCCACTGGAAAGCTCAGCGTGGGCGCATGGAATCCATAGTCGATGAGGCGTTTGGCCACGTCTTCGGCGCCAATGCCGGTCGATTCCTTGAACGGGCGCACGTCGAGAATGCATTCGTGCGCGACGCCGCCGCCTTTGATTCCGGCGACGTTGCCGCTGTAGTGAACGTCGTAGTGATCGGCCAGTCGTGCGGCGACATAGTTGGCGGCCAGAATCGCCGCCTCCGTCGCGCGGCGCAATCCTTTCGCACCCATCATGCGCATGTACATCCAACTGATCGGCAGCACGGCGGCGTTGCCCAGCGGCGCCGCCGAAACCGCGCCGGTGGCCTGAGGCGAGCCGATGCCGCCCGTGTGGTGGCCCGGCAGGAAGGGCACCAGGTCGTTCACCACGCACACCGGGCCCACGCCAGGCCCGCCGCCGCCGTGCGGAATGCAAAATGTCTTGTGCAGGTTGAGGTGGCTGACATCGCCGCCGAACTCGCCCGGCGCCGCGATGCCCACCAGCGCGTTCATGTTCGCGCCGTCGACGTAGACGCGCCCACCATGGCGGTGCACGATCGCGCACATTTCCTTGACCTGCCGATCGAACACGCCGTAGGTGGATGGGTACGTGACCATCACCGCCGCGAGTCGCGGACCATGCTCTTCGCATTTCGCCGCGAGGTCGGCGAGGTCGACGTTGCCGGAGTCGTCGCACCTCACCACCACCACCTGGAGCCCCGCCATCTGCGCGCTCGCCGGGTTGGTGCCGTGGGCCGATTCCGGAATCAGGCACACGGTGCGGTTGGAGTCGCCCCGCGCCTCGTGCCAAGCCTTGATGATCAGCAAGCCAGCCAGTTCGCCCTGTGACCCGGCATTGGGCTGAAGGCTCACACCCTGGTAGCCGGTGGCCTGGCACAGCCAGGCCTCGAGCTGCTGGCGGAGCAGCGCGTAGCCCGCCAGCTGATCGGCGGGAGCGAACGGGTGAACATTGGCGAACTCCGGCCAGGTGATGGGAATCATCTCGCTCGTGGCGTTGAGTTTCATGGTGCATGAACCGAGCGGAATCATGCTTCGGTCCAGCGCCAGGTCCTTGTCGGCCAACCGACGCAGGTAGCGCAGCATTTCGGTCTCGCTGCGATAGCGATGGAAGTTCGGGTGCTCCAGGTAGCTGCTGGTGCGCACGAGGGATCGCGGAATCAGCGTGTCCATGGCAGACCTGGCCCCGGCATCTCCTGTGCCCGGCCAGGGTTGGCCGGCTGAGGCCTGGCCCACCGTGCCGCTGCCACTCGTCGCGATCGCTCCCGCCAGCGCGGCCCACAGTACGTCGACATCCTCTCGCGCCGTCGTTTCGTCAAGCGTGATTGACACGCTGTTCTCGGACACCCGGCGCAGGTTGTAGCCCGCAGCCAATGCTGCTTGCATGGCGGCCGTGGTGCGCGCGGCTGTCTCGATGAGCAAGGTGTCGAAGCCGTTCGGATTCGGCAGGTGACACCCCGACTCGCGCAAACGCGCCGCCAGAATCGCCGTGAGGCCGGCGATGCGCTGCGCGATCCGCCGCAGGCCCGCCGCGCCGTGATAGATGGCGTACATGCTCGCCACGACCGCAGGCAGCACCTGCGCCGTGCAGATATTGCTTGTCGCCTTTTCGCGGCGAATGTGTTGCTCGCGCGTTTGCAGCGCGAGGCGGTACGCGGGCGCACCTTGCGCGTCGACGCTCACGCCAACCAGCCGCCCGGGCAACGAGCGCTTGAAATCGTCCTTGGTCGCCAGGTAGGCCGCGTGCGGGCCGCCGTTGCCCATCGGCATGCCGAAGCGCTGGGTCGTGCCCACGGCGATGTCCGCACCCATTTCGCCAGGAGGCACGAGCAGCGTCAAGGCCAGCAGGTCCGCGGCGACGATCGCGACGGCGTCGCGCCGATGCAGGCCGTCAATAGCCGGCCGCAAGTCGCGCACCACTCCGGTCACTCCGGGGTACTGGAACAGCGCGGCAAAAGCCTCGGATTCACTAGCGACTTCGGCCGGGCCTACCTGAACAGTGATCCCCAGCGGCTTGGCGCGGGTGCGCACCACTTCCAGTGTCTGCGGCAACACGTCGTCGGCGACGAAGAACACCGTCGATTTCGACCTGCCGACCCGCAGCGCGAGCGTCATCGCTTCCGCTGCGGCGGTGGCTTCGTCGAGCATCGAAGCGCCGGCGATGGCCAGGCCCGTCAAATCGCACACCATCGTCTGGAAATTCACCAGCGCTTCGAGCCGGCCCTGCGAGATCTCGGCTTGGTACGGCGTGTACGCCGTGTACCACGCCGGATTTTCGAGAACGTTGCGCAAGATGACGCCCGGCGTGTGCGTGCCGTGGTAACCCTGGCCGATGCAACTCTTCAAGACACGGTTGCGAGCCGCAATGCCACGCAGTTCGGCCAGTGCCGCGGCCTCGCCGATGGCGCTGGGCAAGTCCATCTCGGTCTCGACGCGCGATCGTTCGCGGGATCACGGCGTCGATCAGTGCCTGTGTCGACGCAGCGCCGATCACGGAGAGCATGCGGAGCTCGTCGGCAGCATCGGCGCCGATGTGGCGCGTTTCAAACTCGCCGGAGTCCTCGAGCGGGGGCAGGGAATGGCTCGTTGGCATTTCAGGGGCAGTGGCAGCGATGGGCTGGTGCCGCGCGGCGAAGGCGAAGGGAATCAGCCCTTCTTGAGCAGCGCGTCGTACCCCGCGCCGTCCAGCAGCTGTTCGAATTCGGCCATGTTGTTCAGGTGAACCTTGAAGAGCCATCCATGGCCGAGCGGGTCGGAGTTGGCGAGCGACGGATCGCCGCGCAAAGCCTCATTGACCTCGACAATTTCACCGCTGACGGGCATGTACAGGTCGGCGGCGGCTTTCACCGACTCGACGACGCCGGCGACATCGCCTTTCTTGAACGTCTTGCCGACGGCGGGAAGATCGACGAAGACGACATCTCCCAACGCGTCTTGCGCGTGGTGCGTGATGCCGACGGTCGCGGCTTCATGGTCTTCGATGTTGATCCATTCGTGATCGGAGGTGTACATCGTCGTCACGGGTGTCTCCTGCGTTGTTAGGGCTTAGCCACGGAAGTACCGGTGGGGCGTGAACGGCAGCGGCGTGATGCGCATCGGCTGCGCTTTGCCGCGCACGTCAGCGTAAAGCTCATGGCTGGGCAGGGCGTGGTTTGCCGCAACGTAAGCCATCGCGATCGGATGGTTCACGCTCGGCGCCAGCGTTCCGCTTGTCACTTTGCCCAGCTTGTGGCCCTGCGCGTCATGGATCGGCGCGCCTTCGCGAACCGGTACGCGCTCCAGGCCCAGCAGCCCGATTCGCTTGACCGCGGTGCCGCGTGCGAACTGCCCGGCGAGCACATCCGCTCCAGGGTAACCACCGGGCCGCTCGCCACCCGGGCGCCGGCTTTTCTGGATGGCCCAAGCCAGGCCGGCTTCAACCGGCGTGGTGCCGGTGTCGATGTCGTGGCCATACAAGCACAGGCCGGCCTCCATGCGCAAGGTGTCCCGCGCGCCCAGCCCCGCGGGCTTGACTTCGGGCATTCCGAGCAGCGAGCGTGCCAGTTGCACGGCCCGCTCTGCCCGAACAGAGATTTCGAATCCGTCCTCGCCGGTGTAGCCGCTGCGAGTCACATGGCAGGGCGTGCCGAGCAGATCGAGCGTCGTGCCCGACATGAACACGAGGCGGGAGACCGCGGCGTTCAGACGCGCCAGGGCGGCGCCGGCTTGCGGCCCCTGCAACGCCAGCAGCGCAAGTTCCGGAAGCGGCAGCACGGTGCACTGCTGGCCGATGTGGGTGAACAGGTGTTCGATGTCCGCGGCCTTGCAAGCGGCATTGACGATGAGCAGCAGATCGGCCTCGCGCCGCGTGATCATCAGATCGTCGAGGATGCCGCCGTTGGAATTGGTGAAGTACGAGTAGCGCTGTTTGCCGATGCCCAGGCCCATCACATCGGAGGGCACGAGGTGCTCGAGCGCCTGCGCCGCATGCTCGCCGACAAGCCGAATCTGGCCCATGTGCGACACGTCGAACAGCGCGGCCGAAGCGCGGCAGTGGCGGTGCTCGGCGATGATTCCAGCGGGGTAGCTGACCGGCATCGAGTAGCCGGCGAACGCCACCATCTTCGCGCCCAATTCGAGGTGCAGGTCGTGCAGAGGCGTTTTCAGCAATTCGGTGGCGGACATGACGAGCCTCCTGTCGGAGCGTGCCTCTTGCGATTGGTCTCTCACCCAGTGTTGCATGAGGCTCTGAGCTCAGCATCGCAGTGCGAAATCAGTGTACCAGCGGCTCGCTGGCGGCTCGCGTCTCACCAAGCTTTGTGCGATTGCCGGCGAGCGCATCAGTGCACTGTCGATAATGCCGCATGACTGAACTCCCGGAGTGGTTGCGCGTCGAATCGCTCGACATCGAAGCGCAAGGCGTGGCTCACAACGCGCAGGGCAAAGTGGTCTTCATCGATGGCGCACTGCCGGGAGAAGAGGTCACCGTGCACGTAACCCGGCGCAAGAACCAATGGGAGCAGGCAACGCCGCTGGTGTGGCGGCGCTACAGCTCGCAGCGTGTCACGCCGCTTTGCCCACACTACGGAACCTGCGGCGGCTGCAAGATGCAGCATTTGCACGTCGGCGCGCAACTGGCGATCAAGCAGCGCGCGCTGGAAGACAGCTTGTGGCACATCGGCAAGGTGCGGGCCGAGCAGTGGTTGCGGCCGATCGAAGGGCCGGCGTGGGGCTACCGGTTTCGCGGCCGCCTTTCGGTGCGCTACGTGGTGAAGAAGTCCAAGGTGTTGGTCGGCTTTCACGAGCGCAAGTCGAGCTATGTCGCCGACATGGAGCGTTGCGAAATCATGCCTGCCGCCTTGAGTGCGCTCCTGCTCCCGCTGCGGGAGCTGATCGCCGGCATGGTGGAGCGCGACCGGCTGCCGCAAATTGAATTCGCGCTCGGCGATTCGGTGACGGCGCTGGTGTTGCGCCACCTCGAACCCTTGGGCGCGGCCGATGTGGAGCGGCTGCGTGCGTTCGGCGAATTGCACCGCGTGCAATGGTGGCTGCAACCCAAGGGCCCTGACAGCGCCCACCCGCTCTCTGGCGGCGACTCGGCACTGAGCTATGCGCTGCCCGAGTTCGGCGTCGAGATCTCGTTCATGCCGACCGACTTCACCCAGGTCAATTCGCAGATCAACCGGGTTCTGGTCGAACGCGCGATTCGGCTGCTCGACCCACAGCCGAACGAGCGTGCGATTGACTGGTTCTGCGGTCTGGGCAACTTCACGCTTCCGATCGCCACCCTGGCGCGCGAGGTCCATGGGATCGAGGGCAGCGCGGCCCTGGTGCAGCGCGCGCGGGACAACGCAGTGCGCAATCGGCTGCAGGAGCGTGCTCACTTCGACGCGCGCAACTTGTTCGAAATGTCGGCCGCCGACTTGGCCGCTTTGGGTCGGGCCGACAAGTGGCTGATCGATCCGCCGCGTGAAGGTGCGTTTGCGCTGGCCAAGGCACTGGCTGACCTGAACGAGCGCCCGGCGGCAGACGAGAGCGGCGTCATGCCCAAACGGATCGTCTATGTCAGTTGCAACCCGGCGACGCTCGCTCGCGATGCCGGCTTGCTGGTGCATCGCGCCGGCTATCGCTGCACGGCAGCGGGGGCCGTCAATATGTTTCCACACACCGCGCATGTGGAGAGCATTGCGGTGTTCGAGCGCAACGAAGGGTGCGAGGCCGCGGCGGCAACTGTGGCTTCACTCTCGACCGGCGCACCATGAACAATGGGGCCCGCGGGCCCCATTTCCTTTGCTCGAGTGAGCAGCCTCAGTCGTTGTTGCCGCCAGCGATTCCCAGCAGCGCCAGCAGAGACTGGAACACGTTGTACAGGCTGAGATAGACGCCCAGCGTCGCGGTGATGTAGTTGGTTTCTTCACCGTCCTGTACGCGCTTCAGGTCGTACAGGATGAACGCCGAGAAGATGCCGATGGCCAGCACGGCAATCGTGATCATCAGCGCGCTCGACTGCAGGAAGATGTTCGCCAAGCCCGCCACCAGCAGCATGATGGCGCCGATGAACAGCCACTTGCCCATCGCGGTGAGATCGCGCTTGATCACCGACGAGAGCGTCGCCATGCCGAGGAAGATCAGCCCGGTGCCGGTGAATGCCGTCATGATCAAGCCTGCGCCATTGGCCAGGCCGAGCACGGCGCCGATCAGGCGCGACAGCATCAGTCCCATGAAGAAGGTGAAGGCCAGCAGAACCGGCACACCCGCAGCGGAGTTCTTCAGTTTTTCGATCGCGAAGATGAATCCGAAGGCCCCCGCGAGAAAGACGATCGCGCTCATTCCGACTCCCATGCCGCGCACGAGCCCGGTAGACACGCCGAGCCACGCGCCGGCGACTGTGGGCACCATCGACAGCGCGAGCAGCCAATAGGTATTGCGCAGAACGCGGTTGCGTTGCTCAACCGAAACGCTTGTGCCGAAGCCGCCAGCGTAAGCAGTCTGCAGGTTTTGATCCATGGAACCTCCGGGTTGTGACGATGGGCTTGAGACCCCGAATGCAAATTCTAGTTCCCCGGTGCGCCGATTGGGAACTGCTGCAGTCTCGGCGGGTTTCTCACGTCTCGAGAGTCTCGCACGGCGGGGCGAGTCGCGCCAGTGAGCCCTACCCGTGCCAGATTCGCACGAAGATGCCGCATACTCATCGCCCGCCGGCTTGCCAATGGCCCTCTTTCATGCTCAACCGACCCAGCCTCGAGCTTGCCGACGTGAAACGCATCGCCGCCGCCGCCGAGGGAGAGGCCAGCCGAAACGCATGGGCGGTGACGATCGCGATCGTCGATGACGGCGGCCATTTGCTGTGGCTGCAGCGCCTGGACGGTGCCCCGCCGATTTCGGCGCACATTGCCCCTGCCAAGGCGCGCACGGCGGCGCTTGGGCGGCGTGAGAGCCGGGTCTATGAGGAAAGCATCAACCAGGGCCGGTTTGCTTTCCTCAGTGCCCCTGAAATTGAAGGCATGCTCGAGGGAGGCGTGCCGATCTTCGTGCAGGGGCATTGCATCGGCGCGGTCGGCGTGAGCGGCGTCAAGAGCGCCGACGATGCGCAAATCGCGAAGGCGGGAATCGCCGCGTTGAACGCGTAGCTCTCGTTCGCGCGGATCGCCGCCGCCGGCGCAATCGGCGAAGCGCCTCGAATATACTTCGACGGTTTATCCGCAACCACCCTTGCCCAGCGAAACTCGTCGCAGATTGGGCTCGGAGACTCCCCGCAGGTTTCTTCCGTCATCCTTTGCCGCAGCGGGCAAAGCTGGGTGTGCGCACGAATGGAGAGCCCGGTGCCGCCGCAACTGCTGACCCCTCAACCTCAGGCGATCCTCGCGCTCGCAGACGGCACGGTATTTCGGGGCATCTCGATCGGTTCAACCGGTCGTACCGTGGGCGAGGTGGTATTCAACACGTCGATGACCGGCTACCAGGAGATCCTCACGGATCCCAGCTACTGCCGGCAGATCGTGACCTTGACCTACCCGCACATCGGCAACTACGGCGTCAACGAGCAGGATGTCGAGTCGTCGAAAGTGCAGGCCGCGGGTCTTGTGATCAAGGAGCTGCCGGTTCGGGATTCCAACTTTCGCCGCACGACGTCGCTTGCCCAGTACTTGAAGGACCAGCAGACCGTCGCGATTGCCGGGATCGACACGCGCCGTTTGACGCGCTTGCTGCGCAGCGACGGTGCGCAAAACGGCTGCATCCTGAGCCTGCCGTTGCATGAAGCTCTGACCCCGGCGCATGCCGAACAGGCCGTGGCGGCGGCCAGGGCAGCGCCGAGCATGGCCGGTCTCGACCTGGCGCGCGAGGTGAGTTGTGCCAAAGCGTTCGAATGGGACGAGTCGACTTGGACCCTCGAAGCCGGCTACTCCAAGACGGCGGCCCGAACGCACCACGTCGTCGCGTATGACTTTGGTGCCAAGAGCAACATCCTGCGCATGCTCGCAAGTCGCGGCTGCAGGGTTACTGTGGTGCCGGCACAGACTTCATCCCGCCAGGCGCTGGCGCTGCGCCCCGATGGAATCTTCCTCAGCAATGGACCGGGCGACCCTGAACCCTGCGACTACGCGATCAAGGCGGCGCGCGAGCTGATCGATCGTGCGATCCCGACCTTCGGAATCTGCCTCGGCCATCAGATCATGGCGCTCGCATCGAACGCACGCACGTTCAAGATGAAGTTCGGGCACCATGGTGCGAACCATCCGGTGAAGGATCTGGACTCCGGCAAAGTCTGCATCACGAGTCAGAACCACGGTTTCGCCGTTGACGAAGCGTCGTTGCCGGCGAACTTGCGGCCCACGCATGTGTCGTTGTTTGACGCCACCTTGCAAGGCCTGGCACGCACCGATCGCCCTGCGTTCAGTTTTCAAGGCCACCCGGAGGCATCACCTGGGCCGCATGACGTGGCCTACCTGTTCGACCGGTTCGTCGAATCGATGCGCACCTCAGGCTCGCGCGGAGCACAGCATGCCTAAGCGCGCCGACCTGCACTCGATTCTGATCATCGGCGCCGGGCCGATCATCATCGGCCAAGCCTGCGAGTTCGACTATTCCGGGGCCCAGGCGTGCAAGGCGCTGCGGGAGGAGGGCTTCAAGGTCATCCTCGTGAACAGCAATCCGGCGACGATCATGACCGACCCGGGCATGGCCGATGTGACCTACATCGAGCCGATCACTTGGCAGGTGGTCGAACGCATCATCGAAAGGGAACGGCCTGACGCGATTCTGCCGACGATGGGCGGGCAGACCGCGCTCAACTGCGCGCTCGACCTGCACCGCCATGGCGTGCTGGCGAAGTACGGGGTCGAGATGATCGGCGCGAACGAACGCGCGATCGAGAAGGCGGAAGACCGGCTCAAGTTCAAGGATGCGATGAGCTCCATCGGCCTGGCTTCGGCGCGCAGCGGCATCGCGCATTCGATGGCCGAGGCCCTGGCGGTGCAGCAGCAAATCCTGGCAGCGACCGGTGGCAATGGCTTTCCGATGGTGATCCGCCCGAGTTTCACGATGGGCGGCACCGGCGGCGGCATCGCCTACAACCCCGAGGAGTTCGAAGAGATCTGCCGGCGCGGCCTGGACTTATCGCCGACCCACGAGTTACTGATCGAAGAGTCGTTGATCGGGTGGAAAGAGTTCGAGATGGAAGTCGTGCGCGACAGCGCCGACAACTGCATCATCGTGTGCTCGATCGAGAACCTCGACCCGATGGGCATCCACACCGGCGACTCGATCACCGTGGCGCCGGCGCAGACGCTGACGGACAAGGAATACCAGCTGATGCGCAACGCGTCGATCGCGATCCTGCGCGAAATCGGCGTCGACACCGGCGGCTCCAACGTGCAGTTCTCGATCAACCCGCGCGATGGGCGCATGGTCGTGATCGAGATGAACCCGCGCGTTTCGCGCTCTTCGGCGTTGGCGTCCAAGGCGACAGGTTTTCCGATCGCCAAGGTTGCCGCGAAGCTGGCCGTGGGCTACACGCTCGACGAGCTGAAAAACGACATTACGGGCGGGGCAACACCCGCGAGCTTCGAGCCGAGCATCGACTACGTCGTGACGAAGATCCCGCGCTTCGCGTTCGAGAAATTTCCCGCGGCCGATTCGAGGCTGACGACGCAGATGAAGTCGGTAGGCGAGGTGATGGCGATCGGCCGCACATTCCAAGAGAGCTTCCAGAAGGCGCTGCGCGGCTTGGAGACGGGAATCGACGGCTTGACGGAACAGAGCAGTGACCGGGAAGAAATCGTCCAGGAAATCGGCGAAGCCGGGCCGGAGCGAATTCTCTTCGTTGCCGACGCATTTCGAATCGGCATGAGTCTGACCGAGGTGTTTGAAGAAACCGCGATCGACCCATGGTTTCTCGCGCAGATCGAGCAGCTGGTGCAGATCGAAGCGGCGCTGCGGGGCCGCGGCTGCGAGAGCCTGAGTGCGCCCGAATGGCGCCACGTCAAGCAAAAAGGATTCTCCGACCGGCGCCTGGCCAAGCTGCTGGCGAGCGACGAACACCAGGTGCGCTCGCGTCGCCAGGCGCTCGGCGTGCGCCCGGTCTACAAACGCGTGGATACGTGCGCGGCCGAATTCGCGACCCAGACGGCGTACATGTACTCGACGTACGATGAAGAGTGCGAAGCGAATCCGACGTCGCGCAAGAAGATCATGGTGCTCGGCGGTGGGCCGAACCGCATCGGCCAGGGCATCGAGTTCGACTATTGCTGCGTGCACGCGGCGCTTGCGATGCGCGAGGATGGCTATGAGACGATCATGGTCAATTGCAATCCCGAGACCGTGTCGACCGACTACGACACGTCGGACCGCCTGTATTTCGAGCCGGTGACGCTCGAAGACGTGCTGGAAATCGTCGACAAAGAGCGGCCGTTCGGCGTGATCGTGCAGTACGGCGGTCAGACACCGCTCAAGCTCGCGCTGGAGCTCGAGCGTGCTGGCGTGCCGATCATCGGAACGTCACCGGACAGCATCGACATCGCGGAAGACCGCGAGCGCTTCCAGAAGTTGCTTCATACGCTCGGCCTGAAACAGCCGCCGAACCGCACCGCCCGCACCCAAGAGCAGGCCTTGGCGCTGGCGCAGGAAATCGGCTATCCGCTCGTGGTTCGGCCAAGTTATGTGCTCGGCGGGCGCGCCATGGAAATCGTGCATGGCGACAAGGACCTCGAACGCTACATGCGCGAAGCGGTGAAGGTTTCCGAGAAGTCGCCGGTGCTGCTCGATCGGTTTCTCGACGACGCGATCGAGGTCGACGTCGACTGCATCGGAGACGGTGTCGAAGTGGTCATCGGCGGCATCATGGAACACGTGGAGCAGGCCGGCATCCACTCGGGCGACTCGGCTTGCTCCTTGCCTCCTTACTCCTTGTCGAAGAGTCTGCAAGACGAAATGCGGCGCCAGACGATCGCGATGGCGCGGGCCTTGAACGTGATCGGACTGATGAACGTGCAGTTCGCGATTCAGGGCGAAGGGTCTTCGGCGACCGTCTACGTTCTCGAAGTGAACCCGCGGGCCTCGCGCACGGTTCCCTTCGTATCGAAGGCGACCGGGCAGCCCTTGGCCAAGATCGCCGCGCGTTGCATGGTCGGCCAAAGGCTCGCGGCGCAGCGCCAGCCGAACGGCAAGCGGCCGCGGGAAGTGATTCCGCCGTACTTCTCGGTCAAGGAAGCGGTGTTTCCGTTCAACAAGTTCCCGGGTACCGACCCGATTCTCGGACCCGAAATGCGCTCGACCGGCGAAGTGATGGGCACTGGCCGAACGTTCGGCGAGGCGATGCTGAAAAGCCAGCTCGGCGCGGGCTCGCGCCTGCCGACCAAGGGCACCGTCTGCATCACCGTGAAGAATGGCGACAAGGTGCGCGCCGTGGCAGTGGCGCATGAATTGCACCGGCTGGGGTTCATGCTCGTCGCCACCAAGGGTACGGCGGCGGCGATCGCCCAGGCGGGCGTGCCGGTGCGCGCTGTCAACAAGGTCAAGGACGGTCGGCCGCACATCGTCGACATGGTCAAGGCTGGCGAGATCCAGCTCGTCTTCACGACGGTCGATGAAACCCGCACCGCGATTGCCGATTCGCGCCACATCCGCCAGGCGGCGCTGGCGCAGCGCGTGACCTACTACACCAGCATGGCGGGTTGCGAGGCGGCAGTGGAAGGCATGAAGCACCAAGCCGATCTCACTGTCCATTCATTGCAGGAACTTCACGCGGAACTCGCTTAAACTGCGAGCCCCATGCCCGCCGCCGGACTCACCGGCGGCGGACTCGTTTTGGCGCAGAGGTTTGCCCGACATGACGACGATTCCATTGACCCGCCGTGGCGCGGAAAAGCTGAAAAGCGAGCTGGCGCAGCTGAAAAATGTCGAGCGCCATGCGGTGGTCAAGGCGATCTCCGAGGCGCGGGCGCAGGGCGACTTGTCCGAGAACGCCGAATACGACGCGGCCAAGGACAAACAAGGCTTCATTGAAGGCCGGATCCGCGAGGTCGAGGCCAAGCTCGCCGCCGCGCAGATCATCGACCCCGCGACCTTGGACGCCGGCGGGCGTGTCGTTTTCGGCTCGACGGTGGACCTGGAAGACGAAGACAGCGGCGCGAAGGTCACCTATCAGATCGTCGGCGACGACGAAGCCGACCTGAAATTGCGGCTGATTTCGATCAGCTCACCGATCGCGCGTGCGCTGATCGGCAAGGAAAGCGGCGACGTGGTCGAGTTCCAGGCGCCGGGCGGCTTGAAGCACTACGAAATCGTTGCGGTGCGATACGTCTAACGTGCCGGTCGCCGCGCTCGTCGTTGGGCCTATTCCTGCTGAAACGCCTTCTTCACGCTGCTCGCCCGGCGGCGCACGCGCTTGACCTCGCCGCCCGCGGCAATGCGCTGGTTGCCCAGCAGCTTGACTGTCTTGATCTGCGGTCGGTGATTGCCGCTTTTGGAGAAGCGCACGATCTTGACCGACTTGACTCCGGGGTTCTCTCTGACGGCGCGCTCAAAGTCTTCCTTGGGCGGGATGGGGCGCCAGAAAATCAGCAACTTCCCGATGTGCTGGATAGGCGCTGCGTTCAACTCGTCGGCGACGCTCGTAAAAAGCGTGCTGCGCAGTTCACGGTCGTCGGAGAAGACCCGAACCTTCACCAGCCCATGCACCGAAAGCGCCAAGTCCAACTCCTTGCGCACCGCGGGCGTGAAGCCGTCGGTGCCGATCGAGACCACGGGGTCGAGGTGGTGGGCTTGAGCGCGCCACTGCTTGCGTTGCGCGGGCGTGAGGGCGATGAGAGGCATCAGCCTATTATCGACCCGCGATGAATGCCCGTACCCGCAGCAAGAAGGCCAATCGGTCGTGGCTGCATGACCACATCAATGATCCCTACGTCAAGCGTGCACAGGCTGAAGGCTATCGGTCGCGCGCGGCGTACAAACTCAAGGAGATCGACGAGGCCTTGCACCTGCTCCAGCCCGGCCAGTTGGTCGTCGATCTCGGATCTGCCCCTGGCGCGTGGTCGCAGTACGTGCGCCGCCAATTCACCCAGAAGCCGGCGTCGTCGCCGGCCGATTCAGGCTCGCAGCAGCAGGCCGGGCGCATCCTGGCCCTGGACATGTTGCCGATGGAGGCAATCGAGGGCGTGGAGTTCCACTTGGGCGATTTCCGGGAATTGAGCGTATTGCAGGAGTTACAAGGGCTGCTGAATGGGCAGGCCGTGGACGTGGTGCTCTCTGACATGGCACCAAACCTGAGCGGCATTGCCGAGGCCGACGCCGCCCGCATGAGCGATCTGGTGGAATTGGCGATCGAGTTCTCGCTCGCCCATCTCGCCCCGCGCGGCGCGCTGCTATGCAAGGCGTTTCATGGCAGCGGCTACAGCCAATTGGCACAGCGTTTCAAGAGTAGCTTCCGCAGTTTCAAGGTGATCAAGCCGAAGGCGTCTCGGGGCAAGTCGGCGGAGACCTACCTGGTGGGGATTGGGCCGAATCCCGGCCCGGGCAAGGGGCAGTTGCGGACCTAATGCCGAATTCGCCAAGCATGGGAGGCCCCACGTTCGCATGGCCATTCGAGTCCGTACCCCTTGACTGAACTAAAATTGTCTGCATATTGGGCAGCAGGAATTGCGCCGCAATGCATGCGCCGCCCCCAAAGACCCGCGTAAGGAGCCGAGTTGAACAACCAATGGTTCTCGAAAGTTGCTGTCTGGATGGTGATTGCCCTCGTGCTGTTCACCGTTTTCAAACAGTTCGACCGGGGCATCGCGCAAGGCACGCAGATCGGCTATTCCGATTTTCTGGAAGAGGTGCGCAACAAGCGCATTCGCACCGTGCAGTTGCAAGAAGGCGCCGGAGGCAGCACCGAGATTCGGGCACGCACCAATGACGACAAGGAATTGCGCACCACGGCCACGTACCTGGACCGCGGGCTGGTCGGCGACCTGATCAACAACGGCGTCAAGTTCGACGTCAAGCCGCGCGAAGAGCCGTCGTTTCTGCTGAGCCTGTTGGCTTCCTGGGGCCCGATCCTGCTGTTGATCGGTGTCTGGATCTATTTCATGCGCCAAATGCAGGGCGGCGGCAAGGGTGGGGCCTTCAGTTTCGGCAAGAGCAAGGCACGCATGCTCGACGAAGCCAACAACACGACCACTTTCGCCGACGTGGCGGGTTGCGATGAAGCGAAGGAGGAAGTCAAGGAGTTGGTCGACTTCCTGAAAGACCCGCAGAAGTTCCAGAAGCTCGGCGGGCGCATTCCGCGCGGCGTGCTGCTCGTAGGCCCACCGGGAACCGGCAAGACGCTGCTCGCCAAGGCGATCGCCGGCGAAGCCAAGGTTCCGTTCTTCTCGATTTCGGGTTCCGATTTCGTCGAGATGTTCGTCGGTGTCGGCGCAGCGCGCGTTCGCGACATGTTCGAGCAGGCGAAGAAGAGCGCTCCCTGCATCATCTTCATCGACGAAATCGACGCTGTCGGCCGGCATCGTGGTGCGGGTCTTGGCGGCGGCAACGACGAGCGCGAGCAAACGCTGAACCAGATGCTCGTCGAAATGGACGGCTTCGAGACGAACGTCGGTGTGATCGTGATGGCCGCGACGAACCGGCCCGACATTCTGGACCCGGCGCTGTTGCGGCCTGGGCGCTTCGACCGCCAGGTTTATGTGACGCTGCCCGACGTTCGCGGCCGCGAGCAGATCCTCAACGTTCACATGCGCAAAGTGCCGGTGGGCCAGGACATTCGCGCCGACATCCTGGCGCGCGGCACGCCCGGGTTTTCGGGTGCCGACCTGGCGAACCTGGTGAACGAGGCAGCGCTGTTCGCGGCGCGGCGCAATGGCCGGGTCGTCGAGATGGTCGACTTCGAGAAGGCCAAAGACAAGATCATGATGGGCCCGGAGCGCAAGTCGATGGTGATGCCCGAGGAGGAGCGGCGCAACACGGCTTACCACGAGTCGGGGCACGCGCTGGTGGCCCGGCTCCTGCCCAAGACCGATCCGGTGCACAAGGTCACCGTCATTCCGCGCGGCCGCGCCCTGGGTGTGACGATGCAGTTGCCCGAGGGCGACCGCTACAGCCTCGACAAGGAGCGCATGCTGAGCACGATCGCGGTTCTGTTCGGTGGACGCATCGCCGAAGAAGTGTTCATGCACCAGATGACCACGGGCGCGAGCAACGATTTCGAGCGCGCCACGCAGATCGCGCGCGACATGGTCACGCGTTATGGCATGACAGACGAACTCGGCCCGATGGTCTACGCCGAGAACGAGGGCGAAGTGTTCCTGGGTCGATCGGTGACGAAGCAGGTCAACGTGTCCGAGCAGACGATGCAAAAGGTGGACGCCGTGATCCGCCGCATCATCGACGAGCAGTACGCGAGAGCGCGCAAGCTGATCGAGCAGAACGAAGACAAGATGCACGCGATGGCCAAGGCGCTGCTCGAGTGGGAAACGATCGATGCCGAGCAGATTGACGACATCATGAACGACCGGCCCCCGCGGCCTCCGAAGGACTGGACCACGCCGGCCAGCAAGGGAACCACCGGAACGCCGCCGGTCAGCCCCGGCAGCGCGCCTGCGACGGCCTGAGGGCACGCAAGCCGGGCGCCACAAGCACCTCTGCGCGATTCACGGATCGCCGCATGGAGCCAGCAGCCCTCTGGCGGACGTCGCGCCACCTCATCGACCTGACGCGCGTGCGCATCATGGGCGTGGTGAACGCGACGCCCGATTCGTTTTCCGACGGCGGGCGCCTGCCCGATGCGAACGCCGCCATTGCGCACTGCGAGCAGCTGCTTCGAGACGGCGCCGATATCCTGGACCTCGGTGGCGAATCCAGCCGCCCCGGCGCGCGGCAGGTGAGTCTTCAGGAAGAAATCGACCGGGTTCTACCTGTCATCGAGGCCGCGCTGCGCCTGGGATGCCCGGTCTCGCTGGACACCACCAAGCCCGAACTGATGCGTTTGGCGCTGCAGATGGGTGTGGATATCGTCAACGACATCAATGCGCTGCAGTCTCCAGGCGCGATCGACGCGGTGGCCGCGCACGGCACTTGCGGGATTGTGCTGATGCACATGCGCGGCAAACCGGAAACCATGCAAGAGCAGATTCGCTACGGCGATGTGGTGGCCGACGTGCGGGCATTTCTGAAAGGCCGAGCCGATGCCTTGACGCGCTGCAACGTGTCTGCGCAGCGCATCGTGCTCGACCCAGGAATCGGCTTCGGCAAGAGCGTGGAAAACAACGTCGAGCTGCTGGCAAGGCAGCGTGAATTGCTCAGTGCGGGTTACCCGTTGCTCGTGGGGTGGTCGCGCAAGTCCACGCTCGGGGCGCTGACCGGCAGGCCGGTGGGTGAGAGGCAAAGCGCCAGCGTTGCGGCAGCGTTGGCAAGCGTGCAAAACGGCGCGAAGGTGATTCGTGTGCACGATGTCGCGGCGACCGCCGACGCGTTGAGCGTCTGGCGCGCGGCGGGTCTTTGCGAGTGACAACAATCCGCGCCAAGGAGAACCGATCGATGAACAGAAAATACTTCGGCACCGATGGCATTCGCGGCACTGTGGGGACCGCGCCGATCACGCCGGACTTCATGCTGCGCCTGGGCCACGCTGTGGGACGCGTGCTCAAGCAGAACGAGCCCAAGCCGACCGTGCTGATCGGCAAGGACACGCGCATTTCGGGCTACATGATCGAGTCCGCCCTCGAAGCGGGTTTTGCGTCGGCGGGCGTTGACGTGCTGCTGGTCGGCCCGCTGCCCACGCCGGGTGTGGCCTACCTGACGAAGGCACTTCGCCTGAATCTGGGCGTCGTGATCAGCGCTTCGCACAATCCTTTCGGCGACAACGGCATCAAGTTCTTTTCGGCGCGCGGCGAAAAGCTGCCCGATGCCTGGGAGCAGCAAGTCGAAGCGGCGCTGGAACAGGTTCCGCAATGGGCGGCGTCGTCGGAGCTGGGCAAGGCGCGCAAACTCGAAGACGCTCGCGGACGTTACATCGAGTTCTGCAAGGGAACGTTCAGCGCCGAACTTTCGCTCAAGGGCTTGAAACTCGTCGTCGACGCCGCGCACGGCGCCGCGTACATGGTCGCGCCGAGCGTTTTCCATGAATTGGGCGCCGAGGTCGTGGCGATCGGTTGCAATCCGGACGGCACCAACATCAACGCCGGTTTCGGCGCCACAGCGCCGGCGGCATTGGTGGCGGCGGTGAAGGAGCACGCTGCGGACTACGGCATTGCGCTGGACGGCGACGCCGATCGCTTGTTGATGGTCGACGCGAAAGGGCGGGTGTTCGACGGAGACGAGTTGCTGTACCTCATGGTCAACGACAGACTCGCCTTGGGGCAGCCGGTCCCCGGAGTCGTCGGAACCTTGATGACGAACATGGCCGTGGAACTGGCATTTCGCGAGCGCAACATCGAGTTCGTTCGCGCCAAGGTTGGCGATCGCTACATCCTTGAAGAACTGTCGGCACGAGGCTGGCAGCTGGGCGGAGAGGGGTCGGGCCATCTGCTCGCGCTTGACAAGCACACGACCGGCGACGGAATCGTCAGCGCGCTGTTGGTGCTGCAAGCGGTGACACGCGCCAAGAAATCGATGGCCGAGCTGTTGAAGGGAATCTCACTGTTTCCCCAATCGCTCATCAATGTGCGCCTCAAGCCCGGTACCGACTGGAAAAGCAATCCGCGCCTGGCTCAGGAACAGAGTGCGGTCGCCAGCGAATTGAAGGGTCAGGGTCGGGTGCTGATCCGCCCGTCCGGAACGGAGCCCCTGGTACGCGTCATGGTCGAGGCGCGCGATCCGGCATTGGCGCAGCGCTGCGCGCAGCGCATGGCTGACACGCTGGTTTGAGCAGTCCGTCACGCGGGGGTGCCTACCGCACGCCGTCATATTAGAGTCACCCGGGTGTCACGCTGCTGACACAAACTCTTCATACAGTCCCGGCTGACCCCGGCAACGGCCGGAACCGAAGGAGTCATTATGAAAGTGGTTGTCTTGGCAGCAGCGGCAAGCTGCATTGGCCTGAGCCTTGTTTGCGCACCGGGATTCGCGCAGAACCTGGTCAAGATCGACGGGTCTTCCACGGTCTATCCGATCACGGAAGGCATTGCAGAGGACTTTCAGAAGGCGAAGAAGAACGCCATCAAGGTCACGGTGGGAATCTCGGGAACAGGTGGGGGCTTCAAGAAGTTCTGCCGCGGCGACACCGACATCTCTAACGCCTCGCGTCCGATCCTCGCGAAGGAAATGGCGGACTGCAAGGCGGCGGGAATCGAGTACTTCGAACTGCCTGTCGCATTCGATGCGCTGACCGTCGTGGTCAACCCGAAGAACAGCTTCCTCAAGGAAATCAGCATCGCCGAATTGAAGACGATGTGGGAGCCCGCTGCTCAAGGCAAGGTGACACGCTGGAACCAGGTCAACCCGGCGTGGCCGGATGCACCGCTGAAGCTGTTCGGCGCCGGCGCTGATTCGGGAACCTTTGACTATTTCACCGAGGCGGTGACGGGCAAGTCCAAGTCGAGCCGCGGTGACTTCACCGCCAGCGAAGACGACAACGTGCTGGTGCAAGGTGTCGCCCAGGACGTCAACGCGTTGGCATTCTTCGGCTACGCGTACTACGCTGAAAACACGAAACGCCTGCGCGCCGTGCCGATCGTCGAAAAGACTGGCAAGGGTGCTGTGCTACCCAGCGAATCGAGCGTGCTCAACGGCAGCTACCAGCCTTTGTCGCGGCCGATCTTCATCTACATCAATGCGAAATCGCTCGAGAAGCCGGAGATCAAGGAGTTCGTCGCGTTCTACATGAACAACGTGACGAAGATCGCCAAGGAAGTGAAGTACATCCCGCTGCCGGCACAGGCGTACCAAATGAACCTCGAGCATCTGTCGAAAGGCAAGAAAGGAACCGTGTTCGGCGGTGTGCCAGAGGTCGGCGTGACGATCGACTCGCTGCTCGCCCGCGAAGCGAAGCTCTGATTCGGCTCGGACCCGAGACCCAGATCGGGAAGCACGGCGCGCAACCGGGCGAAACCTAGAATGAGCGTCACCATGACGACAACGGCCGACCCGGCGGCGACGCGCTTGGCGGAACGCGAGCCGAAGAATTTGGCCGCGTTCGCCAAGCTGCAGTCGCGGCGCAAACGACGCGAAGCGGCCATCGAGGCGGTGCTGCTCGCCGCGGCCTGCGTGTCTGTGTTGACGACGTTGGGCATCGTGTATGTGCTCGTGTCGGAGTCGGTCGCCTTCTTTCAGCATGTGCCGCTGCTCTCGTTTCTGACCGACCGTCAATGGACCCCGCTGTTTGACGACGCGCACTTCGGCATAGCGGTGCTGCTTGCCGGCACGCTGTCGAGTTCGGCCGTGGCGCTGGTCATCGCGATCCCGCTGGGAACGATCATCGCGATCTACCTGTCGGAGTTCGCTGGGCATAAGACCCGTGAAACGATGAAACCGCTGCTCGAGCTGCTCTCGGGCGTGCCGACGATCATCTACGGCTACTTCGCGCTGCTCTTCGTGACGCCGCTGCTGCAGCGGCTCTTTCCCGAACTGCCGGGCTTCAACGTGCTCTCCGCCGGCATCGTGATGGGCATCATGATCATTCCGTACGTGTCGTCGCTGTCGGAGGACGCCATGCGCGCCGTGCCGATGAGTCTGCGCGAAGGCTCGTATGCGATGGGCGCCACGCGCTACCAGACAGCTGTCAAGGTTGTCGTTCCGGCGGCCCTGTCCGGCATCGCGGCGGCGTACATTCTGGGCGTTTCACGGGCGGTGGGCGAGACCATGATCCTCGCGGTGGCCGCTGGAATGCAGCCGAATCTGAGCCTGAACCCGCTCGAGCCGGCCGCGACGATCACCTCATTCATCGTTCAAGTCGCTCTCGGCGACCTGCCGCACGGCAGCATCGGCTACCAGACGATCTTCGCGGCCGGACTGACGCTGATGCTGCTCACACTCGTGTTCAACCTGATCGGCTTCTGGCTGCGGCGCCGCTATCGGGAGGCATATTGATGCAGCCGACCGTGTCTTCGCGCACCGAGGAACTGCGTTCCACGATCCGTCGCCATCGGCGACTGGACGTGCTGTTCGGTCTGGTGGGTCTGATGGCGATGATGATCGGCGTGCTGACGCTCGCGGCGCTGTTCACCGACATGGTGCTCACCGGTGTGCCGCGTTTGACCGGCGATTTCTTCCTCAATTTTCCATCGCGCCGTGCGGGAGAGGCGGGCATCCTCACGGCGTGGGTCGGGTCGCTGCTCGTGATGCTGGTGACGGCGCTCGTGGCCGTGCCGGTGGGAATTGCAGGGGCCATCTATCTCGAGGAATATGGTCGCAAGAACTGGTTCACCGATGTGATCGAGATCAATATCTCCAACCTCGCGGGCGTGCCGTCCATCGTCTATGGCCTGCTGGCGCTAGGACTCTTCGTCTACACCTTCGGCCTGGGCCAAAGCATTCTCTCCGCGGGCCTGACGCTGGCGTTGCTGATCCTGCCGATCGTGATCGTGACGACGCGCGAGGCCTTGCGCTCGATTCCGCAACACATCCGCGAGGGTGCATATGCCTGCGGCGCTTCGAAGTGGCAAGTGGTCAGCCAGCACCTCGTGCCTTACGGCATGCCTGGAATTCTGACCGGCGTCATCATCGGCCTGTCGCGCGCCATCGGCGAGACGGCGCCCATCATCACGATCGGCGCGTTGACGTTCATTGCGTTCCTGCCGCCGATCCCAGGCACGGGTGAACCGCCGGCCGGCCTGGCCGACTGGCTGTTTTCGCCTTTCACCGTGATGCCGATTCAGATCTTCAATTGGACCTCGCGGCCAGACCCCGCGTTTCACCAGAACGCCGCAGCGGCGAGTTTTGTTCTGCTGATCATGACGCTTGGCATGAACGCGATGGCGATCTGGTTGCGCTACCGCCTTCGCAAGAACATCAAGTGGTGATGCGCCGCTGACTTCCCGCAACAACGAAGAAACCGACACCATGCCATCGACGGTCACACCGCCCCAGACGCCGCCACCGCTCAAAGCCGAGTCGCGCAATCTCGACTTCCACTACGCGGATTTCAAGGCATTGCGCGGCGTGTCGATGCCGGTCTACGAAAACAAAGTCACCGCACTGATTGGGCCGAGCGGCTGCGGCAAGTCGACCTACCTGCGTTGCTTTAACCGCATGCATGACCTGTACCCGGGCAACCGCTACGACGGCAGCATTCATCTCTATCCGGACCAGGTCGACATCTTGCACAAGAGTGTCGATCCGATCGAGGTGCGCATGCGCATCTCGATGGTGTTTCAAAAGCCCAATCCGTTTCCGAAGTCGATCTTCGAGAACGTGGCCTACGGCCTGCGGGTGCGGGGCGAGAAATCGCGCAGCTACATGCAAGACAAGGTCGAGGCCACGCTCAAGGGCGCGGCGATCTGGAATGAAGTCAAAGACCGTCTCGACGAAGTGGCCGTCAATCTCTCCGGCGGCCAGCAGCAGCGTCTGTGCATTGCCCGCGCGCTGGCAACCGACCCCGAAATCATTCTGTTCGACGAACCCACGTCCGCGCTCGATCCGATCGCGACCGGCAGCATTGAAGAGTTGATCGGCGAGATCAAGCACAAGGTCTCGGTGCTGATCGTCACGCACAACATGCAGCAGGCGGCACGTGTCTCCGACTACACCGCGTATATGTATATTGGCGAGCTCGTCGAATTCGGTGAAACCAAGGACATCTTCATGAAACCCAAGCGTAAAGAGACCGAGGATTACATCACCGGCCGCTTCGGCTGAATCGCGGAGACCCCGGATGACCGATAAACACTTGTCCACTCAATTCGATGCCGAACTCAGCGCGATCTCAACGCGCGTGTTGGAAATGGGCGGGCTGGTCGAATCCCAGGTCAGCCGCAGCGTCTACGCGCTGACGCAGTTCAGCGATGAGGTCGCCAGCGAAGTCATGGTGACCGAAGAGCGCGTGAATGCGATGGAAGTCGAGATCGATCGCGACCTGTCGAGCATCATTGCTCGGCGGCAACCGACGGCGCGCGACCTGCGCCTGTTGATCGCGATATCCAAGACGATCGCCAATCTCGAGCGCGTCGGCGACGAGGCGGCGCGCATTGCGCGCATCGTGCAAAGGCTGGTCGGCGCCGGAGTGTCCACGCGCTTGAGGCTCCCGGTGAGCGATCTGGCCTACGAAGCGGAACTCGCGGTGTCGCAGTTGCGCAAAGCGCTCGACGCATTCGCCCGACTCGATGTGGACCGAGCGGTCGACGTTCTCAAGCACGACGACTTGATCGACCAGGAGTTCGAGGGGCTGTTGCGCAAGCTCATCACCTTCATGATGGAAGACGCGCGCACGATTTCAGCGAGCATCGATCTGGTTTTTGTCGCCAAGGCGATCGAGCGCGTCGGCGACCACGCCAAGAATTTGGCCGAGCAGATCATCTACATCGTCAAGGGCACCGACGTTCGTCACAACACCATCGACGAAGTCGAGACCATGGTCCGATGAAACAAGAATTCGGGGGATATCGATGAGCTCAGTCTTGGTGGTCGAAGACGAGCCGGCCATCGCGGAACTCGTAGCGATCAACCTGCGGCACGCCGGGTTCGAAGTTCGCGTGTGCGGCGATGCGGAGCAAGCGGCCGCGGCGGTGGACAGCGTATTGCCCGATCTGGCGATCGTGGACTGGATGCTGCCCGGGCAGTCGGGCCTCGGGCTTGCCAAACGCTGGCGGGCGCAGCGGCGAACCCGCGACTTGCCGTTGATCATGTTGACGGCGCGTGCCGAGGAGGCGGACAAGATTGCCGGGCTCGACGCGGGTGCCGACGACTATCTCACCAAGCCGTTTTCGACCAATGAATTGTTGGCGCGCGTGCGGGCACTGCTGCGCCGCAAAGCGCCGGAGGCGCTGGACGCAGGTGTGACGGTGGGCATTCTGGCGCTCGATCCCGCAACGCGGCGGGTCACTGGAGGCGGGCGCGAAGTCAAGCTCGGTCCCACCGAGTTTCGCCTCTTGCGGTTTCTGATGACGCACCCAGAGCGTGTGCATAGCCGAGCGCAGTTGCTCGACAGGGTGTGGGGCGACCACGTGTTCATCGAGGAGCGAACCGTCGACGTACACGTGAAGCGCTTGCGCGAGGCATTAAGTCCGGTGCAGTGCGCCGGGATGATCGAGACGGTGCGCGGTGCGGGCTATCGCTTGAGCCAGTCTTCCGACGCCGTTTCGGCCTGAGTGCCGCTGGCGCAGCGCGGGCACACCGTGTCCTGGTTGTTGCCGAGAATCTTGGCGGGCCTGCTGGCCTTGCTCAGTGGCGCCTGGATCGGTTCCATCTTGGGTCGTGGTTTCGACGCACCCGTGCTCAGCGTTCTGCTGGGAAGTTGTGGTGCCCTGGCGGTGATCGCTGGAATCGACGCGATGCGAGGTTACCGGCTGGTGCGCTGGCTGCGCGGCTCGCAAGGGGACATGGCGCCGCGCGATGCCGGACTGTGGGGTGAAATCGGCTATCGAATCGAACGCTCAAGGCGCGCGCTCGAAGCCGATGTGGAGCGGGAGCGCTTGCGCCTGACGCAGTTTCTCTGCGCGATCGAGGCCTCGCCGAACGGCGTGCTGCTGCTCGATGCGAACCAGCAAATCGAGTGGTGCAATTCAGTCGCTGCCGACCACTTCGGCCTCGACCCGAAACGCGACGTGCGCCAGACGATCACCAATCTGATTCGCACTCCAGCGTTCGTGGAGTATCTGCGCGAGGGCCGGTTCGAGTCGCCGGTGTCGTTTTCCGGGCCGGGTGCACGGGCCACGCTCTCAGTGCTGGTGCGCCCCTACGCGGCCGGGCAGTTGCTGGTGCTGACTCAAGACATCACGCAGCGTGAGCGGTCCGAAGCGATGCGTCGCGACTTCGTCGCCAACGTGTCGCATGAGATTCGCACGCCGTTGACTGTGCTGGCCGGATTCGTGGAAACCATGAGCCGTCTGGAGTTGACCGAGGTCGAACGCAAGCGTTCATTGGCGCTGATGGCACAACAAACCCAGCGCATGCTCGCGCTGGTGAGCGACTTGTTGATGCTGGCGCAGTTGGAGGGCAGTCCGTTGCCGCCGCCACGCCAATGGCAAAGCCTGGCGCGCCTGTTCGAGCAGGTGCTGACCGATGCGCGCTCGCTGTCCGCCGGGCGTCACGCCTTGACATTGGCAGCGCCGCCGGGCGTGGAACTGGCCGGCATCGAGTCCGAGTTGGCAAGTGCCATCGGCAATCTGGTCAACAACGCCGTGCGCTACACGCCAGCGGGTGGCCGGATCGACATCGCGTGGCGCCTGCTCGCGGATGGCTCCGGGCAAATCAGCGTCACCGATACGGGGCCAGGCATCGCGCGCGAGCACTTGCCGCGCCTGTCGGAGCGGTTTTATCGCGTCGACGGAAGCCGCTCGCGCGACACCGGCGGCACCGGATTGGGGTTGGCGATCGTCAAGCATGTTCTGCAACGACACGGCGGCGAGCTGCAAGTCGAAAGCGAAGTCGGCAAGGGTTCGATTTTTCGCTTGGTTTTCCCGCCGACAAGGGTGCGTGTGACCGCGGAGTTCGAAGAAGGCGTCGCGGCAGCATAGGACGCGGGCCCCGATGCGTGGGCCGAGGTCCGGGGACTACCGATCGACCCGACGATAAATCGCGGTCACTTCATCGTCGTTATTGCTGCGCCGCACTCGCGCCACAGGCCGCCAGCGCGGGCTGACCGGCGCGGCGACTTGCCGGGTTTCGACCTGAAGCAAGAACTCGCAGGAGGACGCATCCGCGGGCGTGGCCGCGTCGACCCGATACCCGCCGTGGTACTCGAGCGCCGCCACCTGGCCGCGTTGCATCCTAGGCGCCGCGACACAGGCATCTGCCGGCACATGCTGGGCGATGCGCTGCACCAGGGAGCGAAAGCTCCGGGCGTGGTTCAACGGAGGAAGCATCAAAGTCATCAGCAGCAACCAGCACAACACCACGCCACCCGCCGGGAGCACGAGGCTTTTCCACAAAGGGTGGCGGTTCCGGCCGGAGCGCCAGCGAACCAGCCACAACCAGGCGAGCGTCGCGAGCGTCGCCAGAACGAGCGCGAGCCAAGAGAACGAAGGCTCGAAGCCGGGCACCAGACGGGCAAGGTTCGCCGCCGGTTTGGCCGGGACGCCCGTGTGCATCGACACATAGACGACCCAAATCACCAGCGCGCAGGTAGTGAAGAAGAAGACGGAGAACCAATCGATCGCTGCGGAGGTTCCGCGTTGCAGCGTCGGCAAAGCGAACGCGGCGAGCACGGCCAGGGCCGGCAAGCCGAGCATGAGGGCGCGGTCCGAGCCACCCATCGCGACGCACGCCGCCACGCTCGCCAACAGGCAGCCCAGTGGAACCGCCATGTGCCGGTGCAGCAAGTGCAGGCGCCAGCGCCACAGGGTCCAAAGCGCGAGCGGCCAGGCGGGCCAGGTGAACCAGGCTAACAAACGCACCAGTGCCCAGACGTCGGTCAGCGATCCGTAGCGGCCCAGTCGCCATCCCCAGGCGCCGAGCGCACCCGCCACCGCCAGTGCGATCGCCATGCCGAGCACGACCCAGCCAACCAGGCTGCGAGCCCTGTCGTAAGCCGAGCGCCACGCAATCGCCACCCCGATCGCGCCGAGCACGAGTGCCATCGTCGGCGCCCCGCTGGCCGCAAGCGACCCGAGCGCGACGGGCATGGCCAGGCGCGGTCCGAGCGTTCGAAAAGGGCTCGCGGCCAGTGCGTACAGGTAGAGCGTCACCGCCGCCAGTTGTCCGAGTTCTGGCGTCGTCTCGTGTCCGAACTGCAGCAGGCCGAGCGTGGCGATCAGCGCGAGCAGCGCGCCATCGGCAATGGCTCGCGCATAGTCCACCGGATGCGCCTCGCCGCCGAAGGCAAACGCCAACGGCTGCGCGGCTTCGGTGCGGGCCAGGTGGTAGGTGGTCAGCCAGGTCAGCGCAAGCACGAGTGCAAGCAGCAGGATGAACGGGATTCGCGCGGCGAGCGCCGGATCGACGAATGGGCCGAGCAGCTTGATCGACGCCGCTCCCAGCCAGTAAGGCAGCAGCGCCGGGTCGGCCGGCAAGCCCCCCACGCTGGGCGCGAACCAGGAGGTTCGACCCTGAGCGATGTTCGCCATGTGGCCGAAGGCGCTCATGTCCGCGCTTTTCCACGGGTCGCGCCCGAACAGCCCCGGCAGAAGATACGCGGCGCACAACAGCAACAGCGCCATTCGCGGCAAGCGCTGCACAGCGCGCTGCGTGACAAGGGCGGGGTTGGGTGAATTCACTGTCTTGCCGGAGTCGATGCCCGATCATGCCGCAAGCGCGCGAGGCAATGAAAAAGGCAGCCGAAGCTGCCTGGATTCAAGGTGCCCGCGGGCAGGCGAACTATTTTTTCGGGCCGATGCGGGTGAACTTGTTGCGGAACTTCTCGACCCGGCCGCCCAGCGCGTCCACGCTCTTCTGTGTGCCGGTGTAGAACGGGTGCGATTCGCTCGTCGTCTCCACCTTGTAGAGCGGCAACTCGCGGCCGTCGTCCATCTTGATCGTCTCGCGCGTTTGCGCGGTGGAGCGCGTCACGAACTTGAAGCCGTTCGACAAATCGACGAAGCAGACTTCGCGATACGCGGGGTGAATTCCATCTTTCATGCCAATGTCCTTTTGCTGTGTGAGCGGTAGCCACGCAACGTCGATGCGCACTTGCCTGCGGCGTGAAGCCCGCGATTCTAGCCTGAGGTTGAGTGCGCCTTAGCCGCCGCGGCGCATCATGTCGAAGAAATCGAGGTTGTTCTTCGACGCCTTCATCTTGTCGAGAATGAACTCCATCGCCTCGATCTCGTCCATCGAATAGAGCAGCTTGCGCAGGATCCAGGTCTTTTGCAGGATTTCAGGCTTGAGCAGCAATTCCTCGCGCCGCGTGCCCGACTTGTTCAACAGGATCGACGGGTAGACGCGCTTTTCGGACATGCGTCGATCCAGGTGGATTTCGCAGTTGCCCGTGCCCTTGAACTCTTCGTAGATCACCTCGTCCATGCGGCTGCCGGTGTCCACCAGCGCGGTGCCGATGATCGTGAGCGACCCGCCTTCCTCGATGTTGCGCGCGGCGCCGAAGAAGCGCTTCGGGCGCTGCAATGCGTTTGCGTCCACGCCGCCGGTCAGCACCTTGCCCGACGACGGCAATACGTTGTTGTAGGCGCGTGCCAGCCGGGTGATCGAATCGAGCAGGATCACTACGTCCTTCTTCAGCTCGACCAGGCGCTTCGCGCGCTCGATCACCATCTCCGCCACCTGCACGTGTCGCGCCGCCGGTTCGTCGAAGGTGGAGCTGATCACCTCACCGCGCACCGTGCGCTGCATCTCCGTCACTTCCTCGGGCCGCTCGTCCACCAGCAGCACGATCAGGTAGACCTCGGGATAGTTGGCGATCAACGCATGCGCGAGGTTCTGCATCATCACCGTCTTGCCGCTCTTGGGCGCCGAGACGAGCAGGGCGCGCTGGCCCTTGCCGAGTGGTGCGATCAGATCGACGATTCGGCTCGTGATGTTCTCGTCCGACTTGGTGTCGCGTTCCAGCTTGAATTGCTCTTTCGGGAACAGCGGCGTCAAGTTCTCGAACATGATCTTGTGCTTGCTCTCCTCGGGCGTCAGGTCATTGACCTTATCGACCTTGACCAGCGCGAAGTAGCGTTCGCCGTCTTTCGGCACGCGCACCTCACCTTCCACGGCGTCGCCGGTGTGCAGGTTGAAGCGGCGAATCTGGCTCGGGCTCAGGTAGATGTCGTCGGTGGACGCCATGTAGCTTGCATCGGGCGAGCGCAGGAAGCCGAAGCCGTCGGGCAGCACCTCGAGAACCCCGTCGCCGAAGACCTGCTCGCCGCCCTTGGCGCGGCGCTTCATGATCGCGAACATCAGCTCCTGCTTGCGCATTCGGGCGACGTTTTCGATCTCCAGCGCCTCCCCCATCTTGATCAGTTCGGAGACGTGGAGGGCTTTGAGTTCTGACAGGTGCATGAGGGTGAGGCGCTGGAGGAGTGTGACTCGACAGCCACGACCGAGCCGTGGAGCGGATGCCGACAGCGAACGCCAGATGGCCGTTAGGGCCGAAGCGCCGTGCCGTGAAGGATGTCTGTGTGGGACGTCTCGGCCACCACCTGACGCACCCGAGCGGTGTGGTCCCGGGGCGGCGCTGGGGCCGGAATTCTTCGGGGGTCGGGCCCGGCTGGCAAGCGCGGGCGCGTCAACAATTGCGGGTGATTATAGGTTGCCGTCGATGAAGGCTGTCAACTGCGATTTGGACAGCGCGCCGACTTTGGTGGCGGCGAGTTGCCCGCCCTTGAACAGCATCAGCGTCGGAATGCCGCGAATCCCGAACTTGGCCGGAACATCGCGATTCTCGTCGACATTCATCTTGGTCACTTGAAGGCGCCCATCGTAGTCTTTGGACACCTCGTCCAGGATCGGCGCGATCATCTTGCAGGGACCGCACCACTCGGCCCAGTAGTCCACCAGAACCGGCTTGTCCGACTTCAGGACATCGTTGTCGAACGACGCGTCGGACACATGCTTGATCAATTCATTGCTCATGGGATCCTCTGGCAGGCGAACCTGCAAGTCTACGAATCTGCTCCGGGGGCACAATCATTCTGACACAAGCAATGCGGGCACGCTTTACGCCCATCACTTGATTTCCTCATGGCCGCAATAGCTTGGCTCGATCTGGACCGGCGCCGCTGCCCCGGCGACCCTTGGCCGAAAATTGTGGAAACGATCGCCGATGCGGCGGCGCTGCGCGGCGTCGAATTGCGCGACAGCATCGTGCTCTTGCCCTTCGTTCAACTGCTGCCCTGCGCGATTCGCGCCTTCGCACAGCGCGGTGGCTGGATGCCGCGCGTGGAAACCACCGCCACCTTGGCCCGAGCACAGGCGTCGCATGCCCCCACCGAGCCGCAAGGCTTGACGTTCGACACCGCCACTGATGCGTTGAATGCGCTGGCGATGCTGCGCCGGCAGGCCTGGGGCCAATCGTGGGAGCGGCGCGACCCCGCGGCTTTCGCCCAAGCCGCATCGCATCTCACCCAGACGGCCCATGCCTTCGCGTCGTGCGCCCATGCGTTGCGGCCGGACGCGCGACTGGCTTACTGGGCTCGCGTGCGCGAAGCGCTGGGCCCCGTGGACGGCGTCGGCGCGAGAGACCGAGCGCTGGCCTGCATTGCCCTCGAATGGGCTGCCGTGAGTGCATCGCCCGCCACCGATGCGCTGTTTTCCGTCGAGCCCGCTGCATGGTTCGCGGTGAGCGCGGGTGGGCGCGACGCATTGACGCTCAATGTGCTCGACGCCGCGCCGGCGCACACCGCGTGCATCGTCATCGACCTGGACGTCGGCGGCTCGTCCATGGGCCTCGCGCCCGACCCCGAACCGGTGCTTGCCATTTGCGATGACTTCGAAGACGAGGCGCAATCCGCGGCAGCGCAGGTGCTGTGCCACTTGAGCGCCGGGTGCCGGCCGGTCGCGCTGGTGGCGCAAGACCGGATTCTGGTTCGACGCGTGCGCGCTCTGCTGGAGCGGGGCTCGATTTCAATTCGCGATGAAACCGGATGGAAACTTTCCACCACTCGCGCGGCGGCTCGAGTGGTGACACTGCTGCGCGCGGCGCAACCTGGCGCGTCGACCGATGGGCTGCTCGATTGGATCAAGACTGGAGCTGAATGGCAGGGCATCGATGACGTCGCCGCGGCCACAGCGTCCCTCGAAGCGTCGTGCCGCCAGGCCAGTCTGTCGCGCATCGCCGCGCTGCCGGGTGCGGCGCTCGGACCAGACAGCCGGCGACTCGTGCGTTTGGCGATCGCTTGCCTGGAGCGTCTTGCCGGCGGTGGAGCGCAGACGCTGAAAAGTTGGCTCGGCGCGCTCAGCACCGCGCTGGCGGAATGCGGCGCGCTGGCGGCCCTGAGCGAAGACGACGCCGGCCGGCAAGTCATCGCCAAACTCGGCTTGACCGACTCAGCGTCACCGGGCGAACACAGCGTCTGGGCGGCCGCCGGACAAGTGGTGCTGGCGCTCGGCGAGTTCACGCGCTGGGTCGATTCCGCCTTGGAGTCGGGCAGTTTCGTTCCCGCATCGGTGCGCGCCGAACTCGCCGACGTGATCATTGCTCCGCTGGCGCAGACGATGCTTCGACCGCTCGGCGCGATCGTTTTCCCGGGCACGGATGCCACCCGGCTCGGCGCGGCCAACCTCATGCATCCGCTGCTGAGCGACGCGCAGGCCGTCGCCCTCGGCCTGGAGGGGGTGCAGCAGCGCCGCGAAGCCGAACGCCTGCGAATGGCCCAGCTCTGGTGGTGCGGTGCGAGCTTGACGTTGTTGCGGCGCCGCCAAGACGACGCGCAGCTCTTGTCGAACAGCCCCTTGGTCGAACAGTGGGCCGCTTCGCTGAAGGCTCAAGGTCGTTGCTTCGCGCAGTGGATGGATCCCCGAACCGAGCAAGTTCTGGAGCGTCATCGCATCGAGCGTTACGGTCCGAGCGTCGTGGCGATGCTGCCACAGCGATTGTCAGCGAGTTCCTTCGAAGCCCTGCGCGAGTGCCCCTACCGGTTCTTCGCCAAGGTCGTGCTGCTCCTGCGCGTGCCCGACGAACTCGAGCGCGACCTCGAGAAACGCGACTATGGAAACTGGTTGCACGTGGTGTTGCACCGCTTTCATACCCACCGGACCGAGGCGGTAGTGCCTGCGATCGAGCTCGATCGGCTGATGTCCACGGCGCAGGCTTGCCAGCGCGAAACCGGGCTCGACGACAACGAGTTTCTGCCCTACGCCGCATCGTTCAAGGCGCTCGCGCCGCGCTACATCGAATGGCTGCATGAACGCGAGCGGGCAGGGCAGTGCTGGGCCCACGGCGAGCTCGAGGTGATCCGTGCGCCCGAGGACCTGCAAGGCGTGGAACTGCTGGGCAAGATCGATCGGATCGATACGATCGGCAGCGGCGCCTCCTTCGCAGTCGGTGTTGATCGACTACAAGACCGGCAATGCTCAGGCGCTGAAAGACAAAGTGCGCGAGCCGTTCGAAGACACGCAGCTGGCGTTTTACGCTGCCCTGCTGCCGGAGAACATGTCGATCCCGCTGCGCGCGTTCTATCTTGCGCTCGACAGCCGCAAGGGCGTCGAGGAGATCGAGCATCGCGGTGTTGCCGAGTCGGCGCATGCACTGATCGACGGCATGGCGTCGGAGCTTGCCCAGCTGCGCGCCGGCGCGCGCCTGCACCCGCTGGGCGAGGGGGCCGCTTGCGAATACTGCGAAGCGCGAGGCCTGTGCCGGCGCGACCATTGGGCAAGCCCAACGATTTCGCTCACATGAGTGGGCCTGCCTACCGGGCCGACGGCCAGCCGGTCAGCCGCGAACAGTTCTATCGGCTGGCGTGCGACCCCGGCCGAAGCTGCGTCGTCGAGGCCTGCGCCGGAGCCGGCAAGACCTGGATCCTGGTCTCGCGCATCCTGCGCGCGCTGCTCGAGGGTGCGCGCCCCCAGGAAGTTCTGGCGATCACGTTCACGCGCAAGGCCGCGAGCGAAATGCAGCAGCGCCTGAACGAGTGGCTGCTCGAATTCTCAGACCCCACGCTGACACCGGCCGAGCGCGCCGAAGTACTGGTCGCCCGTGGCCTCGCTCCCTCAGCCGCCACTCGGCTTGCGCCCGAGCTGGCCCAATTGCACTCCCGCCTGCTGAACGAAGTTCGCGGCGTGCAAGTGCAGACGTTTCATGCCTGGTTCGCTCAACTCTTGCGCTCAGCGCCGAGCGAATTGCTCGACGAGCTGGGGCTGCAACGTGATGTGGAGTTGATTGAAACGATCGACGAGCATCGCGCTGCCGTGTGGCGGCGTTTTCACGCCGCGGTGCGCGAAGATGCCGATTGCCGCGCCGACTTCGAGGCGCTCTGCGCGCGCCGTGGCCGGGCCCGCCTGCGCGAATGGCTCGAGGCGGCGCTGGAGCGGCGCATCGAGATTGAACGCGCCGACCAGGCGGGCACGCTCGAGACCAGTGTCGCCAGCGCGGCGCAGGTGTGGCCCGAGCTCGATCCGGGTCAACACCCGGGGCAGACGCTGAATGCCCCCATCTGGCGCTTGTCGCTGCGCGGCTTGGCCATTGAACTGGCGCGTGGCGGAGCCCGCGCCCAGGCTGCAGCGCAGCGACTGATACAGGCGATGGAACAAGCCGACGCCGTGCAGTATTTCACTTCGGCATGGGAGGTCCTGTTCACCGACACAGGGCGGCGCGAACTGGGCAGAGTCGCGGGCCTGCCCGAAGTTCAAGCGCGGCTGGAGAGGCTGGCCGAACAGATTCAGCAACACGAAGCGCAGTTGGAGCACCTCGCGATGGTGCGCCTGTCACGCGTGCTGCTGGTCCAGTACGCGGCGTACAAGAGGGCACAAGGGCTGGCCGACATGGCCGACCTGGAAGGCTGCGCGCTGGCCTTGCTGCGCGACGGCACCCTTGCCGGCTGGGTTCAGGAGCGGCTTGACGCGCGCTACCGCCATGTGCTGATCGACGAGTTCCAGGACACCAGCCCGCTGCAATGGCAGGCCCTGCACGCCTGGTTGATGGGTTACGCCGGCGCGGGCGGCGGCGCGAGCGGCCAGCGCCCGCCGTCGATCTTCATCGTCGGCGACCCGAAACAAAGCATCTACCGCTTTCGTCGCGCCGAACCGCGGGTGTTCGAAGCCGTGCGCGCCTTTGTGCGCGACGCATTGGAGGGCGTGATTCTCGAATGCGACCACACGCGGCGCAACGCCCCGCAGATCATCGAGCCGCTGAACGAAGTCTTCCTGCGTGCCAGCGAACTCGGCGAATTCGGCGCCTACCGCCGGCACAGCAGCGAGGTGCAGGGCGCGCAAAGCGCGGGAATCCGGGTCTTGCCGAGCGTGCCGCGGCCGGGCGCTGCTCGAGGAGGCACCAAGCCTGATGACGGTGCCACGAAGGTCTGGCGCGACAGCCTGATCACGCCGCGCCACAGTGTCGACGAAGTGCTGCGCGAAGAAGAGGCCCGACGTGTCGCGAGCGCGGTGGCCGAGTTGGTCCGCAGCGAGGCGATCGCCGCGCACGAAGTCATGGTGTTGTGCCGCAAGCGCCAATCGCTGCGCCTGGCGGCGACGGCCCTGCGCGCACTCCACATTCCCTTCGTCGCGGTCGAAGACCATGCCTTGCTCGACGCCCCCGAAGCACGAGACCTGGTGGCCGTGCTCGACGTGCTGGCCTCTCCGGAGCACGACTTGTCACTGGCCCAGGCGCTGCGCAGTCCCTTGTTCGGCGCCAGCGATGAGGATCTGATGACACTCGCCCGGCAGCGTGACGCGCGGGGGTCCTGGTGGGCGGCGCTGATGCAAGCGCCGCAAAATCCACAAGCGCCGGACGCCAGCCCCGCATTGCAGCGCGCCCGCGAGTTGTTGCAGCGCTGGCGCGGCGACGCCACCCGGTTGCCGCCGCACGACTTGCTGGAGCGCATCGTGCACCAGGGCGAATACCGCGAGCGGGTCGCGCAATGCGTTGCGCCCGACCAATGCCGGGCCGCGCTCGATTCGATCGACGCGTTGCTGGCGCAAGCCTTGACGCTCGATGGCGCCCGCTATTCAACGCCGTACAACTTCGTGCGGGCGTTGAAACGGCGCAGCGTACGCGTGATATCTCCCGCGCGTTCCGACGCGGTTCAGCTGCTCACCGTGCACGGCGCAAAGGGCCTGGAGGCACGTGTCGTGTTCGTGATGGACGCCCAACCCGAAGCGGCAACGTCGAGGCCCCCCGGCGTGCTCGTCGATTGGCCGGTGCACGCTCAGACGCCGCTGCGCTGCGCGTTCGTGTATTCCGAGACGCGATGCCCAACGTCGTTGCGCGAACTGCTGCAAACGGAACGAGAGGCGCGCCTGCGCGAGGAACTCAATGGTCTTTACGTCGCGTTGACGCGTGCCAAGGAACGGCTCGTGCTGAGCGCCACGCAGCCGCACCGGGGCGAGCCCGGTCTGTCGTGGTGGGACAGGATGGCGCCTCACGCCGCACCGTGGGAACCTGACAAGCCTGCGAATGCCGAGATCGGTCGCGCCATAGCGCTTGACGCGACGGTGCGGCTCAAAGTGCTGCCGAGATGGGAGCGCGGGCCCGACATTGCACCTGACCAGCCACGAAGCGGCGAAGATACCGAAGGCGATTCGTCCGCCATGCAGTGCCTCGGCCGCGCTGTGCACCGATTTCTCGAATGGGCTGCGCCGGGCCTGCGCAGCACCGCCGTTCAAGATCGGCCGCAGCTCGCCGATCGCGCGGCGCGCGAGTTCGGCGCAAACGAAGAGCAGGTCCTGGCCATCGGCTCGACGATTCTGTCGAGCCCCGAGTCTGCCTCGTTCTTCGACCGGACCGCGCTGCGCTGGTCGGGCAATGAAGTGCCGGTCAGTTTGCACGGCGACGTTTTGCGCATTGATCGTCTGTGTCAGTTCGACGCCGCGCATGGCGGGGCATGGTGGGTGCTCGACTACAAACTCATGCACCGGCCGGAGCAGCTTGAGCCCTACCGGAACCAATTGCTGAGCTATCGCGAGGCGGTGGCCTGCCTGGAACCCGGCGCCACCGTGCGCTGCGCCTTTCTCACGGGACAGGGGCGTCTGATCGAAATCGGCTGATCGGCGGCGGTGCCGGGCGATCGGTGGCGACCGGACGACTCGGATTTGCCCGCGAATCCCCGCATTGATCGGTGGTTTCGGCGCCTCAGCGGCAAGGTCCAATCGGTGGGCCACATGACTGCCGTTTCCGGACCTCCCGCCAAGACGCCCGTGCTGCGCAAGTTCGGGCGCTACGAGCTGCGCCAGCTGCTGGGCAAGAGCGCGGCGACGATGGCCTGGCTGGCCTTCGATCCCGCCGCGGCGCACGATGTCATGCTCATGATGCCGCGCGAGCAACCCGTGGGCGCGGTGGCGCTGGAGGCGTGGCTCTCGGGGGTGAAGAAGGCCGCCCGGCTCAACCATCCGAACCTCGCTCCGGTGCTGGAAACGGGCCTGCGCGACCAGTGGCCGTATGTCGTCGTGGATCGCGTGCATGGCATTACGCTGACCGAATGGCTGAGCGCGCATCCGGCCACCACACCGGCGGAAATGGTGGACGCGATGATTCAGGCTTTGCAGGGCCTGGCCTACGTGCACGACGCGGGCATGGGCCATCACGACGTGCAAATGCACTCGCTGCTGATCGACGACCAGGGCCAAGCGCGCTGGATGGCGCTCGGCGCGGCCGGCGCTTCGCCGTCGATCCGCGTGGCGTCGACCAACGCGACCGAAACTTCTCCGCGCGCCGCCGACCTCGGGCAGGTGCAGCGGCAACGTCGTCAAGCCGAGATTGACCTGCTCGGCTGCGGATTGATGATGCACCAGTGGCTCACTGGCCAACCCGCGCTGGACGAGCCCGACTTCGGCGCCGCGATCGGCCAGCTCGCACCGTGGGGCCAGGAAATCCTTCGCTTGTCGTTCAACACCACGCATCCCGTTCCCGACGCGTTGCGCGCGATCGTGAATCGCAGCACGGCGCACCAGGAGCGGCAGCGCTACCGCAGTGCGCGAACGCTGTTGCGGGCGCTCGAAGGCTTTCGCCAGGCGCAGGCAGTGGATTCCGGTGGGCCACTGGCGCTGTTGCTGGACCGAATGAGCCGCGTCGGGCATTTGCCCGCCCAGCCGGGGCTGGCCGTGATGGTGGCGGGAATCACGAGTGTCGAAGGTCAGCACGCCGAAGAGATCGCGGCACAGGTGCTGCAAGACATCGCCTTGAGCCTGGAATTGCTGCGAGCATCGAACTCGGTGCAGGTGCGCGGTTCACTGCTGTCCGGTGACGGTCCGATCCTCGCCGTGCGGCGCAGCATCGCGCTGTTGGGCGTCGACGGCGTGCGCCGCGCGGCCAATGCCTTGCGGGTCTGGCCGGGGCCGTTGGCGCCTGAACACACGGCTGCGATGCGGCGCTTGATCGACCGGGTTCGTCTGGCGGGCTACGCCGCCCAGGCGTTGCGGCCTGCGGGATACGACCCCGAAGTCGTGTTTCTCGTCGTGATCTTGCAAAACCTCGGCCAGCTGCTGGTGCGCTACCACTTTCCGGAAGAGGCTGAGCAGATCGAGCAGCTCATGCAGGCCAGCGTGGGGCCGGCGGCTGCGTCGGGTGAAGCGACGCAATTGCCTGGCCTACCGGAACAGGCGGCCGCGAACGCCGTGCTGGGTGTGGACTTCGATGCCTTGCGTGGCGCCGTGGTGCGCCACTGGGGGTTGGGCGAAGACGTGGTGAACATGACGCGTACTCTGCCAGTCGACAAATCCGTGCGCATGCCCGACAGCGACGTTGAAATCCTGCGTGCCACGGCGAGCGCCGCCAACGAACTGGCCGCTGCCGGCGAGTTGTTGCCCGCGCAACGCTGCACCGCGGCGTTGACGCACATCGCGTCGAGGTACTCGCGGCTGTTGAAAGTCAGCGTTGCCGACTTGCGCGAGACCTTGTTGAGTGCTGCCGCTGCTGTGCGTGACGGTGGCGAAGTCGCGCCAACGAATCGAAGCGGCGAGCCGACCGAACCCGCCGCCACTGCCGATCAACGCGCCGATCAGGCAATGCCGGCGTTTCGCCAGTCGGTGTGATCCGCCACGCGCTCTTTAGCTTGTGCGCAATAGGTGACGAGCCTGACCCCGGCACTGGTCACAACGGTTAGGGCTGCTTCGTTCCCGACCTGACCCGATTGGCCGCGCTTCCATGCGGGGAGGCCCGTCGAAGCGGATTGTAGGTGACCGGGCTGTGACGAAGCGCGACGGTCGTCAGCGAAGCTGCAGCGCATCCGCGCCGAATTCGATGTCGAGTGGCTCGATCGTCAAGCGTTTCGGCCCGACCGTCACCTCACCCGCGACCCAAGCCGGCACGCCTTGCGCAGCGGCCACGGCCACGGTGCGGATTGCGGCTTCAGCCGCAACGAACAGCGCAAATCCGGCCCCCATGTTGAAGGTGCCGTAGGCCTCGCGCGCGCTGTGCTCCGCGTGGTGCTGAATGAACTGGAGCACTTCGGGCACCGGCGGCAGCGTGTGAATGCGATAACCCCACGCCGCCGGGTGGCGAAGCAATTTGCGCCAGCCATGGCCGGTGATGTTGGCGCAATAGTGCGGCACGATGCCGGCTGCGAACAAGGCTTCGGTCACGGGAGAGTAGAGCGGCGTCGGCGCGAGCAGCGCTTCGCCGTACAGCGCGCCGCTGGCCAGCCGCGTGAGGTAGCCGCTCGGCAAACGTTCGACGAGCTTGCGTGCCAGGCTCAGGCCGTTGGCGTGAATACCGCTTGCGCCGAGCAGCACGATGGCATCGCCGGGCGCGAGTGCGTCGCCGAGCGAGAGCCGCTGTTTCGGCTTGACGATGCCCGTGCACGACGCCGCCAGATCGATGCGCCCGGCCTCGACAATGCCCGCCAGTGCCGGCGTTTCGCCGCCGCCCCAGGCGACGCCGCAGACGTCGCAGGCACGCTTCCAGCCCGCCACGAGCGCGGCGCCACGGGCGGCATCGTCGAACCAGTCCGATCCGCCAGCTGCCCAGTAGGCTTGCACGATGAGCGGCGTCGCGCCCACCGTAATCAAGTCATTGACCGCCATCGCGATCGTGTCCTGGGCGATTCCCCCGTAATAGTCCTTGCCCGTCAGCGCGTGCATCTCGTCGGCCACCAGCGCTTTCGAGCCGAGGCATTCGACGATGCTGGCCAGGTAGAACGGCCCCACGTCGACCACATACGCCGATTCGCCGCGCGACGCGGCCACTTCGCTGAATCCACGCGCCGCGAGGTGATGCGCAGTGCTCGCTGCGGCGCGCTGCGCGGCCACTTTCAACGGATCGATACTGTCGTATCGAACGCCGGCTTGCGCGTAGCTGAGCGTGCCGACCGGGCTTTCGGGCTGGGGCGGCAGTTGGGTGGGGTCAGGCATGAAAGACAGGCTTCGAAACGTCGCCCATCGGGCATCGGGGCCGAGATTATCCGGCAGCGCCCTGCGCGCGATGGCCCCCTCGTAGAATGCGCGCCATGTCTTCACCCGTGCTCGCTCGCAAGTACCGGCCGCGCGAATTTGAAGCGCTGGTGGGTCAAGAACACGTTGTGCAGGCCTTGACGAACGCGCTCGAGCAGCGCCGCCTGCACCACGCCTACCTGTTCACCGGCACGCGCGGCGTGGGTAAGACGACGGTGTCGCGAATCCTCGCCAAGTCGCTGAACTGCGTCGGTGCCGACGGGCGCGGCGACGTGACATCGCGGCCCTGCGGTGTGTGCTCTGCCTGCAGCGACATCGATGCCGGGCGGTTTGTCGACTACGTGGAACTCGATGCGGCGTCGAACCGCGGTGTCGACGAGATCGGCCAGTTGCTCGCGCAAGCGGTCTACAAACCCGTGCTCGGGCGCTTCAAGGTCTACATGATCGATGAAGTGCACATGCTCTCGAACACCGCGTTCAACGCGATGCTCAAGACGCTCGAAGAGCCGCCGGAGTACCTGAAGTTCGTGTTGGCGACGACCGACCCGCAAAAGGTTCCGGCCACCGTGCTGTCGCGCTGCCTGCAGTTCAACCTGCGGCCGATGGCGCCGGACACGATCGCGCAGCACCTGGTCTTGGTGCTCGGGCAGGAAAGGATCGAAGCCGAGCCGGGCGCGCTGCGGTTGCTGGCGCGCGCCGCGCGCGGTTCGATGCGTGACGCGTTGTCGCTGACCGACCAGGCCATCGCGTATGGGGCGGGGCGCCTGGGCGAGGAAGAAGTGCGGCGCATGCTCGGCGCTGTGGACCGCAGTCATGCGCTGCGCATCGTCGAGGCCATCGCCGCGCGCGACGGCGCGGCGCTGGTGCGCAGCGTCGACGAACTGCGCGGCCTCGGGCTGTCGGGCAGCGGCACGCTCGAAGAACTGTGCGAACTGCTGCAACGCATGGCCGTGGCGCAAGCGGTGCCTGACGCGCTGGAGCCTGATGAACCTGGTGCCGATGACGTACGCCGCCTCGCCGAGTGTTTGCCCGCGGACGAAACTCAGCTGTTCTACAGCATCGTCCTGCATGGCCGTGCCGACTTGGCGGTCTCGCCCGACGAGTACAGCGGCTTAGTCATGGTGCTGCTGCGCATGCTCGCGTTCGCACCGGTCGGCGCCGCGGGGCAGCCGCGTGCGCCCGTTTCTTCGCGTGCTCCATCGGGTGTGGCAGCCACTTCTGCTGCCGCGGCGGGCAGCCCTGGCTCCGGGCCGCGCGAGGCGGCGCTCGCCGCGGGAAGCAACGCGACAGCCGCGCTGCGGGTGCCAGCACGACAGGCGAGCGCGACAGTGCTTGAGGAGCCCCAGGCGGCGTACTTGCCGCCTGTGAAGGGCTCGCCGCCTGTTCAGACCCAGGTGTCGCACCGGCCTCCTGCTCCGACCCAGGCGACTCAGCTTCAGGTTGCCCAGGCTCTCGCCGCTCAGCCGCAGGCCGCAATTTTGTCCACCGAGCTCGGCGAGCGCTGGCACGCCCTGGCGCGGCAAATGATCGACGCGGGCTCGATCTCAGCCCTGGTGCGTGAACTGGCGATTCAGGCGCAATGCGTGTTCATCGACGACGCGGCGCGACCGGCGCTGTTTCGCCTGCGGGTAGCGCGCGAGAACCTGCGAACCGAGCCGCAGCTGGAGAAATTGCAGACCGCGCTCGGCGAATGCCTGCAGCGCGAAGTGCGCATCGAAGCCGAAGCCGGCATCGCCCAGGACAGCCCGGCGCTGCGCGAGCAGGCCGAGCGCGACCGCGTGCAAGCCGAGGCCGAACAACTGATTGCCAACGATCCGCTGGTGCTTTCGCTGCTCAGCCAATACAAGGGCGCGCGCATCGTTCCCGGATCGATCAAACCGAACTGAGCTACCCAAGGAGAGACGTGATGATGAAGGGTCAACTCGCCGGGCTGATGAAACAAGCCCAGTCGATGCAGGAAAACCTCAAGCGCGCGCAGGATGAACTGGCGACGATGGAAGTCGAAGGTCAATCGGGCGCCGGGCTGGTGAAGGTGACGATGACGTGCAAGCACGACGTGAAGCGCATCACCATCGACCCGAGCCTGCTCGCCGACGACAAAGACATGCTCGAAGACCTGGTGGCCGCCGCCTTCAACGACGGCGTACGCCGCGCCGAGGCCGTGAGTCAGGAGAAGTTGGGCAAACTCACGGCGGGCATGCCACTGCCCCCGGGAATGAAATTCCCGTTCTGATCCCTGGAATGGAGTTCCCGTTCTGAAGCGTTTGTCGCAACAGCCCAGCCCGTGCGGGAATCGTCCCTCGAAAGCTTGATCGACGCGTTGAAGCGCCTGCCCGGCGTGGGCGCGAAGTCGGCGCAGCGCATGGCGTTTCACCTGCTCCAGCACGACCGGGAAGGTGCGCGGCGCATTTCGGGTGCCCTCACGTCGGCCCTGGACAAGGTGCGCCACTGCGAGCGCTGCCGAACTTTGACCGAGGCGGCGCTTTGCGCGCTGTGCGCCGACAGCGGGCGCGATGCGCACCAGCTGTGCGTCGTCGAAACTCCGGCTGACCAGGCGGCGCTGGAGCGCACCGGCAGCTACCGCGGCCACTATTTCGTGTTGATGGGTCGCATCAGCCCGCTCGACGGCGTGGGTGCCGGCGACATCGGCGCGCTGCAGTTGCTGGAGCGCGCCACCGACGGCGTGGTCAGTGAAGTCATCATCGCCACCAACTTCACCGCCGAAGGCGAAGCCACCGCCCATGTGCTGAGCGAGGCGCTGAAGTCGCGAGGCTTGCGTGTCACGCGCCTGGCACGAGGCGTGCCGATCGGCAGCGAACTGGAGTACGTGGATCTGGGGACGATTGCGCACGCCCTGGTGGACCGGCGCTGAGCAGCGGAACGCTGCGCGCCAACCTGGTCGGCGGAACGCTGCGCGCCAAGCGTGAGCGGCGGAGCCCTATCGCCAACTCTGAGCGGCGCAGAGTCTCGCGCCAGACTTCAGCGCTTGGCGACTTGAACGCGCGCGGTCAGCGACGTCAACGGCTTGGGAGGCCTGGCGCGAAGAATTGGGCGCGCGCCGCTGCTCTTGGTGCGCACCACCTTCGTGGCCGGCTTCGCGGTCCGCGGCTTCAGGGCCGCCGAGCCTCGCGGCGCGGATTTCGCGGCGACGAACAAGATCACTTTCTGGCCCGGGCGAAACGCCGAACCCACATCGGTGGCATTCCACTGCGCCACGTTCTCCTGCGGCAAGCGGTAGCGCCGCGCGATCGAGGCGACGCTGTCGCGCCGGCCGGCCCGCAATTGCACGCGGCGCACCTGGGTACCGTCGGGCGACAGCACGATGGTTCCGTTGTCCGCCACGTGTTCCGACACGTCGGTCTCGCTGGCGTCGGCGCGCGGCACGAGCAGCGTCGACCCGACCTTGATCAACATGTGCTGCGGAATCGAATTCAACTGGCGCAGTTGCGCCTCGTCCATGCCCACGCGCCGGGCGGCTTCGGCGGGCTTCAAGGTTTCTGGGGCCACCCAGGCCGTCCAACTCGCCAGGCGGCCGGTGTATTCGGGCAGCTCCTGAACGAAGCGGCTCGCGTTGTCGAAAGGCAAGAGCACCTGCGGCGTTCCGGCGGCCAGGATCACGGGCTTGTTCATCTGCGGATTGAGCGAGCGGAACTCCTCGAGGCTCAAGCCTGCCAAGCGCGCCGCGACGTCGACATCGATGTCGCGCTGGATCGGCACGCTCAGGAAGTAGGGGTGGTTGTCGAGCTCGGGCAAACCCAGGCCGAATTCGCCCGGGCGCGCGACGATGTTCTTCACGGCCTGCAACTTGGGCACGTAGTGGCGTGTCTCGTTGGGCATCTTCAGGCTGGCGTAGTCGGTGGGCCTGCGCGCCGCGCGGTTCTTCGCAATGGCGCGCGCGACGCTGCCTTCGCCCCAGTTGTAGGCGGCCAGCGCGAGGTGCCAGTCGCCGAACATGCCATACAGTTTCTCCAGATAGTCGAGCGCCGCGCGCGTTGAGGCGAGTACGTCGCGCCTGTCGTCGCGAAACACGTTCTGCTTGAGAGCGAACACACGCCCCGTGGCCGGCATGAATTGCCACATGCCCGACGCGCGTGCCGAGGACATGGCCTCGGGATTGAACGCGCTTTCAATGAACGGCAGCAACGCGAGTTCGGTGGGCAAACCGCGTCGCTCGACTTCCTGAACGATGTGGAACAAGTAGCGCCCGCCGCGCTCCGTCATGCGTTGCACGTAGTCGGGGCGCGACGCGTACCACTGCTCTTGCGCGCGTACCAGTTTGCCTTCGAGGTCGGGCATCGCGAAGCCTTGCCTGACCCGGGTCCACAAATCGATCTGCTCGTCGACCTCGTCCGGATCGATTTGCACTTCAGGTTGCAGCGGATCGATCAGAACCGGGGTCGGTTCGAGGGGCGCTGGCGCCTCGGCAGGCGGCGGCTCAATGGCAGGGGGAGCGGGAGAGGCCGGCGCCGCGTCCTGCCCGTGCGCAGTGTCCCGCTCCGAGGGCGCAGGGTCCGCCGCCTGCGCGGGCGGCGCGGCTGACTGGGCGTCCACAGCAGGAGTTGGTGCCAGCACGCTTTCGCCCATCGACGCAGCAACGCTGGGGATGCTTGGTTCAGGTGTCTCCGGCAGTACCGCGCATCCTGTGGACAGCAGCGCAAAGGCCCCTGCGCAGGCTGCCCGGTACCACGTCGCGGGGGCGCTCAATCGCATGCCACGGGGGTCCGTGGCCTTGGCACACGGCGGGTCTCTAGAATCCGCGCGAGTGCACAGTGCGGCATGAAGGCGAATGAATCGATGAGCATGGGCGAGGGCATTATAGGTTTGGCCCACTGGCTGGAGAGCCCATGCGGGCGCTACTTGCTCGACTGGGAACAGCGCTATCTCGATCAAGCCGTGTCAGATCTGTTCGGATTTCACGCTCTGCAGCTGGGCCTCAACCAGATCGACGCGTTGCGGGCCAACCGCATGCCGCACCGCTGGATCGCCACCGAGTCGAGCGGAAACGGCCGCGCATCGATCACGCCAGGGGCTGACCAATCGCCGGCATTGGCCGGCGTGTCGCTGCACTGCAGTTTCGATGCGTTGCCGTTCGACAGCCAAAGCCTCGACCTCGTCGTCTTGCCGCACACCCTGGAAGTGACGAACGATCCGCACCTGGCGCTGCGCGAAGTGGAACGCGTGCTGGTTCCCGAGGGGCGGGTCGTGATCGTCGGCTTCAACCCTGCCAGTCTGTGGGGCCTGCGCCAGCGCATCGGCGGTCTGCGCAGGCGCATGTGGCCGCGGACCGCATCGCCGCAGTTCATGCCCGGCGAGGGCGAGTACTTCGGCTATCGGCGCCTGCGAGATTGGCTGCGTTTGCTGAGCTTCGAGGTCGAGGCGGGCCGTTTCGGCTGCTACCTGCCGCCCCTTGCCTCGCAGCAATGGCTGTCGCGTTTTGCGTGGATGGACCGGGTCGGGGAGCGCTGGTGGCCGGTGTTTGGCGCCGTGTACTGCGTCGTCGCGGTCAAACGAGTGCGCGGCATGCGGCTCGTCGGCCTGGCGCGCACGATGCGGCGCATGGGTCAGACTGCGCCGGCCGTTGCGGTGAACCACCAAGGCTTCGAGGCCGAGACGATGACGCGCGAAGCCATTAATCCTCCCAGGAGCTTGCCACGTGACCGAAACTGACCCCGCAATGAAGTGGTTCGCCTACACCGACGGCGCCTGCGCCCCCGCCAACCCGGGTCCGGCCGCGTGGGGCGCCGTGTTGTTGCCTCCGGCGGGCGCCGCGTCAACCGAGCACTACGGCTTCATCGGCCACGGCACGAACCAGATCGCCGAGCTCACCGCGGCCATCGAAGGCCTGGCGCGCATTCCCGTCGGTGCCACGGTCGAACTCGTGAGTGACAGCCAGTATGTGCTCAAGGGCCTGTCCGAGTGGCGCATTGGCTGGGAGCGCAAGGGCTTCAAGAACTCGAAAGGCGAGACGGTGGCGAACCTGGCGCTGTGGAAGCGCGTGTTCGCCTTGGCTGACGCGCGCAAGGTCACGACGCGCTGGGTGCGCGGGCACAACGGCGACACGCACAACGAACGCGCCGATGCGCTCGCGAATTTGGCACTCGAGCTCAAGGCGGGCAGTGATCGCTTTGCCCCCGTCTAGGGGGGCCCAGGCGGGGTTTGCACCCAGGATGCGGGATTGTCCGGGTGGGCGGGGCGGGAGACGATAGCTCCATTCGCGGCTCAACCCGGTGCCCCCATGGAAGATCAAAACCCATCCGATCCCAACCAGCCGCCCGCCAGCTCCGCCGATCCGTCGGCCGCCGCGTGGCAGGACCTGCTGTCCGAGTTGACCGAACTGCACGCCCGGCTCGAGTATTTGCGATTGCTGCTGAAACTGGGCGTTCGAGGCTTTTAGGGAGCGGGCCGCGCCGGCACCGCGACCGGCCCGGTTCCGCTTCGACTTCCGGGCGCACGAGGCGCGGCTCGCGGGCTGACCCCGACACAGGGACAAAGCGAAACCGTTAGAGTTCGCACCGTACTGCGACCTCGACACGATGAAATTCCTGCACACGGTGGTTTGCGTGGCTGGCATCGGCATTGCCGGTGGCCTGGCCTATTGGATGCAAAACCGGCCGGCAGGCTTGGCCAACGCCAATGTGCCTTCCTCTCCCGTCGCAGGCGCGCCGGGCGTGCCCGACGCTTTGCGCAAGCCCGGTGCCGGCGCAGGTGCAGGCAGCCCTGCGAGCGTGGAAGTGGGCAGAGTCGAGGTTATGAGCCTGCAAGACGAGACGCAAGCCGTCGGCAGTTTGCGCTCGCGCCAAGGCGTGATCCTGCGGCCCGAGGTCGGCGGGCGCATCGCCAAGCTCGGCTTCACCGACGGACAGCGCGTCACGCGCGGCCAGTTGCTGGTGCAGCTCGACGACACGCTGCAACAGGCCCAGCTGCTGCAAGCCAAGGCGCAGGCGAGCATCGCGCGCACCAACCTGCAACGCAACCGCGAGCTCGTCGCGCAGAACTTCGTCAGCCAAAGCGCCGCCGATCAAACCGCCGCGGCGCTCGAAGTCGCCGAGGCCCAGGTGGCGGTGAGCCAGGCGCAGCTGGCGCGCATGGCCATCCTTGCGCCGTTCGACGGTGTGACCGGAATTCGCTCCGTGAACATTGGCGACTACGTGAAAGACGGCGCCGATCTGGTGAGCGTGGAAGACGTCAGCGCGATGACGGTCGACTTCCGCCTGCCAGAGTCCGTGGTATCGCGCTTGCGCCTGAAGCAGGCGGTCGACGTGACCCTGGACGGTCTGCCTGGCAAGAAGTTCAAGGCCCGCGTCGAGGCCATCGACTCACAGCTCGACGCCAACGGCCGTTCGCTGCTGGTGCGCGCAAGGCTGGACAACTCGAGCGGCGTGCTGCGCTCGGGCATGTTCGCGCGCACGCGCATCGTGTTCGAGGAACGGCCACGCGCGCTCGTGATTCCCGAAGAAGCGCTGGTGCCGCAAGGCACGAAGCAGTATGTGATCAAGGTGATTGACGGTGCCGGCGGCAAGACGTCGCAACGCATCGAGGCGCGTCTGGGCCTGCGCGTGCCTGGCAAGGTGGAAATTCTCGAAGGATTGGTGGCCGGCGACACCGTCGTCACCGCGGGCCAGGCGCGGCTGATGCGCGGCGACGGCTTGGCGTTGCGCGTTGTCGAGGTGGGTGGCGTGGAGTCGGCCAGTAGCCCAGCTGCCGCGCCGCTGGGGACTGGCGCGCCGGCGCAGTCGAAGGCTCCCGCCGGAGCCGCGGCACCGACCGCGCGGCGCGCCGCGTCGGCGGTCTAGTGCTGCCCCGGCAACAGCACAAGCTGCCTCGCACAACGCAAAGCTCGCTGCGATGAAACTGTCGGAAACCTCGATCCGCCGGCCGGTGTTCGCCACCGTGATGTCGCTGCTGCTCGTGCTGGTGGGTGCGGTGTCGTTCTCGCGGCTGGAGCTGCGCGAATACCCGCGAATCGACGAACCCGTGGTCAACGTCAGCACGCGCCTGGCCGGCGCGTCGTCGGAAGTGATCGAGTCACAGGTCACCAAGCCGCTCGAGGATTCGATCTCGGGCATCGAAGGCGTGGACATCGTGAGTTCGGTGTCGCGCTCCGAGGAGAGCCAGATCACGGTGCGCTTCAAGTTGAGCAAGAACCCGGAAGCCGGCGCCGCCGACGTGCGCGACCGCGTCGCCCGGGTCCGCTCGAAGCTGCCGCCGAGTGTGGACGAGCCGGTGGTCGCGAAGGTCGAAGCCGACGCCACGCCGACGATCTGGATCTCGTTCAGCAGCGAAACCCGCTCCGCGCTCGAACTCACCGACATGATCGAGCGCCTGGTGCGGCCGCGCCTGCAAACCGTGCCGGGCGTGGCCGACGTGTGGATCCGTGGCGACCGCAGGTTCTCGATGCGCATCTGGGTCGACCCCGACAAGCTCGCCGGCTACCGGCTGACGGTGCAGGATGTCGAGGACGCGCTGCGCCGCCAGAACCTCGAGGTGCCGGCCGGGCGGATTGAGAGCCAGCAGCGCGAATTCAGCGTCACGTCGCAGACCGACCTCGGCACCGCGGCGCAGTTTGCCGATGTCGCGCTGCGCACCGTCAACGGCTACACGGTGCGCATTCGCGACGTGGCGCGCGTCGAGCAGGCGAGCGCGAACGAGCGCTCCAGCGTGCGCCTGAACGGCGTGCCGGCGGTGTCGATCGGCGTGATTCGTCAGGCCACGGCGAACCCGCTCGAAGTGTCGGCGGGCGTGCGCGACGTGCTGCCGCGCGTGCAGCAAGACCTGCCGTCGGGCGTGGTGGTGCGCGTTGCGAACGACAACTCGGTGTTCATCGACCGCTCCGTCAAATCGGTGTACCGCACGATTGCCGAGGCCGTGGTGCTCGTCGCGCTCGTCGTGTTCATGTTCCTGCGCACGCTGCGCGCCTCGATCATTCCTCTCGTCACGATTCCCGTGAGCCTGATCGGTGTGTTCGGCATGATGGCGGTGGCGGGTTTCACGATCAACACGCTGACGCTGCTGGCGCTGGTGCTGGCGATCGGCCTCGTGGTCGATGACGCGATCGTGATGCTCGAAAACATCTACCGCCACATCGAAGAAGGCCAGGCGCCGTTCCAGGCGGCGTTGCGCGGCGTGAAGGAAGTGGGTTTCGCGATCGTCGCAATGACGCTGACGCTGGTGGCGGTGTACGCGCCGCTCGCATTCGCGCCGGGGCGCACCGGTCGCCTGTTCACCGAGTTCGCGCTGACGCTGGCCGGCGCTGTGCTCGTGTCGGGCTTCGTCGCGTTGACGCTCACGCCGATGATGTGCAGCAAGCTGCTGCGCCACAACCCGAAGCCGAACCGCTTCGACCGCGGCATGGAGTGGCTGCTGGTGGCGATGACACGCGGCTACGAACAAACGCTGCGCTGGATTCTCGGGCAGCGCTGGATCGTCCTGATCGTGATGGTGGCGGCGGCCTCGACGAGCTGGTGGTTGTTCAGCACCGCCAAGAGCGAACTCTCGCCGCTCGAAGACCGAGGCGTGATCCTGGCCACCGTCAACGCGCCCGACGGAGCGACGATGGCCTACACCGAACGCTACATGCAGGCGATCGAGCGCATCGGCATGGCCTACGCCGAGTTCGACCGTGTCTTCGTCGTCACCGGCAATCCGACGGTGTCGCAAGGCATCAGTTTCATGCGCGCGGTGGACTGGTCGGAGCGCAAGAAGACCACGCTCGAACTGGCGCGCGAGTTGCAGCCCAAGCTCGCGGCGCTGCCCGGCGTGCAGGCGTTTCCGGTGACGCCACCGTCGCTCGGCCAAGGGTTTCGCGAGCGCTCGATCAACTTCGTGATTGTGAGCTCGGATTCGTACGCGAATCTGTCGACGGTGTCGCAGCAGATGCTGGGCGAGATGGCGCGCAACCCCGGCATCGTGCAGCCCGACAGCGACCTGCGGCTGAACAAGCCCGAGATCTTCATCAAGGTCGATCGTGACCGCGCCCACGACGCCGGCGTCGCGGTGGACCAAGTGGCGCGCGCGATCGAAACCATGCTCGGCGGGCGCAACGTCACACGCTACAAGCGCGGCTCGGAGCAGTACGACGTGATCGTGCAGACCCAGGCGAGCGGCCGCACGACGCCCGAGGACATCGACAAGCTCTTCGTGCGCGGGCAGAAGAACGGCGTCGAGGCGATGATTCCGCTGTCGTCGTTGGTGAGCGTCAAGGAATCCGTCAGCCCGCGCGAGCTGAATCACTTCAACCAGCGGCGCTCGGTGACGATCACCGCGAACCTGGCGCCGGGTTATTCGCTGGGCGAAGCGCTCCAATTCATGGACGCGGCGGCAGCCAAGGTGCTGAAGCCCGGCTACGCGACCGAATTGAACGGCGTGTCGCGCGAGTTCAAATCCTCCAGCGGCGCCCTCGGCTTGGTGTTCGTGCTGGCCTTGCTGTTCATCTTTCTTGTGCTGTCGGCGCAGTTCGAGAGCTTCATCGATCCCTTCGTCATCATGTTCAGCGTGCCGCTGTCGATGGTGGGCGCGCTCGCGGCGATGCATCTGACGGGTGGAACCCTGAACGTCTATTCGCAGATCGGCCTGATCACGCTGGTGGGGCTGATCACGAAGCACGGCATCCTGATCGTCGAGTTCTCGAACCAGTTGCGCGAGCAGGGGCTGGCAATGCGCGAAGCCGTGATCGAAGCTGCGACGCTGCGGCTGCGGCCGATCCTGATGACCACCGGCGCGATGGTGCTTGGCGCCCTGCCGCTGGCGATGGCGACCGGCGCGGGCGCGGAAAGCCGGCGTCAGATCGGCTGGGTGATCGTCGGCGGCATGACGCTTGGCACGCTGCTGACGATCTTCGTTGTGCCGACGGTCTACACGCTGTTCGCGCGCAAGAAGGTGCCGGGCGCGAATACCACGGCAATTCAGGACACCGCGACGGCCTGAATCAGAGCAGCTCGCGTTCGACTTCCATCAGCTTGTAGCGTGCCAAAGCAAGGTTGGTGCGCTGCCGATCGAGCAGCGCGAACAAGAACAGGTCGGGGTGGTGCGACAGCTGGCGCATCACCTGGTGCCGGCTGTTGGAGCTCGTCATCACCTCTTCCAGCGCGTCGGGCATGCCCATGTGAGCGGCAGCCGTCTTGTGCGCTTTCAGGGCCTGGGTGCACGCGGCAGCAGCGACGTCGAGGTCCATGCTCTGGTCGTCGGGTGTTTCGCGCGCGAGGATCAGGCCGTTGCTCGCGTCGACCACGGCGCAGCCGAGCATGCCGTCCAGCGTGAGCATCTGCGCGAGTTGGCGCTTGACGTGCGCGTGGTCGAGCATGTTGTGCTGGGGTTTCGGTGCGCTTGTCGGCGCCGGCCGAACGGTGGGCATCGGCTGCGCAACGGTCGCTGCCGCGGCAGGGCGCATCGGCGCAACCTCGGGCGCGTGTGACGGCATCGTGATGTCGGTGACTTCGACCGCGAACTCCGCAGCGTCGCTGATCGACGGCTCCCAGCCGGGCTGCGCTTTCACGCGGTTCCAGGTCCCGAGCAAGGCGTTCCACACCGAGGACGCGCTCGTCAGGGACTCGTTGTGGACGTGCACCTGCAACATCGGTGGCCACGCCATCGAATTGACCTTGTTCGTGATCCACACGGCGCTCGGCGGAAGCATGAACAACACATGCGGGCAACGCCAGCTGGACTGCGCCGTGGCGTCGTTCAGCCATTTCAGCAAACTGTCAATCGCGTGCGCCTCCATCGGGCCGACGATCACGGTCGTCATCTGGCTGCGCTCCATCAGCGCCAGCGGAATCTCGGCATTCTCCGGGCCTGGCGCGCGCACGTCGGCGTGGTAGATCTTGAGGGCGTCTTCCGCGCGCCGCACCAGCGCGGTCCGCTCGATCATCGCCAGCGTGCGAAGCGTCGACTGCTCGCGCAAGTGCAGCTTTTCGATCGGTTGCCCGCCCGCGTCGGACACGGCCTTGATGACCGAGGTGGCCCACACGCCAGCCGGGTCGAGCAGCGTGATCAGGTGGCTGGCGGTGTCGAGGTCGGCACGCGTGGCCTTGAAGTGTTCACGGATCGCCTGCGCCGGCGATCCCGTGACCATCAGGTCGCGAACATGCCGGTCGACGATCTGGCCGTGGTCGTTGAGTTCCTTGTTGACACTCTCCAGGATGGCCGTCGCGGCAAAACCCTGGTCGAGATCACTCGCGGTGCGACGCTTCTTCCCGGAGGGGTCGATTGCCGGACCGAGATCACCAAACAACGACTGCAGCATATGAATTCCTCATCCCTGTGCGAGATTCCCCGCAATTATTCGACGCGCTGCGCAAGTGTAGGCAAATCTTCTCGTGCGAGGTGCGGCGGATTCCCGAATGTGCGCCCCAAGGTCAGGCTCAGCGGGGGCCAACAGCGGATCCGCTTGCCTCATGGGGTTCGCGCCGTGAGTCCGTGTTTGTCGATCCGGTAGCGCAAGGTGTCCCGGCTGATGCCGAGCACGCGCGCCGCGCGGGAGACGTTCCAACCGGTTCGATCCAGCGCCTGGACCAATGCGCTGCGTTCGAGCTCGTTAAGCGTGGTGGGAGAAGCGGAATTGGCCTCGCGCGAGACCGGCCCCCCGACAGAACTGCCGGCCGCCGGCCCGCCCGGCAGGGCCAGGTGCTGCGCTTCGATGACATCGCCCACGCCGAGCAACACCGCTTGTTCAAGCACATTGCGCAGTTCGCGCACGTTGCCGGGCCAAGGGTGGCGCAGCAACGCCATTTCGGCTTCACTGGTCAAGGTGGGGACGGGCTTGGCGTAGCGCTGGGCATGCGACTGCAGGAAGTGGCGCGACAGCAGCAGGATGTCGCTGCCGCGTTCGCGCAGGGCCGGCAGCTGCAATTGCACCACGCACAGCCGGTAGTAGAGGTCGGCGCGAAACCGGCCCAGCCGCACGAGCTCTTCGAGCGGCCGATGGGTTGCGGCGACGATGCGAACGTCGACGTTCTGTTCGCGCACGCTGCCCAGGCGGCGAATCACCTTCTCCTCCAGCAGCTTCAGCAGTTTGGACTGGAGCGCGACGTCCATGTCGCCGATCTCGTCCAGAAACAGGGTTCCGCCTTCGGCCGTTTCCACCAGGCCGAGCTTGCGGTCGCGCGCGTCGGTGAACGCACCGCGCTCGTGACCGAACAGTTCCGACTCGAGCAGTTGCGCGGGAATCGCGGCGCAGTTCAACTCGACAAACGGCTTGTCGTGCCGCGGGCCTGCCAGATGCAGCGCGCGTGCCACCACCTCTTTGCCGCTGCCCGTTTCGCCGAGAATCAGCACCGCTGGCGCGGCGCTGTCGTTCATGTTGAGTTCGGCCAGACGCAACTGCGCCAGACGCTGCTTCAGGGCCCGCATCGGGACGGAGTCGCCGATCAGGTCGTCCACCACGGCGTGCTGTGCATCGCGCCGTTGGTAGTAATCGAGCGCCAGGTCGCGCCGCGTGTGGCCGAACGCCCGCTCGATCACCATGCGCAGCTTGCTCAGCGCCACGGGCTTGGTCAGGAAGTCGTAGGCGCCTTGTTTCATCGCGTCGACGGCGATTTCAACGCTGCCGTGCCCCGTCATCATGATCACGGGAATCGCGGCGTCGGCCTCGCGGATCTTCGCCAGCGCGGCCAGGCCGTCCAGTCCGGGCAGATTGAAATCGAGCACCACGGCGTCGGGCCGGGCCTGCGCCAGCGCCGCCAGTCCCTGCTCGGCGCTGTGCGCGAGCTCCACGTCGAAGCCATGGCGTTCGAGGTAGATCGCGACGTTCTTCGCGAGCACCACCTCGTCTTCGATCACCAAAATGAGCTGAGCCATGCTGCGATCCGTCGATTCTGAGACGCGATTCGCAGCTCAGGCGACGCGCAATTGCACGCGCACGACGGTGCCGCGGCCGAGCGTGCTGGCGATCGTCACGCGACCGCCGAAACGCTCCACGATGCGCCGCGCGAGTGCCAAACCGACACCCAGGCCGCGTGGCTTGGTGGTCTGGAACGGCGTGCCGGCGCGCGCCAGATCGGCCGGCGTCATGCCCGCGCCGTTGTCTTCGACACTCAGGCTGACGGTCGACGGGTCGGCGTCGCGGTGCCCGCGCAGGCTGATGTGGCCGCCGCGCGCGGTGGCCTCGATGGCGTTCGTCAACAGGCTGCGAAGAACCTGCGCGAACAGCATCGCGTCGCCGCGCGCCGCCGGCAGGTCGCTAGGGCATTCCACTTGCAGTGCGATGCCGCGGCGCTGCGCTTCGCGTTCGAAATCCTGCGCGCAGCGCTGAACCAGTTCGTGAATGGCCACGGGTGCCTCGGCCTCGACCAACGGCCGCGTGTACGACAACAACTCACGCACCCAGGCCTCCATGCGCTCCGACTCGGCGACGATGTCGTTCACCGCCTGCGATACGCCGTTGGCATCGCTCAGCGGAATGATTTCCGCGGAGCTGCGGATCGACGCGAGCGGGTTGCGAATGCCGTGCGCCACCGCCGAGCTCATTTCGCCGATGACGGCGAGCGTCTCCTTTTCAACCAGCTGTTTCTGCTGCGCCTCAATCAGGCGCGCGGCGCGCTGCACCAGGCCGAACAGCGCGACGAACAACAGCACTCCGCTCAAGCCCGCGCCGATGGCCACATAGATGCGCAGCTGTTTGATCGACCCGAGCAGCGAGCGAGGATTCTTGTAGAACTCGATGACGCCGAGCACGCGCTGCTCGGAGACATCGCGCACCGGCACATAGATCTCGACGAAGGCGTCTTCGAGGCCGCGACCCTCGTGCTCCTGCTTGCCATGCTCATGGCGTTCCTCGGAGGCGAATGCGACGACGACGTTGCCACGCAAGGCATTGTCGAGTTCCGGGTTCGGGCCGAAGTCGCGCCCGATCAAACCGAGATCGCTCGACCAGATCACCCGCCGCTGCAAGCCGTAGACGTTGGCTCGCAGCACGTTGGGCATCTCGGCGACGTGGCGGAAGGCTTCGGCGGTTTGCGGCGACAGGTCGGCCGCCGGGTTGGCCAGATAGCTTTGCAGCGACTGCTCCACGCGCACCAGGCTGTGCACGAACTCCTTCGTCAGCACCGCTTCCTGGAGCAGCAACTGCTGCGTCATGAACCAGCTCAGCAGTGCCGCCGCCGCCGTTGATATCACCGCGATCGTTGCCAGCGAAACCACGGCGAACCAACGCTGCAGGTTGAACTGGCCGCGAGCTGCCGGGCTCAGGAAGTTCTTCATTCGGATGGGATTGAGGTATTGCGGCGTGACGTAGATCCAGATTGTGGGTGATGAAACCCATTTGTTGGGCGAACTGACCAAATATTGGGTGTGTAGTTAAGGGCTGACAAAGTGTCTTTACCAACGCCCTTGCCTCGGCCCAGGGGCAGCCACTGCCCGTCCGCCGGGACCGGGCGCGGTTATTGCGTTTCGTTGATCCAAATGTGTAACTTGCACACCACGAGTCGTGCCTCGAGAAGGCAGTTCCCGACGGATCGCCGGCGGCCATCCACCGTCATCACAGGAGACAGCCGCCATGCTGCAGACGAGAAAGCCTGAAGCCAGGCGCCGGCCGATCGGGCCAGCACCGACGGGAGAGGAGACGTGGGCCCCTGCAGCGCAGGCCGAGCAGCCCGCGCCATGCGCCTGCGCGCCCGCCGACGCGCCGGACGACGCGGCACTCGTCGCGGGTTGCCTGCGTGGCGAGGCGAGATCCTGGGAACTGCTGGTGCGCCGCTATCAACGCCTGGTGTTCGCAATCGTGCGTCGCATCGGCCTTGACGAACACGCCGCTGCCGACGTGTTCCAGACCGTGTATTCGCGACTGCTTGCCCATTTGCCCAGGATCGCCGACCCGTCGCGCCTGCAGGCCTGGATCGTGACGACGACCAAACGCGAGGCACTGCTGCAACGCAAGCATGGCGAGCGCTGGATTTCAATGACCCGCGAGGGCGATGCCGACGAGGCCCGTGACGACGCCGGGCCCGAATGGGACATCGCCGACGAGTCGCCCCAGGCCGAGCAGGCGCTTGCCGCACTGCAGCAGCTCAACCTGGTTCGCCTGGGTCTGGAGCGGCTGGACCCGAAATGCCGCAACTTGATTCGCCTGTTGTTCGACGACGCCGACGCATCCCCCGAATACGGCGAAATCGCGGCTCGGTTGGGAATGGCGGTGGGCAGCATCGGCCCGACACGGGCCCGCTGCCTGGCAAAGCTGAGGGCGTATGTGACCTGATACGGCGCGGCGATGGAAATATCGGGTTGACCTTGTATCAGTGGGGTCCTCCGTACCTCTGTTCGGGAAATTCGTCAGGGATGCCCCATGCAACACAGCAAATCGATCGAACCGCTCACCGACGCGGAACTGTCTGACCTTGCCAGGCAAGCCGAGAAGTTGGCCGACGCCCCGCCGGGCTGGATCGACGCGGCGGTCGCGCTGTGGCGAGTCTCGCCGCATCGGACCTCCAGGCGCAGCGCCCCGACCCTGCTCACGCGCTTGTCCGCTGCGCTCAGTTTCGACAGTTGGGCCACGCCGGCGTTGGCGCTGGGCGTTCGCTCCATGGCGCTCGACAACCGCCACCTGCTGTTCAGTGCGCAGGGGCGAGACATCGACGTTCGCATCAATGCGTCGGCCCATCAGTTCTCCATCAGCGGCCAGGTGCTGGGCCCGGATGAACAAGGCGAAGTCGAGCTCACGCGACAGGGTGACGGCGCCGGTCACCCCATGGTGCGAACCGAGTCGCTCGACTCGTTGGGCGAGTTCCACTTCGACAGCGTGGCGCGCGGCGCCTACCAGCTGACCTTGCGTTCCGGTGCCGACGAAGTCGTGCTGCCGCCGATCGTGATCGGTGAGCGTTCCAGTTGAGCGCCATCGCATGAGCGCCCCCGCCCGGCCGCTCCCTGGGCCACGAAGGGGCCATGGTCGGGCCCTGGGGCGCGCCGTCCCGCTTGGCGGGACCGCGCGAAGCGCGAGGGGGCACCCGTGACCGCTTCTCTGTCCAGGCCGATGGCGTCTGAGCTGGCCGGGCGCTGGCTCGATGCCGGCAACCCACTCCCGCTCGGTTTGACCACGGGCCTGGCGGCCGAGGACTGGCGGGCGCTGGCATGGACACTCAAGGACCTCTGCTATGCCGCGTGGAGCAGCGAACCGCAGCGTGCGTCGCGCGCCGCCGAGGCGCTGCATGAGCTGTGCGGGTTGGGTCGCGGCGAACCCGGCAGCGCTGTCACCGGTCGGGGTCCGCCCGAGCGGCCGGCCGCTCGGCTGCCGCGGCGGCTGGCCACCGAGATGGAAGCACTCGCCGCGTGGACGGCTGGGATCGCGCAACTCACGCGTGGCGAAATGCTCGCCGCAACGCGCAGTTTCGACCGTGCGGCGCAACTGTTCGTCGACATCGACCAAGCCCCGCATGCCACGCAAACCCAAGTGCCCAAGATCATGGCGCTGGAAATGCTGGGCCAGCACGACCAGGCCGTGGCTTGCGCCGAGACCGCACGCGAACAGTTCCTGGCGCAGCGCGACCTGCGTGCCGCGAGCAAAGTCAGCCTCAATCTGGGCAGCCTGCACCTCGGGCGCGACGCCCATGGTCCCGCGGCGCGCCACTACCGTGAAGCCGCGGTGCTGTTCGCGCGAGTTGCCGACCACGAACATTCCGTGATGGCCGACATCGGCCTGGCCGATACGCTCGTGGCGATGGGCGATTTCGACGAGGCCTCGCGCATCTACGCGCGCGCGCGAATGCGCGCCGCGGCGCACAAGTTTCCGGTGCTCGAAGCGATGGTGGACGAATCGCAGGCCTTGCTCGAGCTGGCACGCGGCGCGTACCGCGAGGCGCTCGCGGGCTTCGAGCGTTCGCGCCGGGGCTACGAGCTGCTCGCGATGCCGCAGCATCTGGCGATCGCGGAGAAGCAACTTGGCGACGCCTACCTCGAGCTGCGCCTGTTGCCCGAGGCCTTGGCCTTGTATGAAAAAGCCGTCGCGCGCTTCGAGGAACTCGACGCGCCGGACGAACTGGCGTGGGCCCTGACACAACAGGGGCGAACCGAGGCCCTGCTCGATCGCCCGGCTTGCGCCGCGGCGAGCCTGCAGCGCGCCCATGCGCTGTTTCACGCCCAGGGCGCACCGGTGGGCGAGGCCGCTGTCGGATCGATCCGTTCCGAACTGGCATCGGCGCAGGGCCAGAGCGGGTTGGCCCTCAGTCTGGCCGACGCCGCCAGCCGGGCTTTCGCCGATGCCGGCTTGCCGCAGCGCCAAGCGCGCGCCGACGTGCTGCGCGCACGTGCCTTGCTCGGCCTGGGGCGCCATGCGGCCTCCGCCGAGCTGTTCGACGCGGGTCTGCAAAGGGCACGCGAACTCGGCCTGGCGCCGATCGAAGTCAGTTGTCTCAGCGGGCGTGGCTGCGCCGCGCTGGCGCTGGGCCACACCGAGGCGGCGATCGCCGACTTCCTGAGTGCAGTCGAATTGTTCGAAGAACAGCGCCGCGCGCTGCCGGGCGATGAATTTCAGCGCGCCTTCCTCGGCGGGCACTTGCGTCCCTATGAAGAACTGCTGCGCCTGGCGTTGCGCGACCACCAGCAAAGCGGCGATGCCGCGCACGCCTACGCGGTGCTCGAATGGCAAGAGCGCTACCGGGCTCGCGCCTTGGGCGAACAGATCGCCCAGGCCGACGCACAGGACGACGATGCATCGCTCGCTGCGCAGCGCACGCGCTTGAACTGGCTGTACCGCCGGGTGCAGGACATGCAGGACGAGGGCGAACCGGTGCTCGGTCTGGCGGACGAGATTCGCCGCGCCGAATTCGAGCTGCTGGAACAGTCGCGCCGCGGCCGGTTGTCGGCCGGCGCTGCCCTCGGCCAGCGGGGCTTCGCCGATTCCGCCGATGACCCATTCGATCCACGCGCGCTGCAACAGCTGCTCGGCGCCGAGGAAGCAGTTGTCGAATACGGCGTGCTGGACGGCGAGTTGTTCGCTGTCGTGCTGACACGTTCGCAGATCGACGTTCAGCGTCATCTGGCGCCCTGGACGGACGTGAACGACGCCGTGCGCTCGGCGCGCTTCCAGTTTGAAAGCCTGCGCAGTGGCGATGCGCCGCTGGCACGCCATCGGGCCTTGCTCACACAGCGTGCCACGCAGCGCATGCAGCGCCTGCACACCTTGATCTGGGCGCCGTTGGCGCAAGCGCTGGCGCCCATGAAGCGCATCATGGTCGTGCCCTGTGCGACGCTGGGTTCAGTGCCGTTTTCCGGGCTGCTGGAGGGTGACGGCGCGCTCGGCAGCAGCGTCGATCTGGCAGTGGTTCCCAGTGCGCGCGTCGCCTTGCACGGCCTGCGCGAGCGGCCGCGCCCGGTGCGCCATGCGCTCGTCTTTGGAGAAACTTCGCGCCTTCAGCACGCTCGCGCCGAGGCCGAAGCGGTGGCGAACCTGTTCCCCAGCGCGACGCTGTGCCTGGGCGAGCACGCGAGCCTCGCGAACCTGCGCGCCCTGGCGCCGCGCGCCGATGCGATCCACCTCGCGTGTCACGCACAGTTTCGCGGCGACAACCCGGTGTTCTCGGCGCTGCACCTGCACGACGGGGCGCTCACGGTGCAGGCCGCGCAATCGCTGCGGCTGCAGCGCTGCACAGTCGTGCTGAGCGCATGCGAAACCGCGCTCGCCGATCAAGGCAGCGGCGACGAAATGGTGGGTCTCGTGCGGGCCTTCCTCGTCGCCGGTGCGGCGCGCGTGGTGGCCAGCCTGTGGCCGGTGGATGACCACGTGACGGCGAAGTTCATGGGGCAATTCCATGCCGCGCTCGCGCGGCATCAAACGCCGGCGGCGGCGCTGCGCATCGCCCAAAGCGCTGTGCGCAAAGACCACCCGCATCCCGGCCACTGGGCCGCGTTCACGCTTTTCGGCGGCTGGTAGTGACTGGAGACAAGCACATGAAAACACAACAAATCGCTGCGCTCGTTCGGCGGGCATTGATCGCACTCGGGCTTGCCGCTGGCCCTGGACGCGAGCGTGTGCGAAGCGCCACGCGGGCGGTGGCCGGCCTCCTGATTGCCGCAAGCCTCATCGGCTTCGGCGCGGCACAGGCGGCCACAGTGCCGGGCGAAATCTTGCTGAAGTTGCGCGTCGCCGGTGCCGTCACGCCCTTGCTGGCCAAGTATGGCTTGACGATCAAGAGCCGCTTCGGCGCGCGGCCGATCTTTCGCCTTGCCTTCGCCACGCCCCCGGCCGACGTGCACGCCGTGCTCGAGGCGCTGCTGCTCGAGCCGGATGTCCTGCTTGCCGAAGAGAACGCGATCAACGCCAGCCCCGAAGCGCGCAAGAACCGCGTCTGGGCGATCGGCACCGCGCAAGACTTCGCCCAGCAATGGGCGCCTGCGGCATTGCGCTTGAGTCAGGCGCATCAAGTTTCTACCGGCAACGCAGTCAAAGTCGCGGTGCTCGACACCGGCGTCGATCAGGCTCATCCTCTTCTCGCGGGCAAGCTGATTGCGGGCTACGACTTCGTCGACGGTGATCTGAATCCCGCCGAGGAAGGCGGGCGCCTGGATCTCGGCTTCGGCCATGGCACGCACGTGGCCGGCATCGTCGCCACCGCGGCGCCGGGCGCGAAGATCATGCCGGTCCGCGTGCTCGACCGCAACGGCGAAGGCAACGCCTGGGTGCTTGCCGAGGCAATTCTGTTCGCCGTCGATCCCGACGCCAACCCGCTCACCGACGACGGCGCGCATGTCATCAACCTGAGCCTGGGAACGCCCGAGCGAACCGAAATTCTGGACACGATCGCACGGCTCGCAAGCTGCTCGTTCCCGGCGGTTCCCGACCCGCTGGAGCCCGAGAGCGACGTGTCCGACCCCGGCTACAACGCCGACAAGGAGCGCTGCTTGTATTCGCGCGGCGCCGTCGTCGTCGCTGCGGCGGGCAACGATGCGAGCCGGCGCCGTGAATACCCGGCGGGTGAGGGCGCTTATGGCTTGGTGGCCGTCGCCGCCAGCGACCGATCCGCCGGACTTGCGGCGTTCAGCAATTTCGGTCCGTGGGTGCACCTGGCGGCGCCTGGCGACGAAGTCACGAGCAGCGTGCCGGGCGTGTGCGCCAACCTGGACGGCACGACCGGCTGCTACGGCACCTGGAGCGGAACGTCGATGGCCGCCCCCTGGGTCGCGGCGACGGCGGCCCTGTTGCGGGCCCGGCAGCCCGAACTCACGCCGGTTGACATTGCCGATCGTCTGGAGCGGTTCACGTCGCCGCTGCGCGCGACACGGCTGCGCCAAGTCGACCCGCTGGCAGCGCTGCTGCAGATCGCTCCCGCGCCGTCACCGCGACCAGGGCTTGGCCGACCGCGCTGGCCGCGCCAGCGCTGAGGCCCAGCACCTGTGCAAAGACCCGGCAGTCGGTCCAGCCGGGCAAACCAGCCGCAAAACCCGCCGGCGCACGGAGCGTTCCGGCGCCAGCGGCCCGTCGCGCATCGAGCGCTCGAAATTCCCGGTCACGCACTGTATTTCATCGAACTGTCACGACTCTGTTGAGGAACGCGCATGCACCCGCATGCCGACGGAGCCTCGATGAAGCGAGTCCTGATCTATTCGCACGACACCTTCGGCCTGGGCAACATCCGCCGCATGCTCGAGGTGGCGCGGCACCTGGTCGAGTCTTCGCCCGAAGTCTCGGTACTCGTCGTCACCGGCTCGCCGATGCTGCATGCGTTTCGCATCCCGCGGCGCGTGGACTACCTGAAGTTGCCATGCCTGGCGCGCGACACGGGCGGCCAGTACGGCGCCAAGTATCTCGACCTGAGCCTGACGGGCACGGTCAAGCTGCGCGCGAACCTGATCCGCAGCGCGGTCGAGGATTTCGTTCCCGACCTGTTGCTCGTCGACAAGAAGCCCTTCGGCGTTGAAGACGAACTCTGCGCCGCGTTCGAAAACCTGCCGACTGGCCAGCAGCGGCCCAAGCTCGTGCTGTTGCTGCGCGACATTCTCGACAGCCCCGAGTCAACCGCGCAGATCTGGCGCAAACGCGGCTACTTCGACGCCGTTGCCACCTGGTACGACCAGGTGCTCGTCGTCGGTTCGGCGCAGGTGTTCGACATGCGCCGCGAATACGACTTTCCGCCGATGGCCGGCGCCAAGCTGCGCTACTGCGGCTACATCGCGCGCCCACCCGGGCGGCGCACGCGCGCCGCGGTGCGCAAGGAGCTGGGCGTCGTGGGCGACGCGCCGCTGCTGCTGGTCACGCCCGGCGGCGGCGAAGACGGCCTCGGACTGCTGCAGGCGATGCTCGCCGGCCTGGCCACGCTGCCTGCGCCGCAGCGGCCCCGAACCCACATCGTCTGCGGGCCCGAACTCGCCGATGAACAATGCGCCGCGATCGAAGCGCAGGCCGGTCAGTTGAACGGTGTCAGCGTGCAACGCTTCTGCGACGACATGATGTCGCTGATGGCGGCGTGCGACGTCGCGGTGTCGATGGGCGGCTACAACACGGTGTGCGAACTGCTCACGTTGCGGCGCCGGGCGGTGGTGGTGCCGCGCTGCCGCCCCGGGCTCGAGCAGCTGATTCGCGCGCAGCGCATGGCGGGCCTGGGGCTGCTGCGCATGGTCGATCCGCATGGCGACCCCAAGCGTCTGAGCCAGACCCTGCTCGACGCCGTGCTCGGCGAGTTGCATGCCCACTCGCGCCACGAGACGAACGTGCACCTGAACGCGATGCACGGGCTCGACAACGTGTCGCAGTGCCTGCTCGAGTTGCTCGATCTCGACACGAATGTGCTGCGCAAAGGCCGCGGCGCATCCATTGAGCCGGCTGCGGCGATGCCGACCTCGGCATTCGCGAATTTCATCTCGCTGGGAACGTCATGGCATCCGCCGATTACCGGCGCGTCACTTTCGGCCGTTTCGATTGCCGCCCCGGCTGGTTAGCGGCGCGGCAACTCCCGGTGACATCATGACTGACACAAAGCGCAGCGGTGCCTCCAAGGCGTCACGCAGGGCCGGCTCCGGCGCGCGCCGCCGACCGGGGCGAGTTGGGCTCGTCCGCCGCTTCCTGGCAGGCACGATGGTGTGCGGTCTGGTCCTTGCAGGCGCCGCCGCGTGGCGCGCTGCCACCTCGAAGGAGCCGCAGGCTCACTATCCAAGTGCCGCGGTGCAGCGCGGCGATGTGGAAGACGCGATCGTCGCACTGGGTTCGATCCAGCCGCGCGAGTTCGTCGACGTCGGCACCCAGGTCTCGGGCCAGTTGCGACGCGTTCTGGTGAACGTGGGCGACACCGTGAAGGCCGGCGCGTTGGTCGCGGAGATCGAATCGACGGTGTTCGCCGCGCGGGTGGACGCCGGCCATGCGACGCTGCACAACCTGGCGGCGCAGCTCGACGAAAAACGGGCCACCCACGCATTGGCCCTGTCCCAGCACGAGCGCAACCAGAAGATGTTCGCGCAAAACGCGGTCAGCCGCGACGCTGTCGAGACCAGTCTCGCGGCGAGCCGAATCGCCGCGGCGCAGGTCGCCGGGCTGCTGGCGCAGGCCGAGCAGACGCGCGCCGCGCTGCGCGTGGACGAGGCGAACCTCGCCTACACGCGCATCGTCGCGCCGATGTCGGGAACGGTGATCGCGCTGCCAGTGCGCCAGGGTCAGACCGTCAACGCGAGCCAGCAGGCGCCCGTCGTCGTGCGCCTGGCAAATCTGGACACGATGACGGTGGTGACGCAGGTGTCGGAAGCCGACGTGATGCGCTTGAACACCGGCATGCCGGTGTACTTCAGCACCCTGGGCACGCCGCAGCGACGCTGGGTGGCGCGAATCCGCCAGATCCTGCCGATGCCCGAGACGGTGAACAACGTCGTACTCTACAGCGTGCTGTTCGACGTCGACAACAAAGACCAGCAGCTCAAGGCGCAGATGAGTGCGCAGGTGTCGTTCGTCGTGGCGCAGGCCAAGGACGCGCTGCTCGTGCCCATGGCTGCGCTGCGCCAAGGCGAAGCCACGCCGGTTCAAACAGCGCCGACGCGGCGATTGCTCGTGCTCAAGGATGGCCGGGTGGAGTCGCGCGAAGTGCAGGTGGGCGTGGCGAATCGAATCCACGCCCAGGTGCTGTCGGGATTGACCGAGGGCGAACTCGTCGTCGTCGACGAACCCGGCCGCCGCGCCAAGAGTCCGAAGCGCGATGCAAGATCGTGAGCGGGTCAGCGTGAGCGCCATCCCCATGAGCGCCTCTGAAGCGCGTTTGCCGGCGCGGCTTTGATCGATTTGCGCGGCGTCGGCAAGTCGTACCTCGTCGGCGGGCAAGACACGACCGTGTTGCGCGACGTCACGCTGAACATTCATCCGGGCGAGTTCGTTGCCATCGTCGGCGCGTCGGGGTCCGGCAAGACGACGCTGATGAACCTGATCGGCTGCCTGGATACCCCGAGCGTTGGCAGCTACCGCTTCGACGGCGACGACCTGAGCGAATTGAGCGGCGACGAGCTCGCCGCGCACCGGCGAGACAGCATCGGTTTCGTGTTTCAGCGCTACAACCTGCTCGCCAACGCGAGCGCGCTGGAGAACGTGGAGATCCCGGCCGTCTACGCCGGCGCGCCGGCCGGGCACCGGCGCCGCCGCGCGCTGGAGTTGCTGGCCACGCTCGGCCTGGCCGACCGTACCGCGCACCGGCCGAATCAACTCTCCGGCGGGCAGCAGCAACGCGTGTGCATCGCGCGCGCGCTGATGAACGGCGCGCGCCTCATCCTCGCTGACGAGCCCACCGGCGCGCTCGACAGCCGCAGCGGCGCCGAAGTGATGCAGTTGCTGCACGCCTTGAACCGGCGCGGCCACACCGTGATCCTGGTGACCCACGACGCCGCCTTGGCGCAACAGGCGCAGCGCCGCATCGTGCTCGAAGACGGGCGCGTGGTCGCGGATTCGGGCAGGCCAGCCCGGACCGACAAAGAGAAGCTTCCCCCTCTCCCGCTTGCAGGACGGGAGCCCACCCGCGTCTCGCTGGACGAAGTGCTCGACGCCGTCCAGATGGCTTTGCGGGCACTGCGCGTCAACCTGTTTCGATCCAGCCTCACGCTGCTCGGCGTGATCATCGGCGTCGGCGCCGTGGTGGCGATGCTGGCGCTGGGCGAGGGTACGCAGCGCGCGGTGCTGGAGCGCATCGAGGCGATGGGCACCAATCTGTTGATCGTGCGCCCGGGCGCGCGCGGTGTTCGCATCAGCGGCGAGTCGACCACCCTGGTGGCCGAGGACGCCGCCGCGATCGCGCAAATTCGCAACGTCGTGCACGCCGTGCCCGAATACACCGCCGGCGCGACGCTGCGCGTGAACGACAGCGACTACGCCGCCAACGTCACCGGAACGACGGCGGAATTCGCCGCGGCGCGCGACTGGCCGCTCGAGCGCGGCCAGTTCTTCACGGCCACCGATGTGAGCGGTTTCGCGCCGGTGGCCGTGCTCGGCCAGACCGTCGTGGCCAACTTGTTCGGCCGCAGTGTCGACCCGGTGGGCGCGAGGGTCCTGATCGCCAACATTCCGTTCGAGGTGATCGGTGTGCTCGCACCGAAGGGCGCGAGCAGCAGCGGCAGCGACATGGACGACGTGGTGCTGGTCCCGCTCACGACGAGCCGGGTGCGCCTGTTCGGCAGGCGCCATCTGCGCTCCATCATCGTCGAGGTGGGCGACAAGGCGCAGCTCGACGCGACGCAGGCCGAGATCAAGACGCTGCTGACGCAACGCCACCGGCGCGAAGATTTCCAGCTTCGCAACATGGCCGACGTACTCGACGCCGCCGAGCAGGCCCAGGCCTCGCTGACCTGGTTGCTCGGCTCGGTGGCGGCGATTTCGCTGCTGGTCGGCGGCATCGGCGTGATGAACGTGATGCTCGTCAGCGTCACCGAACGCGTGCGCGAGATCGGCCTGCGCATGGCGGTGGGGGCGCGCGTCGCCAACATCATGCTCCAGTTCAACATCGAAGCCCTTGTCGTGTGCTGCATCGGCGGCGTGCTCGGCGTCGCGGGGGGGCTCGGCGCAGCGTGGCTGGCGGGCGAATTCGGCCGCGACGTCGTGTTCTCGCTGCCGCCCGTGCTGATCGCATTCACGAGCGCGGTGCTGACCGGTCTGGTGTTCGGGTTTCTGCCGGCGCGGCGTGCTGCGACACTGGATCCGGTGCTCGCGCTGAGCGCCGAATGATCGTGGAATCGGATTCGATGGGTGCGAGACAGCACGGCGCGCGTCCGCTCCTGACCCGCACATTGGCCCGGGCTGCGACGATCGGGGTCGGTGCCGCGCTCGCCGCTTGCGCGGCACCCACGCCATACCAGCGTCCGGCGCTGGACCCACCCACCGCCTGGAGCAGCGCACCGGTCGCCGTTGCCACAGCGCCGGTCGAGGCCGGGATCGACATCCCCGATCGCTGGTGGCTCGTTTTCGGCCATGAAGAGTTGAATCGCCTGGTCATGCAAGCGCTCGCCGGCAATGCGCAAATTGCCGCGGCGGAACATCGAATCGCCCAGGCGCGCGCGCTGGTTGACGGCACCCGATCGGAGCTCGGTCCGCGCGTGGACGCGCAAGCCGAGACCAGCCGCACCCGGCGCAGCGGTGAGGGCACGTCAGGTGCACACCAGCTCGGCGTGGCCGCGAGCCTGGACCTCGATCTGAGCGGCAGCAAGCGCCTGGCGGTGGACGCTGCCGGTGGCCGCGTGCAACAGCGCGAACAGGCGCGAGAGTCGCTCGGCGTGGCCTTGCTGGTCGAGCTGTGCGAGCACTACTTCAGCGTTCTCAGCGCCAACGACAGAATCGCGATTGCCCGGGCCAGCATCGCCAACGCCGAATCGCTGCTCGCTGTGCTCGTGTCGCGCGAACAGGCTGGTGCCACGGGCAGACTCGAAGTGCTGCGCCAGCAGGGTCTGCTCGCGACACAGCGCGCCAGTCTCGCGCCGCTCGAACAACAGCGCCAGGCCGCGCTCGCCGCGATTGCGGTGCTCAGCGGCCATGCGCCGCAGGGATTCACCATCGACGGCGTCACGCTCGCCGATGTGCGCCTGCCGGTGCTTGCAGCCGCGGTGCCGGCCGTGCTGCTCGAACGCCACCCGGACGTGCGCCAAGCCGAGGCCGAAATGTTGGTGGCCCATGCCGATCTGAACGTGGCGCGGGCGGCGTGGCTGCCGCAACTGCGCCTGAACGCCGGCGCGGCGCTGGAGAGCGCCACGCTGTCGGGTCTGTTCGGTGGCGCTGGTGTCGTGACGGGCCTCGGCGCCGCGCTGATCGGCCCGCTGTTCGACAGCGGACGCATCCGCGCCGAAGTGGGTGCCGCCACGGCGCGCCAGGCGGAAGTGCAGCAGCTCTACCGGCAGGCCGTGCTCGCGGCGTATCGCGACGTTGAACAGCGCCTGTTCGCGCTGCGCGCGCTGCAGCAGCAGGCGGCGCACCAGCAGCAAACAGTTGAATTCGCACAGGCCGCGCTGCGCCTGGCGGACCTGCGCTACCGCAACGGTGCGACCGACTACGCGACGGTGCTCGACGCGCAGCGCGTTCTGTTCGCCGCGCAGGACACGCAGGCGGTGACGCTGCTCGCGCGCTACGGCCACACCTTGGGCCTGGCGCGCGCCTTGGGCGGTGGCGCGCCCGTGCCGGTGCGAACCGCACGACGCTGAGGAATCTTCTTTCGAGGTGTATTTCCGCGTTGCCGCGTGCCTCTGTCAGGTTGATGACGCGCAATTTCGAAAACCCTCAAGAGCGGCCTTTGGGCCTGCTGGTCAAGGTATTCCCCAAACTCTCGGAGACCTTCGTTCTCGAAGAGGTGCTGGGGCTGGAGCGACTGGGCCTGCAGCTGCGCCTGTACGCGCTGGCCGATTCCAGCGATGCGATCCAGCACGCCGCAGTGGGCCGGATCGCCGCGACGGTGGTGCGGGTGCCGGCGCTCTCCATCCACGCCCCCGGGCAGTGGCTGGGATTCGCACTGCGGCACTTGCGTCAGTTCGCGCGCGCGCCGTGGCGCTACGCCTGCGCGCTGCGCCAAGCCGCCGCACGCGGCGGCGCCGGCTGGGCCGACTTCGCGCGTGCCGGCTGGCTCGCCAGCCGCTTGCGCGACGACGGCGTGCAGCACCTGCACACGCACTTCATTTCCACCCCGGCCGATGTGGCCGAACTCGTATCAAAGCTCAGCGGCATGCCGTTCTCGATTTCCGCGCACGCGAAGGACATCTATCTGGCCGATGCAGCGGATCTGCGGCGCAAGCTCGAAGCGGCGCGCTTCACGGTGACCTGCACCGAGTTCAACTGCCGCACGCTGCGCGGGGCCGCGCCGCGCGCTCACGTGCAGCGCATGTACCACGGCATCGACCTGGGCGTGTTTCATCCCCGGGTGCGCCGCGCCACCGGCCTGGCGCCGCTGATCCTCAGCGTCGGGCGGCTGCGCGCCAAGAAGGGGCTGGATACGCTGATCGACGCGTGTCGCCTGCTGCGCGACCGCGACGTGTTGTTCCGCTGCGAAATCGTCGGCTATGGCGAAGAGCAGGCCAGGCTTCAGGCGCAGATCGAGCAGCATGCGCTCGGCGATGTGGTGGCCCTGTCCGGCAAGCTGGTGCGCGAGCAGGTGATCGAGCGCTATGCCCGCGCGGCGGTCTACGTGCAGCCGTCGCGCATCACCGCCGATGGCGACCGCGACGGCATTCCCAACGTGCTGCTCGAGGCGATGGCCGTCGGCTTGCCGGTGGTCGCGAGCCGCGTGTCCGGCATTCCGGAGCTCGTGCGACATCGGGACAACGGCTTGCTGGTTGCCGCCGACGACGCAGCGGCGCTGGCCGATGCGATTGCCGAACTCATCGCCGACCGGGGCCTGTGCGCACAACTCGGCCGCCAGGCTCGCTCCATGGTCACCCAGCAATTCGACAACTCATGCAACCTGCAACTGCTGCTGCAGCTGCTTCAGCACAGCCATCCCCATGCCACCCGCCCAATCCATCGCATCGCCGCTTGAATCCCCACGCACCGCGGCCGCTGCCACAGCAGCGCGCAAGGTCGCCTATGTGATGAACGGTTTTCCGCGCCTGTCGGAGACCTTCATCGCGCATGAGATCCACCAGCTCGAACGCTTGGGAATGGCATTTCGGCTGTTTTCGATCAAGCGCGAGAACGAGCCGCTGGTGCACCCGGTCATTGCCGCGATTCGTTCGCCGCTGACCTACTTGCCGAAGGCGACCGCGCTGACCGGCGCCGCGCTGTGGCCCTGGCTGCGCGAGAACCTGCCGGCGTTTCGCGCTGCGCATGGGCGGCTGCTGCGCCGCCATCCGCTGCGCTGGCTCGGCGCCGCGGGCAGCGCGCTCGCGCTCGCGCTGCGCCACCGTGGGCCAGATGCGTCCGGACAGCAGCGCCTGCGCAAGGTCTTCATCAAGGAATTCCTGCAGGCCGGTGCGATTGCCGACGAGGTGCTGCGCGCGGGCGACGTGGGCCATCTGCACGGCCACTTCTGCCACGGCGTGGCGACGATTGCCTGGTTCGCGAGCCGCATGTCGGGCATTCCGTTCAGCTTCACGGCGCACGCGAAGGACATCTATCAGGCCGAACTCAACCCCGGCCGCTTGCTCGAACGCAAGATGGGTGCGGCGCGTTTCGTCGCCACCTGCACCTGTGCCAATGCGCAAGTGCTGCGCGCTCGGCACCCGCGGCCGTGCGACGTGCACGCCGTCTACCACGGCCTGGACACCGACGCGTTCGCGCCGGTGCGCGAACCCGGCGCGGCCGAGCTTGGCGACGTGCCGACGATCCTGTCGGTCGGCCGTTTCGTCGAGAAGAAAGGCTTCGACCACCTCGTGCGCGCCTGCGCGAGGCTGCGTGACGACGGGGTTGGTTTTCGCTGCCTCATCGTCGGCGAGCCGGGCGGTGCGCTCGAATCGATCCGTGCGCTGATCGATGCCTGCGGCCTGGCCGAGCGGGTGCAACTGCGCAGCGCCGTCACGCAAGACGAGTTGCGGCGCATCTATGCGCAGGCGAGCGTGTTCGCGCTGCCGTGCCAGGTGACGGAAGACGGTGACCGCGATGGCTTCCCGAACGTGCTCGCCGAAGCGATGGCGATGGGCGTTGCCGTCGTCTCGACGCGAATCTCGGGCATTCCCGAGTTCATCGATGACGGCGTGAACGGTTTGCTGATCGAGCCACGCGATCCGCAAGCGTTGGCGCATGCGCTTCGGCGGATTCTGGACGACGGCGAATTGCGTTCGCACCTGGCGCGCGCGGGCCGCGAGCGAATCTGCGAACGCTTCGACTCGCGCCAAACGACGCTGGCGCTGCGCGACCTGTTCGCGCGCCAGCTCGCCACCGAGCGGCCGGTGCGGCGAAGCGATTGCGTGGTGGTCGAAGGGCGTTGCTGATGCTCGACTGCGCAACATGGAGTGATGCGGTGGAAGACGCGTCGATGCCGGCCAGAGCTTCGGACCGGGCAAGCCCGGAATCGATCTTTCTGGCGCCCTGGTGCGCGATGGACGACGCGGCCTTGCTCGCGCACTTTCGCTCGGCGCGCGATGTTCATGTTGATCTGATCGTCGATGACGACGAATGCACGCCGCCGAAGATTGAGGCACTGCTGCACGGGCGCTTCGAATTCAACGGCGAAACGCATCAACTGACTGAGCCGATCGCGTGGCTGAACAATCCGAGCGCGGATGTGGAGTGGCACATCCTGCTGCACAAGTTCTACTATGCGCCGGGTCTGGCGCGGGCGTTCAGTCAGAGCGGCCAGGCGCGCTACGCCGCGCGCTGGGTGCAGCTGCTGGACAGTTGGATCGACAGCACGCCGCCGGGCTTCATCGCCGCCGACGTGACAGGCCGGCGCGTGCAGAACTGGATCTACAGCCTGCGCGGCTTCGTCGCGCCAGGCACGGCGCCGGCGGCACCCGTGACGCCGCGCTTTTTCTGCAAGCTGCTGCGTTCGCTGCACGAGCAGGTGGAGTTCCTGTTCGCGAACCTCACGCCCAAGCGCAACCACCGCACGCTCGAACTGCACGCGATTTTTCTGGCCGGAGTCGCATTCCCGGAAATGCGGCGCTCTGCCGTCTGGCGCGAGTTCGCGCTGCGCGAAACCCTGAACAACCTGCGCGTCGATCTGCTGGCCGACGGCGTGCACTGCGAGCTCTCCACCGACTACCACCATCTCGCACTGCGCAACTGGCTGAACGTGCGGCGCCTCGCGGCGAAGCACGGCGTGGCTGTCCCCACCGAGATGGATGCGCTGCTCGAGTCGGCGCTCGAATTCAGCATGCATGTGCACCAGCCGGACGGCGTGGTGCCCGCGCTCTCCGACGGCGACGCGCGCAGCTTCCTGTCGCTGCTGGCGCAAGGCGCCCAGCTGTTCGGGCGCGACGACATGCTTTGGGTCGCGACGCGCGGTGCCCAGGGCCGGCCGCCCGAGCGGACTGCGGTGCACTTCGCCGCCAGTGGCTACAGCGTGCTGCGAAGTCAGTGGGGCGAGGGCGCGGCGGACTTCGGCGCAGCGCAGTACCTGGTGTTCGACGGCGGGCCGCTGGGAGAGGGCAACCATGGCCACTTCGACTGCCTGAGTTTCGCGCTCGCGGCGGCCGGGCGCTCGTTGATCGTCGACCCGGGTCGCTACACCTACAGCGAAGCGCCGATCGGCGACTCCTCCGAAAACTGGCGCGTGAAGTTCCGCGGCACAGCGGTGCACAACACGGTGTGCGTCGACGCGAAGAATCAGACGCGCTACCTGCCCAAGCTTATCAAAGAGACATCACGCCATGCGCCCGGCTCGGTGCGGCACAAGGTGGCCGGTCCGGCACCCGACTGCGCGTTGCTGGAGTTCTCGCAGGCGCCGGGGTTCGCGCTGCTGCATGGGCGCGCGCGCAGCCATGAGTACGACGCTGTGCACGAGCGCTGCATCGCGATGATCGACGGCGTCTACTGGCTCGTCAGCGATGCTTTGCGCGCGCCGACCGAGCACCACTATGTGCTCAACTTCCAGCTCGGCGCCGAGGCGTGGGGCCACACGCAACTCGGTCCAGTGCGGCTGGGTTTGGGAGTGCAGGTGTCGAGCCCGAACCTGACGCTGGCGCAGCCGCATCGGCCGCTCGTTCAGGCGATGGTGGTTGACGCCTGGGTGTCGCCGCGCTACGGCGAGAAGCTGCCGGCGCCGGCGCTTCGCTGCGGCACGCATGGCGCGAACGCCGACTTCGACACCGTGCTCGTACCGTGGCGAACCAGCGAGGCGCGGGTTTCCGTGATCGACCTAGCCGTGCCCAGCGAATCGAGCACGCCGGGCTTGGCATTGCGCATCGACGTCGCGCTCGACGGCAGACGCTGGACCGACACCTGGTTCCATGCCCGCGAGGCCGGCGCGGCGCAGTGGCAGGTGTGCGGCTTGCAGTTCAGCGGGCGTTGGTTGCACCTGCGCCATGCGAGCGACGGCCGGGTGCTGCGCGCGCTGTCGCACACGGGCGCGACGCTGCGCGGCAACCGCGGCTCGATGGATCTGCAGGTGGCACGGGAAGGAGGCAAGCGTGGATCCGCGCAGCACTGAGTTTTCCGCGCAACCGGTCGACCCGGCATTGCCGCAACTGCCGATCGCGCTCAACGCCGACACGATGGCCGGCGTGTTCGAGGCCCTCGTGCGCGAGCAGCGCCCTGCTGCGCAAGTGCAGGCTTGCGCGATCCTGGGCATCAAGTACCGACCGCGCCGCAACGTCGCGGTCTGCTACCGCTTGCTGCTGCGCGAAGGGCAGGGCGGCGCGCCATTCGAGCAGATCGTCGCCACACGGTTCTGCGCGGTGGGGCAGAGCGAACGGCGCTTCGCGAATGCTTGCGCTCGCGCGCCGCTCGCCACGCCGCTGGGCGCCGCCGCGTCGCTCGTGCGCAGCCTGGAGATGGTGGCGACCTGGTGGCCGAATGATGCGAAGCTCGGCCTTGCCGCCCAGCTGCTTTGCGGTGCACCGGCGCAGCGCGATCGCATCGCCGGCGACGCGGTCGCTGGGCTCACCGGCGGGCGCGGCGAGCTGGTCTCACACAGGTTTGATGTCGTGCAGCGAATTCCCGAGCATCGCCTGTGCGCACGCGTTGCCCTGAGCTATTGCGGCGCGCCCGGCGCCGCGACGAACACGCGCACCTTGTACGTGAAGGCAGACGCCCAGCAGCGGGGCCAGGTCACGCACGCCGTGATGCAGGCCCTGTTCCACAGCGACGCGCAGCGCGAAGGCCGCTTGAAGACGCCCGAGCCGATTCTCTGGCACAGCGAGACCGGCCTGCACTGGCAAGCCGCGCTGCCCGGCTTGGTGTTGCTCGACGCTGCGCCGAGCGTGGACGCAACCAACTCATTCCGGGTCGGCAGCTTGCTCGCCGCGCTGCACGCGACGCGGGTGCCGGCGATGCGGCGCACCGGGGCGAGCGAATTGCAGGAGCGGCTGCAACTCGTCGTGCAGACATTGGCAACGGTCGAGCCCGGCTGGGAGCGCTTGCTGCGCCGGCTGGATCTCGGCTTGGCGCAGGGCATCTCCGGCACGCTCGACGAACCCGAGGTCACGCTGCACGGCGACTTGCACCCGCGAAATGTGCTGGTCGGCGCGGATGGCCCGGCGTTGATCGACCTGGACAGCGTGCGCCTGGGCGCGCCCCTGCACGACCTGGGCGACTGGTTCGCCGACACCTTGTACCGTGGCCTGCTGAGCGGGCACGACATTGGCGACGCGCTCGCGAGCTGCCGTGCCTTCCTGCGCGGCTATGCGGCGGGTGGAGGCTCAGCGCCGCCCGAAGCCCGGCTCGCGTGGAGCACCGCGAACAGCCTGCTGTGCCAGCGCGCCTGGCGCTGCGTCGTGAACCTGAAACCGGGGCGCTATGCGCTCGTCGAGCCGCTGCTGCGCATGGCGGGCGCGATTGCGCGCGCCGGATCGATCAACGCGGCCGCGCAATCGTCGCAGCAGCTTGCAGCATGACGCCGCACACGACTTCGGCGATCGCTGGCGGCGCGCTGCCCGACTCGGCGCGCTGGGCCGACTTCAGCGTCGACCCCGATCCGCAGCTTTTGCGCGCTGCCCTGCAACGGGCTCTGGTGGGCCCGGCGTGGGGCGATGCGGAGATCGACGCGGTGCGCGTGTTCAAGGCGCGGCGCAGCAGTTCGGCGCACCGCGATCCGCACCCGATCCGCTTCTGCATGGCACTCGACCTGCGCGACGCGGCGACCGGCGCACCGCGCACGCTGCAGCTCTACGCCAAGGCGTTTCGGGGCGGCGCGAGTGCGTCTGCGTTCCGGCTTGCATCCGCAGTCGTGGTCGAGCCTGGCTTCGCGCCGGCGGATCGAGCTGCGCTTGCGCAGCCTGCCGACGGGTCCCCCTTCTGCCACTTGCCCGAGCTCGACATGCTGGTGTGGGCTTGGCCGAACGACCCGTCGCTGCCGCAACTCGCGCGGCTGCTCGACGTGCAGCGCCTGGCCGCCCATTTGCCTGCCACGGTGGAGGCCGGATCGGCGGGCGGCCCGGGTTGCGCCGTCCAACGGATCGACGTGCTGCGCTACGAGCCGGAACGCCGCGCAACGCTGCGCTGCACGCTTGCACCCGAGCCGGGCCAGGCGCAGCCGCGCGTGCTTTACGCGAAGACTTTTTGCGACGACCAGGCGAAGGTGTTGCTGCAACGCTTCGAGTTCTTCTGGAAGCTTTCGCAGCACGATGCCGATGCGCCCGCGGTTGCTCAACCGCTCGGCTGGGACGCGGCAACGCGCACCTTCTGGCAATGCGCGGCCCCAGGAGACCCGCTGCGGGAAACGCTCGATCAAGGCGCTGCCGATCCCGTCGCGCCATTGCGCGCCATTCGCGCGCATCGGTCGCGCGCTCGCGCGCCTGCACTCGGCGACGCTGCCGGTGTCGGCGAATCGATCGACGTCATTCTGGATTCACGAGACGCAACTGCGCGCCAAGAAGATCGGTCGCGTTTTGCCCCACCTGGCCAATCGCGCGCAGTCGCTGGTGAATCAGCTGGAGCGCAGCGCGGCGGAGCTGCCGCCTGCACGCCAGGCCTTGATCCACGGCGACTTTCATCCGGACCAGGTGTGGCTGGCCGAGGACCGGGTGGTGTTCTTCGACTTTGACGAATTCGCGATCGGCAACCCGATGGAAGACCTGGCCGAGTTCGTCGTCAAGTTCGAGCAGGGCCGCGACGTCCAGCCGCAGGCTCGAGCGCGGCGCGCGAGCCAGATCAAATTCCTGATTGAAGGCTATCGGGAACGCGCCCCGCAGTGGTTCGACGCTGCATGGCTGCAATGGCACTGCGCGGTGCAGACCCTGCTTCAGGCGAGCCGCGCATTCATCTACCAGCAGCCCGGCTGGCGCGAGCAACTCGAATCGCGCCTCGACGCGAGCCAGGCGCTGGCGTCGACCGCAGTTTTCGAGGTGGCGGCATGGTGACCACGCCTGCACCCACGCCGACGCAGACCGATGCCCGCGCGCAGGGCAAGCGCCTGCGCACGCTCGTGCGCGCCTGCCTGTACGAGCAGCGTCTGGCGATCGCGCTGGCCGTGCTCGGCTCGTTCGGCGTGGTGGCGGCGGAGCTGCTCGCGCCCTGGCCGCTGAAGATCGTCTTCGACCACATCCTGCTGGCCAGACCGCTGCCTCAGGCGCTCTCGCCGCTCGCTGAGGTGCTGAATGCCGGCGCCTGGCCGGCCCTGGTGGTGATGGCCAGCGCGATTGCGGCGATCGCAGTGGCCAGCGGTGGTTTCGCCTACCTCCAGCTCTACACCAGCGCGCGCGTGGGGCACCGCATCACCTGGCGTTTGCGCGGCGAATTGTTCGCGCACCTGCAGCGCCTGTCGCTGGCGTTTCACCGCGATCAACGCACGGGCGAACTGCTGGGCAAGGTGACGAGCGACACCAACCTGCTGCGCGACATGTTTGCCGAATGGGCGCTGACCTTCGCGCGCAACGCGATCATGTTGTTCGCGATGCTCGGCGTGATGTTCATGCTGAACTGGCAGCTCGCGCTGGTGGTGGCCACCACCTTGCCGCCGTTGCTGTTGACGATCCATTGGTTGAACCGCGGCGTTCGCGATGCAGCGCGCTTGCAGCGCCGCCAGGAAGGGCAGATGGCGTCGCGCCTGAACGAGGTGCTCTCATCGATGGCGCTGGTCCAGGCGTTTGGGCGCGGCCAGGCGCAGGAGTCGCGCTTCCAGGCCGAGATCGAGGCCCACTACGAAAGCGGTATCCGCAGCGCGCGCGCCACCGGCGCGGTGGTGCGCGCCATTGCCGTGATCGGCGCGATCGGCACCGCCCTCACGGTGCTGCTCGGCGCGCGCGAGGTGCTGGCCGCTCGCCTGACGCCGGGCGAGCTGCTGATCTTCGTCGCCTATGTGGGCAGCCTGTACAAGCCGGTGCGCGACCTCGGCAAGCTGTCGACGAAATTCGCGCGCGCGGCGGTCAGCGCGCGGCGTGTCGCTGAAATCCTGGCGCTCGAGCCCGAGATCGAAGACGCGCCCGACGCCATCGAATACAAGAACCCGGCGGGCGAAATCGTGTTCGAGAACGTGTCGTTCGGCTACGCGCCTGGCAAGCCGGTGCTCAGCAGCATCACGCTGCGCATCGGCGCGGGCGAGCGCGTGGCGCTCGTCGGGCCGTCGGGCGCGGGCAAGTCGACCTTCGTGAACCTGCTGTTGCGGCTGTACGAGCCGACGCAGGGGCGCATCCTGCTCGACGGCATCGACCTGCGCCGCTACACGCGCGACAGCGTGCGCCGGCACATCGGCACCGTGCTGCAGGACAACATGCTGTTCGCCGTGTCGGTGCGCGAAAACATCGCCTACGGCCGGCCCGACGCACCGTTCGACGCGGTGGAAGCTGCGGCGCGCGACGCGCGCGCGCATGAATTCATTGTCGACCTGCCGCAGGGTTACGACACCGAGCTCGGCGAGCGCGGCGCCAGCCTGTCCGGCGGCCAACGCCAGCGCCTGTGCCTGGCGCGCGCACTCGTCAAGGAGCCGGCGATTCTGCTGCTGGACGAACCCACCGCGTCGGTTGACGCGGTCTCGGCGCGCCTGATTGTTGAAGCGGTTGCACGTGTGCACCGCGACCGCACGCTGATCGTGATCGCGCACGACTACGCCGACATGGCGCGCTACGACCGGGTGCTCGTGCTGCAAGACGGCCGGCTCGTCGAATCGGGTTCGCACGACGCGCTGTTGCGTTCGCGCGGCGCTTATCTGGCTTTGGTGGAGCGGCGTCATGCATGAAGTTTCGACTGCGCATTCGCGCATTCCCACGCTGGTGTTCTATTGCCAGCATTCATTGGGCATCGGCCATCTGACGCGATCGTTTGCGCTCGCCACGGCGTTGCGCGAACACTTCCACGTCGTGTTCCTGAACGGCGGGCGCTTGCCCCCGGGCGTGACGGTGCCGACCGGCATCGAGCGGATCGACCTGGCGCCGCTCGGCATGGATGATGGCCACACGCTGGTCAGCCGCGACGCCGCTCAAGACAGCGTTGCGCAGGCGCAGGCGGAACGGCGCACGGCAATCGAAACGGCGATCACGCGCCATCGGCCGGCGGTGCTGCTGGTGGAGCTGTTCCCGTTCGGGCGCAAGAAGTTCGCCGGTGAAATCTTGCCGATGATCCGCCAGGTGCGCCGCCAGGCTTTTCCCGCGCAGGTGGTGTGCAGCCTGCGCGACATCCTGGTCGACGCGCGGCCCGACCAGCGCCATCACGACGACCGCGCACGCTGGCTCGCGGACCGCTATTTCGACGCCGTCATCGTGCACGCCGACCCGGCGTTCGCGCGCATCGAGGAGAGTTTTCGCCCGACACGAGCGATGCGCACCGCCGTGCACTACAGCGGCTTCGTCGTGCCGCAGCGCGCGGTTCGGAGTGAGGCGCCGCGTGGGGCCGACGTGCTGGTGTCGGCCGGCGGGGGCATCGTCGGCGCTGCGCTGTACCGCGCCGCGATTCAGGGGCGCGCGCTGCTGCGGCAGCCGCCGCCGCTGCGCATCGTGGCCGGGCCGTTTCTGCCGGAGGCCGAATGGCTGGGGTTGCGCGAACTCGCAAGCGCCCATCACGGCGTGGAGCTGGTGCGCCACGTGCCGGACATGGTGGCCGAGATGCGCCAGGCGCGCGCATCGATCAGCCAGTGCGGCTACAACAGCGCGCTCGACATCGTCGGCGCCGGCGTTCCCGCGCTCGTCGTGCCTTATGAAACCCGCACCGAGAACGAGCAGCGCACGCGCGCCGAGCGCCTTGCCGCATTGGGAGCGATGCAGATGCTGAGCGCGGGCGAGATGACGCCACCACGCATGGCGCAGGCGTTCGAGGCGCTGCTGGCATTCACGCCGGCGCGCTGCGCGCTCGACTTGAACGGTGCGCAGCGCTGCGCGGAATTGCTTGCCGAATTGCACGCCGAGAGGCTGCCCCATGGGTTGGCCGAGTGGCATCGGCCGACCGAGCGCGAGGCCGCGTGATGGCGCAGCAACGACCGATGGAGCCCGACCCGCTGTGCCTCGCGCTCGACGCAGCGCGAGCGCCGGTGTACTTCTTCATTCGCGATGACGACGCCGGCTGGGCCGACGAGCGGCTGATCGCGCTGCTGCGCACGGTGGAAGCCGCCGGCGTGCCGATCGACCTGGCGGCCATTCCCGCCGCACTCACACCCGCGCTGGCGCGCGAGCTGACGGCGCGGCGCAAGGGCGGGCAGCGCATCGGCATTCACCAGCACGGGTTCGCGCACGTCAATCATGAAACGGTGGGTCGCAAGTGCGAGTTCGGATCGGCGCGCACGCTGGAACAGCGCGAGGCCGACCTGCGCGTCGGTCAGGATCGGCTGGTCGACTTCTTCGGTGAGGCGGTCGATCCGATCTTCACGCCGCCCTGGAACCGGCTCGCCGTGGACACCGCTGAACTGCTGGCCGGGCTCGGCTTCGGCCCGCTGTCGCGCGACATCCGCGCTGAGCCTCAGCACGTGATGACCGAGATTTCGGTGCATTGCGACTGGTCCCGTCAATGGCGCCTGGCCGGCGGCGATCCGAACGCCGCTTCGCAAAACGTCGCTCGCGAGTTGGCAAGTTACGCGGTGGCGGGCGCGAAGGTGGGCCTGATGCTGCACCACGAAACGATGCCGGATCTTGAATTGGCCGCGCTGTCGAAGCTGCTGTCGACCTGGACCCGGCATCCGAACGCGCGCTGGCGCGCCATGGGGGAATTGGGGGACCTATGAACTCACCTGGGGTGTTGTATTTGATCCGCCATGGCCAGACCGACGGCAACGGCCACCACTACGTGGGCTGGCAAGACCTCGCTTTGAACGCCACGGGACGCGCGCAAGCGGTGCAGTTGGCGCTGGCGATGGCCTCGACGCCGCTGGATGCCATCTATTCCAGCCCGCTGCAGCGCGCGGTGCTGACGGCCAAGACATTGGCCAGCGGGCGCCGGTCGCGCGATGGCCAGCCGCTGACGCTGCAGCTTCGGCCCGATCTGATGGAGATCCACTATGGCGAATTTCAGGGGCGCGGCAAGCACGAGTGCCCGCTGCGCTTGAAAAGCCAGTATGCGCACGAGCGTTTGCCCGGCGGCGAAAGCCTGGCCGACGTGCATGCCCGGGTGGTGTCGCTCGCACCCGAGCTCGTTGAGCGCCTGCGCAGCGGCGAGTCGCTGGCGGTGGTGGGGCACTACCGCAGCAATCAATTGCTGTGCGCGCATCTGGCCGGCCAATCGTTTTCCGAGGCGCTCGCGGATTCGAGCTATCGGCCGAGCAATGCAGACGTGCTGCGCCTCGTGTGGGCAGGGTCGGCAGCTCGTGCCGGTTCGCAGCGTTGTGAGGCGTTGCCGTTCGGGCCCGAGGCAAGGTCTGCGCCGGCTTCGTCGATGGGCCATCTTTCAAGGAGTGAAGCGTGAAACTGACAGTTGTGGGAACGGGCTACGTAGGCCTTGTCACCGGGGCGTGTTTTGCCGAAATGGGCAACGACGTGCTGTGCATCGACGTGGATCAACGCAAGATCGACATGCTGCGGCGTGGCGAAATTCCGATCCACGAGCCGGGCCTGAAAGAGCTGATTCAGCGCAACGTCGAGGGCGAGCGCCTGCACTTCAGCGCCGACGTGAAAGAGGGTGTGCGCTTCGGCACGATCCAGTTCATCGCCGTGGGAACGCCCGCCGATGAAGACGGTGCGGCCGACCTGCAGCACGTGCTCGCCGCGGCGCAAAGCATCGGGCGCCACATGACGGACTACAAGCTCATCGTCGACAAGAGCACGGTGCCGGTGGGCACGGCGAGCGCGGTCCAAGCCGCCGTCGCTGCCGAGCTGGAAAAGCGCGGCGTGAGCGTGCCCTACAGCGTGGTCTCGAACCCGGAGTTCCTGAAAGAGGGCGCCGCGGTGGAAGACTTCTTGCGGCCGGACCGCATCGTCGTCGGCGCCGACGACGAGCGCGCGATTCACCTGATGCAGGCGCTGTACGGTCCGTTCCAGCGCACCCGAGACAAATTCGTGCTGATGGACGTGCGCTCCGCCGAGCTCAGCAAGTACGCTGCGAACGCGATGCTCGCCACGCGCATCAGCTTCATGAACGAGCTGGCGCGACTCGCCGAAAAACTGGGCGCCGACATCGAACAGGTGCGCCGCGGAATCGGCTCCGACCCGCGCATCGGCCACCAGTTTCTGTATGCGGGTTGCGGCTACGGCGGTTCGTGCTTCCCCAAGGATGTGCGCGCCCTGCTGCACAGTGCGGCCGACGTCGGCGAGCCCTTGGAACTGCTGGGCGCGGTGCAGCGCGTGAACGAGCGGCAAAAACAACTGCTCGTGAAGAAGGTCACCGCGCGCCTGGGCGACAAGCTGGAGGGTCGGCGCTTCGCCGTATGGGGGCTGGCCTTCAAGCCCGACACCGACGACATGCGCGAGGCACCGAGCCGCACCATAGTTGCCGAGCTGCTAGAGCGTGGCGCCCACGTCACCGCCCACGATCCCGTCGCGATGGACGAGGCGCGTCGCGTGTTCGGCCCCACCGATCGTCTGGTGTATGCACCGACACCCACCGACGCCGTGGAAGGCGCCGACGCCCTGCTCATCGTCACCGAGTGGCGCGCGTTCCGTTCCCCCGACTTCGAACGCCTGGGCCGCACGATGCGCCAGCGCATCGTCTTCGACGGCCGCAACCTGTTCGAACCGGAGGCCTTGGCAGCCGCCGGATTCGAGTACCACGCGATCGGCAGGAGGGTCGCGCAGGCTCAAGCCCTGTTGGCTTGAGCCGCGGCTGAGCGCGCCGCACGCGGCGCGGTTCGGGGCACGGCCTGCGATAGGCGTCACCAGGCGTCGCCTATAGTTGGCGCCACCATGTCAGCGCGCGCCATGCAACCCCCCACCGCCACGCTGCGGCAAGACACCCGCACGATCGGGCTGGTCAGTCTGGCGCACTCCGTTTCGCATTTTTTTCACCTGATTCTCGCGCCGCTGTTTCCGTGGATTCGCGACGAATTCAGCCTGAGCTATGCCGAGCTCGGCGTCGTGATGTCGGCGTTCTTCGTCGTCTCAGGGATCGGCCAAGCGCTGGCGGGATTCGTGGTTGACCGGTTCGGCGCGCGCCCGGTGCTGTATGCCGGCCTGGCGTTGATGATGCTGGCGGCGTTCGGTCTGGCGGCCAGCCACAGCTACGCCGCGCTGCTCGTGTTTTCCGGGCTTGCGGGCCTGGGCAACAGTGTCTTCCACCCGGTGGACTTCTCGATCCTGAATGCGCGCATCGACAAGGCCCGGCTCGGCCACGCCTACTCGGTGCACGGCTTGAGCGGCAGCCTCGGCTGGGCGGTGGCACCCCTCTTTCTGGTGGGTATTGCGCAGGTGTCCAGCTGGCGCACGGCGGTGTTCTGCGCGGGCCTGGTGGCGGCAGTGGTGCTCGTGCTGGTGGTAGTGTTTCGTTCCTGGCTCGAGACGCCCGCGAAAGTGCAGGTCGGCCCGGCGCTTTCGGGCGCGGCGCTCGACACCAAGGACGGGACCTTCGCATTCCTGAAACTGCGCGGCGTCTGGCTGGCGTTTCTGTTCTTCCTGTTCTACGCCGTCGCGCTGGGTGGCGTGCAGAGTTTCGCGACGGAAGCGGCGCGCCAGCTGCACGACGTGCCGGTGGCCTGGGCGGCGATGTGCCTGTCGATCTACATGGTGTGCAGCGCCGCGGGCATTCTCACCGGCGGCTTTCTGGTGCGCGACCCGGACAATGCCGAGCGTGTGATCAGCTTCGGCTTCGGTGGCGCGGCGGTCTGTGCGCTGCTGATCGGTCTGGCGCCCGGGCCCGCCTTCATGGTGCCGTTGCTGATGGGCGTGATGGGTTTTGCGTCCGGCGTGTGCGGGCCGGCGCGTGACTTGCTCGTGAAGCGCACGACCCCGGCGAATGCGACCGGGCGCGTCTATGGTGTCGTCTATTCCGGGCTTGATGTGGGCATGGCACTCGCGCCGGCGTTGTTCGGCTGGATGATGGACCATCAGTTGCCCGTGTGGGTGTGGATCGGCATGGCCTTGTTCCAGGCGGTGCTCGTCGTCAACGCGCTGTCGGTGGGCAAATCTTCGAAGCTCAAGCTCGGCACGGCGCGAGGTTCTGCATGACAGCCAATGCCACACGCTCGCGCCCAGCCGGCCACGCGCTGGTGGAAGCGCTGATCGAACAAGGCGTCGACACGGCGTTCGGCGTCCCCGGCGAAAGCTATCTCGCTGTGCTCGACGGTTTTCACGAACACCGCGAGCGCATTCGTTTCATCGCCTGCCGCCAGGAGGGCGGGGCGGGTTTCATGGCCGAAGCGCAGGGCAAGCTCAGCGGGCGGCCGGGCATCTGTTTCGTGACGCGCGGCCCGGGCGCGACGAATGCGAGCATCGCGATTCACACCGCGTTCCAGGACAGCACGCCGATGGTCTTGTTCGTCGGCCAGGTCGCGAGCGTTCAGCGCGACCGCGAGGCGTTCCAGGAGCTCGACTACCGCCAGATGTTCGGCCCCGGCACGCTGGGCCTGGCCAAGTGGGTCGGCGAAGTGCACAGCGCCGATCGTTTGCCCGAGTACGTCTCGCGCGCCTTTCACACCGCGCTGCAAGGCCGTCCGGGTCCGGTGGTGCTGGTGCTGCCGGAAGACATGCTGACGGCGATGACGAGCGCGCCGGTGCTGCCACGGGTCGAGCCGGCACACGCCTGGCCGGCGCCGGGGGCCTTACGCGACTTGCGCGAACTGCTGCTCGCGGCACGGCAGCCCCTGGTGATTGCCGGCGGCGGCGGCTGGACGCCGCAAGCCGGCGCGGCGCTGCAGCGGTTTGCCGAGAGCTGGAATCTGCCGGTGGCATGCGCATTCCGTTTTCAGGACCTGTTCGACAACCGCCATGCCAACTACGCGGGCGATGTCGGCATCGGCCTCAACCCGAAGCTCGCGACGCGGGTGAAGCAGGCCGATCTGATCGTCGCCGTCGGCCCACGCCTGGGAGAAATGACGACCGGCGGCTACACCCTGCTCGAAGCCCCGCTGCCGCGGCAACGCCTGGTTCACATCCATTCGGGGGCCGAGGAACTGGGGCGCGTCTACGCGGCGCAACTGAAAATCCAGGCGTCGATGGCTTGTGCGGCGAAAGCACTGGAGACGCTGTCACCGCCACCCATGTTGAACTGGAATGAGTGGACCGCGGCCGCGCACGCCGACTATGAAGCGAACCATGTCGCGCAGCCGGTCGAACCGCTCGACATGGCCGTGGTGGTGAAGACCGTGGCCGGCCTGGTGCCGGCGAATACCGTGTTCACGAACGGTGCCGGCAACTTCAGCGGCTGGCCGCAGCGCTACCTGCGCTTCGCGGCGCTGCATCAGGTGGGCCGCACGCACCTCGCGCCGACTTCGGGCGCGATGGGATACGGCGTCCCCGCCGCGATTGCCGCCGCGCTGCTCGAACCCAAACGCACGGTGGTCAACTTCGCGGGCGACGGCGACTTCTTGATGACGGGGCAGGAACTTGCGACAGCGCGCGCCTACGGGGCCGGGAGCGGTGTCGGCAAGCTGGTATTGATCGTCGTCGACAACGGAACCTACGGCACGATTCGCATGCACCAGGAGCGCGAGTACCCCGGGCGCGTGAGCGGCAGTGACTTGTTCAATCCGGACTTCGCCGCGCTGGCGCGGGCCTACGGTTTCGCAGCCGCGACGATTGAGCGCACCGCACAGTTCGAGCCCGAATTCCGCGCCGCGCTGGCGCGCGAGCAACCGACCTTGCTGCACCTGAAACTCGACGCCGACGTGAGCACGACGCGCGCGACGCTGAGTGCGATTCGACAGGCTGCGGAAAAGCGCCTGGGCTGACCCTGCTCCTCACTTGCAGTGCGCATTCCGGCTTGCAAGCCGGAATCGCTCGCCGGGCTCGCCGCACGCGGTTCGAAACGCCCGCCTCGCCCCCGACCCTCTCCCGCGCGCGGGAGAGGGTCGGGGGCAGTTTCGGTTGCGGTCTTACCTCAGAACCGCGACGAGCTGCCACAGCGCGAAGCCCGACAACACGAGCGCCGAGGCGGTGTTCACGCGCTGGCGCCAACGCCGATCGAAGCGCTCGCGCAGCCGGCCCACGAGCACGCTGAGCAGCCACCACCACAGCGCCGAGCCGATCAACACGCCGGCGATCATGGTCCATGGCGAAGCCACGGCCAAGCTACCCGCGAGGGTGCCGAACACCGCAACGAACGAAAGAATCGTCGCCGGGTTCGACAAGGTGAGCACAAAGGTACCAGCGAAACAGCGCAGCAAGTCCGCGCCGCCGCTGGCTTCGGCGGGTTGGTCGGGGACCGGTGTGCGCCATGTTCTGTACGCCAGCCAAAGCAGAAAAGCACTTCCGACAACGGCCAACGGCAGGCGCGACGCGGTCATCGCTTCGATCAGCGTGGTGACGCCAAATGCTCCCACAGCGCCGTACACCGCGTCCGCGAACGCCGCGCCGAGGCCCGTCGCGAGGCCGGCGCGCTGGCCGAGCTGCAGGGTCCGCTGAATCGTCAACAGGCCGATGGGGCCGACCGGCGCCGCAATCGAAAAGCCGATCAGCAGGCTCTGGACGAACAGGACGAGCGCCGGCTCGGCCATGCGCGAGTCGCGCCCGGAGCCCGAGGGGAAATCAGGCCAAGGCGCGCATCGGCGAGCTGCTGCCGACGATTGCGTTCAACGCGCCTTCCAGATTCGCCACCGTGCGTTCGACGTGCTGGAGCTTGTCCAGCCCGAACAGCCCGACGCGGAAGGTCTTGAAGTCGGCCGGTTCGTCGCATTGCAGCGGCACGCCAGCGGCGGTTTGCAACCCCTGCGCAAGGAAACTCTTGCTGCTGTGCAGGCCGGCGTCGTCGGTGTAGCTGACGACGACTCCGGGCGCCTGAAAACCTTCCGCAGCCACGCTTCGGAAGCCTTTGGCCGCAAACATCTTGCGCACCCTTCGGCCGAGCTCCTGTTGCTGCGAGCGCAGGTGTTCAAAGCCGAGCGCCTGTGTTTCCAGCATTGCGTCGCGCATCTTGGTCAGCGCGTCAGTGGGCATGGTTGAGTGGTAGGCGTGCGCGCCGCCTTCGTAGGCTTCCATGATCTGCAGCCACTTGCGAAGGTCGATCGTGAAGCTGGTGCTTGTCGTCGAATCGATCGCCTTGCGCGCGGCTTCGCTGAGCATCACCAGGCCGCAGCAAGGCGACGAACTCCAGCCTTTTTGCGGGGCGCTGATCAGCACGTCCACGCCGGTGGCCTGCATGTCGACCCAGATCGCACCCGAGGCGATGCAGTCCAGCACGAACAGGCCACCGGCCTCGTGCACGGCATTCGCGACAGCGCGCAGATAGTCGTCGGGCAGCAGCATGCCGGCGGCGGTTTCGACATGCGGCGCGAACACGACAGCCGGGCGCTGCTCGCGAATGGTCTTCACGACTTCCGCGATCGGCGCCGGCGCAAAGGCCATCTGCCGGCCGGGCCCCACCGGGCGCGCCTTGAGCACGGTCGATTCCTGCGAAATGCGCCCCATCTCGAGGATCTGCGTCCAGCGGTAGCTGAACCAGCCGTTGCGCAGGACCAGCGTCTTCTTGTCGGTGGCGAACTGGCGCGCCACGCTTTCCATGCCCGCGGTGCCGCCGCCGGGGACGACGATCGCCGAGCGCGCTTGGTAGGCGTCTTTCAAGACCCGCGAGATCTCGCGCATCACGCCCTGGAACTTGGCCGACATGTGATTCAACGCACGGTCGGTGAAGACGACCGAGTATTCGAGGTGGCCGTCGGGGTCGACCTGGGGCAGGAGGCTGGGCATAAACGAACTTCCTTGAATGCGCGCTCGGCGCCGTGGGCGAAAGTGTGCAGATTTGCACCCGCTCGCAATTCGGGTGCTCGGCGGAGGCTGGCGCGAATTGTCGCCTCAAAAGATTCGCTCAACCCAGCGGGCCTGTGGCCGATACCTCGGAACCCCCTCAAAGGCGCGCCATTCCGCCGCCAACCACAGGAGCCCACTCGATGATTCGCAAACTATTGATTGCCACCGTGTTGACCGCCGGCGCCGGTGCCGCCCTGGCCGGCGAAATTTACTCGGGCGCCGGCCTGCCCGGCATCATGCTGGGCTACGCGCACCCCCTGAACAGCAGCTTCACGCTGCGCGGCGATTGGGCCACGCTCGGCACGCGGACCAAGCAGCAGGCGGAAAACGGCATCGTCTACAACGCCGAAGCCGGCTTCAACCGAGTGGGCCTGTTCGCCGACTGGTTCTACTGGGGAGGCATGCGCATCACCGGTGGCCTGACTTTCAACAACCTCAAACTCAATCTGGAGGCACGTGGCGACGGCGTTACGCAATTCCAGATCGGCAACAACCCGCCTGTCACGCCCGGCCCCGACGAACGATTGACCGTGTCGATCAAGTATCCCAAGACCACGCCCTATCTGGGCCTGGGTTATGGGCACCAGGCGAGCACCGGGTTCGGCTTCACGTTCGACCTCGGCGCGTCATTCGGCAAGGCGACCGTGAGTGAAACGCACACGGGAACGATCTTGAATTCAGTTCCACAAGCCCAGTTCGACGCCGAGTTGACTGAACTGCGCGATGGTGTTGCCAAGATCACTTTCATTCCGCAGGTGAGCGTGGGGCTCAATTACCGGTTCTAGGCAGGGATGGGGCGCAGCTTCGCCCCTTGGGTTGCTGCGACGCGTGCTCCAGGCGGGTCATTGGCGATTGAGGACAAAATGAAGTGCCAATCGACCTCAGGTCTCGCCCATGGATCCCCTCGAGAAATCCGCGCTTTGTCGGCACGACCAGGACGGCGGGTTCAGACCGAACATTGCCGCGAATTGGGCGCGGCAATGTCGCGTCGAAACTTCGCCCCAGCCCGGTGCTTGCGATTCGGTCCTTGACGGCTGCGCGGCACCAAGGCGCACGGCATGACACGGCGGCGACGATTCCTCGCGGCACTGCTGTGCCTGTGCCAGTGCGCCGCCGCCGCCCAGGGCGCCGCGCCGGCGCCGCCGGAGTCGTCGGCTACGGCAACCCCATCTCTGACGCGCTCCGCCCTCGTTCAGGCGCTTCGCGACGGTGGCCTGGTGATTTACTTTCGCCACACCGCGACCGACTTCTCGCGCAACGACACCGCAATGGAAGGCTATTCCGACTGCGCGAACCAGCGTTTGTTGTCGGCGCAAGGCCGAGACGACGCGGCGCGCCTGGGCAGTGGCATTCGCGCCTTGAGGCTGCCGACCAGCGGCGCCAGCGAGGTGCTGGCCAGCCCGATGTGCCGAACCATGGAACATGCGATGCTGACGTTTGGCCGGGCCACCGCGGTGCACGAGCTTCGCGAGGCCGTCCGCGGCGACTATCCGGGTTTGAGGGGCTTGCTGGCCCGACCGGTGGCCAAAGGCGGCAACCGCTGGATCGTCGGCCACGGCAATCCGTTTCGCGCGGTGGCGGGTCCGCCGCATCTGGCTGAGGGCGAGGCGGCGATCATCCGGCCCGGCGCCAACCGTTGGACCGTGCTGGCGCGCTTGCGCGTCGAGCAATGGGCGGACCTGGCCGCGGATTGAGCGAACCGCCGGCATGGACCGCTTCCTCGCCATCGACGCCTTCGTGCGTGTCGCCGAGTCGCAGAGCTTTGCGCAGGCGGCGCGCCAGATGCGCGTGTCGCGCTCGGTCGTGACGGCGCGCGTGCAGCAGCTCGAGGAATTCGTCGGCGCGCCGCTCTTTCATCGCAACACGCGCAGCGTGAAGTTGTCCGACCTGGGCCAGGCGTTCCTGCGCGACTGCGCCGAGCTCGTGGGCCGCACCAACGAGGTCGTGGACCAGATGCGCGAGGTCACGACCTCGCCCACCGGGCGCCTGCGCGTGCACGCATTGCCCGGCTTCGTGCTCGGCCATCTGGCGCGGGTGCTGCGGGAGTTTCAGGCGCGCTACCCGCAGATCGTGCTCGACATCTTCGTCAGCGACGCAGCGATCGACCCGGTCAAGGAAGGCTTCGACTGCGCGCTGCAGATCTTTCCGCCGCGCTCCGAAGAGCTGATCTCGCGCAAGCTGTTTCCCGTGCGGCGCGTGCTTTGCGCGACCGCGCAGTACCTGCGCAGCAACGGCACCCCGCAGCAGCCGCGCGATCTGCACAGCCACCGTATCGGCTGGTATTCGGGCTACCCGACGCGCGAGCGTCTGGCGTTTCACGGGCCCGGCATACCGCTCGCGCTCGAACTCAAACCGGCGCTGCTGACCAACAGCGTGCATCTGCTGCGCGAATACGCGCTCGAACATGCCGGAATCGTTTGCCTGCCCACGCTGGTGGCGAGCGATGCGTTGCTCAGTGGCAGCCTGCAGCTCGTGCTGCCCGAATACGCTCTCAGTTCGTTCTGGCTGTCGGTGTTCTATCCCCCGGCGGTGAGAGGTGCGCTCAAGCTCAAGCTGTTTCTCGAGGGCTTGACCGGCAGTTTTTCGGGCACGCCACCGTGGGACAGCGCGCTGATCGAGCGCGGCCTGATTGCCGACCGCTTGATAGAGTAGGGCTCGTCCGCATCGACGCGAGGCCCCTCGGGAGAACCCCTAGGATTGTTCGCGTATCCCGAACAATCCAGTCGCGACCCCGGCACTACCCCGGGTGCGGTGCGGGTCCTAGACTTGCGCGCATCCTCAGGTCCAGCCAGGAGCAGCGTATGAATGTCAGCTACCAGACCCAATTCGGCTCGCTCGACAAGTTCGAAAAGGGCGGCGTCCAGATCATCGACGACAACGTGCGCCACTATGCGTTCTCCAATTGCTTCGAGATCGCGTCCAAATCGAAACCCTACGAGAAGGTGGTGTTCGGGCAGAACCAGATCTACGTGCTGGAGACGCTGCGCGCTCAGGGCCATTCACCGTGGTACACGTGCGGGCACGACGAGTTTGCGCTGTGCATGGACGGCGAGGTCGAGATTCACCTCGTCAAGCTGGCAGGTGAACAGGTCGTTCCCAACCCAGAGCACAACGGTGCGGTGCTCGTGAAGGGTGAGCCCAAGGGCCAGAAGATGGGCTGGATGAAGATCAAGCGCGGCCACCAGGCGATGCTGCCGAAGAACAGCGCCTACCAATTCCGCGCGGCCAAGCCGGCGGTCGTGGTTTTGCAGACCTGCAAAGGCGACTTGAGCGTCGAGCGCTGGGCAGAGATCTGCCAAGTCGCCTGAATTCGGTCGCAAAGGAGTAAACCATGAACGCACCGGCAGACCTCGCCAAAGTCATCGCCTCGCAACCCGACGCCACGCTCGGCTACAAGACCTTCACGCTCGGCGGATTCACGTTCCGGCGTGACGAATATTTCGCCCACATTTCATGGACGACGCGCGACGGTCGGCCGCTGTCACACACCATGGACGCTGGCAGTTTCTTGCGCGCGCTGATGCGCGACGTGGCCTGGGGCTTCTTCTACGGCTGGGTCAATTTCGACCATGTGTTCGGCACGGTGAACCACTACAAGACAGTCGACATGTATGCCGGCTCGTACAACGAGACGATGAAAGCGGCCAAGGTCGACCGGCTGGAGAACTTCCCGAGCGAACAGATCGGCGCGACCTTTGCCGCGATGCTCGACGACTGGACCAACGAAACATTCGATCCGTTCTCCGCGCCGCAGGAAACCGGCACGCCCTATGGCCGAAAAAACGGCAGCAACACGAAGAAGATCACCCGGGCACGCGAGCTGGCCACGCGTTGCGTGGGCCTGAAAGGCGACCTGGAATTGCGCACCGACGCACGCGGCGCCCCGGTGAACCGTGCCTTTGCCGATGTACCGCAAGACATGCCCGAGCTGCACCCCGAGCCCGGCTTCGAGAACGAGGTGCACGCCTTCAACTTGTTCGCATTCCTCAGCCGCTCGCAGGTGACGTGGAACCCGAGCTTCACGTCGGTCGTGAAGTACAGCTTCATGTGCCCGACGACGGAAGAGCACATCCTGCCCATCATCCACGGCAACGACCGCGTCGAGTGGTTCTTTCAGATGACGGACGAGATCCACTGGGACTGTGCGCACAAGGAAAGCGGCAAGCCGCTGGCGCGCGTCATCATGAAGGCCGGTGATATGGCGGCCATGCCCGCGTACTGCCGGCATCAGGGCTACAGCCCGAAGCGCTCGATGTTGCTGGTGTGGGAGAACGGCTCGCCGACGCTGGTGTATGAAATCCAGAAGGGCGAGAGCCCGGAAGTGCCGGTGAGTTTTTGAGCCCCAGTCTTGCCGACATTCAACAGGCTGCGGGCCTGAAGACGCCGATCCGCCATCAGCTCTACATCGGCGGTCGCTTCGTCGATGCGGACAATGGCGAGACACTGGCGACGCTGAACCCGCACGACAACTCGGTGATCGCCAATGTCGCAATGGCTGGCCGCGCCGATGTCGACAAGGCAGTCGCCGCGGCCCGGCAGGCATTCCCCGCCTGGGCCCGCATGGCGGCCGCGGATCGCGGGCGCATCCTGCTCAGGCTCGCCGATCTGATCGAAGCCAACGCCGACGACCTGGCTCGCCTTGAAACGCTGGACACCGGCCACCCGATCAAGGACTCGCGAGCCCTCGACGTGCCTCGCACCGCGGCGTGCTTCCGCTACTTCGGCGGCATGGCCGACAAGTTCCAGGGCGACGTGGTGCCGGTGGAGGCCGGCTTCCTGAACTACCTGCTGCGCGAGCCGTTGGGAGTGGTTGGCCAGGTCGTGCCGTGGAACTTCCCGCTGATGTTCACGAGCTGGAAGATGGCACCGGCGCTCGCCGCAGGCAATTGCATCGTGCTCAAGCCTGCCGAGATCACGCCCCTGTCCACGTTGCGCATTGCCGAGCTGATGAGCGAAGCGGGGCTGCCCGATGGGGTCGTCAACATCGTTCCGGGGTTGGGGAGTGTGGCCGGCCAGTACATCGCCGAGCATCCGGGCATATCGAAGATCGCATTCACCGGCAGCACCGCGACCGGCCGGCGAATCGTGCAGGCCAGCGCCGGCAACCTGAAGAAAGTGCAGCTTGAACTCGGCGGCAAAGGCGCGAACATCGTGTTCGACGACGCCAACATCGTTGCCGCGGTGAACGGCAGCGCCTGGGCGATCTTTCACAACCAGGGGCAGGCGTGCATCGCAGGCTCGCGGTTGCTGTTGCACGAACGCATTGCCGATGAATTCCTGGAGACGTTCAGCGCGCTCGCCAAGTCCATTCGTCTGGGAAACCCATTCGATCCGAAGACCGAGATGGGCCCGCTCACGAGCCTCCAGCATCGCGACCGTGTCTTGAGCTACGTGAACGTCGCGCGCGAGCAAGGCGGCGAAGTGCTGTGCGGCGGCAAGGCTCCGGCCGCGCCCGAGCTGGCGAAGGGCTGTTATGTCGAGCCGACGATCGTCAAGGCCAGGTCGTACCAGGACCGAATCGCGCAGGAAGAAGTGTTCGGCCCGTTCCTCACGGTGCTGACGTTCAAGGACGAAGCCGAGGCACTGCAAATCGCCAATGGCACCGACTACGGCCTGGGCAGCGGCCTGTGGACCGCGAACCTGCAGCGCGCGCACCGCGTGGCGCGCGAGCTGCACGCCGGCATGGTATGGATCAATTCGTACAAGCGCGTCAATCCGGGTTCGCCGTTCGGAGGCATGGGGCAGAGCGGCTACGGCCGCGAGATGGGGTTCGACGCGATGCGCGAGTACACGCAGGTGAAAAGCGTGTGGGTCAACGTCGACGCGCAGATCGCCCCGTGGTACCCACGCTGAGCCAGATGTGCCTCGCGTGATGTATCCGCCTGAAGCGCCCCGGCGTCCCTGCGCATGAATGCCTTCATCTACACCGCCCATGCGCAGCGTGTCGTGTTTGGCGCGGGTTCGCTGGCGCAATTGGGGCGCGAGATCGAATTGCTGGGCGCCAAGCGCACGCTGGTGCTGTCGACGCCCGAGCAGGCCGATTCCGCGCGGCGGGTTGCCGAGATGCTGGGCGCACGCGCGGCGGGCATCTTCGCCAAGGCCGCGATGCATGTGCCGATGGAGGCGGCACGCGAGGCGCGAATCGAGGCGCAGCGCTTGAACGCCGACTGCGCGGTGGCGATCGGCGGCGGCTCGACCACAGGCCTGGGCAAGGCCATCGCGCTCGACTCGGGCCTACCCATCGTCGCGATCCCCACCACCTACGCCGGAAGCGAGATGACGACGATCTACGGCCTCACCGAAGGCGGCGTCAAGAAAACGGGGCGCGACGCTCGCGTGCTGCCCAGAACGGTGATCTACGACCCCGAACTGACGCTGACACTGCCGATCGGCATGACTGTGACCAGCAGCCTGAACGCCGTGGCACACGCCGCCGAAGGCCTGTACGCGCACGACGCCAATCCGATCGTCGCGATGCTCGCGGAGGAGGGCATTCGCGCGATCGCCGCGGCGCTGCCCGCGTTGTGTTCCGACAGCCGCAGCCTGCAGGCACGTTCCGACGCACTCTACGGCGCGTGGCTGTGTGGCACGGTTCTCGGCGCCGTGGCGATGGGCCTGCACCACAAGCTGTGCCACACGCTGGGCGGCAGCCTCGACCTGCCGCACGCCGAGGTGCACACCGTGATCTTGCCGCATGCCTTGGCCTACAACGCGGCGCACGCCGTGCCGGCAATGCAACGCGTCGCGCGGGCGCTGGGAGCGCCAAGCGCTGCGGCGGGCGTGTTCGATCTCGCGAAGCGCCATGGCGCACCGACCGCGCTGCGAGACATCGGAATGCGCGCCGACGACCTGGACCGGGCGGCAGACCTGGCAGTACAGAATCAGTACCCGAACCCCAGGCCGCTCGAACGAGGCGCGATTCGCGAGTTGCTGCAATGCGCATTCGACGGCACCCGGCCGATCTGACGCGTCCCGACCCCGTTCCCACCCCACACCCAAGGAGACAGACCATGACTCTATCCCGCCGCGACTTCGTGCAAAGCACAGCCGCATACGCCACCGCTTCGGCCACACCGCTGCTGTGGGCTGCAGACACCGTGAAGATCGGCTACGTCTCGCCGCAGACCGGACCACTCGCGCCGTTCGGTGAAGCCGACAAGTGGGTCATCGACCAGATGAAAAGCGCGTTCAAGGAGGGGCTGACGATCGGCGGCAAGAAGTACGACGTGCAGATTCTCCTGAAGGACAGCCAGTCCAATCCAAACCGCGCCGGTGAAGTGGCGAACGATTTGATCCTGAAAGACAAGGTCGCCCTCGTGCTCACCGCTGGAACGCCGGAGACCGCGAACCCGGTGAGCGACGCCTGTGAGCTGAACGAAATTCCCTGCATCAGCTCCGTCGTGCCATGGCAACCCTGGTTCTTCGGCCGCAAGGGCGATCCGGCCAAGGGCTTCAACTGGACCTACCACTTTTTCTGGGGCCTGGAAGACGTGATCGGCAATTTCACGAACGCGTGGAAGAGCGTGCAGACGAACAGACGTGTCGGTGGCCTGTTCCCCAACGACGGCGACGGCAACGCCTGGGGCGACAAGGAACTTGGGTTTCCCAAGCCGCTCTCGGCGATGGGCTTCACGCTCACCGATCCGGGGCGCTTCCAGAACGGCACGCAGGATTTCTCGGCGCAGATCGCTGCGTTCAAGAAAGAGGGCGTGGACATCGTCACCGGCGTCGTGATACCGCCCGACGCGAAGACCTTCCTCACCCAAGCCAAGCAGCAGGGCTTCAAACCCAAGGTCATCACGCTGGGCAAGGCGCTGCTGTTCCCCGGTGCGATCGAGGCGCTCGGCGACCTGGGCTACGGCCTGACGACGGAAGTGTGGTGGAGCCCGTCGCACCCGTTCACGTCGTCGCTCACCAAACAAAGCGCGAAAGCCCTGGCCGATGCGTACGAGGCCGGCGCCAAGAAGCAATGGACCCAGCCGATCGGTTTTGCCCATGCGCTGTTCGAAGTGGCCGCCGATTCGCTGAAACGCAGCAAGAGCGTCGCCGCGAAGGATGTGCGCGACGCTGTGGCGGCGACTTCGATGAACACGGTGGTCGGCTCCGTCAAATGGGGTGGTCAAGGCCCGTTCAAGAACGTCAGCAAGACCCCGCTCGTGCTCGGCCAATGGAACAAGGGCACGAAGTACAAGGTCGAGCTGAGCATCGTCAACAACGAGGCGGCGAAGAACATTCCGACCGGTGGCGCGATCAAGTTGATCGAGTGATCCCTTGCCCTTGTTGGTTTTGCAGGGCGTCGTCAAGTCCTACGGGGCGCTGAAGGTCATCGACGCCGTTTCGCTCGCCGTCGAGTCGGGCGAAACGCTGGGCATCCTCGGCCCCAACGGCGCGGGCAAGACGACGCTGTTCAACCTGATCTCCGGCGACGTGCGCTGCGACGCCGGCAGCGTGCACTACGAAGGGCAGGACATCACGGCGCTGAAACCGCATCAGCGCTGCCGCGCCGGCATCGGCCGCAGTTACCAGGTTCCGCAACCGTTCGGCCACATGACGGTGTTCGAGAACCTCGTCACCGCGGCGTGTTTCGGCGGCGGGCAGCGTGAACATGAAGCCTGGGACACCGCCCACGAGGTGCTGCAGGCGACCGGTCTGCTGCGGCACGCCAACCAGCGCGCCGGTGGCCTGACGCTGCTGAACCGCAAACGCCTGGAACTGGCGCGTGCGCTGGCGACACGACCGAAACTGCTGCTGCTCGACGAAATCGCCGGGGGCCTGACCGAGCACGAAGCTGCCGTGCTCGTCGACGAATTGAAACGCATCAAGGCGCAGGGCGTGACGATGATCTGGATCGAACACGTGGTGCACGCGTTGCTGGCCATTGCCGACCGCCTGTGCGTCATCAACTTCGGCCAGAAGCTCGCGGAAGCAGCGCCGCGCGCGGTGATGGACGATCCGCAAGTGCAACGCGTCTACATGGGCATGGAAGTTTGATCGCGTGGCAACACCTTTGCTTCGGACCCAAGGCCTCACGGCGTTCTACGGTGACGCCCAGGCGCTGTTCGGCGTCGATTTCGTAGTCTCCGAGGGAGAGACGGTCGCGATCATCGGCGCCAACGGCGCGGGCAAGAGCACGTTCATGAACTGCATCGTCGGCTTGGTGAAGGCGGCGCCGGCGCAGATTCAGTTCAAGGGCGAGGACATCGGCACACTGCCTCCAGGCAACATCGTCAAGCGCGGCATCGCGCTCGTTCCGGAAGGCCGGCGTCTATTTCCCAGCCTGTCGGTGCAAGAGAACCTGCTGATGGGCGCGAGCGCCCGGCGCAGCGGGCCGTGGAATCTGCAGCGCCTGTACAAGTTGTTTCCCATGCTTGAACACAAGCGCGCAACCCCGGCGACGGCGCTGTCTGGCGGTCAGCAGCAAATGGTGGCGATCGGCCGTGCGCTGATGAGCAACCCGACCTTGCTGCTGTGCGACGAACTGAGCCTGGGCCTGGCGCCCATCGTCATCAAGGAAATCTACGACGCGCTGCCGGCGATCTGTGCCGAAGGCATGAGCGTGGCAATCGTCGAGCAGGACATCGCGGTGGCGATGCGCGTGTCGCAGCGGGTCTACTGCTTTCAGGAAGGCCGGGTGTCGCTGCAAGGCAAACCGGACGAGCTGACGCGCGCGCAGATTTCGCAGGCCTACTTCGGCGTTTGATCGGGGCGAAGCGAGAACGCGCATGTTCGAGACCCTCGTTCAAGGCGTTCTGCTCGGTGGCCTGTACTGCCTGTTTGCCCTTGGCCAGTCGCTGATGTTCGGCGTGATGCGCTTGACGAACACGGCGCAGGGCGATTTCATCATCCTTGGCGCGTTCGCTGCGATTGCCGGGATTGCGCTCACTGGCGCAGCAGCCACCGCGGTAGCGCTCGCCTTGCTACCGCTCGCGTTCGCTTTCGGGTATGCACTGCAACGCTACGTGCTCAACGGAACCTTGGGCAAGGATCCTTTGCCGTCGCTGGTCGTGACCTTCGGTCTGTCGATCGTCATCCAGAACCTGTTGCTCGAGCTGTTCTCCGCCGACCCGCGCTCCATCGAAACCGAAGGCCTGAATACGCAAAGCCTGGCCTTGCCGGGAGGCATGGCCATCGGCGTGTTGCCGCTGCTCATCTTTGGCCTCGCGCTTGCGGCCACGGCAGGGCTGCAATGGCTGTTCACTTCCACGGCACTTGGCCGGTCGTTCCGCGCCGTCTCGGATGACAAGGAAATCGCCGAGCTGATGGGCCTGAATTCGAACCTGGTCTACGCCCTGGCCACGGCCATCGCCTTCGTGCTGATCGCCGTGGCCGGCGTGCTGCAAGGCATGCGCACGACGGTGTCGCCGGCCGACGGCCCACTGCTGCTGCTGTTCGCGTTCGAAGCCGTGATCATCGGCGGCATGGGCTCGTTCTGGGGAACGCTGGTCGGTGCGCTGTTGCTGGGCATCACGCAACAGATCGGCTTTCGCATCGACCCGGGCTGGGGCATCTGGTTCGGCCACATCGTGTTCCTGGTGATTCTGGTGGTGCGGCCGCAGGGCTTGTTTCCGAAGACAAGGGGCTGAGCATGGCCGCGCAAGTTCAACGCAGCACACGCGGCAGCCGAATCGCGTTGGGCGTGAGCATCGCGCTCGTGCTGCTCGCGGCGAGTCTGCCGCTGTGGGCGCCGCAGGCCAGCCGCTCAGCGTGGATGCGCGAGTTCGTCGAGATCGCGTGCTACTTGATCTTCGCAATGATGTGGAACCTGCTCGCCGGGTATGGTGGCATGGTGTCGATCGGCCAGCAGGCCTTCTTCGGTTTCGGTGGCTACGTGATGCTGATGCTCGGCAACTTTGGCGGCGTGAACCCGTTCGTCGCGGTGCCGCTCGGCGCGATTGCCGCGGCACTGATCGCGGTTCCGGTGTCCTACGTCGCGTTTCGCTTGCAGGGCGGCTATTTCGCGATCGGCACCTGGGTCATCGCCGAGGTGTTTCGCCTCAGTTTCGCGAACGTGTCGGCGGTGGGCGGCGGTTCCGGAACGAGCCTGACGGCGTTGCGCGGGATCGAGAGGGCGACGCGCGAGAACGCCACCTACTGGATGGCGTTGCTGTGCGTCGTCGCTGCCGTCGCGCTCGTCTACTTGTTCCTGCGCAGCAAGAGTGGCCTGGCGCTGCTGGCCATTCGCGACAACGAAGTCGCCGCCGAGTCGCAGGGCATCCCGGTCGGATCGATGAAGCTCGCCGTCTACGTCGTCGCGGCTTTCGGTTGCGGCCTGGCCGGCGCGCTGTATTTCCTGGGCAACCTGCGCATCAGCCCGGATGCGGCATTCAGCGTCAATTGGACCGCATTCGCGATCTTCATGGTTGTGATCGGCGGCATCGGCCGCATTGAAGGGCCGATCGTCGGTGCGCTGATCTTCTGGGCCCTGAACAAGTTCTTCAGCGACTACGGCACCTGGTACCTGCTGGGGCTGGGGCTGCTCGCGATCGTCGTGACCCTGGTGTTCAAGCAGGGTCTGTGGGGCTTTGTCCAGCAGCGGTATGGCTGGAGCCTGTTTCCGACGCAGCGCAAGCTGATTCTGCCGCCCTGAGGGAGCGGCGCCAAGCCCTGGCTTCACTCGAGGCCTGGCCGCTCCTCAGGCCGCCACCAAGGCCGGTGTGCCCAGCGACCTGAGCACATCGCGAATCAACTGCGCCCGTTCCTTCGGCGACGGCGTATCGCGCTCGATGCGCAGCTTGTGATTGCCGGCGAGCTTGATGTGGCGGTTCTTCTGCACGAGTTCGATGATGCGCTGCGCGTCCACCGGCGCGCCTGCCCGGAAGCTGATGACCATCAGTTTCGCCGCGGCGTCGATCTTGCTCACGCCGTAGGGCTTGGCGAGCACGCGCAGGCGGTGCACGTCGAACAGGGTCTGGCCTTGCGGCGGGAGCTTGCCGAAGCGGTCGGTGATTTCTTCCAGCAACGCGTCGATCTGCTCGGGTTTGTCGACCGTGGCCAGGCGCTTGTACAGGTTGAGCCGCGTGTGCACGTCGCCGCAGTAGCTGTCGGGCAGCAGGGCGGGGGCGTGGAGGTTGATTTCGGTCGTGGCTGAGAGGGGGGAGAGCAGATCGGGCTCGCGTCCCGCCTTCAGCGAGCGCACCGCCTCGGACAGCATGTCGTTGTAGAGCTGGAAGCCCACCTCCATCATGTTGCCACTCTGGTTTTCGCCGAGCACCTCGCCGGCGCCGCGGATTTCCAGATCGTGCATCGCAAGGTAGAAGCCCGAGCCCAGCTCTTCCATCGCCTGGATTGCATCGAGTCGCTGCGCCGCGCCGCGCGGCAGGCCTTCGATGTCGGGCACGAGCAGGTAGGCGTAGGCCTGGTGGTGCGAGCGCCCGACGCGGCCGCGCAGCTGGTGCAGTTGCGCGAGGCCGAACTTGTCGGCACGGCTGATGACGATGGTGTTGGCGCTGGGCACATCGATGCCGGTTTCGATGATCGTCGAGCACAGCAGCAGGTTGTGGCGCTGTGCCACGAAATCCCGCATCACGCGCTCGAGTTCGCGCTCGGGCATCTGGCCGTGGGCGATGGCGATGCGTGCTTCGGGCAGGAGTTCGGCGAGCTTGTCGTGGCGCGCCTGGATCGTCTCCACTTCGTTGTGCAGAAAATAGATTTGCCCGCCGCGCTTGAGTTCGCGCATCACCGCTTCGCGGATCACGCTGCTGCCTTCGTTGCGGACGAAGGTCTTGATCGCCAAGCGGCGTTGCGGCGCGGTGGCGATCACCGAAAGGTCGCGCAGGCCTTCGAGCGCCATGCCCAGGGTACGCGGAATCGGCGTCGCGGTCAGCGTGAGCACGTCGACTTCGGCGCGCATCGCCTTGATCGCCTCCTTGTGGCGCACGCCGAAGCGGTGTTCCTCGTCGATCACCAGCAGCCCGAGGCGCTTGAAGTGGATGTCCTGGCTGAGCAGCTTGTGCGTGCCGACGACGATGTCGATCGTGCCGTCGGCCATGCCTTCGAGAGCGGCCTTGATTTCCTTGGTGGAGCGAAAGCGCGACAACTCGGCCACCTTGACCGGCCACTTGCCGAAGCGGTCTGAGATGTTCTGGAAATGCTGCTCGGCGAGCAGCGTTGTCGGCGCGAGGATCGCAACCTGTTTGCCGCCGGTCACGGCGACGAAGGCAGCGCGCAGCGCCACTTCCGTCTTGCCGAAGCCGACATCGCCGCACACCAACCGGTCCATCGGCTTGGGCGAGACCATGTCCTGGATCACAGCGTGGATTGCCGCGGTCTGATCGGCGGTTTCTTCGAAGCCGAAACTTGCGGCGAAGGCTTCGTAGTCGTGCGGCGCGAAGCGGAAGGCATGGCCTTCGCGTGCCGAGCGCCGCGCATACAGGTTCAGCAGTTCGGCGGCGGTGTCGCGCACCTGTTCGGCAGCCTTGCGCTTGGCCTTTTCCCATTGGCCCGAACCGAGCCGGTGCAGCGGCGCTTCTTCCGCGCTGACCCCCGTATAGCGCGCGATCAGGTGCAACTGCGCCACCGGCACATAGAGCACTGCCTTGTCGGCGTATTCGAGGTGCAGGAATTCGCCAGGCTCGCCATCGTCGCCGAGCGCGATGTTCTTCAGCCCCACGTAGCGGCCGATGCCGTGATTGACATGAACGACGGGGTCGCCGACCTTGAGCTCCGACAGGTCCTTGATCAGCGCGTTGACGTCGCTGACCTGCTCTTGCTTGCGCCTGCGCCGCGCGGCGGGGCGGTTCGCGAAGAGCTCGGTTTCGGTGATGAACTCGAGCGCGGTGCCGGTGTCTGGCTCATCCCAGAAGAAGCCTTCCGCCAATGGCGCGACGGCGATCGCGAAGTGCTCGTTGCCGGCCAGAAACTCGGCAAGCGAACCGACGCTCGGCGGCTCGATGCGGTTGTCGCGCAGCAACTCCAGCAGCGTTTCGCGGCGCCCGGTGCTTTCACCGACGATCAACACCCGGTGCCGTGTGGCACTCAAGTGCGCCTGAAGTCTTTTCAGGGGCTCGGGGGCGCCGCGGTCGACGCTCAGGTCGGGCAGGGGCTTGGCCCAGACGCCGTCGGCACTGTCATCCGCGGCGGCAGCGATGCCGGGGTTCTTGTCTGGGGCGCCACGCGCCGCGCCGCGAACCGCGAGGGTCGCAAATCCACCGACCAGCGCAAACCAGGCTTCAGGCTTGAGAAAGATGTCTTCCGGCGGAAGCACAGGGCGCTCGCGGTCGGCCTGGAAGAACTTGTGGCGCTCGCGCGTATCGACCCAGAAGCGGTTCAGCGCGGCGTCGATTTCGCCGTGCAGCACGATCGCAGCGGACGGCGCGAGGTAGTCGAAAAATGTCGCCGTGGCCGAGAAGAACAAGGGCAGGTAGTACTCGATGCCGGCACTCGCGATGCCGACGCCGATGTCCTTGTAGATCCTCGCCTTGCTCGGGTCGCCTTCCAGGCGTTCGCGCCAGCGCCCGCGAAACGCGTTGCGTGCCGATTCGTCCATTGGGAATTCGCGTCCGGGCAGAAGCCGAACTTCGGGCACCGGGTACAGGCTGCGCTGCGTGTCCGGATCGAAGGTGCGGATCGAATCGATCTCGTCGCCGAACAGGTCGACGCGGTACGGCACGCTTGAGCCCATCGGGAACAGATCGATCAGGCCGCCTCGAACCGCGTATTCACCGGGTGAAACGACCTGGCTCACATGGGTGTAGCCGGCAAGCGTCAGCTGAGCTTTCAGCGCGGCTTCGTCCAGGCGTTGCTTCTGTTTGAAATGAAACGTGTAGCCCGCCATGAAGCTCGGCGGGGCCAGGCGCACGAGGGCGGTGGACGCGGGCAGCAGCACCACGTCGACATCGCCTTGCCGAATTCGCCACAGCGTCGCCAGGCGCTCCGAAATCAGGTCCTGGTGCGGCGAAAAGTTGTCGTACGGCAGGGTCTCCCAGTCGGGAAACACGGCGACGCGAAGCTCGGGAGCGAAGAAGGGGAGTTCGGCTTCGAGGCGCTGCGTATCGGCGGGCTCGGCGCAAACGATGACCGACATCGACGCGTCGGCCTTGCGCGTCTCGGCGAAACGCGCAAGCAGCAGCGCGTCGGCAGAGCCACAGGGGCGGGGGAGGTTGAACCGCTTGCCGGGCGCAAGTCGCGGGAGTTGCATGCGTGTGTGAAACGGGGCGAGAAGCGAATCGAGAGGGCGCGCCACAAAAGCAAACTCGCCCCGCGGAACATCATCCCGGGGCGAATTGGCGCGGAATTATAGAATTCGCGCCTCGATGCCCCTGGCCCCGCCCTCCGAAGATCGCGAAGTCGATACAAGCGTTGTACGCCTGTTCGCGCTGGTGCCGTGCGCGGGAGTCGGTGAGCGAGCCGGACTGTCCGCCCCCAAACAATATGCGCAATTGGCGGGACGCAGTGTGGTGGACCACAGCTTGCGAGCGCTGGCCCAGGTGCGTCGACTGACCGAGGTTCTGGTGGTGGTGAGCGCGGGCGACGACATGTTCGAAACCCATTGCCCGGAATTCAAGGGATGGGTCGCGCGCTGCGGCGGAGCGACGCGTGCCGCCAGCGTCGGCAACGGTTTGAAGAGTTAGTGGCGCGGGGCGCGCGCGATCGTGATTGGGTGCTCGTGCACGACGCTGCCCGCTGCCTGCTGCGGCCTGAGTGGGTGGATCGTTTGATCGGCGCGTGTGTTGATGACGCCGTGGGCGGCCTGCTCGCGATGCCGGTGGCCGATACCTTGAAGCAGGAAAGTGCAGGGCGTGTTGCGGCAACCTTGACGCGAAGTGACAAGTGGACCGCTCAAACGCCGCAGATGTTTCGCCTTGGCATGCTGCGCGATGCACTCGCGGTATCCGGCGCGGCAGTCACCGACGAAGCCAGTGCGGTCGAAGCAGCGGGCTTTGCACCCAAGCTGGTGCGGGGTTCGGTGGAAAACATCAAGGTCACCTGGCCCGAGGACTTGGAACTCGCGGACCGTTTGCTGAGCGCGGCCTCGTCGCGCCTTGCACCGAATCGCACCAACCTCGCCGAGGAATCGCGATGACAACTCCCACGATTCGAATCGGCCAAGGTTGGGACATTCACGTCCTGGTCAAGGACCGCCCCTTGGTGCTGGGCGGGGTCCAGATTCCCCATACGCACGGCTTGCTCGGCCACTCCGATGCTGACGCGCTTTGCCATGCGATCACCGATGCGTTGTTCGGTGCCGCGTCGATGGGCGACATCGGGCGTCATTTTCCGGACACCGATCCGCAATTCAAGGGCGCCGACTCGCTGGCGCTGCTCGCGGAAGGCGCACGGCGTGTGCGCGCCGAAGGTTGGCAGATCGGAAACGTCGACAGCACCGTGATCGCCCAGGCGCCACGCATGGCGCCGCACATCGCCGCGATGCGCCAGCGGCTGGCGCAAGCGCTGCTTGTGGACGTGGCGCAGGTCAGCGTGAAGGCGAAGACGGCCGAGGGCTTGGGCGCGGTGGGTCGCGGCGAGGCGATCGAGGCGAGTGCGGTGTGCCTGTTGCTTCGGGCCTGAATCTTGGCCTGAACCCGCCCGAGCCGCAAGCGCCGATCAGTCCGCGCGCTTCAGCCGCATCACGACGAGCAGGCCGCCGTCATCGGCATTGCTCAGCTCGAAGGTCCCGCCCATGCGCTGGATCGCCTTGTCGACGATCGCCAGCCCCAGCCCGGCGCCAGTGGCTGCGGTTCGGGCGGTATCGCCGCGAAAAAACGGTGTCGCGAGCTGGCCGAGCTTGGCCGGGTCGACGCCTTCGCCGAAATCGCGCACGCTGAGGATCACCCACGGCCCGGTGCGCGCGCAGCTCACGAGCACGCGAGCGATGCCCGTGCTGGCGCTGCGGCCATAGCGGCGGGCGTTCTCGAACAGGTTTTGCAGCACCCGGCCGAGCTCGATGCCGTCCGCCATCACCCTGGTGTCAATCGGCACACGCGAACCGATCTGAATTTGCGTCGGGTCGCGAAACGCCGCCACTTCGCGCTCGACCAGTCCGCCGAGGTCCACCGGCACGAGACGCACCTCGCCGGGCCGCGCGTAGTCCATGAACTTGTCGATGATGGCATCTAACTGGTCGATGTCCAGCGCCATGTTGCGCTTGGCTTCTTCGTCCTGAACGCTCATCTCCGTTTCCAGCCGCAGCCGCGCCAGCGGCGTACGCAGGTCGTGGGAAATGCCGGCAAGCATCACGGCACGGTCGGCCTCCACCTTGGCGAGCTCGCGCGCCATGCGGTTGAAGCCCATATTGACCTGGCGGATCTCGCTCGTCAGCGTGGTCTCGTCAAGGCGCGAATCGAACTCGCCTTCGCGAATGCGGCTTGCCGCGAACGACAGGTCGCGCAGCGGCTGGTTGATCAGGCGCGCGATCATTGCCGAGCCGAAAATCGTTGCGAGCAGCGCAATGCCGACCCACAGCGACAGCGTGCTCGCGGCGATCGGCGCGACGCTGGACTTGTCGGTTTGCAGCCAATAGGGATCGGTTTCGATCGAAAAACCGACCCAAAGCCCGGGCACGCCGTTCACCGAACTCGCGACCAAGGTGTCGGGCCCGAGCTGCGAGCGCAGGCCCTGGCCGATCGCGATGGTGAACCGGTCCACCTCGTACGGCACCCATTGGTCGTTGGGCTCGCGCGGCGCCAGGCGCACCGATTTTTGATTCGCCATGCTCTTGACGACTGCAACGCGGTTGATGCCGTCGCTGGCCCGCAGCGCGGCGCGCGCCAGGTTCACGAGGCTGGCGATCTGTTGCGCGGCCTGGACCGCGCGCGGCTCGAATTCGAGCGCCCGAAAGGTCTGCACCCAGGCGAACACGCCGCCGGCGAGCAGCAGTGCCAACAGGAAGAACGTGCGCCAGAACAGGCTCAGCGCGACGAGCTTCTTCGTCATGGTCTGAAGGCCGCCGGGCGCGGCAGCGATGGCCAACATGGAAGTTGCGCTGGGCATTCAACCTGCGCAGATTTCGCGCATTGTGCGACGAAGCAGCAGTGACGGTGGCGGCGCGCTCGCGGTCTCAGGACGCGCCATCGGGCACGAACACGTAGCCCACACCCCAAACCGTCTGGATGTAGCGCGGCTGGGTGGGGTCGGGTTCGATCATCTTGCGCAGGCGCGAGATCTGCACGTCCAGGCTGCGATCGAAGGGCTCGAACTCGCGGCCGCGCGCGAGCTGGGCGAGTTTGTCCCGAGACAAGGGCTGGCGCGGGTGCCGGACCAGCGCCTTGAGCATCGAGAACTCGCCGGTCGTGAGCGCGATTTGTTCGCCGTCCTTGGACAAGCGGCGCAGCGTGAGGTCGAATTCGAACGGCCCAAAGGTCACGTTTTGCGCATCCTTGGCCGGAGCGCCGGGCGCTTCCAGCGTGGGGCGGCGGCGCAGCACGGCGTGGATGCGGGCCAGCAGTTCGCGCGGGTTGAAGGGTTTGGGCAGGTAGTCGTCGGCGCCGACTTCGAGGCCGACGATGCGATCCACGTCTTCCACCTTGGCGGTGAGCATGATGATCGGGGTCAGATCGTTCGCTGCGCGCAGGCGCCGGCAGATCGACAAGCCATCTTCACCGGGCAGCATCAGGTCGAGCACGATCAGATTCACCGTCTCGCGCGTCAGCACGCGGTTCAGTGCCTTGGAATCTTCCGCGAGCAGGACCTCGAAGCCTTCCTGAGTCAGGTAGCGGCGCAGCAGATCCCGAATTCGCGCGTCGTCATCGACGACGACGATGCGGTCCGCGCGGGGGGTGGGCGATGTCGACATGGGAAGGCTCCGAATATGTAACAGCGACATTCTCGGTAGGTTTGTAAGGTGCATTGAGGGCTTCTGACCCGCAGTTACAAGTCTTTCCGTGATGCATGTCACCGACCAGAAAGAGCGCTGCGCGTCGAAAGGGACGGCGCCGCCACGGGCGTCGCATACGCGGCCGGTACCTGTGGGACGGTCTTGCGCCGTCCAGGCGCTGCGTCAGTCAGGTCAGCTACTGCGCCGTCCAACCGCCGTCGACCGCCCAGGCCACACCGTTCACGTTGTCGGCGGCTGGCGAGCACATGAACACCGCCAAGTCGCCCAATTGCTGCGGCGTCGTGAATTGCAATGATGGTTGTTTTTCGGCCAGCAACAGGCGCTTGGCCTGTGCGTCGTCGACGCCGTCTTTGGCAGCTCGTGCATCCACCTGCTTTTGCACCAGTGGGGTCAATACCCAGCCCGGGCAGATGGCATTGACGGTCACTCCGGTCGTCGCCGCTTCGAGCGCAATCGACTTTGTGAAGCCAACAATGCCGTGCTTCGCCGCGACATAGGCCGACTTTTGCGCCGACGCCACCAGCCCGTGGGTCGACGCGACGTTGATCACCCGGCCCCAGCGCCGCGCTTTCATCGCCGGCAGCGCCAGGCGTGTCGTGTGAAACGCGGAGGACAGGTTGATCGCGATGATGGCGTCCCAGCGCTCGGTCGGGAAATCTTCGACGCTCGCCACATGCTGGATGCCGGCGTTGTTGACGAGGATGTCGATAACGCCGAATTCGCGCGCCGCATGCGCCATCAGGGCCTCGATCTGCGCCGGCTGGCTCATGTCGGCGTCGTGGTAGCTGTGACGCACCCCGAGGTCGCCAATCGCGCGCTGCGCCGAGGCAACGTCGCCGAAGCCATTGAGCACGATGTTCGCGCCTTGTGCGGCGAGCTGGCAGGCGATGCCCAGCCCGATGCCGCTGGTCGATCCTGTGACGAGCGCGGTTTTTCCCTTGAGCATTCGAGTCCTCGATGTAGTTGGCTTAGCATCGATTATCCGAGACCCGCCGCACTCCTTCAGCGACCCGCCATGACCGAACCGCGCCTGCACCACGTTCAATGCCTCGACACGCGTGGCCTGCACCAGCTGGCCTATTGGGAGTGGGGCGATGCGGCAAACCCGAAGGTGCTGGTTTGCGTGCACGGCCTGACACGCCAGGGCCGCGACTTCGATACCCTGGCTCGCACCATGTGCCAGCACTACCGAGTGGTCTGCCCCGACGTCGCCGGGCGCGGCCAGTCCGACTGGCTGGCCGATCCGATGGGCTACCAGATCGTGTCCTACGTTTCCGACATGGTGACGCTGCTGGCACGCCTGAACGCGCAGACGCTGCATTGGGTAGGCACGTCGATGGGCGGGCTGATCGGTATTGGCATGGCGTCTCTCGCCAACTCTCCGGTTCGGCGCCTGGTGCTCAACGACGTGGGCCCGACGATCCAGGTGCAGGCGCTGCAGCGCATCGGTGCCTACCTCGGACTCCCCCTGCGGTGGGACAGCGTGGAAGAGGCAGCGGCCTATATGCTGAGCATCTCCGAGGGCTTCGGCCCGCACACTGAAGCGCAGTGGCTGGAGCTGACGCGCCCGATGCTGCGCCCGGACGGCTCAGGCTTCAAACCGCACTACGACCCGAACATCGCGTTGCCGTTTCGTGCGGTGACGCCACAGGCCGCCGAGGCAGGGCAGGTGCAGCTGTGGCGCAGCTATGACGCGATCGCTTGCCCAACCCTGCTGCTGCGTGGTGCCGACTCGGACCTGCTGAGCCACGAGACAGCGCAGGCGATGACGCAGCGCGGGCCGAAGGCGACGTTGCGCGAGTTCGAAGGCGTGGGTCACGCCCCGACGCTGGTGGCGGCCGATCAAATAGAAGCCGTCAAAAGGTTCCTGTTGTCGCCATGAAGACGGGTGCGCTCGCCAGCGCGCGGGCCGAGGTGGACCGACCGTCCGCGCCGGTCGCCCCGATCGTCCAGCTCAGCGAAGCGGTGCAGGGCAGCGATGCTGAAGATCGCACGATCGTGCAGCGCGCACGCACGTTCGCCGAACCGCTGCTGCGTGGCCACCTGCTGGAAAGCGGGGAAGACACGACCGCCCACGCCGACGCGGTGGCCGACATTCTGGGCGGCATCGGCGCTTCGCCGGCATTGCGCGCGACCGTCTACCTGACCTACGCTGCAGACCACCTGAGCAAACCCGAAGAAGCGATCGGCCGGGCCTTCGGCGAGACCTTCGGCTCGCTCGTCGGGCATACGCGAAAGCTCGTGCTGATCCTGCGTTCCGCCCGCGACGCCAAAGTCGAGGCCGAGCGCCGCATGCTGCAAACCGAACGCGTGCGCAAGATGCTGCTCGCGTTTTCGCGCGATCTGCGCGTGGTGCTGCTGCGCCTGGCGTCCCGCCTGCAAACGCTGCGCTACTTCGCGGCGAGCAAGCGGCCCTGCCCGCGAGCACTGGCCGCCGAGTCGCTGCAAGTGTTCGCGCCGCTCGCGAACCGGCTGGGCATCTGGCAATTGAAGTGGGAAATCGAGGACCTGTCGTTTCGTTTTCTCGAGCCCGACGCGTACCACACGGTGTCTCGATTGCTCGAGCAAAAGCGCATCGAGCGCGAGCACGAGGTCGAGGCGTTCCGCGCGCAACTGCAGGCCGACCTGGCCGGGCACGGCGTGCGCGCCGAGGTCACGGGCCGGCCCAAGCACCTGTACAGCATCTGGAAAAAAATGCAGGGCAAGGGACTGGCCTTCGACGCCGTGCTGGATGTGAGAGCGGTGCGTGTGATCGTCGCCAGCGTGGCCGATTGTTATTCCGCCCTGGCGCGTGTGCAGCAGCGCTACGCCAGCGTGGCTGGCGAGTTCGACGACTACATTGCCAAGCCCAAGGCGAACGGCTACCAGTCCTTGCACACGGTGGTGCGCGAGGCCCAGGGGCGCACCGTCGAAATCCAGATTCGCACGCGCGACATGCATGAACGCGCCGAGCACGGCGTGGCAGCCCATTGGGCGTACAAGGAAGCCGGCGTAAAGGGCTATGCGGGTGCCAGTGCCGATGCGGAATTGAGCGCCAAGGTGGAACAGGCACGCAAGGCCGTGCTGCGCCAGTTGCTCGCCTGGGAGCGAGACTTTGTTGGGCAGGAAGCTGCCGGTGGCGGCGCGGCGGATGACCGGATCTATGTCTTCACCCCCGCGGCGAACGTGGTCGAGTTGCCCGCGGGCGCGACGCCGATCGACTTCGCCTACGCCGTGCACAGCGATCTGGGCCATCGCTGCCGCGGCGCGAGAGTCGATGGCGCGATGGTGCCGCTCAACACTGTGCTGCTCAATGGGCAGACCGTCGAGGTGGTCGCGGCCAAGGACGGGGGCCCGTCGCTGGACTGGCTCAACGGTGAACTGGGCTATTTGAAGTCGGCACGGTCCAAGGCCAAGGCGCGTGCCTGGTTCAACGCATTGGCGCAGCGCCACACGGTAGCGCGAGGCCGCGAGCAGGTGGAAAAACTGCTGCAGCGCGAAGGCAAGACTTCCACCAAGCTCGACGACCTGGCCAGTCGACTGGGATTTCGCAACGCCGATGCCTTGTTCGAGGTGATCGGCAAGGACGAGTTCTCGATTCGCAACATCGAGACTTTGTTGCGGCCCGCCACGCAGACCAGCGTTGCCGACGACGAGGCACTGACGCTGAAGCGGCCTCACGCCGACGCCCGGGATTCGAAGGGCGGCGTACTCGTGGTGGGTGTGGAGTCGCTGCTGACGACCCTGGCGCGCTGCTGCCGGCCGGCGCCGCCCGATGCCATCGGCGGATACGTGACGCGCGGCAAGGGCGTCGCGATCCATCGCACCACTTGCAGCAACTACCGCGAAATGCTCGCGCGCAGCCCGCAGCGCACGATTCCCGTGGCGTGGGGCGCCACATCCGCCGAGGCGGGGCAGGCGTATCCAGTCGATGTGGCCGTCGAAGCGGTTGACCGGCAAGGCCTGTTGCGCGACATCTCGGAAGTGTTCGCGAAGGAAAAGATGAACGTCGTCGGCGTGCGCAGCGAAACGTCGAAGGGCAGCGGCGTTGCCTGGATGACGTTCACGGTGGAAGTGGCGAACGCATCTCGCTTGGGAGCGGTGCTCGGGCAGGTGGCCAAAATCTCCGGTGTGCGGCGTCGCGCGGCGCAAGTGATCGGCCGGCCGCTGCTACACTGCGGCCCTCGTAAATTCAGGCGCGTAGCTCAGCTGGTTAGAGCACCACCTTGACATGGTGGGGGTCGTTGGTTCGAGTCCAATCGCGCCTACCACGGCTTTCCCGGCCGTGGAGAAAATCGGTGATGGCTGGGTGCAACCGCCACGGCGGGTAAACCCCTCGCGGCGCGACAAGCCACGCTCCTAGAATATTTTTCGCGCCACCCGCGTGGCGAGGCATAGGAGGTGGTTGCATGGTTCAGTCTCGCCGCGACGCGAAGGCCAAGGCGCCGGCCGAAAGCGGTTCCGCCGAGGACGCACCCGATAAAGGCATTCGGATCCTGAAAAAATATCCGAATCGACGTCTCTACGACACGCAGACCAGCAGCTACATCACCTTGGCGGATGTGAAGCAGATGGTGCTGGGCGCGGCGCCGTTCGTCGTGCGCGACGCCAAGACCGGTGAAGACCTGACGCGCAGCATCCTGCTGCAAATCATTCTCGAAGAAGAAACCGGCGGGGTGCCGATCTTCTCGACCCAGATGCTGTCGCAGATCATCCGTTTCTACGGCCACACGATGCAGGGGATGATGGGCTCCTACCTGGAGAAGAACCTGCAGACGTTCACCGACATCCAGGCCCGGCTCGCTGAGCAGGCCAAGGGAGTCTTCGATCCGGCAACGCTGAGTCCCGACATGTGGACCAATTTTCTGAGCAGCCAGGCACCGGGAGTGCAAGGCTTGATGGGCAACTACCTCGATCAGTCGCGCCAGATGTTCTTGCAGATGCAAGAGCAGTTGGGCAAGCAGGCGTCGCTCTTCCCGGGCTTGGCGGCGATCGTGCCACCCACGCGCTGATGGCAGCGTCGACCCTCGAATCGGCGGCGCCGCCATCTTCCCTCACCCCGAAGATCGGTTTCGTTTCTCTCGGGTGCCCGAAGGCGCTGACAGACTCCGAGCTGATCCTGACGCAGCTTCACGCGCAGGGGTATCGGACGTCGAAGAGCTACACCGATGCCGACTTGGTGATCGTCAACACCTGCGGCTTCATCGACGACGCGGTGAAAGAAAGCCTTGACGCGATCGGCGAGGCCCTGACCGCGAACGGTAAAGTGATCGTCACCGGCTGTCTGGGCGCGAAAGTCGGGCAGGGCGGCGGCAATCTGGTGCGTCAGATGCACCCGAGCGTGCTCGAGGTCACGGGACCCCATGCCACGCAAGAGGTGATGGACGCCGTGCATCGCCACGTCCCCAAGCCGCACGACCCGCTGGTCGATCTGGTGCCGCCACAGGGCATCAAGCTGACACCGAAGCACTACGCCTACTTGAAGATCAGCGAGGGCTGCAACCACCGCTGCACGTTCTGCATCATCCCGAGCATGCGTGGCGACTTGGTGTCCAGGCCCATCGGCGGCGTCTTGAGCGAGGCGAGACGCCTGTTCGAGTCGGGCGTGAAGGAACTGCTCGTGATCAGCCAGGACACGAGTGCCTACGGCGTGGACGTCAAATATCGCACCGGGTTCTGGGACGGCAAACCCGTCAAGACTCGGCTGTTCGAGCTGTGCGAAAACCTTGCGGCGCTGGCGGCAACGCATTCAGCCTGGGTCCGCCTGCACTACGTGTACCCGTATCCGCATGTCGATGAGGTCCTGCCGTTGATGGCATCCGGCGCGATCCTGCCGTACCTGGACGTGCCGTTCCAGCATTCGCATCCCGACGTGCTGCGCCGCATGAAGCGGCCCGCCAGCGGCGAAAAGAATCTGGAACGCTTGCAGCGCTGGCGCACGGCGTGTCCGCAGATTGTTGTGCGCAGCACATTCATCGCGGGCTTTCCCGGCGAGACGGATCTCGAGTTCGAGGATCTGCTCGGATTTGTTCGCGAAGCGCGGATCGATCGCGCTGGCTGCTTTGCCTATTCGCCCGTGTCTGGCGCTGCGGCGAACGACATTCCGGGAATGTTGCCGAGCAGCGAGCGCGAGGCGAGGCGGGCCAGGTTCATGCAAGTTGCAGAGCAAGTCTCGACGGCGAAATTGCGCGAGCGCGTGGGTTCGACCATGCAGATCCTGCTCGATTCTGCGCCTGCGCTCGGCCGCAAAGGGGCTCAAGGCAGAAGCTACGCCGATGCGCCGGAAATCGATGGCGTCGTCAAGTTGTTGCCACCGGACAGGGCCTCGGTGACTCTCAAGGCAGGCACGTTTTGCCAGGCACGAATCGTTTCTGCACAGGGCCATGACTTGATCGGCAGGCCGATCTGATCCGGCTCACGGCTTCAAGGACAGTGGGCACCCCCTAAGGAAGAATGGGCATCTCATGGCCGAGACCACCCGACTCAGTACGAAACTGATTCATCACCCCTACCGCGCGCCGCAGGGATTCTCCTCGCCGCAAGTCGCGGTGCACAAGGCCTCGACCGTCCTGTTCCCGGACGTGGCAGCCTTGCGTCAACGCGACTGGAAAGACAAGACCGGCTACACCTACGGGTTGCACGGCACGCCCACCACGTTCACGCTGGAAGAACGCATCGCGACATTGGAAGGTGGGCTGCAGACGCTGCTGCTGCCCAGCGGCCTGGCCGCCATCACATTGGTCGACATGGCGTTGCTGCGCGCTGGCGACGAGGTTCTGATCCCCGACAACGCGTACGGACCGGGCAAGGAACTCGCGCGCCACGAACTCGCCAAGTGGGGTATTTCCCATCGTTTCTACGATCCCTCGGACCCGCAGGGCCTTGCTGAGATGATCGGCGCGGCGACACGCCTGGTCTGGTTTGAGGCTCCGGGATCGGTGACGATGGAGTTTCCGGATCTTGCGAAGCTGCTCAAGCTGACTAAATCGCGTGGTGTCACTTGCGCTCTCGATAACACCTGGGGCGCGGGTATTGCCTTCAATGCTTTCTCCTTCGCGGACGGCGACGGTTCGACGATCGGTGCCGACGTGGTGATGCAGGCGTTGACCAAGTACCCGTCAGGAGGCGGCGACGTGCTGATGGGCTCGGTCACCACTCGCGATCACGACTTGCACCTGCGCCTGAAGGCCACCCACATGCGAATGGGTTGGGGCGTTGGGGCGAACGATGCGGAAGTCATTTTGCGCGCGCTGCCGTCGCTGGAGCTGCGCTATGCGGCGCAGGACGCGAGCGGGCGGCGGCTCGCCCACTGGCTTCGCGCCCGGCCTGAGTTTGCGCAGGTTCTGCATCCGGCTCTGGACGGCTCGCCGGGACATGCGCATTGGAAGCGCATGTGCAGCTCCGCGGCCGGTCTGTTTTCAGCGGTGTTGGATGAGCGCTACTCAAGCGAGCAGGTCAACGCCTTCCTGAACGGCCTTCGGCTGTTCAAGCTAGGCTATTCGTGGGCGGGACCGCTCAGCCTGGTCGTCCCCTACAACTTGGCCAGCCTTCGAGGCAGGGCGAAGTGGACCGGAACGCTGGTGCGCTTCTCGATCGGGTTGGAGGCGCCTGAAGACCTGATCGCGGATCTGGACGCCGCGCTGGCGAGGGCTTTTTCCGCGGCCGGGGGGTGATCGAGCGTCCGTTCGCTCTACGCTTGCGCTTCGTTGAGCGCGGTGCAGGACGGTGAACACACGACCTGGTTCTTGCCGAGCAGCTTGCGCGACTTCAGCATCGAGCGGGCGCGGTGTTTGCCACACAAGAAGCAAGACATGGTTGCGGCGCCGAACGAGCTTGCCGCTGCGAACGGAGACCCCGGGGTCTTGGATCTGTAGCGCAACCCGCCGTCCACGATCGCCGTCTTGATCTCGCTTTTTGCCATTGAACGAACCTCTTTACTTGTTTCCGCTGGCCCCATTGCTTGCGACTGCCAGCGCAAGGCAGAGTTGGAGCTCGAGGATGTTTTGCGAGGGCGTATTGTCGGCGAAGTCGGGAGGATCGGGGCGCTTGGGGATTCTCAGTCGTTCACTTGCAAGTGGACATAATATACATTGTACGCTGTATATGCGCGAACAGCACCACCTCAGGTGCTGCTCGCTCGCCACTGTCAATCGTCGCCCAGCGGAGACGCGTCACTCGGTGCCGCTTGATCGTCGGCCTCAGAGCCGTTGGACACTTCTTCGCCGACCAGTGGCCCGGAGGATCGATCCAGCGGGCGCCAGACCCTGCTGCGCAGTCGATTCAGTGCGGCCGACTGCTGCAAGGCAGCGTGCACCGCCTCCGGGTTCAGCAGAAGCGCGAAAGGGTTTGCGATGATCTGTTGTTGTTCCATGAGCGGGTTCCCTGTTGGTTAGCAACGCAATGGCGCTGACTGTAGGGCGGAGCCCGGCCGCGTATCAGTGGGCCCGCCCCCATTGCGAGGGTAAGAAGTTGCCCGACAGCGGCATGTGAACGGAAGCACGAATATGGCGCCAATCGGCGCAGCTGCGCACATGTTGATTCACGCTCTTATCCTTCAAATTCAATAACATAGATTGACTTTATAATGTATCTCATCAACTTCAAGAATCCGAAGCCAAAACCCTCGGAAAGAGCCGTTCGAAATTCTCGCTCGTCGCTCGTCCAATGGCCTCCAGAGACAGTTGCTTCAGTCGAGCGAGTTCCTCCGCGACGTGCACAACGTAGGACGGGTTGTTGACCTTGCCGCGGTATGGGGCGGGCGCGAGGTAGGGGCTGTCGGTCTCGATGAGACAGCGTTCCAATGGAACGTACCGCGCCACTTCCCTGATCTGGCCTGCGTTCTTGAACGTCAGTATCCCGGAAAACGACAGGTAGAAGCCCAGGTCCAAGACCTCGCGTGCCACCTCAAGGTCTTCGGTGAAGCAATGAAATACCCCGGTCGATCGCCCGCCACCCTCCTGCCGCAAGACGTCCAGCGTGTCGCGCGCTGATTCCCGCGTGTGAACCACCAGCGGCAGGCCGCACCGCAACGCGGCTCGAATGTGGCATCGGAAGCGCTGGCGTTGCCATTCCATGTCGCCATGGCTGCGTCCGTTGAGGCGAAAGTAATCGAGACCCGTCTCACCGATTGCGACGACCCGCGGCCTCGCTGCAAGGCCCGTCAGATCCTCGATCAGAGGCTCTTGAACGCCCTCGTTGTCCGGATGGACGCCCGCCGTGCACCAGAAATTGTCGTGCGCCGTCGCAAGCGCGTGAACCTCGCCAAATTCTTCCAAGGTTGTGCAGATGCACAGCGCACGGTCCACCCTGGCCGCGAGCATCGCGGCTCGAATTTCGGTGAGCTTGTCCCGGAGTTGCGGAAAACCCAAGTGGCAGTGCGAATCGACAAACATGGGAGCTGTGGCGTGGCCGCAGCCAATCTGCCGGGATCAAATGGTTTGCGTCGGCTTCGCGGAAGAAATCGACGTGCCGAGAATTTCTTCGATCTTGATCCTGAGAACGCGCGTCTTTTCGTCGGTCGGGAATCGAACCCCGACGCCTTGGGTCCGGCCGCCCGATGCATTCGCTGGAGTGACCCAACCTACCTTGCCGGCCACCGGGTAGCGCTGCGGGTCGTCCGGCAGGGACAAGAGCAAGTAGATGTCCTCGCCCAGTCGGTACTCGCGGGTCGTAGGGACGAACAAGCCACCCTCTGAAAACAAGGGCATGTAAGCGGCGTAAAGCGCAGCCTTCTCTCGAAACACCAACTGGATGACGCTCGGGCGCGCTCCCGTCGGCACTGTCGGAAGCCCGGGAGAGATGGTGCGGCCAGTGCTATCGCTCATGTTCTGGAGTGTATCGAAGCGCCGTCGAGCGGGCGACGCGTCGGACGGGCCTTGTCTGTGTCGAATTCGGGATTTGCGAGTCGTCCGCCTTGTATGAGCGCGTCGATTTTGAGTGCCGCCTGCCAAGGGTGGTCGGATTGGCGCGCGTGTTCGCGCAGCTGGGCGGCCCACTCCAAGAGCCTGGCTACGCTTTGTGAATGGCCGAGCGACTGCCTGGGAAAATACCGAGGCGGCGCACCGAAGGCCACGCACAGCCAGTCATGACAGAGCTTCTGCAGCGTCTGGATCAGACGGGTCAGCGGCCAGTCTGCGAAGCGATCGTCCCTCCCTTGCGCGATCAGCTTCGGGAGGTTCAGCCAGGTTTCTGAGTCGACTCCAGACTGCACCCACTGCAACGCCTCGATCGGCCGGCCGCCCGTTGCACCGAGCATGACCTGAGGTTCTTGCACCCCCTTGGCCTCCAGCCAGGCCGTGGCCTCGGATTCCGAAGGCAGGCGAACGGGGAGCTCCAGGCACCGGCTGCGTACGGTGGGCAACAGGGCCTCGGCGGCGTTGCTGCTCAAGACGAAACGCGTCTGCCCCGCGGGTTCTTCGAGGGTCTTGAGCAACGCGTTCGCCGCGATCGCATTCATCGCCTCCGCAGGGTGGATGAGCACCACCTTGCCAAAGCCGCGAGCACTGGTCGACTGCGCGAACCCGATCGCTGCGCGGATGTCGTCCACCTTGATTTCCCTGCTCGGCTTTGCCTTTCCCGACGCAGCGTTGCTCGTGCCGCCGTCGTCGATTCCGGACGCCTCCGGCAATCCCAGCGCATCGCGCAACGCATCCGGAACGAGAATCATCACGTCGGGATGAGTTGCCGATGCGAACAGGTGGCAGCCCGCACAGGCTCCGCATGAGCTCTTCACCCGCTCCGTGCTCAGGCGTGCCTCGCAGACGAACGACCGAGCAAGCGCCAGCGCCAACTCGAACTGGCCGTTTCCCTCAGGGCCATGGAGCAACAGCGCGTTCGCCGCTTGCAGGCGCAGCGCATCGTGCAGGGTCGCCTCGAGCCAGGGAAACAGGGTGGTGGCAGCGGGGCTCACCACTGTCGACGCTCCATGGCCGAGACAATGTCCCGACGGACCATGTCGACGTCTTGCTCCGCGTCGATGCGAATCACCCGCGACGGGTGGGCCTGCGCTCGCCGTTGATAGCCGCTGCGAACCCGAGCGAAAAAGGCATCGTCGAGCTGTTCCATGCGATCCGCATCGCGCGCCGCCGCACGGCGTTTCGCGGCGACTTGAGGAGCGAGGTCGAACCAGAAGGTGAGGTCTGGCTGCAACCCTTCTTGCACCCAATCTTCGAGTTGGGTAAGGATTTGCAGGCTGAACCCGCGCCCCGCCCCCTGATACGCAAATGTGGCGTCGGTGAATCGGTCACACAAGACGGTGCTGCCTCGATCGATCGCGGGCAAGATGACGGTTCGCAAATGGTCGCGCCTGGCGGCAAATACCAACAAGGTTTCGGTGAGGGGATCCATCGGTTCGCGCAAGAACAGGGAGCGCAGCTGCTCAGCGAGCGGTGTGCCGCCGGGTTCGCGGGTACACACCACTTCGTGGCCCATGCGGCGCAGGCGCTCGGCCAGCGCCTCGAGGTGCGTGGACTTGCCGGCCCCGTCGATGCCTTCGAACGTGATGAATCTCCCCCGCGACATGGTTCGCTATCTGCGCCGTTGATACTTGTCCACGGCGCGATTGTGCTCGGCAAGCGTCTCGCTGAATTGGCTGGTACCGTCACCCCGGGCGACGAAGTACAACGCCTTGGTCTGCCCGGGCCGGACGGCCGCGAGCAATGAATCGTTCCCCGGCATCGAAATCGGCGTCGGCGGCAGGCCGGCGCGGGTGTAGGTGTTGTACGGTGTGTCGGCCAGAAGGTCACGCTTGCGCAAGTTGCCATCGAAGCGATTGCCCAAGCCGTAGATCACGGTTGGATCGGTTTGCAGCAGCATTCCGGCACGCAGTCGATTCACGAATACCGCGGCAACCAGTTCGCGGTCAACGGCAGCCCCCGTCTCCTTTTCGACAATCGAGGCAAGAATCAGGGCCTCGTCCGCGGTGCGCAATGGTGTGTCGGGCGAGCGCTCTTTCCACGCCGATTCCAGGCGCGATTGCATGGCCCGAAAGGCTTGCTCGAGGACCGCGAAGTCCTTCGTTCCCGGCCCATAGGAGTATGTGTCCGGGAAGAAGCGGCCTTCGGGGGCCAAGCCAGCCGCGCCCAGGCGCTCCATGATCTCCTCGTCGCGCATCGTCGCCGTGCTCGGATTGAGGCCTTCCGCCATCGCGAGCTCGGCCCGAAATCGATGGAACGTCCAGCCTTCGAGCAACGTCACGCTGGCCAAAGTTTGCTCACCGCGCACCAATGTCGCCAGCAGCATGGCGGGCGTGAACGATCGGTCGATCTCGTATCGCCCCGGTCGAATCTTGCGCTCTTGGCCCGACCAGCGAAACCACTGCGACAGCAGCAGCGGCGGCACGTCAACGCCACCGAGGTGCGCGGCGTGCGCGACGTCGCGCGCACTGGCGCCGGGCGCGACGACGATTTGGACCTTGTCGGATTTCAGACTGAGCGGTTTGTGCAGCCACCACGCAGTGGCGGCCGCTGCCGCCAAGACGGGAACGATCAGCAGCAAGACGATGCGAAGCAACTTCATGTGCGGGACGCGGCCTCGCCGCGCAGCTGCAGGACAACCTCATGCACAGCATCGCTCATCGGGACGAATGATAATCGTCGCATGAACAGCGAACTGACACCGAACGGCGTTGAACGACTCGGATACCTTGCTTGCATTCGGGTTTCCGGTGAACAGGCGGATGCGTTCCTTCAGTCCCAATTGACGAGCAGCTTCGTCGGGCTGTCAGAAGATCGAGCACGCCTGGCGGGTTTTTGTTCTGCGAAGGGCCGGCTCCAGGCCAGTTTCATCGGCTGGAAACAAGGCGACAACGACTTCGTGCTCGCCTGCGCGGCCGACCTGCTGGAAGCCACGCTGAAGCGATTGACGATGTTTGTTCTGCGCATGAAGTGCCGATTGACCGATGCGTCGGCACAGATGCCGGTGTTCGGTCTCGCCGCAACCCATGCCCAGCCGGCGCTCCAGGGACTTGCCGTGTGGGAGCGTCGCGAGTGGGATGGTGGCACTGCGATCAGACTCCCAGACGCCGTGGGACGGCGACCACTGGGCCTGTGGATTGCCCACATGGAAAGCGCGGCGGCTGCGCGTGACCTTCCCCTGGTTTCCCCGGAAGAGTGGCGCTGGCTTCAGGTTTCGAGCGGCTTGCCGATCGTCGAGGCGAAGACGGTCGATCTGTTCGTTCCGCAGATGGTCAATTTCGAGCTGCTCGGGGGCGTCGACTTCGCCAAGGGGTGCTACCCGGGTCAGGAAGTCGTGGCTCGCAGTCAGTATCGCGGCACGCTGAAGCGGCGCATGTTCCTGTTCGACTGCTCAGCGCAGGCCGGCGCAGGGCAAGAAGTATTCAGCAGCGCGGACCCCGGTCAGCCGGCCGGTGTGGTTGTCAATGCCGCGCCTCATCCGGCTCTGTCTGGCGGTTGCGCGTTGGTCGAACTGAAGCTGAACGAACTGCAGCGAGGCACCCTGCACTTGGGCAGCACCGACGGGCCGCTGCTGCGGCGCCGCGACCTCCCCTACGACGTTCCTTTGGCATCCAGCGAATTGGCTTAAGGCCGCGCACACGACAGCGCGGCGAGCCCGCGACGCGCCGGCTTGATAGGACATCCGAGTCGGGAACAGTTCACGCCGCATTGGCCATTGGAATCGTGCCCAAGTGTCGGCACGCACCCTGCTCCACTAGTATCTCGGGCAGATGTTGCACGTCGTGATTCCGACTGAAATCCCGCGACCTGGGGCACCGGCGAGGTGAATGCTGAATGTCTCTCGTAGCCCTTGCCCTGGACAAGAACCGCAGGTTTCCGTTGGTGGTGGCGGCAAACCGCGACGAAGCCTTCGAGCGCCCAACCGCCCCTCTGTCATGGTGGGCTCCGCCTGGCGGCGGCCCTTCCGTCCTGGGCGGCCGCGACCTGTGCAGCGGCGGCACCTGGCTGGGGCTGACGGCCGAAGGCCGCCTGGGTTTGCTGACGAACTTGCGCGATTCACGGCTGACCTTCGACAACGCCCCATCGCGCGGGGACATCGTGCCGAATTGGCTGTCGGCGCGCGACACCGTCGACAAGTTCTGGATGCGAACGGCGGTTGCCGGCTACAACGGATTCAATCTCATCGCGGCGGATTTCCGGATGGGTGAGTGCTTCTGGATGACGAACAGCGGCGTCTACCCGCGTCGGCTCGAGCGCGGTGTCTATGGGATGTCCGACGCCGAACTCGACGCACCCTGGCCCAAGATCGCCTCTCTGAAAAGCAGGATGCTGCAAAGCGTCGAGCATGCGGTGGACGTCGACTCACTGGTCTCTGAATTGTTCGATGCCCTGTCGGACCGAACTTCAGCGCAAGACGACAAACTCCCACGCAGCGGCGTCGCGCGCGACCGCGAGCGACAGCTTTCGTCGGCGTTCGTTCGAATTCGCGGTGAAGCCTATGGAACCCGGTGTTCCACGCTAATCGTCACGGAACGCGTCAACCGCTACCTCGTCACGCATGTGCTGGAGCGCAGCTTCGGCCTCGTCGACGAGGAGACCACCCTGCTGCGCTCGACGATCCGCCGCTGGCCCCCGCGCCACACGAGTCAGTCAGCCACCCCGGCGATCGCGCACGCGGCCGTGGCCGAGATGGCCGAAGTGACTTAGAAGCCGCCGACGCTACGGCGCGAGTGTTCGCGTCATTTCGATGTGCGGAATCGAAGCGTCGTCGTAGACCTCGCCCTGCACAGCAAAACCCGCCCTCACGTAAAACGGGATCACGCTCGTCTGTGCGCTGAGGCCCACCCGGGTCGCGCCGCGCGCGCGTCCCGCGTCGATCAGACTGTCGAGAATGGTCCGGCCAACGCCTGTGCCGCGCATCGACGCGATCACCGACATTCGTCCAATCCGGTAAACCCCGCTTCTATCGAAGAACCCGCGCCCTGTTCCCAGTGGCGCGCCCATCCTGTTGTAGGCCACGGCGTGAACGGCGTCTGAATCGGTGTCGTCCCATTCCATGGCCTCGGGGACGCGCTGTTCTTCGATGAACACCTGGCTGCGGATGCGCCGGGCATCAGCCTGCAGCGCGGTCCACTCGCCGAGTTCCAGCTTCACCATGGACTTGCCGGCTTCGAACGCCTCCAGGCAATCGCGCAGCACCGTGGGGACCGGCCGGGAGGTCTGCGTTGCGGGATCGGCAAACACGTAGATCAATGCTCCCGACACGAGCAGCTGTGCCTGTTTGAACACACCGCACTCGAACTCGATCGAAGAATTGCCGATCCGCCGGCAGCACACGCCGACGTCGACGAGGTTGTCGAACTGCGCCGAGCCGCAATACTCGAGCGTCGCCTTGCGCATGTACAAGTCACCATCGAGTGCCCGCATCGTCTCGTGATACGGCAGCGCCATGCGTCGCCAATAGCCGGCGATCGCGGTGTCGAAGTACATCAGGTAGTGGGCGTTGAAGACGATTTGCTGCGCGTCAATCTCCGCCCAACGAACCCGGATTCGCTCGAGGAAGCGAAATTCATCGCGGGTCATCCGGGGCCCACCTGATCCAGAGCCGATGCATTTCTGCTACTGCGTGCGTTGCCGAAATTCGCGCTTCAGCGCGGGGGCAGCAGCTTGGCGGGGTCGATCGGTTTGCCCTGTTTTCGGATCTCGAAGTGCAGCTGAACACGGTCGGCATCGCTCGAGCCCATCTCGGCAATTTTCTGGCCACGCCGCACATTCTGATCTTCCTTGACGACCAACAACTGGTTGTGCGCGTAGGCGGTGAGATAGGTGTTGTTGTGCTTCAAGATCACCAGATTGCCATAGCCGCGCAAGCCCGATCCTGCGTAGACCACTCGCCCTTCCGCGGCCGCGACGACCGGGTCGCCCGCCTTGCCGCCAATCGACAATCCTTTGACCTTGCCTTCTTCGAACGACGACAGCAAGGTGCCATTCGCGGGCCACAGCCAGTTCAGGTCGTCGTCGGCGTCGCGCGGGGCGCTCGTCACCGCAGGCGCGGGTGGCGTGGCGGGACTCGAAGAAGCAGCTGCGGGTGAGGCGGCGGCCGCACTTGCCGCTGGGGTGCGGCTGTCGAGGGGTCGCGTCTCCACTTTTGGCGGCGCGATCGGCCGCGTTGAAACGTTGCCGTCAGCGCCGGGCGGAACGACGCGGAGCACCTGGCCGACTTCGATGACGTTCGGGTTGTCCAGGTTGTTCCACTTGACGAGGTCTTTCCAGTTCTGGCCCGTCTCCAAGCCGATGCGAATCATCGTGTCGCCCGGCTTCACGGCGTAGAAGCCGGGCTTGCCGGCGTTTTCCGCGCCGCTCGGTTTCGTCGGCTCGGGCGCCGCCACCACGGGCTGCGGCGCGGTGGTGGGTGCGGGCTGCCGATTCGAGACATTGCGGTCTTCAACCGGCGCCGGAGTCCTCGGCGTGGCGCAGCCGTAGACGGCGCACACGAGCACGAGTGGCGCGAACCGACTCACCGAATTTCGATACCCCGTTCTCATGTCTCGATCGCACCGCATCAACCGATCACCCCCGATTTTAGGGGGACGAAGTTGACGGCTTCGCGCAGGGTTTTGACGATACCCTGTGCACTGCGATCGATCACCACCAGCACCTGGCCGTCGCTGCCTTGCTGCCGAGACGGAAACACCAGGCGGCCGTTGGGTGCAAGCTGCTCCAGCCAGGCCTGCGGAACATGCTCGCCGCCTGCCGCGGCGATGATGCTGTCGTACGGCGCATTGGGTGGGTGGCCGAGCATGCCGTCGCCGAACACGAGGCGAACGTTGGCGCGCCGCACCCGTGCCAGCAACTGCCCCGCCCGGTCATGCAGCGCCTTGATCCGCTCCACGGAGACGACGCTCGTCGCCAGCACCGAAAGCACGGCGGCCTGGTAGCCGCAGCCGGTGCCGATTTCCATCACCCGGCCCAGGCTCTGCGAGGCACTGGCTCCCGCCCCCGCGAACAGCAACTCGAGCATGCGCGCTACTACCGACGGTTTGGAAATCGTCTGGCCGTGCCCGATCGGCAAGCTCGTGTCCTCGTAGGCCTGGGCAACGAGCGCCGGGTCCAGGAAGTCATGGCGTCGAATGCCGGCCATCGCGTCCAGCACCGCGCGATGCTGAACGCCCGCATCTTGCAGGCGCTGCACCATGCGAATGCGGATGCTGTCGGAGTCCAGGCCCAGACCGGCGGCGGGAACGGGCGACCGGGCCAGCTCAACATCCGCGCCGTGCGGCCGCGAGACTTGATTCAGGCGCAGCGGAAACCGCGAGGCGCGAGGCGCGGTCAGGCTCATCGACTCAGCCATTCGCGCCAGCGCGGCAGCGCCGCATGTTCGGTCAGGTCCACCTGAAGCGGCGTGATCGATATCTTGCCGTTCGCTGTGGCGTGAAAGTCGGTTCCCGGCCCGGCCTCCCGCACGTCGCCGGCCGGGCCGATCCAGTACAGCGGCTCGCCGCGCGGGCTGTCCTGGCGAACCAGCGGTTCGCTCGCGTGGCGCCGCCCAAGCCGCGTCACAGTTCGATCCAACTGGTGCGCTTGCGCATGATTCGGAATGTTCACATTGAGCAGCCACGGCCCGGGTTGGGGCGGATCGCGCAGCACGTGCACAATCAGCGCGCGCATCGCCGGCACCGTGGCCTCGAGTTCGCCCCAACCCTTGCTGACCAAAGAAAAAGCGATCGACGGAATGCCGAACAGATAGCCTTCCATCGCCGCGGCCACGGTACCCGAGTACACGGTGTCGTCGCCCATGTTCGCGCCATTGTTGATGCCCGAGACGACCAAGTCAGGCCGGTGCGGCAGGATTCCCGTGAGCGCGAGGTGCACGCAGTCCGATGGCGTGCCGTTTACGTAGCGATAGCCGTTGCTCGCGGTAAATACCGACAGCGGCCGGCTCAGCGTCAAGGAATTCGAAGTGCCGCTCGCATTCTGTTCCGGCGCGACGATATCCAGATCGCCCAAACCTTCGCAGGCCCGCACCAACGCGTTCAGTCCAGGGGCCAAATATCCGTCGTCGTTCGATACCAAAATCCGCATGCTTCGATTGTAGGGATACATTGCCCCGCTCCTGGTCGCTGCTCCGATCGTTGGTTCATTCGCTGGCACGAATCACTCGCCGAACCCCGCTCGGTATCATGCGGGCCGATTCACCAGCGAACTCTGGAGAGAGCAGCATGCATGCATGGCTTTGCGAGAACCCGACCGGCGTCGACGCCGTGAAATGGACATCGCTGCCCGATCCCGAGCCAAAACCCGGCGAAGTGCGCGTGAAGATCGCCGCGGCAAGCCTGAACTTTCCAGACCTGCTGATCGTCCAGAACAAGTATCAGATGAAGCCGGCCCTGCCCTTCGTCCCAGGTTCGGAATACGCCGGTTGGGTCGACGCTGTGGGCAGCGGTGTCGATCGGCTCAAGATCGGCGACAAGGTCGCCGCCTGCGGCGGTACCGGCGGCTTTGCGACCCATGTCTGCGTCGACGCCAAGTTGGCGATGCCGCTGCCGCAGAGTTTCGCGCTGGACGATGCCTCGGCCTTTGTGTTGACCTACGCGACCACGCACCACGCGCTGATCGATCGTGCGGCGCTCAAGGCCGGCGAAACCGTGTTGGTGCTCGGTGCGGCGGGTGGCGTGGGCAGCGCGGCGATTCAGATCGCCAAGGCCGTCGGTGCGAACGTGATCGCGGCTGCGTCCACCGACGAGAAGTGCGCGTTCTGCGCGGGGCTCGGCGCCGACACAACGATCAACTACACCACGGCGAACTTGCGCGAGCAGATCAAGGTGCTGACCGCCGGCAAGGGGCCCGACGTCGTGTATGACCCGGTGGGTGGCGATCTCTTCGAGCCGGTGTTCCGCTCGATCGCCTGGCGCGGCCGCTACCTGGTGATCGGTTTCGCCCAAGGCGCGATTCCTGCGTTGCCGATCAATCTTGCGTTGCTGAAGGGGGCCTCACTCGTGGGTGTCTTCTGGGGGGAGTTCGCGAGACGTGAGCCGAAAGCGAACGCGGCGTGTCTGTCGGAATTGGTGCGGTGGTACGAAGCGGGCAAAGTGAAACCCGCGATCGACCGCAAGTTGCCGATGACGAGTTTGCCGCAGGCCTTCGAGCTGATGAGCAGCCGAACCGTGCGCGGCAAGCTGGTGTTGACCAACGACCCATCCCCCTGATCCCAGGTGGGCCGCGGCGCCGCCACCGAGGTACGATGCCGATGAGCAAGTGCGGCTTGACCCCTTTGCTCATTTCCCCTCGGGGGCGGAGCAACGGAGGCTCGAGCACGCATGGCCATCAAGGTCTTGATCCTGGAAGACAACCCGGTGGCACGCAGCTTTCTGAGCCGGGTGGTTCGGGAGAGTTTCAGCGACACGATCGCGATCACGGAAGCCGGCGATCTGGAAACGGCGCGCCGCCAGCTCATGGCCGCGCCGGCTTCGGCCGACGCGACCGAGATTTTTCGCCTGATCCTCGTCGACCTCGAGTTGCCCGACGGCACCGGCCTCGAACTGCTGACTGAACTGGCCAAGTATCCGGCGACCAAGATCGTCACGACGCTGTACTCCGACGACGACCACCTGTTTCCGGCGCTGCAATGCGGCGCCGATGGCTACTTGCTCAAAGAAGACCGGTTCGAGGTCCTGGTCGAGGAACTGCAGAAAATCGTACGCGGTCAGCCGCCTCTGTCGCCAGCGATCGCGCGCCGTCTGCTGGCGCACTTTCGACTCGGGTCGCTGACCGCTGCCGCCGCAGAAGGCGTGCCGGTGCCTGCCTACACCGGGTTTCAAAGCAGCCGACCGCCCCTGGGCGCAGCGTTGGCGCCGGCCGCCGCTGCGCCGACGGCCGCGCCGGAGCACGACAAGCTCACACCCCGCGAAAGCGAGGTCCTCACCTACCTGAGCAAGGGCTTCACGATCAAGGAGATCGCGAGTCTGATGGGCATCAAGTGGTTCACCGTGAACGACCACATCAAGTCCATCTACAAGAAGCTCAACGTGTCGAGCCGGGCCGAAGCAGCGGTATTGGCGAGCCGCTCGGGTCTCGTCTGAGCACAAGAGTTTCCGTGGGCATGCGCCCTTCGGGAGTCGATTCCGGGCCCGACCCAGCGGCCATCCTGAAGGCGATGAGTCGGGCGCCCATGGCGCGTTGGCGCCAGCCGCAATTCAGGCGCGAGTTCGGCTTGCTCGTCGCGGCCAGCACCTTCGGGGTGTTGCTCGATCTTTCGCTCGTCAACGTCGTACAGATGAACGGGTGGTGGGCTGCAGCCCTGTCGTTGACGAGCGCGACGGGCGTCTACATGGTGTTTCGCCAATGGCTGCTGCCGCCGCCACGCGGGGCGGGCGCGACCACCACGGAGCGCATGTTCGAGCGCCTGTACCGGATTGCTCGTGACGTTGAGTCGCACCCGGAGCGCACGCCGAAGCTGCTCGCCGAACTGTTGACGGAATTGTTCGACCCGCTGCAGATTCAGCTCATTCGAGACCCTGCGTCACGCACCCGCGTAACCGTCGACGGCTCGACGATGCTCGTGCCCGTCCCCGCCGTCGCCGCCGACCGCGAGGGTGACGATGGCGCCATCGTGCTGCGATTCGCGCAGCGGGGAAACCGCTCATTCACGGTGGAAGACCTGCGACTGGCGGAACGCATCGTCGAGCAACTCGCGCGTGCCGTCGCCTACGACCGCGCGGTCGAGCACGGGCGCGCGGAAGAACGCCAGCGCATCGCACAGGACCTGCACGACGATATCGGCGCGCGGCTGCTCACGTTGATCTACAAGGCGCAGACACCCGAGATGGAAGACTATGCGCGCCACACGCTGCAAGACCTGAAAACATTGACGCGCGGCCTCGCCGCCTCGAGCCACCGCTTGTCGCACGCGGCAGGCGACTGGAAAGCCGACCTGACGCACCGCTTGACAGCTGCCAACATCGACCTCTCATGGTCTTGCGAGTTCGACGAAGACATGCTGCTGAGCATGGTGCAGTGGTCGGCACTGACCCGCGTGCTGCGCGAACTCGTGACGAATTCAATCGCTCACTCGGCGGCGAGCCGCGTCGAAATATCCGTGAAGCTGGAGCAAGACCGCATGCAGCTCAGCGTGTCCGATGACGGCGCTGGCCACAGCCCCGCGCAATGGTCCCATGGCCTGGGTCTGGCGGGGGTGCGCAAACGCGTCAAGCAGCTCAACGGCCGCGTCGAATGGAAGGAAGCCGAACCTCGCGGAATTTGCTGCCGCGTAACAGTGCAAAACCTGTCAGGGCAGGCGCGCACGGGTCAATAGCTTGGATCGGACTTGAATTTGGGGTGGCTGATGGGACTCGAACCCACGACAACAGGAATCACAATC
>CAWBTF010000011.1:0-152317 GCA_963791595.1 uncultured beta proteobacterium | reverse complement strand
AGCCGCCCGTGCCCCACTTGCGCAGGTTGTCCTGAACCCTGCCTTCGATGGGTTTGCGAAACAACAGCCACGGCTCCCACATCGAGCGCGGCATCACGCTCACCTCGCTGAATTCGATATGGGCTGCCTTGGGCCGGTCGCCACCGCGCATCGTCATCGTCAGACGAACCAGTTCACCGCGCCGCTCCAACCCGGCTCGCGAAAGTGCACCCGACACGATGTACGACAGCAACGGATTGCTCGCAACGACGACGTTCGCGCCGGGAACGAGCACGCGGATGAAGCTTCGGCCCCAAGCCAGAAAAAACCGTTCGAGCGCGTCGAGGTCGGTCGGCGTGAGCACCGTGAAGCGCGGCAACGGCGCACGCTTGGTGCCGTCGAAACTCGGCGGGATGCGCCAGACGCCGCCGCGTCCGGCGCGCAGCTTGTCTTGCTCGGCGTCGGAATATTCGACGAGGCCGTAGGGCGGGTCGGTCACGACCGCGTGCACCGAATTCGCTGGCTGCCGGTTCAGCCAGAGGTTGCAATCGTCCAGATACATCGTGGCATCGCCATGGCGGAAACTGATCGGCCCGGCAGCTTGCTCGGGCACGCGCGCGGGCTTGGAAGACTCGAAGCCGCTCAACACGTACTGCGCCCGATCCATCCGCGCAAACAGTTCGGGCGTATTGAGGCGCAAATAGGAGCGAACCGACGACGCCGGCACCTCGCCGATCAGCGCGGTCACTTCGCCGGTGATTTCTTGAACCGAAGCGGCGGCAGGGCGGCCTTCCAATACCCGGACAATGGCATCTCGAACTTCTCCTGGGCGTCGGCGCATGGGTTTGTCTCGGGTAGGTCCGGTCGAGTATAGAACGTTCCAGAACGTCACGAAAGATTCACCCTATTGGGCCACTGCCACGTATCAACGGCCAGAGTCAGACTCATGTCCATGCCCGACCCCGATGAAGACCTGATGGCCGCCTACACCGCAGGCGACGCCAAGGCCTTCGAGGCTCTGTATGCGCGCCACAAGGGCGCTCTGTACCGCTTCGTGCGCCGCCTGTTGGGCAGCCACCTCACGGCCCAGGTGGATGAGGTGTTTCAGGACACCTGGCTGCGCGTGGTGCACGCGCGCTCCTCCTGGGCGCCGCAGGGCGCGGCGTTTCGAACCTGGCTGTTCACGCTGGCGCACCACCGTGCCATCGACCTGTTGCGCCGCAGTGGCCGCGAGGTGGCGCTGGACGCGTTTGAAACCGAAGACGGCGAACCCTGGCAGCCCGACCCTGCTGCCTGGCAGCATTGGCCGGCACCGGCAAGCGCCGCACCGCAGGCCGATGAACTGGCGTTCTGGCGCCGCGCCGGGTTGCGGCTGCTGCATTGCCTGGAGCAGTTGCCGCTCGCGCAGCGCAGTGCGTTCCTGCTGCACCATGAGGACGGACTGGGCATCGCCGAGGTCGCAGCCGCGCTCGAAGTCGGGTTCGAGACCGCGAAGACCCGCTTGCGCTACGCGATGAGCAAACTGCGCACCTGCATGGGCGCCTACCTCAGCGCGGCGGACCTGGCATGAACCACGACCCTGGCAATGACGAGCGAGGCGCCTCGTCCGACGATCCGCGCGACGCGCATCTGCAGCGTGCGCTGCGCCACGCGCCCGACGCCGACCTGGCCCCGCCGCCCGCGCTGAGCGAGGCGATTTTGCGCGCGGCGCGCGAGGCGCTCGAGGCGTCGGCCGGTGGCGTACCCATCGTGTCCGTCGCCGCACCCGTCACGTCGGCGGCCAACCTCGACACACCCTCCAGCCTCACCTCTCCCACCCCCGCCACCTCCGGCGCATCAAGGGCCTGCGCCTTGCTGCGGGGATGGATGGAACTGTGGTCCCAACTCGCGCAGCCGCGCTGGGCGGGGGCGATCGCCGGCTTGACGGTCGCCACGCTGGTCGGGGTGATGTGGTGGGGCCAACCGATGGAACGCGCGATTCGTGGCGCGCCTGAAGTCTCGGAAGGCCCAGCGGCCGCTGGCGCCACCGACTTCGCTGACGAAACGGCGAAGAGCCGCGCGGCGCCCAGCAGCCAGATTCCAAGGCCGAGCCGATCGGACGAAGCGGCGGCGCCACCGCCCGCTCCAGCCATCCAGGCCAAAGCGGAGCGCGGCGCAGCGCAAATTGCCGCAGCCGATCGTCCGGCCTTGGGGCGCGTCGCCAAAGGCGCCACCACGACCACCACCGAGGCCAGGTCGCCCGCGCCGGCGCCTCGGCGTGACGCGGATGCACTTGCCAAGCACAAGGCCGATTCAGCCGACGCAGCAACTCCGGCGCAAGCCGAGCGCCAGGAAGCCGACCTGAGCGCGCGAGCGCAGGCGACGCCGGCACAGGAGCAACCCAGTGCCGCGCCTGCCGCACCTGCGACAGCGACGGCGATGGCCGATGCCGGAGGCGGAGCCGTCGCCGGAGCCGGAGCCGGCAATGTGGCGCAACAGCAAGTCGCCGCCGCCATCCCCGAAGCCAAGGCCGCTTTGTCGACGCCACCGGGTGAGGCGGCAGCGAGCTCGCAGGCAGCGCTCTCCGCGGCACGCCGCGCCAACGAGTCGCGGCTGGCCCGTGCGGCCGCCGGCACGCCCGGTCCGGCCGCGCCGGAAACGTCCAGTTCACTGGCGCCAGCCGCAAAACGGCCGCGCGCGCTGGCGCCGGCGACCGCGCTTGCCGATCTGCGCCGAAGCATCGCCGCGCAGCCGCAGCGCTGGTCGTGGCGACCGGGCGATGGGCTGAGCGGCGGGTTCGGGGCTGGGCAGCGCGACAGTCCCCAGGACGGCACCCCCCGCCCGATGAGCCCGGAGTTGCAAGACTGGCTCGCGCGGCTCGACGCCGTGTCGATGCCTGAGCGATCGACCCCGTCGGCGGCCACACCCGCCGCGCTGCACCTGCTGCGCGATGCGCGCCCGCACAGCACGCTGCACTGGGGCGCCAACAGCGTGCAGTGGGTTGAGACTGGAGCGCCCGGCACCGCTTGGCGCGCCGCCTTGCCCGGGTCAGTGATGCTCGAATTGCAGGCCGCGCTGGCCCAGCTCGCGCGCTGATCGGCGGCCGACCCGGGCGGCGCACGCTACAGTGCCTGGCACGGGTCGCGCAACTGTCATACCGCCCAGGGAAAATCGAGCGTTTTGCAAGGAGCCTCCATGGCCAAAGACTTCGACACAATGGAATTCAGCAACCACTCGCCCAACCCGAGCATTCACGAGGTCTCCGATCCGGCGCGGCGCGTGTGGATCCAAGGAGGCCTCGCTGCACTCGCCACTGGCGTGTTCGGTCCGTTGCTGCCGGGTTGCGCGGCGCTTTCCGGTTCCGGGCCTTTGCTCGGCTTCAAGGCGATTCCCGCGACCAACACCGACACGCTCGTCGTCCCCGAAGGCTACATCGCAACGCCGATCGCGCCGTGGGGCGAGCCGATCGGCGTCGCCGGCAACATGCCCGCATGGCGCGGCGACGCCAGCGACAGCGCCGCCGACCAGGCGGTGCAGATGGGCATGCACCACGACGGCATCGAGTACTTCCCGCTCGACGGTTCCAAGCGCGGCCTGCTCGCGATGAACCACGAATACACCGATGACGGTCTGCTGCACCGCGACGGCATGAAGACCTGGGGCGCGGAGAAGGTGCGCAAGGCGCAGGCCGCGGTTGGAGTCGCTGTGATCGAAGTCGAATCGCGCATCGAAGGCGGCCAGGCGCGTTGGCAGATGGTGCGCCCGTCGCGCTACGCGCGGCGCTTCACGGCTTACTCGCCGTTCAATGTGACGGGGCCGGCGGCCGGCCACCCGCTGATGCGAACCGCGGCCGACCCGCAGGGTCGCACCGTGCTCGGCACGCTGAGCAACTGCGCGAGCAGCCAAACGCCCTGGGGCACGTACCTTTCGGGTGAAGAAAACTTCGCGTATTCCTTCGACGGCGGCGACAAGCTCGACAGCCATCAGCAGCGCTGGGGTATGCGCAAGGCTGGTGGGAATGCGTGGTCCGGGTACGACGAGCGCTTCGACGCGCAGAAACACCCGAACGAATTCAACCGCTTCGGCTGGGTCGTCGAGATCGACCCGATGGACCCGACTTCCACGCCGGCGAAGCGCAGCTGCGCTCGGTCGCGCGGCGCATGAAGGCGCGTGGGTCGCATTGACGCGCGACCGGCGTGCCGTCGTCTACTCCGGCGAAGACGCACGCTTCGAGTACATCTACAAGTTCGTGAGCCGCGACCCGGTGCGCGAGGCCGGCGCCGGCTTGAGCGCCGCGCAGGCGAACCGCGAGCTGCTCGACCACGGCACGCTCTACGTGGCGCGTTTCAACGCCGACGGCACCGGGCAGTGGATTCCCCTCGTGCACGGCAGCGGGCCGTTGACCGCCGCGAACGGCTTCGCCGACCAGGGCGAGGTGCTGATCAAGACACGCCAGGCGAGCGACCTGCTCGGCGCGACCAAGATGGACCGGCCGGAGTGGCTGACGATCGACCAGGCGAACCGCGAGGTCTACTGCACCCTCACCAACAACAGTTCGCGCGGGGCCAAAGGCATGCCCGGCGTCGACGCCGCGAACCCGCGCGCGAACAACGTGATGGGCGGCATCATCCGCTGGAAAGAAGGCGGCGACTTCGACGCGCAGACCTTTGCCTGGAGCCACCTGGTGCTGGCCGGAGACCCGGCCAACGAGCGCGCCGACGCCAAGGGCAACATCAAGGGCGACAGCTTCGCTTGCCCCGACGGCCTGCTGCTCGACGCGCGCGGAGTGCTGTGGATCCAGACCGACGCGGCTGCGGCGCAGATGCACAAGGGCGAACTCGCGCGCATCGGCAACAACCAGATGCTCGCGTGCGACCGGAGCACCGGCGAAGTCCGGCGCTTCCTGACCGGCCCCGTGAATTGCGAAATCACCGGTGTCACGCTGACGCCCGACGGCCGCACGATGTTCATCAATGTGCAACACCCAGGCGAGACGCCCAGCGAACGCAGCGACCCGGCCGAGCCGGCGAAGTTTTCGAACTGGCCTGACTACAAGCCGGGCGGCCGGCCGCGCTCCAGCACCGTGGTGATCCGGCGCGCCGACGGCGGCTTGATCGGCACCTGAGTCTCGGTTGACTGCGGCCTCAGGTGATCCGATAGAAGTCGAGCAGCACGGCGCGCGCTTCGCGCTGGCCCACAGCCAACGCCAGCACCTTGTTCAGATGCAGCCACAGGGGCGCGCCCGTGGTGAAGCGCACCACGGTGCGAAAGAAGTACTCGTCGCGCGCGACCGGCTCGCCGCGCGCCAGGCGTTCCAGCACCTGCGGCGGGCCATGGCGCAGGCCGTCGCTCTGCACTTCAACCAGCGCGCCGTCATCGGTGCGGATCACGTAGTGCGCGGCGATGTCGAGTGCACCATCGGCGCGGTTCACCTGCCAATCGACGCCACCCTCGACGACCCTGCCGTTCAACTCCGGGCCACGCACCGTGCCGCCGAGCAGCGCCACATAGCGCCGTTCGCCGTACTTGGCATGGCCGAGACTGACCAGGGGCCCGACTTCGCAGCGCACCTGCGTCATCGGCACGAGGGTCGGCGGGGCGGGAAAGGCGGCGTGGGTCATGCCTGAACGATAGCGCGCGGTTCGACCCCATTGACCCCGGCCGAGACGGCCCGACCACCGCGACCCTATTCGACCTTGCCGATGCCGCGCACCGCGGCGGACATCGCCACCGCGTCGGCGTCCCAGTACGCCTGAAACTCCGGCGCATCGAGGTACTCGACCGGGCTGCCGGCGCGCGCGATGGTCTGCACCACTTGCGCATCGGCGGCGACCTTGCGCGCCGCGGTGCGCAGGCGCTGCACGATGTCGTCGGGCACACCCGCCGGAACGAACAGGCCCGACCACTGGGCAAAGCGGGCGCTGTGGCCGAGCTGCGCGAGGCTCGGCACATCGGGCAGGCTCGCCAGCGGCCGGTCCCCCCAATGCGCGAGCGCGCGCAGCTTGCCGGCCTTGATGTGCTGCGCCACGGTGGACGGGCCACTCGCGATCGCGTCGACCTGGCCGCCGAGCAACGCGGCCACCGCCGGCCCGGCGCCGGTGTACGGAATGTGCGTCATGCGAAAACCGGCGCTGGCCTTGAGCATCTCCATCGGCACATGCATCGTTCCGTAGTTGCCCGAGCTGCCGTAGTTGAACGCAGCGGGTTTGGCCTTGGCGTCGGCGATGAACTCGGCCAGCGTTTTCCACGGCGCCTCGGCGCGCACCACGAACACCGTCGGATCCGCCGTGAAGCGCGCAATCGGCTTGAACTGGTTGGTCGTGAACGCGGGTTTGCGGTCGAACAGCTTGTCGGCCTCGGGCAGGATCGAGATCGACGACAGCGACAGCAGCACGGAGTAGCCGTCGGCCGCGGCGCGCGATGCGTGCGCGATGCCCAGCGCCCCTCCCGCACCGGCCCTGTTTTCCACGATCACCGGCTGCTTCAGCTCGCGCGCCAGCGCTTCCGCGACAGGGCGCGCCACGGTATCGGCCACGCCGCCGGGCGGGAACGGCACGACCATCGTGATCGGCTTGTCCGGCCAACTCGGCTGTGCCTGGGCCTGGCCCACAGCGCTGAGCGCCAGCAGCAGGGTCGTCGCCAGCGCCGCCCAGCGTTTGCTTCGATTGTCGAAATGCATGGCTCGCTTCTCCTTGCCGCGGCTTGATTGGCCGCGTTCCATTGTGCCCATTCGCACCGCGCAATTGACGTGGGAAACTTCGGCATCGCGTTTACGGAGCCACCCATGCCCCTTGCCTCGCAGATTCGCCGTTGTCTGGTGGCCGTGCTGGTCGGCGGCGCCGCGGCCCTCACCGGATGCAGCGCGATGAAGGCACAAAATCCGTCGACCGCGCTGCAACCGGTGAACGCGGTGGCCGACGGCGACGACGAGCGCGTCATGCTCAAGGGCCACGATGTCGTCGCTTATTTCACCCAAGGCCGTCACGCGCTCGGCTCGAACCAGTTCAAAAGCGTTTACGAGGGCGTGACGTTTCGCTTTGCGAGCGCCGAGCACAAGGCCTTGTTCGACGCGAACCCGAAGAAGTACCAACCCGAGTACGGCGGCTTTTGCGCGAACGGCATCGCCTACGGCATCCCCTGGGGCGGCGACGCCGACACCTGGCGCATGATCGACGGGCGCCTGTTCATCAATGGCGGCCCGGGCAGCAAGGCGGCGTTCGAGTTGGACTTGAAGCGCAACATCGAACGGGCCGACCGCTACTGGCGCGATGAGGTCGCCGGCAGCCACAGTTTCTACCAGCGCGCCAAACGGCTCGTGTACCGCGTGCCGCACTACAAGACCGGCGACGAATTGGCGGCCGAGGTGGCCGCGGCCAAGGCCGCAGGGAAGTAGTCGCCGCCGGAGTCGCATCCGGGAACGAACCCGCTCCGCCCGCGGGCGAGGCCTTACTTGGACACCGGCATCGCGAACTCGGCGCCCTTGGGCGTGCTTTCGGGCCAGCGCTGCATCACACTCTTTTGCTTGGTGTAGAAGCGCACGCCCTCTTCGCCGTAGGCGTGCATGTCGCCGAACAGGCTGCGCTTCCAGCCGCCGAAACCGTGCCACGCCATCGGCACGGGGATCGGCACATTGATGCCGACCATGCCGACCTGCACGCGCCGCGAAAACTCGCGCGCGACGTTGCCGTCGCTCGTGAAGCACGAGACCCCATTGCCGAATTCATGCTCGTTGACGAGCTGCAGCGCGGCGGCCAGATCGGGCACGCGCACACAGCACAGCACCGGGCCGAAAATTTCTTCTTGGTAGATGCGCATCGACGGCAGCACGCGGTCGAACAGCGTGCCGCCGGTGAAGAAGCCCTTTTCATGGCCGTGGATCGTGAAGCCGCGGCCATCCACAACCAACTTCGCCCCTTCCTCGACGCCGAATGCAATGTAGCTCTCGATGCGATCTTTCGCCACCTGGCTGATCACCGGGCCCATTTCGACCTCGGGCGCGAGGCCGCTGCCCACCTTGAGTCGGCGCGCGCGCTCGGCAACCAGCGGCACGATCTTGTCGGCCACATCGCCCACCAGCACCGCGACGCTGATCGCCATGCAACGCTCGCCCGCGGAACCATAGGCGCTGCCGATCAGCGCGTCGACGGTTTGTTCGATGTCGGCGTCGGGCATCACGACCATGTGGTTCTTCGCGCCGCCCAGCGCCTGCACGCGTTTGCCTTGAGCCGCGCCGGTCTGATAAAGCGACTGCGCGATCGGCGTCGAGCCGACGAAGCTCAACGCCTTCACGAGCGGGTGCGCGAGCAACGCGTCGACCGCGACCTTGTCGCCTTGCACGACGTTGAATACGCCGTCGGGCAGGCCGGCTTCGCGCAACAGCTCGGCCATGAAGACCGACGCGCTCGGATCCAGCGGGCTCGGCTTCAACACGAAACTGTTGCCGCAGGCCAGCGCCACCGGGAACATCCAGCACGGCACCATGCACGGAAAGTTGAACGGCGTGACACCCGCCACCACGCCCAGCGGCTGGCGCAGCGTCCAGTTATCGATACCGGTGCTCACTTGGTCGGTGTAGTCGCCCTTCAGCAGTTGCGGGATGCCGCAGGCGAATTCGACGATGTCGATGCCGCGCGTGACCTCGCCTTGTGCGTCGCTGAACACCTTGCCGTGTTCGGCCGTGATCATCGCGGCAAGCGTGTCGCGGTGCCGATTCATCAGCTCGAGGAATTTGTTCAGCACGCGCGCACGGCGAATCGGCGGCGTGTCGGCCCAAGCGGGAAAGGCTTCGTCGGCGGCGGCCACGGCCGCGGCGACTTCGCGTTCTCCGCCCAGGTGAACCCGGCGCGCGACGCTGCCGGTCGCGGGGTTGTAGACCGGCTGGGTCCGGCTCGGTGCGCCGCTCAAGATGCGGCCCGCGACCCAGTGGCTGACGTCGGCGGTGGTGGTGAAAGCCTCGGTGGCGCCCATCTCGGTTCTCCTTCGGCAAAACGGCATTGTGAATCAGGCCGGCATCGAACTCGGGAGGCGAAAAAAAACCCACCTGGGTGAGCAGGTGGGCCGATTGAAACCCTTCTTGCGAAGGGCATCGTTGGTTGGGTTCGGGTCTCTTGCGGTTCGAATCTTCCTTGACCGTTGGTCTGGACCTGTGGAACTTTTGAACTTGGCCCGCTGCGCAGGCCCCGTGTGACAGCAACGGCGCGACTGTAGGTGCGCACAATTTGCATCACCACCCCTCATCCGAGGGGCCTGTCGAGGTGGCCTGGTGCGAATCGGTCGCTCGATTTGGTGTAGGCGTAGTGCAGACGTTCGGGCGTCACAATCGGCCGATGCCTGCCCCCGAATGGAACGATTCGCAGCTCGAAGAACTGCAACTCCTGCTCGACAGCGTGCCCGCGCCGCTGGAGCCGCTGGACGTGAGCATGCTCGACGGTTACCTGTGTGGCGTGCTCGTTCAGCCCGGCACGGTGCCGCCGTCGAAGTGGTTACCGCAGGTTACCGACATTGACGGCCGGGCGCTGCCGCGCGGCTTCGACGCAGCGCGATTGCACGCGCTGGTGATGCAGCGCCAGGGCGAGCTTGACCGGGCGATCGCGCGGCGCGAGTGGTTCGATCCCTGGGTGTTTGAGTTCGCCGATGAAGACGCGTCCGATACCAACGAAGCGGGCGCGAGCCTGGACGCCGTGTACCCCTGGGTCGCCGGTTTCGCCGCGGCGATGAATGTCTGCCCGGCGCTGATGCAGAGCCCGGCGCAGGAGCTGATCGAGCCGCTGGCAATGTTGTACCGGCACCTGGACCCGGACGACCTGGAAGACGCCGACGAGTTGCTCGACGCGATATCGACGCTCGAGCCGCTGCAGGACCTGGCTCAAGCCGTGCAGGACCTGGTGCGCGCGACGCTGCTGCTCGCTGACGTGGGGCGGCCATTGCCGCCTGCCGTGGCGCGTGCCGACGTGCCACGCGCGGCGCGGCGTACGGTGTCTTCGCGCCGGCGCCCCTCGCCAAAACGCTGAGCCGCTGCGCAGCCCCTCTCAAATCGTCAACGGGTCAACGTCCACCGCCCAACGCAGGATTCGCGAGTCACCCTTGCCGGCCTGGCGCAAACCGTGCAACTCGGGAAGCCAGTCCGCCAGCAGCTGCTGCAATGCCTTGCGCGATTGGGACTCGACCAGCATCTGCACGCGTTCGACGTTCGCGACGCGCGCCACGTTCAGCGGCACCGGCGCGTAGATCGTCACGGCATCCACGCCGGGCAGCGCAGCGGCGAGCCGCGCAGCGGCGTGCAAGAAGTTCTCGGCAGCGGCCGCGTCGCGCGCTTCGGCGCGCAGCATCGCCAGGTGCGAAAACGGCGGCAGCCCTGCCGACTCTCGTTCCTTCAGCAGCGCTTGCGCAAAGCTGTCGAAATCGTGGCGTCGCAGCGCGTCGTAGAGCGCATGGCGCGGATGCCAGGTCTGGACCCACATCTCGCTGCGCGATGCATGGCTGGCGTCGCGCCCGGCGCGGCCCGCCGCTTGCATCAGCAGCGCGAACAGGCGTTCGGGCGAACGAAAGTCAACCGAGAACAGCGCCGAGTCCGGGTTCACCGCGGCCACCAGCGTGATGCGGCGAAAGTCGTGGCCCTTGGCGATCATCTGCGTGCCCACCAGCACGTCCACTTCACCGGCATGCACTGCATTCAGGCGCGCTTCGAGAGCGCCCTTGGCGCGTGTGCTGTCGGCGTCGATGCGGGCGATGCGCGCGTTGGGCAGAAGTGCGCCCAGTTGCTCTTCGAGCCGCTCCGTGCCGCGCCCGATCGGCGAGATGTCCAGGTTGCCGCACTCCGGGCAGGCGCGCGGCACGCGCTCGGCCAGACCGCAGTGGTGGCAGCGCAGGCTGCGGTCGAGCTTGTGGAAGACACGCCACGCACTGCAATGCGGACAAGCGCTTTTCCAGCCGCAATCGGCGCAGTGCAGCACCGGCGCATAGCCACGCCGGTTCAGGAACACCAGGCTCTGCTCGCCGCGCGCCAGGCGCTCTTGCAGCGCGGCGATCAGCGGCGGCGAGAGTACTCGTTCGGAGGCACTGCCGCTCGCCTTGGGCAGCCGGCTCATGTCGACGATTCGCACCTGCGGCAGCTCGGCGTCGCCGATGCGGTTGGGAAGGTCAAGTTGCCGGTAGCGGCCGGTCTGCGCGTGGCGCCAGCTCTCGAGGGACGGCGTCGCTGAGCCGAGCACGACCAGCGCCGACTCCAGCCGCCCCCGATACACCGCCAAATCGCGCGCCGAGTAGCGGGCGCCGTCTTGCTGCTTGTACGAGGGGTCGTGTTCTTCGTCGACGACGATCAGGCCAAGGCGCGGCAGCGAAGCGAACACGGCGAGCCGGGTGCCCAGCACGAGATCGGCCATCCCCAGGTGCGCTGCGAGCCAGTGGCGCAGCCGCTGCACCGGGGTCAGGCCGCTGTGCAGCGAGACGATGCGCTCGCTGCCAAAACGCTCTGCGAAACGCGCTTCGAGTTGCGGCGTCAGGTTGATTTCGGGCACGAGCACGAGCGCCTGTCGCCCCCGGGCCAGTGCGTGAGCGGCAGCGTGCAGGTAGATCTCGGTCTTGCCGCTGCCGGTCACACCATGCAGCAGCACCGGCGGCGGCGCCTTCTCGCCGCCCAGGGCGTCGAGCTGATGCAGCAATTCAGCCTGCTCGGCGTTCAGGCTGGGCGCGGGCATTGCAGCGCGGGCGACCGCCGTTTCGTGCTGCGCGGTGCGCGCCTGGGCTCGGCGCAGCTTGTCGATGTGCGCGTTGAGTTGGCGATCGCTCAGCTTGCGCAATTCGGGCGGCAAGACCGACAGCGCGACCTCGCCGCAGCCGCGCTGGTAGTAGGCGGCAGCGAAATCGACCAGCTCGCACCAGCGTTCGCTCAGCGGCGGCAGGCCCGCCAGCACTTGGGACACTGGGCGCAGGTTGGCCGCCGGCACGGCCCCGGGCGTGCCGGGCCACACCAAACCGGGCACGTCGCGTTTGCCGAGCGGCACCCGCACCAGCGACCCCGGGGTGAGCCTTTGCTCACTGAGGTAGTCAAGCGGCTGGCCGAGACCGCTGTGCTGCGGGGTTTCGACCGCGACCCGATGAACGATCGATGGCTCCACCATGGGATTCAACCCGCTTCAACCAGCGAAGGCACCGGCTTCAAGTTAGGGATTGACAGTAAGTGGGTGATTCGAGCCGGCTTTTCGTTGTTTCAACAGATTTTGTGGATAACTTTGTGGGAAAACCTGTCGGGGGCCCCCTAAATCGTTGATTCAATTGGCTTTCGGGGCTCTCCGCGCAGTTTTGTTGCATTTTAAAATTCCCTTTAAAATCAACGTCCTGCGTCGAGTTTGTTGAGCAATCCATGGTGCGAAGCAAGAGCCGACGGGCCCTGCGGCACGCACCGGAAAATGGGGATAAGTCAAGCCCTGAGCGCTCACTTACCGTGGAAGATGTGTCCGGCGCGCCCTGCCGAGCCGGGCCCCGACAAGGGTGAATCAGGCTGGGTCGCGCCCGAGGCGAGACAGACGGTGCACGCTGTCGACCAGGACCGAAACGCTTTCCGGCGGAGTGAACTGGCTGATGCCATGCCCCAGGTTGAAGATGTGGCCACCAGGTGCACCGAAACTTTGCAAGACACGGCCCACCTCGGCCTCGATTCTCTCGGCCGGCGCGAACAGCACGTTCGGGTCGAGGTTGCCCTGCAAAGCAATGCGTGCGCCAACCTGTCGGCGCGCGCGGCCGATGTTGACCGTCCAGTCGAGGCCAATCACGTTCGGCTTGATCGCCGCAATCTCTTCGAGCCACAGACCGCCGCCCTTGGTGAAGACGATGTGCGCGATGCGCTGACCATTGTGTTCAGTCTTCAATTGCGACAAGACCCGTTGCGTGTAGGCGAGGCTGAACTCCTGGAACGCGCCGTCGGCCAACACGCCGCCCCAGCTGTCGAACACCATCACCGCCTGCGCGCCGGCTTCGATCTGCATGTTCAGGTACAGCGCCACGGCGTCGGCGTTCACCGCGAGGATGCGGTGCATCAGGTCCGGCCGTGAATAGAGCAGCGACTTGACAAGGCGATAGTCATCCGAGCCCGCGCCTTCGACCATGTAGCACGCCAGCGTCCACGGGCTGCCGGCAAAACCGATCAACGGCACGCGGCCGCCCAGCGCTTGCCGGATCGACGTGACGGCGTCGAACACATAGCGCAGCTTGCCCATGTCGGGAACCGCCAGCGCGGCGACATCGGCTTCATCGCGCACCGGCCGCGCGAAACGTGGGCCCTCGCCTTCGGCGAAGCTCAGGCCCAGCCCCATCGCGTCGGGGACAGTGAGGATGTCGCTGAACAGGATCGCCGCGTCCAGCGCGTAGCGGTCCAGCGGCTGCAGCGTCACTTCGGTGGCGAAGTCGACGTTCGTCGCCAAGCCCATGAAGCTGCCGGCCTTCGCGCGCGTGGCGCGGTACTCGGGCAGGTAGCGCCCCGCCTGACGCATCAGCCACACCGGCGTGTAGCCGGTCGGTTCACAAAAACAGGCTCGAAGAAAAGTGTCGTTGTGAAGCGTGGCATTCATCGGGAAGATTATGGCCTTGATCATTTCGCAGGCTGATGCGGCTCGACGAAGCGGGTGCGTGAGCGTGCGGGCCGCCCGCGCACGCACGCGCAAGGACGCCACGCTGCGCTATCGTCACGCCCCGGCCAGGCGCGCACTCAACGCCGGGTCAGCGCTTTCACCCTCCAGGAGCCCGGAATGCTTCGATCGACGTGCGTGAGACTCGCCGGCTGCTTGATCGTCGTGATGTTCGTCGGCTGCGCGGCCACCGACCAGGATGCAGAGTCTTCGGAACGCGCCGCGGCAACGCCCCAGCGCGCGGCAAGCGGCATCGAGTCCACCGCTGCGCGACCCATTGCCACGCCGCCGACGCCTGCAGCGCTCGCGCCACCGCTTCCTGCGTTGGGCACCGTGAGTCCGACCGCCCCGCTGCCGCCCGATGTGCTCGACGCCGTCGTCGAGCGCGCGGCGGCGCGCTTGTTCCAAGACGCGTTGCGCAGCCTGGGCGACGCACCGCGCGATGTGGTCATCGACCCGTTGATCGACGCGAACACCGGTCAACAGACGCTGGCCACCGTCAGCGTGAGCGCGCAACTCGCGCAGTCGATCCGGCAGAAGGTCAAGACATGGACCATGCGCCCGTTCGAGCGCAAACAACTGGCCAGCGGCCCGTTGCTCCTGATCGGCACCCTGACCCCGGTGGCGCTGAACGAAGCTGGCAACGGTCCGCCCGACGCGTTTCGCCTCTGGCTCACGCTGGTGGATCTGCGCAGCGGGTTGATCGTCGCCAAGCGCCTGGACCGCGCTACGCTTGGGAGCGTCAACGCCGAGCCCACACCCTTTTTCCGGGACAGTCCCACCTGGCATAAAGACCGTACCGTCGCGGCCTACGTCAAGTCTTGCCAGGTGGAGGCGCGCGTCGCCGAGCGCATCGATCCGCTCTACCTGTGGCGGTTGCCGGCAACCGCGCTGCTGGCTGAAGCGATCGGCGCCTATCAGGACAAGCAGTTCGCCGCGGCGCGGCGCCTGTTCATTCAGGCCAGCGAAATCGCCGACCCCGACGACCTGCGCGTGCTCAGCGGCCGCTACCTGTCGAGCCTGAAGCTGGGCCGCAGAGACGAGGCCGCCGACGAGCTGAAACGCATCATCGCTCAGGGCTTGGCGGCGAAAAGCCTCTCGCTAAAGGTGCTGTTCCAACCGGGCAGCACGATCATGCTGCCGGCGGCGGGACTGCGCGAACAGTACCGGCTGTGGATTCGCGAAGTGGCGCGCGAAGCGAACACAAGCAAAGCTTGTGTGCGCGTCGTCGGTCACGCCAGTCGCAGCGACTCGGCGGCGGCATCGGTCGAGCTGTCGCAGCGCCGCGCTGCCACCGTGCGCTGGCTGATGGCGCGCGCGGCACCGGCGAGCGACTCGCGCTTCACGGCACAGGGCGTGGGTTGGCGCGACAACCTGATCGGCTTGGGGCACGACGATCAACGCGACGCGCTGGACCGGCGCATCGAGTTTCGGGTCATCGACTGCCCTTGAACTGCGAAACGCGTCGCGCGAGACCGAGGCGCGTCACTCCAGGTCGTCGATGTGGCGCGGCCAGCTCGCCTTGAGCAGGCGTGACAGGGCGCGATCGGCGAGCATCTTGCCACCCGTCTGGCAACGCGCGCAGTAGTTGATTTCATTGTCGACGTGCACGATGCGCTGCACCGGCGCGGCACACACGGGGCACGGCTGACCGAAGCGCCCGTGCACCGCCATCTCGGGGTGGAACGCCGTTACTTTCTCGGGCCAACCACCGTGTCGCACGGCTTCCTGGCGCAGGCGCTGCGTCGCTTCGATCAGCACCGCGCGCGTGGCATCGAACAAGCGCCGCGTTTGCTCGGCGTCGAGCGCGTGTGTCAGCGCCAACGGGGAGAGCCGCGCACGGTGCAGGATTTCGTCTGAATAGGCGTTGCCGATGCCACTGAACAGTCGCGGGTTCGTGAGGGCGCGCTTGAGCGTGTGGTTCTCGGCGGTGAGGCGCTGAGCGAAGCTCGCCGCATCGGCATTCAACACGTCAATGCCACCCGGGTCCATCGCGATCAGCGCTTGGCGATCGGCCAGCACGTGCAACGACGCGCGGCGTCGGCTGCCGGCCTCGGTGAGCACGAGCGTGCCCGAGTCGAACTCGAACAGCGCCAGCGCGATCTTGCCTGGCGCTTTGGTACCCGGCGCGAGCCAGCGCAGTCGCCCAGCGATCATCAAGTGGATCACCAGGTGCAGGCCGCCTTCGAGCACCAGCACGATGCGTTTGCCCAAACGCTCCACGCCGAGCAAGCGCTTTCCATGCGCGCTGGACAGCGCCGGCAGCGCCGTGCGCAACAGGAAAGGATTGAGCACGCGCACGCTGCGCAGCGTGGCCCCGCTCGCGGATCGCTCGAGGCTTTCGACATAGACCGTGACGTCGGGCAGTTCGGGCATTTCAGGTGCCGCGCAGCGTGAGCGCCCCAGTGTGCCACCGGCCGCCACCGATAATCGCTCTTTTGCCTCTGCGGCGGCCCCGACCCCGGCCGCACCCCATGTCCATTTTGAACCCCACGGAGATCGCGAAAAGCGTGCGCCGGCGCCGCACCTTCGCCATCATTTCCCACCCCGACGCCGGCAAGACGACGCTGACGGAAAAACTGCTGCTGTTCTCCGGCGCGATCCAGATCGCCGGCAGCGTGAAGGCGCGCAAGGCGAGTCGCCACGCGACGAGCGACTGGATGGAGATCGAAAAGCAGCGCGGCATCTCGGTCGCATCGAGCGTGATGCAGATGGAGTACCGCGACTGCGTCATCAACCTGCTCGACACCCCCGGCCACCAGGACTTCTCGGAAGACACCTACCGCGTGCTCACCGCGGTGGACGCGGCGCTGATGGTGATCGACGCGGCCAACGGCGTCGAGCCGCAGACGCGCCGCCTGCTCCAGGTCTGTCGCGCCCGCAATACGCCGATCCTGACCTTCGTCAACAAGATGGACCGCGAGGTGCAGGAGCCGCTGACGCTGATGGGCGAGATCGAGCGCGAGCTCGGCATGGAAGTCGTGCCTTTCACCTGGCCGGTGGGCATGGGCAAGCGCTTTCATGGCGTGATGGACCTGCGCGAGCAGCGCATGCGCGTGTTCCAGCCTGGTGAAGACCGCAACCGAGATGTCGATGACATCATCGACGGCATCGACAACCCGATCTATGCGCAGCGCTTCGGCGCCGAATGGGTACACGCGAAGCACGACATCGAACTGCTGCGCGACGCCGCGCCCCTATTCGATGAAGAACAGTTCCTGCAAGGCCACCAGACGCCGATGTTCTTCGGCTCGGCGATCAACAACTTCGGCGTGCGTGAGGTGCTCGATGCGCTTGTCGACTTGGCGCCGCCGCCTTCCAGCCGCGCCGCGATGCAGCGCATCGTCGCTCCGGAGGAGCCGAAATTCAGTGGCGTCGTGTTCAAGATCCAGGCCAACATGGACCCCGCGCACCGCGACCGCATCGCCTTCGTGCGCGTCGCCAGCGGCCACTTCGAGCGCGGCATGAAGCTCAAGGTGGTGCGCTCGGGCAAGGAGCTGCGGCCCAACACCGTCGTGAGTTTCCTCAGCCAGCGCCGCGAACTGCTGGACGAGGCGTTTGCCGGAGACATCATCGGAATTCCGAACCACGGCGTGCTGCAGCTCGGCGACACGCTCACCGAAGGCGAGGCGCTGCAATTCACCGGATTGCCGTTCTTTGCGCCGGAGATGTTCCGCAGCGTCGAAGTCGCCGACCCGCTGCGCACCAAGCAGCTCAAGGCGGGTTTGACGCAGCTCGGCGAAGAAGGCGCGATCCAGGTGTTTCGGCCGGCCGCCGGCTCGGTGCTGTTGCTCGGCGCGGTAGGCCAGCTGCAATTCGAAGTGGTCGCGCACCGGCTCGAACATGAATACGGCTGCAAGGCGCGCATCCAGCCCAGCCGCTACCAGGTGGCGCGCTGGGTGAGCTGCGACGAAGCCGACGGCGGCGCGAAAGAGTTGCAGCGCTTCATCGACGGCAACGCGCACCGCGTCGCCTACGACGCGGTCGACGCGCCGACGGTGCTGGTGGAGTACGCGCCGGAGCTGCGCGCGATCGAAGCGAACTGGCCGAAGATCAAGTTCCACGCGATGCGCGAGCACGCGGGGCTGGTGTTTCAGCGGCAAGTGCAAGGCTGACGCACGCGCTTGAAGCGCGGGCCGCGCGCCCCAAAGCTGAAGCTCCGCCGGCTGCGCCGCTCCCGGCCGCGCGATCTTGAAGTCCCGCGTTGCGCCGCCATGTAGCACGCTTCATCGACTCCCGGAGCGGCGCCTTGGGCGAGACCTTGTTGTGGATCCTCAGCGCGGCGCTGATCCTGCTCGGCTTGGCCGGCACCGTGCTGCCGGCATTGCCGGGAACCCTGTTCGTCTGGGCCGGCATCGTGCTCGGCGCCTGGGTCGACGACTTCACGCGCATCGGCTGGGGCAGCGTCGCCGCGGTGAGCGTGCTCGCCGTGCTGGCCTGGTGCCTGGACTACGCCAGCGGCCTGTTGGGCGCCCGCAAGGCGGGCGCGAGCCGGCAGGCGATCGTCGGCGCGGCGCTCGGCACCGTGGCGGGAATTTTCATGGGGCTGGTGGGCGTGCTGTTCATGCCGCTCATCGGTGCCGCGGTCGGCGAATACCTGGCGCGCCGCGAGGGCGAGCGCGCCGTGAAAGTCGGCTTGGCGACTTGGCTCGGCATCATGGCCGGCCTGGCCGCCAAGGTGGTGCTGGCCTTCATCATGATCGGCATCTTCGTCGTCGCGCTGATCGTCTGAAACGCCCGGCCTCGGCTCGCGAGACAACGATACTGTCGGTTGGGCGCCGGCGAGGGAACCCGGGCGGCCGGTTTCAGTCTATTGCCCAGGCCTCTTGGAACGACCCCCCGCTCCCCGAGCGGGATGTGCAATTCTCTTCAAAGGACACCATGAAACGGATCTTCCTGTTCCTGCTGACCAATCTGGGTGTGATGCTCGTTTTGGGCTTGGCGGTCAACCTGCTCGGCTTGAACAGCTTCCTCACCGCCAACGGCCTGGACCTGACCGCCCTGCTCGGCTTCTCCCTCGTGATGGGCTTCGGCGGCGCGTTCATTTCGCTGCTGATCAGCAAGCCGATGGCGAAGTGGACGACGCGCCTGCATGTCATCAACGATTCGAACGACGCCACCCATGCCTGGATCGTCGCGACGGTGCAGCGCTTCGCCAACAGCGCCGGCGTCAAGATGCCCGAGGTCGGAATCTACGAAGGCCCGCCGAACGCGTTTGCCACCGGCGCGTTCAAGAACTCGGCGCTGGTGGCCGTGTCCACCGGGTTGCTTCAATCAATGACGCGCGAGGAAGTGGAAGCCGTGATCGGCCATGAAGTCGCGCATGTCGCCAACGGCGACATGGTGACGATGACGCTCATCCAGGGCGTGATGAACACCTTCGTCGTGTTCCTGTCGCGCGTGATCGGCTATGTGGTGGACCGCGTGGTGCTGCGCAATCAGAACGAAGGCCCAGGTATCGGCTACTACGCGACGACGATCGTGCTCGACCTGGTGCTGGGCGTGGTGGCGGCGATCATCGTCGCCTGGTTCTCGCGGCAACGCGAGTTCCGTGCCGATGCCGGCGCGGCGCAACTGATGGGGCGCAAGCAACCGATGATCGCCGCACTCGCGCGGCTGGGCGGCCTGGACCCGGGCGAGATGCCCAAGTCGATGCAGGCGCTGGGCATCAGCGCGCGCCCCGGCGGTTTGATGGCCTTGTTCTCCAGCCATCCGCCGATGGAACAGCGCATCGCGCGACTCCAACAGGCGGCCTGATCGGAGACTCAAAGCGGCCCGTCGCGCGCAGCGGCGGGCCGCCGCGCGCCAATACCGTCAATCCTCGTCTTTGATCTTGTACTGCCCCATCAACTGCTGCTGAATCGTCGGCGGCACCGCTTCGTAGTGGCTCAGCGCGATCGTGTAGCGCCCCTGCCCACCCGTGATGCCGTTCAGGCGCGCCTGGTAGTTCGTCAACTCCGACAGCGGCACCTGGCCATCGACCGTCACGTTGCCACCCATCTGCGCGTGCGTGCCGCTCACCTGGCCACGCTTGGATGACAGGTCGCCGGTGATGTCGCCCATCGCGCTATCGGGCGCGGTGATCTCCACCTTGACGATCGGCTCCAGCACGATCGGCTTGGCTTTCAGCACGGCGTCGATGAAGGCCTTGCGCCCGGCCGTCGCGAACGCGATGTCTTTCGAATCGACGGTGTGCGACTTGCCGTCGTAGACGATGACGCGCACGTCTTTCACCGGGTAGCCGGCGATCACGCCTCCGTCGAGCGCCGAGCGCACGCCTTTCTCGACGGCGGGTATGAACTGCGTGGGAATCGTTCCGCCCTTGACCTGGTCGACGAATTCGAAGCCGGTGCCGCGCGGCAGTGGCTCGATGCGCAGGAACACTTCGCCGAACTGGCCGGCGCCGCCGCTTTGTTTCTTGTGGCGGTGATGGCCCTCGGACTTGGCCGTGATCGTCTCGCGGTATGCGATGCGTGGCGGCCTTGTGGTGACTTCGCACTTGTAGACCTCGTTCATGCGTTCGAGCAGCGTGCGCAGGTGCAGCTCGCCCAGACCGTAGACGACGGTCTCGTTCGTCACGGCGACATGTTCGACTTTGAGGCAGGGGTCTTCGTCGACGAGCTTTTGCAGGATTTCCCACATGCGCTGCTCGTCGCCGCGGCGCTTGGGCTCGATCGCCAGGCCGTGCACCGGCACCGGGAAGTCGAGCGGCTTGAGGTGCAGGTGGTCGTCTTCGGCGGCGTCGTGCAGCACCGCGTCGAAGTGCATCTCGTCGATCTTCGCCACCGCGCAAATGTCACCCGGCACGCCGCGCGGCACTTCCACGTGTTCCTTGCCCTGCAACATGAACAGGTGGCCCACCTTGAAGGGCTTGCGCCCGTCGCCGATGTAAAGCGCGCTGTCTTTCGTGACCGTGCCCTGGTGGATGCGAAACACGCCCATCTTGCCGACATACGGATCGACGGTGACCTTGAACACATGCGCGATCACGTGTTTGGCGGGGTCGGGGTCGGCGTGCAGTTCTTTCGCCTGTTCGCCCTCGCCCTTGTAGAACTGCGGCGGGTTGCCCTCGGTCGGGTTGGGCAGCAGCAGGTCGATCGCGTCGAGCAGTTCGGCCACACCCGCGCCATTGCGCGCCGAGACGAAACACACCGGGATCAGATGTCCCTCGCGCAGCGCTTGCTCCAGCGGTCGGTGCAATTCGCGCGCGTCGACGTCGCCTTCATTTAAATAGCGTTCGACGAACTCGGGGTCGACCTCCACCACCTGCTCCACCAGCGCGCGGTGCGCGTCATCCAGCGCGCCGAAGTCACTTTCACCCTCGCTGTTGAAGAAGCAGTCGACCACCTTCGTGCCGCCCGCGGCCGGCAGGTTCAGCGGCAGGCATTCCTTGCCGAAGGCCTCGCGAATCTGCTCCATCAGGCGGGGCAGGTTCACGCCCTGGGCATCGATCTTGTTGACGATGATCATGCGGCACAGCGCGCGCGCTTTCGCCCACTGCATCATGCGCGTGCTCATCATCTCGATGCCAGTAGCGGCGTTGATCACCACCGCGGCCGTGTCCACCGCTTCGAGTGCCGTCATCGACTGGCCCACGAAGTCGGCGTAGCCGGGCGTGTCGATCAGGTGCACGCGCGTATCGCGGTGCTTGAAATGCAGAATCGCCGAATTCAGCGAATGCTGGGCGCGGCGCTCCATCGGGTCGAAGTCGCTGACCGTCGTGCCTCGCTCCAGGCTGCCGGGCGCGCCAATCGCGCCGCTGCGGTGCAGCAACGCTTCGGCCAGACTGGTTTTACCCGACGCTGTCTGGCCGACCAGCGCCAGGGTACGAATCGACAAGGTGTCTGCGGTAGCGATGCTGGAAGCCATGGCGCTCTCCTCGTTGAGCGCCGCTGCCGCGCCCGGTTGCACAGGGGTTGCGCGACTAGCCTAAGGGATTCTGCCGGCTCGGGCAATCGGGTTGCTCTCGATATCAGCCGCAGTCTTCGCGCCAGCCGCGCGCCGCCCGAGGGCCGTTGCCCGGGTCGCCGCTGCCGGCTACTTCGCCGGCACCACCTGCGGCGCACCCGGCATCACCGGCAGGGTCTTCGCGTCCAGCTTGGACTGGTACTCGTCCTGCAGCTCCTTGCCGGTCTTGTAATGCGGCACGCGAAAAATCAGCCGCTGGTAGCGTTTGAGAAAGGCGGTCGAGCCAGCCACTTCTTCATCCCAGTACTTGTGGGCGAGCGCGAGGTTGCGCTCGGTGTCCATCTCGAAGTGGTCGCGCGACGCCTGGCCGCCGAACACATAAAGCTTGCCGCGGTAGATGCGCCAGGTGTTGGGCGCGCCGCCGCCGCCCCAGGGGATGGCGTAGTTGATGCCGTTCGAACAGAAACCGCCGAACTGCGGCATGTAGCGCTGCGGTGCGCGCAGAAACTCGGCCTTGTTCGCTTCGCTGACGAAGCGGTACACGACACCCAGGTGCACGGTGCGGATCGCCGGGTCGCCCTTCACGGCCTCGTTCTGGGTGAAATACGCCACCGGGTCGTGGCCTTCGAGCATCAGGTCGGAGCCCTCGCCGTCGGTCGACGTGCGAAACGGGCCGGCGTTGGCAGAGTCGTAGCTCTGGGCTTGCGCGACATCGGGAATCCCCGAGCCAGCCAATGCAATGCCGATCGCCAGGGCGCTGACGAACCCGGGTACGCAAACCTTCCAACCGATCATGTGAACCTCCTGCTGAACTACTGAAATGCCACCTCGGCAAAACTGCGAAGCTTGCGGCTGTGCAACTGGTCGATGCCCTGCTCGCGCAGCAGCTCGATGGCGCGGATGCCGATGCGCAGGTGCTGGTCGACGCGCTCGCGGTAGAAGTGGTTCGCCATGCCCGGCAGCTTGATGTCCCCGTGCAGTGGCTTGTCGCTGACGCACAGCAGCGTGCCGTACGGGACGCGGAAGCGAAAACCGTTGGCGGCGATGGTGGCACTTTCCATGTCCAGCGCCACTGCGCGGCTCTGGCTGAAGCGGCGTTCCGGTGTGCTGCCCGCATTCAGCGAGGGCAGCAACTCCCAGTTGCGGTTGTCCGTGCTCGCCACCGTGCCGGTGCGCATGATTCGCTTGAGCTCATAGCCCTTGAGCTGCGTCACTTCTGCGACCGCCGCCTCAAGCGCCACCTGAACTTCGGCGAGCGGAGGAATCGGCACCCACAGCGGCAGTTCTTCGTCGAGCACATGGTCTTCGCGCACGTAGCCGTGCGCCAGCACATAGTCGCCGAGCTGCTGCGTATTGCGCAGCCCCGCGCAGTGGCCGAGCATGATCCAGGCGTGCGGGCGCAGCACGGCGATGTGGTCGGTGATCGTTTTCGCGTTGGCCGGGCCGACGCCGATGTTGACCATCGTGATGCCGCTGCCGTCGGCGCGCATCAGGTGGTAGGCGGGCATTTGCGGCAGCCTTGTCGGTGCGACGCCGAGCTCGTCGCCGGCTTGCGCGGGCATGCCGGCACGGCGCGTGATCACGTTGCCCGGTTCGATGAAGGCGGTGTAGTCCTGCCCGGCGCCGGTGGGCTTGTCCATCGCCGCGTGGCCGAGGCGAACGAACTCGTCGATGTAGAACTGGTAGTTCGTGAACAGGATGAAGTTCTGAAAGTGCTCGGGCGCCGTACCGCTGTAGTGGCGCAGCCGGTGCAGCGAATAGTCGACGCGCGGCGCCGTGAACAGCGACAGCGGATGCGCTTGGCCCGGGCCGGGCTCGAAGGTGCCGTTGGCGATGCCGTCGTCCATCGCGGTGAGGTCGGGCAGGTCGAAGCGGTCGCGCATCAGCAAGCGCCGGGTTGCGTCGAGCGAGCCTTCCAGGTGGTCGTTCTCGGCCAGCGAAAAGTGCACCGGGATCGGCTGGTTGCTGGTGCCGACTTCGAGCCACACATGGTGGTTCTTCAGCAGCAGCTTGAATTGTTCGAGGTAGTAGTGGCCGAACAGGTCCGGTCGCGTCAGCGTCGTCTCGTAGGTCCCGGGGCCGGCGACAAAGCCGTAGCTCAGGCGCGAGTCGGCACGTGCCACCGTCGCGGTGCGCACGCGCACGAACGGGTAGCAGGCGCGCACGCGGGCGCGTGGGTCGGCCTTGCCCTGGCGCGGCCGCGGTTCGGCGCGGCGGCCGGTGGGCTCCGCCGGCTCGGCCTGTGCGCCTTCACCCGCGACGAAGCGTTGCAGGCAGTCGCGCAAATGCGCGACGTTCGCGTCGTAGATGGCGCGCACCTGAGCCAACGCCGCGGCGGGGTCGTCGAAGCGGGCAGGCGGGACGAAGGCAGGTTGCAGGGTCATTTCGGGCCGGTCGGGCATGGCAGCTTGAACGGTTCGCAGCGGACGCAGCGCCGGTGCGGTCGCATCGGACGGGTCTGAGCCCAGCGCACATTGTGGCCGCAACCGGGGGGGTCCCAGGAGGTTCCCGCTCGGATTCAGCCCTGCTCGCAGGCGCGTTCGCGTGGCCTTGCCCTTACGCGCCGTCACACCGCGGGGGCAGCCCGGCGGCGCTTGCAGCTATCCTCGCGCGCCGAGGAGGCCGAATATGCATGTGGTGGTTCTGGGCAGCGGAGTGATCGGCGTGAGCTGCGCCTATCACCTGGCGCTGGCGGGTCATGCGGTGACGGTGCTGGATCGCCGCGAAGCCGCGGGGATGGAAACCAGCTTCGCCAACGCCGGTGAAGTGTCGCCCGGGTACTCGGCGCCCTGGGCCGGGCCGGGCGTGCCGCTGAAGGCGATCAAGTGGCTGCTGATGCGGCATCGCCCGCTCGTGATCCGCCCGCATTTCGACTGGGCCATGCTGCGCTGGGGCTTGGGCATGCTGCGCAACTGCACCACGGCGCGCTACAAGCTGAACAAGGGCCGAATGGTGCGCCTGGCCGAATACAGCCGCGATTGCCTGATCGAACTGCGCGCGCAGACCGGCATCGACTACGAGCAGCGCACGCAAGGCACCTTGCAGTTGTTTCGCACGCAGCGGCAATACGACTCGAGCGCGGCGGACATGGCGATCCTGCGCGATTACGGCGTGGCCCACGCTTTGCTCGACGCCGATGGCTGCGTGAAACACGAACCCGCGCTGGCGGCGGTGCGCGACAAATTCGTCGGCGGGCTGCACTTACCCGGCGACGAAACCGGGGACTGCTTCAAGTTCACCCAGGCACTGGCCGCACTCGCCGCGCAGCGCGGCGTGAAGTTCCGCCACGGCGTGCGCGTCGACCGCCTGCTGCAAGTGGGCGGGCAGGTGCACGGCGTGGCCACCGCGACCGGCACGGTGAAGGGCGACGCGACCCTCGTCGCACTCGGCAGCTATTCGCCGCTGCTGCTGGCGCCGCTTGGAATTTCACTGCCGGTCTACCCCGTCAAGGGCTATTCGCTCACGCTGCCGATCCAGGACCCGGGCGCCGCGCCCGAATCGACGGTGATGGACGAAACCCACAAGGTCGCCGTGACGCGCCTGGGCGAACGCATCCGCGTCGGCGGCACGGCCGAATTGGCCGGCTACGACCTGCGACTGCAGGATGCACGCCGGCGCACGCTCGAGCACGTGGTGACCGATCTGTTTCCTGGCGGCGGCGACCTGTCTCGCGCGCAGTTCTGGTGCGGCCTGCGCCCGATGACACCCGACGGCACGCCGCTGCTTGGGTCCGCCGGGCTGCGTGGGCTGTATCTCGCCACCGGACACGGCACGCTCGGCTGGACCATGGCCGCGGGCACAGGCCGCGTGATGGCGGATGTGATCGGCGGGCGCAAGCCGCCGATCGACATGCAGGGGTTGACGCTGGCGCGCTACCGGCGCACCGCCTGAGCCGGCGATGAACCCCGTGTCGGACCTGGAAGTTCGCGCGCCGATGACGTGCACCGTGGTCGAAATCCTGGTGGGCCCCGGCGCCGAAGTGCAAGCCGGCCAGGTGTTGATGCTCCTCGAGGCGATGAAGATGGAGCACGAGCTGCGCGCCGAAAGCGCGGCGTCGATTCTCGAGATCACGGCACGCACCGGAGACCCGGTGGCGCAAGGCGACGTGTTGCTGCGCGCCAGAGTGGCCGCGCACGACGATCGCGCCGCCAGCGCAGTGCCGGGCGGGCGCCAAGGAGACAGCCACGAACAAGCAGCCGGACAAGGTTCGCGACGACCTGCGCGAGGTGCTCGCGCGCCAGGCGTTCACGCTCGACGCGCAGCGCCCCGAGGCGATCGCGAAGCGCCACGCGCGCGGCCAGCGCAGCGCGCGCGAAAACATCGCCGACTTGTGCGATGCGGACAGCTTTGTCGAATACGGCGCCTTGGCCTTGGCCGCGCAAAGCCAGCGGCGCAGCCACGACGACCTGGTGCGCAACACACCGGCCGACGGCATGGTGACAGGCATCGGCAGCGTCAACGCGGCGCGCTTCGGGCCTCAATGCTCGCGTTGCGCTGTGCTGGCGTACGACGCCACCGTGCTCGCCGGAACGCAAGGGTTTCGCAATCACCAGAAGACCGACAGGCTGCTCGGCATCGCGGCACGCGAGTCGCTGCCTGTCGTGCTGTTCGCCGAAGGCGGCGGCGGGCGCCCGGGCGACACCGACATGCCCATCGTCGCGGGCCTGCACGTCCCTACCTTCGCATCGTTTGCCCGCCTGAGCGGTAAGGTGCCCGTGGTGGGTATCGCTGCCGGCCGCTGTTTCGCGGGCAATGCAGCGCTGCTCGGCTGCTGCGACGTGGTCATCGCGACGCGCGACAGCAACATCGGCATGGGCGGGCCGGCGATGGTGGAAGGCGGTGGGCTCGGTGCCTTTGCGCCGGAGAGAATCGGGCCCAGCGACGTGCAGCACCGCAATGGCGTGATCGATGTGCTGGTGGACGACGAAGCGCAGGCGGTGCGGGTCGCGCGGCGCTACCTGGCATTCTTTCAGGGCCACGGCGCGGCACCGGCCCTCGCGCAAGGTGCGGCAGGCGAGGCTGCGGCGGGCGGCGGCGGCGCAAGCGGACCTGCGGTCGGCGCCTCGGCCGCCGACACGGAGATGGTGAACCCGGGATGGCCCGCCGCCGACCAAACCGCCCTGCGCGAAGCCCTGCCCGAGAACCGGGTGCGCGTCTACGACATGCGCCGCGTGATGCGGCTGCTCGCCGACGAAGACTCGTTACTTGAGCTGCGCGCCGGGTTCGGCGTGGGGATCTTCACCGCACTTGCGCGCATCAAAGGCCGTGCGATCGGGCTGATGGCCAGCAACCCGGTGCACCTGGGCGGCGCGATCGATGCCGACGCGGCCGACAAGGCGGCGCGCTTCATGCAGTTGTGCGACTCTTTCGGCCTGCCCATCATCTCGCTCGTGGACACACCCGGCTTCATGGTCGGGCCGGAGATCGAGACCCGGGCCCAGGTGCGCCACGTGAGCCGCATGTTCGTGGTGGGTGCGCAATTGAGCGTGCCGCTGCTCGCGGTGGTGCTGCGCAAGGGTTACGGTCTGGGCGCGATGGCGATGACGGGCGGCGGCTTTCACGCCACCTTGGCCACCGCCGCATGGCCGAGCGGCGAGTTCGGCGGCATGGGCCTGGAAGGCGCGGTGCGCTTGGGCTACCGCAAGGAACTCGAAGCCGTACGGGCAGGCGCCGAGCGCGACGCGCTGTACCAGGAGCTGGTGGCCCGCCAGTACACCGCCGGCAAGGCCATCAACATGGCGGCCACGCTGGAAATCGACTCCGTCATCGACCCGGCGGCCACGCGCGAGTGGCTGGCCTTGGGTCTTGCGTCGGCGCGGCGCGGCGCGGGCAGCCGGCGTTTCATTGATCCTTGGTAGACACCTCAGCCTTCAATGCCAGCGCCCGTTCGTAAAGGGCGTTGCGCGGTTGCGAGCTCAGCTTCGCGGCCAGCGCCACCGCCTGCTTGAGCGGCAGCTCGGCGAGCAACGTGCGCAGCAACGCATCGTCCTGAGCCGCCTGCGGGTCGCCGCGCACCGCGGTGAACGCGTGGATGACGATCGCGAATTCGCCGCGCAGACGATTCGGATCGGCGTGCAGCCAGCCCGGCAGGTCGGCGGCGGCCAGCGTGACCACGGTCTCGAACTGCTTGGTGAGTTCGCGGCCGAGCGTCAGGCGCCGTGCCGCGCACGCCTTGGCCAAGGCATCGGCCAGGTCGACGATCCTGTGCGGCGCCTCGAGCAGCACCTGGGTCGCCTCATCGGCGGCAGCTTGCTCGATCCACTGCGAGCGCGAGGCGCCGCGCGCCGGTGGGAATCCGAGGAATTTGTACCCAGCTCCGCCGCTGTCACCGGCCACACTCAACGCCGCTGCGACGCTGCTGGCCCCGGGCACCGGCACACAACGAAAACCTGCCGCAGTGACGGCGGCAACGAGCACGGCGCCCGGGTCGCTGACGGCCGGCGTGCCGGCGTCACTGACATAGGCGATGCGCTCGCCATGGGCCAGTCGAGCGATCACTGCCGCGGCCGCTTGCGCTTCATTGTGCTGATGCAAGGCGAGCAGCGGTTTCGACAAACCCAGGCTTTGCAGCAGCCCGGCGGTGTGGCGCGTGTCTTCGCAGGCAATCGCGTCGACCAGCGACAGCACATGAACCGCGCGATAGCTCAGGTCGGCCAGATTGCCGATCGGTGTGGCCACGACGTACAGTGAAGCACTCGGGTAATCCTGGCCGCCCGAGGCGCTTGCGGCCGCTTGCAACATCAACGAGGCATTCAGGCTGGGCATCGGGGCGAAGGGCGGGGGGGCGGGTCTGCAGACCCGGCAAGGGTTCTTCGAGTCAAGCCGAAGCAAATGGTGAACGGCACGAACAAACAGGCCGGTGACGCCGGCGAGGCACGGGCGCTGGCGCACTTGCAGCAACACGGCTTGCGCCTCGTGCGGCGCAATTATCGGGTCGCGCGCGGCCCGAGGGCGCGCGGCGGCGAGATCGACCTCGTGATGCGCGAGCCCGATGGCACGCTGGTGTTCGTGGAAGTGCGGCAGCGTTCGGGCGTTGCGCAAGGCGGGGCTGCGGCGAGCATCGGCGCGGCCAAGCGCGCCCGCATCGTGTTCGCGGCGCGCCACTTTCTGGCGACACTCAGTGCCCTGCCTCCCTGCCGCTTCGATGTCGTCGCGATCGACGGGTCCACGCTGGAGTGGCTGCGCGCCGCGTTTGACGCGGCGTAGCCCGCAAGCCCGCAAAGGTGCGGGGGCCTCCCCGCGTGGCCTATGATCGCGCCCATGCTCGAGCAGCGAATTCAACAACAGTTTTTCGACAGCGCCGATCTCAAGTACGCCGCCGCCGAAATGCTGGCGCGGCCGATTGCACAAGCGGTGGGCGTGCTGGTGGCGTGCATCACCAGCGGCGGGAAAGTGCTGGCCTGCGGCAACGGTGGTTCGGCCAGCGACGCACAACACTTCGCCGCCGAGTTCATCGGCCGCTTCGAGCGCGAGCGCCCCGGCCTGGCGGCGATCGCGCTGACGACCGACACGTCGATCATCACGGCGATCGGCAACGACTATTCCTTCAATGCGATCTTCTCCAAGCAGGTCGAAGCCCTGGGCGCACCCGGCGATGTGTTGATCGCGATCAGCACGAGCGGCAATTCGGCGAATGTGATCGCGGCGGTGCAAGCCGCTCATGCCAAGGAAATGAGCATCGTCGCGCTGACCGGTCGCGGCGGCGGCAAGATCCGAGAGATGCTGCTCGACACCGACGTGCACATCTGCGTGCCGCACGAGCGTACCGCCCGAATTCAGGAAGTGCACATCCTGACGCTGCACTGCCTGTGCGATGCAGTGGACAACCAATTGCTCGGCGAACAGGAAGAACCATGAAGAGCGCATTCTCGCGTGGCGCGCTGCTCGCGCTGGCCTGTCTGCTGGGAGTTGTCAACCTGGCCGGATGCCAGGCCCTGTTGCTCGGCGGCGCGGTGGTCGGCGGCACGATGGTTGCGACCGATCGCAGAAGCTCCGCCACCCAGCTCGAAGACCAGCTGATCGAGACCAAGGCCGGGACGCGGATCCGCGAGCTGCTGGGCGAGCGCGGCAAGGTCACGGTGACCAGCTACAACCGGCTGGTGCTGCTCACAGGCGACGTGGCCACCGAGTCCGACAAGGCAGCGGTCGAACAGGCGGCGGCTCGGGTCGACAACGTTCGCAGCGTCTTCAATGAGCTGGCGGTGATGGGATCGGCGTCGCTCAACGTGCGCTCCAACGATCTGCTGCTGTCCGCCAAGGTCAAGGCCAGCATCGTCGACTCGAAAGGCCTTTACGCGAATTCGATCAAGGTGGTGACCGAACGCGGCATCGTCTACATGATGGGGCGCGTCTCGGAAGCCGAGGCGACGCAGGCCGCGAACGTGGCGCGCGGCGTGACCGGCGTGGTCAAGGTGGTGCGAGTGTTCGAGATTCTGAGCCCTGCCGAGCTCGCCGAGATTCAGCCCAAACCCGCGCCGAAGTAGCGCGGCCCGGGGCGCGACACGGTCGTGCCGGCGATGGCTGTCTACCTCTATCGCAGACGCTTGATCAGGCTCGACGTGTCGAGCCGGTTTCCACCCTGGGCCTGCACGTCGGCGTAGAACTGGTCGACGAGTGCCGTCACGGGCAGGCGCGCGCCGTTGCGCCGCGCTTCATCAAAGACCAAGCCCAGATCCTTGCGCATCAAGTCGACGGCGAAACCGAAGTCGAAACGCCTGTCGATCATCGTCGGGCCGCGGTTCTCGAGCTGCCAGCTCTGCGCCGCGCCTTTGCCGATGACTTCGAGCACGAGCTTCATGTCCAGGCCCGCCTTTTCGCCGAACGCAATCGCCTCGGACAAGCCTTGCAGCAGCCCGGCGATCGCGGTCTGATTCACCATCTTGGCCAGTTGGCCCGCGCCGCTCTCGCCGACACGCGTGACTGCCTTGGCAAAGGCCAGCGCCACCGGGCGGATCGAGTCGAACGCCGAAACCTCGCCGCCGCACATCACCGTCAGCGCGCCGTTCACGGCGCCGATGTTGCCGCCCGACACGGGGGCATCGATGAAGGCGACGCCGCGCGCGGCCGCGAGTGCGCTGAGTTCACGCGCTACCTCAGCCGAGGCCGTGGTGTGATCGACGATCACCGCGCCGCTGCGCAGCCCGGCCAGCGCGCCGCTGTCGCCGAGCACGACGCTGCGCAGATCGGCATCGTTGCCGACGCATGTGAAGACGATCGCCGCGCCCTGCGCGGCGGCCTTGGGCGTTGAGGCGGCCACGCCGCCGTACTCGGCCACCCAGGCGTCCGCTTTCGCGCGAGTGCGGTTGTAGACCGCGACCTGGTGGCCGGCGCGCGCCAGGTGCCCCGCCATCGGATAGCCCATCACGCCCAGACCGATGAAGGCCACGCGGTGCGGGGCGACCGGGTCGTAGTGCTTGATCGACATGCGGCACGAACCTTCAGACGATTGTCAGGTGCTCGGTGCCCGCCGCCAGGTCGGGGTTGCGCGCGCGCCGGCTGTGCAGCTTGATTTGCAGGCGCAGGTCGTTCACCGAGTCGGCATTGCGCACGGCGTCGTTGTACGTCACGAGATTGTTTTCGTAGAGATCGAACAGCGCTTGGTCGAAGGTCTGCATGCCGAGTTCGCGCGAGCGTTTCATCAGCTCCTTGAGTTCGGTCACTTCGCCCTTGTTGATCAGGTCCGAGATCAACGGCGTGTTCAGCAGGATTTCCACCGCGGCGACGCGGCCTTTGCCCTCCTGGCGAGGCAAGAGGCGCTGCGAGATCAGCGCCTTCAGATTGAGCGCCAAGTCCATCAGAAGCTGCGATCGGCGTTCCTCGGGGAAGAAGTTGATGATGCGGTCCAGTGCCTGGTTGGAGCTGTTGGCGTGCAGGGTTGCCAGGCAGAGGTGGCCGGTTTCGGCGAACGCGACCGCGTGTTCCATCGTTTCGCGATCGCGAATCTCGCCCATCAGGATCACGTCCGGCGCCTGACGCAAGGTGTTCTTCAGCGCCGTGCCCCAGCCGTCGGTGTCGATGCCGACTTCGCGCTGCGTGATCACGCAGTTCTTGTGCATGTGCACGAACTCGACGGGATCCTCGATCGTGATGATGTGGCCGTAGGAGTTTTCATTGCGATGGTCGACGATCGCCGCCAGCGACGTGCTCTTGCCCGAACCGGTGGCGCCGACGAAGATCACCAGGCCGCGTTTGGTGAGCGATACGTCTTTCAGGATCTGCGGCAGGTTCATGCTGTCGATCGTGGGCAGCACCTGCGGAATGGTTCGCAACACGAGACCCACGTGGCCCTGCTGAATGAAGGCATTCACGCGAAAGCGCCCGACGCCTTGCGGTGCGATCGCGAAGTTGCACTCTTTGGTCTTTTCGAACTCGGCCGCCTGTTTGTCGTTCATCACCGAGCGCGCCAGCGCCATCGTGTGCTGGCCGGTCAGCGGCTGCGGCGAGACCTTGGTGACTTTGCCGTCGACCTTGATCGCCGGCGGGAAGTCGACCGTTAAAAAGAGGTCCGAGCCACCACGCGTCACCATCAGGCGCAGAAGATCGTTGACGAACTTGGAGGCTTGGTCTCTTTCCATTTGGACTTCCTGTCGCAGTAAGGTGCAGCGGCGGTGGCCGCGATGGCTAGGCTTCTAAAGCAATCAGCCGGGGAAGTTCTCGGGGAACTTGGCCTTGGCGCGCGCCTCGGCTGGCGAAACGACGTTGCGGCGCACCAGGTCGGCAAGATTCTGGTCGAGCGTCTGCATGCCCATGTTGTTGCCGGTTTGGATCGACGAATACATCTGCGCGACCTTGTTCTCTCGGATCAAGTTTCGGATCGCTGCCGTGCCGAGCATGATTTCATGCGCGGCGACGCGCCCCGACCCGTCCTTGAGCTTGCACAGCGTCTGCGAGATCACCCCGACCACCGACTCGGAGAGCATCGCGCGCACCATCTCTTTTTCGGCTGCGGGGAAGACGTCGACGATGCGGTCGACCGTTTTTGCCGCGCTCGACGTGTGCAGGGTGCCGAACACCAGGTGGCCGGTTTCCGCGGCCGTCAACGCCAACCGAATCGTCTCGAGGTCGCGCATTTCGCCGACCAGGATCGCGTCCGGGTCTTCGCGCAGCGCGGAGCGCAGCGCGTTGGCGAAACTCAAGGTGTGCGGCCCGACTTCGCGCTGGTTGATCAGGCACTTTTTCGACTCGTGCACGAATTCGATCGGGTCCTCGACGGTCAGCACGTGTCCGAACTCGTTCTCGTTGAGGTGATTGACCATTGCCGCGAGCGTCGTCGACTTTCCCGAGCCGGTGGGGCCGGTGCACAACACCAAGCCGCGCGGCTTCATCGCGAGCTCCGCGAACACCTTGGGCGTGTTGAGCTGCTCGAGCGTCAGAATTTTCGAGGGAATCGTCCGGAACACGGCGCCGGAGCCGCGGTTCTGGTTGAACGCATTGACGCGAAATCGCGCCAGACCCTGAATTTCGAACGAGAAATCGCACTCCAGCGCCTCCTCATACGACTTGCGCTGCGAGTCGTTCATGATGTCGTACACCATGTCGTGGACCTGCTTGTGGTCCAGCGCGTCGACATTGATGCGGCGCACGTCGCCGTGTACCCGGATCATCGGCGGCAGCCCGGCCGACAGGTGCAGGTCGGAAGCCTTGTTCTTGACTGAGAACGCGAGAAGCTGGGTGATGTCCATGGTGTCTCGGAAGGAGGGTGGCGCCGCGGGCCGGGCGCCGGGTGCGCGTGGACGCGATACTCGCGGCGAATTATGACGACGATCGGAAACAACATCGGCACGGTTCGCCTGCGCATGAGCCGGGCTTGTCAGGCTGCCGGTCGGCCCGTGCAAAGCGTCACGTTGATGTGCGTCAGCAAGACCGCCGACGCCGCCGCCGTGCGCAGCGCGCATGCGGCAGGCGAGTGCCATTTCGGGGAAAACCAGGTGCAGGAAGGCTTGTCGAAGATCGAAGCGCTGGCCGATCTGCGCAGCCGCTTGACCTGGCACATGATCGGCCCGCTGCAGGCGAACAAGACCCGGCTGGTGGCCGAAAACTTCGACTGGGTTCACAGCATCGACCGGATCAGGCACGCGCAGCGCCTGAGCGAGCAGCGGCCCGCGCAACTCCCGCCGCTTCAGGTGTGCGTACAGGTCAACATCGACGCAGAGCCCAGCAAGGCCGGTGTCGCGCCGGCGGAGGTGGCGGAGCTGGCGCGCGCGGTGACGCGATTGCCGGGTCTGAGGCTGCGCGGGTTGATGTCGATTCCCCGGCCATCTGCCGAGCCCGAAGCCCAGCGGAGCTCGCACCGCGCGCTGCGCGAGTTGATGGAGCACCTGACTCAACATGGCTTGGCGCTCGACACGCTCTCAATGGGCATGACGGCCGACCTCGAGGCTGCCATCTTGGAGGGCGCGACGATTGTTCGTGTGGGTACGGCGATCTTCGGCACGCGTGCCCAGCCAGGTCCGGCGGTGCCGCTCAGTTGAATGCGCCTTTGCACTCTCCGGGTACGTACACTGGCGCGATGCGCGAGATTGTCTTCATCGGCGGCGGCAACATGGCCAGCGCCATCATCAGCGGCCTGGTGTCGCGGGGGCGTCCGGCGCGCAGCCTGCATGTGGTCGAGCCCAGCGAAGCGCAGCGCGACAAGCTGCGCAGCGACTTCGGGGTGTCGAGCCAGGCACGCGCTGACTCGACGCTCGCCGGAGCCGAACTCGTGGTGTGGGCGGTCAAACCGCAGACGTTCTCGGCAGCCGCGCTTGATTGCGGAGGCGAACTGAGTACCGCCTTGCACTTGAGCGTGATGGCCGGAATCCGCATCGCCGCGATCGCGCGGGCAACCCAAGCCGCGTACGTGGTACGGGCGATGCCCAACACGCCGGCGCTGATCGGCCAGGGCATTGCAGGCTTGTATGCGCCGCCGGCGGTCACCGCGGCGCAACGCCAGCAGGCGCAACAGGTCCTCGAGGCGACCGGAGCGACGCTCTGGGTGGAGCACGAGGCGGACCTCGACGCGGTGACTGCGCTGTCAGGCTCAGGCCCGGCCTACGTGTTCTATTTCGTCGAGGCGATGATGCAGGCGGCGCAGGAGATGGGCTTGAGTGCGGAGGTCGGCCGCACCCTCGCCCTAGCGACGTTTTCAGGCTCGGCGGCGTTGGCGCAAGGTTCGGCCGAGTCACCTGCGACGCTGCGCGAGCGCGTCACGTCCAAAGGCGGAACCACGCATGCGGCGCTGCAGAGCCTTGAGGCAAGCGGAGTCAAGGCGGCGTTTGTGGAGGCGCTGAAGGCGGCACATCGGCGGGCCAAGGAATTGGGCGATCAATTCGGCGACGAGCCAGCCACCGATCGATCCTGACTGGTGGGGTCGGCGCCGGCACACGGATAGGGGACCTGTGGAGCGTGGGCTCTACCCCAGACGCATGCCCGTCTGCGCGAACTCGAGCACCACGCCGCACAGTACGGTGAAGCCGAGCCAGTGATTCAGGCGAAACGCGCGAAAGCAGCCTTCACGGGTGCGCGTGCGGATCAGCGTGAAGTGCCATGCGGCAATCAACGCTGCCGCGCAAAGCGCCAACCCGTAGATCCAACCCAGACCCGCCTCCAACCCCAGCCATGCCCAGATGGCAAGGTATACGGCGTAGCAAGCCATCACCGCCGTCACATCGTATCGCCCGAGCGTGATGGCCGAGGTCTTGATGCCGATCCGCAGATCGTCGTCGCGGTCGACCATCGCGTATTCCGTGTCGTAGGCGAGCACCCAGAAGAGGTTGCCCAAGAGAAGCCACCAGGCCAGCGGCGGGACGGCATGGGCGATATCGCGAATGGCCCATGATTCGCTGCCCTGCACCGCCGCGAACGCCATCGGAATGCCGAAGCTGAACGCGACTCCGAGAACCGCCTGCGGCATCGAGAAGAATCGTTTCGTGAACGGGTAGACGGCGGAAACCGCCAGCGCGACGACACTCCAGGCGATGGCGGCCGGGCTGGTGGTGCAAACCAGGCCGAACGCCAGCAGCGCCAGCACCCCACCGAGCAGCAAGGCTTCGGCCGCGCTCACGGCACCTCTCGTGACCGGGCGCTGCGCTGTGCGTTTGACGTGTTTGTCGAGGTCGCGGTCGATCACATCGTTGAACGCGCAGCCCGCGCTGCGCATCAGAAATGTCCCCAAAACGAAAACGACGAGCAGGTGCCAGCCGGGGAAACCCCGGGCGGCAATCCAAAGGGCAGACAGCGTAGGCCACAGCAGCAGGTAAGTGCCAGCGGGCCGGTCCCAACGGATCAAGTCCAGGTACAGGGCGGTGCGACCCCGCAGGGAACGAAATGGCATGCCGGGATTGTGTCGCGCTTGAATCTGCGTGAATTCGCCGCATATAATTCCGCTGCTAGCACTCATGTGTGTTGAGTGCTAACGGTATCTGGTCTCGCCCGAAAGCGGCGCTTTCCAGACAAGTGATTGAGCGCACACTCTGCCTCAAAGCCCCACAAGTTGTGAGTTGCTATTCATCTAGGAGATGCTATGAAACTTCGTCCGTTGCACGATCGCGTGATCGTCAAGCGCCTCGAACAAGAAACCAAGACCGCCTCGGGAATCGTCATCCCCGACAACGCCGCCGAGAAGCCCGACCAGGGCGAGGTCCTGGCGGTAGGCCCGGGCAAGCGCAACGAGAAGGGTGACTTCATCGCCCTGAACGTCAAGACCGGCGACCGCGTGTTGTTCGGCAAGTACAGCGGCCAGACCGTCAAGGTCGACGGCGATGAGCTGCTCGTGATGCGCGAAGAAGACCTCTTCGCCGTCGTCGAGAAGAAGTAACTGATCAAAGACTAGGAGAGAAATCAAATGGCAGCAAAAGAAGTAGTCTTCGGCGGCGACGCCCGCGCCCGTATGGTCGAGGGTGTGAACATCCTCGCCAACGCAGTGAAAGTGACGCTGGGCCCGAAAGGCCGCAACGTCGTGCTCGAGCGCAGCTTCGGCGCCCCCACCGTCACCAAGGACGGCGTGTCGGTGGCCAAGGAAATCGAGTTGAAAGACAAGCTCCAGAACATGGGCGCGCAGATGGTCAAGGAAGTCGCTTCCAAGACCAGCGACATCGCCGGCGACGGCACCACCACCGCCACCGTGCTGGCCCAGGCGATCATCCGCGAAGGCATGAAGTACGTGGCCGCGGGAATGAACCCGATGGACCTGAAGCGCGGCATCGACAAGGCCGTCACAGCCCTAGTCGAGCAGCTGAAGAAGCAGTCCAAGCCCACCACCACGTCGAAAGAGATCGCCCAGGTCGGCACGATTTCGGCGAACAGCGATGAAGAAGTCGGCAAGATCATTGCGGACGCAATGGACAAGGTCGGCAAGGAAGGCGTGATCACCGTCGAAGACGGCAAGAGCCTGAACAGCGAGCTCGAAGTCGTTGAAGGCATGCAGTTCGACCGCGGCTACCTCTCGCCCTATTTCATCAACAACCCGGAAAAGCAGGCGTCGATTCTGGACAACCCGTTCGTGCTGCTGTTCGACAAGAAGATCAGCAACATCCGCGAACTGCTGCCCACGCTCGAAGCCGTGGCCAAGGCCGGACGCCCACTCTTGATCGTTGCCGAAGAAGTGGAAGGCGAGGCCCTTGCCACGCTGGTCGTGAACACGATCCGCGGCATCCTGAAAGTCTGCGCCGTCAAGGCACCGGGCTTCGGTGACCGCCGCAAGGCGATGCTGGAAGACATCGCCATCCTGACAGGCGGCAAGGTCATCGCCGAAGAAGTGGGCCTGACGCTCGAGAAGGTCACGCTGGCCGATCTGGGCCAGGCCAAGCGCGTCGAAGTGGCGAAGGAAAACACCACGATCATCGACGGCAACGGTGCCGCTGCCGACATCGAGGCGCGCGTCAAGCAGGTGCGTGTGCAGATCGAAGAAGCGACGAGCGACTACGACAAAGAGAAGCTGCAAGAGCGCGTGGCCAAGCTGGCCGGCGGCGTGGCGCTGATCAAGGTCGGCGCTGCCACCGAAGTCGAGATGAAAGAGAAGAAGGCCCGAGTCGAAGACGCACTGCACGCCACGCGCGCCGCGGTGGAAGAAGGCATCGTCGCCGGCGGCGGCGTGGCGCTGTTGCGTGCCAAGCAGGGCGCGGGCAAGATCAAGGGCGACAACCCGGATCAGGAAGCCGGCATCAAGCTGATTCTGCGCGCCGTCGAAGAGCCGATTCGCATCATCGTCTCCAACGCCGGCGACGAGGCAAGCGTCGTCGTCAACACGGTGCTGGCCGGCAAGGGCAACTACGGCTACAACGCGCAGAACGGCCAGTACGGCGACATGATCGAAATGGGCATTCTGGACCCGACCAAGGTCACCCGCATTGCGCTGCAAAACGCGGCGTCGGTCGCGTCGCTGATGCTCACCACCGAAGCCATGGTCAGCGAGGCGCCGAAGGACGAAGCTCCGGGCGGCGGCGGCATGGGCGGCGGCATGGGTGGCATGGGCGGCATGGGCGGCATGGACATGTAAGGTCCCCCGCCGTGAGCCGGTTTCCCGGCTCGCTGCTTTGTTCGAAAGGGCTGCCTCGGCAGCCCTTTTTCATGTTCAGTCGGCCGGTGTCAATGCGGGGCCCATCGATAGAGCAACTGCGCCACGTCGGCAATACCCACGCCCTTGGGGACGGAAAACGCCGAGATGCCCACGTCCGACTCGTCGGTCGCCATCTCGGCCAAATCGCTCTGCGCCTGCTTCAGCGCCGCATTCGCCTCACTGCGATTGAGTTTGTCGATCTTCGTCAGCAAGACCAGCAATTTGACGGCGCCACTGCGCACCCGGGGAGCGACGAACTCGAGCAATTGCAGGTCCAGCTCCGTGACGCCATGGCGCGAGTCGATCAGCAGGATCAGGCCCGCCAGGTTGCGACGCACCTCCAGATAGTCGGCCATCACCTGTTGCCAACGAAGCTTCGCATCGCGCGCGACGGCGGCGTAGCCGTACCCGGGAAGATCGACAAACAACGCGTTGGGCTGCGCCTTCGGGCCAAGTGCAAACAAGTTGATGTGCTGGGTGCGGCCCGGCGTCTTGGACGCGAAGGCCAGCCCTCGCTGCTGCGCGAGCGCGTTGATGGCCGAAGACTTGCCGGCGTTGGAGCGCCCGACAAAGGCGAACTCCGGAAGTTCGCCCACGGGCAGTTGATCGAGTTGGCTCGCGGTGACGAGAAAACGCGCGGTATGGGTCCAGGCCAAGGCCCGTTTGGCATCCGCGGATGCGCTGGCCGCTGCGGCGCCGTGGCCGGATTCTGATTCGATTTGCTCGGCCATCGTTTCGCCCAAAGCATGCATTGTAAAATCGGCCGGTTTTGCGCCTACGGAATCGCCCTCTGTCATGAAGAATGTTGCCCGGATCTTGTCTTGCGTTGCCGCCACGTCGATCGCGATCTGCAGCGCCGCGGCGCAAGCGCAGTCCGCGGCGAAGCCTGATGTGGCCAAGGGTCAGGCGACCTCTACGGCGGTATGCGCGGCGTGTCATACCGCTGACGGCTCGCGCGGCCTGCCCGCCAACCCGATCCTGCAGGGACAGCACCCCGAATACATCGTCAAGCAGTTGGCTGAATTCAAGAGCGGCAAGCGCGACAACCCGATCATGAAAGGGTTTGCCGCGACGCTGAGCGACGATGACGCGAGAAACGTCGCCGCGTTCTACGCTGGCAAACAAGCCAAGCCGGGCTTCGCGAAGAACAAAGACCTCGTCGGACTGGGCGAAAGAATCTACCGAGGCGGAGTCGCCGATCGCAGCATCGCCGCGTGCTCGGGCTGCCACAGCCCCAATGGCGCAGGCCTGCCGGTGCAGTACCCGCGCTTGGCTGGACAACACGCCGACTACACCGAAGCGCAGTTGGCCGCGTTCCGCAGCGGGGCGCGCAAGAACAGTGCGCAGATGACGGACATTGCGGCCAAGCTCAACGACCGGGAAATCAAGGCGGTGGCCGATTACATCGCCGGCCTGCGCTGATTACCGATTTGACGGCACACTGAAGGCCGTTCTGCCGCCGATCGCACGGCGGGGCGCGCCGCCGCCGTGTAAGGGACGCTCGGGCAGAGCCGACCCATGCTGCCACGAAGGGGGCGAACCACCATGCATTTGCTGCGCGACAGAGGCTACGCCCATTCGATAGGCTCGGAGATCACGCCGCGCGAGGTCTATCGGTCGCGGCGCGAAGTCCTGCAGCGCATCGCCGCCGCCGGTGCCGGTACGACTTTGGCTGCGTGGGCGGCACGCGACGCACTGGGGCAGACCGCGCGACCCGGCAAGCTTGCCGCGCTCGCGGCCGTGCGCGGCACCATCCCCGGCGCGCTGACGATGGAACGTGCCACCGGCTACACCGACGTCACGACCTACAACAACTTCTACGAGTTCGGGACTGACAAGTCCGATCCGGCTCAGCACGCCGGGTCGCTGAAAACTCGCCCGTGGAGCGTGAGCGTTGAAGGCGAAGTCAAGAAGCCGCGCAGTTTCGACATCGAAGACCTGCTGAAGCTGGCGCCGATGGAAGAGCGCATCTACCGCATGCGCTGCGTCGAAGGCTGGTCGATGGTGATCCCGTGGGTCGGCTATTCGCTGTCGGAGTTGATCAAGCGCGTCGAGCCGAACGGCAATGCCAAGTTCGTCGAATTCGTGACGCTCGCCGACCGGGCGCAGATGCCCGGCATTCGGTCGTCGGTGCTTGACTGGCCCTATGTCGAAGGGCTGCGCATCGACGAGGCGATGCACCCGCTGACGCTGTTGTGCATGGGACTGTACGGCGAGGTCTTGCCCAATCAGAATGGCGCCCCGGTCCGCCTGGTGGTGCCCTGGAAGTACGGTTTCAAGAGCGGCAAGTCGCTCGTCAAGATCCGCTTCACGCAAGCACAACCGACAACGAGCTGGGGCAAAGCCAATCCTGACGAGTACGGCTTCTACTCCAACGTGAATCCTCAGGTCGATCACCCACGCTGGAGCCAGGCCACCGAGCGGCGCATCGGAGAAGACGGCGTCTTCCAGAAGAAGCGCCCGACGCTGCTGTTCAACGGCTACGAGAATCAGGTAGGCCAGCTCTATGCCGGGATGGACCTTCGCAAGTTCTTCTGAAGCCGAGCACCCTGTATCGGCAGCGCCACGGGTGATGCGCGCGAGGCCGATACTGTTGCACGCCGCGGCAAAGCCCTTGCTGTTTGCAGCCGCACTGCTGCCTTTCGCCTGGCTCTTGTACGGCGCACTCGCCGACGCACTGGGCACGAACCCGGCCGAGACACTGATGCGCGCCACCGGCGACTGGACGCTGCGCTTCATCTGCATCACGCTCGCCATCACGCCGCTGCGGCAGTGGACGGGGCAGCCTGCTTTGGCGCGCTTTCGCCGAATGGTCGGCTTGTTCGCGTTCTTCTACGCCTGCGTGCACTTTCTCTGCTACGCCTGGCTCGACATGGGGTTCGACGCTGCGGCGATCGTGCGCGACATTCCCAAGCGCCCGTTCATCCTCGTCGGAACACTGGCGTTGGTGTTGTTGATTCCGCTCGCCGCAACCTCGTTCAACCGCGCCATCAAGCTCCTGGGCGCGCAGCGATGGCAGCTGCTGCATCGACTGGTCTACGCGATTGTTGTGCTTGGCCTGCTGCACTTCTTCTGGATGCGGGCATCGAAGAACAACTTCGCTGAAGTATTTGTCTACACGGTTATCGTTGCCATCTTGCTCGGCTGGCGCCTACGCAGGCTGATCGCGCGGACTGCGTCGCGACTCGAGTCGCACTCGCGCTGACGCAAAACTCGCTACCGCGACCCAGTTTCAGGCAGGCGCGGTCGCGGGGCGCATCAGCAGAACGTCGACACCGTACAGCTTGGCCAGAGCCGTCAGCTTGGCAGGCGGCTCGCGCACGGCGAAGGCTTTGCCCCAGGCGATGGCATGGCGCTGGCACTCGAGCAGCACCGAAAGTGCCGCGGTATCGAACTGCACCAGGCTCGAAGCGTCGACCACCACGCCGTCGGCCTGCGCTTTGATCGCCTGCGTCAGCATGCGCAAGGTGTCGCGCGCTTCGCGCGCCGTCAGCGTTGCCGGCAGCAGCAACATGGCTCAGGTCTTCCCGCCCTTGGCCGCCTTGTTGCGTTCGGCGAGCTTGACCAGCAGGCCGTCGATTCCACTCGCACTGATCTCCTGCGCGAAACTGTTGCGATAGTTCTCGACCAGCCAGACGCCGAGCACGTTGACATCGTAGATTCTCCAGCCGTCAGCCGACTTCTCGAGGCGATAGTCGAGCTGGATCGGGTCGCCCTTGCCGCGCACTTCGGTGCGAACCACGACCTCCGTGTCGTCGGCGTTGCCGCGCATCGGCTTGATCTGGACGGACTGGTCCTTGACCTGCGCCAACGCCCCCGAATAGGTGCGAACCAGCAGAACCTTGAACTCGTCCTGCAGGTTCTTCTGCTGTTCTGGGGTGGCCTGGCGCCAATGGCGCCCGACAGCCGACGCCGTCATGCGCTGGAAATTGACATGCGGCATCACCTTCGCATCGACGAGTGCGATCACCTTCTGCACATCCCCCGACTGGATGCTCTTGTCGGCCTTGACCGTCTCGATCACGTCGATCGACACTTCCTTGATGAGCGTGTCGGGGGCCTTGATCGTTTGCGCTTGCGATATCGCCGCACCCAGCAGGGAAGCCGCGGCGAGAGGCACAAGCACCAACCGGCGAATTGCATTCATGGTCTTCTCCATCACTTTCTTTTCGAATCGGGTTCTGTCGCCGCTGGCTCGGCGGGCTCCGCAGGCGACGGCTCTTCGGGAGGGTCACCGTCGAACACGAGATTGCGACGCCGTTGCAGGTAAGCGTCACGCACGAAACTGTACTTGTCCAAGCCCGCGTCGTCGAGGAACCGGCTCGCCCCCAGCAGCTCGGCCCGCACATTGATGATTTGCAGTGCGCCCAAACCCCACTGCACCTTGTCGTCTCGAACTGCCAGCATCGGCGAAACGCCGCGGTCCAGTGGCAGGGCGAACGATTCGCGAACGTTGGACGGCCCGAACAGCGGCCACACTACGTACGGGCCGGGGGCGAGCCCCCAATGCCCGAGCGTTTGACCGAAGTCTTCGAAGGTGGGTTCGATGCCTGCCTCGCTGGCGATATCGAACAGGCCTCCAATGCCGAGAACCGTATTCGTTCCGACGCGCACCACGTCGGTGAAGGCACGCTCGCCCTTTCCTTGCAGAACGTTGTTGACGGCGGACCAAACGTCGGCGAAATTGTTGAAGAAGTTCTTCACCCCCTGGCGAAAGAAACGCGGCGTGACCTTTTCATAGCCCTTCGCAACCGGCGCAAGCACATAGTCGTCCAGCACCTCGTTGAACGCGAACACGTTTCGATTCCAGTTCTCCCAGGGGTCGCGCGGGTTGCCGGGCCCTGCCTGCGAAGTAGCGACGGTGGCACAGCCCAGCATCAACGGCGCCATCATCGCGATCAGGAACCACAGGCCGATGCACCGCCGGAGAAGCCGGACAGCAGGGTTCACTTTTTCGCCCCGCCCGCCTCGCCCGCACCCGCGTCCGCGGCCTTGTTGAACAGAAATTGGCTGATCAGACTTTCCAAGACCACGGCCGACTGGGTCTGCTTGATGACGTCACCTGCAGCGAGATTTTTCTCGTCAGCTCCGGGTTCGACGCCAATGTATTGGTCGCCGAGCAATCCGGCCGTCAGGATGCGCGCCGACGAGTCCTTCGGAAACTCGACCTTCGAATCGACCTCCATTCGCACCACGCCCTGATACGTCTTTCGGTCCAGCTCGATCGCCACCACGCGGCCCACCGTGACGCCGGCGCTTCGTACCGGGGCCTGTTTCTTCAGCCCGCCGATATTGTCGAAACGCGCGACCAGCGAGTAGGTGCTTCCCGCATTGAAGCTGCCGAGGTTGGCCGCCTTCAGCGCCAGAAACACCAGCCCCGCGATGCCCAGCAACACGAACACGCCGACCAGCGTTTCAATTCCCTTCTTGCCCATTTTCTTGTTTCCTCCGCCTACGGTGTCGAGAACATCATCGCCGTGAGTATGAAGTCCATGCAAAGCACGGCCAGCGACGAGATCACGACGGTGCGTGTGGTGGCATGAGCAACTCCCTCCGGAGTCGCCTGGGTCTCGTAACCCTGGTACAAGGCGACAAAGGTACAGATCACGCCGAACACCATGCTCTTGACAATCCCGTTTCCGACATCGCGTTGCACATCCACGCCGCTTTGCATGATGGACCAGAAGTTGCCTGAATCAACGCCGATCAGCAGCACCGCGACGACATAGGCACCAAGGATACCGACGGCAGAGAACAGAATCGCCAGGATCGGCATCGAGACAATGCCACCCAAAAGTCGCGGCGCCAGGACGCGGCTTTTCGGGTCGATCGCCATCATCTCCATCGCGGCGATCTGTTCGCCCGCCTTCATCAAGCCGATCTCCGCCGTCAACGACGTGCCTGCGCGACCGGCAAACAGCAACGCGGTGACCACCGGTCCGAGTTCACGCACCAGCGAAAGGTTCACCACCAGCCCAAGCGATTCTGCCGCACCGTACTTGACAAGCGCGTAATACATCTGCAGCGCGAGTACAAAGCCCACCGCTGTCCCGGAAGCCAGGATGATGATCAGCGAGCGGTTGCCGATCGCATGCACCTGCGCCACCACGAGGAACGGGCGGCGGCTTGCCTGGGGCAGAGTGCGCAACAGGTCGGTGAAGAAGAAAGCATGGTGACCCAGCGCGTACATCACATCAAGCACGACGCGTCCGAACGAAGCAACCAGCGAAATCATGCGCCGAGCCCCAGTTCCTCGGCGAGTGGCCGAGCCGGGTAGTGAAACCGCACCGGGCCATCGGGTTCACCGCGAATGAACTGCCGCACTTCCGGGTCGTCTGACGCCTGCAGTTCCGCGGGCTTGCCATGCGCCACGACGCGCCCTTGCGATGACAACAGGTAGGCGTAGTCACAGATGCTGAAACACTCCTGCACGTCGTGCGACACGATCAGCGACGTGGCACCGGTCGTGTCGTTCAAGGTGCGGATCAGGTTCGCCGCCACCGCCATCGAGATCGGGTCGAGCCCGGCAAAGGGCTCGTCGTACATGATGACCTCCGGGTCGAGCGCGATCGCACGCGCGAGCGCGACGCGGCGCGCCATGCCTCCCGAAATCTCGGAGATGCGCAGCGGCGCCGCACCGCGCAAGCCGACGGCATTGAGTTTCATCAGCACGATGTCGCGAATCATCGCGTCGTCCAGATCGGTGTGCTCGCGCAAGGGAAATGCAACGTTCTCGAACACCGTGAGGTCGGTGAAAAGCGCACCGAACTGGAACAGCATGCCCAGGCGTCGCCGCAGACGGAAGAGTTGCTCGACGTTCCGCGCGTCGACGACTTCACCATCAAACCGTACGACACCCTGCGTTGCCGCGTGCACGCCGCCGATCAAGCGCAACAACGTCGTTTTGCCGCATCCCGACCCGCCGAGGATCGAAGTGACCTTGCCGCGACCGAACTGCAACGACACATCGTTGAGGATCGTTCGGCTTTTGTCGTAGCCGAAGGTGACGTGGTCGATCTCGATGAGGGTGTTTGAACTCACGCGCTGGTGAGCCGGGCATGCCGGCAGCAGTTCGGTGGTGCGGCCCGGAACATAACCGCAATTTCGGTCGCTGAGCCGAAACGATTGTCGCACGCAATCCCTGCAAACCATTCGACATGACGAGGCGCGCTGTCGAGCAGCGGCGCGCCACGGAGCGATCGGCGCGAATCAACGCGGGGCCGCGCCCGCTTGAAAAGTGACCTCGATTCGAATTCTCGAGCGAACCGGTAAGCCGTCGACCAGTCCGGGGGAGAACGCAGCGTCCATGAATGCACTGCGCGCAGCCTCTTCCATGACCTGAGGTAGAGGCTGACCATCGACACGAACGTTGACGACCTTGCCCGTTTCGTCGATGAAAATCGAGAGTTCGCTGGCATGGGTACCACCCTTGCCTCTGACGGGCGGGTATTCGATCAGCACAGGCGCTGCCGGGTACGGGCCGACGTCGAGTGCATGGCGTGGGAAGAAGTCATCGTCACCGGAGACCCCGGCGACTCGAATCGCCATCGCACCTACTGGGGGCGTCGCCCGGTCATGGGTCGATCTAAGGCCGGTGTCGACTTTGGGCTCGAATCGTGTAGGTGGCCGCGAATCGACGGGCAAGCCCGGGGCGACCGTGGCGCTTTCCGGCGAACCCTGATCGACGTGTGTCGTGGACCTGTTGCTCCCAGGCACTGAACGTACATTCACCGCTTGGACCATCGACGGCCACGCTGAAGAATTCAACGGCCGCTGCAACCGCGCAGGTACGGAAAACACCACAGCGTGCAGGCTAAGGGCCAGCGTGGCGCTGACCAGCACCGGCTCGAGGATTCGCCAATCCCAGCCCCACGAATTGCGCTGCGGCAACACCACGCCGGTGCTTCGCCACTGCCAATTCAGTCCACGATTTCCCGCCATGAGGTTCGTTTAGTGGCGACAGAACTACTCGACGGATCCGGCACTCTGCTCGTGCTCGTATTGCCGCCGTTATCCACTGTGATGGTAATCGTGTCGCCTGACCCTGCGGCACCTCCGTCCTTCTGCAGCTGGACGAAACTCAGGCCGACAACCATGGAGTTGCCCAGCCATGTACCGACGGTGTTCGTCCCGTTGTATGCACTGCCGCCTGTCCCGATGTCGAACCGATAGAGGAATGAGGAGCCTCCGATCACGCATGCATCGTCGCTGGGAATGTTCGCGGCCACTGTCAGCGTATTGAAGATTAACTGCGGATCGACGTTGACGCGCTCGCCCGGGGTAAGCAAGTCAACGTACCAGCCGTTCTTGGTGGTCCAGTCAACGGGGTCTTTGGTCACTTGTCTAATGATCGCACCGTTCGCGTCGGTCGTCTCCGTCAGCGTCTGGGGCACCAAGGTCGTACCACCGCGCACGTCGGCCAGCCCTGTTCCGGTCATGGAATCTTTCAACGCATAGACCGATTGTTGCGCTGTATTGCCTAGGTCCGACGCTTCGAGATATTTCCCGGTACCGACATACACCACCGGATACTTCGCGACGCCTTGCGCGACTTCCGCCAGCGCCACCTGCGTCGTGATGGGCTGCGCAATACCGCTGACCTGTAGATTCGCCAGCCGCATAGCGGCTGGGTTCGGCAATCCCAGTCCCCAGTCGTCAATGGAGAAGCGCCAGACGTTGCCCAGCAAATCACCGCCGTAGAAGCGCTTGGCTGTGTTGTCGATGTCGGAATCGACCCAGACATTGATCTTCGAAAGTCCGCTGGGCGTTGTGACCGATCCCGCTTTGGTGGTTCCTGAGGTGAAAGTTTCAACGTCCAGGACCAGGGCACCGGTCAGCGCATTCAGCACGAACAGATGCCCGTTGCCATCGCCCACGCCCGGCAAGACGTTGCTGTTGTGCCCGGATGCGAACACAACGTACCAATTGCCGTCTTTGCGTTTCGTGATGATCGGGTTGCCGAACGTCAATCCGAGGTTCGGGTTGGAAAACTCCCACAACGCTTTCGGGTCGAGCGGGTCAGTAACGTCCAACGCGTAGTAGCTTCGGCCACCAGCGCCCAGGCCACCGACCAGGATCGTCTTCCAGGTGGCCGCCACCGGGTCGTAGACGTCCCCGAGCACCGGGGCACCATCGACAAAGTATTCGTGAACGTAGTTGGGGTCGGCCAGCTTGTACGCCTTGGCCATGATCTCGGAGGGCATGAACGCCCAGCGTTCTTCGCCGGTGTCGCCAATTCCGCCGGCAAATGCGTGCAGCATCCCGTCGTTCGCTGCCACATAGACTGTTCCGGGGCGACTCGCCCTGGCATTGGCCCAACTCACGTAGCCGTTTTCGGTGTAGTTGAACGGCGGCTTGGAAACGTAGATTGGCGCACCTCCGACGATGTCGCCCAGCGCGCTGCCTCCCCCCGATGGATGGGTGATGCGCTTTCGATACACAGTGTTGTCGACGCCACGTAGCCAGTCCACCATGTTCGATGCGGAATTTGCGGTGGCGACATCGGCAGGCAGGAACGTCGAACAAGACGATGCGGGCCACTTGCTACAGGCGTTGCTGAAGTCTCCAGCGAGGCCCATGCTGTCCAGGTCGGCGTAGGTGAACGAGCGCAACTGACCCGTGTTGTTGGGGGCTGCGTCCTTCTTGAAGTAGCGAATGTCGCGTGGCACCACGTTGGCGACGATTCTGGCATCGAGCTTGGTCTTCGCACTCCATGCGGGGGTCTTCGAAATCGCGCCGCTCACCGGGTTGATTTCCAGCGCCACGACGTCGCCGGTCCACCGGCCCGTGACGTATTGCGCCACGAACAACTTGTTGTCGCCCAGCACCGGCTGCAGGTTGCTCGCCGCCGCAGCAGACGCCGACCCGAGCTTTGCCTCGATTTCTCCCAGCGCACCGCTCAAGCTGTTGGCGAGCGAGGTCGGGTCGCTTGCGCTGAAGTACTTGCCTCGACCATTCACTGCAGCGTGCCAGAGGTCGTCGATGTTCGCCGGGCCTGCGTTGATGCTGGCCACGACGGGAACGGGCCAGTTAATGCCACCCTGTTTCAGGTTGAAGAAATCACCCGACGTCTGGGTCAGGTAGTTCGGGTCGTACTTGAGGGTGCCGTTCGCCCCGAGACCCAGTGTGAAGGTCGTCACATGCTGCCAGGAGGCCACGTCTTCAGTACCGCGCGGCGCCACGTTGTTGGCGCAAACATCATTCTGGACGGCGATGGGCGAGCCCACCGGCGCCCCGGTGCAGTTGTTCAACCCAGCGGTGCGCAGGTCGGTTTTGTAGTAGTACATGGCAACGTCCGCCAAGGTATTGCTGGGGCCGCCGCTGGTGGCGTTGACCACGGTGTTTGTCACGTGGGTGCTGTCCGTCTCGGTGGGCCCGGTGACCACCGGCGCAGCCGCTGTTCCAGACGTAATGACTGGGTTTGGCGGCGGGTCGAGGGTCACGACTGGCGCGCTCTGCGTCGCGGGGCCGACGAATGACGTGGCAGCGGTGGGGTTCGGGATGGGCACGCTTGCCGTGCAGGCGCTATAAGTCACTGGCCCCACATCGGTCCAGTCCCGAATGACGTTCGTTCCAGCGGTGACCACGGGTGGATCGGCGACTGAAGATTCCGACAAGATGATCGTGTCGGTCGCGACGGGGACGGAAAGGGGCGTGACGGTACCGTCGCTCGGGCCGGTGACGGTCGGCACGCCGTCTACTACGACCGTGGTAATCGTCTTGGGCGTGACCGTTCCCGTCGTTGTGACTTCACGGTACATCGCGCTGCTCGTCGTCGTCGTCTTGATTGAGGTGGTCGACACCGTGCTCTCGTCTTTGCGTTGCTCCTGAATCGCGACCATGCCTTGGCCCGCCGGGCAGCCGCCCGACGAGAAGCTGCTGGTTCCCCTGGGGGTGCCTTCGTTGTTGGCAGGCCGGCTTGGCAGCTTGTAGGTGTACGTGTTGTTGTCGATCTTCGTGATCGTATAGGTGCCGTTGTATACGCCGTTGCTGACACCAGCAAGCGTGACGGAGTCACCCGTCTCGAAGCCGTGGTTGCTGGTGGTATCGACCTCAATCGTGCACTCGCCAACAGTTCCCGATGGGCAGCGCGTAATCTGGTCGTTGTTGCGAACCACACTGACTCTGAACGGCAGCACGTACCTGTTTCGCGTCTCGCCGCTGATCGGTGTCGTCGTCGTGATCGAGCTCGTCGATTTCGACACGATCGTCTGCGGCGTTTCCACCAGGCTTGTCGTGATGCTGGTGGTATTCCAACTCTCCGTCGTGGTGGAGGTCGCAAAGGCACCATCCCACATCGGCCGCACAGCCGTATCGTCCTGTTGACCCACTTCGGAGGTGTTGTTGAGGGCCAGGTGCTTGTAGCTGCTGGTCTCGCTGAAGGTGTTCCAGTAACCGTCGGTCGACAGAATGTGAAAGTTCTTCTGGCATGAATACTGGATCGGGTCGTAACTTTGCCCGGAGCGCTTTTTCGCAAAGTACTGCCCCACCTTGGACAGAGCGCCGCGAAGTGGCGTGGCAGACACGGGACTGGCATCGTCCAGCGCGCTGTAGAAGTCGGCCTTGTGCGTCGCGCCGAAGTCCTTGATGTCGAGGAAACCGCTGCCCGTCACCGACGCCGAGTTGATCGTGTTGAATCCCACCCGGTACTTGGAGTCGATGCTCTTGAACGCCAGGCTCACGCCGGCCTTCATCATCTTCATTCGAGTGCTGTAGTACTGCGCCCAGTTGGCGAAGTTCTGCCGCTCGTCGACCGGGCTGACTCCCGTCTCGGCGCTCACATATTTCTTCGTGAAGACGCTGCTGGCCGGCGTCGCGCTGATGTCCCTCATGCACTCCGTGTAGAAGGTGGTCGTCGTATTCACGCCGCCGGTGCTGTAAGTCCAATCGAGCTTGGGCTGTTTGACGCCGGCAAGGCCAATGTAGTCGTAGTAGTACGGCGTCGACTGCCCTCTTCCAACGCGGGGGCTTCCCAATGTGCCGCTTCCTGAGGTTGCCGTAACGTTGACAGTCAACGTCGTTGAGGTGAGCGCCGTGACGCTGCCCACCATCCATTTGCTGCGCGTCGTGTCGCTGTACAGGGTGACGGTTTGGCCGTTACCATAGTTGTTCGTCGTACTCACCGTGACGGTAATGCTTCCCAGAGCGATCGTCGGCGCGCTCGACGAAATGTTTCTCACATCGTTCAGACTGCCGGTGTTGACGTCGAGCACCGACAGGCTTCCAGCGGCAAGTGCTGTTCCGGTCGAATTGACCGGCAACGGGTAGGTGATCCCCGGGTTGTAGGCCACGCCATTGCACTGCGACGACCAATAGCCGTACTTCCCCGTGCTGCTCATCTCGTCCGGCATGAAGGCGCCGTTCATCGAGAGCGAATCGTCGAGCGTGAACATCACGTTGGGCTTGACTTCCGTCGGCGAGGCCGTGCTCAGCGGCGCTTTGGCGATGTCGGGGCTCGCGCCAAGCGCGCTACTGCCCAGTGCGATCCAGGCAATCGCCAAGCCAACGCATCGGAGAGAATTCGAGCGGCCTCGGCCGGCAATGTGAGTGCTTCGCATTTGTTGATCTCCCTGTCTTCGCTGCATGCTCAAAAGTGGACGATCGTTTCGGTGAAACTCACGGTGTTTCGTGCGCCGACCGTGCGAACGATGATTCGGTAGTAGGGGCTCGTGACGAGCCTGCTGGGCCGAAGTTCGGTACCGACACGCACTTCGCCGCGCTGGACGGCGTCGGTGAGCGACGCTGCGGCCGGTTTCGCGCAGATATTTATCCCGCTTAACGGACCGGTGGTCTGGCAAAGGCGCGAGATCAGGAAACGTGAGGTGTTTCCATTGATCGACGTAGGCGCCGAGGCCTTGTAGCAAGCAGTTTTGTTGACGACTTTTGCGCAGTCGTCATCGTCCCAGTTAACTCCGGCCATGCCGCTGCCCGGCGACGACTTGTGGCCGGTAGGGTCCAGCAGATCCAAATATGTCGCGTAGTAGCCATCGGCGTCTCGGTCCAAATCGAGCCCAGTGGAGTTTGCTCGCAGCCAGGCGATCGCCGTCTCGGTAGCCCGGCTCGCCGCGCTCGTGGCTTCTTGCTTGAAGCCCAGATTGCCGATCACCAGCGCGCCGGTATTGACCGAACGCACCAGGGCAACTCCGGCAAGAGACAACGCCGCCAGGGCGAGCAATGAGAACATCAGCGACATGCCTTGCTGGCGTCTCGCACGGGCGCTTTCGGGGGAATTGAACCTGAACATGGGTTTGCCTCGCTCTAGGACTTCCAAAGCATGTTGCGCAACGGAATCACCGTTTCGAACTGCTTGTAGCGGTAGTGCTTCCAGTCGGGGACGTGAACCAAACTGAGCGTCAGACACTCGCTCGCGGCGCCACATGCCACCGCCCCGGCGGTCGCCGGGGTCGTACCGACGTCCCACTGAAGGGCGGCGGGTGTGACTTCGTCCTTCTCGAATTGCTCGCTGCGCGCGACGACGACGAGCCGGATGGCAATCACTTTCAGCCAGTCAGCGTTGGTCACCGGCGTCACGGCGTCGTAGCCGTCAACGTCGCCGTCGCCGTCGTCATCCTTGCCGTAGAGCGCGCGCATGGTCACGATGTCAGGCTGAACATCGCGGATTGGCCGGGTGTTCGTCGTCAGAACGAAACTCTGCTGCTGCAAAGACGTCCCGACGATTTGGTAGGTGTTGTCGACAACCGTCCCCAGGTTGATCAGCACACTTCCGTCCGGGTAGGCCAAGTTCGGATAGCCGTTGTCGTTCCATGTCGCGTTGTTGACTCTCGGTACTGATTCGCCCGTTGGATTCGAGGTAATCTGGAATACGCCGCAGTCGTTCGTGGAGTCGATTCCGACCAGCGCCAAGTCGCCTTGCTTCATGCCGAGCGACGCGGTAACCGGGAACGCAAGTCCGCCAGCGATATAGGCCGGCGGGACCACACGTGTCGGAACGGAAAAGCTGGTCTTTGAACTCGACAGCACGCGAATCGCGTCGCCACCGACGCTGCCGAGAGGCCGATCCGACTCTTTGGTGATGACCACGGGCGCCAGTCGCACGGGAAACCCCGCTGCGGGTGTGCCTTCGTAGCGCGCTTTGACTTCGCAGCCGATCACGCCGGGGCTGCTGGTGATGCCATAGCCAGCCATTTCGATGTCGCGCTGCAAGGCGTAGAGCGCCAGCGCGCCGTTCACCTGCGCGTCCGAACCACTTGTTGTGGTGCGCTTCTGGCCTTCCGAAATGAGCAGCACCTGGGAAATTACGATCACGGCAAGCAGGCCGATCAGCATGCCGACCATCAGTTCGACCAAGGTGACGCCGCGCTGGCGCATCGCAGCCCTTGTGTGGTGGGGGTTGAGGAAGGAGTTCATGGCGTGTTGAAGAATGCGATGGAGGTTCGCGTCCGGTAGGTGTGCGGGCCTTCGTTGGGCTGTATCCATGTGATGGCAATCGTCACATCGGTTCCCGCGACCGCCACCGCGGCCGACCCGGCGGGCAGCACGTTCGCAACCTTGGCAGTCCAACTGCTGCAGCGGCCATAGCCGGAGCAACTGTCGACGACTCCACCACCACCGGTTCCGTAGTTGGCGATATTCGGAGCGTCAGACCACATCGTTCCGAGCACTTGCTGCGCGAGGAAGGCCGCATCGGCCCGGTACTTCGCTGTGCTTTGTGCTTTCGTCATGGTGGCTTGAAGTCCGACCAGCCCCAGCACTCCGAACGCAAAAATCAACAAGGCCACGAGCGCCTCGATCAGCATGAAGCCGTTGGCCGCAGATTGGCGGCGCAGGCTCCCTTGGTTTCCCTGAGCAATCTTCATGGGGGTCTCCTCAGCACTTGCGTGGGTCGGTGGCGCCTGCGTTCACGTCGCAAAGCCGGATGACACCGCCCGTCCCGACACGGATCTGCAAGCGTCGGTAGTCACCTCCGAGGACCTGGTTGTCGATTTCAATCTTTGCGATCGGTGCGGCGTCGGCGACTCGACCAAATGCATTGAACGTGATGGTGGTCGCCGCAGTATTGGTTGCGTCGGTGGCCGCGACCACGACGTTGCGCGCTCCGGCACCGCCCGCAGATTTGTCGACGATCAAGGGCGCAACGGTTTCGGATGGAGCTGCAGAACACGCGCCGGTGGGGTCGTTCAGACTCACCACCCACGATGCTCCGGTGCCAGACAACGCACAAGAGTCGTCGAGCACCGCCGTATCGGCTGTGGATACCAGTGAGAAGCGTACAGACCGATTCAATCGCACAGCTTCGGCGCGAGCTCGATTCAGGCCCGCGTGAATCGACTGTGCCGTGTTGCGCACATTGGCGTTGCTGATCCAAGTGCCGATGCTTGGCGCGGCGGCGACGACCAACAGGCCCAGGACGACGAAGACGACGACGAGCTCGATCAGCGTGACGCCCCGCTGCGGGTTGCGGATTGTCAACATTCGTCGCCCCTTGCGACCCAGCAGGTCTTGGCGACCGCCGCGCCTTTAAAGGCACTGGTCGTTTGCGCGTTGCTCTCGTTGACTGTGTAGTCGTGGCCAGTGGCACGCCCCGAGCTGCCCGTGGCCGCGATGAGATAACCCTGCCCGCCGTTCGTCAGCAAGCAGGCGTAGGTGAAATACTTGGCATTGCCGGGAACAAAGTTCGCCCAGGCGGGACCGGCAGCAACGTCGGCGCAGTTCGCGGTGCCGTAGTTGCGGTTGTCCTGGTAGTACTGCTCCATCTTCACCCGGTAGTCCGAGAGATTCGTGAACGCCTCAGGCAACTGACCGCGGCGGATGTAATCGGAGTACGCGGGAACCGCAACCGCCGACAGGATCGCGACGATGGCGACCGTGATCATGACTTCGATTAGCGTGAAGCCGCGAAGGCGTCGCGGAGCAGTTGAATTGGCTGAGATCGGATGCGACATGACGGGTCCTCAATGTGGGTCGATCACGCTGATTCGGAGTCGCGCAACCTTTGCTTGAGGGAATTCTGCGGACGATGGGTTCGCCGCGCTGTGCCAAAGTGCACACGCGATGACCCCCCTCCGACAGGTGGGGTGGGTAGCGCAGACGAACGGTACGGTCGGAAGAAGGCCAGTCGCGGCTGGCCAACCTGGAGCTGTCACACCCGGTCGACGGGTGCAAGCACAGGTTGATGCGCGTGTTCAGATGTAGCCGTGCTCGCGTGCGCTGAGTGGCTCAGCACTGCTTCGTGCGCGTGTTGTGCACCGCGCCGTCCGTGCGGGCGCGGCGTTGGGGTTCAGCGAGGCAGGTCGCTGTGTCCCGTCAGAGATTCGTCAACAGCACGTGCCGCCTGACGACCCTCGCGAATCGCCCACACGACGAGCGATTGGCCACGACGCATGTCACCGGCCGCAAAGACCTTGGCGACGCTCGTTGCGTAGCCCCCTTTGAAGTCCGTGCTGGCTCGGGCATTGCCGCGCGGATCTTTCTCGACGGCAGAATCCTTCGAGCACGCCCGCCACCGGGCCGACGAATCCCATGGCGAGCAACACCAGATCGGCGGGATCGTCTTCTCGCTGCCGAGCACCTCGACCATCTTGCTGCCTTGCCACTGCACCTGGACGGTCTTCAACGCCTTGACTCGGCCCGCCTTGCCATCGTCCTCGTCGCCGATGAATTCCTTGGTCGCGATCGCGAATTCGCGCGCGCAGCCTTCTTCGTGGCTAGACGATGTTCGCAGCTTGATCGGCCAGTACGGCCACACCAGCGGCTTGTTCTCGTGCTCCGGAGGCATGGGCAGCAATTCGAACTGGGTCACGCTCTTCGCGCCGTGGCGGTTGCTGGTTCCCACGCAGTCGCTGCCGGTGTCGCCGCCGCCGATCACAACAACATGCTTGCCATCGGCACGCAGTTGATTCTCGACCGTGGCGCCGCCGTTGACCCGGTTCTGCTGGGGAAGGAACTCCATCGCGAAGTGAATTCCATCCAGATGGCGGCCGGGAACGGGCAGGTCGCGCGACTGCTCCGCGCCGCCGCAAAGCAGCACCGCGTCGAATTGTTCCCGCAATTCAGACGGCGCGATGCGCTGCGTTGCCCAGTTCGTGACCTTGCTTCCGGCGGGCAAATCACCGACCAGCACGCCGGTGTGGAACTGCACGCCTTCGGCTTGCATCTGGGCGATGCGCCGATCGATGTGCGACTTGGCGAGCTTGAAGTCCGGGATGCCGTAACGCAAGAGGCCGCCGAGCGCGTCGTTCTTTTCGAAGACAGTCACGGCGTGTCCGGCGCGCGCGAGTTGCTGGGCCGCGGCCAGGCCTGCCGGGCCCGAGCCGACCACGGCAACGCGTTTGCCTGTCGCATGCTTGGCCGGGCGCGGCGGAACCCAACCCTCGGCCCAGCCGCGATCGATGATCGCGTGTTCGATGCTCTTGATGCCCACCGCGTCGTCGTTGACGTTGAGCGTGCACGCAGCCTCGCAGGGCGCGGGGCAGATGCGGCCCGTGAACTCCGGAAAGTTGTTGGTGGAGTGCAAGACCTCGAGGGCGTTGCGCCAGTCGCCGCGGTACACGAGGTCGTTGAAGTCGGGAATGACGTTGTTGACGGGACAGCCGCTGTTGCAAAACGGCGTGCCGCAGTCCATGCAGCGCGCGCTTTGGACCTTCGCCTGGTCTTCCTTCAGCGTGATGACGAACTCGTCGTAGCTCTTGATTCGTTTCGCGACCGGCTCGTACCCTTCCTCGAGCCGCGCGTATTCCATGAACCCGGTGACTTTTCCCATGCTGTTCTCTGTGTGTCGGGTGAGGTCTGGGGCTTACTTTGCCGGGACGACTGTCTTGGTTTTGTCGTCGGCTCGCCGCTTGCTGCTGTCCGTACCAGCCTGCGCCTTGGCTTCTTGAGTGACGGCGGCTGATGCCTTTGCGGCGAGTTCGGCGAGAGCCCGCTTGTACTCGGCGGGAAAGACCTTGACGAATTTGGCGCGCGACTCGACCCAGTGGTCAAGGATGTGGCGTGCGCGCAGGCTGCCGGTCCATTTGTAGTGGCCTTCGATCAGACCTCGCAGCAGAGCCTCATCGGTGCTGCCCTTGTGCCACAGCGCCGGATCCAGCGAAAGCTCCTGCTCGGCGCTGCTGGCAACCGGACCGAGCGAGACCATCGATGTGTTGCAGCGCCGCGGGAACTGGCCGTCCTCGTCGAATACGTAGGCGACGCCGCCACTCATGCCGGCAGCGAAATTGCGCCCCGTCTTGCCGAGCACAACAACGGTGCCGCCGGTCATGTATTCGCAGCCATGGTCTCCCGTGCCTTCCACCACCGCGGTCGCACCCGACAAGCGGACTGCGAAACGCTCGCCCGCCACGCCGCGGAAGAATGCCTCGCCGCTCGTCGCGCCATACAGAACGGTATTGCCGACGATGATGTTCGCGGTGGAGTCGCCGCGGAAATCGATGCTCGGGCGGATCGCGATGCGCCCGCCACTCAGGCCTTTGCCGGTGTAGTCATTGGCGTCGCCGATCAGATAGAGCGTGATGCCTTGTGCGAGAAACGCGCCGAAACTTTGCCCGCCAGAGCCTTCCATCTGAATGAAGATGGTCTGGTCGGGCAGACCCTGTGGGTGCAGTCGGATCAGCTCGCCGGAGAGCATGGCGCCCACGGTTCGGTTCACGTTGCGCGCCGCCTCGATGAACTGCACTTTCTCGCCGCGGTCAAGCGCTGGACGGCACTTCTCGATCAGCCTCACATCGAGCGCCTTGGCCAGGCCGTGGTCCTGTTCCGAGACCTGGCGCCTGGGCACGTCGGCCGGCGCGGTGGGTTGGTGGAAGATGCGGCTGAAGTCCAGGCCCTTGGCCTTCCAGTGCGCGATGCCTCGTTTGGTGTCGAGCAGGTCGACACGGCCGATCAGGTCGTCGAACTTGCGCACGCCCAATTGCGCCATGATGCTGCGCGCTTCTTCCGCGACGAAGAAGAAGAAGTTGACGACATGCTCGGGCCGCCCCTGAAATTTGGCGCGCAGCAGCGGGTCCTGCGTGGCCACGCCGACGGGGCAGGTGTTGAGGTGGCACTTGCGCATCATGATGCAGCCCTGCGCGACGAGCGGCGCGGTGGCGAAGCCGAATTCGTCGGCCCCGAGCAGCGCGCCGATCACGACGTCGCGCCCGGTTTTCATCTGGCCGTCGGCCTGGACGCGGATTCGCCCGCGCAAGCGGTTCAGCACCAGGGTCTGCTGCGTTTCGGCCAGACCGAGCTCCCACGGCGTGCCGGCATGTTTGATCGAACTCCAGGGCGAGGCACCGGTGCCACCGTCGTGCCCGGCGATCACCACGTGGTCGGCCTTGGCCTTGGCGACGCCGGCCGCGACCGTGCCGACGCCCACTTCACTGACGAGTTTGACGCTGATGCTGGCGCGCGAATTGGCGTTCTTCAGGTCGTGAATCAACTGTGCCAGGTCTTCGATCGAGTAGATGTCGTGGTGCGGCGGCGGTGAGATCAGGCCGACGCCGGGGACCGAGTAGCGCAGCATGCCGATGTAGTCGCTGACCTTGCCTCCCGGCAACTGCCCGCCTTCACCGGGCTTGGCGCCTTGGGCCATCTTGATCTGGATTTGATCGGCACTGACCAGGTATTCGGTCGTGACGCCGAAGCGCCCCGATGCGACCTGCTTGATCTTGCTGCGCAGCGAGTCGCCTGCTTGCAGCGCGTAGTCGGAGGCGACCACGCCTTTGCCCAATACGTCGCCGAGTGTGGTGCCGGCGGCAATCGGGATGCCCTTGAGTTCGCTGCGATAGCGCGCCGGATCTTCGCCGCCTTCGCCGGTGTTGCTCTTGCCGCCGATTCTGTTCATGGCCACCGCAAGCGTGGTGTGTGCTTCGGTCGAAATGGAACCGAGCGACATCGCACCCGTCGCGAAGCGCTTCACGATTTCGGCGGCAGGTTCGACTTCGTCGATGGGAATCGCCTTGGCCGGGTCAAGCTTGAATTCGAACAGGCCACGCAGCGTCATGTGGCGTTGCGACTGGTCGTTGATGAGCTGTGCGTATTCCTTGTATGTGTCGTAGCGGTTGCCACGCGCGCTGTGCTGGAGCTTGGCGATGGCATCGGGCGTCCACATGTGTTCCTCACCGCGCACGCGCCAAGCGTATTCGCCCCCGGCGTCGAGCATGGTGTCGAGTAGCGGGTCTTCGCTGAATGCGGCGGTGTGCATCCGGATCGATTCTTCGGCGACTTCGAACACGCCGATGCCTCCCACCTGGCTTGCCGTGCCACGGAAGAATTTCTGCACGAATTCCGACTCGAGGCCGATGGCTTCGAAAAGCTGCGCACCGCAGTACGACATGTAGGTCGATACGCCCATCTTCGACATGATCTTCGACAGGCCCTTGCCGACCGCCTTCACGTAGTTGGCGATCGCCTTCTCCGCGCTCAGGTCGCCGGGAAGTTCACGGTGAAGTGCGGCGAGCGTTTGCATCGCCAGGTAGGGGTGCACGGCCTCGGCGCCGTAGCCTGCGAGCACGGCGAAATGGTGGACTTCGCGCGCCGACCCGGTCTCGACCACCAGTCCGGCTGTCGTGCGCAGGCCTTCGCGGATCAGGTGTTGATGCACGGCCGAGAGCGCGAGAGCCGCCGGGATCGCGACATGGTCGCGATCCATCTTGCGGTCGCTCACGATCAGGACGTTGTGGCCGCTGCGAATGGCGTCCACGGATTCCGCGCACAGCGAAGCGAGTTTGGCCTCCACCCCTTCATGCCCCCAGAGCAATGGATAGGTGATGTCGAGCTCATAACTCTTGAACTTGGCAGCGGTGTGCCGTTCGATGCCGCGAAGCCGAGCCATGTCTTCAAAGTCGAGGATCGGCTGCGCCACTTCCAGACGGATGGGAGGGTTCACCGCGTTGATGTCGAGCAGGTTGGGCTTCGGGCCGATGAACGACACGAGCGACATCACGATCGCCTCGCGGATCGGGTCGATCGGCGGGTTCGTGACCTGCGCGAAGAGCTGCTTGAAGTAGTTGTAGAGCGGCTTGTTTTTGTCCGACAGCACGGCGAGCGGCGTGTCGTTGCCCATCGAACCCACAGCTTCCTCGCCCGCAACGGCCATCGGGCTCAACAAGAACTTGATGTCCTCTTGCGTGTAGCCGAAGGCTTGCTGGCGATCGAGCAGCGATTCGACGAAGCTCAGCGCTTCAGCGCCCGACAGCGGCGGAACATCCTCGAGCTTGATGCGCACGGCGTTGGTCCACTGCCGATACGGCTTGGCTGACGCGAACTGGTGTTTGAGTTCTTCGTCGTCGACGATACGGCCCTGATCGAGGTCGATCAGGAACATCTTCCCCGGCTGCAGGCGCCACTTCTTGACGATCTTGCTTTCGGGGATCGGCAGCACACCGGCCTCCGACGCCATGACCACCATGTCGTCGTCGGTGACGATGTAGCGGGCCGGGCGCAAGCCGTTGCGATCGAGCGTGGCGCCGATTTGGCGGCCGTCGGTGAAGACCATCGACGCCGGGCCGTCCCAGGGTTCCATCATGGCGGCGTGGTATTCGTAGAAGGCACGGCGACGTTCGTCCATCGTTGCGTGCTGTTCCCAGGCTTCGGGAATCATCATCATCATCGCGTGGGCGAGCGGGTAACCGCTCATCGTCAGCAGCTCCAGGGCATTGTCGAAGGTGGCGGTGTCGCTCTGACCCTCGAAGCTGATCGGGTAGAGCTTCTTCAAGTCATCGCCGAGCACGGGCGACTTCATCACGCCTTCACGCGCGCGCATCCAGTTGAAATTGCCTTTGACCGTATTGATTTCGCCGTTGTGCGCGACCATGCGGTAAGGGTGCGCGAGCGGCCACTCGGGGAACGTGTTGGTCGAGAAGCGCTGATGCACGAGCGCCAGCGCCGAGACCACGCGCGGGTCGGCCAAGTCTTTGAAGTACTTGCCTACCTGGTCAGCAAGCAGCAGGCCTTTGTAGATGATCGTGCGGCAGCTCATGCTGGGCACGTAGTACTCGCGGCTGTGGGTGAGCTTGAGCGCCTGGATCGCGCTCGACGCCGTCTTGCGGATCACGTAGAGCTTGCGCTCCAGCGCGTCGGGGACGATCACATCGGGGCCGCGGCCGATGAAGACCTGGCGCATCACGGGTTCCTTCGCCCGCACGGTCGGCGACATCGGCAACTCGGCGTCGACCGGGACGTCACGCCACCCGAGCAGGACCTGGCCCTCGGCTTTCACAGCACGTTCGAGTTCTTGTACGCAAGCCAGACGCGAGGCGTGTTCCTTGGGAAGGAAGATCATGCCGACGCCGTATTCGCCTGGCGCCGGAAGGTGAACCCCCTGGGCCGCCATTTCGGCTCGGAAGTATTCATCCGGGATCTGGATCAGGATCCCGGCCCCATCACCCATCAGTTTGTCTGCGCCCACTGCGCCTCGATGATCGAGGTTCTCGAGGATCTTCAAGCCCTGTGTCACGATGGCGTGACTCTTGTTGCCCTTGATCTGCGCCACGAATCCGACGCCGCAGGCGTCATGCTCGTTGGCCGGGTCATACAGCCCGCAGCTAGCGGCTGAGGCGATTTCCTCGGGCGAGGCGGCAGCTATCGGACAGGGTTGAGACATGAACGTTCTCCGCTGGACAAGAATCGGGCGCCGAAAGAATACTGCGGCGCAACAAAACGTTCAAGGGAAATGTCGTTTGCTCTGTCCCCGAATAGACCGTTGATCAATCTCCTAACTCATATTCGGGGACAGATCAGTCCCCGCCTAGGATCTTCTCTTTCAGAACCGGCCTGCCCGGGCGAAGCGGCTCAAGCCTCCTCTTGGAAATGGGACTGACTGTGGCGACAAATCCAGGGGAACCCAGCGCCCACCCTTGCAACGCCGCTCGTTCGATGGCGGATTGGCGCCCCGCGTCCAGAGGGGCTTCGAGCAGTCGCCGGTACTGAGCTTCACGCTCGAACGGGGTGTTGCCCAGGGACCAGTAGCAACGGTGCTCGGTGATGCCTGGTACGGAGCCGACACCAGCGTGGTGCGCCGCGCTAGACCAGCGCCACAGCTCGGCCCGCTCGACGAGCCCCAACTGCACCGGCGCCGTCTCGACGAAACGCAGGCACTCGACGAAGAGCCGATCAACCTCGATCACCGTCCCATGGAACCGCCCCGCCCACAGCGGCCCACGCCGCCCTTGGCGCCGGTTGTACGCGGGAACGAATCGCCGACCAGTGGCCTGCAGCATCGTGCCCAACGCGGCATCGCCGCTGGGTGTGGCCAGCAGACGAATTTGCGTCGGCGTCACCGCAAAGGCGTGTACGGCGACACCCGCGGCCAACCATGCCTCGCGCAAGCAGGCGAGGTAGGCTTCGCAATCCGAACCCTCTGCCAACACGGGTTCGTCGGCCCGCACGCGTTGGATCAGAAGATGCGTCTCACCGGCAATGCAAAGGCGTGGCAATCGAGCCATGGTGGGTAGACTGCCTCGGCAGGTGGTGGACCGGCTCGGGCGCGCCAGGCGCTCAGGTTCAGGCCGAATTCGCCTCGATCACCTGGGTCACCAGGCCGTCCGGCGCGGTGCGCACACCTGCACGGCCGGCCGCTTCGAGCACGACGAAACGAATCTCCCCGCCATGGGCTTTCTTGTCCATTCGCATCAACTCGAGGTAACGGTCCGCCTTCAGACCCTGTGGCCCTCGAACCGGTAAACCGGCGGCGGCGATGAGGGCTTTCAGCCGCGAAGCGTAGCCCGCGTCAATCAGCCCCAGTCGCGCGGAAAGGTCGGCCGCCATCACCATGCCGCAGCCCACCGCTTCTCCGTGCAGCCATTGGCCATGACCAAGGCCGGTTTCGATCGCGTGGCCAAATGTGTGGCCAAAATTGAGAATGGCCCTCAGCCCGTCTTCACGTTCGTCGCGGCCGACGATATGCGCCTTGATTTCGCAGGAACGCCGAACTGCCGTTTGAAGGGCCGATGCATCGAGCGCCAACAGTTCGTCGAGGTGCTCCTCGAGCCAGCCCAAGAAGCTGGCGTCGGCGATCGGCGCGTACTTGATGACCTCGGCAAGGCCCGCGGCCACTTCTCGTTTGGGGAGCGAGCGAAGGGTATCGATATCGGCCACGACACGCAGCGGCTGGTAAAACGCCCCGATCATGTTCTTGCCCAGTGGATGGTTGATCGCCGTCTTGCCGCCGACAGAGGAGTCCACCTGAGCCAGCAAGGTGGTTGGAACTTGAACGTAGGCAACTCCGCGCATGTAGCACGCAGCGGCGAATCCGGTGACGTCGCCAACCACGCCGCCGCCGAGCGCGAACAACAGCGTCTTGCGGTCGCAGCCGAAGCCTAGCAAAGCGTCGAAAATCGAGTTCATCGCAGCCCAATCCTTGTGGGCCTCACCGGAGGGCAATTTGATCAGCGTTGTTCTTGGATACCTGACCGACAGCGCAGCTTGCAATCGACCTGCATGGAGTGGGGCAACGTTCGAGTCAGTAACGATCACCGCCGTCGTCGCGTCGGGCAGGCCAGCCCAGCTGGCCGGCGCATCGAGCAAACCGCTGCCGATCAGGATGTCATAGCTGCGCGGACCAAGGTCGATGGGGACACGCGCTACCGGTTCGGCCAATGAGTTCATGCCTCAAGTTTAGGCGCGCCCGCAACTCCGCATGTCCCGCTTCCGGTGTGGACTGGACCAGGCGTCGCTACCCCGCGGGCCCCTTCGGACCGTTCATCGAGGTGTCGGCCTTCGCACCCGACATGTGGGTGATACCGGCGAGTTCGAGTTGCATCAGCACCATGTTGACCAAGGAGTGCACCGAGGGGCGACCAGTTTCGATGACGAAGTGCGCTGTCGATCGGTAAAGCGGGTCACGCTCGGCAAACAGCTCCCGCAACTTCCGCATGGGGTCGGCCACCTGAAGCATGGGCCGGTGTGTGTCGTGGCGCAGGCGCCGAAACAGCTCTTCAGGCGTCGAACGCAAATAGATGACGGTTGTGCGCTCGCGAAGCGCCTGCCGGTTGGCCTCTCGGATCACCGTGCCGCCCCCGGTTGCCAATACAGCATTCGAGTGACCGACGAGGTCGGCGATCACTTCCTGCTCGATGTCGCGAAAGCGCGCCTCGCCTTCGTGCTCGAAAAACACGCGGATCGGGCAGCCGATGCGTTGTTCGATTTCGACGTCAGCGTCGAAGAAGCGAAGACCCAGATGGCGCGCGAGGTGGCGGCCGACGGTGGACTTGCCGCCGCCGGGCATGCCGACCAAGGAAATCAGGGGCACACGGCTATTTGATGATGTCGAGCGCGATATCGCTGGTCAAACCGCTTGGCGACTTGATGTGCAGAGTAATCCTCCCATCCGGTGTCGTCGCTGCGAATTCATAAGAGATAGATGCCAGCGTAGCCTCGGTCGTACTGATTACAGGGCTTCCACCGGTGACCTTGACTGTCAGCCCAGTGGTTGCCTCGACCGTGATCGTCGTGCCCGCGGCCACCGGATTCAATCGAACCGGATTCATGTCTCGAACTAGGAAGAACAATGAGCCTTTCGGCCCCATCGCCGACAACGTTGAGCCTCCGACACGGTAGTAGGTGGTGGGCGCGACGAGGGGATCCGAGGTATCACGCAAGTTCACGGGCCCACCATTCGACACAACACCGCTTTCCCAAACCGGATCACTTCCAGAAGTGGAGAGAACTGTTTCCGCTGCGCGGCGCACGAACGCTTGGCCCCACACTCCGTCGCAGCGATTCGCTCCACCAAACGAAGGCGCGGAGGGGATGGACACGTCCAGCGCCAACAGCGCCGACGCGGCCGTGGCCGTCGAGATGTTGACGCAAGGGTTTGCCGCGCCAGTCAAGGTCTGCGGAATCCGCTGGTCGCTTGCCGCGTCGAAACCCGCCGGAAAGTGGTAGGTGCGCGAGACGAACACATCGCCCAGATCCTGAAACGCTTCACCGGAGTCGAACACGTTGTTGCCATTCGCGTCGACAAACGATTCTTCTCCCAGGGCATAGGCAACGACGGTAATTCTGCCGTCTGCCGGCCGCGTGCCTGCTGATACGAAATTCACGGTGGTGCTCGCAATGCCCTGCGGCGAGAGGGATATTTGGCTTGAACCGACGATCTGCCCGCCCTCTGCGACGAAATTGATCGCGGTACCGTCGGGAACCGGATTGCTCATCCGGTCCGATGCAATGATGGTATAGGTGTTCGTCGTACCGTCGATATTGAACCCTTCAACATTTAAAGTCTTCTGCGACAACGAGAAAGCGTTTTGAGTCGGCAAGCCAACGGCGATCGACAACGCGCTCGATGAGGTTGAAATCGTTGACGTGGCCGATGCCTGGGTGGTCGCGCGCACACGCACCGGGGTGGGAACGGTACCCGAATTGACCAGCACGGTCACATTGCCGTTTGAATCGGTATTCTTTACAACCGGCGTGGACACGCCGTCCAGAGTCAAGCCTCCCGTGTACGTGGTCGCAGACATTGAAACGCTCTGCCCTGGCACACCGGCACCGGAGCCGTCAACAACCTTGAACGTCACGACCGACTGTTCCGCGAAGCCCGATCCCTTCAGAAAGATCGTCTCCGGCGAGGCCGACACAAAAGTGATGCTGCTGACGGCTGGCGAAGACAGCGGGATGGTAATGGAGCTGGTGGATGCGGTGCCGGTCACTGATGCCTGCAAAGAGTCCGTGGGGTTGCCGCCCGCACCGCAACCCAGGTCGTCGTAGGTGAAAATTGCGGTCGTCGTCGTCGTGGTCACCGACGATGCCGAGAGCTTGGCTTTACCCGCCGTGACACATGTCGAAGACACGTTGACCGTGACTGAGGCGCCCGGAACCGTCCCGGCCAGCGTTGCGGTCAACGTGGCTCTCCCGTACGCGCTCAATGCCGGTGCCGGCAGCAACAGAAGACGCGAAATTCGCAATGGTCACGGACGTTGCAGTCAACGAAAACCCTTGCTTCGCGGAAACGGCGGCTCCATTCACGTTCGCGGCAGCATTCACCTCACCTGCACCGATGGCGCTGGCGCTGGTGGGCGACAGCGTGGTCACTGCCTGGCCAGCCGCATTCGTCAATGCGCTTCCCGGACTCACCGTACCCAGGCCGCCGGTGACGCTGAAGGTCACGACCTGACCTGCCGCAGCGTTGCCACTCGAGTCCCGGACGGTTGCAGTTACCGTTGCGGGCGTTGCCGCGGTGACTGTTGTGGTCGACAACGCCACCGCAATCGACGCCGTCGTTGTACCAGGCGTTCCCGGAGTCCCAGGCGTGCCCGTCGGTCCACCGGCTGTACGGCGAAGGCCCACTGGCGCCACCGCATCCCAGCATCACCCCGACCGCCAAGAGCAAGGCCGCAAACTTAGTCATTCTCATCTCACGCACTCCCCGAACATTCGCATCAGTTTCGACCACAAGCGCGTCTTCAGCGCGCAACACTTTGTCGGTCACGACCTTGGGCGTGAGGAAGATGAGCAGTTCAGTCTTGTTGGTCTCTTGGTGCGGGTCTTGAACAAGTTTCCCAGAACTGGGATGTCACCGAGGAATGGCACCTTCGTCACGTCTTCGCGCTCGCGTTGTTCGAAGATTCCGCCGATCACGACCGTGCCGCCGTTGTCGACCAGGATCTGCGTTTTGACATGCTTCGTATCGATTGCAAAGCCTGCCGCCGTGACGCGCCCGACGCTGTCTTTCGTCACGTCGACATCGAGAATCACGTTGCCTTCGGGCGTGATTTGAGGCGTGACCTCGAGCTTGAGATTGGCCTTGCGAAACTGCAAGGCTGTCGCGCCGCTTGACGTCGCCGTTTGGTAGGGCAACTCCTCGCCCTGTTCGATCAGCGCCTTCACCTGGTCCGCGGTGATCACACGAGGGCTCGAAACAATCTTTCCCTTTCCATCAGCTTCGAGCGCGGAAATCTCAAGGCTGAGGAACCGAGTCGCCGCGGCGTTGAACAACGAAACCGCAAACGTTCCGGGGCCAAGTTGTTTAGCCCGGTCGCCGGCAAGTTGACGAACTGGGTGTCATTGAAGGTCGAAGTCGCTCCAGCCGCAACATCCGCGATACACCGCTCGATCGGCCCCGATGAGCGAATTAATGTTCGCCACCGATCGACCGGGCGCTCTGACGCCAGGTGCCACGTACTTCGCGCCACCGAGCTTCACACCGAGTTGATTGTCCGAATGAGTCAGACGCCTCGATGATGCGGGCCTCGATCAGCACCTGCCGAACCGGAATGTCGATCTTGGAAATCAGTGCCTGGACTTCTTCGAGCTTCGATGGAATGTCGGTCACGAACAACTGGTTTGTCCGCGTCTCGAACAGCGCACTGCCACGGTTCGACAGCAGCCGAGCCGATGCACCACCGGCCCCACCCACGGCGCCACCCCCGGTCAATGCTTTGGCGACCTCTTCCGCCTTCGTGTAGTTCAACTGGAACGACTGCGTGCGCACCGGTTCGAGCGATGTAATTTGCGCGCGCGACTCGAGATCGAGCTTCTCCTTCGCCGCCAGTTCGTCTTTCGGCGCGATCCAGATCACGTTGCCCGACTTTCGCAAGCCGAGGCCCTTGGCCTGAAGGATGATGTCCAGCGCCTGGTCCCACGGCACGTCTTTCAGGCGCAGCGTCACGTTGCCGGTGACGGTGTCGCTCGTGACAACGTTGAAGTTCGTGAAATCGGCGATCACTTGCAGCAACGCGCGAACTTCGATGTTCTGGAAGTTCAAGGACAGCTTTTCGCCCGCATAGCCAGGGCCCTGCGTCAGTTTGTTCGGATCGATTTTCCGAGTTCGCACTTCGAGCACGAACTGGTTGTCACTTTGGTACGCGCTGTGCTCCCAGGCCCCCTTGGGCTCAACGGTCATGCGCACGCGGTCACCGCTCTGTGCGCTGGAAACGAATTGCACGGGCGTGCCGAAGTCGGTCACGTCGAGACGGCGCTTCAAGGAATCAGGCAGCGTCGACTTCAAGAACTCGACGACGAGGGTCTGCCCCTGCTGCCGAATATCGACCCCGACCTGGTTGCTCGGAAGGTCAACGACAACTCGGCCCGCACCGTCCGCTCCACGCCGGAAGTCAATGTCTTTCAGCGCCTGCGCGCTCGTGTTCAGAGGTTCCGCGAAGCGCGTCGTCGTCACGCCGGGAGCCGCGCCTGCCGGTGCAGCCGCCGCGGTTGCGGGCGCTGGCGCGGCGTCGAGCACGAGGATCAGCACCTTGCCTTCCAGCTGAGCCTTGTAGTTCGAGGCCTGCCGAAGATTCAAGACCAGGCGAGTTCTTTCTCCCGCCTGCGCGACGTTCACGGAGCGCAGGTTGCCTTGATTGATTTCAATGCTGGAGCGACCCAATGCGTTGCCCACGCCAGGCAGGTCGATCGCGATGCGAGGCGGCGCCTGAATCGTGAACCCGGTGGGCACCGTGGCCAAGGGCTCGGAAAGCTCAATCCGAACCACCTCGCTGCCCGCCTGCTGCGTGCTGTTGATCGACTGAATTGCGTTTTGCGCCGCCACCGATGCAGGCAGGCCGACAAGCAATGTCAGCGCCAGGGCCCGTGTGCGCCACTCGCTTAGCATCATCATGATCCCTTTGTTTTTCATCGAGTCTTCTCCTGCAGCTGGAGGGCACTCGTTCGCTCAATCCACTCCCCCGCCGCGTCTTGAACGATTTCTCGCAGCGAGACGTCGGTTTCGGAAATCTTCGTGATCTTTCCGTAGTTCTGGCCGAGATAGTCGCCCTGCTTCACCTGGTACAGCAGGTTGTCGACTTTCAGCAAGGCGTAGGGCCGGCCGGTTCGGATGACGCTGCCCACCATCGTCATGCTGTCCAGCGGATAAGCCTCGAGCGGCTCCCGGCGCCGATTGATTTCAGATGCAAGCAGCGAATTCGGTTGTCGCGATTCATGCTTCAGTGCGACAGTCAACTTCTGGGTACTGAACGGCTCGACGCTGGTGAGCGCCGAATAGGCCTGTGGATTGAACTTCTTCGGTGCTGAAAGTGGCGTCACACTCGGCTTGACTTCGCGCCGTTGCTGCTCCATCCATTGCGCGAGTTCTTCCTGCTCGCCACTGCAACCGGCGATGGCCAGCGCCGCACCACAGACCAGCACGGCGCGCCAAGCGCCCATGGAGGTGCCATTCATTTTTTCGCCCCCGGCTTGTTGCGCGCGGCCGCGGCGCGCTTGATCTCGTCGAGCTCGTTCGCGTCGAGGTATCGGTAAGTGCGCGCGGTCGCGTCCATGGCCAGCATTCCTGAAGGCTGGCCTGCCACCTCGCGCATGCCGACAATGTTCAAGTTGTGCAGGGTGACGATGCGTGACAGGTTTGCGATGTCCGCGGCGAACGACCCGAGGTCGTGGTACCTGCCGGAGACGCGGATCCCGATCGGCAACTCGGCGTAGTAGTCCTTGACGACCACTTGGCCAGGGCGAAACAGCTCGAACTGCAGGCCGCGGCCGAGGCCCGCCTGGTTGATGTCGGACAGCAAGGCGTCCATCTCGGCCTTGCCGGGCAGCTGCTTCTCCAACTGGGTCACGTATTCCTCGACCTGGAGCTTTTGCTTGCGCAGCTCGCTCAGGTTGACGGCTTGGCCCAGTTTGGCGCGGTAGTCGGTTTTGAGTGCCGGCTCCTTGGCGCGCTCGGCGTCAAGCTTCTCCTGAACACCCGACAACAAGGTCAGCCAGCCGGCCACCACCATCGCCACGGCCACCAGCAGCCATGCGATCACCTTCGGAAGCGCCGGCCATTGCCCCGGTTCGCGGGTATTGAGGCCGCGAAACTGCGAGACCGCTTCTCCGAGCACGGAGTTCAGGTCGACATTGATTTTTGCCTTGGTCGCCATGGCGTGTTCAGGCTTTCTTGGCTATTGGGGCGCTGGCGGCACGGGCCGGCGCCGGCGGCGCGGCCGCAGGCGTGTCTTGCGGCCGTTTGACGTTGAGACGCATCGTGAAATCGAACAAGCGTTTCTGCTCGCGGTTGGCCGTGACGACATTTGCCGCCTTGCTTTCCACCAGTTCCGGCCGGACCAGCCACTCGGAATTGTTCGCGGTGTTGCGCAAGAATTCGGAGATGCGCTCCTGAGTCTGGGCAATGCCGTTGACGCTGAGCACCCGGCCATCCTGCTTGACAGTCGTGAAGTAGATGCCTTCGGGTGTCTGCTTCACCAGCTCGTTGAGCAGGTGCACCGGCAAGTTGCGATCGGCCTGCAGATCCTCGACGGCTTTCTGGCGTGCGATCAACGAGTCGATTTCCGCCTTCAGCGTCGCGATGTCCTTGATCTGCACCTCGAGCTTCTTGATCTCGGTGGTCAAGAACGCATTGCGCTCCTGTTGCACCGTCGTCAAGTGCTCCAAGGCACCGTACCACAGGCCGGCCACGGCCAGGCCGGCAGCCGCCGAGACGCCGATACCGGCAAAGAACGCGATCTTTCTTCGCTTGCGCTTCTCTTCACGGTGCGGCAGTAGGTTGATCAGAATCACTGCAAGAACCTCCGCATCGCCAGTCCACAGGCCGTGAGATAGGAAGGTGCCTCGCGGCGCAACTTGCTCTCACGAATCGCCGAGCCGAGTTTCATGTTCTCGAACGGATTCACGACCATCGAGGCAAAGCCTGTCAGCTCGGTCACCCGATCCTTCAGCCCCGGCAGCGTGGCCGTGCCGCCGGCGAGCATCACATAGTGAACCTTGTGGTGCGGCGTGCTGGTAAAGAAGTATTGCAAGGCGCGCCCGATTTCTTGCGACAGGCTGTCGACGAACGGCGCGAGCAAGGTGGTTTCGTAGTCCTCGGGCAAGTCGGCAGCGAGCTTTTTCTGCTCCGCCTCTTCGTAGGAAAAGCCGTACTGACGCGAAATCAGTTGCGTGAGCTGCGACCCGCCGAAAGCCTGGTCTCGGTCGTACAGCATTTCATCGTCGCGAAGCACCTTCAGGCTCGTCGTGTCGGCACCGATTTCGAACAGGGCGACCAAGGCTTCTTTGCCCTCGTTCGGCAAGCCTGCCACCACCCGCCCCATCGCCATGCGCGACGCGTGCGATTCGATGTCGAGCACCATCGGCTTCAGCCCCGCGGCTTCGGCCAAGCCCTGTCGGTCTTGCACGCGGTCCTTGCGCGACGCGGCAATCAGCACTTCGACGTCGCCCACGGACGTGGGGCTGGGACCGAGTACGCAAAAGTCGAGGCTGACTTCGTCGAGCGAGAACGGAATGTATTGGTTGGCCTCGGACTCGACCTGAATCTCGAGCTCCTCTTCGCGAAGGCCAGCGGGCAACATGATCTTCTTCGTGATCACCGCCGACTGCGGCATCGCCAGCACCACCTGACGCGTCTTGGTTCCGCTCTTGGTGACGACGCGTTTCACGGCGTCGGCCACTTCGTCGAACTTTTCGACCTGGCCGTCGGCGATCCAGCCCTTTTCGAAGCTCTCGGCGCCAAAACGCTCGAGAACATATTCGCCCGATGCCGACTGCCCCAACTCGACCAACTTGACGCTCGATGAGCTGATGTCCAAGCCGATCATTGGCGGAAACTTGCGGCCCATTAACGCGTCTATGAAGCTCACGGTGCCCCTCTTGCCAACCCCTTGAGTGGGTGTCGGACTGTTAATAAGTCACTTCAATGCTAGCAGTAAAGCCTTTGACAAACAAAGAAGTTTTGGCCCTTGCGGGGCCCCTGCCGTTGCAAATCTCACACCACTTGGCGTGCCGGTGGGAGAACGTGCAGGTTGTTGCGAATCCGATATCGGCAAGTCGACTGTGCAACTGAAATGCGCTGCGGTCGATGGGCCCGGATCGGCCATCAATGTCGGAGGCCGCCCGGCGTGACTTTGGCGCGCTCAAGTCACGTCGAGGGTCCGTGTCGGCGTTCCTATAATGCGCCACCGATCCGGGACCCCATGAGCGATACCGACCGGGTGGCCCGCCAACCCACCGAATCATCCGCCAGCACCCACCGACACTTGGCCTCGCTGCCGACGTGGGCCCGCTGGATGGTGAAGATCGTCGCGGCCGTTCTCGGCCTCGGCACAGCCGCAGTGGCGTGCGCCGCGTTGCTCGCAGCAATCGCCCTGTGCGTGGCGTACCCGAATCTTCCCGATATCGGCGGGCTCACCGATTACCGGCCGAAACTGCCGATGCGCATTTTCTCGGCCGACGGCGCCTTGCTCGCGGAGTTCGGCGAAGAGCGTCGCAACTTCATGCCGATCGGGCAGATCCCGCAGGTGATGAAGGATGCAGTGCTGGCAATCGAGGATGCCCGGTTTTTCCAGCATGGCGGCGTGGACTACAAGGGCGTGCTGCGCGCAGGCCTGGCCAACGTCGGCGATTCGCGCAGCCAAGGCGCCTCGACGATCACGATGCAGTTGGCGCGCAACTTCTATCTGTCAACCGAGAAGACGTTCACGCGCAAGATCTACGAGATCCTGCTCGCACTGAAGATCGAAAGTCTGCTCAACAAGGAGCAGATTCTCGAGGTCTACATGAATCAGATCTACCTCGGCCAGAGAGCGTATGGTTTCGCTTCGGCGAGCGACATCTATTTCGGCAGGCCGCTGTCGGACATCAGCGTCGCCGAAGCCGCGATGCTGGCCGGCCTGCCCAAGGCTCCTTCGGCCTACAACCCGATCACCAACCCCAAGCGCGCCAAGGAACGCCAGCAGCACATCATCGACCGCATGGAGGTCAACGGCTTCATCGACGCCGCACAGCAAGAGGCCGCGAAAGCACAGGTTCTGCGGTATCGGCGGCCGTCCGAATTGCCGGCGCATGCCGAGCACGTGGCCGAAGTCGCGCGCCAGATGATCTTCAGCCAGTACGGCGACGAGGCCTACACGCGCGGCCTGAACGTTTACCTCACGGTGAACTCCGCCGAACAGAATGTGGCCTACCGCGCCTTGCGCAAGGGCGTCATGGACTACGAGCGGCGCCAGGTGTACAGGGGTCCGCAGGCCTACACCGACCTTCCGTCCGACCCACGCGACATCGACGCGCGAGTCGCCGAAGTCCTGCTGGAACATCCCGACAACGACGAACTGAAGGCGGCAGTGGTGCTGGAAGCTAGCCCCAAGAAGGTGTTGGCGATGCTGCAAAGCGGCGAGACCATCACGATCGCCGGCGACGGCCTGAAGCCCGCAGCATCAGGGCTGTCCGACAAGTCCAGCCCCAAGGTCAGGGTGCGTCGCGGTGCGGTGATCCGGGTCGCGCTGGCCGGGCCAGTCGGCAAGAGCGAATGGACGATCACGCAGTTGCCTGAAGTCGAAGGCGCATTCGTCTCACTCGACCCGCGCACCGGCGCCATCCGCGCGATGGTCGGCGGTTTCGATTTCGCAAAGAGCAAATTCAATCACGTCATGCAGGCCTGGCGCCAGCCGGGTTCGAGTTTCAAGCCCTTCATCTATTCCGCGGCGCTCGAGCAGGGCTTCACGCCGGCCACCGTCGTCAACGACGGACCGCTGTTCTTCGACGCCGACGCCACCGGCAGCCAGCCTTGGGAGCCGAAAAACTACGACGGCGGATTCGACGGCCCGATGTCACTGCGCCGTGGCCTGGCAAAGTCGAAGAACATGATCTCGATCCGCATCCTGCAAGCCATCGGCCCGGCCTACGCCCGCAACTGGCTGACACGCTTCGGCTTCGAGCCCGATCGGCACCCCGCCTACCTGACGATGGCACTCGGCGCCGGTTCAGTGACGCCGATGCAGATGGCCAGCGCCTATTCGGTGTTCGCCAACGGCGGCTACCGCGTCAATCCGGCGTTGATCGGCAAGATCACCGACACCAAGGGGCGGGTCTTGAGCGAGGCCGTGCCGACCGTGCTTGACGAATCCGCCCGAACGCTCAGCGCGCGCAATGCGTTTGTGATGACCAGCCTGCTGCAGGAAGTGACGCGCGCCGGAACCGCCGCCGACGCCCAGGTCAAACTCAAGCGCCGCGACATCTACGGCAAGACCGGCACGACCAACGACTCGCAGGACGCGTGGTTCGCCGGCTGGCAGCGCTCCGTCGTCGCAGTTGTCTGGATCGGCTACGACACGCCGCGCAAACTGGGTTCGCGCGAGACCGGGGGCGGGCTGGCGCTGCCGGTGTGGATCGACTACATGGGGCACGCCTTGAAAGGCGTTCCCGTTGAAGAACCCACGGCGCCGCCCGGGGTCGTCAACGTCAACAGCGAATGGTATTTCAACGAGTACGCAGCCGGCGAAGGCGTGAGCAGCCTGGGCCTCGAAGAAAGCACCGCGCCCGCACCTCAGGAAGAAGAGCGCAAGGGCATCCTCGACCTGTTCCGCCGCTGATCAGCGCGGCGCGCCAAAGCGCAGTTCGATCCCGGCTTGGGCGCTCGCGCAGGCCGAGAGCGCTTCAAGGAATTCGCGGCCGTCCTTGGTGTCGTGCCACGCGCCGTCCCGGTACTTGAAGTGGTGCCCGCCGGAGCGCGCCGCGAGCCAGATCTCCTGCAGCGGCGGCTGGGTGTTGACGACGATCTTGGTCGCGTTCGGGAAACTCATCTCGAGCATGCCGCCGGTGCGCGCGCTGTCGATGTCGATCACGTCGGCTTGCAGCCAGCCGTCCAGCGTGGCTTCGACGGCGCTCAGCAGCGCTGAACACAGGCTCTGATACGCGGCGTCGCTGAGCTTGGTGGAATCGGCTGAATCGGTCGTCGCCATTAGAATCTTTTCGATGAAGAGTGGCCGAACCAGTTTATCCGCGTCACCGTGGGCGTGGTTGCGCGTTGGCCGCAATCCCCTGATGCTCGCACTGTGCTGCGCCCCGTTGCTCGGCGCCGCGGCCTGCGGACAGAAGGGCCCGCTCAGCTTGCCCAAGGCCCAGCCGGCCGCATCTGCCGCTTCAGCCGCTCCATCACCGGCGCCGAGCCGATGAGCCTGCCCGGGGCACCGCACATCGCCTACCGCCAGGGCGAACTCTGCGTTGAACAGTGCTCGCTGAGCAACCTCGCGCAGCGCTTCGGCTCTCCCCTCTACGTCTATTCCCGCGCCGCGATGGAGCAGGCACATCGCGCCTACCAGGTCGCGCTGCAGGGCCGCGATCACCTGATCTGCTACGCGATGAAAGCGAACTCCAACCTCGCGGTGCTGCAGACTTTCGCGCGCCTGGGCTGCGGCTTCGACATCGTCTCGGTGGGCGAACTCGAACGCGTGCTGGCCGCAGGCGGCTCGGCATCGATGGTGCTGTTTTCCGGCGTCGGTAAGACGCGCGCCGAGATGCAGCGCGCGCTCGAACTCGGTGTGCTGTGTTTCAACGTCGAGAGCGACGCCGAGCTCGACGTTCTTTCCGAGGTGGCGACGCGCTGCGCGCGCACCGCGCGCGTCAGCCTGCGCATCAACCCCGATGTCGACGCGAAGACGCATCCGTACATCTCCACCGGCCTGAAGTCGAACAAGTTCGGCATCGCGCACGAAAGTGCGCTCGCCTCGTACCGACGGGCGGCCGCGCTGCCGGGGCTCGAAGTGACAGGCATTGACTGCCACATCGGCTCGCAGATCACGCAGATCGGCCCCTACCTCGACGCCGTCGACCGCCTGCTCGATCTGATCGAACGCATCGAAGCCCACGGCATCCCGATTCGCCACCTCGACGTCGGCGGCGGCCTGGGAATCACCTACAGCGACGAGACGCCGCCCTCGGCCACCGATCTGGTTCGTGCCTTGCTCGAGCGCATCGACGCGCGCGGCCATTCGCACCGCAAGATTCTGTTCGAACCCGGCCGCTCGCTGGTCGGCAACGCCGGGGTTCTGGTCAGCGAAGTGCTGTACCTCAAGTCAGCTGCCGAGAAGAACTTCTGCATCGTCGACGCAGCGATGAACGACCTGGTTCGCCCCGCCATGTACAACGTGTGGATGGACATTCGCGCGTGCCGGCTGCGCGACAGTGCGTCGAGCACCTACGACGTGGTTGGCCCGGTCTGCGAGTCCGGAGACTGGCTCGGCCGCGACCGTGCCCTCAGCGTGCAGCCCGGCGACCACATCGCGGTGCTGTCGGCCGGCGCGTACAGCATGAGCATGGCGAGCAACTACAACAGCCGCCCGCGCGCCGCCGAAGTCATGGTGTCGGGCGACCAGGCGTGGCTGATTCGCGAGCGCGAGCCCATCGAGACGCTGTTTCGCGGCGAACACCTGCTGCCGCCGGGCGCTTGACAGCATCGTTGCCCGGATAAGCCCGGGGCTGGGCGCCCGACCTTCGCGTGCAGAATCGAACCTTCGGGCAGCCCTCCAACGCCATGAAGCCGATCATCCACAGCCTGCTCGAGACCGACCTCTACAAGTTCACGATGTGGCAGACGATGCTGCATCGGCACCCGCAGGCGCAGGCCGAGTACAACTTCGCGTGCCGCAACGAGACCCAGTACCCGCTGGCGGACCTGCTGCCCGAGCTCAACGAGCAACTCGACCACCTGTGCACGCTGGCGTTCAAGCCCGACGAACTGGCGTACCTGCGGGGCTTGCGCTTCATCAAGTCCGACTTCGTCGACTTTCTGCGCATCTTCCGCTTCCAGCGCGAATTCATCGAAGTGCGTGCGAACGGCACGTCGCTCGAGATCGTCGCGCGCGGTCCGCAAGTACACGTGATGGGCTTCGAGATCTACGTGCTGGCCATCGTCAACGAGCTCTACTTCCGGCGCTTCGACGAAGCCGCCGCGATGCAATTCGGCCGGCGCCGGCTCGCCGAGAAGGTGGAGCAGATCCGCGCCTTCGGCAAGACCCTGCAGCGGCGCCACCCCTTCGAGTTTTTCGACTTCGGCGTGCGCCGCCGCTTCTCAGGCGCTTGGCAAGCCGAAGTGGTGCGAACGCTCAAGAAGGAGGTGCCCCAGTTCTTTCGAGGCACATCCAACGTGCACCTGGCGCGAACGCTGGACCTCGTTCCCATCGGCACGATGGCGCATGAATACATGCAGTCCTACCAGTCGTTCGACGTGCGGCTGCGCGACTTCCAGAAAGCCGCGCTCGAAGATTGGGTGCAGGAGTACCGTGGCGACTTGGGGATTGCGCTGACCGACGTGGTGGGCATGGACGCCTTCCTCGCCGACTTCGACCTGTATTTCGCCAAGCTCTTCGACGGCCTGCGCCACGATTCGGGCGACCCCACCGTGTGGGGCGAAAAAGCGCTTGCGCACTACGCGAAGCTGCGCATCGATGCGCACACGAAGCGCCTGGTGTTCTCCGACGGCCTTGACCTGGACGCTGCGTTTCGCCTGTACGCGCACTTCGGCGACCGCACCCAGCTGGGCTTTGGCATCGGCACGAATCTCTCCAACGACACCGGCCTCACGACACTGGGCATCGTGATGAAGCTGGTGCGCTGCAACGGCCAACCGGTCGCGAAACTCGCCGACTCTCCCGGCAAGACGATGTGCTCGGACGAAACCTTCCTGGCCTATCTGCGCCAGGTGTTCGGCGTGAAGCAGCCCTGAACGGCTTTCCTCAACGCCCCTGCCAGACCTCGCGCGCCACTTCGACCACCAGCGCCAGCTTCGCACGCTGCGCTTCCACGGCGATCGCATTGCCGTGCACGGTGCTGCTGAAGCCGCACTGCGGCGACAGGCACAGCTGCTCGAGCGGCGCGTACTTCGAGGCTTCGTCGATGCGCCGCTTCAGATCGTCTTTCGATTCGAGCTGGCCCAGCTTCGTCGTCACCAGGCCGAGCACGACGATCTTGCCCTTGGGCAGGTACCGCAAGGGCTTGAAGTCGCCGCTTCTCGCGTCGTCGTATTCGAGAAAGTAGCCGTCGACATTCATCTCGCTCAGCAGCGCCTGGGCCACCGGCTCATAGCCGCCCTGCGCGGCCCAGGTGCTCTGGAAATTGCCTCGGCACAGGTGCACCGCGAGCGTCATGCCGGCCGGCTTTTGCGCGACCACGCGGTTGATGAACGACGCGTAGCGGTGCGGCAGCTCGTCGGGGTCGTCGCCGCGCGAACGGGCCGCTTCGCGCATCTTGTCGTCGCACAGGTAGGCGAGGTTGGTGTCGTCCATCTGCACGTAGGTGCAACCGGCGGAGGCGAGCGAACGCAGCTCGTCGCCATAGGCGTTCGCCACATCCTGGTAGAACGGTTCGAGGTCGGGGTAGTGCTCGCGGCTGATCCCCGCGCGCCCGCCGCGAAAGTGCAGCATCGTCGGCGACGGAATCGTCACCTTGGGCGTCAGGCCCTTCTTGCCCAGCGCGTCGACCCTGCTCTTCAGGTACTCGAAGTCGGCGAGCTGGATGTCTTTCACATGCCGCACCTTGCCCACGACGCGCATCACCGGCGGCGCGAGTTCCTGCTTGCCGTCGGGCTTGGTCACCATCACCGGAATGTCGGTCTTCACGCCGCCGATCTGCTCGAGAAAGTCGATGTGGAAATAGGTGCGGCGAAACTCGCCGTCGGTGATGCTTTGCAGCCCCACGTCATGCTGGAACTTCACGATCTCGGCGATCGCGTCGTCTTCCACCGCGCGCAGCCCCGCCGCGTCGAGTTCGCCTGTCCGATGCTTCTCGCGCGCATCGAGCAGGCGTTTGGGTCGGAGAAAACTGCCGACATGGTCTGCGCGAAACGGGGGTGTGGTGCGAGCACTCATCTGAGGTCCCATTGGTTGGAGCGCCGGGCGGCGTGTCGGCGCGGGTCGATGTTAGTGCCTGGCCGATCTACATCGGCAGGCCGACATAATTTTCCGCCATCGCGGTGGAAGCGGCCACCGAGTTCACCAGGTAGTCGAGTTCCGCCGCCTGCATCTTCTGGCCGAATCCGCCGGTGTCGGGGAACTTGTGCAGCAGCGACGTGAGCCACCATGAAAAGCGCTCTGCGCGCCAGATGCGGCGCAGGCAGCGCGGCGAATACGTGTCGATGCCGGCGCTGTTCTTGTCGCGAAAATATTCGATCATCGACTCGCCGAGCGACTTCACATCGCTGGCGGCCAGGTTCAAGCCCTTGGCGCCGGTGGGCGGAACGATGTGCGCGGCGTCGCCCGCGAGAAACAGGCGGCCGAAACGCATCGGCTCGGCGACGAAGCTGCGCAGCGGTGCGATGCTCTTCTCGATCGACGGCCCGGTGACCAGCGTCTCGGCCGCCTGAGGGTCGAGACGCCGCCGCAGCTCGTCCCAGAACCGGGCGTCCGACCATTGCTCCGGTGAATCGTCGAGCGAACACTGCACATAGTTGCGCGCGCGCGTCATCGAACGCATGCTGCACAGCGCGAAGCCACGTTCGTGGTTCGTGTACATCACTTCGTGAGATACGGGAGGCGTGTCCGACAACAAGCCGAGCCAAGCGAACGGATAGGTCCGCTCGAAGGTCTGGATCGCGCTTGCGGGCACGCTCGCGCGGCTGACGCCGTGGTAGCCGTCGCAACCGGCGATGAAGTCGCAGTCGACCTGTTGTGCCTGGCCTGCGCTCAGCCAGCGCACGCTGGGCCGGGCGCCGTCGAAGTCGTGCAGGCTCACCTGCTCGGCTTCATAGACGACGCGTGTGCCCATCGCGCGGTGCGCGTCCATCAGGTCGCGCGTGATCTCTGTTTGACCGTAGACGGTGACATTCTTGCCGCCGGTCAACTTGTTCAGGTCGATTCGATGGCGCTGCCCGCCGAACGACAGTTCCACGCCGCCGTGCACCAACCCTTCCGCGTGCAGGCGCGCGCCCAGGCCCAATTGGTCGAGCAGGTCGACCGTGCCCTGTTCGAGCACGCCGGCGCGCACACGCCCAAGCACGTAGTCGGCGCTGCGCTGCTCGACGATCATCGCCTCCACGCCCGCGCGGTGCAGCAAGGCACCAAGCAACAGCCCCGCCGGCCCCGCGCCGACGATCGCCACCTGAACTCTCATCGTGATTCTCCGCTCCTGCCGCGATTGTCCACGTTCAGAGTCCTGTCGGGCCATGGGTCGGCCCTCTCGCACGACAGGCAGGCAGCGGCTACAGTCCCGAATCGTACTCACCCGGCCCCACCGGGCGCATTTGCCATGACTGAGCCGAAACGCGCAACGTTCACGAAAGTGACTCTCTACACCGGCGCCGATGGCCGGGCGCGCTTTCGCGACGAACCCATTGCGTTGACCGAAGGCTCACCCCAATCGATGCTTTCAACGCCCCTGCCGAGCAGCGCCATGCAATTGCGCGAAAGCCCGGTCGGCTTTCGCAGCGAGTTTCACTGCACCGGCACGCCGCAGTGGGTGTTCGTCCTGCGCGGCGAGATGGAGATCGGCCTGCAAGACGGCAGCTCGCGAATCTTCAAGCCGGGCGAGCACTTTTATTCTGCCGACCTGCTGCCGGCCGGCGCCACCTTCAACGCCGCCATCCATGGCCACTGGAGCCGGCAGCGTGGCGCCGACGCTTTGGTGACTTTGTTCGTCCGCGCTTGACTCATTTCGCCCCGAGCGGGAGAGAAACTCCTGCGCGCATCACGGCGAGCCTGACGTTTGTAGCACCTGATCGCGCGTGTAGGTCAACAGGCGGCCCTTGTAGCCGGCCGCATCGCGAGTAGCTGCGCGGTCGAGCCGCAGTTCGCTCCGTTCGAACCCCGCCGCAGCCATCAATCGGTTGAACGCCGGCCGGTTGCCGCGGTCCGGGTCGACGATCCAGACCTCGCAGCGCGGTGTGGCATGCAAGGCGACGAAGCCCGCCAGCGCACCGCTCACATCGCGCTCGTAGAGCACGTCGCTGGCAATGATCAGCTCGAAGCGCCCACGCACGGCGGCGTCGGCGCTTGCGCCTCGGTGCGCGGCGGGTGGCTCGGCGAGCCCCCAATCGCCATGCCGGTAATTCATCGGCAACAGCGAATTGAGCATGACGTTCTCGCGCAGAAACTGCCCCGCCAGCGGATGGCGGTCGCTGGCCGTCACGTCGGCGCCGCGCCGGTGCCCGACCATGCTCGCCAAGCCCAGGCCGCAACCGAGTTCGAGGATGCGTTCGCCCGCGCTGACCGGCCGCAACGCCAGGCGCGCGGCGAGTTCCACACCGGAGGGCCAGAGCAGTCCGAACAAAGGCCAAGCCGCCGAAAAGATTCCCATGCGCCGCGCCTCACCCAGCGGGTCGGCGAACTGCTCGTGGTCGAGCAGCGAGCGAATCGTCAGGTCCGCAACGCCGCTGATCTGTATCTGTTCTTGTTTGGTGAGGTAGCCCGGCATGCGTGGGGGAGCGAAACCCCTGCAAACGGGGCTTAGGGTCAGGTGCAGGCCGGGAGTATGCGCGCTGCCCTGTGCAGACTGGCGTCGACTGCCAGGGTCGGCGCCGGAACTGGCCTCAAACTGGCCGGCAGCAACTGGGCATCGGTTAAAACCCGGGTTGCGCCCTGGAACCCCGCCCGATTCGATGAACTACCGCCACGTCACGCTGCGCCAGTTCCGCTACTTCATCGCCGTCGCGGAGGGCGGCTCGGTCGCGTCGGCCTCGCGCATGTTGAACATCGCGCAGAGCGCGCTCACCAAGAGCTTGGCTGAACTCGAAGCCGAACTCGGAAGCGTTCTCTTCGAGCGCAGCTCCAAGGGCATGACGCTCACGCCGCAAGGGCACCGGTTCCTGGCAAGCGCGCGCAAGGTGATCGCCTCGGTGGCCGACGCGCTGCGCCTGCACGGCGGCGACGCTGAGCCCGAGCTGTCAGGGGTGCTCGCTGTGGGCGTGACGAGCCTGGTGGCAGGCTACTACCTGAGCGAGTTGTTCAGCCGCTTCCGGCGCAATTGCCCCGCCGTGGAAGTGTTCGTCACGGAAGACGCACCGCGCTTTCTCGAACACCTGCTGATCAACGGCGAACTCGATGTCGCGATCATGGTCAGCAACGCGCTCAGCGAACCGCAGGCGATGCTGTCGGAAACGCTCACGCGCAGCCAGAACCGCGTCTGGTTGCCGTCGAACCATGAGTTGACGGGCAGCGACGAGGTCACGCTCGCGCAGTGCGCGGCGTTCGACCAGATCGTGCTGGAAGCCGACCGCATCGACGAGTTGATGGCGGGCGTGTGGGCCCGCCACCAATTGAAGCCGCGCACGATATTGCGCACCTCGTCGCTGGAGGCGGTGCGCTCGCTCGTCGGCGCCGGCGCGGGCATCGCGGTGCTGCCCGATTTTCTGTACCGGCCGTGGACGCTCGATGCCGAACATGTCGACGCGCGTCGCCTGCGCGACGAAGTGCCGACGATCGACGTGGGCCTGGTGTGGCGGCGCGGCTCGGGGCTGAAGCCGGTGGCCACCGAGTTCATCGAACTCGCGCGCGAGCAGTCGCGGCTGCGCCGCGCCTGAACTTGCGGGTGAGCTACATCTTCACCATCACGTGCCGCGCGACGGTGTAGTCCTCCAGCGCGTACATGCTCATGTCCTTGCCGTAGCCGGAAGACTTCATGCCACCGTGCGGCATTTCGTTGACGAGCATGAAGTGGGTGTTGATCCAGGTGCACCCGTATTGCAGTTTCTTCGCGACGCGCATCGCCTTGGCGACATCCTGCGTCCACACGCTCGACGCGAGACCGTAGTCGCTGTCGTTGGCCCAGGCGATCGCTTGTTCGGTGTCGCTGAAGCGAGTCACGCTCACCACCGGGCCGAAGACTTCGCGCTTCACGATTTCGTCTTCCTGGCGCGCGCCGGCCACCACCGTGGGCTCGTAAAAGAAACCGGCGCCGGCACGCGCCTTGCCGCCGGCGGTGATTTCCATGTGGCCGGTCATCTGCGCACGCTCGACGAAGCTCGCGACGCGGTTGCGCTGGCGGTCGCTGATGAGCGGGCCGATTTCCGATTCCGGGTCGTCCTGCAATCCCACCTTGATGCTCTTGGCCGCGCTCGACAGGTCCGCGACCAGCCGCTCGTAAACCTTGCTTCCGGCGTAGACGCGGCAAGCGGCCGTGCAGTCTTGGCCGGCGTTGTAGTAGCCGAAGGTACGCAGGCCTTCGACGACCGACGCAATGTCGGCATCGTCGAACACGATCACCGGCGCCTTGCCGCCGAGTTCCAGGTGCGTGCGCTTCAGTGTCCCCGTCGCCGCCTGCAGGATCTTGCGGCCGGTGCTCACGTCGCCGGTCAGGCTCACCATCGCGACTTTCGGGTGTTCGACGAGCGGCTGCCCAACGCTGTTGCCGCGCCCGGCGATCACGTTGACCACGCCTTTCGGGAAGATTTCCGCGATCACCTTGGCGAGCAGCAGCGTCGTCAACGGCGTCTGCTCGCTCGGCTTGATGACGACCGTGTTGCCCGCCGCCAGCGCGGGCGCGAGCTTCCACGCCGCCATCATCAGCGGGTAGTTCCACGGCGCGATCGAACCGACCACGCCCACGGGATCGCGCCGGATCATGCTCGTGTGGCCGGCAAGATACTCGTTCGCCAGCGTGCCGCCCATGCAGCGCGCCGCGCCGGCGAAGTAGCGGTAACAGTCGGCGATGGCCGGGATTTCGTCCCCGAGGGCGCGCGCATAGGGCTTGCCGCAATTCAGCGACTCGAGCCGCGCGAACTCTTCGCCACGCGCTTCGATCGCATCGGCGAGCTTGAGCAACATGCGCGAGCGCTCCATCGGCGTCGTCTCACTCCAGCTGTCGAAGGCGCGGTGCGCGGCCGAGACGGCCTTGTGCACCTGCTCGGTCGATGCCTCCTTCAACGCCACGAGCAATTCGCCGGTGGCGGGGTTCAGCACCTTTTCGGCTTCGCCTTCGCCGGCGACGAAAGCACCATCGATCAGCAGTTCGGTCGGGATCGCAACGGGGGCAACGGGGGTCATGATGAATCTCCTTGGGCGGTTCAGCGGTGCACCGGTTCGTCGGCACGGGTCAGGAAGTAGGCGGCGAGGATGGGGACAAACGTGAGCGCGATGATCACGACGGCCACCACATTGGTGACAGGGCGCTGGCGCGGCCGCACCAGCTCCTGGAGCATCCAGATGGGAAGCGTCGTCTGCTGGCCGGCGGTGAAGGTGGTGACGATCACTTCGTCGAAGCTCAGCGCGAACGCAAGCAGCGCACCGGCCAGCAGCGCCGAGCCGAGCTGCGGCAGCACGACGAACCGCAGCGTCTGGAACGCGTCGGCGCCGAGGTCCATCGACGCCTCGATCAGGTTCGGGTTCAGCCTGCGCAATCGCGCCACCGCGTTGTTGAAGACGACCACCACGCAAAACGTCGCGTGGCCGATCACGATGGTCCAGAACGAGAACGGAATCTCCAGCGTGCCGTAGGCCGAGCGCAGGGCGATTCCGGTGATCACGCCCGGCAGCGCGATCGGCAAGATCAGCAGCAGCGAGATCGCATCGCGGCCAAAGAAGCTGGCTCGCGCCAGCGCCGCGGCGGCGAGCGTTCCGAGCACAACCGCCAACGCCGTCGACCACGCGGCGACCTGGAAGCTCAGCGTGATCGCCTGCCACACGTCTTCGCGTTGCCACGCCACGCCGAACCACTGCGTGGTCAGCGCAGGCGGCGGGAACACGTAGCTCTTGTCCTCGGCGCTGAAGGCATAGACGATGATCAGCGCGAGCGGAACGTGCAGGAAGGCGATCGCGGCCCAGGCCGCGGTCTTGAGGCCCCAGTGAGCGTCGCGTTCAGAGCGCATCAAAGGCTCCGAGCTTTTTCGCGAACCACAGATACACGCCGATCACGACGATCGGCACGAGCGAAAACGCGGCCGCGAACGGCACGTTGCCGGCGACGCCTTGCTGCTTGTAGACCACCTGGCCGATGTAGTTGGTGCTGTCGCCGATGACCTGCGGAATGATGTAGTCGCCCAGCGTCAGCGAAAACGTGAAGATCGAACCGGCGGCGATGCCAGGCATCGCCAGCGGAAAGATCACTTTCGCGAACGTCATTGCCGGCGTCGCGCCGAGGTCACTCGACGCCTCGATGTAGGAGCCCGGGATGCGCTCCACCGCCGCCTGGATCGGCAGGATCATGAACGGCAGCCACATGTAGACGAACACGACGAAGGTGCCGATCGCAGAGAAGCTCAAACTTGGCCCGCCCACTGCCGGCAGTTCGAGCAGCGCTTCGAGCAGCCAGGTCAGATGCAGCTGCTGTGCGGTCCATGAGATCGCACCTTCCTTGGCGAGCAGCAGCTTCCACGCGTACAGGCGCACCAGGTAGCTCGACCACAGCGGCAACATTACGGCGATGTAAAGCAGCGCCTTTTGCGCACCGGTCGCGTAACGCGCCATGTAGTAAGCGAGCGGAAAGCCGATCACGATGCTGCTCAGCGTCACGAGCACCGCCATCGTCACCGAGCGGCGTGCGACGTCGAGGTTCGACGGCTCGGCGAGCGCGACGAAGTTCTTCAACGTGAACTCGCGCACCACCTGGCCGGTGAATTCATCAAGGCCGAAGAAGGCGTTGGCGAGCAGCGCAAACAGCGAGCCGAGGTAGATGACGCCGAACCACAGCAGGGGCGGCGCGAGCAGCGCCAGCAACAACAGGCCACGACGCGTGTAGAGCAGGTCCGAGATGCGCCGTTGCAGGCTCGGCACCGGCAGAGGCAGCGCGAGCGCGGGACTCACGGCGTTGCGCCTCGTACGAGCGCGTGCACGGCGTGGCCGTCCCAGTGCAGGTGCGCCTGCGTGCCCGCCGGCGGTGTCGCGGTACCACCGGTTTCTGGCAGATCGGCCTGGAGCAGCACGCCGCCAGAGTCGACCTTGACCCGCGTGAACGCGCCGAAATACTGCACCTCGGCGACCGTGCCACTGGCGCGCGCGCCGCTTTGTGCGCCCAGGCGAATGCGCTCAGGCCGCAGCATCGCGCTGGCCTGGCCCGTCAAACGCAGCGCCGCGTCGCCTTCCAGCACATTGGCCGCGCCGACGAAGTTGGCGACGAAACGCGTCGCCGGTTCGTTGTAGATGGCGTGCGGCGGTCCCACTTGTTCGAGCCTGCCCTGGTTGAATACGCCGATCCGGTCGCTCATCGACAGCGCCTCGTGCTGGTCGTGCGTGATGAACAGGAACGTGATTCCCAGGCGCCGCTGCAAGGCCTTCAGCTCGCTTTGCATCTGCTCGCGCAGCTTCAGATCGAGCGCGCCCAGCGGCTCGTCGAGCAACAACACCTGCGGCTGGTTGATCAGCGCGCGCGCCAGTGCGACCCGCTGGCGTTGCCCGCCGGAGAGTTGCGCCGGGCGCCGGTCGCCCACGCCGGCCAGCTCCACCTGCTCCAGCAACTCGTCGGCGCGGCGCGAGCGCTCGGCCTTCCCCACCTTGCGCACCATCAGCGAATAAGCGACGTTGTCGCGAATGCTCATGTGCGGGAAGAGGGCATAGTCCTGGAACACCGTGTTCACCGGCCGCGCATAGGGCGGCAATTGCGACACGTCGGCACCGCCGATCAGCACGCGGCCCGAGGTCGGCAGCGTGAACCCGCCGATCATGCGCAGGCAAGTCGTCTTGCCCGAGCCCGAAGGCCCGAGCAGCGTGAAGAACTCGCCGGCCTCGATGCTCAGGTCGACGCCGTCGACCGCACGCACCTCATGGCCGGCGGCGCCGAAGACGCAGGAGACGCGGTCGAGTGTGACCGCGGCCGTCACCTTCCGCCCAACACCGCGATGTAGTCAGACACCCACTTGTGGTACGGCACGCACTGGTTGTTCTGCGTTGCGCACTGCGCCGTCGGCGTTCTCCAGAACGAGATCTTGTCGAACGAGTTGAAGCCCTGGCGCGCGCAGCCTTCGTCGCCGAGCAGCTTGTTGCCCTTGCACGCGGCAGGCACGGAAGGCACTGAACCAAACCAAGCCGACAGGTCGCCCTGCAGCTTGACGTTCAGGGAATGCTCCAGCCACATGTACGCGCAGTTCGGGTGTTTGGCGTCGGCGTGCATCATCGTGCTGTCGGCCCAGCCCGTCGCGCCTTCGGTGGGCACCACGGTCGCGATCGGGCGCTTCTTCGAGCCGAGGATGTTCGCCTGGAACTGCCAGCTCGACGACGCGACCACGCCTTCGTTGGTGAAGTCGTCGATCTGCACGAACGCGTCGTGCCAGTACTTGCCCACGATCTTGCGCTGGCCGCGCAGCAGATCGAGCGCCGCCTTGTACTGCGCGTCGTTCAGCTCGTACGGGTTCTTGATGCCTAAGCCCGGGTTCTTCTGCATCAGGTACAGCGCGGCGTCGGCGATGTAGATCGGCCCGTCGAACGCCTGCACGCGGCCCTTGTTGCTCTTGCCGTCGGGCAGGGTCGTTTCCTCGAACACCACCGACCAGCTCGTCGGCGGCTTGTCCTTGAACACGTCCTTGTTGTACATCAGCACGTTCCAGCCCCACTGGTAGGGCACGCCGTAGTGCACGCCGTTCTCGAAGTGCCAGGGCGCTTTCTGCAGCCGCGCGTCGACGTGTCTGTAGCTCGGAATCAGGCCGACGTTGATCGGCTGCAGCTTCTTGCCGCGAATCAGCCGCGTGCTCGCGTCGCCCGACGCGGTGACGAGGTCGAAGCCGCCCTCGTTCATCAGCGCCACCATCTCGTCGGACGTTCCCGCCGTCTTCACGTTAACCTTGCACGAGGTCTTCTTCTCGAAGTCGGTCACCCAGTCGAAATTCTTGTCGGTCGCGCCGCGCTCGATGTAGCCGGCCCAGGCGACGATGTCGACTTGGCCCTCGCCCTTGCCGATTTTTTGCAGCGGGCCCTTTTGCGCCAACGCAGGCAGCGAGGCCACCAGGGCAGCGCTGGCAATCCCAGCAAAGATAGCGTTTCGATGAATCATGTTCGGTCTCCTCGGCAACAACCAATGTCCGCAGGCGCGGTTCGAGGCGAAGACGATAGGTGGATACACCGGCGCCGCGAAGTTCAATCGCGCGCCAACGAGCTATCTTGAAAAGTGATATCTGGGGTTTACGCTAGGGATGGAGCGAACGAACAAAGGGCCGCTCGCGCGGCCCCGGTGAGAGGTGAGTGACCCGAAGGCGGCGGGTCAATCGCAGGCGCGCAGTGCCGTCCAGCAGACCGCCGTCACGGCGAGCATCGGCACTGCCAGCGTGCCCGGAACGAAAAAGAACGCCGACAGTACCGGGCTCAGGGCCTGTACCGCCCAGCCGAGCGCGATGAGGCTGGACCCGGCGACCGCGTAGCGCCGCATGTACAGCGGCAACCAATGCGCCTGTTCGCGGTTGTAGCGCAGCGCGGCGGCGCGCTCGAACAGGTTGGTGTGCACGCGCAGGTCCTTGAAGAGCCAGCCGAAGAAAACGTAGCGGTACAGCAGCACGCGAAAGGGGAGTTCCATGGCTTGCCTCGCTGGTCCTGTGACATCCGGCGTTTCGGATGGCTCGCCGCGAATCTAGAGCGGAAATCGCGGGCAGCCGTCGTCGCCAGGCGGCAAGGCGTGCGGAATCGACACAAGTGATCATCCTGCGCATTCGCGAACACACCGTAGACTGCGATCAATGCCCACACGAGCCGAATGAACCGCTTCGATGTCATCGTCGTCGGCGCCGGCGTCGTCGGCTGCTCGGTGGCTTACCACCTGGCGCGCTTCGGCGCGCGCAGCGTGCTTGTGCTTGACCGCGGGCAGATCGGTGCGGGAACGACGGCGCAGTCCTCGGGCATCCTGCGCACGCACTATTCGGTGATCGAAAACGTCGCGCTCGCGCGTGCGTCATGGCAGGTGTTCAAGACTTTCACCGAGTACCTGGGCGACGCGGAGGCTTCGGCCGGCCTGGTGCCGTGCGGCTACCTGATCGCCGCGCCCGAGGGAGCGAAGCTGGAAGCGCTGCGCGGCGCACTGCAAGGCCAGCGCGCGATGGGCATCGCGGTGCACGAGCTCGACGCCGCGCAGGCGACGAGCCTGCTGCCGATCGCGCGTTTCGACGACGCCGCGCTGATCGGCTTCGAGCCCGAAGCCGGCTTTGCCGACGCTTACCTCACCGCCACCGCACTTGCGCGCGCCGCGCGGCGTCTGGGCGTGAAGGTGATGGAAGGCGTCGAGGTGCAGCGCCTGCTGCACGAACAAGGCCGCGTCAGCGGCGTCGAGACTTCGCAGGGCAAGTTCACGAGCGAACTCGTGATCAGCACGCAAAACATCTGGGCGCGCGACATCGAACGCTGGACCGGCATCGCCACCCCGGTGCGCGCCGAGCGCCACGCGGTGCTCGCGTTGCAGGGGCCGCGACCGTACACCTTTCAGATGCCGGTGTTCAAGGACCTCGGCTCGCCCGGAATGCTCTACTGCCGCAGCTACGGCGGCGCGCAGATGCTGGTCAGCGAAGGCCTGGCGGGTGAGCCCCTGGCCGAGCCGAGCAACGAGCAGGGCGACGTGTCGATGGACCATGTGGTCGAGGTCGGCATGCAGGTGGCGGCGCGCTTTCCGTCGTTCGAAAGCGCTGGCCTCGCGTCGTCATGGACCGGCGTCTACGACGTCACGCCCGACTGGAACCCTGTGCTCGGGCGCCTTCCAGACATGCACGGCCTGATCGTCGGCTACGGCTTCTCGGGCCACGGCTTCAAGCTCTCGCCAGGCGTGGGCCGCGTGCTCGCGCAAGAGGCGCTCGGCCTGCCCACCGACGTGGCGCTCGCACCCTATGCGCTCGAGCGCTTTCGCCGCGGCCTGTTGCTCAGCGGGCGCTATGGGGTGGGCGCAGTGTCGTGAATTGACTCGCTGGCATGCCCGAGCTCAAGGCAATGCTGGAGTCAGCGACAGCCGCTCGGCACCACCGAGGGCATCGAGTATTCGCGCCCAATACCTGTGAGGGCGTCGAAGTAATTCTGTACCGCGCGCTCGCTGAGCGCTTGCACGTCGACGTCGCCGTGCGCATTGCAGGGAAATGCCAAGCCGCGTCCGGCATTGAAAAGCGATTGGAAGCGCAACTCAAAACTGCAGCGTTCGATCGCGGCGGACGTGTCGGTGTGTTGCATGGCGTGCCTCTCAGCGTCAGAACGTGTCGGCCGCGCGGGCCGTTGACCGCGGATGTAAGCATGCGACGTGCCCGCTGCCATTCAGACCCTCCCGCGCTCAGTCGTGCACCCAGACCGGGGTCGCGTCGAGCTCGATCTCGTCGCAGTCGCCTTGCTGCTCGGGGCCGCCGCGATCGACGACCAGAAAGTCAGCGGTGATTTCCAGCGCCAGCAGCGGGTGGTGCCAGGTGCCGGGAGCGAAGTTGACGCCCTGTCCGGGCTGCGCGCGAAAGCAGCGCAGCTGCGTCGGCGTGGGCGGCGGCCCGGCACACGACACGACCACGAGGTAGGGGTTCGGGCTCAGCGGCATGAACGCCTGCGAGCCCAGGCGGTGGCGCTCGAGCACCGTCAGGCGCAGCGGCAGCGCGTGCGGGCGCGCGCGAAAGATGCTGATGCTCGGGCGCCCGGCAACGTCGAGCACCTCGATGCCGGCGAGCTTGTCGTAGCGCACCGCGTCGCCACGGTTGACGGGAAAGTGCGGCGCGGCATCGCTCGCTTCGATCACTTCGCCAAAGGGCCGAAAGGTCTCGGCCCGCAGCGGCTCGATGTGCAGCAGGTGACGTTCGAGGATCATGGCGCTCCTTCGATCACAGGTCAGAGCACGCTGCGCCGCGGCGGGACGGGATGCGGTGCGCGCCCTGCAGCTTCCCAATGCATGCGGCGTGCCGCACTCGCAGCATCGGCGCGCGCGGATGCGACTTTCGATATCAATCCACAACGCGGTGTGCGCGCCGCCTGGGGACTCTCACGACGCCAAGCCACGCCCGAGAGACGCCGGGCGCGGCATGCCCTGCGCGATTCCTACCTGGACAAGGACTTCGTCGAGATCCATGACTGACGACGGTGTCATCGCGCACCTGGTCAAGGCGAGCATGGCACCCGAGAAGGGCTCGGTCCGGCACCACCATGGGGCGCATGCAGTGCATGGAGCTTTTGCATTCCGCCCAGCCAGCGCTCGTAGTCCTGCGCCTTGTGCAGCATGTACTTCGCGACTTCGGGGTGCGGCAGCACGAGAAACTTCTCGGTGGCCATCACACCCACCACTTCATCGGCCACCTGCTCGGGCTGGAGCATCCCATTCACGCCGGCCGAGCCGCCGCTGCCGCTCACCATGTCGGTCTGCACCGCCTGCGGGCACAGGCACGACACGCGTACGCCGCGCCGGCCGTAGGCGATGCGCAGCCATTCGGCAAACGCGACCGCGGCGTGTTTCGTCACGCCATAAGGCGCACTCTCGACGATGTTGAGCAGCCCGGCCGCCGACGCCGTGACGAGGAAGTAGCCCTCGCCCCGCGCCGCCATCTCGGGCACGACGGCGCGCGCCGCCCAGACATGGGCCATGGCGTGCACCTGCCACATCTTGTCCCACAAGGGATCGTGCAACTCGAAGCCGCCCAGTTCGCCCAGGATGCCGGCGTTGGAGAAGTAGACATCGATCCGGCCATGCTTCGCGCGCGTGGCGGCGACCAGGGCCTGGATGTCGGCCTCGCGGCTCACGTCGCAGCGCAGCGCCATCCCGCCGATAGAGGCCGCCACGCCCTGGGCACGCTCGAGGTTGATGTCGGCGACGACGACGCTCGCGCCATTCTGCGCAAATCGCTTCGCCACCGCCGCGCCGATGCCGCTCGCGCCGCCGGTGACGATGGCCACCTTGCCTTGAATTTCCATGGGCAGCCTCCGAGCTGGGGTGTTGTTCCGCAAGAATCGCCCGCAGTATCGCGCGCATGCAGGTGCACGCCTTCGCCGGTCACTCGTCGGAAGCGGGTTTGTGCGGGGTCGCGGCTCCGCGCCGAATCGGTAGAGTGAATCCACCGAAGGGGCCATCATGCTGATTGAAAGTGCGAGCGGGCTGTTGCAGCGACTTGGCACATGCGTGTGCATCAGCGCGTGCGTCAGCCTGTGCGCCACCGCCGCGCAGGCGCAGGTACCACCCAGCCCGGCTGAAGTGGCCAGCTTCAGCGCCATGCACGCCGCAGCGCACCGGGGCGAGCCGAAGCGCTTGTCCGCGCTGCTGGCCGCGGGTGCTGCACCGAACAGCCACGATTCGCACGGCCGCACTCCCCTGCACGTGGCGACGTTCGCGCGCCAGCGCGACGCGATCCGCCAACTCGTGAAGGCCGGCGCCGATCTGGGCGCGCTGGAGAACGACCGCTACGACGCGGTGACGATCGCGGCGGTGGCCGACGACGAAGAAACGCTGGCGCTGTTGCTGTCGCTTGGCGCGAGCGCGAAGCTCACCACGAGCCGCTACGACGGCACGGCGTTGATCGCCGCGGCGCACCTCGGCCACGACGGCGTGGTGCGCCAATTGATCGCTGCCGGCGCGCCGCTGGACCATGTGAACAACCTGCACTGGACCGCGGCGATCGAGGCCGTCGTGCTCGGCGACGGCGGGCCGCGCCACCAGCGCAGCCTGCGCGCCCTCGTCGACGCCGGCGCGAACCTGCAATTGGCGGACCGGGAAGGCCGCACACCTCTGCAATTGGCGCGGGCGCGCGGTTTCGACGCGATGGTTCGCATGCTGGAGTCGGCGCCGAAGCGCTGACTCTGCCGCGCGCCTACTCCGCCGTAAACCCCGACGTCTTGATCGGCGCTTCCCAGCGCTTGTAGTGGCTCGCCTGCGTCGCGGCCAGTTCCTCCGGGCTGCCGTAGTTCGGCACCAACCCGAGCGAGTAGATCTTCTCCTGCACGTCGCTCTGGCGCAGCGCGTCGCTCACGGCGCGGCTGATGCGCGCCGTCAGCTCCGTGCTCATTCCCGGCGGGCCATACACGCCGAAGTAGGCGTCGGCCGACATGTTGATGCCCTGCTCTTTCAGCGTGGGTACGTCGGGCAGCGCCTTGAGGCGCGCCTCGCCGGTGACGGCGACGATGCGCAGCTTGCCGGCGCGGTGGTGTTCGATCGTTTCCAGCGGCGTGTCCACCGACAGTGGCACCTGGCCGCCGAGCAGGTCGTTGACGAGCGGCGAACCGCCCTTGTACGCGACCTGGGTGATGTCCAAGCCCACGCTCTGGCCCAGCATCACGCCGGTGAAGTGCGGCACCGTTCCCGCGCCCGGGTTGCCGACGTTGGCCTTGCCGGGGTTCGCTTTCATCCACGCAAGGATCGTTTTCAGGTCGCCCGCCGGCGCGCCCGGGCCGGCAGTGACGGCGAAGTCGAACGTCGACGCGCGCGCCACCGGGGTGAAGTCTTTCACCGGGTCGTAGCCGACGTTCTTGTAGACCCAAGGCAGGATCACGAACGCGCCGCTCGGCGCGAGGACCAGCGTCTGCCCGTCGGGCGCGGCGCGCTTGAGTTCACCCAAAGCCACGCGGCCCGCGGCGCCGGGCTTGTTTTCCACGAGCACGGTCTGGCCGAGCGAAACACGCAGCTTGTCGGCGAGCAGCCGCGCCACGATGTCGGCCGAGCCGCCGGGCGGAAAGCCCACCAGAATCTTCATGGGCGGCTTGTCTTGCGCGCGCGCTGCGAATGGCAGAGCGGCGAGCGTGGCAGCGAGCGCGGCGGCCAGCGTGAGTGCGCGACGTTTCATCGTGTGTCTCCTCGAAATCTCAGTTGGGATTCAGAACTTGAAGATGCGCTGAGCGTTGCCGCCGCGCACTTTCTCGCGGCGCGCGCCGTGCAGCGAATTCACCTTGGCCAGGCAACCGACCGGGTCGCCAATGGTATGCGGGTAGTCCGAGCCGAACAGCACGTGGTCGTCGCCGAAGACCTCGAGGCACAGGTCGAGCGTCTGCTGCGTGAACACCACCGAGTCGGCGAACAGCCGCCCCATGTAGCTTGACGGTGGCGCTTCGGTCTTCGTGCGGCACGCCGGAATGTTGCGAAAGCACTGGTCCAGTCGACCGATCAGGTAGGGCAGCGCACCGCCGCCGTGCGAGGCGATGATTTTCAGCTTGGTGTAGCGGTCGAAAAAGCCGTCGAACAGCATTCGCGAGACGGCGAGCGTGGTGTCGAACGTGAAGCCGATCGACGCGGTGAGCTGAAACTCGTTCATCTGCATCGCCTGCACGCCCGGCGGCGCGGTGGGGTGGATCAGCACCGGCAGCGCAGCGTCGTCGATCGCTTGCCACACCGGCGCGAAGCGCGGCGCGGTGAGCGCCTCGCCATCGATGTTGCCGAGCACCATCACGCCCGCCGCACCGCGCGCCACGCAGCGCTTCAGCTCCGCCACCGCCAGTTCGGCGTGCTGCCACGGCAGCGAACAGAAGTACTCGATGCGCCCGCGGTAACGCTCGCGCGCGCCGGCCATGTCGTCGTTCATCACGCGCGCCGCTTGATGGCTCACTTCGGGCGCGCCCCAGTAGACATTCGGGCAGGTGAGCGAAACGATCGAGACGTCGATACCCACCGTGTCCATCATCTTGATGCGCGCCGGATAGTCGAACATCTCCGGCACCGGCGTCATGAACGGCGCGTCGTGCAGGTGGATCGCGCGCAAGCCGCCGACCACCGTTTTCAGCGTGATCTTCGGCCCGGCGTGCTTTTCCAGCAGCGCCAGGTATTCGTCGTTGAGCATGTGCGTGTGCACGTCGATCACGGGGGCCATCGGGTTCCTCGAGCGGTTGAGACGGAGATGCAGTGTGCGCGAGCGGGTCAGTCGACTTTCGCGCCGGAGTCGATGACGACCTGGGTCCAGCGCGCGAGGTCGTTCTTCACCAGCTCGGTGAATTCGGCCGGGCTCACCGGCGGCAATGCGTCGCAGCCGATCGCGGCGCAGCGCGACTTCAGCGTCTCGCTCGCGACGATGCGGTTGATTTCCAACGACAGCCGCTCGATCACGGCACGCGGCGTGCCTGCCGGCGCGACGATGCCCTGCCACGCGACCGCCTGCACGCCGTTGACGCCGGCCTCCGCAAAACTCGGCGCCTCGGGCAACATCGCCGAGCGCTGCGGCGCTGTCGTCGCGAGCACTTTCAACTTGCCGGCGCGGATGTGGGCAATGGCAGGCGTGAGGTCGGTGACCATCAGTTTGAAGCGTCCCGCCAGCAGGTCGGGCACGGCGAGCTGGCTGCCTTTGTACGGAATGTGGTCGAACTTCGCTCCGCTCGCCTTTTGCAGCATCTCCATCGCCAGGTGGTGCGGGCTGCCGTTGCCGGCCGAACCGTATTGCAGTGGCGATGCTGCCTTGCGTGCTGCGTCGACCACGTCTTGCAGCGAGTTCCAACCCGAGTCGGCGTGAACGACGAGGAAGAACGGCACGCTCGCGACCAGGCTCACGGGCGCGAAGTCGCGCACCGGATCGATCATGTTGTTGCGGTACAGCGCCGGGCTGACGCCGAGCGTCGTGCTCGTCGCCATCAACAGCGAGTAACCGTCGGCCGGGCTGCGCGCGACCAGCTGCGCGCCGAGCAGCGTGCCGGCGCCCGGTTTGTTGTCGATCACGATCGGCTGGCCGAGCGCCTTGGACAAGGGCTCGGCGATGGCGCGAGCGAGCGTATCCGTCAAGCCGCCGGGCGGGTACGGGACGACCAGTTTGATCGGCTTGTCGGGCCAAGCGGCCGCCTGCGCCCATGCCGATGGTGCGGCGGCCCACGCGAGCGCGGCCAGCGCCAAGCCCACCGCAGCACGGCGGCGCAGGGCGACGAATTTCGATTCCTGCACGGTGTCCGTTCATCCCCGTATTTTTGACGCCGCGCGGGCCGCGTGCTACGGTCGCTTTCCCTAGGACCGCGATCCGCCCCACCATGCCAAACCTCGACCTCAGCGCTCTTTCCCGACTCAACGCCGCCGTGCTGTCCGACGTGCTCGACAGCCTTGGCCTGATGCACCAGGCGATGCGCCCGTTCATGCGGCCGCTCGACGACGAGCTGCAACTCATCGGCCGCGCGCGCACCGGGCTGTACATGCCGGTGTACGAGCATGTTGCGGGCGAGAACCCTTACGAAGTGGAGATCGCGCTCGTCGACGACTTGAAGCCGGGCGACGTGGTCGTGCTCGCGTGCAACGGGCCGACGCAGCGCATCGCGCCGTGGGGCGAACTGCTCTCGACCGCGTCGCAGGTGCGCGGCGCCACGGGTTGCGTCACCGACGGGCTGGTGCGCGACGTGAAGCAGATCCGCGAGATGAAGTTCCCGGTGTTCCACGGCGGCATCGGCCCGCTGGACACGAAAGGCCGTGCGCGCATGGTCGAGCGCGATGTTCCCGTCGAATGCGCAGGCGCCGTGGTGCGGCCGGGCGACATCGTGTTCGGCGATTGTCGACGGCGTGGTCGTGATTCCGCGCGAGCGCGAGGTGCGAGGTGATCCGGCTCGCGCTCGAAAAAGTCTCCGGCGAAAACCAGTCGCGCGACGCGCTGCGCCGTGGCGAGCTGCTGGGCGATGTGTTCCGGCGCCTGGGGATACTCTGAACGCGCCGATGCGCCGGCGCGCCGCTCAACGATTCTCCAAGCGCCCGAAGTCCAACACCCCAGCGTCCACCGGTTCGAGCTGCGTGAAAGCCTGCGCCAGCGCGTCGCTGTGCGGCCAGAAGCCGAGACTCGTGCGCTCCACGCCATAGCGCGCGACGAGCGCCCGATAGTCGGCCTCGCCGCCCAAGCGCGCCACCGCATTCACGAACGCCGGCAGCTCGGCGCGCACCACGCGAAACATCGCGTTCGGATACGCCGCGATGAAGCCGGGCGCGACCAGCAACTCGTCTTCCGCCGGGACGAGGCGCTTGCCCTCGCGGAACAGCGACGCGACATTGGTGTGCGCCGTGTCGCGCACCAGGGTGTAAACGGCGCGCGGGTCGACGAGCGCGCCGGCCCGCTCCACCACCGCGAGGAACGAGACTTCCGGCAGCAGCGCGACGTTCACGCCGCGCTGCGCGGCAAGGCGTTCCAGTTCAGTGCGCAGGCCGCTGTCGGCCGCGCTGTCCAGCTCGAAACGCCTTTCCAACACCGGTTCGAGCCGGTGGCGCAGCATCTGCATCAGCTCGATGCGCGGGTTGTCGGTGATGAACGTGATGTCGGTGTCGCGGTTGAACGCGATGTGGCTGCCGTAGACGTAGTCGCGCACCGAGGTGTGCGCGTCGCGGTACCACTGGTCGCGGACCTTGACGCGCTGCGCCTTCGGCAGCAACGCGAGGAAGTTGAACTCGCCCTCCATGCGCAGAAAGTCCATGTACAGGCGCGTCGTGAGCTGGTGGCCGGCGGAACCGAAGACGTCGAAGCCGGCGACGAGCAGGTAGTGGATGCGCTCGAACAACGAGTAGTCGATCACCCACGCCGTCTTCGGCGGCCGCCCGATCAGGCCGCGCACGACGGAGGCGTTGTCGTGGTGGCGCAGGATCGTCAGCGCGGCGTTGCTGTTGCGGCTGTCGCCGTCCCAGATCCAGTGCAGGTCGAGCCGGGCGTTTGCCGTCGCAGTCTCCAGATATTTCTGCTTGGCCATCAGAAACGACATCTGCGAGTCTTTGTAGCTCTGCCACGAGAACAGGCCGAGCGGCCCCTTCAGGCCCTCGGCCGGCAGGCGCAGCTTGTCGGCCACGCTGGACAGGAACATCGAGCTGCGCATGCCGGGGTCGTTGTCGGGTGCCTTGAACACGACCCAGAAGCGGTCGTCGATCACGTCCACCGCGACCTGGCCGCGGCACACCGGGCCTTTCATGAAGCCGCGAATGAAGTACTCGGCGTCGTCGAGCATGAAGCGGTAGCGCGAATCGACGGGCATGTCGCGGAACGCGACGAACGGATTGCTCGCGACCTTCGACGCGTAGCTGGGTAACGCGCCGACCTTGTAGGGCGCGTCGAGGAACAATTGCTGATAGCGCTTCAATCGCGCCTGCCCCAACGCGTAGGGCATGTGCAGCTTGGCGACAACCGTTGCGTGCACCGGCTCGATGCGGTACCAGAACGTCCCCGGGCCGGGGTCGTTGAACGGCATGCGCGTGGCGATCGTGTCGATCGGCTGACCGGGCGGTTTGCGCGACCTGACGATCCGAAAGTACTGCCGTGCGTCCAGGTCGTCGAAGTACAGACTCGCGAGGAACAGGTGCTCGTACAGATAGCGACTCATCAGCTTCTGTTTCGGCGAAGCGCCGTTGAGAAATGCCTCCCAGGTGGCGATTCGTTCGGCGTAGCTCGCCGCCAACGGCGGCGGCTCGCGGTACGGCGCGCCGCCGGCCAACCAGCTCGCGAGCAAGTTGAACTCGGTGTCGCTCAGCGCCGGCAGACCATAGGGCATGCCCCAGCGCGGATGGCGCTTCGCGAAGCCGCCGAATTCATCGGGCGCCGGGCAGCTTTGTTTGCGCTCGGTACCGATGTCGTAGTCGTCGCCGAGCGGCGTGCGCTCTTCCGCCAAGGGCTCGCGCTTCATGTCGAGCATGGCGCGCATCAGGCTGGTGGCAGGCGCACCTGCCGCGGGTGAGGTCGCGGCCTGGCTCGCCGGCACCGGCGCGGCGTCGAGCACGCTGAAGAAACTCTTGCGGCGCCATTGCGCCGGGGTTTGCGCGTCGATGAAAAGACGCGTCGGCTCGGCGTCGCGCAGCCGCGAACTCATGTAGACCATCTGCTTGCTCGCGCCGCGCGCCAGTCCTTCATACGACGCGAGGTTGAGCTGGCAAGGCGCGTCGAAGCAGGCGTGGCAACTGACGCAGCGCGCATCGAGCACGGGCTTCACGTCGCGCCAGTAATCGGGCGTGCGCGGCGCCGCCTCGGCCATCGCGCGTGCGGCGCTTGAACGGGATGCGGGCGGTGGGTCGCGTGGCGCCGGTGGTGCTGCCACCTGCGGCGCTGGCGCTGGCGAGGCGCGGGAGGAGGCCTGTTCACCGTCTGACGCGCATTGAGTGCCGGCCAAGGCAGCGAGAAGAACCAACCAACGTTGCGCCTGGGTCACCCAGCCATGCTGGGTCTGGTTTGTGCTGACTGCCATGGCCGCGATTCTCGTGCCGCCGCAGCGCATGCCTGCCGCGGAAGACGTGACATTCGTCGGCAGCCGCTGGATTGCGCACACACCGGTTCACCTCATCCGGCGTCGTCCTTGCCGATCTTCCGCTTCGCACTCGCTGGCGTATGAGCATCCCACCCCGCCTGGAACTTCGGCCGCGCGCCCGCCTTCAGCGCCAAACCATCGGCACCGCGCTCGCGCGTCGGCAGTGCGTGCCGGTCGATCTCGGCTTCCAGCGTCAACGCCAGGTCGAGCGCGAACACCGGGTCGCCGACGTGCCACGAGTGGTTGAAGGTGCCGTTGAACGACGACTTCGCCGGGTCCTTGCCCGCGAAGTAGCCGCTGCAGTCCACATTCACCGCCTTCGCATGCGGATTGCCGGGCAGCCCGACGCGGCCGACGCGCGGCGACGTGCCCAGGCGCTTCGCGTTGGACACGCCCAGCACCTTGTCGTGCCGGTTGGAATAGTTGGTGAGGCGCACACTGCGCTCGAACATCGCGCTGGCCCATTCGCTGTCGGCGCGCAGCGAGCTGGCCGCGATGTCGGCGCCGATCAGCGCGACCTGCGCGACGCGCCAGTCGGCGCGGTACAGCGCGCCCTTCTTCTGCGCCTGGTTGAACGCCTCCATGATCACGTAGGCGCCGGTCGAGTGGCCGAGCAGGTGCACGTTGATCTTGCACGGGTTCGCGCTGTCGTGCTGCGCGTCGACGAGCAGCTGGATCGCGTCGCCCACCATGCGGTCGGCCACTTCCGCGGCGTCCGATCGATCTTCGAGGTAGTTCAGCGTCGAGTTGTCGCTCGGCCAGTCGAAGGCGAGCACCTTGCCGCGCCAACCCTGTTCGCTCAAGCCGGCCTGCAAGGCCTCGGTGCGCCAGACGATCGCTTCCATGTCATTGTTGTAGCCGTGCACGAAGACGAGCACGTCGCCGGTGGTGCCGGTGATCTCGTCTTCCACGCCGTCGGCCGCTGCGCGCACCGCCAGGCGCCATCGGTCCTTGCTCTTCACTTCGTGCGACGGGTCGTATTGGCGCAGGCCCTGCGGCACGCGCAGGTAGCGCGTCGCGCCAGGTTCGGCGGTGAAGCGGCCGCGGCTGTCGACGTCGCGGGTGCAGATGATGAAGTTGCTGGCTTGGGTTGCCATGGGGTCCTCCGGCATCGGCGCGGCGCCGCACGGGCGCCGCGACGCATTGTGCGCGCTCGAAGCAGCGCGGCGCTGCGAGTCCCGGCGTGCGGCGCAGCGTATCCTCTGACCCTTTTCGACGAACAAGCACCATGGGCGAAGCCCTGATCCTGCTCGGAACCAATTTCCTCTGGGGCGCCTACCACGCGGTTCAACCGGGGCATGGCAAGACGATCGCCGCGGCCTACATCGTCGGCGCGCGCGGCCGGCCGGTCGACGCTTGGATTCTGGGCATCTTCGTCACGCTGTCGCACACCAGCGGCATCGTGCTCGTGGGCGTGCTCGCGTCGCTCGGGCTGCCGGGCTTGGAGTCGAAGCGCATCGAGGTCTGGCTGAAGCTGCTGACGGGCTTGCTGATCGTCGCGATCGGCTTGTGGACCTTGTGGACGCAACGTTCGCTGTTCAACGCAGCGCGAGGCGCGCCTTCGAACTCGACCGAGCGCGCGGCAACGCACGAACACGCGCACGCAGGCATTGAAGCGCACAGCCACGATGGGTTGGCCGCGCACAGCCACGACGGCACCGAGCACGCGCCGCACGCCCACGGCAGCGGCATGCACAGCCACGGCTTCGGCATTCAGCACAGCCACGACCTTGTCGGCGTGATGAAGAAGCGCCCGAGCCTGTGGGTCCTGATCGGCTTGGGCGTCGCAGGCGGCCTGGTGCCCGACCCGGTGGCGCTGAGCCTGCTGATTCGCGCGCTCAGCGACGGCCAGGTGATCGTCGGCCTGATCGGCGTGTTCGTGTTCAGCTTGGGATTCGCCGGCGTGCTGGTCGCAGTGGGTGTGGTTGCCGCAGCGGTGGGCAAGCGTCTGCTGGACTGGCTCACCGGGCCACGGGCGGCGCGGCTTCAGATCGGCATGTCGGCGCTGATCGTCGTGGTGGGCGTGGTGCTGACGGTCTTTGCGGCGCAGGAGATGGTACAGCTCGAGGCGGCGCGCGCGAGGTAGCACGGGGGCGGTGCTGGTCACGCCGCGAAGGCACTGCCGGTGCGCTGCCGGGCTGCCCTCAGCGCTCCGCTTCGGCGGCCGGCACCATGCCGACGAAGCCGCTGATGTCGGCGTACCAGATGTTGCCGGCTTTGTCCGCCGCCACGCTGTAGGGCCGCGCGCGTTCGCGCGGCAGCTTGAATTCGGTCACCTTGCCGTCGCGCACGCGGCCCAGGCTGCCGCTGCGCAGCATGCCGAACCAGACCGCGCCGTCCGGCGCCGCCGTCAGGCCGGTGAGGCCGGGCTTCACGCTCGCAACTGCGAAGTCGTCGAACTTGCCGTTGTGAAAGCGACCAATCTTGTCGGTGCGGAACTGCAGGAACCACACCGCGCCGGAGGGGTCGACCGCGACGTCGGTGGGCGACACGCCGGGGCTCGGAATTTCATGTTCGGTCATCGCGCCGTCGGGCGCGATGCGCAGCAGCGAGTTCGCGCTTTGCAGCGTCGCCCAGACCGTGCCGTCCGGCGTGACCGCCACGCCGTAGGGGCCGCCGCGCACCGAGTCGACCGCATGGCGCTTCAACTCGCCGTCTTTCAGGCGCGTGATGCTGTAAGCCGTGCTCTCGGCGAACCAGACCGCGCCGTCGGGCGCCGCCGCCATGCGCCCGAGGCGCGCGATCGGCGTGCCGAGCTTCACCGCTTGGACCGCGCCGCCGGGCGCGACGCTGATGACGGCGACGCTCGCGGCATCGGTGACCCAGGCGCGGCCGGCCACGTCGACCGCGATGCCGATCGGCTCGGTGCTGCGCGAGCCCTTCGATATGCGTTCCAGCTTGCCGGCGCGCACCACGCCGACGGCGTCGGAAAAATCGATGCTGAACCAGACGCTGCCGTCGGGCGCGACCGCGAGCGCGGTCGGGATGTCGGTGGCCACCAGCATCGGGTACTCGACCACCTTGGCGAGCCGCGGGCCACGCGGCCACAGCCACGCCGCGATGGCCAGCGCGAGCCCCAACGCAACCATCGCGAAAACCGCCACGCGGCGCCGGGGGGAGAGAAGGGATCGAAGCGGCATGGTGTTTTCCGGGGGATGTATGGATCCGCGATGGGTCCGGCGAATGGAACATCGACGAATGGAGCATCGGCAGCCGAGTGGCTCAAGCGTCGCGGTAGGCACGCGTGAGCTTGCGCGCGCCAAGCGCACCGCCGATCAACAGCAGTAGCAGGAATGCCGCAGCGCCAGCCACGCTCACCGGGTCGAGCTGCGACACCAGGTTCGTGCCTTGTTCGGCGCGGCGCCGCAGTTCGGCGTAGGGCACGAGAGCGAAGCCGGCGTAAAGCGTCTGCGCATCGTGCGGGTCGGCGAGCAGCGGCCCGGCCTCCAGGTGCACCGGCAACGCGCCTTCCGCCTGGGCCCAGGTGGCGCCGCCGTCCACGCTTCGCAGCAAGCCTTTATGGGTGGTGAGCACGATGCGCGCGCCGCCTTGGGCGACGGCCAGGCCGTGGATCGTCACGCTGGTTTCGCTGATCGGCTGGCCCCAGGGACGCCAAGTCGAGCCAGAGTCGTCGCTGACGTGCACCTGTTTGGCGCTGGCTGCCCACCAACGCCGCGGCTCGTCGCGGTCGAGCGCGAGCGCCTGCACTTGGGCATGCGGCAGCCCCGCATCGCGCGCAGCCCAGGACTGGCCGGCATCGCTGCTCAGCCAGAGGCGCCCGTCGATCACGGCGAGCAGCGTTTGCGGCGCGCTGCCTGTGACGAGCAGCGCGCGGCCGGGCGAGTCGGGCAAGTCGCTCTGGCCGATGCGCACGAAGCTGCGCCCGCCGTCGGTGCTGGCAAACACGCCGCGCGCGCCGAGCAGATAGGCATGGCCGGGTTGCACCCCTGGCGCGATAACGCGTGCCGGGATCGCGACCGCCGCCACTGCACTGGGCACCCAGGTGGCGTCGTCGTGGGAGCTGAACACGCCGGCAGGCGTTGCCGCCCACGCGCTCTTGCCATCGGCACTGAACGCGACCGCGAGCGTCGGCCCGTTGAACAGTTGCGGCGCCTGCACGGCCCAGTCGCGACCGCCATTGCGCGAGCGCAGCAGGGCGGTGTCGGTGCCGTACAAGAGGTGGTTGGGGTCGATGGGGCTCACCGCGAGCGCGAGAGCGGCACCGACGAACAGGCCGGCGTCGGCGGAGAGCCAGGCCGCGCCATCGTCGCGCGAACGGAACATGCCACCCCAGGCGCTTGGGTCGTGCGCGGCTGCGGGTAGCGTGAACGCGAGCAGCAGGGCAGCGCTGATGAGGCGGATCAAACCTTGCACAAACGAATTCTCAGAGCCCAAAAAAACAGCGAGGGGCCGGGTCGCCCCGGCACCTCGCTTTGTCTGCCCAGGCGGGTCCGGCCTGGCCCGGCCGATCTACTTCTTGCGCGACGCTTCACCCGGCGCAAGCGCAATTTCGGCCAGCCGCCCGCCGTTCATGCCGACCCAGGAATTGCGTGTCAGCGGGTACTTGGCGGTGTACGACAGCGGCTCGTGCGCGGCGACGCAGTTGTTGTAGCCGCCGGTGATCTTGTAGCACTTCTCGTAGGCGAGGAATTGCTGCACCGAGTCGGTTTGCTGGATGTTCGCGACTTCCCAATCGCGGATCGCTTCCCACGACGAATAGGCGTCGGAACCGAACACGAGCTTGCCGATGCTGGTGGGCACTTCGAGCAACTGCGATCCCGCCGTGTGCGCACGGTGCGCGGCGTGGATCTTCACGCCGGGGATGACTTCCATGTCGCCGTTGACGATCACTGCCTTGCCGCGCAGCACCTTGCCGTAGATCGAGTCCATCGTCTTGGGCGGGTAGCCGCAAGCGGGCGTACGGTTGCAGCCGCCCTTGTCGAAGTTGTGCGCGCGAATCCGCTCATGCCCTTGGTAGTTCAGCGCCCACTCGATGCCGCGCAGCTCTTCGGCCTGCACATAGAGCATCGCGTTCGGGAACTCGTCGAGCGAACCGGCGTGGTCCCAGTGGCCGTGGCCGATGATGATCTTGGACACGTCGGCGGCCTTGAAGCCGAGCTGCGTGATCTGCTGCGACAGCGGCGACCAGTGCTTGGTGCCGGTGGCCGTGTGGTAGTCGGTCTGGTTCCAGCCCGCGTCGTACAGGATCAGTTCCTGCCCGCATTTGATGACGCCCACGTTGACCGGCAGGTCCACCGTGTTGACGTTGTTGCGCGGATCGGTGCTGCCCTGAACGAACGACCGGTCGGGATGGAACATGCCGAACGGCACGCCCATGAAGCGGCTGTTTTCGACCAGCCACACCGAACAGTTCTGCGCCTGCGCGACGCCGGCGCCGAGCGCACTGAAGGTCACCAGCGCCGCGCCCGCGAGCGCCTTGAGCAATTGCTTCTTCATGTCGACTTGTCTCCTGTTTGTTGAACCACGAGCCGCCTGCTACCGCCTGAAATCAATTCGGTTTGATTTCACCCGGCCACAACTGCTCACCCACCTCGAGAAGGATGCCGGAAGCCTGCTCCGACATCTCATGCGCCTTCAACAGGTGCACGTCCTTGCCGTCTTGCGCCACCTTCACCATTTCCTGCGACGCCGCGGCGTACAACTGCACTGCATCGGCGTAGCGCCGCCGCGTTTCCTGCATCGACGCCGGTGCTTCCAGCGCGAGCAGTTGGCTGTGAGCCTGAGTGAAGGTCTGTGACAGCGGCGCGACCTTGGTGCCGATGCTGGCACGGTCGGCGTCGCCCATCTTGTAGGTGAGGCCGGCAAACGTCATGCGCACGGCCGCGGTGCGCACCTCGGCGTGGATGTTCCACAGCGCTTGCGCGAAGCGCTCTTCGGTGGCGCTGTGCGCCGGGCGCTGCTCGGCGAAGGCGTGCGCTGCGGCTTGCGGCGCGGTGGCCGGCGCGGTCTTGCGCGCCTCCCGCACGCCCGCGTAGATGACAAAGGCGCCCAGCAGCGCGAGCAGCAGCCCGAGGCCGAGCGTCTTCGCGCTGAGGCGAGGCAACTTGTTCGCGGCGTGGGCGGCAGTCATCGGAGCACCGACGCTAGGCGGTCTGGGCCGCAACGTCAATCGGGCCCAGCCCCGAAAATCAGCCCGTCTACAACACCGAGTTTCCACGCCATGATGCAGCCCAGGCCCAGGCTCAGCACGCCGGCCAGGACTTGAAGACCCAGGTGCAGGTAGGGCGAACGGCGCGCGCGAAGAAATGGCCACGCGATCGCCGACGTCATCAACATCATGCCCGCCGTCGTTCCCACGCCGAACAACAGCAGATAGGCCACGGCCCACAGCGGCTCGCGAATCTGCGTCAGCACCAGCAGCGCGACCGCCGCCGAACCCGCCAGACCGTGGACGATACCGATCGACAGCGGCCGCAAGGCCTGGTACAGACTGAGCCCGCCGAGTTGCCGGTCCAACCAGCCGAGCGGCGTCTGCCCGTGGCCGTGCATCGCTGCGCCGTGCTCAGCGTCACCGTGTCCGTGTTTGTGTGCGTGCACATACTCGCCATGGGCATGCAGATGGGCGTGGCCGCCCGGCACCGGCTGCGTGTGGCTGTGCTCGGCCAGTCCCTGCGCAAGCGCGGCGGTGAGCGTCTCGCGCACCTGGCGGCCCACGCGCGACAGTGTGGCAACGCCCAGCGCGATCAACATCAGCGCGACGCCGAACTCCAGCGCCAATTCCAGCCGAGGCGGCAGCACCAAGTTGAACAGGATGATCGCCGCGCCCACGGCGAACACCGTCAGGCTGTGCCCCACGCCCCACAACAGGCCGATGCGCGCCGCGCCGCCGACGCTGCGCTCGCGGCTGACGATGGTGGAGACGGCGATCACGTGGTCGGCGTCGGTGGCGTGCAACATCCCGAGCGCAAACCCGAGCACCACCACCGGCAGCGTCTGCACGCGCGCCCCTTTCCGCGGATCGGCGGCTCAGCGGCGCCCGGCAGGCGGCGCCAGCGTTCCCGGCGGCGCCGCGCGCAGCGCCGCGATCAGCGCGTGCAGGCGTTCGCGCAGCGCGGCGTCTGCCGTGCGGTGCCGCAACGCCGCGCTCAACCACGATGCGCGGTTCGTGGCGTCGACCGCCGGCGCGCCGCGGCCTTCCAGCGTGTCTTTCAGCGCGCGCAGCTTCAACGCGCGGCGCGCCGCCATCTGCTGCGGCGACGCCGGCAGATCGAGCGTGGACTCGAGCTGCAGCAGCAGGTCTTCGAGCTTGAAGCTCGCCGGCACGGGAGCGTCGGCGGGCTGCGACCAGCGTTGCGTCAACGCCTGCTCCCAGGCGGCTGGCAGCTTGACGGGCAGCGCTTGCTGTTCGGCCCAGCGCTGCATGAGCGGTTCGAGCTCCGCTGGCGTGCGGCCTCGCGCTCTTCGCAGAGCAGCAGTTGCGCGGCGAGCCGGTCGCACGCCGTTGCCCAAGCCACCTGACCGCTGGCACCCAAGGCACGCAGCGCGGCGCCATGCGCGTCGTGCAGGCGCGCCTCGAAGCGCGGCAGCGTGCCACGCGGCGGCTCGCCGGCGACGCGCCAGGCGCGGTCGACCTCGGCCAGCGTGCGCTCGATCTCGGCGCTGGGCGTCGCGCTGCTCAGGCTTTCCAGGCGCTGCAGCAGCGCTTCGCGCGCGGCCAGGTTCGCGGCAAGCTCGGCGTCGCGCGCGTTCGCCGCCGCGTCGCGCTGCGTGAACACGGCGTCGGTGGCGGCCTTGAAGCGGTTCCACAGCGCGCTTTCCACATTGCGCTGCAGCGTCATCGAGCGCGCGCTCTGCTGCCACTGCATTTGCAGTTCGCGCACGCGCGGGATCGCGTCGCGCAATTGCGGGTGTTGATTCGGCGGTTGCTGCTTCACTTCGTCCGCCAGCGCGAGCGCGCGCGCGATCAGCTGCTCGCGCACGCCTTCGGCCGCCTTGCGCGCGTCTTGCAGCGGCGTTTCGATGCGCTCGACGCTGGCGCGCAGGCGCTGCTGCAACGCATGGCGCGCTGCAGACGGTACCGTGTGTTCGAGCGGACCGAGCGGCCGCCAGGCACGCTGAAACTGGTCGAGCGCGTGCGTCAGTTGCTTCCAGTGCGCCGCGAGTGCGTCGCCGTCCTGCGACGCCGGTTCGCCGGGCACCGCGTCGAGCTCGGCGAGCAGGGCTTCGCGCGCCGCAAGATTGGCTTCGCGCTGCGCCTTCAGCGCGGCGAGTTGCTCGAGCACCGGCTCGTGCGCAATATGCAAGGCGGCGTCGAAGCGTTTCCAGAGCGACTGGTTCGCCGGCGCACCCAGGCGGTCGAGCTCCTTCCAGCGTTTGCGCAGATCGGCGATCGCGTCGGCGTGCGCTTTCAGATTGAGTTTGCGCGGCTTCGGCTCGCGCGCGGGCGCCCCGCGTGCCGGTGGCTGAGTGGGCGCGGCGCTGGCGGCGCTGGTCACGCTGGCCGAACCCGCAGATGGGGGCATCGGGTGGTGCGTCGGGCGCGACGGCGCATCGGCCGCATTGGCGCTTCGCCTGCATCGGCCGCGTCAGCCGCCACGGGGGCGTCCGCTGCCGCCACGGGTTCCACGGCGCGCTCATCGGCGGCAACAGCGGCTGGTGCTTCGCCGCCCTGCGCCCTCCTTCATCCGCAACATCTTGCCCCGCAGGCTGCGCAACGGACTGCGCAGCCGGCTCGAGCACCGTTTGCACAGGCGCGGGCAGGGCGTCAGGCGGCGTCATCGGCTCGCTCATGCCTTGCGCGGCAGCGACCTGCGGCGGTGCTGGCATCGGCGAGGGTTGCGGCGGCTGCGCCGGCCGGCCCGCCGCGGCGAGCGTGATGCGTGCCAGCGCCTCGGCCTCGATCACCAGGTCGTCGCGTGCCCGGCTGCCGCCCCATTGCTGCCAGCCCCTGAGCCGGGCGCGTTCGGCGTGCAACGTGGAGATTCGGCCATGCAGCGCGTCGCCAATGCGCGCGCCGTGCAGACTCTCGACCAGGCGGTCCGCGCTTTCCAGGTGCTGTTGCATCGCCGCGAGCTGCCCGTCGGCGAGGGCGGTTTCGGCTTGCAGCAGCAAAGCGCCGAGAGCCTCACGCTGCTCGGCGCTGATGGTTTTGGGGACGCGCACCGGCGATGCCGGCGCGGGCGCGACCTGTGCCGGTGCCGGCTCCGCCGCGACGGGCAGCGGCTCGGCCCAGCGCGCGCTCACCTGCTGCGCGCTGCCCAGCGCCGCGGCCAGCGCCTGGCCGAGCGAGGCAGTCACCGGCGCGTCGATGCGCGAGTCGAGCAGCGCCTGCGCCGCCGCGCACGCGTCCGTGAGGATGTCTGCATCGCCCGGCGCCCCAGGCAACGCACAGGCCCGTTGCAGCTCGGCCAGCGCGGGCTTGGCTTGCGCGAGCCACTGTTGCACCGCGCGCTCCTGTTCGCCGTGCGCGTGCAGCGCGGCGTTCAGGCGTTCGCGCAGCTCGGCAAATTCCTGCACCTGGCGCGGCTCGAGCGTCGCGGCGTCGAGGGCCTGCCAGGCGCGGTCGAGCGCGACCAGCCGGTTCGCGGGAATCGGCGATTCCAGCGCCAGCGCCCGCGCGGCGTCGAGCAGGGTCGCTGCGTGCGCGCGCGATTCGCGCTGCTTCAGCGCAGCGTCCAGGCGCTGCTTGGCGGCGCGGTGCACGCGCCGGTCAGAGTTGCGCAGCTCGCGCTCGGCCTGCTTCAACGCGTCTTCGCTCATCAGCGCCTCGACCGCGGCGAGCTTGATCTCGACCACCGGTGCATCCACCGCGACGCGCAGCAGCGCCGCGTCGTCGCCCAATGCCGCCTGCAAGCGCGGCGCCCACGATCCGCGCGCCTCTTCGAGCTGCTTGGCTTTCGCTTCGGCCTTTTGTTGCGGCGTCGGCCCGGTCTTCACGGGTGCGCTGCGCGCGGCCTGCGGCGGGGAATGAGCTGTAGGGGCGGCCGGGGCGGCGCCGGGTCTCTTGAAAAGCCAATTCACCATGGGTGGGAGCCGTTGAGCGGAAGGAGGTGGGAATTGCAGGACGGGGCGGCGCGTTCCCGCCCGGTCAGAGATTCTCGATGTACATGCGGTTCCAGGTCGGGCTGACGATGATCTGGTTCACACAGGCATGCGCCGGCATTTCGGCGATGAAGCGGATCGTCGCGCCCAGGTCGGCGGGCTGCAGCATGCGCGCGCGGTCCGCTGCACTGGGCGGTACGGGCCGGCGGTCCATGATCGGCGTGGCCACCTCGGCGGGGCAGATCGCGCAGGCGCGAATCCCGTTCACGCCTTCTTCCATGTTGATCGTCTCCGTCATCGCCGTCACCGCGTGCTTCGATCCGTTGTAGGCGGCGCCGGTGAGCTTGGGGTGGAACACGCCGGCCCACGACGAGACGTTGATGATCAGCCCGTCCTTGCGCTCGCGCATCTGCGGCAGCACCGCGTGCACGGTGTAGAACGTGCCGTCGAGGTTGATGCCCACCACTTCGCGCCAGCCGGCCACGCTCTGGTTCTTCCACAGGCGTGTGGGCGTGTTCAGCCCGGCGCTGTTGAGCAGGATGTCGATGCGGCCATGCTTGGCCAGAATCGATTCGGCTGCCTTCTTCACCGCCTGGGGGTCGGACACATCGAGCACCGCCACATCGGCATGGCCACCACCGGCCCGAATCTTCTGCGCCTCCTGCACCAGCACGTCTTCGCGCCGGCCCGACATCACGACGCCCGCGCCGGCCTGGGCGAGCGCCTGCGCGCCGGCCAAGCCGATGCCGCTGCCCGCACCGGTGATCCACGCGACTTTTCCGCTCAACGTACCCATCTTTGCTCCTCAGGTGTGCCGGGGACACGCGTTGCCTTCTCCGATACCGCGGACGGCGCCCGGTACTGCCATGCAGTACCCGTTGGCGCGCGCCAAGGACCCTCGGGGGAAAACAAGCTGCAGGCGGCGACTCGGCTGGCATGCTGCACGCCTGTCCACTGCCCGGGGAGCATCATATGGCCGACGCCCGTTATCGGTTTTTCGCCAGAGTTTTTGCAGCTCTCGTCACGCTCGCGCTGAGCGCTTCGCCGCACGCCGCGCAAGCGTGGGTCGTTGAGGGCCGAGAGGCGGCGATGGCCCACGCGTGCGCGGCGTTGATCGGGGTGTTCAATGGTGTGGCGACGCTGCGTTCGGCGCGGTAGATCCCAACGCCTACGCAACGCATTCCAAGGCGCACACCATGCTGCACATCGTCTTCGCCGCGTTCGTCGTCTGCTTCATCGTCGAGCGTTTGATTCCCGGCTGGGCACTGCCCTCGGTTCGAACCTGGCCGTTGCGCGTGCTCGCCATCAATGCCGTGCAACTCGCCGTCGTTGTCGTCGCCGGGTTGACCTGGGAGCGCTGGTTCTCCGCCGCGTCGCTGTTTCACCTGTCGCGCCACGTCACGCCCGGGCGTGGGCGGCCTGATCGCCTACTTCATCGCGACGTTTGTGTTCTATTGGTGGCACCGTTGGCGCCACGAAGTCCACTGGCTGTGGCTCGGCTTTCACCAGATTCACCACAGCCCGCAACGGCTCGAAGTCATCACGTCGTTCTACAAACATCCCGGCGAGATGGTGGTGAATTCGATCATCGGCAGCCTGCTCGTCTACAGCGTGCTCGGCCTCACGGCCGAGGCGGGAGCCGTCTACACGCTGTGCACGGCACTGGGCGAGTTCTTCTATCACACCAACATCAAGACGCCGCGCTGGTTCGGCTTCGTTTTCCAGCGCCCCGAAATGCACCGCATTCACCACCAGCACGGGCGGCACAAGAACAACTACGGCGACATCACGTGGTGGGACATGCTGTTCGGCACCTACGAGAACCCGGCGCAGTGGAAGCACTCCTGCGGATTCGACGATGCGAAGGAGCAACGCCTCGCGGACATGCTCGCGTACCGCGACGTGCACCAGTCGCCTCCGTGATGCCATGGCTCGGGCGCACCGACGGCGGCGCCGTCAGCCGCCGCTCGGCGCCGGCCGGGCCTTGAAGGCCTTGCAAGGGTCTTCGCGTTCGGCCGGTGCAGCGGTGACGATGGCATCGAACTGGCCCGGTGCGGGCGGCTCGTTGCCCGCTTCGACGAAGCCGACCGCGAGCACGCGTTGCGCGACCATGGTCGGCTCCGACGCGGCGCCCGGCGCCTGCACAGCCGCGAGATTCGTGAGCCAGCGCGGCACGCCGATGTCGCGCCGCACATGGCCGGTGCCGGCGAGCAGCACCGCGCCGCGCGCCGCGTGTTCGCGCAGCAGGCTCGCCATCACGGCGTCGCGCGCGAACTGGGCGCGGACGATGCCGGCCAGCGCGCTGCGCGGCAAGGCGCCGCAATGGCCGAGGTCGATCTCGCGCTCCATCGCGGCTTGCCAGGCGGAGTCGGGCGCATCGAGCAGGCCCAGCTCGCGCGTGCGCTGCGCGCCGAACACCTGCTCATGGCTTTCGCGCGACAGCCTCGAGGCCATGGCGCGCGGCAGGTTGCCGGCGAGCAGCGGCAGGTCGAACTGCAAGGCGAGTGCGATGGCGGGCGCGTAGAAGTCCCAGTTCCAGCCGCGCGCTGGCGCCGGCGCCGGCGATCAGGTGCCGCGGATCGTGCGCGCGCTCGCGGCGGCTGCGCTCGATGTCGGCCTGGCGGTCGATGTCGAACTGCTCCATCACGAACGCCGGGCGCCAGCCGGCCTCGAGCGCGCGCCTCAGGATGGCGGTGCGTTGGCGGTGGTGCTCGGCGTTGTCGTGCACTTCGCCGAGCAGCGCGAGCGTTTGGCCTTGCAGGCGCTGCTCCCAGTCTTGGCGGGGTGGGTCGCCATGCGTCAGCCACGTGCAGCCGGCTCCGCCTTGCAATGCGAAGGTGCCGAGCAGTGCCGCGGAGAAACGGCGGCGCTGCGGGCCGATGGCGGTCTCGGCCGGCGGCTCGGGTGTGGGCGACAAGTCGGGCGGCGGATCGTGCTGGAATGAGAACACGCTGCGATTGTGCGGGGCGGGCGCGAGGACGTTCTCGCGCACTCGCGTGCCGGTGACTTTCGACTCTCCCGGCTGCAGCCAGAAGGCGCCCAGGCACCGAGCAGGGGCAGGCGGCCCGGGGTGCGTTCTCCGGCCCACGCTCGCGGGGTACCCGCCTTGGGCCGGATCCTTTCATGCGTCAACACCGCCGGTGCCCGGGATCCGTTTGCGGGCCACCGCGAATGGGGCCTGCGAACGCACCCCGAGCCACCTGCCCCCGGCACCGAAGGTGACGCGCCACGAGGTGCCGCGCCAATCGGGATCGGAGGGAACCTCACCTTCGGCTCTGCTAATACCTGGTACCGGGACTCGCACCCGGCGGGATTCGCGCCATGCACGGCATACATGTTGGAGTTCAGCGGCTGCCGAAGGCCGGCCGCTGCAATGGCGGGTTGTGTTGGGCCGCACTGTTTTCATGTTGAGAAACTGAGGGCTAGCCAATGTGAGTGAAGCTGCGGCCCTCAAGCTCTCCGTTGGAGGAAAGCGTGATTTCCAACTGCTTGAAGAAGCGAAAGAACGCGCTTAGCTCCATGTTCCTCTCGATTCGACGCCCCGCAATTGTTGGCGGCTCGGCTTCACCTGGAATACGGACTGCAAAGTTCGTTTCGATTGGAGCTAGCAAAAAGGAAACTTGGAAAAGCGACTCGCCGCTTGCGGGCAATTGGCTCGCATGAAAAGAAATACCCACCAAGTGCTCGCCTTCCTGAAGAAGTCCTTGGCTCTCAAGCCAAGTTTCAACTGACCCCGTATCTGCTCGATCGGCCGCCGCAGTTCCGTGCAGATCTTCGTATTGCGTTGACGCGAGAAAACGGCTTGTGTTCATGGTGCTGGATGAAAAGCTCTGCTACATACTCGGTTGAACTGGCGTCGATGTTTCCATTGCGGCCGAACGTTTGAGCTCAACTGCCGCCGTAGGAGGTTCGATGGACTTAATGGTTAGATTTCATCGCAGCCAGTTGTGTAACTCTTGACTCGCCGTGCCGAGTATTGAACCAGTGAACAACCATAGGGCGCCGATAGCGGAAATGTGCAAACTGCCGGTCCCTAGTGCTCGCACCTGACTATGAACGTGCTGAACCTGCTCGTTGGACCGAGTGGCAATATTCCTGAGTTCGCCCTGCAGCATGCGAACGGCATCGTCCAGTTCGATCTGGGTCCTGGATATCCGGTCTTGCATTAGGGGGATGTTCTTCTCGATGGCCTCAACTCGCTCCTCCATTGGTGAAGTCGGCTTCAGCGGCCACGAGGTGTGCCCCCTCGCTGAGGCCGCATCGTTGAAGTCGACGGAGTCGAATGCGGCAGCAACGATGGTTCTTCTGCGCAGCGGGTAGCGGTCGAGCCATGCGCGGACCGGCGCAAGCGGCTGACCCAGCCCAAAGAAGCGCCACATCCCTACGATGCCCCACGCGACCGTCAGGATGCCGGCGAGTTGAAGGATCAAGCCTGCCACTCTGATGGCGCGCTCCGACTGCCAGAGCCCCAGAGCCAGCACGGCAGCAAGGACCGGTGGAAACAGGGCGAACCACACAAACCTAGGTTCGACGAACAACCAATGAATAAGGCGCTTGAGCATCGGGGCATTGGAGCAGGTTTGATTGGGCGGTTTCAAGCTTGAAGTGCACCCGCTCGCGGAAGCGGGCGAATCCCGCTGAGGCGAGTCAGGTGCAACGAGGCGTTAGGCGTCAACGCGGTGCCTGCTGAGGGCGAGTGCCCTTGATCAGAGCTCGTAGGGCAGGCTGAACGCGTTGATCGGAGAACGTATTCACGCATGCGAGTCGAGTGAACGTTCGGTAGATGTAATTCTGGCGTTCCTTGAGGTCGTTGCCTTCGAGCTTGTCGATTGACTTCCTACGTTCAGAGGCGAATATCATGTTTGTGATTGCATGCCCGTAGGCAATGATGGCCTGAATGCTGCTTGTCGTAAGGCCGGTGCTCACTAGGAAGTCGATCTGTTCGAGCAAGTATGTGTGCGCGACGTTGTTCTGCTGGTGCGCTTCCGCGAACGCCGCATGTAGGCACTGAGCGTACTGAGGCGGGAGCACCACCTGAAGTACGAGATCAGGTGCGCTGTCAAGAACCTCAGACCGCGGCTTCATTTTCTGCATGAGTTCGTCGAGTTGTGCGCCTGGACTTTGGGCCCACGCACGGCTCACGAGCAGTAGTCCGAGTAGTGCCCATACGGCACGAAGGCTGCTGACTCTCATGTGCGGCCTTGGTAGGAGACTTGGCGCCTAACGAGCTTGTAGAAAAAGTCCTAACGCGACGTTGAGGGTGCGGTTGTGGGGGTCACTCAACCCCTGGCGCCCTCGTGATCGTTCAATACAGCGCGATCTGAGATGTCGGTTTTGGTCTCCATTGCGAGGCGACGGGTGAATTGGGGTTTTTCTACAGCCTCAACGCTTGAGCTCACCTGGGCTGGGACCCAACTCGGAAGTAGTGGATGTGTTGCGCAACGAATGAGAAATCTCTAGAAACTGTTTAATGTCTTGAGTGAATCGATTGGCTCGCGAGTAGGCATTTAGCTGAATGACATTGCCGTTTGGCAAAAACATTGCTGCGGTGTACCCCTTAAAAGGGCCGACAGAGGGGTCCGTGAGTTCCGTGGTGAACCAGTACTTCCGGCTTGAAACGTCGGCCTGCACCTTTGCGCTCGATAGTGAGGCAATTGAAGATTCCAGCATCTTTCTGTCGTCGGCGTTTGGCGTGCTTGCTACGGCCTCCCGAACCTTCTCGACGATCTTGCCGCCTGTGATTGTGCGGACAAACTGCTCAAACTCTGCCTCGGTTGGAAGGCGGCGTAGCTTCGTCCGATCTGATGGAATCACTTGGACGATTATGTAAGGCCATTCGAACCAAGTGCCCTTGAATCCACGTTGGAAGGCGGCGTCGTAGATCAGGTGTTGAGCCTGCGGCGGCAGTCGTTCATCTTTCAGTCGCGCAATCTCGCCATCGGGTATCTGCGACCACCCGGCCGGAACAGCAAAGGAGTACTGATACTTGCTGCTTGAGAAGCGAAAACCTTGTGCGCCGGATGGGCCAGTGACGCATAAGAACCCAAGTGCGAGCACAGATGCGGCTGCCTTGATCAACTGCATTTCGTTCCGCCTCAAGAACTGGAAGGAGCAAGAAGCCTAGTGTAGAGACCTTCCAGAGCGTCGATCAGCGCACGTTCGCGATGTTCGAGAAACGCCTGTCTCTCAAGTGCGGGATCACTTGCGACGTACGCGCGGCTTTGCATTTCGGCAAGTTCTCCGCGGTAGTGTTCGAGGAGCAGATTGATTGAAGTGAGCCTGGCAGAGTCAAGGGCCGCGTCGGCTTGACGACCGAGTTCTTTCTCAGCTTGCTCTTGCGCGCGTGCAGAACGCGCCAGCGCCTCTCTTGACAACACGAGTTCAGCCGCCGACTTCGCTAACTGGCTGGAGGAGTTTTCCATCTGCTTACCTTGAAGAACGAGGGTAAGTAATAGTGCTGTGAATGACAGGAAGGCAAGAATCGGGTTGGTTGTGCCGCCAACGTAGTCCCCAAACCGACCCCACGCCTGTGTCTCCGTGCTAATAGGCAGCAGCGGGGCAAAGCGAAGGAGGTAGGCACCGAACACAATGACGACTACACCAGATGCAAAAGCGAAAAGACGCTTTGCCCACTTGCGCAAGTCTGCGTACGAAATATCGCTAGACATTAGTGCTCCATGTCGGGAGAGTGGGAGGGTGCGCAGAAGACCGAGCGTTCGCGTTCAGTCGTGCGCGGAGGCCGCAGGCCGGAGCGCATCGGCTGGACGCAGGGTTCGGCGTCACCGTTACTTCGCTAGAGCACGGGCCCGCCGCCACGGCTAGAGTGCCACACGGACAAAACTTCCAGCCTTCCGCTGCGAACACGGTAGTAGACCCAGTAGCGAATGCGGTCGACGTAAAAGCGCCGTACATCCGGCGAACTCGCCCCAGGAACCTCGGTGCCCAAACCTGGCTGCTCAACGAGGAATGCGAGCGCGGTTTCGAGATCTCGCCGTACGGCACCCGGCGCTGCGGGACGATTTGCCGCCCACCATTCAACGATACGGTCGATTGCTCTGGCCGCGCGGAGAGAGACGTGGAGTTCGAGCGTCACAGCTAGCCGTGACGACGCAGCTGCTTGAAGAACTCCTCTCCGGTGAGCATGTCGCCACGCTCGGCCTCAGCGATGCCTGCCTCGAGCTCGGCCAGCTCTTCAGGCGAGAGCTTCGGGACAGTGACTTCTTCCGCCGCGATCACATAAACCACAGTTCCGTCAGCGGGTGCGGAATCGTCAAGGACCACCTTGCCTGAAACGACTGTGCCAGTTGCGACGCGCATAGCCAAATATTACTCTCAACGGGCTACGGGTGAGGGCGTGACGTCGAACCAGAAGTCGGCCTGCACCAGCACCCAAGCCGATGCGCCTCGAGGTGCTGCACCAACGGTTGCAGCACAGGGCGGTGGTGGTGCCCCCGTTCGCAGGCCCCATTCGCGGTGGCCCGCAAGCGCATCCAGGGCACTGGCGGTGATGACAAGAATGGCCTTTGACGACCTCGGTGGTACCCCGCGAGCGTGGGCCGGAGAACGGGGGCACCGCCGCCGCCCTGCCGCTCGGACCATGGGCTCACACCAGGACCCAGACTCCCGACTGGCACACTCCCGAGCCGATGACTGCCGCCAGCCCGCCCGCACGTACCGTCAGCACCGTCATCGACCCGGCGCTCGTCGTCATCCTCGCCGGCGTGTGCGCGGCCTTGCACGTGGGCAAGCTGCCGCCGGCGATCGCCGCGCTGCAAGACGCGCTCGGCCTGACGCTGCTTCAGGCCGGCTTCCTGTTGTCGCTGGTGCAAGCTCGCGGGGATGAGCGTGGGCGTCGCCTTCGGCGTCGTCGCCGACGCGCTGGGGCTGCGCCGCAGCATGCTGTGCGGGCTGCTCGTGCTGGCGGGCGCGAGTGCGCTGGGCGGCTGGGCGCGCGACGTGCCGGCGCTGATGGCGCTGCGCGCGCTCGAGGGCTTCGGCTTTCTGCTCGTCGTGCTGCCGGCGCCGGGGCTGGTGCGCCAGCTCGTCGCGCCGGCACGCATGGGAACGATGCTCGGTTTCTGGTCGGCGTACATGCCGTTCGCGACGACGCTCGCGTTGCTGCTCGGGCCGGTCTGCATTTCGTTCGCCGGTTGGCGCGCCTGGTGGTGGCTGCTCGCGGGCGTGTCGGCGCTGATGGCGCTCTGGCTCGCGCGCGCCGTGCCACGGGCGGTGCACAGCGGGCCGGCGCACGCGGCGGCGCCCTCGTCGTGGCTGCTGCGGCTGCGCCAGACGCTCGCGGTGCGAGGCATCTGGCTCGCCGCGATGATGTTCGCGCTTTACGCCGGGCAATGGCTGGCGGTGATCGGCTTCCTGCCGGTGATCGCCGCGCAGGCCGGCTTGTCGGCCGCGATGCTCGGACTGCTCAGCGCGTTGGCCGCGGCGGTGAACATCATCGGCAACCTGTCGGCGGGCCGCCTGTTGAATCGAGGCACTGCGCCGGAGCTGCTGCTGCGCATCGGCTTCATCACGATGGGGCTCGCGACGCTGGCTGCGTTCGCGGGCGACGCTTCAACCGGCCTGCCGCCGGCGCTGCGCTATCTGGCCGTGCTCGTGTTTTCGATGTGCGGCGGCTTGATCCCGGCGACGCTGTTCGCGCTCGCGCTGCGCCTCGCGCCGAGCGAGCAGACACTCGCGACGACGGCGGGCTGGGTGCAGCAGTGGTCGGCGCTCGGGCAGTTTGCCGGGCCGCCATTGGTGGCGGCAGTGGCCAGCTCAGTGGGCGGCTGGCAGTGGACTTGGGCGGTCACCGGCACCTGCTCAGCGCTGGGCTTGTGGCTCGCCGGGCGCGCGGCCCAACCGCGTCGATAGAATCGCCGCCCAGTCCCCGCCACACGGTGCAACGGTGATCCGCCTCAAGATCGTCTCGGGAAGTCGCCGCGGTGCCACCGTCAGCTACGGCCGTGAGCCGGTGCGGGTCGGCCGCGGCGCCAGCGCCGAACTCCGCTTCGCCGACGCGCAGGACGCCATCGTTTCCACCCACCACGCGCAGATCGTCTTCGAACGCGGCGCCTACTTCCTGGTCGACACGGGCTCGACCAACGGCACGCTGATCAACGGCCGCAGAGATCACCAAGCAGGAACTCAGGTCAGGCGACAGGGTCCGCTTCGGCTTCCCCGGTGGTCCCGAGGCTGACGTCGAGATCGACGCCCACGCAACTGCGTCGGCCGCGGGCGCCATGGCGGAGAGCACCCTCGCCGGCGCGCCCAGAGGTTCGCTGCCGGCCTACGACGCCCAGCACGACGCGCAGCGAATGGCGCGCGCCCTGAAGAGCGGGGTTGAAGATACCGGCACACACCGGGTCGCTGACGCGGCAGCGCAGCAAGTCGCGCAGCGCCGAGCCAGGCTGGGCGGCCAGAGCTCGGGCGACACGGTGGTCATCCTGGCCGAGGCGATGAACCGGGCCACAGCGGAGGTCAGGACCCGCACCACCAGCAAATGGGTCAAGGTGCTCGCCGGTGTGGGCGGGCTCGCGCTGTTGGTCATCGGCGTGCTGGGAGGGGTGGTCTTCTACCAGCAACGAGAGATCAACGGCCTGGTCGACGCCAAGACCGCCATCGACCGCCAGATCCAGTCGCTCCAGGAGCGCATGCAGGCCGAGACGGACTCAACGAACCTGGCGGCAATGGAAGACAAGCTGGCCACGCTGACCGGCTCCGCCCTGAGCACGCTCAGGGAATTGGAGCGCAAGGACGAGGCGCGCGCGGCGGAACTGTCGGCCGGTGGCGATGAACTCGATCGCGAGATCAGGAAGATCCTCGTCAAGTTCAACGCCTCGACCTACGCCATCCCGCCGATCTTCCGCGAGCGGCTGCAGTTCCATATCGATCAACTGAGTTCGGCCGGGAATCGCAAGTTCATGTACGGTCGCAAGGAGCACTACTGGCCGGTCATCGCGAAGGAGTTCGGCGAACTCGGCCTGCCCGAGGAGATGGCCTACATCGCCTGGGTCGAATCGGGCTTCGACCCCAGCGCCCGAAGCGGGGCCGGCGCCGTGGGAATCTGGCAAATGGTGACGACAACCGCGCAGTCGCTCGGGCTCACCGTGAACGGCAGCGTGGATGAACGCCTGGACCCCGAGAAGCAGACCAAGGCCGCCGCCGCCTACATGGCGAACCTGCTCTCGGAATTCGGCGAGGACTCGTTCATGCTGGCATTGGCCAGCTACAACCGTGGCGAAAACGGTGTGCGGCGGGCGCTGCGCCAGCTGGCCAGGGAGCCTGGCGGCTTCCGCAAGGACAAACGCGATTTCTGGCACCTCTACCGGCTCAAGCTTCTGCCCGAGGAGACCCGCGAGTACGTTCCGCGCGTGCTGGCGGTGGCGATCATCTGCAACAACGCGCAGAAGTACGGGCTGGGGAGCTAGGAGCCTGTCGGACTTTGGGTCGGGCCCGCAAAAGCAGCCGGCCCGCGAAGCCGATCAACGTCCCGCGTCGGCCAGGCTGCGCAAGGTGCGCACCGGAGAGAACGCAATCACGCCCGCCTGCACGCAAAAGACCAGCGCCGCGAGAACCAGACACGCCGGCTCGCCGTAGGCCGCGCCGATCGCGCCGCCGAGCGCGGCGCCGATCGGCCGCACGCCCGAATTCACCGTCAGGAAGATCGCCGACACCTGGCCGAGCATCGCGCCGGGCGTGACGGTCTGGCGCAACGTGGTCGACGTGATCGCCCACAGGATCGGCCCGGCGCCGAACATGAAGAACGACACCGCCGCGAGCACGCCCGTGGGCCACAGCAGCGTCGCCGCCATCACGAACGACGCCGCGACCGATGTGAACGGGCCGACCAGGATCGCGCGGCCGAACGGCAATGCGCGCAGCACGCGTGAGGCGAAGAGGGCTCCGACGACCATGCCCGCGCCGTAACACGCGAGCGTGACGCCCACCCCGCTCGCGTCCAAACCGAGGCTGCGCATCGCATAGGGCACGTACGCCGCCTGCAACACGAACCAGGCGATGTTCCAGGCGATCGCGGTGAACAGGATCGGTCGCAGCAAGGGGTGGTGCCACACGAGCCGCGCGCCGTCGCGCAGTTCTTCCATCACGTGGCGCGTGCGCGCGGGTCCTTGCTGCGCTTCGGGCAGGCGCAGCAGCAGCAGCACCGCGGCCACCGAAAGCATCGTCGCGAGCACGAACGCCGACGCTGCACCCGACCACGCAACCAGCGCCCCGGCGAGCGCCGGGCCGGCCGCGAACGCGATGCTGCGCGCGAGTTCGAGCCGCGAGTTCGCCGCCGCGAGCGCCGCACTCGGCACGAGCGAAGGCACGAGCGCCGGCGCGCCGACGCTGAAGCCCACGGTCCCCGCTGCGCCGATGAAGCCGAGCGCGGCCAACAGCGCGAGCGAGAGCTGGCCCGACAGCGCGCCGAGCAACAGTGCGAGCAATGACGCCGCGCGCAAGGATTCGGCAATCACCATCAAGCGCCGGCGCGACCAGCGGTCGGCGAGCAAGCCGGCGGGAATCGACAGCAACAGGAACGGCAGCGTCTGCGCCGTCGCGAGCAAGCCGATCTCGCCCGGCCCGGCGTTGAAGGCGAGCACGGCGACGATCGGCACCGCCGCGAGGCTGATCTGCTCGGCCGATTGCGCCGCAAGGTTGGCGCCGGCCAGGCGTTGGAACGTGGCGGGCAGCAGTGGGTGGGGCATGGGGCGGGTTGCGATGTAGGGCTGTCGATCGGGCCAATGCAATGTCGCGGATCGACGCGCCCGCGTCTGGCCGCTTTCGGACATGTGTCAAGCCCAAGGCAGCGCGCGCCGGGGCGAGTTGCGGTGCCAGGCTAGGCGTCGGCGAGGCGTGTGGCGGCGCCACACAACGAGCCGGCAACGACGCATGGCGCCGCAAATCGCCCCGGCGCGGGCGAACCTCAATGCTTGCTGCGGCTCAGCAGCCATTCCCACATGCCGGGGCGCGCCGTGTGGTGGGTACGGCTGACGATCAGGTTCGACGACAGGTACAGCGCATTGAGCATTCGGTTCGCGCGCTCGACGCTCATTCCCGGCCACGTGGCTATTCTGCGCAGCGGCGCGGTCTCGCGGCGCAAGCGTTCGGCGGCGGGACCCACCGCACCGGGGATCACCAGGTCTTGCCCGGCGAGGCTGCGCAGCGCGCGGTACGCAGCCGTGCCGCTGATCTCGGTCAACAGGCTCGAGCGCGGGCCCTGCAAAGCCAGCGTCCAGAGCGCCGGCACGAGCGGGTGATAGAAATCCGCCTTCGCGATGCGGTCGTGCATCCAATGGCCCGGGGGGCGGGCCACCGCCGGTTCGACGTCGATCAGCTTGATCGCGCGCATCGCGCGGCCGCCACCTTGCAACAGGCTGTGCGGTGAGTGGTAGAGCATCTCGCCGGGAAACAAAGTGATGGGCCAGACGCGCTCGCCGTATTTCAGATAGATCAGCGCCGACTCCCGCAGGCGCACGCAGGCGGCAACCGCTTCCAGGGCGTCGGCGCCGTCGTGGCGCCGGTCCATCAACCGCAGTTCGGCCTGGAGCGTCGTTGAAATCAGGGTCTGCCGTCGCAGCCTGGCGTGCGACACCGAAGCCATCGTCTTGCGCAGCGCATCGAAGGCGCTGATCGGCCAAAGCGAAGGGCTGTCGAAGTCGGGCATTGGTCTCCTTGAATTTTGGCGCCGCGCGAGTCTACTCGGTTTGCGGGCTGCTTTTTGCCAGGTCCAGCGCGGCTTGCTCGATCAGCTGGTTCGCCGTCGCCGCGTCGCCGATGCGCACGATCGCCAGCAGCGCGAAGCGCGCGAGGTAGAGCGCGGCGGTCTCCTGGCCGAGCTGCGTGAGCGTGGTGCACAGCTTCGTGTAGACGGTGTCGAGTTCGGTGTCGGTCATCGCTGGGCGTCCTGTTGCTCGGGTGGTTGATTCGCCCTGGCGCTCGCAGCCGGACGCAAGGTGCGGGCGATCGCCGCTTCGATGCGCTGCGCCGCGGCATCGCCGGGCAGATGCTTCCAGCGCGCCAGCACATGGCCGTCGGGCCGCAACAGGTAGACCGTGCCGGCTGCCGCGCCGAGCATCGGAAACAGCCGACCCGTGTGGTCCCAGGCATGCGTTTCGCCATCGGCGCCCGGGTTCTGCTTCGCGATGACGATCGGCGGTGAACGACATCGCGCTTTGCGCGAGGCGCTGCGCGAGTGCGTGCAGAACCGCCACCGCCGGTTGCGCGGGCTCGTCGCCCGTGAAGCAGAGCGCGACGAAGCCCGGCGCTGCTTGCACCAGCAGGTCGGTGAGATGCGCCTCGCGTGGCGCGGCACAGCCGGGTCCGGGCGCGAGCCGCAACGGGCACTCCGGCAGCACGGTGCCAGGCGCCGGGCCGGCATCGAACTCGCTAGAGGCGGCCTCATCGACGTTGAGCGGCGAATCGAGGTACGCAAGCGCCGACGTCTGGCGCGGGTTGATCAGCGCGCGCACCTGCGCGTGGTGGACGGCCAGCCCGAGCACCGCCTCGCGCATCAGCTCGAAGCCGAACGACGGCGGCGCCATGAACTCGGTGCTCTTCATGCCCTGGCGAAGGTTCTCGCGCGCCGCCGCCACACGCTCGGTGGAATAACTGTCGAGCAGCGAATCGGTCGCCAAGCCCTGGGCCGTGAATCCGAGTTTCCACGCCAGGTTGTCGGCATCGTCGATGCCCGAATTCAAGCCGCGCACGCCGAAGATCGGCACCAGGTGCGCGGCGTCTCCCGCGAACAGCACGCGGCCGTGGCGGTAGCGGTCGAGCGTCAAGGCGTTCGCCTTGTAGACCGTGATCCAGACCGGCGCCCACGCACCACGCTCGCCCATCATCGCGAGCAGGCTCTCGATGCGCGGCATCACGCTTTCCGGTTTGACGGCCTGCACCGGATCCTCGCCTTCGCGCAACTGGTAGTCGATGCGCCACACGCCGCTCGGTTGCTTGTGCACGAGCACCGTCGAGCCCGGGTTGCAGGCCGGGTCGAAATACGCCAGCCGTTCGGTCGGCCGGTCGCTGTCCAACCGGATGTCGACGATGACGTAGCGGCCTTCATACGTCGTGCCTTGCAGCTCCAGCCCCATCGCCTCGCGCACGAAACTGCGCCCGCCGTCGGCGGCGACCAGCCAAGCGGCATCGAGCGTGTAGTCGCCCGCCGGGGTGGAGATGCCCAATCGCACGCCGTTGTCGTGAGCGTCCAGGGCCGTCGCCCTGCTCTGCCAGCGCAGGTCGATCAGGTCGCTGCGCTGCTGCACGCGATCCAGCAGGATCTGCTCGATGTGGTACTGGGCCAGGTTCAGCATCGGCGGCAACTTCTGGTTCCGGTCTTGCGGCATCTTGAAATGCAGCACCTCGCTGTTCCCGTAGAAGCTGCGCCCGCCCGTCCACGGCAGGCCGATCTTCATGAAGCCTTGCAGCGCGCCGAGGCGCTCGACGATCTCCAGGCTGCGCCGCGAGATGCAGATCGCGCGGCTGCCGAGGCACACCGAATCGTCGGCTTCGAGCACGACGCTGCGCACGCCGTGATTTGCCAGGCCGAGCGCGGCACACAGGCCCACGGGCCCGCCACCGACGATGACCACCGGATGGCGAACACGTTCGCATGCGCTCGGCGCCCAAGGCCGGAAGCCGCGCCGCGAAGCGCTCGGCCTCGAAGGGATAGGGGACGAAGTCGCGCGCCACGGCATCGATTGTGCCGGCCCGGCGCGGCCTACACTGGGCGTGTCCCGTCCCGGAGACCTCCCGATGATGCACGCCTACAACCCGCCCGAGCGCTTCCTGCCCTACCTGAGCTGGACCGAGATCGCGGCGATGCCCGACCGCGAGAACACCGTGATCGTGCTGCCCACCGGCTCGACCGAACAGCACGGCCCGCACCTGCCTTGCGCGGTGGACACGGTGATCTGTTCAGGCGTCGTCGGCCACGCGCTGGCGCGCCTGCCGAAAAGCGTGCCGGCGTATGCGCTGCCGCCCATCACCTACGGCAAGAGCGAAGAGCACCTGCACTTTCCGGGCACCGTCACGCTCGACGGCGAAACGCTGCTCGCGACGATGGTGCAGATCGGCGAATCGGTGTACCGCTCGGGGTTTCGCAAGCTGCTCATCGTCAACGGCCATGGCGGCCAGCCGCAGGTGATGGAAATCGCGGCGCGCGAACTGCGCCTGCGCCATGGCGACTACATCGTGATCCCGCAACACACCTGGCGCCTGCCGCACGTGGCCGGGCGCTACATGGCCGAGCGCGAGAAGAAGCTCGCGATGCACGCCGGCCACGCCGAGACCGCGATCATGATGGCGCTCGCGCCCGACACGGTGCACATGGAGCGCGCGGTCACGAACTACCCGCCCGAGTTCCCGTCAAAACTGCTCTCGCCCGACGGCCGCCCGGCGTGCGCCTGGACCGCGCGCGACTTCGGCCCGAGCGGCATCATCGGCGACCCGCTGCCCGCGACGCGCGAGCAGGGCGACGCGATCCTCGACTCGCTCGCCGCGAGCTGGGCGCAGGCGATCACTGAACTGCACGCGCTGCGCTGGCCGGCGCGTGCCGAACTCACCTGGGGCAAGGGGCAGCACCAGGGGCACATCGAAGGGCCGCTCGGCTGAGCCTGCGCATCGCGGCCCCCGCCGCCTGATACTCGGCATTACGCTTCGCAGCCGCCATCTCTCAGGCACCCAAACCTCACCGACGAAGGAGACTATTGCCATGACAGCGACCCGTTCCTGCAACTTGATTCGCGCCGTTGGCGCAGGCGCCGTGGCGCTGGCCGCGGCAGGCAGCGCGCTCGCTCAAGAGAGCTTCACCTACATCACCAACTGGTACGCCCAGGCCGAACACGGCGGCTACTACCAGGCCGTCGCCACCGGCATCTACAAGAAATACGGCCTGGACGTGACGATCCGCATGGGCGGGCCGCAGGTCAACATCTACCAGATCATGGGCGCGGGCCAGGCCGATTGCGTGATGGGGTCGAGCGACCTGCAGGCGATCCAGATGCGCGAGGGCGGCTTGCCGGTGACGACGGTCGCGGCAATGTTCCAGAAAGATCCGCAGGTGCTGATCGCGCACGAGGGCGTGAAGGGCTTCGAGGACATGAAAGACAAGACGATCCTGATCAGCTCGCTCGCGCACCGCGGCTACTGGCCGTGGCTGAAAGCCAAGTACGGCTTCACCGACGGGCAGACGCGCCCCTACACCTTCAACATCCAGCCCTTCATGGCCGACAAGAACGTCGTGCAGCAGGGCTACCTGACGAGCGAGCCGTTCGCGATCCAGCGCGCCGGCGGCAAGGCCACGGCGTTCATGTTCAGCGACTTCGGTTTCCCGGCCTACTCGAACACCGTGGCGTGCCTGGACAAGACCGTCAGCGAGCGAAAGAAGCAGGTGGCCGCATTCGTGCGCGGCACGGCGGAAGGCTGGAAGAGCTACTTCGAGAACCCGGCGCCGGGCAATGCGCTGATCAAGAAGGACAACCCGAACATGAGCGACGAGCAGCTCGCCTACAGCCTGGCCAAGCTGAAGGAGATGGGCATCGTGACGAGCGGCGACGCGGCGCGCCAAGGCATCGGCATCATCACCGACGCGCGCGCCAAGGCGAGCTGGGACTTCATGGTTTCGGCCAAGCTGGTCGATCCGGCCAAGGTGGACCTGAGCAAGACCTACAGCACCGAGTTCGTTCGCGACCTGAAGATCCTGCCTTGAGGAAGTAGAGTCTTTCAATCATGCCCGCTCATCACGCCAGAAGGCGCCGAAGCGAAACGCGCGAAAGGCGATTTCGAGTTGCACGGCCGCAGCCGGCCGGCGCCCAAGCACCGAGCAGGGGCAGGCGGCCCGGGGTGCGTTCTCCGGCCCACGCTCGCGGGGTACCCGCCTTGAGCCGGAACCATTCATGCGTCAACACCGCCGGTGCCCGGGATGCGCTTGCGGGCCACCGCGAATGGGGCCTGCGAACGCACCCCGAGCCACCCGCCCCCGGCACCCAAGGTGACGGGCAACGAGGTGTCGGGGCAACCATCTGGCACAGGGTGGTGGTGGTGCCCCCGGGCGCAGGCCCCATTCGCGGTGGCCCGCATGCGTCTCCGATACTCTGGCGGTGATGACGAGAATGGCCGTGGATCTTTTCGGTGGTACCCCGCGAGCGTGGGCCGGAGAACGGGGGCGCCGCCGCCCTGCCGCGCCGACGTGTGCGCGCCGCCCAGCGACGGTCACGTAACCTCAAAGACCTTGACAAGCCCAGCCATGCGAACCGACAGCGCGACCATCGCCGCGTTGCAGCACGAGCTGCCCGCGCTCGACTGGACGACCGACGCCGACCGCCTGGCGCAGTTGTCGAAAGACTATTCCTGGTTCAGCCCGGTGCTCAAGCGCCAGCTCGAGGGCAAGGTCGCCGACGCCGCGGTGCGGCCGCGCGATGAAGACGAACTGCGCCAAGTGGTCGCCGCGTGCGCGCGCCGCGGCGTGCCGATCACGGTGCGAGGCGCGGCCACCGGCAACTACGGGCAGATCGTGCCGCTGCACGGCGGCGTGCTGCTCGACATGGGCGCACTCAACGCCTTCGGCTGGGCGCGCGGCGGCGTGGGCCGAGCGCAGGCGGGGATTCGCCTGGCCGAATTCGACCGCCAGGCGCAGCCACTGGGCTGGGAGCTGCGCTGGTTGCCCTCGACGTTTCGTGCCGCCACGCTCGGCGGCCTGTTCGGCGGCGGCTTCGGCGGCGCGGGTTCGGTGACGTATGGGCCGGTGGCGGCCACCGGCAGCGTGCTCGGTGCGCGCGTGATGTCGGTGGAAGCGCAGCCGCAGATCGTGGAGCTGCGCGGCGCCGAGGCGATGCTGCTGCACCACAAGTGGGGCACGCATGGCATCGTGTTGGAACTCGAAGTCGCGCTGGCGCCGGCCTTGCCGTGGCTCGAGATGATCGCCACCTTCGAGTCGTTCGACGCAGGCCTGGAGTTCTGCCAGGCGCTGCACGCGCAGTCGCCCGGCATCGTGAAGAAGCAGCTCGCCTTCATGGGCGCGCCGATTCCCGACTACTTCACCAGCCTGTCAGACCATTTGCCCAAGGGCTGCCACGCGGCGTTGATGCTGGTGGTGGAGTCGGCGGAACCCGCAGTGCACGAACTCGTGGCCGCGCATCGCGGCGCAATCACCTATCGCAAGACGCAGGCCGAAGCGAAAGCAGCCAACCGCACGCTGATCGAATACTGCTGGAACCACACGACGCTGCAGGCGCTGAAGGTCGACAAGAACCTGACCTACATCCAAAGCCGCTTCGACCCGGCGCGCCCACTCGAACAGGTGCGTGCTCTCGAGAAAGCACTCGCGCCCGAAGTGATGATGCATGTCGAGTTCATTCGCCTGACCACCGGCGCGTACACCTGCAGCGGCTTGCAGATCGTGCGCTTCACGAGTGAAGAGCGGCTCGAGCAAATCATGCAGATCTACCGCGACCACGGCGCGATCATCAACAACCCGCATGTCTACATCCTGGAAGACGGCGGCAAGCTGCGCGACATGGACCGCGCCACGCTTTCCGCGGCGCAGCGCCTGGCCACCGACTCGGCCGTGGCGATGAAGCGGCGCTTCGATCCTCAGGGTTTGCTCAACCCGGGCAAGCTGCGGTCGTGGCTGTCTTGACTGAAAAGACTGAGCATCACGCATGTCCCAAGCCCACCCGCAACATCACCCCCGACTGCAGCGCCTGCTCGCACCGCGCAGCATCGCCATCGTCGGCGCTTCGGCCGACCCGCGATCGCTCGGCGACCTGGTGCTCGGCAACCTGGAGCGTTTCGGCTACAGCGGCCAGATCCATCTGGTGAGCCGCAGCAGCGAAACGCTGGGCGGCCGGCCCTGCGTCAAGACCGTTGACGAACTGCCCGAAGAGATCGACGTGGCCGTGCTCGCGATCGCGCAGACCGGCATGCTCGACGCGGTGGCCGCGCTCGCGGCGCGGCGCTGCCACGCCGCGGTGCTGTTCGCCTCGGGCTACGCCGAGGTCGGCGAAGAGGGCCGGCAGCGCCAAGACCTGCTGATGCAAGCCGCCGGGGCGATGCTCCTCGTCGGCCCGAACTGCATGGGCTTCACGAACTTCGAAGCCGGCGTGCCGCTCACCTTCGAGCCGCTCACGCCCTACCCCTGCTCGGGCCGCGCCGGCGTGGCGGTGCTCGCGCAAAGCGGCTTCATCGCGGCCCACTTGCGCGACGCCTTCATCGGCCGCGGGTTGCCGCTCACGACGGCGTTTTCCACCGGCAACGAATGTTCGATCGGCGCGGGCGACCTGCTCGCGCATCTGCTGGACGACGTGCAGACGCGCGTGGTCTGCATGGTCGCCGAGCAGATCCGCGACCCGCGGGCGTTCCTCGCGCTGGCGCGTGCCGCGCGCCACGCGTGCAAGCCGATCGTGCTGCTGCTGCCGGGCAAGAGCAGCCGCGCGCGCGCCGCGGCGCAGCCCCACGCCGGCACGCTGGCCAGCGACCCTGACGTGGCCGTCGCGCTGCTCGAAGGCGAGGCGGTGGTGGTGGTGGACACGCTCGACGAACTGATCGACACCTGCGCGATCCTGTTTCGCCATGCACGGCCGAACGCCGGCGGTACCGCCGTCATCACGGGTTCGGGGGCGATGAAAAGCATCGCGCTCGATCTGGCCGGCGCGATCGGCCTGCCCTTGCCCGCGCTCGAAGAAGCGACGGTGCAGGCGCTCAAGCCCAAACTGCCGAGTTTCGCGATCGCCGAGAACCCGCTCGACTACACGACGATCGACGTGCGCCAGCCGGGACTGGTGGGCGAGATCGTCGACTGTGTCGCGGCCGACGCCAACATCGGCAGCGTGCTGCTCGCCATTCCCGCCGGCACGCCGGTGGCGCAGCGCGACAAGGCCGAGCACTTCATTCCGGCGCTCGCCGCTCTGGCCAAGCCGAAGGTGCTGGTGATCACGGGCGACGACGGGCCGATCGAACCCTTCTTTGTCGAGGCCATCCGCGCCGCAGGCGTGCCGCTGTTTCGCTCCGTCGACCGCGCGTTGCGCGCGCTGCGCTGCACCACGCGCTACGGCGAGAACTCGCAGCGCGCCGAGCGCACCGAGCACGCCGCGCTGGCCGAGCGCTCGGCCGACCGTGGCGCCGCTCGCAGTGCGGCGCGCGGCCCCACCGGCGAGCCGGCCCTGACCGCGCCGCAGGCGCTGCCCGGCGAGATTCCCGCCGGCGGCGTGTTCCCCGAACACCTGAGCAAGCAGTTTCTCGCCGCGGCGGGCGTGCCGGTGCCCGAAGGGGGCCTGGCGCAAGACGCCGAAGCGGCCGCAGCGATCGCGCGGCGCCTGGGCAAGGCGGTCGTGCTGAAGGCACAGTCGAACGAGCTGCCGCACAAGAGCGAGGTCGGCGGCGTGATCGCGGTCCTGGTCGGCAAGACCGCCGTGCTCGCCGGCTGGAACCAATTGGCCGCGAATCTGGCGCAGCACCGTCCGGGCCTGGTGCTGGACGGTGTGCTCGTCGAGGCGATGGCACCGCGCGGCGTGGAGCTGATCGTCAGCGCGCGCCGCGACCCCGTCTGGGGCGCGGTGCTGCGGGTCGGGCTGGGCGGTGTCTGGACCGAGGCGCTGAACGACCAGCGCCTGCTGCCCGCCGGCGTGGTGGAGGCCGACATCGCCGAAGCGCTGCGCAGCCTGAAGAGCGCGGCGCTGTTGCAAGGCGCGCGCGGCGCGCCGGCCGTGAACCTGGCCGCGGTGGCGCGCGTCGCCGCGACCGTCGCCGCGCTGCTGCGCGCCGATGCGCGCATCGTCGAGATCGAAATCAACCCGCTGCTCGCGCATGTGGGCGGCGTGCTCGCGCTGGATGCGAGCTTGGTTGTTGTGCCGCCGGCGGCGCCGGGTTGAAGCCTCAGCAGGCCCGCTGACCCGATCACATGACCTCATCCGCCCTCGACCAATTCCACCCCGCGGTTCGCGCCTGGTTCAGCACCGCGTTCGCCGCGCCGACGCCGGCGCAGGTGGACGCGTGGCCGGCCATTCAGGCAGCGCGCCATGTGCTCGTGGCCGCGCCCACCGGGTCGGGCAAGACGCTCTCGGCGTTCCTGGCTGCGATCGACTCGCTGGTGCGCGAGGCGGTGGCTTGCGGCGGCGCGCTTGCGGATGAGACGCGCATCGTCTACGTCTCGCCGCTGAAGGCGCTGAGCAACGACATCCAGCGCAACCTCGAAGCGCCGCTCGCGGGCATTGCCGCAGAGCTGGAACGCCTGGGGCTGCCCGACGCGGGAATCACCTGCGCGGTGCGCACCGGCGACACGCCGCAGGCCGAGCGCATTCGCAAATGCGCAAGCGCGCGCCGCACATTCTCGTCACGACGCCCGAGACGCTTTACATCCTGCTCACGAGCAAGGGTGGGCGCGAGATGCTCGCGACGACGCGCAGCGTGATCGTCGACGAGATCCATGCGCTCGCGCCGAACAAGCGCGGCGCGCACCTGGCGCTGTCGCTGGAGCGGCTTGGAAAAGCTGTGCGGGCGCGAGCTGGTGCGCATCGGGCTTGTCGGCGACGCAAAAACCGATTCAAGCGATTGCACGCTTCCTCGTCGGCGAGCGCAGCGACGCTGCCGGCGCTCCCGACTGCCGCATCGTCGACACCGGCCATGTGCGGGCGCGCGACCTGGCGATCGAGCTGCCCCCGGCTCCCCTGGAAGCGGTGATGTCGGGCGAGGTCTGGCAGCTCGTCTACGACCGGCTCGCGGCGCTCGTGAACGAGCACCGGACAACGCTCATTTTTGTGAATACGCGGCGCCTCGCCGAACGCGCGGCGCGCTACTTGTCGGAACGATTGGGTGCGGAGAACGTCGCCGCGCACCACGGCAGCCTGGCGCGCGAGCACCGGCTGGACTCCGAGCAGCGCCTGAAGCGCGGCGAGCTGCGCGCACTGGTCGCAACCGCGTCGCTGGAACTCGGCATCGACATCGGCGACGTCGACCTGGTGTGCCAGATCGGCTCGACGAAGTCGATTGCCGCGTTCCTGCAGCGCGTCGGCCGCTCGGGCCACGCGGTGGGCGGCACGCCGAAGGGGCGGCTGTTTCCGCTGACGCGCGACGAGCTGTGCGAATGCGCCGCGCTGCTCGACGCCGTGGCGCGCGGCGAGCTCGACCGCATCACGCTGCCCGACAAGCCCCTGGACGTGCTGGCGCAGCAGATCGTCGCCGAGGTCGGCATGCAGGAGTGGCGTGAAGACGAGCTGCTCGCGCTCTACCGGCGCGCGTCGCCGTTTGCGAAGCTCACGCGCGATGAATACCTCGAAGTCGTGCGCATGCTGAGTGATGGCTTCGACACGCGTCGCGGCCGGCGCGCCGCGTACCTGCACCGCGACGCGGTGAACGGCGTGCTGCGCGGCCAGCGCGGCGCGGCGCTGACGGCGGTGACGTCCGGCGGAACGATTCCCGACAACGCCGACTACACCGTGCTGCTCGAGCCGCAGGCGCAAGTGGTGGGAACGCTGAACGAAGATTTCGCGATCGAAAGCCTCGCGGGCGACGTGTTCCAGCTCGGCAACACCTCGTACCGGATCCTGCGCGTCGAGCGCGGCACGGTGCGCGTCGAAGACGCGAAAGGCCAACCGCCGACGATGCCGTTCTGGCTCGGCGAGGCACCGGGGCGAACGATGGAGCTGTCCGCTTCAGTGTCGCGTTTGCGCGAAGACATCTCCGCGCGGCTCGACGCGGGCGGGCGCGACGCCGCGCTCAACTGGCTGATGGCGCCCGGCGGAACGCTCGCGCTGCCGCGCCCGGCGGCCGAACAGATCGCCGATTACCTCGCTGCGGCGAAGGCGGCGCTCGGCACGCTGCCGACGCTGAAGACGAATCGTGTTCGAGCGCTTCTTCGACGAATCGGGCGGCATGCAGTTCGTGATCCACGCGCCGCTCGGCAGCCGCATCAACCGCGCCTGGGGCCTGGCGCTGCGCAAGCGCTTCTGCCGCAAGTTCGACTTCGAGTTGCAGGCCGCGGCGACGGAAGACGCGATCATCCTGTCGCTCTCGGCGTCGCACAGTTTTCCGCTCGACGAAGTGGCGCGCTATCTGTCTGCGGCGACGGTGCGGCCGCTGCTCGTGCAAGCCCTGCTCGCCGCGCCGATGTTCGGCGCGCGCTGGCGCTGGAACGGCACGGTGGCCCTGGCGCTGCCGCGAATGCGCGGCGGCAAGAAGACCGCGCCGCAGTTGCAGCGCATGGCGGCGGAAGACCTGCTCGGCGCGATCTTTCCGGACCAACTCGCCTGCGGCGAAAACATCGTCGGCGACCGCGAAATCCCGGACCACCCGCTCGTGCGCCAGACGATCGACGACTGCCTGCACGACGCGATGGACATCGACGGGCTCGAAACCTTGCTGACCGATCTGGCGAGCGGCGCGGTTCAGGTGATCGCGCGCGACACGACCGAGCCCTCGCCGCTTTCGCTGGAAATCCTGAGCGCGCGGCCCTACGCGTTTCTCGACGACGCGCCGCTCGAAGAACGCCGCACCCAGGCGGTGTTGGCGCGGCGCTGGATGGACCCGGAGACGGCATCGGACCTCGGCAAGTTGGATGCCGGCGCGATCCAGAAGGTGCGCGACGAAGTCTGGCCCGAGGCGCGCAACGCCGACGAGTTGCACGCCGCCCTGCTCGGCTTCGGATTCCTGAGCGAATCCGAAATTGACGCACAACCGGCGTGGCGAGCCCTCGCGGAAGAGCTGGCCGGCGCGTCGCGCGCCACGCGATTGAGTGTGGGCGTGGGTGCCGGTGCGGGCACGGGACTGACGCGCGATGACACAATCCGCCGTGTTCGTCGCCGCCGAGCGCCTGCCCGAGTTCGACGCCGTGTTCCCCGGCGCAGCGCGAACGCCGCACATCGACGCTCCTGCCGAATTCCGCAAGGCCTGGGAGCGCGAAGCCGCGCTCGTCGAAATACTTCGCGATCGGCTTCAGAGCCTCGGCCCGGTGACGGCTCAGGCGCTCGCCGCGCCGCTCGGCCTGGCCACCGCCGATGCCGATTTGGCGCTGTTGGCACTCGAATCCGAAGGCACGGTGATGCGCGGCCAGTTCACGCCGGATGCGACGCAGATGGAGTGGTGCGAACGCCGCCTGCTCGCGCGCATCCACCGCTACACCGTGAACCGGCTGCGCCAGGAGATCGAGCCGGTCGAGCCGCGCGATTTCATGCGCTTCCTGTTCGAGTGGCAACGCGTCGCGCCGAACGCACGCGTCGAGGGGCCGGACGCGGTGGCCGGCATCGTCTCGCAGTTGGAAGGCTTCGAAGCGCCTGCCGCGGCCTGGGAAACAGAAATCCTGCCGTCGCGCGTGAACGAATACGACCCGGTCTGGTTGGATGAGTTGAGCCGCGCCGGGCGCGTGGTGTGGACGCGCATTGCGTCGCTCAACTCCACCGGCACGCGCGCCGCGAGCCCGGTGCGCACGACGCCGATCACGCTCGCCTCGCGGCGCAACCTGGGAGTGTGGGCCGCGCTCGCGCAAGACAGCGGCGAAGCGAACCTGAGCTCCAACGGCCGGCGCGTGCTCGAGGCCATCACCGCGCACGGCGCGTCGTTCTTCGACGAGATCGCGCACGCCTGCGGCCTGCTGGGCGCACAGGTGGAAGACGCCCTGGGCGAGCTCGTCGCGTTGGGCCTTGTCAATTGCGACAGCTTCGCCGGGTTGCGCGCGCTGCTCGTGCCCTCGCCGCAACGCCGCAGCTTGGACACCCGCAAACGCGTGCGCCGCACGGCCTTGTTCGGCATCGAAGACGCGGGCCGTTGGGCGCTGGCGCGGCGCGCGCTGCGCGATGTGCGTGCGCCGGCCGAGCCCGGGGCGAGCGGCGGATCGGCAAGCGACGACGCGCAAGTGGTCGAGCATGTCGCACGCACCCTGCTCAAGCGTTACGGCGTCGTCTGCTGGCGCCTCGTCGCGCGCGAAGCGAGTTGGCTGCCGCCGTGGCGTGAGCTGCTGCGCTGCCTGCGGCGGCTGGAAGCGCGCGGCGAAATCCGTGGCGGGCGTTTCGTCGCCGGAATCTCGGGCGAGCAGTTCGCTCTGCCCGAGGCGATCGGCACCTTGCGCGAAACCCGGCGCCGCGCACCCGACGGTGCGTGGATCAGCCTGTCCGGCGCCGACCCGTTGAACCTGGCGGGTGTGGTCACGCCAGGCATCAAGCTGCCCGCGCTCACCGGCCACCGCGTGCTGTACCGCGACGGTATCCCGGTCGCCCTGCTCGTCGCGGGCGAGGTGAAATTCCTGGTCGAGTTGCCGCCGCAGCAGCAATGGGCCGCGCAGAACGCCTTGCAGCGGCGCCAGGTGCCGGCGTCGCTGCGGGTGCTCGGGTGATCACGCGGCGTGCGGTCCAGTCGAAACCGAGCGGCCGAAACGGCGCAACCGGCACCGCGCCGCCGGCAGGGTGGCGGTCTTTTGACTGCATTCTCCTGTTGACGACAATTTAACCTAGCCGGTATAAAGCGGTAAAATTCAGATCCATGGACCCCGCCCCGCTGTACCCGCGGCCAGCATTGGCAGTGGCCTATCTGGGCATGCTGCTGGACCGCCCGCAAACGGCGCTCAGCCTGTTCGGGCCGCGCCAGATCGGCAAGACGACGTTCATCACCGGCGACCTGTCGGCCCTCGCCCTCAGCAAGGGCATTCGCCCGGTCTACGTGGACCTGATGGCCGCCGCCGACAAACTGGAGGCGATCAACGGCGCGCTGCGCGACCTGCTGCACACCTTGAAGACGCGCCGCTCCCAAACCAAGGTACGCAGCGTGAAAGCGCTTGGCCTGGGCATCGACTTCGACGCCGCACCCACTCCGCCTGTGAGCGCGGACGCAGGCCAGCAGTTGCAGCACCTGGTCGCCGACGCGCTGCGCCAGCCCGGCGTGAAGCGCATCTTGCTGCTGCTTGATGAAGTGCAGGAACTCAGCAAGACGAAAAGCGGCGAACTGGCGATGAAAGCGGTGCGCGCGGTGGCAAACAAGCACAAGGCCGACGGCCGGGTGCTGCTGCTGATGACGGGCTCGTCGCGCGAAGGCCTCACCCAGCTCTTCGCGGCGCACGGCCAACCGAGTTTCGGCCTGGCGGAGCGCCAGGACTTTCCGGTGCTCGGGCGCGATTACGTGGCGCACGTGATTGCGCGCGCGAACGAGGCGCGCTCGCGCGCGCACAAGCTCAAGCTCGACGCCTTCATCGAAGCTTTCGCGATGCTCGGCCACCGCCCCGCCGACCTGGAAGCGTTTGTCGGCCACGTGGCCACCTACAACGTCAGCGACGTCGTCGGTGCAGTGCCGAGCTTCCTGCGCAGCCGCTACCCGCCGGATATGATCGAGCAGCGCTTCGGCGGATTCACGTTGCTGCAGCGCATCCTGCTGCGCCAGATTGCCGCCGGCGCGACCGAGTTGACCGGCCAGAAGACGCTGCAGGCCGTGGCGGATGAACTCGGCACTTCCGTCACGCCGGGCGGGATCCGCAAGGCGCTGGTCAGCTTGCCCGCCGACACCCTCGCGAACCCCGAGCGCGGCGTCTACCAGATCGTCGATCCCATGCTCGCGGCTTGGTTGCGGCAGCGAAAGACCGCGTTGTGACGATGCGCCCCCTGCACGCCGAAGGCCTAGTGCTGGAGCCGCAAGTTGCCGCGCACGCGCAGGAGATGTTCGTCCTGCTCGCCGAGCCCGCCATCCACGCCTACCTCGACCAGCCACCGCCCGCGTCGGTGGAGCTGTTGCGGCACCGCTTCGAGCTGCTGGAGTCGCGCCTTTCGGCAGACGGCCGCGAACATTGGCTGAATTGGGTGATTCGCTTGGAGTCCGGCGCGCTAGCCGGCTTCATCCAGGCCACTGTGTGCGACGACGGGCTGGGATGGATCGCCTTCGTGCTGGGCAGCGCGCATTGGGGCCAAGGAATCGCGCAGCGCGCGACCCGCGCCGCGATGGACGAGTGCGCGGCACGCTACGGCGCGACACGTTGGCTCGCCACTGCCGACCGGAACAACCAGCGCTCGCTACTCCTGCTGTCGCGCTTGGGCTTTACGACTGCACCCGAGGCTCTGCGCACCGAGCATGAGGTGGCCGACAACGACGTGTTGTTGCAGTGGGTCGTCGCGCCGACGCCGCGCGATCGCGACTGAGATAGGGCGCTGCGGGCCATTGACCCGGCATCCGGGTCAACGCCATGGCACGCCTTGCGTCGAATGACCGACACTGCGCAGTCTCGGTGCGCTCCGTTGCCTCGATTCCGAGGAGCGCTGCCGCACCCATCGCCTCATTTCGTTCCCAAGGAGATTGACATGCGAACCCCTCTGCACACCATCGCCCGCCTGACCCTGCTCGGTCTCGCCACCGGCGCCGCCCTGCACGCCGCGCCCGCACTCGCCCAACAGAAATTCATCACCGTCGGCACCGGCGGCGTGACCGGCGTGTATTACGCCGCCGGCGGCGCGATCTGCCGCCTCGTCAACAAGGACCGCGCCAAGCACGGCATCCGCTGTTCGGTCGAATCAACCGGCGGCTCGGTGTTCAACATCAACACCATCAAGGCCGGCGAGCTGGACCTCGGCTTTGCGCAGAGCGACGTGCAGTACAACGCCGCGAAAGGACTGGGCCAGTTCAAGGACGGCGCGTACAGCGACCTTCGCGCCGTGTTCTCGGTGCACCCCGAGCCGTTCACCGTGCTGGCGCGCAAGGAAGCGGGCGTCCGGTCGTTCGCAGACACCAAGGGCAAGCGCCTGAACGTCGGCAACCCGGGTTCGGGAACTCGCGCATCGCTCGAAGAGTTGCTCGGCGCGCTCGGCTGGAAGCTCGGCGACTTCTCGCTCGCCTCGGAACTGAAGGCCGACGAGCATGGGCCGGCCCTGTGCGACGGCAAGATCGACGCTTTCTTCTACGGCGTGGGCCACCCGAGCGCGAACATCCAGGACCCGACGACGTCGTGCGGCGCGAAGCTCGTTCCGATCACCGGCGCTGCCGTCGACAAGCTGGTGGCCGAGAAGCCCTACTACGCGAAGGCGACGATCCCAGGCGGCCTCTACCCAGGCAATGCCGATGCAACGCAGACCTATGGCGTGCTCGCGACCGTGGTCACCTCATCCAAGGCGCCGGCCGAATCGGTGTACCAGGTGGTGAAGGCCGTGTTCGACAACTTCGACGAGTTCAAGAAGCTGCACCCGGCGCTGGCGAATTTGAAAGCGGAGAACATGGTGGCCGATGGTTTGTCGGCGCCGCTGCACGAGGGTGCCCTGCGGTTCTACAAGGAGAAAGGGTGGGTGAAGTAGCCCGCTCGACGCCGGTTCATGTGCGGCTTCGGATCCTTCGCACGCAGGCTCGGGCGCGTGCCCTGGGTCGTTTACTTCGTCGGCTGTTGCCTGGCTGCGGGCGCCTACCTGTGGTACGTGAAAACCGCCTCGTCCGCATTCCTTGAAGCCGAAATGGCTGCGTGCGTCAAGAAGTGCAGCCCGTCTCGGGCCAAGCTCGAAAGCACTCGACAAGAACTTGCGTATCAACGCCCACCCTGGCGGGGTGAGACCTACAACCAACCCGAGTGCAGATGCCTTTAGCGTCGGCGCCCGGGAGCCGATGAACCAAGCGCCCACCCCCGTCAACCTCGACCAACTCGTCAAGGAGGCCGATCTCGGCGGGCGTGAGCCCGCCGGCAAGGTGGGGCTGGCGCTGGCGATCCTGGCCGCGGCGTGGTCGCTGTTCCAGGTCTGGTACGCGTCGCCGCTGCCGTTCACGTTCGGCTTCGGCATCCTCAACGACACCGAAGCGCGCGCGGTCCATCTCGCGTTCGCCGTGTTCCTGGCGTTCTGCGCCTACCCAGCGTTCAAGCGCTCGTCGCGATCGGTGATTCCCTGGTCCGACTGGCTGCTCGCGCTGATCGGCGCGTTCTGCGCGGCGTATCTGTTCCTGTTCTACAAGGAGCTCGCCACCCGGCCGGGAACGCCGACGCGCATGGACATCATCGTCGGCGCGACCGGCGTGCTGATCATGCTCGAAGCGACACGCCGCGCGATGGGCTTCGGCATGCTCGTCACGACCGGCGTGTTCATGCTCTATGTGTTTGCCGGGCCGCTGATGCCCGAGGTGATCCAGCACCGCGGCGCGTCGCTGTCGCGCTTCATCTCGCACATGTGGCTCACCACCGAGGGCGTGTACGGCGTGGCGCTCGGTGTGTCGGTGCAGTTCATCTTTCTGTTCGTGTTGTTCGGCACGTTGCTCGACATCGCCGGCGCCGGCAACTACATGCTGCAGGTCTCGCTTGCGCTGCTCGGCCATCTGCGCGGCGGGCCGGCGAAAGTGGCGGTCGTGTCGTCGGCGCTGAACGGCATCGTCTCGGGCTCGTCGGTGAGCAATGTGGTGTCGGGCGGCATCTTCACGATCCCGCTGATGAAGCGCACCGGCTACTCGGGAGTGAAGGCGGGTGCGATCGAGGCCGCGTCGTCGATCAACGGCCAGATCATGCCGCCGGTGATGGGCGCGGCGGCGTTCCTGATGGTCGAGTACGTCGGCATTCCGTACTCCGAGATCGTCAAGCACGCGCTGCTGCCCGCCGTGATTTCCTATGTGGCGCTGTTCTACATCGTGCACCTGGAGGCGTTGAAGTACGACATCCAACCGCTCGTGCGCCGGCGCATTCCGGGTTGGCGCGAGCGCGTGATCGGCTGGGGGCTCGGCGCGTCGGGCACGGTGCTCGCGCTGATCGGCTTGTATGCGGCGATCAAAGGCGTTCAGTGGCTCGCCGGGCCGGCAGCGAGCTGGGCGCTGGCGGCGCTGGCGCTGGCCGCGTATGTGGTTCTGATGGCGTATTCGGCGCGCCACCCAGCGCTCCCGATCGACGACCCGAACGCGCCGCAGATTCATCTGCCCGAGCCCTGGCCGACGGTGCGCGCCGGGCTGCATTTCTTCATTCCGATCGTCGTGCTGCTGTGGTGCTTGATGGTGGAGGAGTTGTCGCCAGGGCTGTCGGCGTTCTGGGCCACGGCGACCGTGATGGTGATGGTGCCGCTGCAGCCGGTGCTGCTCGAATGGCTGCGCCCCGCGGCGAACCGGCGCGCCGATCTACCAGCCGCAGCGAGGCGCGGCCTCGCCGACCTGTGGCGCGGCCTGGTGCTCGGTGCGCGCAACATGATCGGCATCGGCGTCGCGTGCGCGAGCGCCGGGCTGATCGTCGGCGTGATCACGCTCACCGGCATGGGCCTGATGATGACCGACTTCGTCGAGCTCGTCTCGGCCGGCAACGTGCTCGTGATGCTGCTGCTCACCGCCGTCATCTGCCTGCTCATCGGCGCGGGCGTGCCGACGACGGCGAACTACATCCTCGTGGCGACGCTGATGGCGCCGGTGATCGTCGAGCTCGGCGCGCGCAGCGAGCTCGTGATTCCGCTGATCGCGGTGCACCTGTTCGTCTTCTACTTCGGCATCTTGGCGGACGTGACTCCGCCGGTGGGCCTGGCCTCGTACGCGGCGGCGGCGATCTCGGGCGACGACCCGAACGCCACCGGCATGCAGGCCACCTGGTACAGCCTGCGCACGACCGTGCTGCCTTTTGTTTTCATCTTCAATCCGCAGTTGCTGCTGATCGGCACGGCGCATTGGATCGACGTGGCGCTTGTCTGCGTCACCGGCACGGTAGCGTCGCTGCTGTTCGCCGCGGCGACGATGAAGTGGTTTCGCATTCGCTGCACATGGCTCGAAGTGGCGCTGTTGCTGATCGCCACGTTCCTGTTCTTCCGCCCCGACTGGGTGATTGATCGCATCGCGCCGAAGTACGTCAGCGCCCCGGCCGCCGACATCTACGAGGTGGCCGGCACACTCGCCGAGGACGAGTGGCTGATCGTCGGCATCGCCGGCACCGACCTCGACGGCGACCGGATCACGAAGACGGTGGCGATCCCGATGGGCAAGGGCGCCGACGGCCGCGCCAAGCTGCGCGACGCGGGTGTCACGCTGTCGCAACTGGGCAGCGACATCGAAGTCGCCGCCGTCAAGTTCGGCAGCCGGGCGAAGAAGCTCGGCCTGGAGCAAGGCTACAAGGTGGCCGAACTCAAGCTGCCCAATCCGCAGCGCCCGTCGCAGCATTGGGTGCTGATTCCGGCGCTGCTGCTGACTCTGGGGGTCTGGTGGGCGCAGGGGAGGCGCTTGAGGGCATGACGATGGCCGCACCTGGCAAGACCACCCGCATCCTGCACCGCGACCCGAAGCGCCCACTGCCCACCGCGGTCGGCGGCCACGGCTGCTGGCTCGTGGACAGCGAAGGCCGCGAATACCTGGACGCGAGCGGCGGCGCCGCCGTATCGTGCCTCGGCCACGGCCACCCGCGCATCGTGCGCGCGATTCAGCGCCAGGCCGAACAACTGGCGTACGCGCACACGAGCTTTTTCACCACCGATGCGGCGGAGCAGCTCGCGAGCCATCTGATCGAGCGCGCGCCGCCGGGCCTGTCGCACGCCTACTTCGTGAGCGGCGGCTCGGAGGCGATCGAAGCGTGCCTGAAGCTCGCGCGCCAGTATTTCGTCGAGACCGGCCAGCCGCAGCGGAGGTTTTTCATCGCGCGGCGCCAAAGTTACCACGGCAATACGCTCGGCGCGCTGGCGATCGGCGGCAACGCGCTGCGGCGCGCGCCCTATGCGCCGATCCTCGTTCCCGCGCACCATGTCGTCGCCTTGTTATGCCTATCGCGAGCAGCGCGACGGCGAGAGCGAAGAACAGTACTCGCAACGCCTCGCTGACGAGTTGGAAGCAAAGATCGTCGAGCTGGGCGCCGCCAACGTGGCCGCATTCGTCGCCGAGACCGTCGTCGGCGCGACACTCGGTGCGGTGAGCGCGGTGCCGGGCTACTTCCAGCGCATCCGTGAAGTCTGCGACCGCCACGGCGTGTTGCTGATCCTGGACGAAGTGATGAGCGGCATGGGCCGCACCGGAACGCTGTACGCGTGCGAGCAGGAGGGCGTGTCGCCGGACCTGCTGGCCATCGCCAAGGGCCTGGGCGCGGGTTACCAGCCGATCGGCGCGATGCTCGTGAGCGAACGCATCGTCGACGCGCTGCTGCGCGGCAGCGGCGCGTTCCAGCACGGCCACACCTACCTCGGCCACGCGATCGCCTGCGCGGCGGCGCTGGAAGTGCAGCGCACGATCGAGGACGATGGCTTGCTCGCGAACGTGCAGCAGCGCGGCGCGCAGTTGCAGGCCGCCTTGCGCGAACGCTTCGCGAACCATCCGAACGTGGGCGACGTGCGCGGCCGTGGCCTTTTCGTCGGCGTCGAGTTGGTGGCCGACCGCGCGAGCAAGGCGCCGCTGAACCCTGCTTTGAGGACGCACGCCAGGCTCAAGCAAATTGCGATGCAGGGCGGCCTGCTCGTCTACCCGATGGGCGGCACCGTCGACGGGCGCAGCGGCGACCACGTGCTGCTCGCGCCGCCGTTCATCGTGAGCGAGGCGGAAGTCGAGGCGATCGTCGAGCGACTGGCCGTGGCGATCGATCGGTCCATGGAAGAACTCGCCTGAGCGGCACCACCGAAATCGTGCCGACAATCGGCCGTTCAAGCCACGAAGGAATTCAAATGAGCCCGCGTTCCAACACCATGGCCTTCGTGCTCATCGCGCTGGGCATCCTGTTCCTGCTCGCCAACTTCGGCATCGTTCCGAACATCGGTGCGCTGATCGCGAAGTGGTGGCCGGCCATCCTGATCGTGGTCGGGGTCAGCATGCTGTTTCGTCGAGGCTAGTACCGCGACGCAGTACCGGGAACGTGGGCCACTCGCTGCTTCTGCCGGCACGCGGAAAGGGCGCACCCCGATCAACCGCGCCCGATCTCCAAGAGCCCCGCCGCCATCGCCCGCATCAACTGCTCGGGTGTATTGCGAATGTGCGCTTCAAGCGCGAGCGCGGCGCGCGCTTCCTTGCCCTGCAGCGCGAGTTCATGGAGTTCGCGGTGCTCGGCATGCACGTCGCGCTTGATGTCGGGCGAGCCGATCGACAGGCGCCGGTAGCGCTCGCCGTGGCGCGCCAGGGTGCGCAGCACGCGCAGCGTCCATGGCGAGTCGTAGGCCGAGATCAGTTCTTCGTGGAAGCGCGTGTTGAGCAACTCCCATCTTTGGCGCAGCTCGGGGCGGATGGGCTGCTCGAAGGCGGACAGTTCTTCGTACGCGCGCGTGAGCCGCGCGCGCCAGGCGTCGTTGCCCTGGCGGATCGAGCGGCGCAGCGCGTCGATTTCGATGTGCACGCGCAGCTCGGTCAGGTCTTGCAGGTCGGCGACCGTCATCTCGGCGACGCGAAAACCGCGCTGGCCTTCGGCCACCACCAGCGCGTCGCTCACCAGGCGCGTGATCGCCTCGCGCAGCGTGCCGGCGCCCACTGCGTAGCGCGCCTTGAGGTGCTCGACGCGCAGTTTTTCGCCGGGGGCGAGAACGCCTTCGACGATGTCGTGGCGCAGCTGCGCGTAGGCGCGTTCGATCAGCGTGCGTGCTGCGTCGGTGCGCTCGGTGGCCCCACCTGGCGTTGGGTGCGCGAGGGCCAGGTAGGGTCGCTTGGCCATTGCGGTCAAGCCTCGTTGCGCCCGGCGGCAACCGTAACCGTGAGGTCGGTGCCGGAAGGAGCCACCGGTGCGGATTCGAGCGACGCCGCCGCCGCGCTTTCGCGCTCGCGGATGCGCGCGAGACGATAGCTGAGTTGCGGCCTGGTCAGGCGCAGCGCGCGCGCCGCGGCCGCGAGGTTGCCGCCGGCGCGCTTCACCGCCTCCTCGATCAACGCGCTCTCCAGTTCATCCAGGCTCAGGCCGCGCCGCTGCACGTCTTCATACAGGGCCCCCAACTCGTGCTCGGTGCTGGCTTGAATGCGCCCGGAGGCGTTGACAGTGGCCTTGGCGCTCGCGGTTCCGGGCAAGGTGGGAAACAAGCGATCGACGTCGATCGGCTCGCGCGCGCTGGCGAGGATCACGCCGCGTTCGATCAGGTTTTCCAACTCGCGCACATTGCCGGGCCAGGGGTAGTGGCGCATCGCGTCGAGCGCGCGGTCGGTGAAGCCGGGGACGAGCTTGTCGTGCAGCGCGCCGAAGCGCTGCAACAGGTGCTGGGCCAGCGGCTCGATGTCCTCGACACGCTCGCGCAGCGGGGGGATGCGGATCGGATAGACGTTCAGCCGGTACAGCAGGTCGACGCGAAAGCGCCCGGCCGCGACCGCGGCTTCGAGGTCGACATTCGTCGCCGCGACCACGCGCACATCCACCTTGCGCGGCGCGGTCCCCCCCAGGCGCTCGACTTCGCCGCTTTGCAACACACGCAGCAGTTTCGCTTGCGCGGGAAGCGGCAGGTCGCCGAGTTCGTCGAGCAACAAGGTTCCGCCGTCGGCGCGCTCGAAGCGCCCGGGCCGCGCACTGCTCGCCCCGGTGAACGCGCCCTTCTCGGCGCCGAACAATTCGCTTTCGATCAGCTCGCCCGGCAGTGCCGCGCAATTCACAGCAACAAAGGGCTTGTCGGCGCGCGGGCTCATCTTGTGCATGGCACGGGCAAAGCGCTCCTTGCCCACGCCGGTTTCGCCGGTGAGCAGCACATTCACCTTGGTCGGCGCGGCCTTGCGCAGCAGCTCGAGCGCCGCCTGGAACGACTTGGAGCGCCCGACGAGCGGCCCGCTTTCATCGGCCGCGTCGAGCTGGGTGCGCAGCGCTTCCACCTTGGACTGCAAGTCGTCCATGCGCAGCAGCAGCGAGTCGGCATCGTAGTCGTGCGCCATGCTCGCGCCGTCGGGCCACTCCTCCTGGAAACGCCCTTCAATCAGGCAGTGGCCGGCACCGCAGGCCACGCACGCCACTTCCTTGTAGAGCATGCGCCGGCCGAAAAAGCCGCTGGTGTAGCCCGAGGCGTAGCCGAGCAGCGTCCAGCACACGGGCTCAATCTGCTCGCCGAAGTCGCGCAAAAAGGTCTCGACCTCCCAGGAATGGTCCCAGCGGTAGATGCCCAGGTAATGCGACGCCCCCAGGTCGAGCTCGAAGCGCTGCGGCGTCACCTGCACCGCGCCTTCCAGCATGTGAAGTTGCGGGCCGACGGCAAAGGCTTCGAACATCGGTGCATTCGGCCGCACCTGGCGCGCCAGCGTCGCGTCGCGTTCGCCCGAGGCGTAACCGGTTCGCATCAGCACGCGGCGCGTCTGCTCGCGGCCGATCGTCTGCATCAACTCGCGCCGCAAGCCGCCGAGCGCCGCGGTGTGCACGAGCAGCATGCGCTGGCTGGCGAGCCAGATGCGCCCGTCGCCCGCCGAAAAGTGCACCAGGCGCTTCAGATCGGCGTCCGAGGGCAGGGGTGGGACATTGCTCTTGGCGCCCATGGAGCGCAAAGTATCGAGATAACGAGTCACGTCTGGAACCCGCGAATACCCGACGCCGGATCACGAATTATTGATCAATTGATCCATAGACTCGGTGGCGCTTCATCATTTGATAAATCGATACAGCCGATCCGGCCATCACGGACCACTCATCCCCCCGTAGAAACCCGAATCCAGATGCCCCACTAGCCAAGCGATTGATCGGCCCGAGGTCGGTGTTTACCCTCCTTTTATCGTGATTTCAGTGATCAGGCGTCGTCGATGGCATACGCTGTGCAGACGCAACCGGCACGCCCCGCATCGTGCAGATGAATCCCGACACCTTTACCGACCCGCAAACGCCTGTGGACGTGACGCGCAAGTTCGTTCGTGTCACCCAGGTTCGCGCCGACGGCCTGGTGGCGTTCGAGTTTTCGATCGGCTGGCCCGAGCTCGCCGCTGAACTGGTATTGCCGCGCGCGGCATTCAACGAGTTCTGCACCAAGCACCAGGTACAGCGCCTGGACGACGAATCTCTGACCAGCGCGCAATGACGAGCCTGAATCAAGAAGCCCACACCGGAGCCCGCGCATGACCGTCGACCTGCACGCCCGCGAGATCAAGCCGCTGCGCAACACCTTCGCGCATGTGGCCAAGTATGTCGGCGACGACAAGCCTGCGTCGCGCTATCAGGAGGCCACGCTCGGCGCGCAGCCGACGAGCAACTTCCACTACCGCCCCACCTGGGACCCGCAGCACGAGCTGTTCGACGCGTCGCGCTCGGCGGTCGTGCTGGCCGACTGGTATGTGCTGCGCGACCCGCGCCAGTATTACTACGGCACCTGGACGATGGCTCGCGCGCGCCAGCAAGACGCGATGGAGACGAACTACCAATTCGTCGAATCGCGCGGCCTGCTCGCCAAGATGCCCGACGCCACCCGCGCCAAGGCCTGCGCCGTGCTGATGCCGCTGCGCCATGTGGCCTGGGGCGGCAACATGAACAACTGCTTCGATCGGCGCCTACGGCTACGGCACGGCGTTCACCGCGCCGGCGATGTTCCATGCGATGGACCACCTCGGCGTGGCGCAGTACCTGACGCGCCTGGGCCTGGCGCTGACGAGCCCGGCGTGCTGGAAGCCGGCAAGAACGACTGGCTCGGCAACCCGCACTGGCAGGTGCTGCGCCGCTATGTCGAGGACACGCTGGTCCTGAAAGACCCGTTCGAACTGTTCGTCGCGCAGAACCTCGCGCTCGACGGCCAGCTCTACCCGCTGATCTACGGCAATTTCGTCGACGAGCACCTGGCGCTGCAAGGCGGCACCGCCGTCTCGATGCTCACCTCGTTCATGCCCGAGTGGCATGAAGAGTCGCGCGCTGGGTCGACGCCGTGGTCAAGGTCGCCGCGGCCGAGTCCGATGCGAACCGCGCGCTGATCTCCGGCTGGGCCAAGACCTGGGCCGACCGCGCGCAGGCCGCGCTCGCGCCGATCGCCGAACTGGCGCTCGGTGCGACGGGGCAGAAAGCTCTTGCCGCGGCGCGTGCCCTGCTCGATGCCCGCTGCAAGAAAGCGGGGCTGCCGCGTGACCAGGTTCACGCCAAGCCGTTCGCCGCACCGACCTTCGCCTCTGATTCGGGAACCCCCATGTCCAACGTGTTCATCGCCTTCCAAGACAACGAAGACTCGCGCCCGATCGTCGACGCGATCCTGGCCGACAACGCGCATGCCGCGGCCGTTCATTCGCCCGGCCTGGTGAAGATCGACGCGCCGAACAGCCTGACGATCAAGCGCGAAACCATCGAAGAACAGACCGGCCGGCCGTTCGACCTGCAGCGCATCCACTTGAGCCTGGTCACGCTGTCCGGCCATATCGACGAAGACGACGACCAGCTCACCCTGAGCTGGCAGTCATTGAGCCCGACTGACTCACCCATAGCGCCGCAAGCGAGACACAGATCATGGACACGCGCGTCGTGAAGAAGAAGCTCGGGCCTGAAGGAGCGCTACGCCGCGATGACGCGCGGCCTCGGCTGGGAAACCAGCTACCAGCCGATGGACGCGGTGTTCCCGTACGACCGCTACGAGGGCATCAAGATCCACGACTGGGACAAATGGGAAGACCCGTTCCGCCTGACGATGGACGCCTACTGGAAGTACCAGGGCGAAAAGGAACGAAGCTCTACGCCGTGATCGATGCCTTCGCGCAGAACAACGGCCAGCTCGGCATTTCGCGATGCGCGCTATGTCAACGCGCTCAAGCTGTTCATCCAGGGCGTCACGCCGCTGGAGTACTACGCCCACCGCGGCTTCGCACATGTGGGCCGCCAGTTCAGCGGCGAGGGCGTGCGCGTGGCGGCCAGATGCAGTCGATCGACGAGCTGCGCCACTACCAGACCGAGACCCACGCGCTGTCGCACTACAACAAGTACTTCAACGGCATGCACCAGTCGCACCACTGGTTCGACCGCGTCTGGTACCTGTCGGTGCCGAAGTCCTTCTTCGAAGACGCGATCACCGGCGGGCCGTTCGAGTTCCTGACCGCGGTGAGCTTCTCGTTCGAGTACGTGCTGACGAACCTGCTGTTCGTGCCCTTCATGTCGCGGCGCGGCGCACAACGGCGACATGTCCACCGTGACCTTCGGCTTCTGGCGCAGAGCGACGAGTGCGCGCCACATGACGCTGGGCATCGAGTGCATCAAGTTCATGCTCGAGCAGGACCCGGCCAACGTGCCGATCGTGCAGAGCTGGATCGACAAGTGGTTCTGGCGCGGCTACCGCGCTGCTCACGCTGGTGGCGATGATGCAGGACTACATGCTGCCCAAGCGCGTGATGAGCTGGAAGGAAGCGTGGGAGATGTACGCCGAGCAAAGCGGCGGCGCCCTGTTCAAGGACCTGGCGCGTTACGGCATCCGCGAGCCCAAGGGCTGGAAGGACGCCTGCGAAGGCAAGGACCACATCAGCCACCAGGCCTGGACCACGTTCTACAACTACAGCGCCGCGGCCGCCTTCCATACCTGGGTGCCGAGCGACGAAGAGATGGCGTGGCTTGTCGAGAAGTACCCGACCACCTTCGACTAGCTCTACCGCCCGCGCCTGGAGCACTAGCCGAAAGCAGCAGGAGCAAGGCAAACGCTTCTACAACAAGACGCTGCCGATGCTGTGCACGACGTGCCAGATCCCGATGCTCTTCACCGAGCCGGGCGACGGCCACGCAAGATCTGCTACCGCGAGTCGGAGTTCAAGGGCGACAAGTACCACTTCTGCAGCGACCACTGCAAGGACATCTTCGACGGCGAGCCACAGAAGTACGTGCAGGCCTGGCTGCCGGTGCATCAGATCTACCAGGGCAACTGCTTCAAGCCCGGCACCGACCCGACCGCGAAGGCTTCGACCCGCTGCTGGCGGTGCTTGACTACTACGAGATGAACGTCGGCCACGACAACTTCGACTTCGAAGGCTCGGAAGACCAAAAGAACTTCGCGCAGTGGTGCGGACCCGCCGTGCACGGAGCGCAAACATGAGCGTCACGGCGCTGGGCACCTACGACTTCCCGGCGCAGGACGCGGTGGAGAAATTCGTCGCGCCGCTGCTTTACATCGGCTGGGAAGACCATCTGATGTTCTGCGCGCCGGTGTGCGTGCCGGTGCCGTCCTACCTGTCGTTCGCCGACTTCATCCGCAACGTGTTGCCCGGCGTGTACGGCAAGCACCCCGACTTTGCCAAGGTCGACTGGGCGCGCGCCGAATGGTCGCGTTCCGGCCGCTCGTGGATTCCTGAAGCCACGAAGTCGATGCGCGCCAACGGCCTCACGCACAAGTCGGCGATTCGCTTTCGCACGCCGGGGCTCACCGGCATCGGTGGGTCGTGCAGTTGAGTGCCCTCCGCAACACGTTGAATCTTCATGACGCAGCAGGCAAACCAGCCCGGCCCGCCGCGCTTTCCACAGAATCCGGGCCACATTTGAACCGAGGAGACCTATGAGCAAGCGTTACTTCGCAGCGGCGGCCATTCTGGCCGGCACGGCCATGAGCACCAGCGCTCTCGCGCAAGACAAGTGCGGTCTGAGCAATGGAAAGAAGGCCACCGGCGAGCCGATCCAGATCGGCGCCGTCGTCGGCAAAACGGGGCCCGAGGACTTCTCATCCTCGGCACGCGCCGCGGACGCCTACTTCAAGTGCGTGAACGCGAACGGCGGCATCAACGGCCGGCCCATCGCCTACACGATCCAGGACGACACCTGGAACCCCGAAGTCGCCGCGCAAGCCGCGAGCAAGCTCGTGAAAGACACCAAGGTCGTGGGCATGGTGGGTTCTTCCAGCTTTGTCGAATGCGGCGCGAACAACAAGCTGTATGAATCCGAAGGCGTGGCCGTCATTTCCGGCGTGGGTGTGCCACGCGCCTGCTTCTTCGGCAAGAACTATGTGTCGTTCAACTCGGGCCCGCGGCAATCGACGGTGGGCGCGGCGCAGTACATCGCCGAGACGTTCAAGCTGAAGAGCCTGACCTGCGTCGCCCCCGGCATCCCCGGCTTTGGCGACTGGGTCTGCGGCGGTGTCGAGTCCTACGGCAAGACGGCCGGCATTCCGGTGAAGACAGTGATCTTCGATCCGGGCCAGCTCGACGGCAACGCGATCGCACTGCAAATCGCCGCGGCGAAAGGTGAAGGCGTGGTGCTGGGCATGCCGCGCGGCATGATGCTGCCGATCCTCACCGCGGCCGAACAGCAAGACCTGGGCAAGACGATGAAGTGGGGTCTGCCGACCTCGGCCTACCACGCCGACATGCCCAAGGCCGTGGGCAAGTACTGGCACAACAAGCTGCAAGTTCACATGGAGTTGCAGCCCATGGACGCCGACACCCCCGACATGAAGAACTGGAAGTCGATCATGGACAAGTACGGCGCCAAGACGGATCCGCGCGACACCTTCTCGCAGGCCGGTCACCTGTCGGCACGCGTCGCGACCGAGGCGCTGCTGAAGATCAAGGGCAACATCGACCGCAAGGCGGTGCATGACGCGTTCAAGGGCATCGCCAACGTCCGCACCGACATGATGTGCGCGCCGTGGTACTTCGGCCCGGGCGAACGGCATCAGCCGAACCATGAAGGCCGCGCGGCCGAGCTGATTGCCGGCGGCTTCAAGACGCTGACGCCGTGCTACCGCTCGAAGGACGCGGAGCTGGCCGACGTGCTCGAACTCGAAAAGAAGGGCGGCCTCGTCAACTGATTTCGGTTGACGAAGCAAGAGCCCACCGAAGTTCACCATGGACAGTCTGTTGCCCTTCCTCGTGGTCGGTATCAGCGTCGGCGCGGTGTATGCACTGTCGGGCGTCGGCCTGGTGGTGCTGTACCGTGCCAGCGGCGTGGTGAACTTCGCCTATGGCGCGCTGGGCGGCCTGGCGGCAATGATTTGCTGGCAGGTCGTCGACCTCGACTACGCCGACTGGATGGGCTGGCTGGCCGGCGTGGGCTGCGCGACGCTGCTGTCGTGGGCCTACGGCCGCTACATCGCGCCCTCGCTCACGCACCAGGACCGCACGATCCGCGCCATGGCCACGCTCGGCTTCGCGCTGATGATCATGGGCATTGCGCAGTGGTACTGGGGCGACACGCCGCGGCGCCTGCCGCTGCCCACCGACGCCGGAGGCATTGAAGTCGACGGCAAGCGCCTGGTGAGCTACACGCGCCTCGCGGCATTGACGTTTGCCGCCTTGGCGACGCTGGCCATGGCGTGGATGCTCGCGAACACGCCGCTCGGCCTGCGCATGCGCGCGCTGCAAAGCAACCGCACGCTGAGCAGCTTGCTCGGCGTGCGCATCAAGCGCGTGGACACCTGGGCCTGGACGATTGCCGGCGTACTGGCCGGCGTCACCGGCCTGTTCATGGGCAACATGGTGCGGCTCAACCCCATCGTGTTGACGTTTCTCGTGATCCCGTCGATGGCCGCGGCCATGGTCGGACGCATGGCGTCGCTGCCGCTCACCGTGGCCGGTGGCCTGGCGATCGGCGTGATCGAAGCCTTGACGTCCTTGCAGCCGGGGCTGCAACGCTACGGCTCGGCCACGGCGTTCGTTGTCGCCATCGCTGCCGTGCTCTGGTACCAGCGCAAGGGCATCGGGTTGTCGCGCGACAACACGCATCTGGAATAGCCGGGGTAGCAAAGAGCCATGGCACGCGACCGCGACAAACCCGACATCCCGCCAGGCACGCCGCTGTCGCGCGTATTGCCGATGTGGATCACGTTCGGCATCGTCGCCGTGCTCGGGCCTTGGCTGTTCTCGGCCTATTGGCTGAACACAATGACGACGGTGGCCTGCCTCACGCTCGCTGCCGGCACGGTGGCGCTGCTCTACGGCCAGCTCGGCATGGTGTCGCTCGCGCAATTCGCGCTCGCGGGCGTGGGCGGCTGGTTCTGCCTGCGCCTGATTCACGGGCTGGCATTGCCGTTCGAAGTGGCGCTGCTGCTGGGCGCGCTGATCGCCGGCGTGTTCGGCCTGATTCTCGGCTTGCCGGCGCTGCGCATGCGCGGCCTCTACCTCGCGCTGCTGACATTGATGATTGCCGCCGCAGTGCAGGTGGTGCTGAACGTGATCGGCTTCCCCGACGGCGGCCCGGGCTGGACCGGCAAGATCGTCGCCGGCCAGCGCGTACTGATCGAGCGCCCGTGGATCGCGCGTGGCGACGGCGCCTACTTCCGCTACACGATGTTCTGGCTCGCCGCCGGATTGGCGCTGATCGAATGGCAACGCGCCACGATGCCGGGGCGCGCCTGGGCGCTGATTCGCAAGAGCGAGGCTGCGGCCATCGCCGCGGGCGTGAGCGTGGTGCGCTACAAGGCCTGGGCGTTCGCGCTTGGCGGGTTTCTCGCCGGGCTGGCGGGTGGGTTGATCGCCGGCCTGAACGGCCAGCTCGACAACACCGGCTTCCCGGTCGCGCAATCGATCCTGCTGTACGCGCTGACGGTCGTGGGCGGTGCCTACCACTGGATGGGCGCAGTGTTCGCGGGCCTGTTGATGCGCGCGCTGCCGGCGCTGCTGAACGACCACGGCGTGGACGGCAACCTGGCGAATGCGTTCTACGGTTTCGCATTACTGGTGTCTCTAATTCAAGGCCGCACAGGACTCGCCGGGCAACTGGCCGACTTCTACAAATTCGTTCGCGTGAGCCGCATCGTCGAGGGCACGCTGACCTGGGGCGTGATCGCGCTTGCCTTGGGCTTCGCTTTCTCACTCGCCGGCCTGGCGGGATTTGCCGGCACGATCTTCATCGCGCTGATCGCGCTGCTGTTCCGCATGGCCATTCCTGGCGTGTGCTGGCTGTTGCTCGGCTTCTTCGGCAAGCCGGTGCAAGACCGCGCCGAAGATTTGGAAGCTGCGGTGTCGCTGCGCATCGCGACTTCTTCGAAGCGCACGGACTCGCCCGATCACCGCCTTCCCAAGCGTGTGATCAACTTGCTCTTCATCGGCCTGTTCGTTGCGTGGGTGGCAGCGGCGTGTTCGACGTGGCCTACCTCGTGGCTTGGCCATCGTGTGGTTGGCGATGGCGGCGAAGGCCGGGTTCGAGATTGCTGCGTATCCGCATGTGTTGCCGCTGCGAGAGCGCATTGATCGGCGGTTTCCAAAGCCGTTTGCGGCCTATCGGTGATATGCGTACTTCTGTTCAGTGTGCGGCTGGATTCGACGCTGGTGGTCGCCGCTTCGGTTTGGGCGTGGCGCGGCAGGCGCTACGGGCAGGGGCCCGAGCATGAGCCCCCGCCGGGTACCGCCCGCCGCGCCGCGCAGATGCTCGCAGGCCAGCACACGCACGGCCACATTTGCATCGATCAAGCAAGACACATGATCGAAATCGAAAACCTCACCGTCCAATTCGGCGGCGTCAGGCCCATCGACGGCCTCACGGTGACGCTCGACAAGGCGATCGTCGGCCTGATCGGCCCTAACGGCGCAGGCAGACGACGTTGCTCAATGTGCTGTCGGGCTTCGTCACGCCGCTCACCGGCGCGGTCGGCGTGATGGGATCCCCATGACCCAGGTGCCGCCGCACGAGCGCGCCACGCTCGGCTTGCGTCGCACCTTCCAGACGGATCAGATCGCCGACGACTTGAGTTTGCGGGAGAACGTCCAGGCGATCGCCGACCATGCCGGCTACACCTCGCGCACAGAAGCCGACAAGGCGGTGAGCGACGCGATTGCGTATGTGGGCCTCAGCAAACGCATCGACCGGCGTGGCAGCGCCTTGTCCACTGAAGAGCGGCACCTGACGGAAATCGCGAAGGCCCTGATCGGCAAGCCGCGCCTCGTGATGCTGGACGAACCCGGCGCCGGCCTGTCAGAACCCGAATCGCGCCACTTGCAGAACGTGATTCGCGGCATCCATGGCTATTGCGGCGCGCAGGTGTTCCTGATCGACCACGACGTCGGCCTGATCGCCGATTGCTGCGAACAAACCATGGTGCTCGACTTCGGCAAGCTGCTCGCCGTCGGGCCGACCTCCTTCGTGCTGAACGAGCCCGACGTGCGCCGTGCCTACCTCGGCGAGTTCGCGGACCTCGGAGTTGCCGCATGACGACCGCACAGGCCGAACCGCTCAAGGTCGACGACCTCGTGATGGTGCGCGGCACCAAGTCGTCGTGCACGGCATTCGCCTGCGCGTACAGCCGCGTCGATCACCGCGCTGATGGGGCCCAACGGCGCAGGCAAGACGAGCACCGTGCTCGGCATTTCGGGTGTGGTCGAGCCGGCGTTCGGCAAGATCTGGCTCGACGGCATCGATCTCAAAGGCAAGGACGCCGACGAAATCCGGCGCCGCGGCATCGCCACCGTGCCCGAAGGCCACCAGGTGCTGCGCGAACTCAACGTGCGCGACAACCTGCGCGTGGCGGGCAGCGAACTCCGCGCGGCGAGCTCGACGCCGCGTTGCAGCGTACCCTCGATCTGTTCCCCGAGTTGAAGGAACGCCTCGGGCAACTGGCGGGAGACCTCTCCGGCGGCCAGCAGCAGATGGTGGCGATCGCGCAGGCGCTGGTCGCTCGCCGACGTTCTCTGGTGATCGACGAGCTCTCGTTCGGCCTGGCGCCGATGATCGTCGCGCGCCTGGTTCCGGTGATCCGGCGCATCGCGGCCGGCGGCATCGGCGTGTGCTGATCGAACAGTTCACGCAACTCGCGCGCTGCTCGCCGACCAGTGTACGTGATGTCGCGCGGCCGAGTCTCTTACGACGGCGGGCCCGACAGCTGCGCACCGACCCCGCCATCCTGCACGCGCCTACTTCCCCGTCAGCGACCGCGGAGCCGTGGGGCTGACCTGACCCTCACCGAGGACAAGCGCATGGACGCCAAAGTAGTCAAGAAGAAGCTGGGCCTGAAGGAACACTACGCCGCCATGACGCGCGGCCTCGGCGTGGGAAACGACCTACCAGCCGATGAACCAGGTGTTCCCCTATG
>CAWBTF010000010.1:0-12543 GCA_963791595.1 uncultured beta proteobacterium | reverse complement strand
CGCGCTGCGCATGCAGTGCCGATCTGGAACCGGCAAGGCATACTGAGCGCTCCCAGCGCCAGACCCGTCATTCGCCGATGTTCAAGCTGCTGCGCTACTACGCCATCGCGAGCCTGCTCTGCGTGCTGGTCGCAGCTGTCTTGCTCACGGGCCTGTACCGATCGGTTTCGCTCGAGACGGTCGTACGCATGGCCGAAAGAGGCAATCTCGCGCTGGGACAGGCAGTGTCGAACTCGGTCAGAGGCAAGCTCGTCGACTACATCGCCGGGGTCGCCAATATCGGCCCCGAGGGCTTGCGCAGCCACACGCTTCCGGATGACTTGGCGAACGCGGTCCATGATCTGATGCGCGACACCTCGGTCGTCAAGGTCAAGATCTACAACCGGCGCGGCACGGTTGTGTTCTCGACCGACACGACCGAGATCGGGCGCGATCAGTCCGACAACGAAGGGTTCATCGGCGCAATCGGCGGAAAGCACGTCAGCGAGATCGTCTATCGCGATTCGTTCAACCGCTTCGACCGCACGACCGAGGAAGACAATCTCGTGCAAACCTACATCCCGATCCGGATCAGCCCAGCGGATTCGATCCATGGCGTGTTCGAGATCTATACGGACGTGAATCCGCTGGTGGCGCAGAACGAGCACACGCTGTTCATCGTTCTGGGCGGTGCGCCGCTGGTGCTGACGCTGCTCTACGGCGCGCTGCTGCTCGTCGTGCGCCGCGCGAACGGTGTGATCGAGGCGCAGCAGCGCACCATTCGTGACCGCACCGACAGGCTCGAGACGCTGACGGCACAGTTCCTGGCGAACGATGAAGCACAGCGCAAGAGCCTCGCGATGGAGTTGCACGAGGGGCTTGCGCAGACGCTGAGCACGATCAAGCTGAAGGTGGAGATGGCGGCGCGCGCGGCGGGCACGCGCGGCGCCGTCCCCGCCGCGCAGTCGGAATCGATCGTGCCGCTGCTGGCCGCCGCGATCGAGGACACGCGCACGCTCGCCTCGGCGCTGCGGCCGTCGAGCCTTGATGACTTCGGGCTGCTCGCGACCATCACCTGGTTTTGCCGGGAGTTCCTCGCCGCGCACCCCGAGATCGGGCTGGCGAAGCACATTGCCATCGACGAAAACAAGGTCGCCGGGCCGCTCAAGATCGTGATCTTTCGAATCCTCGAGTCGGGCATGAAGACCCTCGGCAACGATCCGAACACCGCTCGGATCGCGCTCAGCCTGAGCGCCGACGATCGCGCGATCGCACTCGAGATCGAGGCCGTACCGCACTTCTCGACCGTCATCGCCGGTGATTCGGAGCCGCCGCCGGACCCGGGAAGCAGTTTCGTCGACCTGCACGAACGCGCGATTCAGTCCGGCGGCACCTTCGCGGCAGTGCGCAATTCCAGAGGCGGCATCGTGCTGAGCGCCTCGTGGGCCGGTTGAGGCACGCGCCACCCGGCCTTGCCCTTCACTCAGTGCCCCATCATGCCGTGCAGCTCCGCGAGCAGCACGCCCGGGCTGGCAAACCCGTCCAACCTGACCCAGGGCTTGCCGGGCGCCTGGCGCAACAAGCTCACCGGGGTGTGATTCATCTTGTCGCCAAGGTAGCTGCCGAACGACTTCTGGATCGCGACCGAGTCGCGCGCGGTGCCGGTGTAGAGCGACCAGGCGCCGCGCCGCCCGCCGAAGCGCTGCGCGTAGGCCTCGAGCCGCGCCGGCGTGTCGTACTCGGGGTCGATCGACACCGACACCAGATGCACATGTTCGCGGTGCTCCCCGAGCTTGTCGATGACCTCGGCGTAAACCTGGCTCATCACCGGGCAGATTGCCGTGCACGACGTGAACACGAAGTTGAGCAGCACCGGCCGGCCGTCGTCCAGCGCCTTCGCGAAGTCGACCCGCGTGCCGTCGTGGCGCAGCATGCGCACCGGCGCAGGCGTGTAGTTGCGCAGGCTGCGCGTCACGCCGACCTCCTGCGCCTTGGCCAGATGCGCGCTGTGGTCGTGCGCTTCGGTCGGTGCAGGCGCCGCAGCGCGCAGCGGCGGGGCGACACCGGCACCGAGCAGCGCCGCGGCGGCCGTGGCCTTCAAGACGAAACGACGGGTCGGGTACGGGTTCATGGCAATTCTCCGATGGTGTTCAACGAATGGCGATTCACGGCACGATCCAGTCCGTCTCGGCGACGAACGCGGGCCCGGTGGCGTCGGTGCGCGGATGCGGCGGCGCATCGGCAATCGCTTGGGCCGGCACATCGGCAAGACGCACGATGTACGCTCCCTTGGAAGCGAAGCGCTGGCCTTGGGCGAGCGCGAGACGCGGGTAGACCGTCGTGGCTTCGCGCCGGGGTAAGGCAGGCTCGCCACGCCGCGCCGCGAGCGCCGAACTCTGCAATGCAGCGGCCGCTTGCCGCGCCGCCGCGCCCGCTGCGCCGGCCTGCCGACTTTGCAGCCGACCCAGAATGTGCGCGCGCGACTCTTCTTCGGCCTTCGCCATGGCCGACTCGCGCTGGCCCAGCATGCTCTCGGCGCGTTCGATCAGATAGTCGCGGTGCAGGTTGTCGAGCATTTCGGCCAGCGTTTCGGCCAGGTATGACATGGCGAAAGAACACCTGCGACTGCAGGATTTCGTCCGACAACGGCAACTGGACGGCATCGAGCCTGGCCTTCAGGAAATAGCGCGCCGCCTCGCGCTCGTGCGGCAATTCATAGGGATAGACCCACTTGATGCGCTGCTTCCACGCGGCGGGCAGCGATGCCGCCTGGGCATCGGCGATTCGCGCCGAGGCAAACACGCCGACGGCAGCAGGCGCCAGTCTCGGGCAACTGGCTCAGTTGCTCGGGTGCCAACCACAGCATCAGCACGGTGTCGGCATCCCCGGGCGCTGTTGCCGTGTTCACTTCCGCAATCACTTTCGCAACCGCGCGGCGCAGTGCTGCCGCGTCGCCCGCCGGCACCGCATGTTCGGCCACGGCAAGCCCCGGCGCCAGGCCGGCGAGCGCCTCGCGCAGCGCCTGCGCCGCGGCTCGCCCTGCGGCATCGCCGCCGTGCAGTTGCACCAGCCGCGCCGTCCGTGGGGTCTGGCTGGCGAGGTGCAGCGCGAGCACCTGCGCCTCGGTGGCCACACCCGCCGAGAAGTAGAGCGAAAAAAAGTCCTGTGCCGCTTGCTCCGGCGGCGCCGCAACGATCGGGAACCAGCAGGGAACAGCGGCGCGCTCGCAGAACGCATGCACCGGCGCCCAATCGCCTTCGCCCATGCCCGAGACCAAGGCAAACACCGGGTCGGCGCGCTGGCGTTCGTCGAGCTGCGCGGCCCAGGTCGACGCCGGCCCGTGGAGCTCCCAGATGTCGAGCTCCCACACGCGTTCGGTGCGCAACCGGGTGCTTGCCATCGGGCGCTGACCTCGCGGCGATATCGTTCTTGCGCGCCACGATGGCGCGCAGCGTGCGCACGAAGATCGCGCGCTTCTCTGCCCCGACCTCGGGCGTGATCACGCTCGCCAGGCGAATCCGCGTCGCGGTGACGCCGGGCGACCACGCCGCCGACAGGCTGCGCAGGTACGCCGTCAGGCCGCGCAATTCGGCATCGCGCAGGTCGAAGCGCGGCATGATCGCCGACAACTCGCGGCCGCTGCGGTGCAAGCCGTCGCGCATCGCGGCGCTGAGGCTCGCGGCCGTGTGCGGCGCGTCGGGCCGGCTCAAGCCGCCGCTGTTGCGGTAGTTCATCGAGACGACCGCGCTCGAATCGCCGCTGAAGATGAAACGCCCGGCGATCGGTGCGATCTTGTCGGTGCCCTCCACCGAACCCAGCCCGCTGCGCCGGTGACACGCCACGCAGGCCACCCCGGCGCCGCTCGCCGCGATGCCGCCCAGCCGTGTTCCCACGATGGCGCGGCCGTCCAGGCCCTGACCCTCGTGGTAGATGCGCCGGCCCAGCTCCAGCTCTTGCGGCGTGCCGGGCTGCGCCTGCATCGCCGCGCCGCCCGCCGGCGCGTCGCGCTCGAGCTGCGCCTGCGCTTGCGGCTGCCCCTGCGCTTGCACGGCACCGCCCAGGACCAGCAGCCCCACCGCAAGGCCTGCCGAGGCCAACCACGAATTCAATGTCACGCTCCCCTGCCCCTTCTGTCTCAGAGTTGCCCGACAGATTCGCCGTTGCCCAGGCCATCAGCGCCGATGCCCTGGGCAACGGCGCCGGCATTGCACCGGCGCCGTCGGGGGCCGCGACCCAGGTCGCGGCCCCCGCTGAAACCTACTGAGCCAGCACGCCGTTGGGCGTATAGGTGTAGGCCGAGTTGCCCTGCGGATTCACCGCGCGGATGCGGAACCGGTAGCTCACCGCATTCGGCGTCGTCGCGACAAACGTCGTCGCATTCGCACCGACCGTCGTGCTCACGTTGGTCCAGTTGGCACCTGCACCGCAAGTTGCCGCAGTGCCGGTACAACGCTGGATCTGGAAGCTCGCGTTATTGTTCGAGTTGTCGGTCCAGGCGAGATTCACCGTGAACGGCGTGCCCGCTGTTCCCGAGGTACCGGTCAGGCCAGACGGCGCCGCCGGGGTCACGCCCAGGTTCACGCTGACGATCGCGCTGTTCGGTCCCACCGTGGCGCCGTTGAGGGCGGCGACGCGATAGCGGTAGTTGTTCCCGCTTGTGAGGATTCGCTGAGTGGGTGCAGGTGACCGAACCAGCCGGCAGCGTCGTCAACGGTCGCCCAGTTGGTCTGTTCATGCCGCACTGCCGGTACTGCAACGCTGCACCCGGTAGCCGGTCTCGCCGGTGTTGTTGTCGGTCCAGTTGAGCAACACCGGGTCGTTCACTCCAAAGTCGTGCCGAACGACACCAGTTGCGCGGTGACGTTCGTCGGCGCGAGCAGGGTCGCCCCCTGCACGATCGTGGTGGTGTCGGTGGCGATGTTGTTCGTCTGGCACGGATCGACGATTCCCGCCGGTGCAGCGGACCGTCGCGGTGTTCGTCAGGGTACCGGTCACGCCGGTGGGCAGCGTCGCATTCACCGTGAAGGTCGCGGTGCCGTTTCCGACGGCGAGATTCACCGTCGTCGCGATGTTGCCGCTTCCGCTCGCGGCAGCGCACGACGAACCCGCCGAGGCCGCGCAGGTCCACGTCACGCCGGTGAGCATGGCGGGCAGCGTGTCGGCGACCGTTGCGCCTGTCACCGGGTTCGGCCCGGCGTTGCTCACCACGATGGTGTACGTGATCGGCCCCGCGCCGCGGCTGGTTGCCCCGTCGGTCTTGGTGATTCCCAGATTCGCCGGCAGGGACGGCGTGACGAAGTCGGACACGACGGTCTTGGTCGGGAAGCCGAGCGGCGAGCCGGCGTACACCTGCGTGTCACCGACCGTGTTGGACGCCCGGATCCGGTAGAAATACGTTCCGGCGGCGACCGTGTCGGTATACGTCGTCGCGTTCGCCGCGAGGTTGAACGTCGTCAGGCCCGCGGTAAACGCGCTGTCCGTGGCCCGTTGAATCGTGAAGCCGGTTTCGTTGAGCGAGTTGTCCACCCAGTTCAGGACGTTGGCCGTGTTGCCGGCGTTGCGCGCCGAAGTGAACGACGACGGCGCGCGCGGCGGAACCGCGAACACCAGCGAGTGCATCATGTCCATCTCTTCGTGCGCGAGGATGTGGCAGTGCCACACGTACTCCCACCCGAAGTTGACGTAGTGGTTGAGGATGCTCCCGATCTGGTTTCCGGCAGGGTCGAACCACCCGGCAGGCGGCGGCGGAACCAGCACGGCGCCTTCAGGCAGCGTCGGGTCGATCAGGCGCACGCTGTTGGGCACCTCGAACGGGATCTGAGCAGGCGTCGGAACGACCGGCCGCATCGCGATGATCGTGTGCTCCAGCGGGTTGACGCGGAACGTGTCTTTCCAGCCGAGTTCGTTGGCGTCGGGCGGCAGGATGCCGCCGTCCATCGAGATGCGGTTGATCAGCTGCGCCGTGAACAGGTGGGTGTGGATGGTGTGCGTGTCCACGCCGTTGTGCGTGATCTTCCAGATCTGCGTGCCGTCGGGCAGCAGGCCCAGCTGCTTGGCCTGCGCGCCGACGTGAACGTCGGTGGGCGGGCTGGCGTAGCTGTAGGGCAGGAAAGGCGCGGCGGTGGTCGGCGTGGGATCGGTCAGCCCGAGCATCCCGCTCATGCGGCCGAATTGCGTGTCGTACACACCGCCCATCTCGTCGTGCATGGCCTTGGGCTCCAGCGGCACCGTGACCGCCGTCGCTTGCTTGACGCCGTTGGCGTCGATCGGCACGAAGGTCTTCTGGGTCTCGATGAAGTTGACGTACTGGCCGGTGGCCGTGGTCGGGAAGGTGTTGTTGTACGCCGAGTTGTAGGTCGACTGCGGCAGGATGATCGGGTCTTGCGATGCCTCGAACACGCCCTTCTTGCTGGCCGTCTTGGCGAACACCGTGTTGAGGTTCGCCAGCGTGACCGCGGGAGTGGGCGTCGTCACGGTCGTTCCGACCCGAATCTGCATCACGGTGCGGATGTTCGGCCCGTAGCCCGGCTGCGTGGTCGGCGTGCCGCCGGTCTCGAGCTGGTCCGGATTGCCGGTGAAGTAGTCGTAGCTCGGCACACCGGCCGGGAAGGCCGCGGGCGCGTCGTTGTACAGGATCAGCGTCTTGCCGGCGTACGCGCTGAAATCGACCAGCACGTCGGCGCGCTCGGCCGTTCCGAGCAGCAGCGAACGCTGATTCACGTTGCCGTAGTTGAACGTCGTCGGGTTCAGGTTCCAGCCGATCGGCTGGCTCGGAACCACCGCGGGCTTGGGCAGGAAGCCGCCTTCGGTGCCGATCTGGATCCAGTCGGGTCCCTTCGTTGTCGGATCGGGAACGCCGCTTGGCAAGTCAGCCAGTTGGTTCGGCAGCCCCGCGGCCGGGATCATCTTGACCTCGGTGCAGTTGCCGGCTGCGGGAGGGTTGAATCCGCCGCTGCACAACACGGTGCCAACGCTGCCCGCCGTCGTCGGCGTGGTCTTGTCGGCGGCGACGTAGAGCTGCAGGTTGAAGAACCGGTCGTTCGCCGCGTTCAGGATGCGGAATCGGTACGCCTTGGGCTCCACCTCGAGGTACGGGTAGGCCGTGCCGTTGACGATGGGCGTGTCGTTGAACGCCTCACCCGGCATCGACGGGTTCGGCGTTCCCGGCATCAACGGCGGCTCCCATGGGGCGGTGCAGGTGAGATTGACCGGATCGGGCAGGCCGTCGCAAACCGGTTGGTAGTACGGATTGGTCACCGGCCCGGTGTCGATACAGCCTTGCGGCAAGCGCGCTATCGGATCGACGCAGGTCGCGGTCGGCGGCCAGAACCAGGGGCCGTAATGCCAGCGGCCGAAGGCGTTCATGCCGGACAAATCCCACGGGTTTTGCGCCGACATGTAGACGTGCGGAACCCAGAGGTCGCCGGTGACGGCCGCGGTGATCCTGCCGGTCGCGTCTCTGGGCCCGGTGCCCCAGTTCCACGTCGGGTCCTGGGCAAAGATGGTGTTGGCATCGACATAGGTCCGATCCTGGATGATGAGCGGTATGCCGAGGTCGGGAAGCACCTTGAGAAGACCCGGGTTGACGCCGGAGACATTGGTGCCGTTGATCATGTCCTGCTCGACCTGGTCCGTGACCACGTAACCCGCGGCCTCGCCGGCGTAGACGTTCAGGCGCGTGATTCCCATCGCATGGTCGTGATAGAACATCAGGCGCGCGCTCATCGCGTTCGTGTAGTAGAACGTCATCACGCCTGGGCCCGCGGCACCGCCATCCATGTCGGGCACGTTGCGCGTGCTCACGCCCTTCGGGTAGGCGGTGCTTTCGCCGGCCGGCGTCGTCCACTGGTGCGGAGTGCCGTCGCTGATCCACACCGTGTTGTTGCCGTGCAGGTGCACGGTGGCGCGGTTCTGCTTGTAGGCCTGCGTGCCCGGGCCCATGCCCGAGCCCATCACGGTTTCATCGACGGGAATGAACAGGTCCCCGCCCGCTCCGGTGGGAAGTAGGTTGTAGAACTTGATGCGAACCGGCTTGTTGCTCGTCGAGACGATGGTGGGCCCGAGGAAGTGCGGGCGGTCCACAAACGTGGACGTGGCAGCGGTGCGGCCCGGTATCAGGATCTGGCCGCCGCCAGGGTGGTTCAGCGTGATGCCCGCACCGGGAATCGCTGCCGTGTCCACTTGCACATAACCGCGCATCCGGGTCGGTGGCAAGTCGCTGTGCATCTTCTCGGCATACTCGACCAGCGCGATTTCATAGTAGTCGGACGCCGGCTTGTAGTTCGCGCTGCCGGGCGCACCGACCAAGGGATACGACGTCGTATCGGGCACGGCAAGCGGAATGTACTGACTGAGGGCATTCGCCCCGGCAGGCGTCAGGCCGGGCACCTTGTCGACGAACTTGCGCATGCCGCCCGTGAGCGTGCCGCCGATCGCCGCCGTCGCCGTGGCGCCGGTGCCGGTGGGATCGGTGATGGTGACGACGGGGGCGCTGTAACCCGTGCCGCCGCTGCCAGTGAAACTCTGGATAACACCGCCTACCACCACCGCCGTCGCGGTGGCGCCGGAACCTGTGCCGTAAGCGTCGGAGATGGTCACGACCGGAGCGGTGTACCCGGTGCCGCCATCCACAACAACAAGCTGCGCGATGGTCCCCATGGGCAGCGGGCTGTAAGCCCAGTTGCCATAGGGCCCGAAGTAATGCGGAACCCCGCCCGGGCCTTCGATGCCCGGCGGCGGCGCCACGGCCAAGGCAAGTGGCGCGGCAGCCGCCGCGCCCACCTCAGCCTTCACAGCGGGTTTGCCTGCCACGCCCGGCAGCAGGCCCTTCGCCCGGGCACGCTTCGCTGCCGCCTTCTGCTCGGCCGGCGACACCTTGCCGCGGTCCTTGAAAATCTTGTCGGCGGGGCTTGCCTTGTCACCGGCAGTCGCCTTGGCCGCCGCGGGCTGCGCCGCGGCGCCGGCGGAATGGGCCCTTTCGAGGCCAGCCGTCAACCCGAGCGAGAGCGCCATTGCGAGCGCCAGTCGGGCCTTGTCGAAACCTCTGTTCCAGAACCGAGTCGCCTTCATGGCACTTCCCTCCAGGTGTTGACCCTTCGCCTGCGCGCCGGCAGCCGCCGACGATGCATTGCGAAGCAGTGTTCAGGAAACGCGACCGGATCGCACTGGCTTGCATACCTGCTTCGGCCGGGTGTTTCACCCTCGATCGAATTGGGTCTGCACAGTAGTTGCGCGGGTAGGGGTGGGCGCGTTGCGCCCGCCATTCAAGGGAGCGCCGACGGGCGTGTCATTGCGCACTCGCGCGCGCGAATCCAATCAATGCGAAGCTTGGTTGTCGGCGACGCACCGCGCCCGAATGGCGCGTGGTGGAGACCGCCTCAGGGCCGCGATGCAGGGGCCGAAGAAGCCAGCAGGCCCTGCTCGATCGCATACGCGGTCAGGCCCGCGGCGTTGTGCAGGTCGAGCTTCTTCATCAGGTTCGAGCGGTGCTTCTCCACCGTCTTCACGCTCAGCGCCAGATACTCGCCGATGTACTTGTTCTGGCGCCCCTCGGCGACCAGCTTGAGCACCTCCTTCTCGCGGTGGGTGAGGCTGTCCCAGGGGCTCGTTGCCGCGCTGCGGTTCGCCGCGCCGGCGCTGAGGTAGCGGTGCAGAACCTTGCCTGAAATGTCCGGGCTCAGATAGGTCTTGCCGCTCAGCACGCTTTGCACGGCGGTCAACAGCTCGTCGTGCGAAGCATCCTTCAGCATGTAGCCGTCGGCGCCCGCCTGCAGGCTTTCATGGATGTATTCGTCGGTCTTGTGAATCGTCAGCACCAGGATGCGTGCGCGCGTATCGCGCCGCCGGATTTCGCGGATCGCCTCGATGCCGTTCATTCCCGGCATCGTCAGGTCCATCAGGACCAGGTCGGGCGCGAGCGTGCCGACGAGGCGAATCGCGTCGCGGCCGTTGTCGGCCTCGCCGACGATCTCGATGTCCGGATCCTGGGCAAGCAGTGCACGCAGGCCGGCGCGGAACAGGGTGTGGTCCTCGACGATGAGGACGCGCTTGCGGGTCGTCATGAATCGCCGCCGCACTTCCAGGTGACGCGGATGCGCGTGCCTCGGCCGGGGCTGGACGACAACTCGAAGCGGCCCGCCGACAACATCGCGCGCTCCTCCATGCCGAGCAGGCCGAAGCCCGCGATGCCGCCGTCGCGGCGCCGCGCTTGGGCCGGATCGAAGCCGCGGCCGTCGTCTTGCACGCACAGCTGCAGTTCGCCGTCGGCCCAGCTCAGGCCAACGCGCAGGGTCTTCGCCTGCGCGTGCTTGACGATGTTGTGCGTCGCCTCCTGCACGATGCGGTAGATGGGCAGCTTGAGCTCGGCGGGAACCTGGTCTTCACGCGCGTTGAACGACTGCTCGATGACCACGCCCAAATTGACCGCCGTGAGTTCGCGGCAGTGCCAGCGCAGCGTGGCGAGGATGCCCAGATCGTCGAGGGTCGATGGGCGCAGCGCCATCGACATGCGGCGCACCTCCTGCATGGCATCGGCGACATTCGACACGAGCCGCTTCAGCGCATCGGCCAGCTCGGTGCCCGTGCCCGCCGACGGCCCTCGCGACGCATCTTCGAGCGCGAGTTTGACGAGGCTCAGCGCCTGGCCCAGACCGTCGTGCAGATCGCTCGCGATGCGCTTGCGCTCGTCTTCCAGCATGCCCAGGCGCGACGCGGAAAGCGCGCGCAACTCTTCCCTGGACAGGCGCAGTTGCGTGGCCTCGCGCTCGAGCTGTGTGCCCAGATCCTGCGTCAAGAGCTTGTACGCCGTGATGTCGTCGAAGATCGCCACGTCGCAGGGTGCGCAGTCGGCCTCGGAACAGTTCAGCAGCGGCAGCACCTGGATCGCCAGGTGGCGCGACAGAAACGGGTCGAGCACCTCGCGCTGAGCGCGCAGGCTGCTCGCAAGCTCGGATTTGGCTCCGGCGAGAAAACGATCGAGATAACACGCCGGGTCGTTGCAGCCAGGGTGCAGAACCTCGTGCAGGCGCGCGCCGTTGACGGTGGCCACGCTGCCGAGCCCCCAGCGCTCGAGTGTGCGGTTCGCGCGGACCACGCGGCCGTTGCCGTCGAGCAGACAAATCAGCTGCGGCATGGCGTCGACGGCCGCTTGCCACTGCTGCTTTGCCCTCTGGATGGTCTCGACGTTCACACTGCGCTCTCCGGGCCGCTGCGGCATTTGGGTTGCAGCGGGTGGACCACCGAACCGCGACCTCCGATCATTTTGTTCGCCCCATCGGCGCCGGCCTTGTGACAGATCAAATCCCACTGCGGGTCCGGGTTTTCGCGCGAGGGCTTTGCCCCAGAAGGGCATGGGGTGTTTGTCCCAATTCGCAGGCAAGCAGACCCGCTTGAACCCGGCATGCAGTAGGAAGACGGACCCGGCCACCGCGTTCGCGCGGGGGGCTCGATGCGCCGCAAATCGAGCCGAACCACAGCCCCGCGAAGGCGCCGCCGCGGGGCTTGCTGTCGAGGGAAACCGGCCGCGCGCGCGATGCCCCGCATGGGGAATCCGTACCCATCCGAGCGCGGGCTTTCCCCGCACCACGCGTTTGACGCCGATCAACAAAACCCTCTGGCACCCGCACTCGACCCCAGGCGGGATTTCTTCGATATTGGCGCAACCCGAAGCTGCAGAAGGACGGAACCGAACATGACACGCACCCGCTGCGCTGTGCCTGAGACGTGTCGCGCCGCGCGCGGCTTCACGCTGCTCGAACTGCTGGTGGTGATGGTGATCATCGGCCTGCTCGCGGGGATCGTCGCGCCGCAGTACTTCAACCAGCTGGGCAAGAGCAACGCCAAGGTCGCGAGAGCGCAGATCGAATCGTTCGGCCAGGCGCTCGACCAGTACCGGCTCGACGTGGGCGTGTACCCGAACGCCGAGCAGGGCCTGGCGGCGCTGCGCAGCGCGCCGGCCAACACGCCGAAGTGGGCCGGCCCGTACCTGAAGCGCGACATCCCGCTCGACCCCTGGGGCAACGCCTACCAGTACAAGGCGCCGGGGCAGCACGCCGAGTACGACCTGTTGAGCCTGGGCTCGGACGCGCAGCCCGGTGGTAGCGCGGAAGCGGCGGATGTCACGTCATGGTGAGTGCATCGTGAGCCCCGACAAACACATGGCCCGCGTGCTGCCGTTGCCGCGCACGGGCGCTGCCGCGAACACCGCCCGGCCACCACCCGCGCCGCGACATCCGCCCGACACCGCAGCGCACGCCGCGCCCGCCATCGACGAAGAGCAGTTCGCGCAGAACGTCGGTCTGATGTTGCATTCGGGCCTGACGCTGCTGGACAGCATCAAGACGCTGCGCGAACGCGCCGCACCGGCGACGGCACGTGCGCTCGACTTGTTGAGCCTGCGCCTGCACCAGGGCGAGTCACTGTCCGGCGCGATGCTCGCCTGCGGAGCGTTCCGCCCGGCATTGCTAGCGTGCGTGCGCGCGAGCGAGGCCACCGGCGACCTGGCCGACGCGCTGAGCCGCTACGCCGCGAACGCGGCGCGCCTGCGTGTGCTGCGCGCTCGCATCG